>PKRG01000009.1 GCA_017577575.1 Acidimicrobiia bacterium | reverse complement strand
GACACGACTCGTGCATCATCCGCCTCGGACTCCCCGGGATCATCGACGCGGTCACCGTCGACACGTCTCATTTCACCGGCAACTATCCCGAGTCGTTCTCGCTCGAAGCCTGCGGCGTGCCGACCGAGCGGCTGGACGAGGCCGAATGGGTGGAGCTGATCCCCCGCACCCCCCTCCAGGGGGACCACGTGGCCACGTTCGACGTCCCCGACGACCATCGCGTCACCCACGTGCGTCTCAACATCCATCCCGACGGCGGGGTCGCCCGGCTCAGGGTGGAGGGCCGGCCCGTCCCCGACCGTGACCGCGTCTGCCCCGAGGACGGCCTCGTCGACCTCGCCGATGCCGCCCTGGGAGGCCGTTGCATCGAATGCTCCGACGCCCACTTTTCGTCCCCCGAGAACCTGCTGAGCCCGACCGAGCCGGAAGGCATGTGGGACGGATGGGAGACGGCCCGCCGCCGTGGCCCTGGCCACGACTGGGTGGTGATCGACCTGGGGCTGCCGGGGACCATCCACTTCGTCGATGTCGACACCCGGTTCTTCAAGGGCAACGCCCCCGGTTCGGTGCAGATCGAGACGGCCGGACCCGACGGCGCCTGGCGGCCGGCGTGCGACCAGGTGGCGGTGGCAGCCCACGACGTCAACCGGATCGCGCTCCCCCAGCCGGTCGATGCCGACAGGATCCGCCTCGACATCTTCCCCGACGGCGGGGTCGCCCGGCTGCGGGTGTGGGGCGAACCCCGGGCAGACGCGCTGGCAGCCGTCCGGATGCTCTATGTGAACTCGCTGTTCGACCAAGCGGCCCGCGAGTTCTTCCACACCGCCTGCGCGGCGAGCAGGTGGGTCGAGACGATGGTGGCCGAGAGGCCCTACGCCGACGCAGCAGAGCTCCTCTCCGCAGCAGCCGGGGCCTTCGACGAGCTCGGCGAAGAAGACTGGCTGGAGGCATTCGCCGCCCACCCGCGCATCGGCGAGAGCGCGGGGCACCAGACCGCTGAAGGCGAGGCGATGTCCCGCCGCGAGCAGGCCGGGGTGACCGATGGCCTCCGTGCCGAGCTCGCCGAGCTGAACCGCCTCTACGAGGAGAAGTTCGGCTTCACGTACATCGTCCGCGCCGCCGGGCGCAGCGGCGCCGAGATGGTCGAGATCGCCCGGCAACGCCTCGCCAACGACCGCCCCGCCGAGATCCGGGTGGCGGCCGGACAACAGCGCGAGATCACCCTGCTCCGGCTCCGCCGGATGCTGTGCCTACCCGAGGAGGATGCATGAGCCGATTGGGCGACAACTCGTGGGGAAAGACGTCGGTCCGGGTCTCGAAGATCCACCGCGGCGACGACGAGCACGGGTTCAGTGAGCTGACAGTCGACGTCCAGCTCACCGGCGAGGTCGAGGACGCCTACGTGAGGGGGGACAACGCCCGGGTGCTCCCCACCGACACCATGCGAAACACCGTCTACGCCCTCGCACAGGACCACCTCGGAGACGACGTGGAAGGCTTCGGGCGCACGCTCGCCGAGCACTTCCTCACCCGGGACGGCATCAACGGCGCCAACGTAGAGCTACGCGAGCATCGCTGGCAGCGCGTCGACCCTTACGGGTTCGTGGGAGGCTCGTCGGAGAGGCGCACCGCCCGTGTTGTGCTCGGAGCCGACACCGATGCGACCTGGGCCGGCGTCGAGGGTCTCGTCGTGTTGAAGACCACCAAGTCGGCGTTCCGCGGTTACCCGAAGGACGAGTACACCACCCTGCCGGAGACCGACGACCGCATCCTCGCCACCACCATCACCTCCTGGTGGAAGTACTCACGGGTTCCCACCGACACGACCGCCACCTGGAACCGGGTGCGCGAGGTGATGCTCGAGCGCTTCTTCGGGGACTGGTCGGCGTCCGTCCAGCACCAGGGGTGGATGATCGGCCAGGCGGTGCTGGAGGCGGTCCCGGAGATCGCCGAGATCGAGTTCCGTCTCCCCAACCAGCACCACATCGGCTTCGACCTGACCCGCTTCGGGATGGAGGATCGGCACGTGGTGTTTCAGCCGACCTCCGAGCCGTACGGGGACATCCGCTTCCGGATCGTCCGCTAGTCGAACAGGGCGGCGGCCAGCCGGTTGTGCCGCTCCACCAGCCGCTCCTCGTCGACCGTCACCAGGTGACCGTCTTCCACCACCCGGCGGCCACCCACCCACGAGTGCGTGACCCGGCTCACCCCGCAGAACACGATCGCCGCCAGCGGGTCGTGGAGCGCACCGGCGAACTCCACCCGGTCCATGTCGATGGCGATCACGTCGGCGGCCATTCCCGGCGCGAGACGGCCGACGTCGTCACGCCCGAGGACGGCCGCCCCGCCTGCCGTCGCCACCTCCAGGGCCCGGCGGGCGCTCATCGGTTGGGAGGTGGCGTCGTCGGCCGCGGCCAGGCGGGCGAGGAGCATCGCCTGACGGGCTTCCGCCAGCATGCCCGACGAGTCGTTGGATGCCGACCCGTCGACGCCCAGACCGAGCGGGACTCCCGCTCGCAGGTACCCCTCTACCGGGGCGATGCCCGAAGAGAGCCGCATGTTCGACGACGGGCAATGAGCCACTCCAGTCCCGGCCCGGGCCATGGCCGCGATCTCGCCGTCGTCGACGTGGACGGCGTGGGCGTACCACACGTCGGGCCCTTCCCAGCCGACGTCGATCGCATAGCCCACCGGCCGGGTGCCGAACCGCTCCAGACAGAAGGCTTCTTCGTCGCGCGTCTCGGCGAGATGGGTGTGGAGCCTCACGCCCATCTCCCGGGCGAGGGATGCCGAGCGGCGCATCAGGTCCGGGGTGACCGAGAACGGCGAGCAGGGGGCGATCACGACCCGGGTCATGGCCCCCGGTTCGGGGTCGTGGTACTGCTCCACGGCCCGGGCGCAGTCCTCCAGGATCGCCTCTTCGTCTTCCACCAGTGAGTCGGGAGGCAGACCGCCATCGGACTCGCCGAGGCTCATCGAGCCCCGGGAGACGTGGAAGCGGATCCCCACCTCGGAGGCGCCGGCGATCTGGTCGTCGATCTTGGACCCGTTGGGCCACAGGTACTGGTGGTCGAAAGCCGTGGTACACCCGGTGAGAGCCAGCTCGGCCAGTCCCAGCGCGGTCGCGGTCTCGACGTGCTCGGGGGTCAGGCGCGCCCACACGGGGTACAGCGTCTGGAGCCATTCGAACAGCGACGAGTCCTGGGCGCCGGGGACGGCCCGGGTGAGCGTCTGGTACAGGTGATGATGCGTGTTGACCAGGCCCGGCAGGACGACGTGGCCGGTGAGGTCGACCACCTCGTCGGCGGTGGCGGGCAGGTCCCCGGTGGGGCCGACCTGTTCGATCACGCCATCGCGGGCGAACAGCCCTCCCCGGGGGATCTCCTGGCCGTTCATCGTCGCCAGGACCAGAGCGTTGCGAAGCAAGAGCGTCGCCATGGGATCCGCACCGTAACGCCTCCTAGGATCGAACGACCCGGAAGGAGGGGTTGCTGTGACCGTGAGTCAGGAAACGATCGACGCCTGGGGCCGCCGTCTCGACGCGGTGTCCGCGAGGATCGCCCGGGCCTTCCCCGGCGAGCGCCCCGAGCGGCAGCCCGTGCACACCGTCTACGGCGGCGCCCACCTGTTCGCCGCCGACACCGCCCCCAAGCTCGGCGCCCTGGCCAAGCGCGCTCTCGAAGAGCACGCCCCGGACCCACGCACGCTCGCCGACGCCTTGGGGATGGCGTCGACCGATCTCGCCGAGCAGGTCTACGCGCGGGTGGCCGAGAAGCTGGATCGCGAGCCGGTGGAGGACTACCGGCTCGACTTCGAAGACGGATACGGCAACCGCCCCGACAGCGAAGAGGACGGTCATGCCGCCTCCTCCGCCCGGGAGGTGGCGCGTGGGTTGGCGGAAGGCACCCTGCCGCCTTTCATCGGCATCCGGGTGAAGCCGCTCACCGGCGAGCTCGGCAGGCGGGCCATCCGCACCCTCGACATCTTCCTCACCACCCTCGCCGACGAGGCCGAGGCGCTCCCCGACGGCTTCTGCGTCACGCTGCCCAAGATCCAGGACAAGGAGCAGGTCCAGGTGCTGGACGAGGTCCTCTCGGAGCTCGAGTCGAAGCTCGGCCTCTCCCAGATACCGATCGAGCTGATGCTGGAGACTCCGCAGATGGTGGTGGACCGTGACGGCCTCAGCGGGCCCATCCGCTACGTGGAGGCCGCCCGCGATCGGGTACGTGGCGTCCACTTCGGCACCTACGACTACACCGCGTCCCTCTCGATCACGGCCGCCCACCAGTCGATGACCCACCCCGCCTGCGACTTCGCCCGCCAGTTGATGCAGGTGAACCTGGCCGGCACTGGTGTGTGGCTCTCCGACGGCGCCACCAACGTGATGCCCGTCGGCGACACGTCCACGGTCCACGGCGCGTGGCGCCTGCACTACAGCCACGTGCGCCACTCGCTCCTGCACGCCATCTACCAGGGGTGGGATCTGCATCCCGCCCAGTTGCCCAGCCGCTACGCAGCGGTCTACTCGTTCTTCCTCGAGGGCCTCGACCAGGCGGGGGAGCGGCTGGCCAACTTCGTCGAGCAGGCCGCCAAGGCGACGCTCGTGGGCGAAGTGTTCGACGATGCCGCCACGGGCCAGGGGCTCCTCAACTACTTCCTCCGCGCCATCAACTGCGGGGCGATCGAGGAAGCCGAAGCAGTGCGGCGCACGGGGCTCACCCTGGAAGAGCTGGCGACCCGGTCGTTCGTGCGGATCATGGAAGGACGCCGCTAGCCGGGACTCCCCGCAGGGACGGGTTAGATTCCCAGGGGATGGAGGTCATCCACCCGAGGAACCTGGAGGAGGCGCTGGCTGCGGTGGCGGACGGGATGACACCGCTGGCCGGCGGAACCGACTTGATGGTCGAGGTCAACTACGGCCAGAAGCGGCCGGAACGGGTGGTGGCGTTGCGTCGCTTGGCCGACATCGCAGATTTCAGCCCGACGCGCATCGGCGCGGGAGTGAGATGGCGCAGGATCGAGAAGGAAGGTCCACGCGCCCTCGCCCAGGCGGCGCGGACGGTCGGCTCTCCCCAGATCCGAAACGCCGGGACCATCGGCGGCAACGTCGCCACCGCCAGCCCCGCCGGGGATGGGCTCCCATTCCTCGCCGCAGTCGACGCCTCGATCGAGTTGACGTCGGGCTCCGGCAGCCGGCTGCTGCGCTGGGACGAGTACTTCGTCGGCGTCAAGCAGACCGCCCGGAGGAGCGACGAGCTGGTGACGGCGATCGTCCTCGCCGACGACCTCCCCGAACGACAGGAGTTCGCCAAGGTCGGGGTGCGCAACGCGATGGTCATCTCCACCGTGTGCTGCGTGGTGACCCGGCGGGAGGACGGCGCCACCACCGTGGCGTTGGGCTCGGTGGCACCGACGCCGATGCGTGCCCGCCGAGCCGAGGAGATGATCTCGTCCGAGCGGTCCCCGAGCGAGGCCACCCTGGCGGAGTTCGCCCGGCTGGTCTCGGAGGAAGTCGCGCCGATCACCGACCACCGCTCGACCGAGGAGTACCGGCGTCACGCCGCCGGTGTCCTCGCCCGCCGCCTGCTCGAGCGATGCCTGAGGAGGGAGGCGGCATGATCATCGGGTTCCGTCTCAACGGGCAGGAAGTGACGGCCCGGGTGGACCACCCGGCCAGCCTGCTCGATGTGCTCCGCGACCAACTGGGGGCGTATGGGTCCAAGAACGCCTGCGAGCAGGGCGAATGCGGGTCCTGTTCCGTCCTGCTCGACGGCGAGCTCGTGTGCTCCTGTCTCGTCCTGGCGGCCGACGCCGAAGGCTCCGAGGTGACGACGGTGGAGGGCGTGGCCCCCGAGGGTGAGCTCCACCCCGTGCAGGAGGCGATGAACCGCGTCGGCGCGGTGCAATGCGGGTTCTGCACGCCAGGCTTCGTGGTCGCCGCCGTCGACCTGTTCGAACGCAACCCCCATCCCACTTCCCGGGAGATAAAGGAGGCGCTGGCCGGCAACATCTGCCGCTGCACGGGCTATGGGGCGATCATCCGTGCATTCGAGGAGTTGGCGGGGAGGGAGGTTCGATGACGACGCGCACCGGCCGGCGAAGCGTGCAGGGCGGGATCGGTGAGTCGACGATCCGGCCCGACGGCGTCCCCAAGCTCCGGGGCGAGTTCATGTACGCCCAGGACATGCACGTGGAGGGGATGCTGTGGGGAGCAACCACCCGCAGCCCCCATCCGCACGCCCGGATCGTCTCGATCGACGTGGGGCCGGCGCTGGCGATCGGCGGCGTCCATGCCGTCCTCACCCATGACGACATACCGGGGCCCGGGTTGTTCGGCCTCGAGCATCCCGACCAGCCGGTCCTCGCCGGCGACGTCGTCCGCTACTGGGGCGAGCCGGTGGCGATCGTCGCCGCCGAGGACGAAGACACGGCCCGGCGGGCGGCGGAGGCCGTGGTCGTCGAGTACGAGGAGCTGGAGCCGCTGGTCGACGCCGAGGAAGCCGACGCCCGGGACGAGGTGTTCCGCCGGATGAAGATCCGCCGCGGCGACCAGGAAGCCCGCGGGTCGGTGGTGGTCGAGGGCTACTACGAGGTGGGGATGCAGGACCAGGCACCTCTGGGCACCGAGGCGGGCCTGGCGGTTCCCGACGGCAACGGAGGCGTCGACCTGTACGCCACCAGCCAGTTCGTGCACGTCGACCAGCAGCAGGTGGTCGAGGCACTCGGGCTGCGTCCCGAGCAGGTGCGGGCCCATCCGGTGGGCATCGGAGGCGCCTTCGGGGCCCGTGAGGACGTGAACCTCCACATCCACCTGTGCCTGCTCGCCCTCTACACGGGTCGGCCGGTGAAGATGGTGTACCACCGCGGCGAGTCGTTCACCGGCCACGTCCATCGGCATCCCGCCCGCATGTGGTACCGCCACGAAGCCGACGAGAACGGGCGCCTGGTCCGTGTCGAAGCGAAGATCCTCGTCGACGGGGGCGCCTACGCCTCCACCACTGCGGCGGTGCTCGCCAACGCCTGCTACTTCGCCGTCGGGCCGTACAAGTGCGACTCGGTGGCAGTCGACGGCGTCGGGGCCAGGACCAACAACCCGCCCTGTGGGGCGATGCGCGGATTCGGCGCCGTCCAGGTCTGTTTCGCCTACGAGTCGCAGATGGACCGGCTGGCCTCCGCCCTCGGCATGGATCCGCTCGAGCTGCGGAGGCGCAACGCCTTGGCCACCGGTGACCGGCTGGCGACGACGGGGCAGGTCATCGACACCCCTCTCCCGGTGGTGGAGGTGATCGACTCTCTCGCCGCCATGCCGCTTCTCGTCGACGAGCCGGGGTCGGGCGGCGACCTCCCCGGCGGAAGCGGCCTCACCACCGAGCCCCGGCACGTGCGCCGAGGCGTCGGGTACGCGCTGAGCATCAAGAACCTCGGGTTCTCGGAAGGGTTCGACGACTACGCCCAGGCGCGGGTCCGGCTGTCCCCAGAAGGAGCGATCGTCGAAACAGCCGCCATCGAGGTGGGTCAAGGGCTCGTCAACGTCCTCGCCCAGATCGCCCGCACCACGCTGGGAGTGTCCCGAGCAGAGGTGCGGCACGTCGACACTTCCCGCATCGACTCCGCCGGCTCCACTTCGGCGTCCCGCCAGACCCAGCTCTCCGGCGGCGCCACCCACGAGGCTGCCCGGCGCCTCCGCCAGCGGATCCTCGAGCACTACCGGGCCGACGACCTCGACGACGAAGGCGTGTGGCGGGGGGACACCCTGGTGGCGGCGTGGGACGACCTCGTGCGGGACGGCTGGGAGGAGACGGTGACCTTCCGCCATCCCCCCACCGAGCCGCCCGACGAGAACGGGCAGGGAAAGATGCACGCCGACTTCGCCGTCGCCGGTCACCGTGCTGTCGTCGACGTCGACCCCGAACTGGGCCTGGTCCGGGTGCTGCGCGTCGACACCGCCCAGGACGTAGGCAAGGCGTTGAACCCCGAGTCGATCCGCGGCCAGATCGAGGGAGGGATCCTCCAGGGAGTGGGCCTGGCGGTGATGGAGGAGCTGGTCCTGGACCGGGGGAGGATCCGCAACGCCACGTTCACGGACTACCTGCTGCCGACCATCCTCGACGCTCCCGACGTCGAGGCGATCCTCATCGAGCAGGAAGGGTCCTGGGGTCCGTTCGGCGCCAAAGGCGTGGGAGAGCCCCCGACGATCTCGTCCACGCCCGCGGTCGTGGCGGCGATTCGTGACGCCACCGGAAAGGAGCTGAACCGGGTGCCGGTCAGGCCCCAAGACATCGCGTTGGAGGAGGAGGTGGCGCGGTGACGGATGAGGATCTGGTCTCGCTCCCCAAGGCGGAGCTCCACGTCCACATCGAGGGCACGCTCGAACCGGAGCTGATGTTCGACCTGGCGGCCAGAAACGGCGTCGAGCTCCCCTTCGGCGACGTGGAAGCCGTGAAGAGGGCCTACCGGTTCACCGACCTGCAGTCGTTCCTCGACATCTACTACCAGGGCGCCGCCGTTTTGCGGACCCGGGACGACTTCGCCGAGCTGATGGCGGCGTACCTGCGCCGGGCGGCCGCCGACGGCGTCGTCCACGCCGAGATCTTCTTCGACCCTCAGACGCACACCCACCGGGGAATCGGCTTCGAGACGTTCATGGGCGGCTTCCGAGACGCCATGGAGGACGCCCGCCGCAACCTGGGCATCACCAGCCAGCTGATCCTCTGTTTCCTCCGCCATCTGCCGCCGGAGGACGCCGTGGCGACGATCGAGGCGGCGGCCGACCACCTGGAAGGGGTGGTGGCGGTGGGTCTCGACTCGAGCGAGGTGGGGTTCCCGCCGGAGCTCTTCGTCGGAGCGTACGACCGGGCCCGACGGCTCGGCCTGCGGGCCGTCGCCCACGCCGGGGAAGAAGGGCCGCCCCACTACATCTGGAGAGCCCTCGACGACCTCGGGGTGGAGCGAGTGGATCACGGTGTCCGCTGCCTCGAGGATCCCCAGCTGGTCGAGCGCCTGCGCCGGGAAAGGATCCCGCTCACCGTCTGCCCGTTGTCCAACGTGGCGCTCAAAGTGGTAGACCGCCTCGAGGACCACCCTCTGCCGAAGATGGTCGACGCCGGCCTGTTCGTGACCATCAACTCCGACGACCCGGCGTATTTCGGTGGCTACGTGGGGGACAACTATGCGGCGGTGGCGAAGACGTTCGGTTGGGACCTGACCCGCATGGCCGAGCTCGCCGCCAACTCCCTCGAAGCGTCGTTCCAGGCGAGAAGCGGGGCCTGATCGCCCCGCTCTCGCCTATGGCCCCGGATTCTCAACCCTCCCTCGTGCCCACACGCTCTCTCAGGGACTCCTCCAGCTCGCTCAGCGTGGGGTACTCGATGGCTTCGTCGTCCTGCAGCACGACCTGACTGGAGGGGAACCAGATGGCGGATATGACCGCATCGGCTTCGGTCCGCTCGAACTCCTCCAGGTGAAAAGCCCATCCGCACAGGCGGACGGTATGAGTCCCGCTCGAGACCCTGAAAACACCGCTCACCGCCGCGGAGTCCATCCCTGCCAGGTTGGCGGTCGACCACGCCGCGAAGGGACCCGCCGCATTGCGGCTGCAGGACTGGTTGACGGTGGCGACTATCAAACCGCCTCCTCCGAGGTCGTCGACGAACTCGGTGGAGAGCGAAGCGGTTCCGTCGACGTAGAGAGCCCCTCCGCCGGCCGGCGCCGTGAGACGGGTGGTAGCGAGCGTCGTCCAACTGTCGTCCGGGAGGATCGTCGATCCCGTCCCGCTCTGCGTGATGCGTGTGGTGGGCCCGGCGCTGCCGGAGCCGCCCCCGCCCGAGCCGCTCATCGTGTCGGCGAAGCGTTTCATGAAGGCCGCCATCTGCCCGCGAGTCACCGGCTCGTCCGGGCAGAAGCGGGTGTTGGCGGGAGGGTTGCAGCCCCGGGTGATTCCCTGATCGGCCAGCCACGTGATGTCGTCGTGGAAGACATGGCTCGACGGCACGTCGGTGAACCGGTGGCTCCCGATCGCCACCGCCGCCGGGACGGCGATGAGAGCGATCATCAGGGCGATTCGGAGCCACGTCCGCTTGGTGTGAACTCGTTGTTGCATCTGCCTCTCCTTGCCCGCGGAACCCGAACGTAGGGCGCCGCCGTTGATTTCCTCAATAGGTCGGCAGGGCCAACACACCTCGTCGGCATCCGACGAGGGTGCTCAGTTCGACAACTCGGGAGGAAGGGATGCTCGGATCGATCCAGGCGAGACGCCGGCAGAGGCCGGCACGTGCGCGGCGTTCGGGTTGGCTGTTGGCGGCGTTGGTCGCCGTCTCCGGCTGCACGGGCGAAGAAGCCTCAGCGTGCTCGGATCTCGTCGCCGAAGCGGCGGCCGAGATCGTCGAGCTGCGGGATGCAGCGGCCGAACTGACACGCGAGGACCTGGCACGGCTCAGCGGCCGGGCGGCCGAGGTCACCGGCCCCTACATCGAGGTGAGGGACGAGCTTCGTCGCCGTGCCGTCGCCCAGGGCTGTGCGCTCGACGAGATGGCGGCCGAGTTCGAACGCGGGGTCGGGGAACTGGAGGTGCGCTCCGAGGGCGGAGCGGCGGTGCTGCTCGAAGCCTACGGGCCGTTGAGTTTCTTCGATTCTCCGTGAGGCCCCATACCACGGCCTTCGATCTCGGCGAGAGTCAACCCGACCGACGTGGACTCGCCGTGCGGTCGGAGGAGGCGGCTGGCCCAGCCCAACGGACGGTGGGGGTGGCGGGGCCGTCGGGAAGCGGAAGCGACGCAGCCTCGGCTTCGACCGCCACGCGCTGAGCCTTCGTGAGGCGCCGCCATGGCTCCACCGTCACGACGCCGCCGGAGCGCCGCCAGATGCCGACGATGTCGCCTTCGACCAGCACCGCCCCCGGCCACACACGCGAGGGCCACAGCGCGGCCCGGTGTTCGGGGTCGGGCACGACGACCGCCCGGGCCGGGCCGTGGACCAGGTAGAAGACGTCACCCGACGGCAACAGGCGTGCCGGTGCCGGCTCGGATTCGGAGCGGGCCGAATCGACGTCCTCTTCCAGGAGGAACGCCTCCCCACCGGGAATCCGCAGCGGGACCAGCGAAGTACGCAGCGCCTCGAAGACCGGTCTCACCCTGGGCATCCGGATCCCCGCCCACTGGCTGAAGCCCGCCGGGGTGCCCGGCCCCAACATCCGCAGATACCGGCGGGCCAGCTCGAGGCGGGCATCGAACGGCTCGATCTCGGGGCGGGGGACGAACCACACCGTCGGCTGGCGGGCCCCGTCCCAGCGGATGAGGAGCGCCCCGGTGGATGCGGCGTATCGGATCGCGTTCGGGTGGATTCCGATCCCCGCCGCCGCTTCCCGGGCGTCGACCCGGCGATCGCCGACGAAGTCGGCCAACCGGGCGGCGATGTCATCGGCGCGTTCCCGCAGCGGCCCTCTCTCCGGCAGGCGCGAGACGGTGAAGTAGGCATGCTCGCCGCCGGGCACGACGTAGGCGGCATAGCGCAGGCCCCACACCTGCACCAGCGTCGGGTCCTCCCAGGCATCCGGCGCTACGCCTTCGACCCGGGCGTGGAGCGAATGCAGGGCCGAGCGGGGAACCGAGTCCTGGCAGCCGGCCCATGCCGCCTGCCGCAACGACTCGGAACCGGCGGGCAGCCGGACATCCAGCCCCTGAGTGCGGCGTCGGAACGCCAGGATCTGCTCGCGGGACAACTCGAGGCGAGCTCCCGGTTCGTCGCCCACGGAACTCCGTCAGTCGCGAGCTCGCAGCGTACCGATCACCTGGGGATCGTGCTGGGAGACCGCGGCGATGACGGCGTTGGCGTTATCGGGGTCGACGATCAGGCAGAAGCCGATGCCGAGGTTGAAGGTGCGGCGCATCTCCTCGACCGAGATCCCGGCGAGCCGTTGGATCTGGGTGAACACGTTGGGCCACTCCCACGACCAGTGGTCGATGACCGCCTCCAAATGGGGGGCGACCGACCGCGTGAGGTTGGCCATGAGCCCGCCTCCGGTCACGTGGGCGGCGGCGTGGACCCCTCCGGTGGCCACCGCCTCCAGCACCGCCGGGGTGTAGATCACCGAGGGGCGGAGGAGGACCTCGGCGATGGAGGCGTCCTCCTCCGGGAACCGGGCGTCGAGGTCGGCCGACTCGAACACACGGCGCACCAGAGAGAAGCCGTTGGACCGCAAGTTGGGGCTGCGGAGGCCGATCACCACGTCCCCTTCGCGTGTCCTCTCGGGGCCGAGGCGCTCGTCTTCTTCGACCACGCCCATCGCCGCGCCGGCGAGGTCGACGGCATCGGGCTCCATCACCCCGGGGTGTTCTGCCGTCTCCCCTCCCAGGAGCGGGCACCCCGCCACCGAGCAAGCCTCGGCGATGGAAGCGACGATGGCCTCGTCGCGGGCCGGGTCCAACGCGCCGACCGCCATGTAGTCGACGAAGCCGATCGGTTTGGCTCCGGCCACGACGAGGTCGTCGACCGACATCGCCACCAGGTCGAAGCCCACCCCCTCCCAGCGACCGGTCCGGCGCGCCAACTCCAGCTTCGTTCCGACGCCGTCGGTGCACATCATCAGCACCGGCGACCGGTAGCCCTCCGGCAGGCGGATCCCGGCGGCGAAGCCACCGAAGCCGCCGACCACGTCGTCGTGCCAGGTGGCCGTCACCCGCGGGGCGATGCGCTCCACGTGGGCGTCGGCGCCGTCGAGGTCGACGCCGGCGTCCCGGTAGTCCATCCTCAGGTCGTCCTTTCCAACACGAACTTCGACGAGCTGATGTCGACCGGCGTCGGATACTCACCCGACAGGCAGGCGGTGCAGAACCCGTCGGCTTCCGTGGCGGCGAGGAGACCCGGAAGCGACAGGTACCCGAGCGAGTCGGCTCCGAGGTGCCGGCGGATCTCGTCGATCTCCATTCGGGCGGCGATGAGGGTGGAGCGGTCGGAGGTGTCCATCCCGTAGAAGCAAGGCCACCTGTACGGGGGAGAGGACACCCGGAGGTGCACTTCGGCGGCGCCGGCGGACCGGACCATCTCGACGAGCTGGCGGGTGGTGGAGCCGCGCACGATCGAGTCGTCGACGAGGACGACGCGCTTTCCGGCCAGCGTCTCGGGGATCGGGTTGAGTTTGATGCGGATGCCCCGGTCGCGCATCGACTGGCTCGGCTCGATGAAGGTGCGGCCCACGTAGCGGTTCTTCACCAGACCGTCGGCGTAGGGGATCCCCGAGGCCGCCGAGTAACCCTGGGCGGCGGGGATCCCGGATTCGGGGACCGGAACGACGACGTCGGCGTCGGCGGGGTGCTCCTCGGCCAGCGTGGCCCCCATCCTCCGTCGCGCGGCGTGGACGGACTGGCCGTGGAGACGGCTGTCCGGCCGGGCGAAGTACACGTACTCGAAGATGCACAGCCGCGGGTCGGTCGACTCGAACGGGCGCAGCGACCGGACGCCGGTGGCGTCGATCACCACCATCTCGCCGGGCTCGACGTCGCGGCGGAACGTGGCTCCCACCAGGTCGAGGGCGGCGGTCTCCGAAGCCAGCACCCATCCGCCTTCGGGCAGCTCGCCCAGGCACAGGGGCCGGAAACCGTGAGGATCGCGGGCTCCGATGACCCGTCCCTGGTCCATCACCACGAGCGAGAAGGCACCCTCGAAGGTGGGGAGGGCCTCGAACATGGCCTTCTCCAGCCCGCGTTCGTCGGAGCGTTCGTCGTCGATCCGTCGGGCGATCGCCTCGACCATCAACGCCGAGTCGCTGGTCTCCACGCCGGAGCCCAGCTCGTGCGCAAGCTGGCGGGTGTTGGTGAGGTTTCCGTTGTGGGCCAGCGCCACCGACGTCGTGCCGACCTGGCGGTGGATCGGCTGGGCGTTGGTCCAGTGGGTGGACCCCGTCGTCGAGTAGCGGGTGTGGCCGATTCCCAGATGGCCGTCGAGGCCGGCGATCTTGGCTTCGTCGAAGACCTGGGCCACCAGGCCGAGGTCCTTGTAGACGGTGACGGTTCGGCCGTCGGAGGTGGCGATCCCGGCCGATTCCTGACCCCGGTGCTGGAGGGCGAACAACCCGAAGTAGATGAGCGGCGACACCCGCTGGGACGGGGCGTAGACGCCGAAGACGCCGCAGGCCTCACCGGGAGCCGACTTCACGGAACCATCGTAGGCGAACCCGTCCGCGCCGCCATCCGGGCTCAGGCCCGGAAACGCGGGCGGCGCTTCTCCCTCACCGCCGCCAGCCCTTCGGGGGCGTCGGGGCCGAGGAATCCGAGGAACTCGTAGGCGACCGACGCGTCGAAAGCGGGGTAGGCCGCCCGCAGCCAGTGGTTGAGGGTGTGTTTGGTCCACGACAGTGCCTCGCCGGAGCCTGCAGCCAGCTTCTCGGCGATGCCCCGGGCTTCGGTCAGGAGCTGGTCGTCGTCCACCACCTTCGCCACCAGCCCGAGCCGCTCCGCCTCTTCGCCATCGATCGGCTCGTTGGTCATCAGGTGGTACTTCGCCTTGGCCATCCCCACGAGCAGCGGCCAGATGACGACCGCGTGGTCACCGGCGGCGACCCCGAGCGTCGTGTGGCCGTCGAGGATGACCGCCGACCTGGCGGCGATGGGGATGTCGGCGAGCAACGCCGCGGCGAGGCCGGCGCCCACCGCCGGCCCGTTGATCGCGGACACGACCGGCTTGGAGCATTCGATCAGGTTGCGGACCAGATCACGCGCCTCGCGGAGTGTCCGCCGATGCACCGCCGGGTCGGTGATCATCGACTCGATCAGGTCGAAGTCGCCTCCGGCAGAGAACGCCCGGCCCTCGGCGCGCAGAAGCACCACCCTGGTGCCCGGGTCGGAGTCGAGGTCGCTCCACACGTACGCCAGCTCGCGGTGGCCTTCGCCGTCCACCGCGTTGAGCCGCTCGGGAGCGTCGAGGACCACCTCGGTGATACCCGACGGGGAGGTCTCGATTCGCAGCCGCCGGTAGGAGTCGAGTCCCAACTCAGCCCTCGTTGGCGTCCCAATGCCGACGGAGAGCCTCGAGGGTTTCGTTCGGCTCGTCCCAATGCGGCAGGCCGTTGGTGTCGGGAATCTGCACGGCGCTCCAGTTGTCCCGGCCGGTGAGGAACTCGGGCAGGCGCTCGAACCCGCTGAAGGGGTCGGTGTTGTAGACGACCAGCGTGGGCACGCTCAGGGAAGCGTAGAGCGAGTCCAACGCGGTCGACGTGTGCAGGTCCCCGGCGAGGAAGGCGATGGCGGCATGGCGGGCGCCAGGCTGGTGGGCGCTCCGGTAGGCGTACTCGACATACAACTCGTCGACCGGCCCCACGAACGTCTTGCTGAGGTAGTACCGGATCGAGGGACGGCTGGCGATGCCGTCGAACGCCGCCTGCGACCACAGCGGGAACCGGAGCAGCGTCCCGAACGACGGGCCCCGGTTGACCCGGCCTCCGAAGCCCGTGGGTGACAGGAAGGAGAGGGTGCGGACCAGGTCGGGCCGGTCGTTGGCGGCACGGGCGGCGAACTCGCATCCGAGCGAGAGCGCCACCACGTGGGTGGGTCGGCCGATGCGCTCCAGGGCCTGGCCGATCGCCAGCCCCATCATCCGCGGGCTGTACGGGCGGTCGCCCCGGTCGGAGAAGCCGAATCCGGGAAGATCGAGGGCCCACACCGGGCGCTCGCCCTGGAGGCGCACATAGATCGGACGCATCTCGTACGACGAGGCGGCGGCGTTGACGGAATGCACGAGCAGAACCGGCTCGCCGCGGCCGCTGTCATCGTGGTACAGGGCGATCTGGCCGCCGGATCCATCGGGGTGGTGGGTCTTGAGGCCGGGAAGCGCCGGTTCGATCGGCATGTCGTGGTCTACTCCCACCGCCGACCAGGCGATCCCGGCACCGGCTGCGATCGTCGCCACGCGGGGCACGTTCTTGACCGCCTTCCAGATCAGCTTGCCCAGCATGTCCTCTCCCTTTGGGTCGCTGTTAGGAGAGCCTATGCGGATCTCTGTGCCTCGGCAGAGGCGATCGGCCTGGACCGCAGGCGCATGGCGATCGTGGCCGCGGTCACCGCCAGGGCTAGCCCGACGAGGTGGGCGGCGGCGTATCCGGAGCTGAGTGCACCGGCGGCGTCGGCAGCCAGAGCCACCACCCCTTCCCCGGCTAGCGCTTCCCGGACCTGGGAGACGTCGCCGAGCCGGGTGGCGACGACCGCCAGGATCACACCTCCCATGAGGCCCGCTCCCAGCGACATACCCATGGTGCGGGCGAAGGCATGAGCCGAAGTGGCGCGCCCGGCCAGCCCTGCCGAGACGGCTCGTCTGACCAGCTGGAGGGCGGCGTTGGTGACGGTGCCGACCGACATCCCCATCACGAAGAACGCGGCGAAGACCAGAGGCAACGGGGCCTGGAGGGTGACGGCCAGCCACCCGGCGGTGATCGCGGGAGGCCCGATCCAGATCCCGGCGGTGAGGACCGTCTTCTCGTCCACACGGTCGGTGATCCGCCCGGCGATGTTGGCGGCGAAGGTCCATCCGATCGTCAGCCACAGAACCGACCACGCTGCCATGGAGGCGCTTCCGCCCCGCGCCCCGCGGACGTACACCGGCAGGTACGACGACAACCCCGCCATCCCCGCCAGGGCGAGGGAGGCGGCGCCGGCGAGATGCCCGTAGGGGAACGACCGCAGGAACCGGGGGTCGACCAGCGGGCTGGGGTGGTTGTGGCTCCGTCGCCACAGCAGGGTGCCCACGATGGTGCCGGCACCGACCAGGGCCACCGACGCGATCGAGATGTCGGATACGGCGCCGAGGAAGAAGCCGACCGTGGCGATGAGCAGCCCCGCCGACACCCAGTCGATGTCGAGAGGCTGGGGATCCACCGCCTTGGGGAGGGTCCGCCAGCCCGCGACGAGGGCGACGACGCAGATCGGCACCATGACGAGGAAGATCCAGCGCCACGACCCGAACTCGAGCATCGCCGCGGCGATCGCCGGGGAGGCGAACCCGAGCACGCCCCACACGTTGGAGTTGGCGGCCAGTGCCCGGCCGGTGAGGTGGTGGGGGTAGACGAGGGCGACGGCGGCGATGCCGACCGAGATGATCGCCCCACCGGACGCTCCCTGCACGACGCGGGCGACGAGCAAGACGGCCATGGACGGGGCGAGAGCGGCCAGGAGCGACGAGGCGGCGAAGAAGATCGTCGCCCACCGGAACACGGCCGACGTCCCCAGAGAGTCGATCAGCGTGCCGGTGATGGCGGTGGCCACCGCCGAGGCGAGGAGGAACGAGGTGATCACCCACGGAAGGAGCGTGACACTTCCCAGTTCGGCGGCGAGGTCCGGGAGAGCGGCGGTGATGGCGAGACCTTCGAACGCCACGATCGCCACCGTCGTGTAGATGGCGATGGAGGCGGGCAGCAGCTCCCGGGAGAGGATGGACCGAGGAACAGACATCGGAGTCAGGATCGCAGAGTCAGGATCCCACGGGCGACCCGATAAGCCAGATCAGTCGCCGAGCGCGATGCCCAGGCGTCGGGCGCTGTGGATCATCGGGTGGTCGAGGGGGACCATCCGGCGCTTGCCCGCCACTTCTTTCAGGTCCACCGCTTCGACGCTCTCCCCGCGGACGGCGACCATCACCCCTACTCGCCCCTCGGCGATGAAGTCGACGCAGGCCACTCCCAGGCGGGTCGCCAGAAGCCGATCGGCCGGAGAGGGCGTGCCGCCCCGCTGGACGTGGCCCAGGATCGTGACCCGAGACTCGAGCCCGGTTCTTTCCTCCAGCTCTTCGGCGAGCCGTTCCGTCGAACGGAGCTGAGCCTGCTCGAAAGCCTCGATCTCGCGCTTGGCCGCCTGCTTCTCCTCGTCGGTGGACGCCTGCTGTTTGCGCGCCTCCAGCTTCGCGAAGGTCTCGGCTGCTTCCCGAGACATGGCGCCCTCGGCCACCACCACGATCGAAAACGGCGACCCGGCGGTCTTGCGCTGCAGGATCTTGTCGGCCACCGCGTCGACGTCGTAGGGGACCTCGGGTATCAGGATCACGTCGGCTCCGGAGGCGATCCCCGAGGCGAGGGCGAGCCAGCCGGTGTTGTGGCCCATCACCTCCACGACGACGATGCGATGGTGGCTGTGGGCGGTGGAGTGGAGGCGGTCGATGGCTTCGGTGGCGATGTTGACGGCCGTGTCGTAGCCGAAGGTCACGTCGGTGCCGTAGACGTCGTTGTCGATCGTCTTCGGCAAACAGATCACAGGGATGCCCACCTCGGCCAGTCGCAGGGCGTTCTTGATGGTGCCGCCACCGCCGAGGCACACCAGGGCTTCCAGCTGGTGCTCTTCGACGTTGCGCTTCATCATCGGGCGCATGTCCATCGGCTTGCCGTTGCCGATGTCCATCTTGTGGACCCGGGTGCGGCTGGTGCCGAGGATGGTCCCGCCCCGATCGAGGATGCCGGCGAGGTCCTCGGGGCCGAGACGGACGAAGCGGTTCTCCATCAGCCCCCGGAAGCCGTCCCGGAACCCGATGAGCTGCATGCCATAGGTGCGGGCGGCGGATTTGCCGACGGCACGGATGGCTGCATTGAGACCGGGGGAGTCGCCGCCGGCGGTGAGGATTCCGATGGTGCGCGGCATCGGCGGCCGATGGTACTCGGCCAATGGCCGCTGCCGGAAGCCGTCAGGCGGCGGCGGGGACGTCGTCGCAGGCGGTCTCGGGGCCCTCGCACACGAGGGTGAACTCGAACCCGGCCTCGCGGAGGGCGGCGAGCGCCATCTCCAGAGGATCGGCGGTCGGTATCTGTGTCACGTTCATGCCCGAGAACGTATCGGGCGGGTGTGACACGTTTCGACTCAGGACAGGCGGCGGGGCAGGGCTCGCCGGTACGTGGTGGTCGCCTCGTCCAGGTCGACGGCGTCGGTTCGCGTCCCCCGTGTGAACACGATCGCCTCCCCTCCGACCTCGCCGATCCGGGTCAGCGTGGCCCGGCATGCCGCCCCCAGCTCCTCGATTCGCCCGCGGTGCGCCGGGTCGGCGACGAACACGAACCGGTGCGGATCCTCCGAGAACAGGTGCCGCCAGTCGGCGTATTCGAAGGTGACCCCGACGCCGGAGGCGATGGCGATCTCGGCGACGGCGACCGCCAATCCGCCGTCGGAGACGTCGTGGAGGCACGGCGACAACTCCTCGGACACCAGCGCAACGGCGAGGTCGATCGCCGCCCGGGCGGCCGTCCCGTCGGCGGCGCGGGGACGGCCGCCCACGTGGCCGTAGACCACCTTCTCGAACGAGGAGCCGGCCAGGTCGGTGGCATCGACCGGCCCTGCCAGCCAGAGGTCCATGCCCGCCCTCGCCCGGTCGAGGCGCGGCGGATGCTTCGGGTAGGGGTCGGCAACGCCCACCAACCCGACGACAGGTGTGGGGTAGATGTCGAGCCCGTCGGTCTCGTTGTAGAAGGAGACGTTGCCGCCGACGATGGGGATGCCGAGCGACTCACACGCCTCCGAAATCCCCTCCACCGTCTCCCGGAACTGCCACATCACCTCCGGCTTCTCGGGGTTGCCGAAGTTGAGGTTGTCGACCACGGCCCGCGGCCGGGCCCCGGTCATGGCCACGTTGAGGGCGGCTTCGTAGACGATGCGGGCCGCCCCGCGTCGGGGGTCGAGATAGCACAGCCTGCCGTTGCCGTCGGTGGAGACGGCGATCGCCTTCTCTGTGCCCTTGATGCGCAGCAGGTTCCCGTCGTTGCCCGGTCCGACGATCGTGTTGAGGAAAAGCATGTGGTCGTACTGCTCGTACACCCAGGCCGCCGAGGCGATGGAGGGATCGTCGAGGAGTCGCAGCAGGGTCGGCCCGATCTCGGGGGCGGTCATGTGCTTGAAGCGGTTGGACCAGAGGTCCTCCATCCACGCCGGCTCGCCGAGTGGCCGGTCGTAGCGGGGCGCTTCCTCGGTGAGGGATGCGGCGGGGATGTCGGCCACGACCTCCCCTTGGTGTCTCACCACCAGCCGGGACCCGTCCGTGACCCTCCCCACCACCGACGCCGCGATCTCCCATTTGGCGGCGACGGCCAGGACGTCGTCGACCTTCGAGGGCTCGACGAAGGCCATCATGCGTTCCTGGGACTCCGACATCAGCAGCTCCGGGGCGGTCATCTGCGGCTCCCGCACGTGCACCGTGTCGAGGTCCAATTCCATGCCCACGCCGGCCCGGGCGGCGGGCTCGGCGGCGGCGCAAGACAGGCCGGCGGCTCCCAGGTCCTGGACGCCGACGACGAGGTCCTTCTGGTACAGCTCCAGGCACGCCTCGATCAGCTTCTTCTCCTCGAACGGATCGCCGACCTGGACGGAGGGGCGTTTGGTCGCCGACTCCTCGTCGAAGGAGGCCGAGGCGAGGATCGAAGCCCCGCCGATCCCGTCCCGGCCGGTGGCGGCGCCCAACAACATGGCTACGTTGCCGGGCTTCCCGGCCGTGCCCAGCACGAGCTGGTCGCGGCGGAGGATCCCCAGACACATCACGTTCACGAGCGGGTTGCCCGAGTAGCACTCCTCGAAGGCAATCTCCCCGCCTACGGTGGGGACGCCGACGGCGTTCCCGTAGCCGGCGATCCCCGACACCACTCCCGAGAACAGGTACCGGTTCTTCGGGTTGTCGAGCGGGCCGAAGCGGATCTGGTCCCACAGGGCGATGGGCCGGGCCCCCATCGTGAACACGTCCCGGAGGATCCCTCCGACCCCGGTGGCCGCCCCTTGGTAGGGCTCGACGTAGGAGGGGTGGTTGTGGCTCTCGATCCGAAACGCCGCCAGCCACCCGTCACCCAGGTCGATGACCCCGGCGTTCTCGCCCGGCCCCACCACCACCCACGGCGCTTCGGTCGGGAACCGGCCGAGATGCACCCGGGACGACTTGTACGAGCAGTGCTCGGACCACATCACCGAGTACATCGCCAACTCGGCCGGCCGGGGCTCTCGCCCGAGGATCTCGACGATTCGTTGGTATTCGGCGTCGGTCAGGCCGAGGCGGCGATGGAGAGTGTCCTCGTCTTCTCCGCCGGTGTCGCCGCTCTCTGTGAGGGCGTCTTCTTCGGGGGCGAGATCGGTCGTCATGCCGGGATCCGTTCCGTGGCTGCGACCAGGCTCTCCAGCAGCAAGCGGCCGTCGCTGCTGCCGAGGACGTCTTCGGATGAGCGCTCGGGATGGGGCATGATCCCCACCACGTTGCCGGCTTCGTTGGCGATCGCCGCCGCCCGGTCCTGGGAACCGTTGACGTCCTCGACGTAGCGGGCGACGACCCGGGCGGTGCCGGACGGGTCCGTGTGCTGGCCTTCGTAGGAGTTGAGGGGGAGCGTGAGGACGGCTCCCGGTTCGACGGATGCGGTGAGCACCGTGGCCGTGTCGACGATCTCCACCTCGACGGGACGGCAGATGAAGCGGAGATCCCGGTTGGCGATCAGGGCCCCGGGCAGCAGATGGGCCTCACACAGGATCTGGAACCCGTTGCATATCCCGACCACCGGGCGGCCCGCCTCGGCCATGGCGGTGACCGCCGACATGACGGGGGAGAAACGCGCGATCGCCCCGGTCCTCAGGTAGTCGCCGTGGGCGAAACCGCCGGGGAGCACCACGCCGTCGAAGCCCGACAGGTCGGTCTCCCGGTGCCACACCATCTCGGCCTCGGCTCCGATCGCCCGCAGCGCCCATTGGACGTCGAGCTCGCAGTTGGATCCGGGGAACACCACGACGGCGATGCGGCTCACGCTTCCACCTCGATCCTGTAGTCCTCGATGACCGGGTTGGCGAGAAGCCGTTGGCACATCTCGTCGACGCGCTCTTTCACCGCGTCGGCGTCGTCGCCCTCCACCTCCAAGTGGAGGGTGCGGCCAGTGCGGACCGAGACCACTTCGTCGTATCCGAGGTCGACCAGCGACCGGGAGATGGTCGTCCCCTCAGGGTCGGCGATCTCGGGGCGTCTTTCGATGTGGACCGTTACCTTCACCTCGCCTCCGCCAGGTACTCGTCGAACGACCGGCCGGTGATCCTCTCGTATGCCTCCACGTACCGGCGCCGGGTCCCCTCGATCACCTCCGGCGGGAGATCGGGCGGGGGCGGCGTGCGGTCCCAGCCGGTCGAGTCGAGCCAATCTCGCACGTACTGCTTGTCGAAACTCGGCACCGGATGTCCGGGCCGCCACTCGTCGGCCGGCCAGTACCGGGAGGAATCGGGAGTCAGCACCTCGTCGATGAGCAGGAGCTCGTCGTCGACGAAACCGAACTCGAACTTGGTGTCGGCGAGGATCACGCCACGCGCCGCGGCGTAGTCGGCGGCCTGGCGGTAGATGTGGAGGCTGCGGGAGCGGAGCTCCTCGTAGAGGTCGTCGCCGAGGATCCGGCGTGCCTCTGCCTCGGTGAGGTTCTCGTCGTGGCCGCTCTCGGCCTTGGTCGCCGGGGTGAATATCGGCTCCGGCAGCTCGTCGGCCAGTTGCAGCCCGGGCGGGAGGTGCTCGGTCGTCGGCCCGCCGCCTTTCTGGTACTCGGCCCACGACGACCCGTAGAGGTACCCGCGAACGACGCACTCCACGGGAACCACCCGCGCCCGTCGCACCAGCATCGCCCGGCCGGCCAGCTCGGCTCGCTGCTCTTCGGTCAGCGGCTCGACCCCTCTCAGGTCGGTCGACACGAAGTGGTTGGGCGTGTCGAGGAGGTCGAAGAAGTGCAGCGAGAGGCCGGTCAGGACCCGTCCCTTGTCGGGAATCGGCTGGTTGAGGATGACGTCGTAAGCCGAGATGCGATCGGTGGCTACGAAGAGGAGATGGTCGGCGTCGACCTCGTAGATCTCCCGGACCTTCCCGGAGGCCAGATGGGGCAGCGCCAGCACGGGAGCCCATCGTAGCCACCACGGGCGACGGTGCCGGCGTCACCTCTCGCTCTCGTTTCGCGCCTTCCGGCCCCGCGCCAAAATGCCCGCCATGGCACGGGTCGCCGTCGTCCGCCACAACGAAGAGGTCGCGCTGGGTCGCCTCGGCGACTTCCTCTCCCGCCACCACCCGGTCGAGGTGTGGGCGCGGGATGCCGACTTCCCGGAGGACGTGGACGCAGCAGTGGTCCTCGGCGGCTTCATGGGCGCCTACGAGTCCGACCTGCATCCCTGGCTCGTCGACGAATGCGAATGGCTCTCCTCGCAGGTCGAGCGCGGTGTCCCCGTGCTGGGCATCTGCCTGGGCGCCCAGCTCCTCGCCCACGCCCTCGGCGGCGAGGCCTACGAGGCGCCCCGCCCCGAGGTCGGTGTGGTGGAGCTGCGCTACACGGATGCCGGCCGCGAGCATCCGGTGGCGTCACGGCTGGGCGACCGGGCGTTCTTCGCCCACCAGGACACGTTCCGCCTCCCGCCCGACGCCGAGCTCCTGGCGAGCACCGACCGGTACCCGGCCGTCTTCCAGGCCGGGTCGGCACTGGGCGTGCAATGCCACCCGGAGACCCCTCCCGACGATGCCCGCCACTGGCTGCAGTACCTGGAAGCCGACATGCTCCCCCGGGCGGGGGTGACACCGGAGCGCTACCTCGCCGAAGTCGACTCCCACGCCGAAGCAGGCGAGAGGTCGGCGCGAGACTTCTTCACCGCCTGGTTCGGGAGCCTCGACGGGAGCGACCGTTAGCATCGCCCGTCGATGGCGAACCGAGCGACCAGCACCACCGACGCCTGGGCATCCCGCCTCTCGATCGAGGCCGCCGCCGATGGCACCTTCCGGATGCGGCTCGGCGGGGATCACATGAACTTCCTCGACGGAGCCCACGGCGGCGCCCTCTACTCCCTGTGCGAGAAGGCTCTGCGGGAGACGGCGTCCCAGGGAGGGAGACCGGTCACGGTGGTCGACACCCACCTGGTCCTGACCGCCGGTGGCAAGGAAGGCGACACGTTCACCGCCACCGTGGAACCGGTGAACGTCGGGCGCACCCTCGGTGTGTACTCGGTTTCGGTCACGCGCAGCGACGGCCGCCTGGTCGGCCGGATGACAGGCACTGTGAGGTTCGTGGGATGACGGTTCGAGTCGGTATCGACCTGGGAGGCACCAAAATCGAAGCCGTCGCCCTCGCCCCCGGAGGCGAGGAGCTGGCCCGGCGGCGGCGACCCACCCCCCGAGGAGACTACGAAGGGATCCTGCGCACCATCGGCGAGCTGATCGACGAGGTGTCGGCCGGCCTGGACGTGGCGGAGGCCGTCGGGGTGGGGACACCGGGGTCGGTGTCACCGTTCGACGGGCTGATGAAGAACTCCAACTCCGTCGTGTTGAACGGCAAGCCGCTCGACCGCGATCTGGAGGAGTTCCTGGGCCGCCCGGTCATCATGCGCAACGACGCCGACTGCTTCGCCCTGTCCGAGGCCGTCGACGGCGCCGCCGCCGGAGCCGAGGTCGTGTTCGGGGTGATCCTGGGCACCGGGGTGGGGGGAGGGGTCGTCGTGGACGGCGAGGTCCGGACCGGGCCCAATCGGACGGGAGGGGAGTGGGGTCACAACCCGCTGCCGTGGCCGGCCGACGACGAGCGTCCCGGGCCCGACTGCTACTGCGGGAAGACCGGCTGCATCGAGACCTGGGTGTCGGGGCCGGGGTTCTCCGCCGATCACGCCCGCGCCACCGGGCAGCGAATCGACCCTCCCGTCATCGTCGCCGCCGCCCGCGAAGGCGACGACGCCGCCCGGGCCAGCCTCGACCGTTACATCGACCGGCTCGCCCGGGGACTGGCGACGATCATCAACGTGTTGGACCCGGACGTGGTCGTGCTCGGGGGAGGCATGAGCAACGTCGACGAGCTCTACACCGAAGTGCCGAAACGGTGGCCGCGTTACGTCTTCGGGGGCGAGGTCGCCACCCGGCTGGAGCGGAACGTCCACGGAGATTCCTCCGGCGTTCGGGGAGCGGCCATGCTGGTGCCGACATGATCGAGAACGTCCTCGCCTCCCGGTACGCCTCTCCCGAGATGGTCGAGCTGTGGGACCCGGCGACCAAGGTGCGCCTCGAGCGGGAGCTGTGGGTGACGGTCATGGAGATACAGCGGGACCTGGGCTTGCGGTTCCCCGACGGAGCCATCGACGCCTATCGGCGGGTGATCGACCAGGTCGACCTCCAGTCGATCGCCGAGCGGGAGCGAAAGCTCCGCCACGACGTGAAAGCCCGGCTGGAAGAGTTCAACTCCCTCGCCGGGTACGAGACCGCCCACCTCGGCATGACGTCCCGGGACGTCACCGAAAACGTCGAGCAGATGCAGGTGAAGCGGTCACTCGACCTGATCCTGATACGGGCGGTGGCAGCCCTGTTGTCGATGGCCCGCCTCGCCACCGAGTACGCCGGGCTGGCGATCACCGGGCGCACCCACAACGTCCCCGCTCAGGTGACGACCGTCGGCAAACGTATCGCCACCGCCGGCGAAGAGCTCGCCCTGGCGGTGGAGCGGACCGAGCGGCTGGTGGCCAGCCTGCCGTTGCGCGGCATCAAGGGACCGGTCGGCACCCAACAGGACCAGGCGGAGCTGCTCGGCTCGCCCGACGCCGCCGTGGAGCTGGACCGGAGGGTGGCCGAGCGTCTGGGCTTCGGCTCCACCATGAACTCCGTCGGTCAGGTCTATCCCCGCAGCCTCGACCTGGACGTCGTCTCGGCCCTCGTCCAGCTGGCGTCGGGGCCGGTGTCGTTCACGACGACGCTGCGCCTCATGGCCGGCCACGACCTGGCCACCGAGGGCTTCCGGGCCGACCAGGTCGGGTCGTCGGCGATGCCCCACAAGATGAACGCCCGGACGTCGGAGCGGATCCACGGGCTGAAGGTGATCCTGACCGGGCACCTGGCCATGGCGACGGGACTCGCCGGCGAGCAATGGAACGAAGGCGACGTGTCCTGCTCCGTCGTGCGACGGGTGATGCTCCCGGACGCTTTCTTCGCTGCCGACGGACTCTTCCAGGCGTTCCTCACGGTCCTCGACGAGGTCGGCTTCTTCCCCCAGGTCATCGAGGCGGAACTGGCCGCCCACCTCCCTTTCCTCGCCACCACCCGCCTCCTGGTGGAAGCCGTCCGGAGAGGGATGGGCCGCGAAGAGGCCCACGAGCTGATCCGCCGCCACGCGGTGGCCGCGGCCGCCCGACGTCGCGAAGGCGGCGAGCCGGACTTGCAGGCGAGGCTGGCGGCGGACGAGGCCTTTCCCCTGGACCGAGCCGAGATCGAGCAGGTCCTGTCCCAGCCCCTGCGCTTCACCGGGCGTGCCGCCGACCAAGTGGCGGCCTTCGTCGAGCGGGTGGAAGGCATCGCCGGCCGCCACCTGCCGGCGATCGAGTACCGCCCGCAGCCGATCCTCTGATGCGACGGCTGAGCCTCGATCAGGCTCGCCGGATGGCGCTCGGCGCGCAAGGCTTCACCGAGCCGAGGAGGAACGGACGCGTCGACGTTCGGCATTTCCGCCGGGTGCTGCGCCGTCTGGGTGTGGTCCAACTCGACTCCGTGAACGTGTTCGTCCGCACGCACTACATGCCTTTCTTCTCGCGTCTCGGCCCCTACGACCGCGACGCACTCGACCGCTGGCTGTGGCGATCGGGGGAGGTGTTCGAGTACTGGGCCCACGAGGCGTCCCTCCTCCCGGTCGAGGACCATCCGCTCTTCCGGTTCCGGATGGCCGCCGGCTGGCACTGGGAACGGCTGGAGCGGACGCTCGAGGAGCGTCCCGATCTGTTGGACCGGGTGGAGGCGGAGGTCGCCGAGAAAGGTCCGCTCCGCACCGCCCACCTCAGCGATCCGGGAGCCAAGCCCGACGGCGGGATGTGGAACTGGTCGGACGGGAAAGTGGCGCTGGAGGCGCTGTTCCTCGTCGGCCGCGTGACCACCGCCTATCGGGAGAACTTCGTCCGCCACTACGACCTGACATCGAGGGTCATCCCCCAGGAGGTGCTCGACCTCCCCACCCCCGACGACGAGACGGCCCAGACGGAGCTGTTGGAGAAGGCGGCCCGGGCGCTGGGAGTCGGGACCTACGACGACCTGGCCGACTACTACCGGATCCGGGGCCCGAGAGCCCGCCCTCTCATCGAGAGGCTCGTCGCCGACGGGCGGCTCGTCGAAGCCCAGGTCGAGGGCTGGGATCGTGTCGCCTACGTCCACCCCGACGCCGTCGTCCCCCGCCGGGTCGAAGGCTCGGCCCTCCTGTCGCCGTTCGACTCCCTCGTGTGGCACCGGCCCCGCACCGAGCGCCTGTTCGGGTTCCGCTACCGCATCGAGATCTACACGCCCGCCCCCAAGCGGGTCTACGGCTACTACGTGTTGCCGTACCTGCTCGACGGCCGGCTCGTCGCCCGGGTCGACCTCAAGTCGGAACGCAAGGGCGGACGGCTCCAGGTGAAGGGGACCTTCGCCGAAGACGGCGCGGACCGACCCGCGGTCGCCAAGAGCCTCGCAGCCGACCTGCAAGAGACTGCCGGGTGGCTCGGGCTCGCCGACGTGGAGGTCCACCGCAACGGCGACCTCGCCGAGCATCTGGCGAAGGCGCTGTGACGATCGCCCTCGTCCGGGTGGGGGGGACGGCCCCGCCTGCGCTATCCGGCTAGCTGAAGGCCTCGATGCCGGTGAGGGCCTGGCCCATGATCAGCGTGTGGATCTCGTTGGTGCCCTCGTAGGTGTAGACCGTCTCCAGGTTGGCCATGTGGCGGAACACCGGGTACTCCAGGGTGATCCCGTTGCCACCCAGGATGCCGCGGGCGGTCCGGGCCACCTCGAGGGCGTTGCGGGTGTTGTCCATCTTCCCGAAGCTGATCTGGTGTGGCGTCAGGGTGCCGGCGTCCTTGCGGCGGCCGAGATGGTGCGCCACCAGCATCCCCCGATTGACGGCGATCATCATCTCGACCAGCTTGCGCTGGGTGAGCTGGAACGATCCGATCGGCTTGCCGAACTGCTGTCGCTCCAGCGAGTAGTCGAGTGCCGCCTCGAAGCAGGCCCGGGCGGCGCCGACCACACCCCAGGCGATGCCGTAGCGGGCTTCGTTGAGGCACGACAGCGGCCCCCGCATCGACGACACCCCCGGCAGGCGGTACGCATCCGGCACGCGGACGTCGTCGAGCGACAGCTCCGAGGTGACCGAGGCCCGCAGCGACGCTTTGTGCTTGATCTCGTGGGCCTCGAAGCCGGGAGTGTCGGTGGGCACGATGAAGCCGTTGATGCCTTCGTCGGTCCGGGCCCAGATGATCGCGACTTGGGCGAGGTTGCCGTTGGTGATCCACATCTTGGACCCGTTGATGATCCAGTCGGAGCCGTCCCGACGGGCATGGGTGCGCATGGACGCCGGATCCGAACCGGAGTCCGGCTCGGTCAAGCCGAAGCAGCCGATCACCTCCCCGGCGGCCATCCGGGGCAGCCACTCCTGCTTCTGTTCCTCCGAGCCGAACTTCCAGATCGGGAACATCGCCAGCGAGCCCTGCACCGACACGAAGCTGCGGATGCCCGAGTCTCCCGCCTCTAGCTCCAGGCACGCCAGGCCGTAGGCGGTGCCGGAGGTGCCGGCACACCCATAACCCTCGAGGTGCATGCCGAGCAGCCCCATGTCGCCCATCGTCTTGGCCAGCTCGACCGGGAAGACTCCCTGCTCCCACCAGTCGGCGATGTTGGGGAGGATCTCCTTGCGTACGAAATCCCGGACGGTGTCGCGGAGGAGACGTTCCTCTTCGTCGAACAGCGAGTCGGTGTCGAGGAAATCCTTGGGGTCGGGCGGGGTCAGGGAGATGTCAGCGGTCATGGGACCGCCCATGCTACCGACGGCACCGGGCCCACCGGTCAGCGGGTCGTTACAGACCGCTCAACTTGCGAGGGTCTTCTCGGCCAGCTCGCGGCGGTACTCGGCGAGAGCCGAGGTGAGCTCTGCGTCGCCGATGGCCAGGATCGCCACCGCCAGCAGGGCGGCATTGGCGGCGGCGTCGATCGCCACCGTGGCGACGGGTATCCCGGTGGGCATCTGGACCGTCGACAAGAGTGCGTCGAGGCCGTCGAGGGACGCCGCGATCGGCACGCCGATGACCGGGAGCAGCGACTTGGCCGCCATCACGCCGGCGAGGTGGGCGGCCTTGCCGGCCCCGGCGATGATCACCCCGAAGCCGTCGGCGGCGGCGTTGGCGGCGAACTCGATCGCCTGGTCGGGGGTCTTGTGGGCCGAAAGGACCCGTATCTCGTACTCGATGCCGAACCGGTCGAGCATCTCGGCGGCCTTCTCCATGACCGGCCGATCCGATCCCGACCCCATGACGATGGCGACCCGACGTCTCATGGCAGGTGACGGTAGCAACCGGGGGATCAGCCGGAGGTGAAGGTGTACTGGGCCGACTCGGCCACCTGGCGGTAGCCGATCCGCCGGTAGACGGCGTTGGAGGTGGGGTTTGCCGAGTCCGTGTAGAGGAAGCAGAACCGGTAGCCGCTGTCGAGCAGCCACTTCGACTGGGCGGCCACCAGGTTCGTGGCGTAGCCGCGGCCCCGGTGCTGGGGCGGGGTGTAGACGGGGCCGATGCGGATCCCGTTCAGCGTCTTCCCGCCGTAGCCGCTCGCCGACACCGGCTCGTCCTCGTCCTCCCACAGCCAGAACGCGGCGGAAGGATCACCGCCGATACGCATCTCCACCGTGCGGACGATGCGCCCTTCGTCGAAGGTCTCCACCGGATGCACCTCCCGGTGGAACTCTCTCATCCACTGCAGCAGCAGCGCTCGGTCACTTCGGGTGGCGAGCCGATGCCGGCCGGGGGCCGGGGGCACGGGAGAGACCTCCTCCAGGCTCAACACTCCCTGGGACATGATCCGCTCTGCGTTGGCCTCGGTGAGGCGGCACCACCCGTCGACGAACCAGTCCACGGCCGGAAGGTTGCCGATCGCCCCCGGCAGATGCCGGAAGAGGACGCGTACGGACAAGACGAGCATCTCGACCGCCTCGGGCGTGTCGAAATCCCCGAGGACGATGTCGCGCGGCGGGGTCAGGACGGCGGTGCCCAACATCCGGCCCCCGTGCTCCACCGTCCACATATGGGTGCGCGGGTACACCTCCGGCAGGCGCAGCGCGTTGCCGACTACTCCGAGGAGGAGGTTGTGGCGGGCTTCCTGGGCGGCCAGATGCCCGGAGGCGCGGTCGAGGAACCGTTGCGGATCGGTATGGCGAACGACCTGCACGGCGCCGACACTATCCGGCGCCGGCCAGCGACGGGGAGGTCAGCCGGCGGCGATGTCCTTTCGGTACTGCATCCCCCGCCAGTGGACCCGCTCGGCCGCCTCGTATACCCGCTCCCGGGCGGCGGCGATCGTGTCGCCGACCGCCACGAGGTCGAGGACCCGGCCCCCGGCGGTGACGAGGCGGTTCCCGTCCCTCCGGGTGCCGGCGTGGAAGACGAGGACGTCGTCGGGGACGGTCTCCAACCCGGTGATGACCGCGCCCTTCACCGGTGCCTCCGGATACCCCTCGGCAGCCAGCACCACCTCGACGGCGGCGCGGTCGCTCCACCGGGGAGGCTCCGGCGCGCCGGCCAGGGCCGATTCGATCAGGTCGACCAGGTCCGAGTCGAGGCGGGGCATCAGCACCTGGGTCTCGGGATCGCCCAGGCGGACGTTGAACTCGAGCACCTTGGGGCCGGAGTCCGTCAGCACGAGCCCGGCGTAGAGGAACCCGGTGTAGGGGTTCCCGTCTTCTGCCATCTGCCGCAAGGTGGGGCGGATGATCTGCTCGAGCGCCGTGTCGATCAGACCGTCCGGCAGGTCCTCGACCGGCGAGTACGACCCCATCCCTCCGGTGTTGGGCCCGGTGTCCCCGTCGCGGAGGCGCTTGTAGTCGCGGGCGGGGGCGAGGGGGACCGCCTCGGTCCCGGTGCAGAGGGCGAAGATGCTCACTTCCGGCCCGGAGAGGAACTCCTCCACCACCACCCGGGACCCGGATGCGCCGAAATCACCGCCGAAGCAGCGGTCGACCCAGGCGTGGGCGGCGTCGGCGGATTCGGTGACGAGCACCCCCTTCCCGGCGGCCAGGCCGTCGGCTTTCACCACGTAGGGGCCGGCCTCCTGGTCCAGGTGGGCGTGGGCGGCCGCGGGCTCGTCGAACACCCACGCCCGGCCCGTCGGCACTCCCGCCCGTTCCATCACGTCCTTGGCGAACGCCTTCGACGCCTCCAGGCGGGCGGCGGCGCGGCTGGGACCGAACACCGGGATCCCGAGCCTCGCCACGGCGTCGGCGAGGCCTGCCGCCAGGGGTGCCTCGGGACCGATCACGACCAGGTCGACCGCATGCACCCGCGCCAACGCCGCCACCGCCCCGACGTCGTTGGGGTCCACGCCTTCCACGATGGGGCCGAGGTCGGCGAGGCCGGGGTTGCCGGGCAGGGACATGAGCTCGCTCACCCGGTCGCTGCGGGCTAGCTTCCAGCCCAGGGCGTGCTCGCGTCCCCCGGATCCGACGAGCAGGACTCTCATCGCTCACACATCAGTCGATCTCGATCATCTGGGACCGCTCCGGCCCCACCGACACCCATCCGATCGGCACCCCGACCCGCTCCGAGATGTACTCGACGTAGGCGCGTGCTTCCGGCGGGAGGTCGCCGAAGCTGCGAGCCCCGCTGATGTCCGTCTTCCAGCCGTGCAGCTCTTCGTATATCGGCTCGCACTCGTAGAGGACCCGCTGCTGGCGGGGGAACTCGGTGAATACCTCCCCCTGGTACCGGTAGGCGACCGCCACCTTGATGGTGTCGAACGCCGAGAGGATGTCGAGCTTGGTCAGGAAGAGCCGGGTGAACGTGTTGATGCGCGTCGCATAACGCAGCGCCACCAGGTCCAGCCAGCCACAACGTCGCCGCCTACCTGTGACCGTCCCGTACTCCCCGCCCAGCTCGATCATCTTGTCGCCGATCTCGTCGTGGAGCTCGGTGGGGAACGGCCCGGTTCCCACCCGGGAGATGTACGCCTTCGCCACGCCGATGATCTCGTCCACTGCCTTGGGGCCGATGCCCGATCCGACCAGTGCCCCGCCGGCCGTGGGGTTGGAGGAGGTCACGAACGGATATGTGCCGTGGTCGACGTCGAGCAGGGTGCCCTGGGCTCCCTCGAACAGCACCTGCTTGCCCTGCTGCAGCCCCTCCCAGAGCAGGAGGGAGGTGTCGGTGACGTGGGGCTCGAGGCGCTCGGCGTATCCCAGGTACTCCTCGACGATCTGGTCGCCGGCCATGGGGAGCGTGTTGTAGACCCGGGGGAGGACCTTGTTCACGTCCTCGAGGGCGGTCTCCACCTTCGAGGCGAAGATCTTCGGGTCGAAAAGGTCCTGCACCCGGATCCCGGTCCGGGCGTACTTGTCGGTGTAGGCGGGACCGATGCCCTTGCGGGTCGTGCCGATCTGGTTGCGGCCCAGGTACCGCTCCTTGACGGCGTCGAGCTTGCGGTGCCAAGGCATGATCAGGTGGGCGTTGGCGGAGAGCCTCACCCGGGACGGGTCGAGGTTCTTCTCGGCGGCCATGTCCATCTCCGCCAGCAGCACCTTGGGGTCGACGACCGTCCCGGAGGCGATCACCGGGATGCAGTTCGGGTACAGGATCCCCGACGGGATCAGCGACAGCGCCAGGCGCTGGTCGCCGACGATGATCGTGTGCCCGGCGTTGTTCCCGCCCTGGTAGCGCACGACGAAGTCGGCGTGTTCGGCGAACACGTCGACGACTCGACCTTTGCCTTCGTCGCCCCATTGGGCGCCGAGCACGATGGTGGCAGGCATAGCCGAGACGCTAGCGGACCGGGCCGTCGGCCTCGTCTGGCGGTTGTCGCATTAGTTCAAGACCGAAGACGGACGCCTTCGTAGGTTGGAGGCATGTCCGATTTCGAGATGCTGCACCGGGCCATCGACCACATGGCCGACCTAATCGAAGGCGTGCCCGACCGATCCTGGGACGACTCCACTCCGTGCGAGGAGTTCACCGTGAGGGATCTGGTCGACCACCTCGTCGGCTGGATCCACATCTTCGAAGCCGCCACCTGGGAGACGGACGCCGTGCGCGACCCGAACCACTACCTGGTGAACACCGGCCACGCCGAAGCCTTTCGCCGTGCCGGCCACTCGGCGATCGAGGGCCTGGCCGAAGGTGGGCTGGATCGCCGGCTCCGGATGGTGAAAGCCAGCATCCCCGCTTCGATGGTCCGCGACATGATGACGATGGAGTACCCGGGTCACGGCTGGGACCTGTCGGTGGCGACGGGTCAGGCGTATCCATTCGAGGACGACCTCGTCGAGGCGGCGCTGGAAGCTGCTCCCCGGACGATCGCGCCCGAGTACCGCGGCTTCGGCGAGGGCCAGTTCCGCCCGGTGGTGCCCACCGCGCCCGACGCCGGCATCGTCGAGCGCTACGTCGCCTTCCTGGGGCGGGACCCGGCGTGGAGGCCCCCGTCCCGGGCCGCGTCGTAGCCGCGCCTAGGATGCGGCTCGTGGCGGAGCCGCTCAAGGACTCGTTCGGGCCGGAGGTGATCGAGCGGATCGCGGCCGACATCGCCGCCGTGCATCCCGCTTTCCCCCGTTCCGAGTTCGTGCGCCGCGCCTCCGACGGGTTCGGGGATCTGGAACTGACCCCGAGAGCCCGTCTGATCTCGGCGGCGTTGGCGGCCACGCTGCCCGCCGACCGGGGCGAGGCGCTAAGAGTCCTCGGGGCATCGCTCGGGCCGCCCCTGGGCGACCGTGAATCCGGCGGGATGGCGGCGTTCGTCTACCTGCCTCACGTCTACTTCGTGGCCGACCACGGACTCGACCACTTCGAGGAGGCGATGTGGTTCCAGCACGAGGTCACCCGCCGCTTCACCGCCGAGTACAGCATCCGGACGTTCCTCGATGCCCACACCCAGCGGACGCTGGCGCAACTGCGGGAGTGGGCCTCCGACCCCGACATGCACGTGCGTCGTCTGGTCTCGGAAGGAACCCGGCCGCGCCTGCCCTGGGCACCTCGCCTCCAGCGGTTCATCGACGACCCGTCGCCGGTCGTCGATCTCCTCGAACTGCTGAAAGACGACCGCGCCGAATACGTGCGGCGCTCGGTGGCCAACAACCTCAACGACATCTCCAAGGACCACCCCGACCTGGCGGTCGAAGTGGCGCGGCGCTGGCTGCGACGGCCGGAGCGGGCTCGACTGGTCCGTCACGGCATGCGCACCCTGGTCAAGCTGGGCCATCGAGGCGCCCTGGAGGTGCTCGGCTACGCCGAGCGGGACGGCATCGAGGTCGAGGAGCTCGCGGTGGTCCCCCGTCGGGTACGGATCGGCGACAGAACGAGGCTGCGGGCTGTCGTCGCCAACCGGGCGACCTCGGCGCGGTCGGCGCTCGTCGACTTCAGGGTCCACTTCGTGAAGCGGAACGGCTCGTCACCGAAGGTGTTCAAGGGAAAGGAAGCCCGCATCGAGGCGGGTGGGCGGCTCGAAGTGGCGAAGACCGTCTCGCTGGCCCGCCAGACGACGCGCACCCCGTATCCGGGCACCCATCGCGTGGAGCTGGTCGTCAACGGCAAGGTGTCGGCGGCGACCACCTTCGAGGTGGATGAACCACTGCCCGACTCCGGCCCGACACTCGGAGCCGGCTGAAACACAGTCGTAACAATCGCTCAACCAGCGAGAAATCGACCCACTGTTCAATGCCGCCGACGCTCCACAGAGAGGAAACACATGTCCACACCTCAGGAAGTCCTGAAGAAGGTCGCCGACGAAGGCTTCGAGTTCGTCGATCTGCGTTTCTGTGACCTGCCTGGCCAGGTCCAGCACTTCACCATCCCGTCGGCCTACCTGACGGCCGACGCCTTCGAGGACGGGTACGGTTTCGACGGCTCCTCGATCCGGGGTTTCCAGCAGATCCAGGAATCGGACATGATCCTGATCCCCGACCCCACCACCGCGGTCGAGGATCCTTTCCGTGAGCACAAGACGCTGATCCTCTACTGCTTCGTCCACGACCCGGTCACCAAGGAGCCCTACGAGCGCGACCCCCGGTACGTGGCGAAGAAGGCCGAGGACTACCTGAAAGCGACCGGCATCGCCGACACCTCGTATTGGGGGCCGGAGGCCGAGTTCTACATCTTCGACTCCGCCCGGTTCGCCCAGAACCAGCACTCCGCCTTCTACTTCGTGGACTCGGTGGAAGGCGCGTGGAACTCCGGCGCGGAGGAGGACGGCCGGAACCTGGCCTACAAGCCGCGCTACAAGGAGGGCTACTTCCCCGTCCCGCCGACCGACCACTACCAGGACCTGCGGTCGGAGATGACCCGCCGCCTCATCCAGGCGGGAATCGACATCGAGGTCCAGCACCACGAGGTCGGCACCGCCGGGCAAGCCGAGATCGACATCAAGTACGACACCCTGCTGCGCACCGCCGACAAGGTCACGCTCTACAAGTACATCGTGAAGTCGGTGGCGTGGCAGGCGGGCAAGACCGTCACCTTCATGCCCAAGCCGATCTTCGAGGACAACGGCTCGGGGATGCACACCCACCAGTCGCTGTGGGCCAACGGTGAGCCGCTGTTCTACGACGAGTCCGGTTACGCCGGCCTGTCGGACGTGGCCCGTTGGTACATCGGCGGCCTCCTCGCCCATGCGCCGGCGGTGCTGGCGTTCGCCGCCCCGACGACCAACTCGTACCACCGGTTGGTGCCGGGCTACGAGGCTCCGGTGAATCTGGTGTACTCGAACCGCAACCGCTCGGCCGCCGTCCGCATCCCGATGTATTCACAGAGCCCGGCCGCCAAGCGGCTCGAGTTCCGCTGCCCCGACCCGTCCTGCAACCCGTACCTCGCCTTCTCGGCGATGCTCATGGCGGGCATCGACGGCATCCAGAACAAGATCGAGCCGCCGGACCCGGTCGACAAGGACATCTACGACCTGCCCCCCGAGGAGCTGGCCAACCTCCCGTCGGTGCCTTCCAGCCTCAGCGAAGCGCTGGACGCCCTGGAGGAAGACCACGAGTTCCTGCTCGAGGGCGGCGTGTTCACCCCGGGTCTCATCGAGACATGGATCGAGTACAAGCGGGAGAAGGAGGTCGATGCGATCCGGCTGCGGCCTCACCCCTACGAATTCGTCCTCTACTACGACATCTAGACAGATCGATGGCCCCGGCGTCGCCGCCGGGGCCATTCCAGGGTTCGCCCACGTTTCGTGACGGAGCGCACGAAACGTGGGCGAACATCTCGTCAGGCGGCCTTGGCGAAGTTCTCCTCGGTCACCTGGCGCCGGGAGTGCCCGGCCACGGTGAGGGCGGCGCCGATGAGGACCAGGTTCTTGATCACGAACTCGCCTTCGGTGGTGAGGAGGGTCAGGTTGCCTCCCTGGAACGTCACCTCCGGCTGGGTGAGCAGAGCCAGGAAAGTCCCGGCGAGATGGGCGGCGATGGCCAGGGCGATCAACGGGCTGCGCCCCATCACCAAGGCGGCGCCCAACACCACTTCGACCACGCCCAGCCCGAGCACGAACAGGTCGCCGGGAAGGAACGGGACCGTGTTCGCCACGAACTCGGCCACCGGCGAAACGCCGAGCACCTTCAGCGCCCCGAACCACACGAACACCACTGCCAGAGACACCCTCAGGACCGCCGGGCCGAAGCGGCGGGCCAACTCCAGGGCGCGGTCGGTTGCCGTCTCGACGGCTGTCTGTCGGACACGAGTCGGTTGCATGTTCTCCCTCCGTGGTCAGCGAACGAACGTCGCCAACGTATGGGAAGGGCCGCCGGATCTCGTCTGCCGTGGGCAGGTTCCGGGCTACCACCGTGAGTGCATCGGCGGGGAGGTGCCGTCCGCCCCGGGGAGTACGTCCCCGGAGCGCGTGCTCAGGGTTCTCCCCGGGGTGGCGCCGGCTGCAACTGGTCGAAGGTGCACTCCTGCGGTGCCTTGTCGTCCCGCCACCCTTTGAAGGAGGGGGCTCGCAGGCGGCCGGCATCGGTGAGCTGGCGATGCTCGACGACGGCCACGAGCCGCGGCTCTACCCAGTGGGCACGACGCAGCTCCGGGCTGGAGCGGATCACCGAACGATCGAACGGCGGGTCGGACGTCTCGATGGCTTCGAGGCGTCGGGCGGCGTCTTCGAGCGCGGCCCGGTCGAAGCCGGTGCCGACGTTTCCGACGTAACGGATGCCTTCCGAGTCGTAGACGGCCATGACCAGGGAGCCGATCCGGCCCCGGCGCCGCCCCTCGCCTTCGGTCCAGCCGACGATCACCACGTCGGCGTCGAAGGTGAGCTTCACCTTCAGCCAGGCGCGCGATCGTGCCCCGGTCTCGTATCGGGAGTCGAGACGCTTGGCGACGATGCCCTCGAGGCCCCGCTCTTCCGCGGCCCGATACAGAGCCTCGCCGGCCCCTTCGACGAGGGGCGACAACTGGACGTGGTCGTCGGGCACGAGGATCTCCTCCAGGGCCTCGCGTCGCTGCCGCAGCGGCTCGTCCGTGAGGTCCTTCCCGTCGAGGTAGAGGAGGTCGAAGGCCATGAACACGACCGGGATCCGCTTCGCCAGTGCCTCCACTCGGCGCGGCTCCCGCACGTGCATCCTCTGTTGCAGCGATTGGAACGAGGGCCTGCCGTCCTGGAACGCCACTATCTCGCCGTCGACGACCGCGTCCAGTGCCACCAGCCGGTCGTGGAGGCCGGCGAGCTCCGGGTAGCCGGAGGTGACGTCCTTTCCGTTCCGGGAGAAGAGCCGGGTGGACGTGTCGCACACGGCCAGGGCGCGCACCCCATCCCACTTGGGCTCGAACCCCCAGGCCGGGTCGTCGAAGGGCCCGTCGGTGAGGGTGGCGAGCATCGGCTCCAGCGGGGGCGGATCCTCCCTGGGTGGCCGCTCGTCCTCCGACAGCAGGGCGAGCCACTGGTCCTTTCCGTCGGCGACACCGGTGTGGACGAGGTGATATGTCCCCTGGAGCCGATTCCCGTGCAGGCGGAAAGTGATTCGGTCCTCGGTGCGGCCGACCATCTCGTACGTGCCGGAGTCGAATATCCGCACCTCACCGCCGCCGTACTCGCCCGCCGGGATCGTTCCCGAGAACGTGGCGTACTCCATCGGGTGGTCCTCGGTGCGGATCGCCAGATGCCGCTCTCCACGCGCCCGGGGCAGGCCCTTGGGGACCGCCCACGAGACCAGCACCGGCGCCGGGCCGTTGAACATCTCCAGCCGCACGTCGTGGTGGAGCCGGGTGGCGTAGTGCTGTTGGATGACGAAGGTCTCGCCGGGAGGGGCGGTGAGCGGGTCGACGTCGCCGCTCACCTCCGTCGCCGGCGGCTCCGGGGTCCGCTCGAAGTCTCGCTTGCGCCGGTACTCGGAATCGTCGGTCATCTTCGGTCCCGGCGGCGACGGGTCATCCCACCACCCTATTCCTGTGCGGTCCGGATGCGCCGTGGACGAAGGGGCCGCACGGTGGTCTCCTCCCACCGTGCAGCCCCGGGTCGCCAGTGCCTCAGGACGCGGGGTCCGGGAGGACGTAGAGCGGCTCGCCGGTCTCCAGCAGCGACTTCAGGTCGGAGAGGACCTCGGCCCAGCCGCCACCGGCGCCCTCGACTCTCCCGGCTACCATCTCCGCCAGGCCGGGAGCTTCGTCGAGCTCGTGCGTCACAGTCAGCGAGGTGGTGTCCCCCATCCACGGGCCGATCTCGTAGGTCAAGCGAGTCGGCCCTTCCTTCGGCTCCCATTGGGCGTGCCACGTCAGGGCCAGCCGGTTGGGGGCGTCGGCTTCGATCACCTCCCCGACGATGAGCACCTCGGGCATGCCGTACGCCTGCATCTTCTCGTCGGCGAGGATGCGATAGCTCGCTCCCGCCTGCAGTCCCGGGTCGTATTCGATGGTGCCGCCGTACCCGTAGCGGACGGTCCACTCGGGCTGCGTGATGGCGTCCCACACCTGCTCGGGGCTGGCCTTGATGAACACCCGGTACACCTGGGTGGTCGGTGCTCGGTCGCTCATTGCTTCTCCTCCAGTTCTCTCTTCAACTCGTTGAGCGCCTGCGCATGACGCTCGCGGTACTTGTGGATCCACCGGTCGTGGATCGCCTGGATGGGAACCGGGTTCAGGTAGTGGAGCTTCTCGCGCCCCACCTTCCGGGACACGACCAGCCCGGCCTCCTCGAGCACCTTGAGATGCTTCATCACCCCGAAACGGGACATCTCCAAGCCCGATTCCAGCTCGGTGAGCGACCGGCCGTCTCGCTCGTAGAGCAGGTCGAGAAGGTACCGACGGGTCGGGTCGGCGAGTGCCTTGAAGACCCGGTCGTCATCCGTCATGCCGGCATAATACGTGACCAAAAGGTCACATGTCAACGGGTTTCCTCTGACGGTCGGACAGCAGGTGCACGGCGACGCCGGAGACGATCAACGCCAGGCCCGCCGCCACCTCGAAAGTGACCGCCTCTGCGGCGAACACGGCCGACGCCGCCACCCCGATCGCGGGCACGCCCATCATCGAGAGGTTGGCCGACACCGGGTCGATGTTGCGGAAGATCACGATCTGCGCCCACAGGGCGAGACCCGAAACCAGCACCCCCTGGTAGGCCACGTTGCCGACGAGGAGGGGAGTCCACTCGACCCGGGGCGCGCCTTCGGTGAGCCAGGCCACCAGCGAGAGGACGGCGGTGGCGCCGGCGAGCTGCCAGGGAAGGGCGTCCAGGGGGGTGATCGTCCACCTGTGACCCCGGATGTGCACGGACACGGCGGCGTTGATCACCGCGGCGAGCAGCAGAAGCAGGTGGCCCACGACGACCTGGCGGTCACCCCAATCGAGACGCCAAGGCTCGAAGAGGACGACCACCCCGGCGATCCCGAGCGCCAGTCCCGCCCAGCGGCTGCGGGTCATCCGATCGCCGAGGAACACGGCGGCGATCGGCACCGCCCACAGCGGGGTCGTCCAGGTGAGGACCGACGACCTGCCGGGCGGGACGATCTGCAGGGCCGTGAAGACGAGGATGTTCACGGCCGACATCCCGAAGAGGGCGAGAGAAGCGACGATCGGCCAATCACTCCGCGGCGGGAGCCGCAGACGTCCCCGGGCGACGGCCATGCAGGCGAACACCAACAGGGAGCTCCCGACGCGAAACGCTCCCATCCACACCGGGCTGATGTGTCGCACCCCTGCCGACATCACCGGCCAGTTGACCCCGAAGGAAACGACCACCACGGCGAGGAGGCCGTACATCACCCGACCTGACAAGGAGCTCTCCGCTGGTCGGCGTGCCGTCGCCGCCGGGCTCGGCGAGGACTCGGGTGCGGTCACGGGCTCAGAAGACCTCTGGGCACCAAGGTCGGGGCGACCAGGTGAAGGCAGCCTCCAGGGCGCGGACGACGGAGAGGTCTCCCCGGATGCGGCCCGCCGCGGCCAGAGCCGTGAACCGGGCCCGGCCCAGGAAGCATGCCCCCAGGTCCTCCATGTCCATTTCGACCTGAGGGTCGGAGTCGGCCGGTGTCACCTCGGCGCCGTCGGGCGACAGATCGAGCCGCCACGTCGTCGTGGTTGCGTCCGTCGGATCGTGGAGCCCGACCACCGCCGACACAGAGGCCGAGTACGCACGGCCCTCCAGTGCCCGTCGAACGTCGAGGACCTTGATCCACAGGCTGTCGTCGACGGTGGTGCGGGCACGCCGCGGTGCCGCCAGGAGGCCGAAGAGGGGATCGTCGACGCTGCGGTTGTCGGCGCGTATCCGAGCCGTCAGGTCGTGGTTGAGCACCAGCGACCACAATCCTGCCCACGACTCGGGGGTGCTCCCGAGCAGTTCGTGGACGAGAACGGTTCCCTGTCCGTGGCCCTCTCTCCACTTCTCCTTGAATCGGTACTGGGCGAAGCCGGTCACGACTCCGTTCTCCTCGGTGACCGCATATCGGAAGGCGGTCGCCCCTTCCCGGGAGGGCTCGGAGTCGTGGAAGCGGCGGAACTCCCACCACGACGGCGACCGGGCGAAGAAACCCGGCCGCAGGCGGCGCTCCCGGTCGTAGAACGGCGGGAAGAGGTCCATCGCCTCCTCCCGCGAGACGAGGCGGGCCGGCGCCGCCCGGGGAGCGAGCCGGTGGAGATCGACGTGATCGCGGTCGACCTCCACGTCGAGGCCCACGGCGGCAATCCCGTAGCCGAACCGGCCGTAGATGCTGGACTCCGAAGCCCACAGCCCGGCGATGGGCTCACCCCGCTCCCGGACGTCCTCGAAGTGGCTCTCGATCATCTGGCGGAGGACTCCCCGCCGGCGGTGGGTGGGGAGGACCGCCACCACGGTGGTTCCCCCACACGGCATGGTCCCACCCGGCACCGTCATCTCGAACGAGTAGGCGCCCAGCGTTCCGACGATGCGGTCGCCGTCGTAGGCCGCCCTTGCCCGGTCCCACTCGAAGTACTTGGAGAACCGCTCCCGGTGTTCGTCGCTGGAGTCGAAGCCGAAGGCCTGCCCCATCGCGGCGAGGTACTCGGCGGCCCGGTCGTCGCCGACGGGCCCAACGGTGACGCCCATCAGGCGTCCCCGGCGGCCTCGGTCGTGTCCGGGGTCTCGTCGGCGGGTTCGGTGGTGCTCGGTGCGGCCAGGCCGGCGGCGGAGCGGGCGTTCTCGATGGCTGTCTCGAGATCGGAGACGGCTTGGTCGAAGGCGTTCACGGCTTCCCGCCGGCGGGTGCCGTCGTCGTCGGACTGGAGGCCCTCCAGCGCCTCGCCGGCTGCGGCGGCTGCGGTGGTGACGGCGGTGCGGATCGTTTCGTGATTGGTGCTCAACGCGGGCGGGGGAGTGAGAGCGTCGAGCTCGGTGACGACGCCATTGGCGTTCTCGGCCAGGGCGGTGAGTCGGTCGACGGCCTCCGAGTACTGGACGGTGCGCGGGTCGGCGTCGAACCCTCCGTTCACCGCCGCCATCTCCTCCTGCAGTTCCTGGATCGATGCCAGGATCCCCGAGACCCCGTCGAGGTAGGCCTGGGTCTCGGCATCCACCTGAGGCGACGTGGCGGGCGTCGTGTCGTCCGGCGACTCCTCGCCGTCGGCGGGGACGGTCGTGTCGGAGGCGGCGAGGGTGGTGCCGGTGTCCTCACCCGGCTCGGAACCCGACGGCAGCGCCCGAACGAAGAAATACGTGAACGCCACCATCCCGAGGACGACGAGCGGAAGGATCCAGCGGCCCGGTTTGGGGTCAGCGTTGACAGCCATGCGGGCCCAACGATAGTTACACCCGTCGGGTTCCTGGTGTTCTCGGCGCCGACACGACCCCCTTGAACCGTCCCGGGCACAGCCGTACGTTCGGCGCCGTGGACGACGAGAAGGACGTCGAGATCTTCGAGCGGATCCCGTGGGAGTCGCTCGCCGAGCGAACCGACCACAGGTGGATCGCCTACGTCGTGGCAGGGGTGGTGGTGCTCGGAGCCCTCGGCGTCTCGGTGGGCCGCCATCTCGCCGCCGGGCCGGTCGTGCCGCCCGCGACCACGATGGCCACCGCGGCGGTGCCGACCGCCACCAGTCAGCCCTTCCCGCCCTCCTCCCCGCCCACGTCTGCACCTGCGTCCCCGCCGCCCACCGAGCCGATGCTCACCGAGGCCGATCTGATGGCACTTCCCGCCGCCGACCTCGAATGGGCGGCAGCCGCGGTGGCGGAATGGTTCATCGCCGACCACTTCACCCGCGACTCGGCGGGCGGGGACCGCTCCTACGTCGAGTGGGTGCGGGCCTTCGAGGTGGAATGGACCTCGACGACGACGGCTTCCGTCACCGTCGTCACCCGGCGTCTCGCCGCCCGGGGAGACGATCCCTACCAGCGTCTCGACGAAGAAGCCTGGGAGGTGGTCACCGAGTTGACCGACGACGGCTGGACGGTGGCGGCCGGGCCGGCTCCCGCACGGCTCCCGTTGGTCGAGGTGGGCGCCCCGGAGCCGACATCGGAATGGGTCGATGCCGCTGGCCTCACCTGGCCCGTCCAGGACGCCGGCTCCTGATCGCTTACCCTGCGATCCGTGCGTGACTCCCTCCACGAGGACCTGGTCGTCGTCCTGGGCCGATGCCCCGCCGAGCTCTCGACGACCGCTCGGGAGTGGCTCGCCGTCGCTTCAGACATCCGTTCCCTGGATCGAACCGGCGAACCGGCCCACTTCACGGCCTCGGCCCTGCCCATCTCGGCCGACGCCACGAAGGTGTGCCTGGTCCACCACCGGAAGATGGGCAAGTGGGTGCAACCGGGCGGGCACTTCGAAGAGGGTGACGCCACGGTGGCCGGAGCGGCGGCGCGGGAGATGGAAGAGGAGACGGGGCTTTCGGGCAGGATCGATCCCGTCCCGATCGGGTTGTCGCGTCACCCCGCCCCATGCCGACCCGACGCCTGGCACCTGGACGTCCAACTCGTGGTCGTCGCCGCCGAGGCGATCCCTCTGACGAGCGACGAGTCCGAAGACGTCGCCTGGTTCCCGGTCGACCGGCTGCCGCAGCCCCTGGCCCCCGGCGTCGAGGTCCTGGTGGCTCGAGCGCGGGTGCGGGTCAGCCGAAACGGCCCTCGAGGATCTGCGTCGCCCTGGGAGTGATCGAATCCCAGTCGGAGTCGGGCGACTTGGTGAGCGTCACGAAGTCCGCCGTCATGAACACGCTGACGACGCCTTCGATCCGAAGCAGCTCCGCCGCGGTCGGGTCGTCCGCGTCCGCTGCCGACGTGTAGGTGGCCGGCCCGCCGACCGGCTGGCCAACCGTGAACTTCATCGCATTCGGGTTCGGGGTCGGTTCGGCGCTGACTGGCATGGGTTCGAGGGTAGCCCCTAGCGCCGTACGATCTCCGGCGATGACCAGCGTCACCGGAGTAGTGGCCGTCGACGTCGGCGGGACCTTTACGGACTGCGTCTCCTTCCGCGACGGCTCGATCTCGGTGGCGAAGGTGGCGACCACGCCGGACCAGAGCGACGGGGTCCTCGAAGGCGTGCGGCGGCTCGTCTCCCGTTCGATGGCTGCCGCCCTCCTCCACGGCACCACGGCTGCGACGAACGCCCTCTTGGAGCGGCGCGGTGCCGACACCGTCCTCGTCACCGACCCCGGATTCGAGGACGTGATCGAGATCGGCCGCCAGGACCGTCCGTCCCTCTACGACGTGTTCGTCGACCGGTCGTCGCCCTTGGTCGCCCGAGAGGACCGCTGGGGTCTCGACGACCCCGATCTCGTGGCTCGCCGCGTCTCCGAGCGGCGGCCCGAAGCCGTCGCCGTGGCGCTGGCCTATTCGTTCTCCGACCCCTCCGTGGAGGAGGCCATCGCAGACGCGCTGGCCGGGTCGGGGATCCCGGTGAGCCTGTCCCATCGTGTGGTCGGCGAGTTCCGCGAATTCGAACGCACCTCGACCACCGTCCTCAACGCCTACCTCCAGCCGCGGGTGGGCCGCTACCTGCAGAGCCTCGGCGAGAAGATCGGCGACGTGGCCGAACGCCTCCACGTCATGCGCTCCTCCGGAGGGCTGATGCCCGTCGACGAGGCCGCCGGCTTGGCGGCGGCGCTCCTCCTGTCGGGGCCGGCAGGCGGTGTGGTGGCGGCGGCCGAGATGGGCCGGGCCCACGGATACCGGTCGCTGATCACCTTCGACATGGGCGGCACGTCCACCGACGTGTGCCGTATCGACGACGGCCGCCCCGAGATCGTCTACGAACGGGCCATCGACGGGTACGTGTGCCGCATGCCCTCGGTCGGCGTCCACACCGTCGGAGCAGGAGGCGGCAGCATCGCCTGGCTGGATCAGGGCGGCTCGTTGCGGGTGGGGCCTCACAGCGCCGGAGCCGACCCCGGGCCGGCGTCCTATGGGAACGGAGGCACGGAGCCGACCGTGACCGACGCCCACGTCGTGCTGGGCCGCATCGATCCCGCTGCCCGTCTCGGCGGCAGCCTCGCCCTGCATCCGGCGCTGGCCGAGGAAGCGCTGGCCCGGCTCGGTGGAGCGATGGGCATGGACCCCCGTCGTGCTGCCGCCGGCGTGCTCGAGGTCGTGGAAGCCCACATGGAACGGGCGATCCGCCGGGTGTCGGTAGAGCAGGGCGCCGACCCCCGCAGAGCCACGCTGGTGTCGTTCGGCGGGGCGGGCGGTCTCCACGCCTCTGCCCTGGCCCGCCGCCTCGACATGGCGGCGGTGGCGATCCCGCCCTACGGAGGGGTCTTCTCGGCGTTGGGGCTGCTGATGGCACCGCCCAGGACCGACGTGGCCCGCAGCGCCCTGGTCACCGACGGCCAGCGATTCCGCCAGATGGCGGACGAGGTGTCGCGCCAGGTCGCCGCCGACTTCGCCGCCACCCACGGCGCCGCCCCGGTGTCGGTCGAACGGAGGGTCGACATGCGCTACGTGGGCCAGGCCCACGAGATCCCGGTACCGGTCGCCGACGGCGAGGCGTTCGACGCCGTGGTCGACCGTTTCCACGCCATGCACCGGGAGCTCAACGGGTTCGCCCGTCCCGACGATCCCGTCGAAGCGGTGACGTTCCGCGCAACCGCCGTGGGCCGGGCCCAGCTGACGTGGAGCGACCTCCCGACTGTCGCGGACGGCCCGATCCCCGAGCCCCGCCGGCGGTCCGTCGTCTTCGGCGGCGTCGAGCAGACTGCGGCGGTGTGGCGGCGCCACGACCTTCCGGCCGGTTCCGAGATCACCGGCCCCGCCGTGATCGAGGAGGAGGTGGGGACGACGGTGCTCGCGCCCGGCGATCGGGCGACCGTGCTCCCCGACGGCACGATCGAGGTGACCTGGTGATCGACCCCATCACGCTCGAGGTGGCCCGAAACCAGTTGTCCTCGATCGCCGAGGAGATGGGTGTGGTCCTGCGCCGGACCTCGTTCTCGCCCAACATCAAAGAGCGCGCCGACTGCTCGGCGGCGATCTTCACCTCTTCCGGTGAGATGCTCGCCCAGGCCGAGCACATCCCCGTCCATCTGGGGGCGATGCCCGCTTCCGTGGCTGCGGTCCTCGAACGGTTCGAGCCCGAGCCCGGCGTCCAGTACGCCGTCAACGACCCGTTCGCCGGGGGGACCCACCTCAACGACCTGACCCTGGTCACCCCGATCTTCGTCGGCGGCCGCCACGTCGCCTGGGCGGGAAACCGCGCCCACCACGCCGACGTGGGCGGGGAGGCCCCCGGCTCGATGCCGGCTCACGCCACCCGCCTCGAGCAGGAAGGGCACGTGGTGTCGCCGATGATCTGCGCCCGTGACGGGGAATGGCTCCCCGAGTTCATCGAGCCCTTCCTGGCTGCCACTCGCACGCCCGCCGAGCGCCGGGGTGACCTGTCCGCCCAGGTGGGAGCCAATCAGGTGGCGGCGCGGCGCCTGACCGAGCTGATCGAGGGCGAAGGCGTGGACCGCTTCCAACGGCTCAGCGCCGCCCTGCTCGACTACGGGGAGAGGCGGATGCGGGCCGCCCTGGCGGCGCTCCCGGACGGCGACTACCGGTTCGAGGACGTCATGGAGTGGGGGGACGTCGACGTGCCGATCCGGGTGACCGTGCGGATCGAGGGCGACGAGCTCCACGCCGACTTCACCGGCACCCACGAGCAGATACCCGCCAACTTCAACGCACCCGAAGCGGTCACGCGATCCTGCCTCTACTACGCCGTGCGGGTCGCCACCGACCCCAACATCCCCGCCAACGGCGGCTGCTACCGGCCCGTGTCGTTGCACGCCCCGGAAGGATCCTTGGTGGCCGCCCGACCCCCGGCGGCGGTGGCGGCCGGCAACGTGGAGACGAGCCAGCGAATCGCCGACGTGCTGCTCGGCGCCCTGGCGGAGGCCGCCCCCGACCGAGTGCCCGCCGCCTCGCAGGGGACGATGAACAACTGCCTCATCGGCAACGACCACTTCGCCTACTACGAGACCGTCGCCGGCGGCCAAGGGGCCCGCCCCGGACGCGACGGGCAGTCGGGTATCCAGACCGGCATGACCAACACCAAGAACACCCCCCGGGAATCGATCGAGACCCACTATCCGTTCCGGGTGCTGCAGACCAAGCTGCGTCACGGAAGCGGCGGGCGGGGCAGGTTCAGGGGAGGAGACGGCATCGTCCGGGAACTGGTGTTCGACGAACCGGCCACCCTGTCGCTCATGGGGGAACGTCGTCGCCACGGACCCTGGGGCCTGGCCGGCGGGGAGCCGGGCGCTCCGGGGGAGGACTGGCTCATCCGCCGCGACGGCAGCCGAGAGCGCCTCCCCGCCAAGACCACCGTGGAGGTCGAGCCCGGGGATCGGCTCCTCATCCTCACCCCCGGTGGCGGCGGGTGGGGGAGCCCCGCCCAGGCGATCAGGCCCTGATCAGGCGGAGGTTCATCGGGTAGCGGTACAGCTCGCCGCGAGAAGCCGCCATCGCCCCGACGATGGCGAAGACGATCTCGGCGATCACCAGCGCGACGCCGATGATGAAGAGCAGCGGCCACAGCAGGATCCCCACGATCGTGAGGGCCAGGACGATCGCCGCCACGGCCAGGACCGCGAAGTAGATGAACAACGAGATCTGGTAGTTGAGCGCCTCCCGGGCATGCGGCTCCACGACCGGATCGTCCCTCTTCAGGAGCCACACGATCAGCGGACCGAACAGGGAGGGGATCGACACGAACTGGATCAGCGCCGAGGCGTGGGCGAGGACCGCCCACGTCTGCTGGTCGCCGGTGGAAGGTGGCGTGGTCACCCGTCAATCGTAGGGGCGTGGCTCGTATCCGGAGCCGTAAGATCAGGCCATGGGTCTCGTCGAAGAGCTCACTGCTCTCCTCGGGGAAGAGCGCGTGACCGAAGACCCGTTCGCCCTGCTCATGTACTCCAAGGACGCCGGTGCTTCCCGGGGGCACGCCGACCTGGTGGTCTTCCCCGAGACCACCGAGGAAGTCGCCGAGGTGGTACGGATCGTCTCCCGCCACGGCGTCCCGATCGTGGCACGTGGCGCCGGCACCGGGCTGGCCGCCGGGGCCGTGCCGAACGAGGGTGGAGTGGTCGTCTCCCTCAAACGAATGGACCGGATCCACGAGGTGGACGTGGAGAACCGCACCGCCTGGGTGGGCCCCGGTGTGATCAATCTCGACCTGTCGGTGGCCACCCAGCCCTACGGCCTGCACTTCGCCCCCGACCCGTCGTCACAGTCGGTGTGCACCATCGGGGGCAACGTCGCCAACAACTCCGGCGGCCCTCATTGCCTGGCGGAAGGAAGCACCGTCGCCCACGTCCTGGCCCTGGAAGTCGTGCTGGCCGACGGCGAGGTGACGACGCTCGGGTCGGCCGCTCCCGATCCGATCGGCCTGGACCTGCGCGGGGTGATGATCGGCTCGGAGGGCACGCTCGGCTTGGTGACGAAGGTCCTCGTCCGCCTCCTGCCCAACCCGCCGGACGTGCGCACCCTGCTGCTCGCCTTCGACACGGTGGAGGATGCCGCCGCCACCGTCTCGGGGATCATCGCCGCCGGCGTGGTGCCGGCGGCGCTGGAGATGATGGACCAGGCGATGGCCGTGGCGGTCGAGAACTGGCTCCACGGCGGCCTGCCCGTCGACGCCGCCGCCCTCCTGCTCGCCGAAGTGGTCGGCGAGACGGCAGCGGTCGAAGCCGAGGCCGAGGTGATCCGCCGGATCGGCACCGAGCATCGGGCGCGTTCGATCGAGTTGGCCGCCGACGAGGAGCAGCGGGCGATGCTGTGGAAGGGCCGCAAGTCCGCCTTCGGCGCGGTCGCCCAGACCGCACCCGACTACTACCTCCACGACACCGTCGTTCCCCGCACCCGTCTCGTGGAGACCCTCAGCCAGATCTACGAGATCGCCCGGCGTCACCGCCTGGCGATCATGAACGTCTTCCACGCCGGCGACGGCAACCTCCATCCTCTCATCGCCTACGACTCCGGGGACCCCGACGAGACGGAGAGAGTGAGGAAGGCGGCAGAGGAGATGGTCGAGGTCTGCGTGAGCCGCGGCGGCGTTCTCTCGGGGGAGCACGGGATCGGCCTCGAAAAGCGCGACTACATGCCGATGCTCTTCAACGAAGTCGACCTCGACGCCCAGGCCCGCCTGAAGGAGTGCTTCGATCCCGACGGGGTGTTCAACCCCACGAAGATCCTCCCGCAGGGGTCCCGCTGCTTCGACCTCGGCAGCCGTCCGGTCCCCGACGGAGCGTGGGTATGAGTCCGACCGGCCAGGCGGTGGCGGCGGCTCCGCCGGACGGCGTCGAGACGGTCACACCGGCGTCGCCGGAGGAGCTGGCCGGCTTCCTCGCCGAGGCGACCCGGACCGGCACGAGGGTGGCGATCTGGGGAGGGGGGACCCACCGCGACATCGGCTACCACGCCCCGTGTGACGTGGTGGTGTCCACTTCCGGGCTGTCGGGGATCGAGGAGTGGCAGCCCGACGACCTGACCGTGGTGGTGGGGGCGGGGACCCCGGTCGCGGACCTGGAGGCCGAGCTCAACGCCGGCGGCCAGACGGCGCTCCTCCCCGAGCAGCCCGGGCCCGCCACGGTCGGCGGGGTCGTCGCCACGGGAGCGTCGGCATACGCCCGCCTGCGCTACGGCCCGACACGGGACCGCATCCTCGAAGTCCAGGCAGTGACGGGCGACGGCAGACGGATAAAGGGCGGCGGCCGGGTGGTGAAGAACGTCACCGGCTACGACCTGCCCCGCCTCTACACGGGCTCTTTGGGCTCGCTCGGGGTCATCACTTCGGTCTGCCTGAAGCTGTGGCCGCTGACCGAGGCCACGGCGACCGTGTTCTTGGATCGGCTTCCGCCCCAGGACGCCGTCTACCGGCCCCGGGCGGTGCTCCAGACGCCCGACAGCGTCAGGGTCCTGCTGTCCGGCACGCGGCGGGAGGTCGACGACATCGCCCGACGCCTCGGCGGCGACGAGCGCGAAGGCCTGCATCTGCCCGAGCCCGTTGCCGGGCCGACGGTGTGGTCGGCCCGGGTGCCCCCGAGTTTGCTCGCCCAGGCGATCGGACGTTTCCCGCCCGACGTCCCCTACGTCGCCCAGCACGGCGTCGGCGAGGTGACGTTCGCGGCCTCCGACGAGCTGTTCGTCGTGGCGCTGAGGAGATGGGCCGAAGAGCACGGCGGTGCGGTGGTCAGGGTGCGAGGGAGGTCCGAGACGGACCCGTGGGGGACGCCCCCGCCGACGTTGGAGCTGCAGCGGAAGATCGTGGCGGCTTTCGACCCGGCTCGGATCCTCGAGCGGGGCCGGCTCCCCGGAGGGTTGTGATGACCTGGGTGACCGACTTCCATCCCACGAAAGACGAGCTGGCGAGTTGCGTGCAGTGCGGGCTGTGCCTGCCGCACTGCCCGACGTACCGGCTGACCGGCCGCGACACCGCCTCACCCCGCGGGAGGCTGATGGCGATGAGCGCGGTGGCATCGGGCGACCTGGCCGTCGACGACAGCTTCGCCGAGATCGTCGGCTACTGCCTGCAGTGCCGGGCATGCGAGGCGGTGTGCCCGAGCCTGGTTCCGTTCGGCCGGGCCATGGAAGGGGCGCGAGCCGAAGTCGCTGCCCAGGTGCCGGACGCCAAACGCCGTCTCCGCCACCTCGTGGTCGGCAAGCTCCTCCCCACTCCGGGCCTGATGCGGGTGGCCACCTGGGGCATACGCCTCCTCCGGGCCCTGCGTCTGGACCGGCTGTTGCCCCCGTGGCTGGCCAAGCCGCTCTCGGGAGTGAGGCCGCTCGACGGCTCCGCGCCGAGGCGGGGCACCATCCAGGGCGAGGGCAGGCTGGGCACGGCAGCGCTGCTGGCCGGATGTGTGATGGAGCCCTGGTTCGCCGGGGTGCAGCGGGCAACGGTCGATCTGCTCACCCGAGCCGGGTACCGGGTGGTGGTACCCGAGAACCAGACCTGCTGCGGGGCGCTCGCCGCTCACGACGGCGACGTCGCAGATGCCCGCCGTCTCGCCCGCCGCAACGTCGAAGCCTTCGCCGGCGTCGATCTCGTCGTCGTCACCGCCGCCGGATGCTCCGCCCACATGGCCGAGTACGGCCACTGGGGCGGGGAGGACCTGGCGCGGCGATCGCGCGACGTCACCATGGTCGTCGCCGACCTGATCGACCGGGGCCATCTGCCGCGACTCCCCGAGGACCGCGGGCCGGTGGCAGTCCAGGACCCGTGCCATCTCCGGCATGCCCAGCGGGAGACCGCCGCCCCCCGCGAGATCCTCCGAGCAGCCGGCTACACCACCGTCGACGTGGACCCGTCCGGCATGTGCTGTGGCGCCGCCGGCATCTACTCGCTCATCTACCCCGACACGTCTGCCGAGTTGGGGAGCAGGAAAGCGACCGAGGTCCAGGCCACCGGGTCCACCCTCGTCGCCTCCGCCAACCCGGGATGCGAGATGCAGCTCCGCCAGCACCTGCCGGCCTTCTACCGGGTGGCACACCCGGTGGAGATCTACCACGAGGCGCTGGTCGAATCGGAGAGCCGACCGCGGGTGCGGGGATGACGAGACGACCGACGCCGGAGCGGACGATTTAAGGTGTCAGACCTCATGACGTCACCGCCGGAAGCTGCGCCTTCGGCCGCACGCCACTGGTTGGCGCTGTCGTGGTCGGCGCTGGGGACGATGCTCGACGTGGCGCTGATCGTGATCGGGAGCGCCTACCTGGGGCTGGCAGCGGCGGTGCTCCTCGACGGTTTCGAGCTGGTCGACGTCGGTCTCGACTTGTCCACGGGTGCCATGCTCGGCTCCAGCCTCGTGATCGGCATCGTGGGCGGTTTCGCTCTGGGTGTCGCATCCGAGGGTCCTCTCGGCCGGGGCCGCCGCACGGCCGGCTTCGAAGAGGTCCACCTGCTCGTGGCCCGGGTCGTGTCGGCGGTGCTGGTCGGGCTCGTCCTGCTGGTGGTCCACACCTTCCTCGGGGATTTCGCGCTGGAACTGCCCCTGCCGTTCCACACCGCCGCCGACATCATCCGGGCGACGGCGATCGCCGGCGTCACCGCGGTGCCGCTCCTGGGTGCCCCGCTGTCGTGGTGGGTTCGCACCGGAGGCTTCGGCGCCGCCATGGCCGCCGACGGCGACATCCCGGTCGTCTACCTGATCTGGGTGGTCGCCACGATGGTGATCCTCTGAGGAGAGGTCACACCGGCTTCTCGAAGATGTAGAACTCGTGGGGCTCCAGCCCGTTCACCCGCAACGCCTCGTCCATCCAGGGAAGAGACGGCACCGCGATGTGGACGGAGCTGTAGCCGCTGCCCTCGGCGAGGTCGACCGTTGCCCGCACCAGGCGCCTGGCGTCCTCCGGCACCGACACCAGCCATTTCACGAACAGCTCTTCGCCGTCGTCCTCGGCCATGATCCACCCGGAGGGGCAGAACCAGGTGCGGGAGGAGTACACGTCTTCGGCCGTCATCCGCCGCCACGCCCACGGCTCCGGCGAGAAGAGGCCGTGGGACGCCCGCGCCAGGTCCGAGGTCGACCAGGCGATGAAGGCTCCGTCCGCCTCCGCTCGAGGCGCCCGCTCCAGGCGCTCCTCGGCCGGGGTTCGCCGTCCTCCGTTGGTCGCCGGCTCTATCTCCGAGCGCCCCACCTCCCGATGCGCATCGACGACCGTGGCCACGTGGCGGTACCCGAGCCGCCTCACCTGGTTCTGGGCGGGCTCGTTCCATGTCTCGATCTCGAGCCGGGCCACGGCGGCGCCCCGCTGACGGGACCACTCCACGCACCAGTCGTTGAGGGCCGACCCGAGTCCTTTGCGTCGGTGATCGGGGTGGACCCGGGCAGCCGACAGCCAGCTCTCCCGGTCGCTGAGCATCCGCACCCGGGCCAGGGCGATGGGACGGTCGTGGTCGTCGGTCGCGACCGGCACCGCGGCGTCTTCGTCGGCCAGCCAGTCGAGGAAGGCGTCGGCCACGTAGTCGCCCCAAGAGAACGTGTTCTGGGTGAAGCCGGCGATCACCTCGGCGTCCCGCGCCTCGGCCGGCCGAATCGAGACAGCCATGGTCACATGCGCTCGGGCACCTCGATCCCGAGCAGGTATAGCGAACGGACCAACGTGTCGAGGGTGAGCCGGCACAGCGTCAGCCAGCTCGCCTGGCGGTCGGCGTCGGGCTCGGACAGGACGTGGCAGGCGTCGTAGAACCGGTTGAACACCCCGGCGAGCCCGTATGCGTACTCGGCGAGGTGGTGGGGACAGCGGGTATCGACCGCCCGCCAGACCGCCTCGGGGAACTGCAGCAGCTCCAGCACCAGGTTGCGCTCCGCCTCCACTTGGGGCGGCAGGACCGCCCCCTCCGCCAGGTCCCGTTCCTGGGCCTTGCGGAGCAACGACCGGATCCGCACCGCGGCGTACTGCAGGTAAGGGCCGGTCTTGCCCTCGAAGGACGAGAACCTGTCCAGGTCGAACACGTAATCGGAGGTGCGGTTGGCGTGGAGGTCGCCGAACTTGAGGGCGGCGATTCCGACCTGGTGGGCGATCCGCTGCCGTTCCTCCGGCGGGTAGTCGGTGGCGATCTGGGCTTCGTCGAGCCGGGCCATCGCCGCCTTCTCGACCATCTCGATCAGGTCACGGAGGCTGACCACCCCGCCCTCGCGGGTCTTGAACGGCTTGCCGTCGGGGCCGTTCATGGTGCCGAAGGCGATGTGCTCCATCTGCATGTTCCCGGCCACACTGGCCCGCCGGGCGGCACGGAACACCTGGGTGAAGTGGTCGGCTTGGCGGGCGTCGACGACGTAGAGGGCCAGGTCGGCGCCGAGCTGTTCCGACCGGTACCAGATCGTGGCGACGTCGGTGGTGGAGTACAGGTATCCGCCGGCGCGGTTGACCAGGATCAGGGGCGGGATCTCCTTTTTGTCGCCGGGCTCGTCGACTCGGACGATCAACGCACCTTCGGACTCCTCGGCCACGCCGGATTCGCGGAGCCGCTCGACCAGCGGCTCCAGCATGTCGGCGACGTCGGACTCGCCGTGCCAGATGTCGAAGTCGACCCCCAGATCGGAGAAGTTGGCCCGCTGGTCTTCCATCGAGACGGCCCGCATGTGCTGCCACAGGGCCAGATACCCGGGCCGCTTCCGCTGGAGCTCGACGGTGGCGCGGCGAGCGGCCTCGGCGAACTCGGCGTCCTCTTTCGCCCGGGCCGATGCCACCGGGTAGATCTCCTGGAGGTCGTCGAGGGTGACGGGCGATTCCTCCGGGTAGGGGCCGGTGAAGTCGGGATCGAAGTAGGGCCAATCGGGGTGGCGCCGCTCGAGCTCGGCGATCACCAGGCCCATCTGCAGGCCCCAGTCCCCGAAGTGGGGATCGCGGATCACCTTGTGACCGACGAAGTCGAACAACCGCGCCAGGCTGTCGCCGATGATCGTCGCCCGGAGATGTCCCACGTGCATGGCCTTGGCGACGTTGGGGCCGGCGTAGTCGACCACCACGGTCAGCGGCTCTTCCACCGGGTCGACGCCGAGGCGGTCGGCGTCGGCCATCGACTGCGCCCACGCCGCCAGAGCCTCGTCGGTGAGGGTGAGGTTGATGAAGCCGGGCCCGGCCACGTCGACGCTCTTCAGGTCGGTCGCCATGTCGAGCGCACGAGCCACGTCCTCGGCGATCTCCCGGGGTGGCCGCCCGACCGCCTTGGCTGCCGCCATCGCCCCGTTGCATTGGAACTGGGCGAGCTCGGGCCGGTTCGACGGGACGACGGCCCCCAGAGAGGGGTCGAGGCCCAGGTCGGCGAAGGTGGCGCCGACGAGCGCGGAGAGATGGGAGATCAGGGACATCTCCCCGAAAGGTTAGAGCCCCTGCGGGCCTCGCCGTCTGGGTGGGCTCACCACCTGACCACTTCGAGCGCCCGCTCGACGATCCCTTCGGGCGTGAGGTAGACCGCCGACTCCAGCTCCTCGGCGTAGGGCATGGCGGGGATGTCGGCGAGGGCGTATCGGCGTACCGGGGCGTCCAGCCACTCGAACGTCTTGTCGGCGATCTGGGCGGCCAGCTCGGCGCCGTAGCCGACGAACTCGTTGTCCTCGTGGACGATCAGCACCCGTGATGTCTTCTTCACCGAGGCTTCGATCGTCGGCCAGTCCAGAGGCTTGAGCGATCGCAGGTCGATGATCTCGGCGTCGACTCCTTCCGCCGCCAGCATCTCACCGGCTTCGACCGCGAAGTGGGCCATCGCTCCGTAGGCGAGGATAGTGATGTCGTTGCCGGCCCGGCGGATCGCTGCCTTGCCGATCGGCACCCGCCACTCGCCCGCCGGGTAGGGGCCCTTGGCGAGCCGGTACAGCTTCTTCGGCTCGAGGAACAGCACCGGGTCGGGGTCCTCCACCGCCGAGAACAGGAGGCCCTTCACATCGGCGGGAGTGGAGGGGACCACGACCTTCAGCCCGGGGACATGGGCGTAGAAGGCCTCGACCGACTGCGAGTGGTAGAGAGCGCCGTGGATGCCGCCGCCGAAGGGGGTGCGGATGACGATCGGGCAGTTCCATCGACCGTCCGAGCGGTAGTGGATTCGGGCTGCCTCGGAGACGATCTGGTCGAACGCCGGGTGGATGTAGTCGGCGAACTGGATCTCGGGGAGCGGACGCAGCCCGCTCGCCGCCATGCCGATCGCCGCCCCGATGATCACCGACTCGGCCAGCGGGCTGTTGAAGCACCGTTCCTCGCCGAAGGTCGCCGTCAGGTTCTGGGACGCCTTGAAAACACCGCCTTTGTTCCCGGCGACGTCTTCGCCGAAGAGGACGGTGTCGTCGTATTCCTCCATCACCTCGTGGAGGGCCCGATTGACGGCGGTGATGAGGTTGACCGGGGTTCCCTCCGGCTCGGGCTCGGGCTCGGTGGCTGCTTCGGCAGGCTCGATCGGCTTGGCGTAGACGCGGGCCAGCGGCTCGTCCGCCCGGGGCGCGCCCTCAGCCTCGGCCACCGCGGCGGCGATCTCGGAGGCGATCGTCTCGTCGAGCGCCTTCTCGTCGGCTTCCGACAGCAGTCGGTGCTCGATCAGGTACTGGCGCAACGCCATCACCGGGTCGCGGCGGCGCCACTGCTCTACCTCCTCGCGTGTGCGGTAGAGGCGGTCGTCGTCGTCGGAGGTGTGGGCGTAGTAGCGGTAGGTCTCAGCCTCGATGAGCGTCGGGCCTTCCCCGGCGCGGGCGCGGTCGGCCGCCTCCTTGACCGTCTTGTAGACGAGCAGCGGGTCGTTGCCGTCGATGGTGACCCCGGCGAACCCGTAACCCTCGGCCCGCTTGGAGAGGCTGCCCGCCACTTCCTCGTTGGCGGGCACCGAGATCGCGTACTGGTTGTTCTCGATGATGAAGATCACGGGCAGGCGGTGGATGCCCGCCCAGTTCATGGCCTCGTGCCAGTCGCCCTCCGAGGTCGAGCCTTCACCCCCATAGACCGCCACGACTCCGGGCAGTCCCTGGATACGCAGCCCGTGGGCGATCCCGACCGCGTGCGGGTACTGGGTGCCGATGCAGGACGACTGGGTCAGGACGCGGCGACCCGGGTCGGACCAGTGGTTGGGCAGCTGGCGCCCTCCCGACATGGGATCCGTCTTGCGGGCGAACACGGCGAGGAAGACGTCGACCGGCGGGATCCCCCAGGCCAGCGCCACTCCCATGTCCCGGTAGTAGGGGAGCACCCAGTCGTAGTCGGGGTCGAGGGCCATGGCCGACGCCACCTGGATCGCTTCGTGACCCGAGGAACCGACCACGAACGGGGCGCGCCCTTGACGGTTCAGCGCCCACATCCGGTCGTCCATGCGGCGGGCCAGAGCCATCAAGCGGTACATCTCGAGGACCTGCTTGTCCTCGAGCCCCAGAGACTCGTGGTCGAGTGTGATGGTCACGTCCTCTCTCCCTTCTCCTCAGTCGGTCGGCGCCCGCCGCCGGCTGAGGCTCCCGATCTCTTCCAGCCGCCGCTCCGCCAGCCGGATGGCGGCGGCGTGCGGTGTGATCCCCTCTTCCTCGGCGGTGCGGAAGATCTCCAGGGTGGCGTCGTAGATCGAGTCGACTCGGTGCATGGCACGGCTCTTCGAGTAGCCGTGGAGCTCGTCGTAGACATTGATCAGGCCCCCGGCGTTCACGACGAAGTCGGGGGCGTAGAGGATGCCTTCGGCGGCCAGCCTGTCGCCGTCCTCTTCGGTGGCGAGCTGGTTGTTGGCGGACCCGACGACAGCCTCGCACCCCAGGCGGGGGATGGTGTGCGCGTTGAGCACGGCACCCAACGCACACGGCGAGAAGATGTCGCAGGGGGTCGTGATGGCGTCGTCGGGGTCGACGGGCTTGACGCCGTAGTTCTCGACCGCTCTCTCGATGGCGGCGGGTTGGGCGTCGGTCACTATCACCTCGGCCCGGGCTTCCACGAGCAGCTGGACGAAGGCGCTTCCGACTTTGCCCACTCCCTGGACGACGACCTTGCGACCTTCCAGGTCGGGTCGGCCCCACAGGTGCTGGGCGGTGGCTTTGGCGGCGGCGAACAGGCCGCGGGCCGTCACCGGGGAGGGGTCGCCCGAACCCCCCTCTGCCACCGGCAAGCCGACGGCCCAGCGGGTCTCGCGGCGGACCAGGGTCATGTCGGCGGTGGTGGTGCCGACGTCCTCGGCGGTGATGTAGCGGCCGCCCAGCGAATCGACCAACTGCCCGAACGCCCGCAAGAGGCGCTCGGACTTGTCCGTGGCGGGGTCGCCGATGATCACCGCCTTGCCACCACCCAGATCCAGGCCGGCGGCTGCCGCCTTGTAGGTCATCCCCTTGGACAGGCGGAGCACGTCGACGAGGGCCTCTTCTTCCGAGGCATACGGATAAAAACGGGCCCCGCCGAGGGCGGGACCCAGAGCCGTGGAGTGGATGGCGATGATCGCCTTGAGGCCCGATACGGGATCGGAGCCGAATACGACCTCCTCGTGACCTTCAGCGGTTATGTGCTCGAAGACACCCAACGCGTAGTCCTCTCGTCGCTCTCGCCGGTCGTGCCACCTCCTGGTGCGGAGTGTACCCCGGTGGCGCTCGTCGAGACCGGCTGCTCATGCATTCTTGTATGAACGGCGCGACTCGGCCAGTGGAGCCCGTGCTCAGCCGCCGGTGGATCTAGTCTGAATGGATGATCGATGTCGCCTACCTGCGGGTGTACCGGCCGGCCGACCAGGTCAGGCTGCCGGTGACCACCAACGGGCGCGACGTGCCCCGTCTCATGGGCCCGACCCTCACCACCGAATCCCAGCGGGCCGACGCCTGGGAGGTGGAATGGGGCGGTCGGAGGTGGCGCTGTCCCCGGGCCCCGCGGCGGCGCATGCTGGAATCGCTGGTCGCCTATCACCAGGCGACGAACCGGTTCGGCATGAGCATCATCGACGTCGCCGAAGCCGAGTCGGCGCGCAGCGAGCTGATCCGCATCCGGGCGGGGGTGGCCGAGCCGGCCTCGGTGATGGTCTCGGCGTGGCATCCGCCGTTGCGGTGGTTCGTCCCCTTCATTCCCGACGACGTCGTCGAGCCGATGCTGTTGCGCAAGCGGCTCGAGGACGCCGTCGCCCGAGCCGGCGAAGCGATCGGCTACATGCGCGCTCTCGACCTGCCGAGCCTGTGGATCGAGGACATCGAGTCGCTCCACAACTGGATGCAGTCGTTCCGGGGCGAGGCGATGCTGGAGCTCGACTACCGGCAGGTGGGGTGGCGGCTGGGTCCTTCGATCATGGACGACACCACCTTCGACGTGGCCAGCGCAGTCGACGCCCTGGCCGCCGGCGACCTGGAGACGGCCAGCCACTGCTACAGCGCGGCGATGTTCCGCTGGGCGGAGGCACAGGCCGTCGCCTATTCGAGCTGAGTCGGAATCAGCCCCGGTCCTCGTCCTCGGAGACCGGAGGGGACGAGATCGACGACTCTCGCTCTTCGGTGTCTTCCACCGGAGGCGCCGGTGTCGTGGACCCGCCCGGTTCCACCTCTTCCACCTTCGGCGGGGTCGACGGCGCGGACGGCTCCGGGGTGCGGCCCAGCGGCGTCTCCGGCGTAGGAGTCGTGGTCCCGATCGGCGAAGCGGCGGGCTTCCAGCCCTGCGCCGGGGAGTCGCCCTTCACCGCCTGCACCACCTTGTCCGCGACCTTGCGCTTGCTCTCCTCGTCCATCGACGCTGGGAGCTTGGACATCACGTCCCGCCGGATCTCGTCGGCAGGGCGGGTCGACCACGCCCGTCGCTTGTCCTGCAGTGTCTTGACGCCCCAGACGACGGCGGCTCCTACGAGGAGACGTCGAAAGAACTTTCCCATGTCTTTCCCTTCCCGCGTTCTCGGACTATTCGCCAGAGGTGCTCGAACTTATGATCGAACGATACCCACCGCCCGTCGCAACGAACCGGGCGTCGAGAACGAGGAGAGGCTGAATGCCCTTCACGCAGGAGCACCACGACTTCCGCCGCCTGGTGCGAGAGTTCGTCGAGAACGAGATCAACCCGCGGGTCCCCGAGTGGGAGCGCCAGGAATGGATCCCCCTCCACGAGGTCTTGGCCGACATGGCGAAGCTGGGGCTCCTGGGACTCGAGTACGACCCCGTCTACGGTGGCCAGGGCGCCGACCATCTGTTCACCCTGATCCTCGCCGAGGAGCTGGGGAGGGCGGACCACGGCTCGATCGGGATGGCCGTGGGGGTCGTCACCGACATGGCCACCCCGTCCCTCCACCGCTATGGCAGCCACGAGCTGAAGGAGAGGTACCTGGCCCCGGTGTTGCGCGGCGAGCAGGTGTGCTCGATCGCCGTGACCGAGCCCGACGCCGGCTCCGACGTCGCCTCGATCCGCACCAGGGCGGTCCGGGACGGCGACGAGTGGGTGATCTCGGGGTCGAAGATGTACATCACCAACTCGTTGCAGGCCGACTGGCTGTGCGTGCTCGCCCGCACCTCCGACGAGGGCGGCTACGCCGGCATGTCCCAGATCATCGTCCCCACCGACACCCCCGGCTTCACGGTGAGCCGACAGCTCGACAAGCTGGGCATGCGCGCTTCCGACACGGGCCTGCTGGAGTTCGACGAGGTGCGGGTGCCGGTGTCGAACACGATCGGCGCCGTCGGCCGCGGCTTCCAACAGCAGATGTCCCAGTTCGTGATCGAGCGGATGTGGGCGGCCTACAGCACCGCCGCCGCCTGCCAGCGGGCGCTGGAACGGACCCGCGACTACCTCAGGGAGAGGATCGTGTTCGGAAAGCCGCTCCTCGACCACCAGTACGTCCAGTTCAAGCTCGCCGAGCTGGCCGCCGAGGTGGACGTTCTCCGCCAGTACAACCTGGCCGTGGCCGAGAGGCACGACGCCGGCGAGGACGTGACCAGGATGGCGACCATCGCCAAGCTCAAGGCCGGGCGTCTCCACCGGGAGGTGGCCGATTGGGTCCTCCAGTTCCACGGAGGCATCGGCTACATGGAAGAGACCTGGACCAGCCGGTTCCTCCGGGACGGGCGCCTGACGTCCATCGGTGCGGGCGCCGACGAGGTGATGCTCCAGGTGTTGGCCCGGATCGACGGCTACACGGCCTGAGACCAGAGCGCGAAAACAATCTTCCGTTTTCCGTGGCGCGGTGGCCCGTGAGCCCGTATACTCCGGATTGGAGATGGCTAGTCCATCTCCCGACGACGCCCAGGGGCCTTCGGGTCACTGGGCGTTTGTCGTTTGCCCCTCGATGGCGGCCCGTATCCCGTCGACGAAGCTCGTCGTGGGTCTTCCCAGCAGCCGGGTGAGATCGTCGCCTACCCGGGCCATGGCCCCCTGGCGCAGGCCGGCGTCGATGCCGACGATCGCCTCCACGACCGGCTCCGGTAGTCCGGCGTCAGAGAGGATGCTCCGGTGCTCGTCGGAGGAGACGGGCCGGTACACGACCTCTCTGCCCAGCACCGCCGAGAAGGCGGCGGCGATGTCGTGATAGGTCAGGTCGGTGTCGCCGTTGAGCTCGTAGACCCTGCCTTCGTGGCCGTCGGTCGTCGCCACGACGGCGATCGCCTCGGCGAGATCCCGGCGAGTGGCGGGCGCGACCCGGCCCTCACCGACGCTGGCGACGAGCACACCCCGATCGCGCGCCTCCGGGAGGTACTGGAGGTAGTTCTCGGTGTACCAGCCGTTGCGAAGGATCGTGAAGCCCGTCCCGGCGGACCGGAGGACCTTCTCCGTCGCGAAGTGGGATTCGGCGAGCGCGAGTGGGCTGTCGTCGGCCCGGAGACAACTGGTGTAGACGATCCTGCCCGCTCCCGCGTCCACTGCGGCCTCGATGACCGCGGCGTGTTGGGCAGAACGGCGTTCCGGGTCGTTGCCCGAGATGAGGACGAACGTGTCGCCGTCGTCGAGAGCGTCTCTCACCGTGGCCGGTTCGTGGTAGTCGATGCGAGCCGTGCGAACAGAGTCCGCCAGGTCGGCGATCTTTTCGGGCGACCGGGCTGCGGCGACGATCTCGCTGCCGGTGACACCCCGGGCGATCAGTGCCTCGACGGCGAGCCGGCCCAGATGGCCCGAAGCGGCGGTGATGACGATCGGCATGTTTCTCTCTTTCGAGTGTCAGGACGGTCGTCGAGCCTCTCGGCGATGGATTCGAGCCATCGAACCCCGGCAGCCGATCGCGTTATTCCCCGAGCCCGGTCCGGGAGAGGGGTGGTGGTTCCGAGGCTCAGCCGCAGCCGGAGTGAGCGGTGGCGGCGGCACAGGTGAACGAGAAGTCCATCTGCACGGTCGCTCGCCGCGGCTCGTCGGTGAAGGCCTCGGTGATGTCGAAGGTCACCGTTCCCTCGATCGCTTCGTCGTCCCAGGTCGTTATCACCAGCTCGCCAGAGCCGGCGAGGGCGTGGAAGAACTCCTCGTCGGAGTAGTCGAAGCCGACGCCGACGGTCCCGGGTTCCCTGTCGGAGTCGAGCAGGTTCCCGGCGACGGCGTAGGTGCCGGGGCCCATCGGCATCTGGCTCCCCTTGGTGCCATCGGAGGCCATCACCATCACCGCGGGCCCCTCCTGGTCCGTGCTCGAATCGCCGAGGGGGTCGGGACCACAGGTCACCATCAGCCAGGTGAGGACGGGATCGTCCCGGGCCGTGATCTCCTCATACGACACCTCGAGGAACTCGGCAGATTCCCGGAGCTGTTCCTCGGTCAGCCAGTGGTCGGTGGAGATGGCAATCGGGTGCTGGGGATACTCGACTTCTTCTTCGAGGTCGCCCGAGATCCGGATCGTGCACGTGCCGCCTTCCGCCGTCGCGGCCGCTTCCGCGGCCGTCGCGTCGGTCGAGCTCGCCGTCTCGTCGGTCGCGGCCGTGGCCGGGCCCGCCGCCGTCGACGGTTCCCCCGCCGCCGACGTATCGGCGCCGGCGGCCGAGGTCGGTGCAGAGATCGGGGACGTTCCTTCGCTTCCTCCCCCACAGGCCGAGACGAGGAGAGCGATCGTCATCAGGCTGAGTGCTCGTCTCATGGCCTCGAGCTACGGAGGCTCCTTAGCGGCCGATTAGGGAGTGACGGGCCAGGCGACCGTCCGGCGGAGGCCGCAATTCGCTGGATAAGCGGGTGAGGGCTGACTAGAACAGGCAGGGTGAGGTCGATCAGACCGCTCGACGAGTCGACCTGGCCGGCCTTCGCCGAGTTGGCCGAGAGCAGCAACAGCTACCCGAGCGGCTGCTGGTGCATGGGGTTCCATCCGGAGGGGGTGGGCAAGACCCCCGCCGCGGTCAACCGTCAACGCAAGTTCGAGCGGATCCAGCAGGGCACCACCCACCACGCCCTGGTCTTCGAGGACGACCTGTGTATCGGCTGGTGTCAGTTCGGCTCACCGGAAGAGCTTCCCCGCCTCAAGAACCAGAAGAACTACGAGAAGACGCTGACCGAGCTGCCGGACTGGCGTGTCGCCTGCTTCTACGTGCGACGCGGGTTCCGCCGACAGGGTGTCTCCAGACAGGCCCTCGAGGGTGCCCTGGAGATGATCGCCGGCTACGGCGGCGGCGTGGTCGAGGGCTACCCGGAGCCGGCCGACGCCGTCCCGGCGGGTTTCCTCTTCCACGGGGCGCTGTCGACGTTCGAGCAACTGGGATTCGAGCGGGACCGGATGATCGGCAAGCACCGGTGGGTGGTGCGCCGGTACGTCGAAGGATCCTGATTAGCCCCGCGTGCGAGCTACAACGGAGGGGGTCGCCTATTTCAGGGGGAGATGTCGATGACCCGGACGCCTTCGCGCCGACTCGTCGTGCCGGCACTGCTGGCAGTGCTGGCCGTGGCCAGTGCCTGCACCGGAACCAGCGGAGAGGACACCACCGTCCCTTCCGTCATGCCGCCGACGTCGGCTCCTACTACCACCACCACGGTGGCCTCGACTCCGCCCGAGACCACGCCGGAACCCGAGCCGCTGCCGACGGTCCCCGACGAATACGCCTCGGCCGCCTTCGACGCCTGGGTGACGGGCGACGACGCCGTGTTGGAGAGGATGCTGGCGCCGGAGGCGCTGGAGGATCTCCGTCAGGTGAACGCCGACCCGAGCGCCGACTGGGAGTTCTCCCGCTGCGAAGGAGCAGCCGGCTCCTCCTACTGTGAGTGGATCGGCCCCGACGGCGCCCTCACCTTCCGCGTCGCCAACGAGGCCGCCGCCAACGGGGAAGACCACGCCATCGCCGAGGTCATCACCACCGGAGGCTGACTCGGCGCGGCCCTCAGCTCCCCTCCGGATGAGCGATGGAACGGCGCCGGTCACCGAAAAGGAAGCCCCAGGCGCATGGCCTGGGGCTGGTGGGTGGTCAGGGCCGGCGTCGATCCGGCGACCTCCGGTTTTTCAGACCGGCGCTCTACCAACTGAGCTACCTGACCTCGCTACCGAAGGTAGCTCTTCGGTTGGCGGGGACGACGGGATTTGAACCCGCGACCTCCGGCTTGACAGGCCGGCGAACACTCCAGACTGTTCTACGCCCCCTGGGGAATCGGCCGGGAATCCGACTGACCCAGCCAGTCTAACCATTCGGACGCCGGTCACAATCCAACGGAGAGAGGGCCCGTGGTCCGCAGGCCGGATGTGCCGCGGGTCTGGGCTCAGCGGGCGAGGACGACCTTCCCCAGCTGCTCACCCGACTCGAGGCGGCGGAGGGCGTCGGGGAGCCGGTCGAAGTCGTGGACGGAATCGACCGGTGCCTCCACCTGGCCCGATGCCACCAGATGGAGGGCGCGGGCGAACTGGGCGTGAGTCGCCATCGTCGAGCCGATCAGCTCCAGTTCCTTGAACCACAGCACGGGCAGCGTGAGCTCGACCTTGGGGCCGGTGGTGGCTCCACAGATCGCCATCCGTCCCCCCTTCTTGAGCGACCGCAACGACTGCTTCCACGTCGCCGGGCCGACGTTCTCGATGACCACGTCGGCGCCGCCCACCTCGGCCATGTCCTTCGAGAACTCGGAAGCGGAGTCGAAGCCCGCCTCGGCGCCGTGGTCGATCGCCCATTGGATCTTCTCAGGAGAGCGGGAGGTCACGAACACCCGGGCTCCCCGGGCGACGGCGATCGACATCGCCGCCGCCGAAACGCCGCCGCCGATGCCACAGACGAGGACCGTCTCGCCCTTCTGGAGGCGGGCACGCTCGATCATGCGGAGAGCCGTGGCGGTGACCAGCCCGAACGAGCCCGCCACCTCCCAGCTCAGCCCGGGGGGCTTGGGGAGGACGTTGCCGGCGGGGACCACGACGTACTCGGCGAACGTCCCGGTGTGGTGCTCGCCGAGGATCCCGAACTCGTCGCACTGGGTGATCTCCTCCCGCAGGCACCGGTCGCAGCTTCCGCACGACAGCGACGGGTCGATCACCACCTCGTCGCCCACCTCGATCCCGTCGACGCCCTCACCAAGCGCATCGACCACACCGGCTCCGTCGGCGCCCAGGATGTGGGGGAGATGGGCCGGAGCGGGGAGCCCCTGGGCCACCCACAGATCGAGGTGATTCAGCCCGGTGGTGCGCAACGCCACCCGCACCTCTCCCGGACCGGGCTCGGGCGTGTCTACCTCCTCGAGGGTGAAGGCGTCGATTCCCGTCGTGTCGGTGAGGAGCCATGCACGCATGGCGACGAGGGTAACCAGAGCATCGTCCGGTCCCGGGCGCGAACATGCCCGGATGCACACGACCCAGGTCAAGGTCCGCTTCTACGAACTCGACCCCTACGACCACGTCAACCACACCAAGTACCTCGCCTACTTCGAGGCAGCCCGGGTGGAGTACCTCGAAGAGCTGGGCTGGGGGCTGCTCTCCATGAAAGAGCGCGGCCTGCAGATCGTGGTGGTGGAGCTGCATGCCCGGTTCCTGGCGGCCGCCAGCCTCCATGACGTCCTCACCGTGGAGACCGAGGTGGCCGAGATCGGGAGGGCGACATCGACCTGGAACCAAAGACTCGTCCGAGACGGAGAGACGATCGCCACGCTCGAGGTCAAGGCGGCGTTCACCGATCGGTCCGGGCGGCCCCGGAGGGTCCCGGCCGAGTTCGCGGCGGCCGTGACCGGCTCCGTGGCATGAAGGCACGTATGATCCGCCCGCATGTCCGCTCCCCAGCACCGTCGCTCCCGTGTCCTCGTCTGTGACCCCATAGCCGACGACGGCCTCGAGATCCTCGCCCCCCACTTCGACGTCGATGTGCGCACCGGCCTGTCGGAGGACGAACTGGCGGGGATCATCGGTGACTACGAGGCCGTCGTCGTCCGTTCCGCCACCCGGATCACGGCCCGGCTCATCGACCGGGCGGAGCGGCTCCGGGTCATCGCCCGTGCCGGCGCCGGTCTCGACACCATCGACGTCTCCGCCGCCGTCGCCCGCGGGATCGAGGTCATCAACGCTCCCGATGCCAACACGTTGGCGGTCGCCGAGCTGACACTCGGGCTGATGATCGCCCTGGCCCGCAACATCACCCGCGGCGACGCCGCGCTGAAGGAAGGTCGGTGGATCAAGAAGGAGCTGATGGGAACCGGCCTCTCCGGGAAGACGCTGGGCATCATCGGCTTCGGGCGCATTGGCCAGGCGGTGGCCTCCCGGGCCCGGGCCTTCGGGATGCGCATCATCACCAACCAGCACCGCCCCACTCCCGAGCTGTACCTGGAGGCAGGGGTGGAGCCGGTGGACCTCTACGACCTGCTCGCCGAATCCGACTTCGTGACCCTCCACGTCCCCGCCCGCCCCGACACCGAGAAGCTGATCGGTGCCGAAGAGCTGGCGGCGATGAAGCCGACCGCCTATCTGATCAACACGTCACGGGGAGCGGTCATCGACGAGGAAGCGCTGCTGGCGGCACTCGACGACGGCACGATCGCCGGGGCGGCACTGGACGTGTTCGTCGAGGAGCCGGCGTCGGACAACCCGCTCGCCCGCCATCCCAAGGTGATCGCGACGCCGCACATCGGGGCGTCCACCGCCGACGCCCAGGCAGAGGCCGCCCGCAAGGTCGCCGACGACCTGGTGAAGCTCCTATCCGGACAGGCCACCCGCGCCATCCTCCCGGTGCGGTTCGTCGAGCTGGACCGGGTGGTGCCGCACGAGGCCACCGACCCTCGCCGCGCCGAGAAGCTCGCCTCCCGGCTGGAGGAAGAGCAGGTGATCCGCAACCCGACGATCGTGGCCGCCATCGCCGACCGCTACGTCGTCCTCGACGGCGCCACCCGCACCGACGCCCTGCGACGCCTCGGGTCGAAGCACGCCGTCGTCCAGGACGTCTCCGTCGAGGACGGGCTCAGCCTCGAGACCTGGCACCACGTCGTCCGCCGCCTGCCGCAAGAGGAGTTCCTGGCACTCGTCTCCGGCCTCGACGGCATCCGCCTGGAGGAAGTCGACGACGGGACCATCCAGGAGCGGATGATCGAATACGGCGGCATCTGCTCGGCTCGCACCGTCGACGGCCGAGGCTTCGTGGTGTATGCGTCCGAGGGAGCCAACCGCTTCGAGGCGGTGGCGCGCCTGGCGGAGGCGTACATCGACGCCGCCGTGGTGTCACGCACCCTGGAACGCGACATCAACCGGCTGACCGCCTGGTACCCGGACATGACCGTGCTCGTCGAGTATCCCGAGTTCACCGTGGAGCAGGTCCTCCTCGCCGCCCGGTCGGGCACGCTGCTCCCCGCCGGGGTCACCCGCTTCGTCGTGCCCGGCCGGGTGCTCCACCTCGACGTGCCGCTCGAGATGGTGCTAGCTGACCGGCCGCTGGAGGAGAAGAACCGCTGGCTCCACGACCACCTCACCGAAAAGGAGAGGTCGGGAAAGATCCGCTTCTACCGGGAGCCGGTCTACATCCTCGACGAGTGAGCGGGAAGGCATTAGGTCAGCTCGCCGACCAGCTCTCCCAGCAGCCCCAGGCAGCGCTCCAGCTGTGACAGCTCGATGAACTCGTCGGGTTTGTGGGCCTGGGAGATGCTCCCCGGGCCACACACGACCGGGGCGATACCCGCCTCCTGATACAGCCCGGCTTCGGTCCCGAACGAGACGACCATCGGCTCCGGGTTGCCGGTCAGGCGCCGCGCCAGATCCACCGACGTCGTCGTCACCGCCACACCTGCAACCGAAGGCCTCGTCTCCGCCGACGACCTGCATCCCGGCCTCCACGTCACCGCAGTCGGCTCCGACGCCGAGCACAAGCGTGAACTCGGCTCCGGCGTGCTAGAGGCGGCGGACCTGGTGGTGGTCGACTCGATCCCCCAGAGCGTCCGCCTCGGCGAAGCCCGCGCCGCGGTGGCAGAGGGCTTCGACCCTTCTCGACTGGTCGAACTCGGCCAGGTCGTCGCCGGTGACCACCCCGGGCGTCCATCGGCCGACGCGGTGACGATCTGCGACCTGACGGGCACCGGGGCTCAGGACACCGCCATCGCCGCCCTGGCAGTGCGCCGTGCCTGGGAGAGAGGCGTGGGTGATGTCATCGACACCTGAGATCGACATCGTCGCCGCCCGGCAACGGATCTCCGGCATCGCGGTCCGCACCCCGCTCGTTCCTTCGCTTCCTCTCAGCGAGGCGGCCGGAACCGACGTCTATCTGAAGCTCGAGACCACCCAGCCCACCGCCGCCTTCAAGCTGCGCGGCGCCGCTTCGAAGATCCTCTCACTCCCCGAGGAGGACCGTGCTGCCGGGGTGGTCACCGCCTCCACCGGCAACCACGGCCGCGCCGTGGCCTACGTCGCCCGCCGGTTGGGCATCGAGGCCACGGTGTGCATCTCCGACGGCGTGCCGCCGGGAAAGGTGGCTGCCCTGCGGGATCTCGGTGCCCGGGTGGTCGTGGCGGGGGCGTCACAGACCGAAGCGATGCGCCGCGCCTTCGAGATAGTCGAAGAAGAGAATCGCACGTTCATCCACCCCTTCGACGACCCGGAAGTGATCGCCGGCCAGGGCACGATCGCCGCCGAGATAGCGGAGGATCTCCCCGACGTCGCCACCGTCTTCGTGCCGTTGTCCGGCGGGGGCCTCCTCTCCGGCATCGCCGAGGGTCTCCGCCAGTTCTCCCCGGGGGCGGAGGCGGTCGGCGTCTCCATGACCCGGGTGCCGGTCATGTACATGAGCCTCCAGGCGGGACACCCGGTCGACGCTCCCGAAGAGGAGACCCTCGCCGACTCGCTGCGGGGCGGGATCGAGTTGGACAACCGCTACACGTTCGACCTGGTCCGCCGCCTAGTCCAGCAGTTCGTCCTCGTCGACGAAGAGGAGATATGGGAGGCGATGCGGTTCCTCTTCCGAGAGCATCGGCTGATCGTCGAGGGAGGAGCCGCGGTGGGAGTCGCCGCCCTCCTCGCCCGCCGGCCCGGGTCGGTGCGGGGCCCGGTCGTGATCGTGATCAGCGGGGCCAACGTGGAGCCGTCCTATGTGGCGGCGCTGGTCTCGGCCGCTCCCGCTCCCACCCTCTGACCTAGCCGAGGAAGTCCGCCACCCAGTCGTCGGCCGGGTTGCGGCGCAGCTCTTCCATCTTCCCGATCTGGACGATCCGGCCCTGGCGCATGAGGGCGACGCGGTGGGCGAAGAAGGCCGCTTCGTCGTGGTCGTGGGTCACGTACAGGGCGGTGGTTCCCGCCCGGGCCAGGAGGTCGGTCATCTCGACGATGAGCCGCTCCCGCAGGGCCCGGTCGAGCGCCCCGAGCGGCTCGTCGAGCATCACGAGGCGGGGGTCCGGAGCCAGCGTCCTCGCCAACGCCACCCGTTGCTGCTCCCCTCCGGAGAGGTTGTCGACGGTGCGGTGGTCGAAGCCCGCCAGCCCGACCCACTCGAGCACCTGTGCCACCCGGGAGCGGATCTCCGCCGCGTCCCGCCCTTGCATCCTCAGGCCGAAGGCGACGTTCTCGCCGACCGTCATGTGCGGGAAGAGTGCGTACCCCTGGAACATGAAACCGAACCTTCGCTCGTGCGGCGGCACGCCGGCGAGGTCGACCCCGTCCCAGAGGATTCGGCCGTTCTCCAACTTCTCCAGGCCGGCGATCGCCCGCAGGAGGGTCGATTTTCCCGACCCGCTCGGGCCGAGGATCGCCACCCGCTCGCCGTCGCCTACTTCCAGGCTGGCGCCGTCCACGGCGCGCAACTCTCCGAAGCGGACGGTGACGGCGTCGACGGTGAGCACTCAGAACGTCCCCAGGTCGGTCGAGCGGAATCGGTCCATGATCATGATGGCAGCGGCGGTGACCGCTCCCAGGACCGTGGCGAGCGCCATGGCGGCGGCGAAGTTGCCCAAGCCCGGCCGGCCCAGCAGCCGGAAGATCATCACCGGGATGGTCACCGTGTTGGGGCGGGCGATGAAGGCGGTGGCGCCGAACTCGCCGAGGCTGACCACGAAAGCGAAGCCCGCGCCCACCAGCGCCGCCCGGGCGACGATCGGCAGGTCGATGTATCTGAACACCCGGCCCGGCGAGGCCCCCAGCATGGCCGCCGCCTCGCGCACCGAAGGATGGATGGACCGCATCAGCGGCACCGTCGCCCGCACCACGAACGGCACCGCGACGAGGGCGTGGGCGAGGGGCACCAGTGCCACGGTGGCGCGCAGGTCGATCGGCCAGTCCAGGGCGATCAGGAACCCGAAGCCGATCGTCACCGCCGAGGTGCCGAGCGGCAGCATCAACACCACGTCGAAGACCTGGGACAGGCGGCTGCCGCGCCGGGAGATCACGTAGGCGGCGCACATGCCCACCACCACGGCGACGGCCGTGGCCGCGACCGCGAAGGAGAGCGAAGTGGGCACGGCGTCGAGCGGGCGGCCCAGCACCGGCTCGTCGACGAACAGGCGCCGGAACCCTCCGTCGGCTGCGGCCCGGTAGACGAGGACCGCCGGAGGGACGAACAGGGCGGTGAGCGTGGCCACCACCGAGACGGCGACGGCCCAGGCGGTGCGCCCCTCGGGCCGGCGTCGCGTGGACGCCTCGGGGGCGAGCACGAGCGGCGACGCCGTCCGCTCCTGGCGGCGGGCATACACCGCCAGGAGCGTCGTCACCGCCACCATCTGGCCGATCGACAGGGCCGCCGCCATCGGCAGGTCGAACAGGGTCACCGCCTGGCGGTAGATCTCCACCTCGATCGTCGAGTACCGGAAGCCGCCGAGGATCAGCACCGTCCCGAACGACGTGAACGTGAACAGGAACACGATCGAAGCGGCGGCGATGATCGCCGGACGCAGGATCGGCAGGGTGACCGTTCGGAACACCCGCCATGGGGACGCCCCCAGCGTCGCTGCGGCCTCCTCGACCTTGCGATCCAGCCGCGCCCACATCCCGCCCACGGTCCGCACCACCACGGCCACGTTGTAGAAGACGTGGGCGGCGAGGATCGCCCACACCGAGTCCCGCCACCCGAGGGCGGCGAAGGCGGTGCCGACGACCACCGTCGGCAGCACGAACGGCACGATCACCAGGGCCTGGGCGAGCCGCCGACCGGGGAACTCGTAGCGCGACACCGCCCAGGTGAGCGGGGCGGCGAGAAGCAACGTCAGGCCGGTGGACGCCGCCGCCTGCCACAGCGTGAACCACGCCACCCGGGCGATCCGCCGCTCGGCGAGCAGGTCGGCGAGCTGCAGCTCGGAGATCCCGAGCCACAGGATGCGGATCAGCGGGTACAGGAAGAGGTACCCGATGAACAGCAGGGGCAGCGCGGCCGCCGCCCAGATGGCACGGCGCGGGGTCATCCGGTCGCCGCGATGCTCACGGCGTCACGATGTCGCGCCACTGGTCCAGCCACTGCTCCCGATTCTGCTCGATCTCCGCCGGGTCCATCGTGATCGGCTCCTCGGGGATCACCGTGTTCTCGGCGAACACCTCGGGGAGCTCCACGTCGACGTTGGCGGGGAAGACGAACCACGTCGTCGGGATCTGCTCCTGGAACCCGGGGCTGAGCATGAAATCGATCAGCCGCCCCGCCGCTTCCTCGTTGTCGGTGCCGGCGAGGATCCCGGCGAACTCGATCTGGCGGAAGCAGCCGTCGGTCACCACGGCGGTAGGCGCGGCGTCCAGGGGCTCCTCGGCGAACATCACCTCGGCCGGTGGCGAGGAGGCATACGACACGACGATCGGGTCGTCACCCCCGTATCGGGTGAAGTTCGAGTAGTAGGCGGTGTCCCAGTCGTTGACGATGGCGACGTCGTTGGCGACCAAGGATTCCCAGTACCCCTGCCATTCCGAGCCGTAGCGCTCGATGGTGGCGAGGAGGAAAGCCAGTCCCGGCGACGACGCCGCCGGGTCCTCTGTGACGAGCAAGCCCTGGTATTCGGGGGCGACCAGGTCGTCGAGCGAATCCGGCGGTTCGAGCTGGTTCTCCTCGAACCAGGCAACGTCGTAGTTGAGGCACACGTCGCCGTAGTCGATCGGGGTGACTCGCAGCTCCTCGTCGACGATCAGCCGTGGGTCCACCCGGTCCAGCGCCGGGGACTCGTAGGCGACGAACACGTCTTCTGCCAGCGCCCGGCTGAGGAACGTGTTGTCGACCCCGAAGAGCACGTCGGCGACGGGGTTGTCCTTGGTAAGGATCGCCTGGTTGACGGCGCCGCCGGCGTCACCAGCCGCCACCACCTCCACGGTGAAGCCCGTCTCCTCGGTGAAGGCAGCGAACGTCTCGTCGTCGACGCCGCCGGCGAACGAGTCGTGGGAGAGGATCCGCAGCGTCCCGCCCGCAGCTCCGGTGGTGTCCGGTGACGTGCCCGGGGTGGTGTCGGCAGTGCCGCCGTTGCACGCCGCCAGGAGCAGGGCCGCCAATGCGGAGAGGAGGATCGAAAGTCTGCCTTCAGTCAATGCGTCGTCCTTTGTCGCTTGCGACGCCGGCGCCCCGCATGGCAGGCCGAGAAGTTCCCTTCGCCGGTATTACCCGGATCAGGTTCAAACGGTCGGAGCCCCACAGGCTCCCTCTCAGCCCGGTCCCGCCGGGCTCCCGCGTCGGAGCCCATTCTAGGCGGGCGTGAACGCCCCCTCCCCGGGGCTACTCGGCGGGCCCGAACACCAGGACGGTGTTGTGGCCGCCGAACCCGAACGAGTTCGAGATCGCCGGGCGGGGATTCCAGGACGTCCGCTCGGTGGCGATGTTGTCGAGCGGGATCTCGGGGTCCTTTTCGACGAGCCCGGCGTTGGGGGGAAGCTCGCCCCGGTCGATGGCCAGGACTGTGGCCGCGGCCTCGATGGCGCCGGACGCCCCCAGGGCGTGGCCGGTCACCCCCTTGACCGACGACACCGGCGGCTGGCGGTCGAACACGCGGGCGATCACCTTTCCTTCGGTGCGGTCGTTTAGCTCGGTGCCGGTGCCGTGGGCGTTGACGTAGCCGATGTCGGCCGGGGACAAGCCGGCGTCCTCCAGGGCGAGGCGGATCGCCCGCTCGGCGCCGTCGCCGTCCGGGTGCGGGGCGGTGATGTGGTGGGCGTCGGCGGTGGAGGCGCCGCCGGCGATCTCGGCGATGATCGTGGCGCCGCGGGCCAGGGCCCGCTCCCGCTCCTCGATCACGAGGATCGCCGCTCCTTCACCGAGGACGAACCCGTCGCGGTCGCGGTCGAACGGCCGGGCGGTCATCGTCGGCGAGAGCGCCCGGGCGGAGGCGAACCCCTGCACGGTCGACTGGCGGATCGCCGCCTCGGATCCGCCGACCACGGCGACGTCGGCGTACCCCCACTCCACCTGGCGCAGCCCGTCGAGGATCGCCTGGGCACCGGCGGCACACGCCACCACCGGCGTCGATGCCTGGCCGCCGAAGCCGTAGCGGATCGATATGGCGGCGGCGGCGGCGTTGCACATCATCATCGGGATCCACAAAGGAGAGACCCTCGGCTCGTCCTGGTAGGCGTTGCCGATCAGCACCTCGAGGGTCTCCAGGCCGCCGATCCCGGAGGCGACGTTGACGGTGACGCGGTTGGGGTCGACGTCGAGCTCGCCGGCCTGGCTGAGGGCCTCCTCGGCGGCGATGACGGCGAACTGGGCGAATCGGTCGAGACGCCGCGCCTCGCGGCGGGGGATGGCCGGCTCGGGGTCCCAGTTGCGCACCTCGTGCGGGCCGGCGCCCGGGAACTCGCTGAGCCCTTTCCAGAACATCTCGCGGCCCACGCCGGGCGAGGCGACGACGCCGACGCCGGTGACGACCGCTCTCCTCCTCTCCATGACCGTCATTCTGCCCCAACGCGAGGGGGTACCGAACCGGAGACGGTCGGCGCCGGGGCGTCAGCTACCGAACAGGTTGCGTTGGAGCTTGCGCATCCCTCCCAGCCAGCGGTCGTAGTCGTTGGCCTTGTTCTGGAAATAGCGGGCCACCTCGGGGTGGGGGAGGATCAGGAACCGCTCCTCGGCGACTCCCTGCACCACCGCCTCGGCGACGTCGTCGGGGTCGATGGCGACCGGCTCGAGGAGGGTGCGGAACTCGTCGGCGGCGTCGAGGAGGCGCGTGCGCACTCCCTGCGGGCACAGCGCCGACACCTTGATGCCCTCGTCCCCGTAGGTGATCGCCAGCCATTCGGCGAAGGCCAGGGCGGCGTGTTTGGTGACCGAGTACTGGGCGGCCTTCAGGTTGGTCAACAGCCCGGCGGCAGAGACCGTCGGCAGGAAATAGCCCTCGCCGCGGGCGCGCCATTCCGGTACGAGCCGGCGGGCGGCGTAGACGTGAGACATCACGTTCACTTCCCACAGCCGTTGCCACTCGTCGTCGGGGGTCTGCTCGTCGCCGCCGATGCCGATCCCGGCGTTGGCGCAGAACAGGTCGAGAGGGCCGAACCGCTCTTCGGCGGCGTCGATCAGAGCCACCGTGTCCTGTTCTTTCGACACGTCGGCGACCACGGGGAAGGCTCCGATGTCGGAGGCGACCTCTTCCAGGGCCTCGGCGTCGATGTCGGACACCACGAGACCCGCCGGGCGTTCCCGGGCGAAGCGGCGGGCCATCGCCTCGCCGATCCCCCGGGCCGCGCCGGTGATCACGATGACCTTGTCGTGCAGATCCATCGGCCGGAGGTTACGGCGCCGAGAAACCCCGCGTCGGATACCCGCATGCCTGCGAGCGGCGGTCCCGGTCGTCTAGCGTGTAGCGCCGTGACGCCTGGTGGGGCGTAGCGAGACGGAGGAGACGATGACCGACACAGACGCCCGCGCAGGGTCGAGCGGATCCGGCCTCGACTCGTTCTTCAAGCTCTCGGAACGAGGCACATCTGTCGGCACCGAGATACGCGCCGGCATCACCACCTTCCTGGTGATGGCCTACATCATCTTCGTCAACGCCGACATCCTCGGTGCCGCGGGGATGGACCCGGCAGCCGTTGCGGCCGGCACCGCCCTCGTCGCCGGCGTCCTCTCCATCGCCATGGGCGTGTTCTCCAACTACCCGATCGCGCTCGCTGCCGGGCTGGGGATCAACGGAGCCGTAGCCTTCGGCCTGGTTCTGGGCGACGGGCTCAGCCCGGCGGGGGCGATGGGCGTGATCGTCCTCGAGGGCCTCGTCGTCCTGGTGCTGGTGCTCGTGGGCTTCCGTCAGGCGATCATGGAAGCGGTGCCGATGGCTCTCAAGCGGGCGATCGGCGTCGGCATCGGCCTGTTCATCCTGTTCATCGGGTTCGTCAACGGCGGGCTGATCGCCCAGATCCCCGAGGGCCCCGTCCCCGTCCAGTTCCTCTTCCCGAGCACCCGCGGCGCCGCCGTCACGCTCATCGGGTTGGCGATCACCGTCTTCCTCTACTCCCGCAAGGTCAAGGGGGCGCTGATCCTCAGCATCCTGGTGACGACGGTCATCGCCCATCTGATGGGCGTTGCCTCCTTGCCCGACACGTGGACGGCCACTCCGTCGTTCGCCACCCTCGGCCAGTTCGACCTCGGCGAGGTGTTCTCCGTCCTCGGGTTCGTGGCCGCCCTGCTGACGATCTTCGCCTTCATGCTCACCGACTTCTTCGACACGATGGGCACCGCCACGGCGATCGTCGAGCAGGCGGGACTGGTCGAAGAGGACGGCTCGATCCCCAACATCGGCCCGCTGCTGATCGTCGACTCGGCCGGGGCGGCACTCGGCGGCCTCGCCGGCGTCAGCTCCAACACGAGCTACATCGAGAGCGCCGCCGGTGTGGCCGAAGGCGGTCGGACCGGCCTCACGTCGGTGACCGTCGGCGTGCTGTTCCTGTTGGCGATCTTCCTCTCGCCGCTCGCTGGCCTCGTCCCGTCACAGGCCACCGCCCCGGTGCTGATCCTGGTGGGGTTCCTGATGTGCTCGTTGATAAAGGACATCGACTTCGACGACATCGAAGAAGGGCTCCCCGCCCTGATGACGATGATCCTGATGCCCCTCACCTACAGCATCACGGTCGGCATCGGCGCCGGGTTCGTGATGTACGTCCTCGTCAAGATCTTCCGGGGGAAAGCCGGCGAAGTGAGGCCGCTGCTGTGGATCGTGGCGCTGGCCTTCCTGGTGTTCTTCGCCCAGGACCTCTTCGGCGGAACGGCCGTCGGCTGACGGACCGGCGCCGGCGGCCTCAGCGGGCCAGGTCGGCGTCGGGGATCGCGAACAAGACCTCCGACGTCGCCTTCACCGAGTCGACCAGGCCGAGGGCGCTGGGGAGGATCTGCTCCCCGTAGAAGCGAGCCGTGGCGATCTTCGCCTCCAGGAACGGCGAGTCGCCCGACCCGGCCGCCAGTTGCCGTTGGGCGGCGAGGGCGGCCTTGCCGAGGAGCCACCCGCCGATGACGGTGCCGAACAGCCTGAGGAACGGCGTGGCGCCGGCGAGAGCGTCGTTGGGCGAGCCCTGCAGCCGGGACAGGAGGATGTCGACCGCTTCGCTCACCGCCTCGACGCCGTCGTCGAGGCACGCCGCGAAGTCTTCGAGCGCCGGGCTCTGGCGCAGCTCGGCGGCGGTCTCGTCGATCTGGGCGATGAGCCGCTCGACCACCTCGCCGCCGCCCATCGGCAGCTTCCGCATCACGAGGTCGATGGCCTGGATGCCGTTGGTGCCTTCGTAGATCGGGGCGATGCGCACGTCCCGGTAGTGCTGGGCGGCGCCGGTCTCCTCGATGTAGCCGACGCCACCGTGGACCTGGATGCCCAGAGACGCCATCTCCACGCCCACGTCGGTCGACCACGCCTTCGTGATGGGGGTGAGCAGCGCCACCATCTCGCCGGCCTGCTTGCGCTCCTCCGGGGTGTCGGCGTGGCGTTCCTCGTCCAGATACCGGGCGGTGAGATACAGCAGGCCGCGCAGAGCCTCCCGATAAGCCCGCATCGTCATCAGCATCCGCCGCACGTCGGGGTGGCGCACGATGGGAGTCGACTGCGTCGGGGGAGCTCCCACCTCGCGTCCCTGCACACGTTCGAGGGCGTAGGCGACCGACTGCTGGTACACCCGCTCGGTGATCGCCAGCCCTTCGACGCCGACGCCGATGCGAGCCGAGTTCATCATCGTGAACATGTACCGCATCCCCGACTGCTCCTCGCCGATGAGGTAGCCGACCGCTCCCTCACCGGAGTCGCCGAAGCTGACCACGCAGGTCGGCGAGGCGTGGATGCCGAGCTTGTGCTCGAGCGAGACGATCTTGATGTCGTTGCGCTCGCCGAGCGTGCCGTCCGGGTTCACCAGGTACTTGGGGACGACGAACATCGAGATACCCTTGGTGCCCGGAGCGGCGCCGGGGGTGCGGGCGAGCACCAGGTGGATGATGTTCTCGGTGAGGTCCTGGTCGCCCCAGGTGATGAAGATCTTCGTGCCGGTGATCCGGTAGGTGCCGTCGTCTTGCCGCACCGCCTTGGTGGAGAGAGCGCCGACGTCGGAGCCGGCGTGCGGCTCGGTGAGGCACATGGTTCCCGCCCACTCCCCGGTGACGAGCTTCTCCAGGTACAGCTCCCGCTGCTCTTCCGACCCGTGCTGGATCAGCGCCTCGATCGCCGCCTGCGTCAGGAGCGGGCACAGCGAGAACGCCATGTTGGCGGACTTGAACATCTCCTGGAGGACGATGCCGACGGTGTACGGCAGCCCGCCGCCCCCGTATTCCTCCGGGATGTGGGCACCGGCCCAGCCGGCCTCGACGAACTTGCGATACGCCTCCTTGAAGCCATCCGGGGTGCGCACCTGGCCGTTCTCGTCGAGCACGCTGCCTTGCTGGTCGCCGATCCTGTTGAGCGGGGCGATGACCTCGGAGAAGAAGCGGCCCGCCTCGGACAGGATCCCGCTCACGGTGTCGGGGTCGAGGTGCTGGAACCCGTCGAGCTTGGCGACCGCCGGCAGGTCGGCGACGTGATGCAGGGTGAACTCGATGTCTTCGAGCGGCGGGCGGTATTCGGACATGCATCGAAGGGTACTGCCTGCAACGTTTTGTGGTCCGGAAAGGGCGGTGTTGGGCGCTTTCCCGGCCCACAAAACGGGTGTCTCAGCCCGCCAGGAGGTCGTGGACGAGCCGGGGGAGGACCTCTCCGGCGGAGCCGTCGATGCGGACCGTGGCGAACAGGTCGGCTTCGGTCGGGCCCTGGTTGACGATCACCATCGGCTTTCCCTCGCGGGCCATCGTCATCGGGATCTCTGCCGCCGGCCACACCCCGACGGTGGACCCCACGACCAGCACCGCGTCGCCGTTCTTGGCGAACTCCCACGCCTTCGCCATCTCCTCGGCGGGGAGGACCTCGCCGAACATCACGGTCGACGTCTTGAGGATGCCTCCGCAGTGCGGGCACGCCGGGTCCTCCTCGCCGGCATCGACCCGCTTCAGCACCTCCTCGGTGGGCCAGGTGGCCTCGCAGCCGAGGCACACGACCCGCCGGACGTTCCCGTGGACCTCGGCGACCATCGACTCGGGAAGCCCGGAGACGAGATGGAGCCCGTCGATGTTCTGGGTGACGCAGCCGGCGAGACGGCCCGCCCGGTAGAGGTCGACGATCGCCATGTGGCCCCGGTTCGGCTTCACCGAGGACCGTGCGCCCCACAGTTCCCCGTTGGCGTGCATGCGCCACTTGCGGACGCGGACCTCGCGGTTGCGGACGTAGCGCTCGATCGTGAAGTCGTCGGGGTCGACCTTGGTCCACAGGCCGTTCGGCCCGCGGAAGTCGGGGATGCCCGACTCCGTGGAGATGCCCGCGCCGGTGTAGACGGTGATCCGGTCCGCTCCCCGCAGCGCTTCGACCGCTTTCTCCAGCTCCTCCATCGCCCAAAGGGTATGGGAAAACTCCATCTTGCGCGTCGGGGCTACCTTGGCGCCGATGGAAGTCACCAGGGCCGACATCGAAGCCGCCGCGCAGCGGATCGAGTCCTACGTGCGGCGAACGCCGGTGCTCGAGGTGGAACCGAACCTGTTCTTGAAGCTCGAGCAGCTGCAGAGGACGGGCTCGTTCAAGGTGAGGGGAGCGTTCTCGTTTCTCACCGCCCGCCCCGATGTCGAGGCGGTGGTGGCCGCTTCGGGCGGCAACCACGGCCTGGCGGTGGCCCACGCCGCCACCACTTTGGGCCGGCTAGCGGACATATTCGTGCCCACCACCTCACCCGAGGCGAAGATCGAGCGGATCCGGGCCACCGGTGTCCGCCTCCACGAGATCGAGGGTTACTACGACGACGCCCTCGAGGCGTCGCGTCGACATCTCGAAGCCTCCGACGCCGTCGAGGTGCACGCTTTCGACGACCCCCTGGTGGTGGCCGGCCAGGGCACGCTGGGTCGGGAGATCCTGGAGCAGGTCCCGGACGTGGACACGGTCGTGGTCGCCGTGGGCGGAGGCGGCCTCATCGCCGGCATCGCCTCGTGGATCCGAGACGACGCCCGCGTGGTGGCCGCCGAGACCAGGACCACCAACGCCCTCGGCGCCGCGCTCGATGCCGGGCATCCCGTCGCCGTCGAGGTCGGAGGCGTGGCCGCCGACTCACTCGGGGCGGCGATGGTGGGAGAGATCGCCTTCGAGGCGGCCCGTCGCTGGGTCGATGCCGCCGTGGTGGTCGACGATGCCGACGTCATCGAGGCCCAGCGATGGCTGTGGCGACAGGCGCGCCTCGTCGCCGAGCCCGGCGCTGCCACCGCGCTCGCCGCGGTGCTCTCGGGAGCCTGTGGGGTGGCGCCGTCGGAACGGGTCTGTGTCGTCGTCTCCGGCGCCAACACCGATCCCGCATCCGTCGGCTGAGGCCATACTGGAAAGATGCAGCGCTCCGAGGGCGCATCGGGCCGCGACTCCCAATCCAGGTGGCGGGCCTCCCACGAGGAGCTGGCTCGCCGACTGGACGCGCTCAGCCGCGACGACGCCCAGCGGGTGCTGGAGCGGGCCATCCGCATCCAGGCGCAACGCCATTCCAAGGACGTGTTCACCCCCGACCAGATCCGCCGCATCGCCTCCGAACTGGGTCTGGACGACTCGGTCGTCGACCGGGCGATCCGGGAGGAGATGGCGTCACCACCCGCCCGCGACACACACCGATGGCTCGGGCCGGCCCGCCTGGTCGAGCGGACGATCGCCAACGGAGAAGCCAGCGAGGTCGCCAACCGCGTCATGGCGTGGCTGGAGACCGAGGAAGGGCTGCGGCCGGTCGCCCGCACGCCCGACGGGATCCGGTGGGAGCCGGACAAGCACTGGATGACGTCCACCCGGCTGGCGCTCGGGACGGAGGGCACCAAGTCGTTGCGCGGCATGCCCCAGGTGATCCATCGCCAGATCTCCCTCGGTCCCGACGAGCACCTCGTGGAACTGGAGGTCGACACGAGCCGGATCCGGAACACGGCGGTCGGGGTAGGCGCCGGCGTCGCCGTGGCCGGCGTGGTCTCCGGGGTGGCGGTGGCGGCGGGTGTGCCCGGGGGGAACGACCTGCTCCAGTTCCTCACCGCCGCGGTCCCGGGTCTGGCCGTCGCGGCCGGGTCGATGATCGCCACCGCTCGCGGCTGGCTGGGCTCGGTGCGTCGGGGAATGCTCAGGGCGCTGGACGGCATCGCCCATCCCGAGCTCTACCGCCGCGCCAGCAAGCGGCGCATGCGCTGGGAGCGTCAGAAGAACAGCGGTTGGCAGCAACTGGTCGGCGATGTCGTCGACGCCATCGAAGACCTGTTCCGCTGAGCCTCAGCGGATCGTGCCGGCCGGATACAGGGGGCGGGCCTCGGAGGCGGAGGCGGCCGTCGCCGGGGGAAGCTCGAGGGTGAACACGCACCAGCCGTCCTCGTAGGCATAGCTCAGGTCGCCTCCCATCGCCCGCGCCAGCTTGCGTGACACGGGCAGCCCGAGCCCGATGGATCCGAACGTCTGCGTTCGGCCCTTCCCTTTCTGATACGGCTCGAACAGGACCTCGGCCATCTCCGGCGGGATCGGGTCGCCGTCGTTGCGGAACTCGGCGACGACGCGGTCGGCGGTCTCCCAGGCGGCGACCCGTACTTCGCCGTGGGCGTATCGGTTGGCGTTCACCAGCAGGTTGCGGACGATCTGGCGCACCCGCAGCGAGTCGGCTCGGGCGAACGGGCCCGATTCTCCGAGGTCGAGCTGGAAGTCCTGGAGCGGGTTGATCCGCGCCAGGACCCGGCGGATCTGGTCGCCGACGTCGACGGTCTCGGATCGGTAACTGATCGCTCCTGCCTGGAGACGGCCGGCGACGAGGAAGTCCTCGATCAGGTCGGACAGATCGGTGGCCTCCGAATGGACCGCCTGGAGCAGCTCTTCGATCTCGGCCTCGTCCAACCGATTCCACTGCTCGACCAACAAGGCGGCGGCCCCGACCACGCTCGTCAACGGTGTCCGCAGCTCGTGAGCGACCGTCGCCAAGAAGACGTCCTTTTCCCGGGCCCGGGTGAGCAGGTCGTCGAGCTGGCGGCGCCGCTCCCGGGCGGAGGTCACTGCGGCGGTGAGCACGGCTGCCAACAGCGTGATGGCGACACCCGAAGCGGCGACGGTGGCGGTGAACGTCGGCAGGAGAAGCCGGCTTTCGTCGGTGAGGGAGATCTCCCAGACCCTGTCTACGACGTCGATGCGGCCCGACCAGTGTCCGGAGTCGTTCTCAGGCGCCGACGGATCGGATCCGGTGACGTCGGCGATGTGGATGGACGGGGCGTCCTCCGAGGAGCCCACCATGGCCTCGACCAGGTAGAAGAGGTCGAGCTGGGCGAAGACGAGCCCCGGCCCGCCCGCGGACCTGCTGTGGACGGGCAGGTAGATCTCGACGAGGTCGCCGGTCCCGCCCAATACGGACACGCGGCCGGTCATAGCGGGCCCGCCGCTGGTCAACGCGCGTTCTATCGCCGACCATCGCTCCGGGTCGTCGGCCAGGTCCACTCCCAACAAGGCGGGAGCGATCCGCCGGTGGTGCACGTACCAGACCGGCACCGCGTGCCGACCCTGGGGCGGGCTGGTGATCGGGTGACGGTCCACCCCGAGGATCACGTAGTGGGGTCGCTCGAGACGGGCGGTGGCGCGGAACACCGCCCATTCGTCGGCCGGGACCACCCGGGCGAACCCGATCACGGCGATGCCCGGCGACGCCCCCTGGTGGATGGCGAACTGGGAGAACTCGATCGATGTGACCTGATTCGATGCCTCGAACAGAGCCTGTGCCGACCGGAGCTCGGTGACGGCTGCGTTCACAGTGCCTTCGATCGCCCCCGCCATGACTTCCCCGGCCCGGGCCAGGTCGTGGGCTCGCATGTCCTGGTCGTGGAGCCACGCGGCGTAGGAAGCGGCGCCGGTGAGGATCAGGCCGGCTATCGCCACGAGCGCAGCCGCGGCTGGGCCCCTTCCCGTCCGACGGAGTTTCATCACGGACTTATCGGCCTGCGCTAGGAGGTCTTAACCAGCCATCGGTCGCCCCAGCGGACGTCGCGGGCGTGCCGGTAGGCAGCCTTGTCGCGCCGGGTGATCGTCACGGTCGCGGCCGTGCCGTCGGTCTGGCACAGCTCCAAGGTGATCATCTTCTCCCGCTTCGAGGGGTGGCGGATGATCCGGGGCGCAGTGTCGTGGACGTCGAGCCGCGTGCCGACGACGTAGGAGAACTTCTCGTCCTCGTGGCCCAACTCGGCTCCCTTGAGGCGGCGCAACCAGGACGGGCGGTTGAACCGAGCCGCGAAGTGGCACCAGTCCCGACCCGCCAGGGGACAGGGCCGGTGATGGGGGCAGGGAGCCGCCAGGCGAAGCCCGGCGTCCAGCATCCGGTCGCGCACCTCGAGGATCCGCTGGTGGCCGATCGGGGTGCCCGGCTCCACGACGACCACTACCGGCGCGGCCTCGATCATGGCGTCGACCACCAGGCCGGCTTCCTCCCGCTCCAGCTCGGCGAAGACGTAAGCGGCGACAGCGACGTCGGCGCTGGGCAGCTCATCTGTCGCCGCCTGGACCTGCCACGCGACGGGGACGTCGAGTTCCCGGGCCAGGCGCTTGCCCACCTCGGTCGCCGCCTCGGAGCGGTCCACGACCGTCACCTGCTCCAGCGACGGCCATACGGCACGGGCCGCCCACATCCCGGCTCCGGTGCCGCCTCCGACGTCGACGAGGGAAGTCGGCGCGGCTCCTGTCGTCTCCGTGAGCGCGGCGAACACTCGGAGGAGAGCGGCCACGGTCCCGGGCATCCGGTATGCGGCGTACGCCTTGGCGCCAGTCTCGTCGAGTAGTGGGGCGGCGGCGGGGTCGCCGGAGCGGTAGGCCGACATCATCTCGGCCACCCGCGACTGCAGGTTCCGCAGGGGAACTGTCGCGATCTCCTCTTCGATCGCCCGCAGGAGCGCGGCCGGGATCGTCGGCATGGTCACCGGTGGCGCCACCGGACGCGCGAGCCGTCCAGTTCGTCCACCGTCGTGACCCCGAGCAGCTGCATGGTGCGCACCAACTCGGCCCGAAGTATGGCGATCGCCCGGTCCACCCCGGTCCGGCCGCCCGCCATCAGGCCGTACAGGTACGCGCGGCCGACCATGGCGGCTCTCGCCCCGAGGCAGAGCGCGGCGGCGATGTCGGCACCGGACATGATCCCCCCGTCGACGTAGACCTCGGCCCGGTCGCCGATCGCCGTCACCACCTCCGGGAGGACTTCCAGGGTCACCGGTGCCCGGTCGAGCTGGCGGCCCCCGTGGTTCGAGACGATCACCGCGTCGGCGCCCCGCTCGGCCACCGCCACGGCATCGTCCGGTGTCTGGACGCCCTTGACGATCACCGGCCCGTCCCAGGTCTCCTTCAGCCAAGCGAGGTCGTCGAAGTCGACGGACGGGTCGAACACCTTGTCGATCAGCTCTGCGACGGTGCCTTCCGAGGACCGCAGGGAAGCGAACTCCAGAGGCTCGGTTGTGAGGAGGTCCCACCACCAGGCAGGATGGAGCGCCCCGTCGAGGATGGTCTTCCACCGCAGCTTCGGGGGAATCGTCAGCCCGTTGTAGACGTCGCGTAGGCGGGCGCCGGCCACGGGGGTGTCCACCGTGAGGATCAGCGCCGAGTAGCGGCCGTCGCGGGCGGCGTCGATCAGCTCCCGGGCGAAGCCGCGGTCCTTCCACACGTACAACTGGAACCACCGCTCGGCATGGGGCACGGCCCGGGCGAGATCGCGGGCAGACGTGGTCCCCAGCGTCGACAGGGAGTAGGGGATGCCGGCCGCAGCCGCCGCCGCGGCCACCGCCGGCTCTCCGGCGGAATGCATCATCCGGGTGAAGCCGGTGGGCGACAGGGCGAGGGGCATCGAAGCGGGCTTGCCGAGGATGGTGGTCGTGGTGTCGACCTTCGACACGTCTCGGAGGACGCGGGGCACGAACTCGATGTGCCGGAACGCCTCCCGCGAGCGATGGAGCGAGATCTCGGCTTCGGCGGCGCCGTCGACGTAGTCGAAGACCGCCCGAGGGGTGCGCCTCCGTCCCATCCGTCGCAGGTCCCAGACGGTGGCGGCCCGCGTCAGGCGGGCGTCGCGTCGCAACGCCGGAGGCTCGATCTGGATCAGCTCGCGAATCTGGCTCCAGCGCGGCACGCGGCGCTGCATGCCCCCAAGGATGGCACGTCCCCCGCCACCGCGGCGGCGGGGGACGTCGTCATCGCTAGGCGCGTACCTCCTGGCGCATGAATGCGATGTAGGCCAGGGCGTACATGACGGCGGTCATCGCCACCAGCACGACCAGCTGGGGCCAGATCACGCCCAGGCTCTGGGCCAGGTTCAGTTCCGAGACGATCGCCCGGTCGACCTGCTCGAGAGTCACCAGGCCGACCGTGCGCACCTCGGGGTCGAGCAGCACGGTGGAGCCTTGCTGGAACAGCGTGATCGGCGAGATCTGGCTGACCGTCTGCTGGGTCCGCAGGTAGGCGACCTCGGCGGCGGCCGTGCCGTCCCGTGGGGAGATGATCCCGGCGACTGCGCTGAAGATGAAGGACCCGAAGAGGGCCAGGACCAGCCACACCCCGACCGGGATGAGCGCCGACGTGGAAGCGCGTCGGGTCAGCACCGACGTCAGGGTGGCGAGCGCCTGCCAGAACCCCACGTACACGACCGCCAGGAGCAGCCACACGAACAGGCGGGTCACCTCGGCCGCCGAGGGCACCACGCCGAGGCGGAAGATCCCGATGCCCGACACGAACAGCACCAGGGAGGCGAGCATGATCGCCACGACGCTCAGCCCCGCCACGAACTTCCCGAGGATCACCTCGTCGCGATGGATCGGCTGTGAGAGGAGCCGCGGCAGCGTCCCCTGGGACCGTTCGCCGTTCACCGCGTCGAACCCGAACATGATCCCCAGCAGCGGGGCGAGGAACCCCACGAAGACGATCAGGGGGAACGGCACCGGGTCGGCGGTGACCGTGAACAGCTTCAGGAACAGCGCTGTGATCCCCTGGGCGCTGGGGGCCACGTCGCGGATCCCGCCGGAAGCGGCGAAGACCGCGGCCGCGGTGGCGATGCCGAGCACGGCCATCAGGACGATGAACCGTCCCGACAGCAGGTGGTCTGCCAGCTCCTTGGCGGCGACCACCCGCCAGCCGCTCACCGGGCGGATCTCCTTCTCACTCTCGGTGACGGTGGCGGTCATCATGCCGTCTTCTCCTCGCTCGACTCGAAGTAGCGGCGATAGATGGCGTCGAGGTCGTCGTCGAGGCGGCGGACACCGATGAGCGGTGCCTCGGCGGAGGCGAGACGCACCGTCTCGGGCAGGCGCGCCGGCTCGACCCCGACGATCCACGCCCCCGGGATCCGTCCCCGAGTCACGCTGTCGACGGGCTCGAGCGCCTGGAGCCGCTCGCCCAGCGCCTCGTCGTCCGCGTCGAAGCGGAACTCGACCCGGGTCGGGCCCCGCTGCTGTGCCGCCAGCTCGTGTGGCGGGCCCTGGGCCACGACCTTCCCGTTCACGAAGATCGCCACCCGGTCGCAGACCGCCTGCACCTGATGCAGGAGGTGGCTGGACAGGAGGATCGTGACGCCTCCCTCGGTGGCGAGCCGACGGATCATCCCCAGGATCTCCGCCACACCCTCCGGGTCGATGGCGGTGGTCGGCTCGTCGAGGATCAGGACGCCGGGGTCCTTGACGAGGGCATCGGCCAGGCCGAGCCGCTGCTTCATGCCTCGTGAGTACTCCCCGACCGGCTGGTCGGCGGCGTCGGCCAGCCCGACCTCGTCGAGCAGTGCCTCGATCCGGTCCTCGGCGTCCTCTATCCCGTTGAGCCGGGCGGTGAACCGGAGGTTCTCCCTGCCGGTCATGGTGTCATAGAAGCCGACCGCATCGGGAAGGAACCCGACCCGCCGCTTCACCTCGAGCGGGTTCCGTCGCGGGTCGAGCCCCAGCACCTCTATGTCACCGCTCGTGGGCTCGACGAGGCCCAGGAGCATCAGGATCGTCGTCGTCTTGCCCGCGCCGTTCGGCCCGAGGAGACCGAAGATCTCCCCGGCGGCGATGTCGAGGTTCAGGTTGTCCACCACCTTGTGTCCGTCGTAGGCCTTGGTGAGGCCCTTCGACTTGATGGTGGTGGTCACCGTCACCGCCTCCCGAAGCGGCGGAAGACCCAGGCCAGACCCACCAGAGTCAACACGATGAGGCCTATGCCGAGGATGCCCCACACGGGCGAGGGGTTGACGGTGGTCCTGACCTCGATCTCGTCGTCCGCTTCCTCGCTGCTCGCCGAGAAGGTGATCACGTAGTCACCGGCCACCGCCTGCTCGGAAGGAGTGATCGTGGCGGTGACGACGGCGGTCTCCCCCGGCGGGATCTCCGGCACCGTCTCCTGGTCGAACGTCACCTCCCAGCCGCTCGGCGGGGTGGCGCGCATGCTGACGGCGGTGAGGGGGGCGGTGCCCGTGTTGACGACCAGCAGGGCGAGGTCGCTCGAGCTGCCGACGGTGACTTCGGCGTTGAGACGTTGGTCGGCGGTCGACAGGTCCATCGAGTACGAGCCGACCACGGCGACGATCAGCTCGGTCGACACCTCCTGGCCACCCTCTGCGGTGGCGGTGACGGTGATCGGGTACTCGCCGGCCTCGGCGTTGGGCGGAGACGTGGCTTCGACGGTGATGTTCTCCGAGGAGCCGGCCTCCACCGCCAGCGTGGTCGCCCCTTCCTCCGAGGCGGGCCGGGCTTCCACCTGCCAACCCTGCGGGCCGGAGGCGCTCAACTCGAACTGGAGGTCGGCGGGGGTGTCGTTCTGCAGGGAGACACGGAACTCGGCCGTTTCACCCGCCGGGGCGCGAAGGCCCGGGAAGTCCGGGGTCATCGTCACCTCGCCACCGGCGGCGGCGGAAACCCGGATCTGCAGATCGAGCTCCACCGACTCGGAGCCGGAATCCGCCCGGATCGTGATCGGCACCGCATCCTCGGGGGCGTCGGCCGGCACGGTGACGCTGAACTCGACCTCGGCTTCCGTCCCTGCGCCGACCATCACCGAGTCGACCTCGAAGCCCCCGCCGCGGAACGCCGCGTTCCAGCCCTCCGGCACGCCGGAAGCCGTCAGGGCCACCTGGGTGGGGTTCGGAGCCGAGATCGTCAGGTCGAAGCTGACCTGGTCACCCGGTTCGACGGCGACGGCCGGATAGGGCGTCACGATCGTCAGCCGGTTCGGCGGCGCAGATGGCTCCTCATCGGTCTGCGCCGACGCGGCGGCCGGACTGATCAAGGCGGAAAGCGCCACGATCAGGACCAGTGCTCGTTTCACTTTCCCTATCTCCTTTCGACTGCAGAGTCCTCACAGGAGAACGTCGCAATGTGCACTCGACGAGCGTTAAGTCGAGATAAAGGCTCGCAACATCCGGTGGACCCTCGAGGAGCCCCCGGCCCGCCTCGGCACGGCGGAGCCGCCAGGCGCCTCAGATCCAGAGAAAGCGGCGGGTATGGTAGGCGGCAGGCGCCGACTGGGGGAGCAACAGGCACGAATCCCCGAACTCGTGCCACAGGTAGTCGGCGCCGGCCGCCGCCTCGTATGCCTGGCGAACCAGGTCTGTTCCCGCCACTGCTTCGAGCAAGAGGAGATGGGAAGCCTCGGGTGGATGCCAGCCGGTCACGAGGCCGTTGACGACCCGAGCGGGCCGCTCGGCCGACAGCACCAGGTCGGTCCAGCCTTCGGTCGGCTGCACGTCGCCGCCGCGGTCTACGGCGCTCTCCAGAGCGCGGGTCACGGTGGTTCCCACGGCGACGACCCGGTTGCCGCGGCGCCGGGCGGAGTTGACCGCTTCCGCCGTGGCCCGGGGAACCCGGTACGGCTCGGCCGGCGGTGGCTCGTTCCGCTCCGGTGACGACACCCCGGCGTGCAGGGTGACCGGGACCACTAGCACCCCGGACGAGACCAACGAGGCCACGAGATGCGTGGTGAAGGGTCGGGCGGCGCTGGGCATCTCCGCGCTCGCCCCGGAGGGGTCGTCGGGGCGGGCGAAGACGGTCTGGTAGGCCGCCAGCGGCCAGGGGCGCTCCACGTACCCATAGGTGATGGGACGCCCATGGTGGTGGAGATGCCGCTCGACGGCTACCGGGGCCGAGACCCGCGCCCGCCACAGCCTCACTCCGTCGTCCCGTCGGGTGAAGGGGGCCTCCAGCAGGGCGAACGCCTCACCGTCCAGGCTGACGCCCTCGCCCGCCTCGGCTTCGAGCAGAGGGCCGCGACCGTCGACCCTCCGCAGCTCGATGATCCAGCGTCCGCTGGACAGGCGATTCGAGAAATGGACGACCACGGGGCGGCCTCGCCACGTGCCGTCGATGGCCGCCGGACGGGTGGCGCTGGTGTTGACCACCACCACGTCCCCGGGGCTGAGGAACTCCCCCAGATGGCGAAACGTCGTGTGCGTCACCTCGCCGGGCGACGCCACGAGCAGCCTCACCTCGTCGCGGCGCAGGCCCCGCTCCTCCGGGGGAGCCGTGGCTGCCTGTCCCTCCGGGACGGTGAACCCAACGGGCGACACCGTCACGAAACCGCCTTCAGCTGCGGGGCGATGATCCTCCCGCTCGGCGGCCGTCTCCGGATCACCTCGAGGATCTTCGGCACCACTTCCTCGGGGAGCGGACGGTCGGATATGTCCTCGCCCGGGAAAGCCCGCTGGTGCATGTCGGTGCGCATGTCCCCCGGGTCGAGGGCGTACACCCGCAGCTCCGGGTGCTCCACGGCCATCACCGCCGAGAGGTGATCGAGCGCCGCTTTGCTGGCCCCGTACAGGCCCCACCCTTCGTACGGCTCCACCGCCGCGTCCGACGTGATGTTCATCACGATGGCGTCGAGCGACAGATGGGGGCGGATCGCCTGGAAGATCGCCAGGGGCGACACCACGTTGACGGACAACACCTCGGCGAAGTCCGCCACGTCGGCGTCCTCGAGGCGGGGGAGGGGAGACGGGCCCAGCGTGCTGGCGTTGTTGACGAGCAGCCCGATGGGGGCCACCTCGGCTGCCGCCTCCGCCAGGTCGCGTCGATGTTGGGGGTCGGCTACGTCGCCGGGCACCGCCCAGACGTTGGTGACGGTCTTCAACCGGGAGACCACTGCGTCGAGGTCGGTCTCGGTTCGGGCGTCGAGCAACAGGTCCCAGCCCTCGTCGGCCAGGGCGATGGCGAGGGCCCGCCCCAGACCTCTCGAGGCGCCGGTGATGATCGCTGCAGTTGGCATGTTCGGCTCCTTTCGGACAGCGTCGGAGCCGAACTTACAAGTTGAAGTCAACTTTAAGTCAAGGTAGTTTTGTGGATCATGGATGCAACGGACGAGCTCACCGTCGGAGAGGTCGCCAAGCGGAGCGGCTTCGCCCCATCGGCGATCCGCTACTACGAGGACGTCGGCCTGATCAAGTCCACCCGCACCACGGGGGGCCAGCGCAGGTTCGAGCGTTCGGTGCTCCGGAGGCTGGCCTTCATCGCCGCCGCTCGCCACGTCGGCCTGACCCTCGACGAGATCAGGGATGCCCTAGCCAAGCTGCCCGAGAACCGCACGCCGACGAGAGCGGATTGGGGGCGACTGTCGGCCTCCTGGCGCAAGCGGCTCGACGAGGAGATCGCCGCTCTCCAGCAGCTGCGTGACGGTCTCGAGAACTGCATCGGGTGCGGCTGCTTGAGCCTCCAGAAGTGCTGGATCACCAATCCGAGCGACATAGCCGCTCGCCAGGGGCCGGGAGCGCGCCTGCTCTCCGAGCGACTGAGACCCACCGACTGACTCCGTCCCCGGCGGCGTCCGACCGAGGCGGCACACCCGATTCCCGCGGGCTGACCCGGGGCGGGCGGTTTCAACGCACCAGGGGCGCCACCTCGGTGCCCAACAGCTCGATCGAGCGCAGCACCTGCTCGTGCGGCAGCGTGCCGACACTTATGTGGAGCATGAACCGATCGAGGCCGAGGTGCTCCTTGTAACGGTTGATCTTGCGGGCGACCGTCTCGACGTCACCCAGCACCAGCGACCCGTTGGGTGAGCGCAGGGAGTCGAACTGGGCGCGGGTCATCGGTCCCCAGCCCCGCTCGTATCCGAGCTGGGTCATCGCCATCGCATACGCGTCGTAGTACTCCTCGACCGCCTGCTCGGTGGTGTCGGCGATGTAGCCGTGGGCGTGGACTGCCAGCGGGACGGTCTCGGGGTCGTAGCCGGACTCCTCGAGTGTTCTCCTGTAGAGCTCCGCCAGCGGGGCGAACCTGGCCGGGTCCCCGCCGATGATCGCCAGCGCCACCGGCAGGCCGTGACGGGCGGCCCGGACGATCGAGGCCGGAGTGCCGCCCACCGCCACCCAGATCGGAAGAGGCTCCTGTTGCGGGCGCGGGTAGATCCCCTGGTTGTCGAGCGGGGGGCGGAAGCGTCCCGACCACGTGACGCGCTCGTTGTCGCGGATTTGGAGCAGCAGCTCGAACTTCTCCTCGAACAAGGCGTCGTAGTCGGCGAGGTCGTAGCCGAACAAGGGGAACGACTCGATGAACGAGCCGCGTCCGATCATCAGCTCGGCCCGTCCCGACGACACGCCGTCGAGAGTGGCGAACTGCTGGAACACCCGGACGGGATCGTCGGAGCTGAGGATCGTCACCGCCGGGGTCAGGCGGATCCTCTCCGTCCGGCCGGCGATCGCCGCCAGTACCACCGCCGGCGCCGAAGAAGCGAAGTCGGGGCGGTGGTGCTCTCCCACTCCGTACACGTCGAGGCCGACCTGCTCGGTCATTTCCGCTTCGGCGACCACCTGCCGGAGACGTTCGGCATGGCTGATCGTCTCGCCCGTGCGGGGATCGGGGTACGTCTCGGCGAAGGTGGTGATGCCCAGTTCCATGGTTCCTCGTTGGTCGTGACCCAGGCTATTGGGGCCGGGCCGTGAGACAGGCCATTCAAGTCGACCACATCGCGAGTCGATAGAGACCCCGCCTGTCGATCTAGGAGGGGCTGCATTGAAGCGGTTACGGCTCGCTAGCAAGCTCGCCCTCGCCATCGCCCCGATCGCCCTGGTGGCGTTGGTGGCCGGGGCCCTCGTCTCGTGGAACTACCTCGAGGACGCCCGCAGCGAGGAGCGAGTCTCGCTCGCGGCCCGGGTAGCCGCCGACGCAATGGACGCCCTGGTCGCCGTGTCGGCCGAGCAGTCCGTCACCCTGGACGTGGCACTCGGGTCCAGCGATGTATCTCTCGACGCCGTGCGCAACTCCAGCGACCGGGCCCTGCAGAACCTGCGGGATTCGGTGCGGGAGCTGATCCCCAAGGCGTCCGGTTCGGCGAGCGGCATCGCCTCGGCGATCTTCTCTCACACGAGCCGCGCCCAGGCCCGGCTGGAGGACGCTCGCGAGCTCGACCCGCTCTCGGACGAGGTCACCGAGCTCTACGACCAGATCGGCCAGAGCCTCATCACGGTCGTCTCCCAGTCCACTCTCTACTTCGGTGACGAGTCCCGGGCTCGTGAAGGATCGGGCGCGGTCGCCCTGGCCCGGGCATCCTACGCCTCGGTCCAGCAGGAGCGGCTGGTCGACCTGTTCGCCGCCGGCGAGGGGCTGGTCGACCCGGAGGTGTTCGAGCAGCAGTTCACGGCGCTCGAGACGACGGTGCGTGACTGGCTCGCCAACGCCAACGACAACTCCCCGACCGTCGCCGCGTCGGGTCTCGCCCGGACCCAGCCTCTCGAGCCCGGCCTGATCCCGACGCCGGAAGAGTTCCCCGACGGCCGCAACGAGCTGTTGGCGAAGACGGGGTCCGAGATCCTCGACCGGGTGGCGGGTGCCGCCGCCGCGGCCGCCGAGGAGTCCCGGGACGAGGCGGCCACGGTGGCGTCGGTGGTCGTCGCAGTTCTCCTCGTCACGATCGTCGTGGCCCTGGTGGTGGGCCGATCCACGGTCCGTCGTGTGAAGTCGGTCACCCTCGCCGCCCGCCACGTAGCCGACGAGGAGCTCCCCAAGCTCGTCGATGCCCTCGCCAACCCGACCGGCCAGCTCGAGGGGACGATCCCCGTCGAGTTGGAAGAGTCGGGGCCGGACGAGGTGGGTGAGCTCGCCCGTTCGTTCGCCGCTCTCCACTCCACCCTCGTCGACGTCGCCAACCGGCAGATGGAGATCCTGCGCAAGGGTGTGTCCGAGATCTTCGTGACCCTGGCCCGGCGGAACGGCTCGCTGGTGGACCGCCAGCTCGCTCTCATCGACGAGCTCGAGGCGAAGGAAGAGGACCCCGACATCCTCGACGGCTACTACAGGCTCGACCACCTCGCCACCCGGATGCGTCGCAACGCCGAGAGCCTGCTCGTGCTGGCCGGCAGCGAGTCTCCCCGGATGTGGTCGGAGCCTCTCGAGATGGACGACGTCGTGCGGGCCGCGATCAGCGAGGTCGACGAGTACCAGCGCATCGACGTGCTCGCCCTCGAGCCGGCGCTCCTGAAAGGCAAGGTCGTCACCGACCTCGCCCACCTCATGTCGGAGCTGCTCGACAACGCCACCCAGTTCTCCCCGCCCTCCGAACGGGTGCGGGTCACGGGCCTCTTCGACGACCACGGGTACGTGATCACCATCGCCGACTCCGGGCTCGGCATGTCCGAAGAGCGGATGGCGGAGCTGAACCGGCTCATCGAGGACCCGCCCGTCCTGGGGCTGGCGCTGGAGCCGACCCTGGGCATGTACGTGGTTGCCCGGCTCGCCGACCGCCACGGCATCAAGGTGCGCCTCGTCCCCGGCGTTCCCGGCACCTCGGTGCGCATCACCATCCCGAGGGAGCTGCTGGAGACCGCGCCCGAGAGGAAGGAGCGCGACATCGCCGCCATCGAAGACGAGACGCCCCGCATCGAATCGGTGGCCGCCGAGCCCAAGAGCGCCCCGATCCCGTCCGACCTGCTCCGTCCGGCCAGTCAGGAACCGGTCCACAAGAACGAGGGCGAGCCGGCTCCGTCGGCTCCCTTCGTCGGATCGGGTGCCAACGAGCCGGCCTCTCCGTCCCCCTCCGCGGGGGCCGGAGGAGGCACTGCAGGCAGCCTGCCGCGAAGGCCGACGGCGATCTCACCCGATGGCGCCGCAACCCCCACGC
>PKRG01000051.1 GCA_017577575.1 Acidimicrobiia bacterium | reverse complement strand
CCGCAGCTATCTGCGCGATGGAAAGCGGCGGGGGAAGCTGGAGCCGGTGACGGCGGCGGCGGGGTCCCGTGAGGGGCAGCCGATCACCGACGCGATCCTCGATGAGACGCACCTGTGGACCCCACGGAACGGGGGGGTGAAGCTGGCTCGGACGTTGCGCCGGAACACGGCGAAGATGGACGGGCGGACGTTCGAGACAACCAACAGTTTCGAGCCGGGGGAGCAGTCGGTCGCCGAGGCGACCCACAAGGCGGCGGAGCATGGCACCGCGGGGCTGTTCTACGACGCTGTGGAGGCCCCGCCGGTGGACATCGACACCGCCAGCGACGAGGAGCTGAAGGCGGCGCTGCGGGTCGCCTACGGCGACAGCTGGTGGGTTGATCTTGATCGGATCGTGGCGGACATCCGGGACCCGGACACGCCCCGGGAGGACGCCGAGCGGTTCTTCTTCAACTGGAACCGGAAGGGTGGCGGTAAGGCGGTCGATCCGGCGCTGTGGGCGGCGCTCGAGCAGCTCGACATCGTCGTGCCCGATGGGGCTCGGATCGGGCTCGGGTTCGACGGGTCGATCAGCCAGGACGCCACGGCGCTGGTGGCGTGCACCGAGGATGGGCACCTGTTCGTCCCGGAGGTGGACGGCCGACCGACGATCTGGCTCCGTCCCACCGACGCCGGTCGTGACTGGCGGATGCCCCGGTCGTCGATCAACGCCGCCGTTGAAGCCGTCTTCGAGCGCTACAGCGTCGGCCGGATGCTGTGTGACCCCCCGCGATGGCAGACCGAGATCGAGCGGTGGGCGGAACTGTTCGGCGACGAGGTCGTCCTGTTCTTCGACACGAACCAGCCGAAGCGGATGAGCGCAGCGTGCGACCGGTTCGACTCGGCTCTTGCCGAGCAGACCCTCTCGCATGACGGGAACCAGCTGCTCACATCGCATGTGCTCGCCATGACCCGCCGCAAGGCATATGTGAAGGCCGACGAGACCGACGGCCGCACCCGCTACATCTTCACCAAGGGCGATGACGGCCGGAAGATCGATGCTGGGATCGCTGCGGTCCTGGCCCTGGAGGCTGCGATGACCATGCCCGCGCCCGAAGCCACGACCCCGTTCTTCGCAGCGTGGGCCTGATTCTCTCGCTCGCCGTCGTCACGACGGGGATAGCGCTGATCGTCGCCGGTGCGACCTGGCTGCTCGGCCCCTGGGCGCTGATCGTCTCCGGGATCGTGCTTGTTGCGGCAGGTCTGCTGATCGACTGGGAGGTGCTGGGCATTGGCAAACCTGCTGGCACGTCTCAGGGCTAACCGGCGGCAGCGTCAGGAACGGTCCCTCAGCCTCGACGACTACCTGGATCTGGTCACCGGATGGTTTGGGTTCGGTGGCCTCGACTATCCGATCCTGCGCCAGACCTGGACGGGCACGAACGTCGAGGACCCATCCCACGACCTGCCTGGCTACAGCGCGCTGATGCGGGCATGCCCGCCGGCGTTCGCCGCCCAGATGGTCCGCGGGCTGGTCATCTCACAGGCACGATTCATCTTCAGGAACAACAGGAGGTCACCGACACCGGGCCGGCGGTTCGGCACGACGGCGCTCTCGCTGCTCGAGCGGCCGTGGCCGAATGCGACAACGGGGGATCTGCTCACCCGGATGGAGTGGCACGCCGGTCTCGCCGGCAACGCCTACGTTTTGCGGCAGCGTGACCGGCTGCGGGTGCTGCGCCCCGACTGGGTCACGATCGTGTGGGGGTCACGCACCGATCCGCAGAATGCGGTGCACGAGCTCGACGCCGAGCTGGTCGGCTACCTGTACCAGAAGGGCGGTGCCGGCTCGTCCAGCCGTCCGCAGCTGCTGTTGCCGGAGCAGGTGGCGCACTGGGCGCCGATCCCCGACCCGGAATCACCGGGGCTCGGCATGTCGTGGTTCACCCCGGCGGTGCGCGAAGCGCTCGGTGACCGTGTGGTGACCGAGCACAAGCTCAAGTTCTTCGAGCATGGCGCCACCCCGAACCTGGTGGTGAAGGGCATCCAGGCGGAGAACCCGGAGCAGTTCTCCGAGATCGTCGAGATGCTCTCCTCCCAGCACGACGGTGTCCGCAACGCCTACCGGACCCTCTACCTCTCCGCTGGCGCTGACGCGACGGTCGTCGGGTCGAATCTGAAGGATCTCGACCTCAAGGGGGTCCAGGGAGGCTTCGAGACCCGCATCGCCTATTTGTCCCGTGTGCCGGCGGTGGTGCTGTCAATCGCTGAAGGCATGCAGGGCTCGTCGCTGAACGCCGGGAACTATGCGCAGGCGCGCCGCAACTTCGCCGACTCGTGGGTCTATCCCACCTTGCAGGACATCTGCGCCAGCTTGGCGACGATTGTCGATGTCCCCTCGGACGCCGAGCTGTGGTTCGACACGTCCGACATGCCGTTCCTGCGGGAGGACGAGAAAGACGCCGCCGAGATCGAGCAGATTCGAGCCTCGACGATCCGGCAGCTGATCGACGGCGGGTTCACCCCCGAGTCCGCGATCCGAGCAGTCGTCACCGAAGACATGAGCGTCCTGCAGCACACCGGGATGCTGTCGGTCCAGCTGCAGCCCCCCGGGACCGGTGACGCCAACGAGCCCGCCGCTGAGGAACCGGCGGCGACGGGAGGTCAGTGATGGAAGCTCCCCAGATCGACCTGGTCCGGGCCCTGCCCCCCGCAGCTGCACCGGAGCTGCGCGCCGACAGCAACGGCGACGGCCGGCTGCACATGGTCGGGCATTTCTCGGTGTTCAACGTCTGGTATGAGGTCAATTCGATCTTCGAGGGCAGGTTCCTCGAGCGGATCGCCCCGGGAGCGTTCGCGGAGACGATTCGGGACGATCTGCCATCCGTGAAGGTCACGTTCAACCATGGGCACGACGTGCTCGGCGACCAGGTGCTCGGTGACATCGTCGAGCTCGCCGAGGACGAGCGGGGCGCCCGCTACGACGTCGCCCTTTTTCGCAGCGTCCCGGACCTGCTCATCGAAGGCCTCCAGGCCGGTGTCTACGGCTCGAGCTTCCGGTTCCGTGTCGTTGGCGAGGAGTGGGACGACGACCCGGGCGAGTCTGCCCACAACCCGCTCGGGCTGAAGGAGCGGACCATCACGAAGGTCCGGCTCATGGAGTTCGGGCCCGTGACCTACCCGGCCAACCCCGCAGCCACGGCGGGCCTGCGGAGTCTCACCGACCAGTTCTACGACGGGCTCCGGGAGCGGAGCCCGTCTGTGTACGAGGCCGCCTGCCGGGCGGCCCAGATCCCCACCGGGCGACCCGACACGCGGAGTGCGGGTGGCGGTGGCGCCGACACCGACGCAGGGAACGCCGAGGTGTCACCCGACCCGCAGCAGGACGCTGCGACCCATCCTCCAGCCCCTTCACAACAGGAGAGAACAGTGGAGAAC
>PKRG01000008.1 GCA_017577575.1 Acidimicrobiia bacterium | reverse complement strand
CCGTACCACCGCGCGCCCCCCCCCCCCCACACGCCCGCGCCCCCCCCCGGCGCCCAACCCCCCCCCCCACGCCCCTCTTCCCCCCCGCCGACTCTGCCCCCCGCGGACAGATCCCCGCCCCCCCCCACCGGGCCCTGGCCGCCGTGGACGCCCCCCCTGGTCCCCCCCCCGCCACACCCCCTACGCCCCCACCACCGACCACCGCCCCGCCCGGTGAGGCCGGCTTGAGGATCGTGACGGAGCAGCTCAGCGGCATCCCGCTTCTCACCACCGAGTACCAGGCGCGACTCGAAGCGACCGACGGCGTGCCTCCGTACCGCTGGACCGTCGAAGCCGGCCCAGCGTGGCTCGACGTGCGAACCGACGGATCCGTCTCCCTCGATGTCGATGCCCTCCCCGTGGGCGAGACCAGGGACCAGGCTCTGACGGTGTCCGTGACCGACGCGGCGGGTTCGGCGACTACGGCCACCATCGCCCTCTCCTTCACCAAACCCGTGGCCGTGGCCGCCGGCGCCTACCACTCGTGTGCGCTCGACGAGGAAGGCGCCGCCTGGTGCTGGGGAGACAACACCCATGGCCAACTCGGTGAGGGTTGGCGACTGGAGCACTCCGCGAAGCCGGTACGGGTCCTCTCCGACCAGGTGTTCACCGCCATCACCGCAGGCGGGGAGCACACCTGCGCGCTCGACGCGAGCGGCCGCGCGTGGTGCTGGGGCAAGAACGACGCCGGGCAGCTGGGCAGCGGCGACCGCCCCACCGGCAGCCCCGTCCCGGTTCCCGTGAGCGGCGACCACGAGTTCGTCGCCATCGACAGCGGATTCGCCTACAACTGTGCCGTCGACTCGGACCTCCTCGTCTGGTGCTGGGGGAGCAACCTCGACGGACAACTCGGAATCGGCACCTCGGGTTACGACACCTCCCGGGACGAGCCGCAGCTGGTCGGCTCCGGTCTGGAGGTCGTCGACCTGGCCGTCGGCGGAAGCCACGTCTGCGGTGTCGACGCAACAGGCGCAGCGTGGTGTTGGGGGCGCAACTCCCACGGTCAGCTCGGCGCCATCGGCGAGCCGCGGGCGGTCTCACCGGTGAGAGTCGAATCCGACGTGGACTTCGTCTCCATCGCCACCGGCCAGAACCACACCTGCGCCATCGACGACACCGGCGCCACGTGGTGTTTCGGCGAGAACGAATCGGGACAGCTGGGTCTCGACCACGACGATCCCGTCTCCGGTCCCACCCGACTGCCGGGAGCCCACTTGTTCGACGAGGTCGTGGGAAGCGACGGGCATTTCACCTGTGCGCTCGAGGGAACCTCGGCGCTGTGCTGGGGCTCCAACAACTACGGCCAGCTCGGGATCGGGACGATGGGCAACGAGCTCCACGAACCGTTCCCGGTCTTGGCTGCGCCCGCGTTCGCCACCCTCGACGCCGGCGAGTTCCACACTTGCGGAATCGACACGAGCTCGCGGGTGTGGTGTTGGGGCGGCAACTGGGCGGGGCAAGTCGGAAAAGGCGACACCGGCTTCGGCACCGAAGCGACTCGGCCGACGCGGGTCGTCCCCGGGTCGCCGCTCGAAGGTGAGCCCCCATTGAGACTGCTCACTCCGTCGCTTCCGACCCTCCGGTCGCTCGAGTCGTATCGGGCCACCCTCGCCGCCTACGGCGGGTCCGGATCGTACGAGTGGGCCGTGACCGGGTTGCCCGAAGGGCTCGTCTTCGACGAGGACGACGGCGCCATCGTCAACGACCCCGCCGATCCGGCGATCAAGGACGCTTCACCCTTCCAGGACCCGATTCGAGTCACGGTGAGGGACGCGGAGGACCCGGCGGCAGAGGTGAGCGCGGACCTCTACTACGACGTCTACGCCCCGCTCCACATCGGTGCCGGGTGGGCCCACACCTGCGTCGCCACCGGGTTGTTCGATCCCCGAGACCGGGTCTACTGCTGGGGTCGCAACAACACCGGCCAGATAGGGAACGGCCAGACAGGGGGCGACCTCGGCCCCAAGGCTGCGCTGCCCGCCGCCGTCGTCGCCCCCCAGGGCGAGGGACTTCTGACGGCGGTGGCGCAGATCGACGGCGGTGACGGGCACACCTGTGCCCTGACCACCGATGGGAATGCCTACTGCTGGGGAGCCCAATTCGATGGACGGCTGGGCAACGGATCCACGGACACGGCTCCAGCACCGGTTCCCCAACCGGTCTTGGACCCGGACGGCGAAGGACCGCTGGAGGGCGTGACCCATATCGCGGTCGGTCACCAGTTCGCCTGCGCCATCGTCGATCCCGGCGACGTCTACTGCTGGGGCAACCACTCGCAGGGGAAGGTCGGCAACGGCGAGACGGCGGGGTTCTCGCCCCTCCCGACCCGGGTCCTCGGCCCGGACGGGACGAGCCCGCTGACCGATGTCACTCTGGTGGCGGCGGGCGCGGCGCACGCCTGCGCCGTCTCCGACACGAGCGTCTACTGCTGGGGCAACAACTTCCAGGGCCAGCTGGGCACCGGCGCTTCGAGCGCACCCGTCCCGACGGCGCAGCCGGTCCTCGACACGGACGGTCCTCTCACCGGGGTCACGGACCTGAGCCTCGGAGCCAGCCACAGCTGTGCCTCGACCGAAGACGGACGGGTCCTGTGTTGGGGGTCGGACATCGCCGGGCAGCTGGGAGCCGGTACCGGCGAAATCCAACCGCAGCTCGTCGAAGTGAGGAACCCCGAGGGCACCGCCCCGCTGGCCGGGGTCACGTCTCTCGCAGCCGGAACCAACCACACCTGTGCCCGGCTCGAATCCGAGGAAGCCGTGTGTTGGGGTCAAGGGGTGGATGGCCAGCTGGGTACCGGGGATAGATCGGATTCACCCCTTCCCAGGTATGTGATGGATCCGTCCGGGACGACCCCCCTGGAAGGGGTGGTCCAGCTCGCCGCCGGCGACTCGCACACCTGCGCGCTGACGGATCTGCGGGCCGTCTTGTGCTGGGGGGCCAACTGGGACCAGCAGCTCGGGCGGGACGCCTCCCCCGGAGTGGTCCAGGAGCTCCCCGCCTACGTCTTGCCGGGCCCCGGGTGACGCCGGGCCGGGCTCGCGCCCGCTCCGTAGACTGCCGACCGGATGATCGGCCTCATCGTCAACCCGGCCTCTTCCAAGGACATCCGCCGCATCGTCGCTATCGGCAGGGTGGTTCCCGCCGACGAGCACTCAGACACAGGCGCGGAGTAGACAGCCCCAGGTGGATGACACGCCGCCTAGGGGGCCAGGTGGTCCGAGAACCACCCGATGGCGAGCTCGGCGACACGCTCGAGCGTCCCGGGCTCCTCGAAGAGGTGTCCCGCCCCGGGGACCACCTCCAGACGGTTCTCGCAACGCAGCTCGGCCTGGGCCTGGCGGTTCAGGTCCAAGACGACGGGATCGTTGGCGCCGACGACGAGCAGCGTCGGCGCCGTGACCCGCCGCAGGTGGGAAGCCGCCAGGTCGGGCCTTCCACCCCGGGACACGACGGCTCGAACCGAGTTGTCCATCTCCACCGAGGCGACCAAGGCGGCCGCCGCTCCCGTCGACGCCCCGAAAAGCCCCAACGGGAGATCCGGCCATTCCCGGATCACCCCGCGTGAGGCGTCGACCAGCCGCTCTGCCAGGAGCGGGATGTCGAAGACACGATCCCGGTCTTGGCCCTCCTCCGGGGTCAGCAGATCGAAGAGCAACGTGCCCAACCCGGCCCGGTTCAAGGCCCGGGCGACCGCGCGGTTGCGGGGGCTGTGGCGGCTGCTTCCCGACCCGTGTGCGAACACGACCAGCCCCATCGCTTCCTGGGGGATGGTCAGGTGACCGCGGCGGTGGCCGGCGCCCTCCACGTCGATCTCGGTGTCGATCGCAGCCCTAGACGCATCGCCTTCGGACGCGGCCCGACCGAGCAGCTCGGCCACCTCGGCGTCCGAGACCTGCCGGAAGTCGGCGTAGAACTGGCCGATGGCGAAGAAGACCTCTGGCCTTTCCGCCACGACCACCTCGTCGACGGACGCACCGAGCCTCCGCTCCACCTCCGGGGGAGCGACCGGCGCCGCGGCCACCACGCGTCGGGCGCCCAGCGCCCGGGCGACCTCGGCAGCGGCTCTGACGGTGGAGCCGGTGGCGATCCCGTCGTCGACGATCACGGCCACTCGCCCCTCCAGGGGCACCCGGGGCCGTCCCCGGCGGAACATCTCGACCCGTCGCGCCAGCTCGTGCCGTTCTCGCGTCTCCACGGCGGCGAACGCTGGGGACGAGGCGACCTCGGGAGTCACCAACGCCTCGTTCAGGACTCGGACACCGTCCTCGCCGATCGCCCCCATCGCCAGCTCGGGCTGGGATGGAAAGCCGAGCTTGCGAACGACGATCACGTCGAGTGGAGCGTCGAGGGCCCGCGCCACCTCGTAGGCGACCGGGACACCGCCGCGGGGGAGACCGAGCACGACGACGTCTTCGTCTCTGAGATGCCCGAGATGCTGCGCCAGCCGGCGGCCGGCTTCCGTCCTGTCCCTGAACATGTCTCTCGTGGGAGTCTCCAACCCGGATCGGCGATCCCGCCAGGGGCACCAGACCCGATCTCTGCCCGGAACTGCGGAAGGCCCTCCCCTCTCCAGGACCTTAGGCCCTCAACAAGGCGAACGCCCGGAGGCACAGTCTTTGAAAAGGGGCTGTGAGCGGCGAGACGGCACATGGAAGGAAGCGCCCGAGAAGGAACCCGGGTCAGCCATCCGATCCGTTCACGCCATTGGAACCGGAAAGGTGGCGTCTGAGGAGGCGTCCCGCGAGGAGCCTCGGCGCAGTGAAAGGATCGAGATGAGCAACGGATCGATAGCAGTGCTGGGCGCAGGCCATGCCGGCCGTGCCCTCGCCGGTGACCTGGGGCGGCTCGGAGCCGACGTGGTGCTGTGGAATCGCACCCCCGAACACGTCGCCGAGGTGGCAGACCGTGGCGGGGTCGACCTGGAAGGCGAGATCACGGGATTCGGGAAGATCCGACTGGTGACATCGGACATCGGGGAGGCGCTGGCCGGCGCCACGCTGGTGATGGTGTGTGTTCCGGCATTCGGGCACCGAGACGTCGCCCGCAAGTGCGCCCCGCACCTGCGCGACGGCCACATCGTCGTGCTCAACCCGGGTCGCACCTTCGGCGCTCTCGAGTTCCTCCACGAAGCTCTGGACCAAGGCGCTCCCGACGGGGTCGTCGTAGCCGAAGCCGGAACCTTCATCTTCGCCTCCCGCAGCTCCGGTCCCGCCCAGTCACGGATCATGCGCGTGAAGCGATCCGTGCCCGTCGCGGCCATCCCCTGCACCCGAACCGAAGAGGTGATCGCCCGACTCGAGCCCTGGTATCCCCAGTTCCAACCCACCGAGTGCACCCTCGACACGAGCTTCGCCAACGTCGGCGCGGTGGTGCACCCGGCGATCACGTTGTTCAACACGGCTCGCATCGAGAACACCCAGGGACGCTTCGAGTTCTACATCGACGGCGTGAGCCCGGGCGTGTCCCACGTGCTGGAAGCGGTGGACCGGGAGCGGATGGCCGTCGCCAACCTGCTCGGCGTCGAAGTGCGCTCGATGCGTGACTGGCTGATGGTGGCGTACCGGGCCCAAGGACGGGACCTCTACGAGGCGATCCAGGCGAACGAGGGTTACCGGGGGATTTCGGCGCCTCCGACGATGGAGAACCGCTACATGCTCGAGGACGTCCCGATGAGCATGGTGCCGATGGCGTCGGCGGGGCGTCAATTCGGCCTGAACCCCCGGGCGATCGAGTCGGTGATCACCCTGGCGGGGATCGTCCACCAGACCAACTTCTGGAGCAGAGGGCGCACTCTGGAGCGCCTGGGTCTGGCCGGGTTGAGCCCGGCGGAGATCCGCCAGGTAGCGAGCTACGGGTACGGCTCATGACCGAAAAGCTCGTCCTCGGCGCCGCGATCGGTGACTGCGTCCACGTCGCCGGGATCCTCAACTTCCTGGCGGCGTGCCGTCGCCACGGGTACCGCGCCGTGTTCCTGGGCCCCGCCACCCCCGTCGAGCGGCTGGTCGAAGAGGCGAAGCGACAGCGACCCGAGATCCTGGCCGTGTCGTATCGGCTCACACCGGAGGCGGCCGAGAGACTCTTCGGCGAGCTCGACGCCGCTCTCCGCCGCGAGGGGCTCAGCGGGATCCGCACCTGGTTCGGCGGTCCGTCTCCGGTGGCCGAGGTCGCCCGCCGGTCCGGTGTGTTCGACCGCGTGTTCGGGGACCGCCCCGACGAGGACATCGACGAATGGCTGACCGGCGAAGAGAACGCGGCCGAGTCGACGACGGAGCGCCCGCGGGACCTGCTGTCTCGGCGTCGCATGAGCGGGCGGCGTCCGTTGATACGCCATCACTTCGGCCTCCCGTCGCTGGAGCGGACCGCCGAGGGGATCCGAAGGATCGCCGAAGCCGGAGTCGTCGACGTCATCTCGCTGGCACCCGACCAGAACGCCCAGGAGCACTTCTTCCGCCCCGAGCGCATGGACCCCTCCCAGGACGGCGCCGGAGGTGTCCCCGTCCGCACCCCCGACGACTTCCGGCTCCTATACGAAGCGGCCCAGCGGGGCAACTACCCGCTCCTCCGCTGTTACGCCGGCACCAACGACCTGGTCCGGTTCGGCCGGATGCTCCACGAGACCATACGCAACGCCTGGTGTGCGATCCCCGTGTTCTGGTACTCGGAGCTGGATGGCCGCTCCGAGAGGTCCCTCGAGGACGCGATCGCCGAGAACCAGGAGCTCGTCTCCTGGAGCGCCGCCAACGGCATCCCGGTGGAGCGCAACGACCAGAACCAGTGGGGCCTGCGCGCCGCCTCGGACACGATCCAGGTGGCAGCCGCCGGGCTGGCGGCCCGACTCTCGGCGGCGGCCGGAGTCGACACCTACGTGCTCCAGATGATGCTCAACACCCCGGCGGGGATCTCGCCGGCGATGGACATCGCCAAGATGGAGGCGATGCACGCCGTCGTCCAACGGCGCGCCAGCGGGCTGACGGTGCTGCGCGAGCTACGGGCGGGACTGTTCTCGCTGCCGTCCGATGAGGTGCGGGCTCTAGGCCAGCTCGCCTCCGCCACCCGGACCGCCATGGCGCTCGAGCCCGACATCCTCCACGTGGTGGGCCACACGGAGGCCGACCACGCCATCGAAGCGGACGAGCTCATCACGTCCTGCACCCTGGTGCGCCAGGTCGTGGACGACGCGCTGCTCGGCCTACCCGACCCGCTGGCCGACCCCGCAGTCGCCGCCAGGCGGGACCGACTGATCGAGGAGGCAGAGTACCTGCTCGACGTCGTAGCCGAACGGTTCCCTGGGGCGATGGAAGGCGACGCCGAGCAACTGGGGGCGGTGGTGCGGACCGGCCTGTTCGACGCCCCGTACCTGGTCAGCAACCCGGCCGCACGAGGCGCCACCGTCACCGTCGTGGACGGCGGCTGTGACGCCGTGCACCCCGAGACCGGAGACAAACTCGACGAAGCCACACGGATCGCGATGCTCGACTAGTGGGTAGAGGGAAAGTGCCCATGCCGACACCCGCAGAAGAACGCGTCCGTGACGAGCCGATCCTCGTCGACGGCTCGGCCGGAGAGGGAGGCGGCCAGATCCTGCGCACCTCCCTGGCGGCGTCGCTTTTGACCGGGACCCCGTTCGAGATCACGAGGATCCGGGCGAATCGGCGTCGCCCCGGCCTGCTCGCCCAGCATCTCACCGCCGTACGCGCCGCCGCCGAGATCGCGAATGCATCCGTGGAGGGGGCCCGCCTCCACTCGGGGCGGCTGGTCTTCCGTCCCGGACGGGTGCAGGCGGGAGAATACGGTTTCGACGTCGGCACGGCGGGAAGCGCCACACTCGTGCTCCAGACCGTGCTCTTGCCGCTCGCCGAAGCCGGTGGGCCTTCCACGGTGACGGTCACCGGCGGGACCCACAACCTCGGCGCCCCACCGTTCGAGTTCCTGGAGTCGGCGTATTTGCCGCTGTTGCGCCGGATGGGGGTGGACGCCGACGTCCAACTGGAGCGGCCCGGATTCCATCCGGCGGGTGGTGGGCGGATCATCGCCACGATTCGGCCAGCTGGCTGGAGACCTCTCGAGCTGACCGAGCGCGGCTCGGTGCGTTCGATGCGGGCGCGGGCGGTCGTTTCTCGGCTGCCGTTGTCGATCGCCCATCGGGAGCTGGCGGTCCTGCAGAGGCGGCTGGCGTTGCCTCCCGAGTCGCTCATCGCCGAGGAGATGGAAGCCGACGGGCCCGGGAACGCGGTCCTGGTGGCCGTCGAATGCGACCACGTCACCGAGGTGTTCACGGGCTTCGGCCGCCGCGGTCTGCCCGCCGAGGAGGTGGCTGCGGAGGTGGCCGACCAGGTGGAACGGTATCTGGAGGCGGGGGCACCGGTCGGGCCGCACCTCGCCGACCAGCTGCTGCTCCCTCTGGTGCGGGCGCCGGGAAGCCGGTTCCTCACCTCCTCGCCCACCTCCCACTTCGAAACGAACCTGGCCGTCCTGCGGAAGTTCTTCCGCTCGGGGCTGGCCACAGAACAGACCGAGGCCGGGGTGCTGGTCCAATCATGACCCGGCCACACGCCAACGAGGAGATGTGATGCCACTCCACGTCGACATACCCACCCACGACCAAGTCAGCCGGCTCTTCGACACGGTCGGCGAGACTTGCGTGTCCGTCTATCTGCCCACCGACCCGGTCAGCCCGGGGCAGGCGGAACGAATCGCACTCAAGAACCTCGTCGACGAGGCGGTCAGCCAGCTCGAAGAGGCCGGGACCGAGAAGCGCGTCGTCGCCGCCGTGGAGGAGCAGTTCTCCGACCTGGTCGAGGACGACTTCTTCTGGCGGTACCAGGCGAGGAGCCTGGCTGTGTTCGCGACGCCCGCATGGCTGGTGACCTACCGGTTGCCGAACCGCCTCACCGAGATCGTCGACGTCGCCGACCGCTTCCACCTCGGTCCCCTGCTCCGGTCGATCACCTTCCCCCAGGTGGCCCTGGTGCTCGCCATCTCCCAGAACTCGGTGAAGCTGCTGGAAGTGCTGCCGGAGGGCGGCCCCTCCGAGGTCGAACTGGGCGAGCTGCCGGAAGGTGTGGCCGACTCGGTGCCGATAGCGCATGTCGACGACCGCGCGCCGAGGGGCAAGACCCAGAGCTCCATGGCTGAACGGAGCCATCTCCGCGTCTATTGCCGTCGCGTGGACGACGCGGTGCGATCGGCGACCGCCGGCCAGGATGTGCCGTTGATCCTCGCCGCGGCCGAGCCGCTGCAGTCGATATACCGCTCGGTGAGCCGCTATCCCTTCCTCGCCGCCACGGGGATAGAGGGGAATCCCGAAGACACCCCCGACACCGAGCTGGCGGAGCGGGCCCGGTCGATCCTCGACGAGCTCTATGCCATCCAGCTCGCCGCCCTCGTCGACATCTTCGAGCGCAGGATGGCCGAGGGCCGGGCCGGCACGGACGTCGCCAACATCGCCCGGGCGGCGACGTTCGGGATGGTGGACACGCTGTTCGTCGACATCGACGCCGTGGTGCCGGGTTTCGTCGACGACGAGGGGGCGGTCGAGTTCGCCGAGGTCGACGACGCCTCCGCCTACTCGGTGGTCGACGAGATCGCCCGCCGGGTGTGGATGAACGGCGGGCGGATCGTGGCGGTGCGCCGCCAAGACGTCCCCGGCGGAGGCGAGCTGGCGGCGATCCTCAGGTACCCCTTCACGAGCTAGGGCCCGCCGGCGGCTTCGATCAGGAACCGGTCACCGGTCCGGGTGACTGCCGTTCCCATGGCGGCACAAGCCCGTCGCAACCGGCGCTCGATCCAATCCACCTCGTCGTCTGTCGCCAGGCGCGTGTGGCAGAAGTCGAGGGCGATCGGTATGGCTTCGATCCGCCCCGGCCCCGTCGGGCCCAGGTCGACGAGGAACACCAGCCCGAGGTCGTTGCGGAGCACCGGGTCGACGGCGTAGTCGTCGACGAAGTCGCCCATGTCGTAGATGACCCGTCCGGCGACCCCGTGGAAGACGTGGGCCGAGTGACCGGCCACCAGCGTCGCCCCGGCGTCCACCAGTTGGCGTGCCGCCCGACGGACACTCGGCACCGGTTCCTCGGTCATGTTGGGGCCCCAGTGGGGGGTGACGAGCACCGGGTCCGCCGACTCGACGACGGCCTTCCGCACCCACTCCGGCACGCCGCCGGAGAGATCCGCATAGGCGATGCCGGGTGTTTCCGGCCCGGCGGCGAAGTCGGCGGGGTGATCGGAGAAGGCGACCACCGTCAGCCGTGTGCCGCCGGCTTCGAGGGTCCGTGGCCGCCGCGCGGACGCGAGGTCCTCTCCGGCCCCGACCACGGCGATGCCGGCGGTCGTCAGGTGGTCGATGGTGTCGAGGAGCGCCTCGTAGCCGTAGTCGAGGGCGTGGTTGTTGGCGAGGGTGACGCAGTCCACGCCGAGACGGGTCAGGACCTCCACGGCCGCGGGCGGGGCCCGGAAGAAGAACGGTTTGCGGGGATCGGGCCAGCGCTCCCCCCGCGTCGAGATGCAGCACTCGAGGTTGAGGAAGAAGAGGTCGTGGTCGGCGACGGCGTCGATGACGGCGGGATGGACGATCGCCGCCGCCGACCGGGTCTCGATGGCGTGAGCGACGGCCCGGCCCAGCATCGTGTCTCCGGCCAAGGCCAACTTCACCTTTCCACCTCACGGGGGTGTCGCCTTCCGGTCTAGCCCGTGAGGCGAACCACGCCAAGTGCCACAGTCCCTACGGGAGCGCCTCGACCCGCTCGTCGATCTGATAGCCCCGTTGGCGGAACTCGTCGAGGAGCAGATCGCCGTCGATGGCGTTCTCCACCTCCACCGCACCCGTCCCACACATGCCCCGCACCATGCGATGGAGGATGATCGCCGCATGCCATCCAGTGGCCACCTGCATCGCCGTGAACGGCAGGTCCTCGGGCTTGTCGACGATGACGTCGAGGGTTATGCGCTCCCGGCGGCCGTGCCGTTCCCCGGTGCCTACCACCCGGTTGACGATCACGTCCCGAAACCCCTCCGGAGCCCGGATCTTCGGTTCGATCAGGGCGTGGAAAACGTGTCGGGGAATCACCTCCACCCCGTCGACTTCGACCGGGGTCTCGTCGAAGAACCCGGCGTCTCTGAACGCTTTGAACTGGGCAACGTGACCCGGGTAGCGAAGAGTCTTGTTCTTCAGTGTGCGCACCTTCCCCCGGAGAGTCCGGGAAACGGTGGTCAGGCCGCCGGAAGTCGGGAACGCCTCGAGCGTGCCGAAGCGCTCGAATTCGAGGGTCTCGTATTCGGCGGGGTCGAAGACCTCAACGTCCACCGGCTCTCCGTCGATCAGGTAGTGGGCGTGACCCCAGTACTCGTTGGTGAGGCCGTCCATGTTGAAGGTCAACTTGTATTTCCAGGGATCTTCGGGGTGGAGGGGGATCCCGCCGTCGTACAGCACGACCGTGTCGGCCGCGTCGAACCGGCTCGCCACTAGCGCCAGGAGGTTCGCCCCGGTCCCTGGGACCTGACCGCAATCGGGGACGATGGCGATGCCCGCTTCGCGCGCGGCGTCGGAGCGCTCGAATTGCTCCCACACCACTTCCGAGTTGCCCCCCAGATCGGCCAAGTGGGTGCGGGCGTCGACGGCGGCGTCGGTGAGGCCGACGTTCAGCCGCCAGCTGGCGGCACCGAGGACACCGTCGAGGTCCGCCATGAACTCGCGAACGGCCGCCGGGTCTGTGGCGTCGAGCCGGACGAAGCCAGACTTCACTCCATCGACGAGCGAGGACAGCAGCTCGGAAGCCTGGCGCGCCGTCCGTTCGTCCTGGTCGGCGAACGTGATAGAGGCCGCCTCGCCGCGCAGGGCGAGGTCGTAGGCGGCAGCCACACCCTGCCGGCCGGCGCCGATGATCCCGTAGTGGTAACTCACGTTCCTGGTTCCTTCCTCTTGCCTAGATATGCCTCGACCACCTCGGGTTGGTTGCGGACCTCGTCCGGCGACCCGTCGGCGATCGTGCGGCCATTGGCGAGGACCGTGAGACGATCGCAGACCGACGTGATGAGTCGCATGTCGTGGTCGATGATCAGCACTCCGCACCCGAAGCGGGAATCCTTGGCTATGTGACGGATCCGCTTCTCGAGGTCGGCGGATTCGACGTCGTTGAGCCCCGCCGCCGGCTCGTCGAGGAGCAGGTACCGCGGACGAGTCGCCAGGGCCCGGGCGATCTCGAGCCGTCGCTGCAGGCCATAGGGCAACTCGCCAGCGGGCACATCGGCGAGCTCGATGAGATCGAGCCAACCCAGGCACTCGTCGGCGAACTCGTCGACGTCCAAATCATCGGGCCGGGCGACCGCAGTCACGTTGTCTCGAGCCGACAGGCGGCCGAACAACCCCGAGGGTGCATCCAGTGGGTCGCCTCGGCGGGATCGGTCCAGAAGCGCCAGAGCTCCTCCGGTGTGGCCGGGAACTCCCTCACCAGGGTGAACCCGGCGGTCAGGTCGATCATTCGGTCTCCTTCTTCTCCGTGCGTTGGCGTCGAATGTGCTCTTCGAGGAGGTCGAAGCGCTCGGACCATGCGGCTCGTTGCCGCGCTAGCCAGGCTGCCGCCTCGTCGAAGCCATCCCGCCGGACCCGGCACTCCCTCCACTGCGCCCGGGCGACCCGTTCGATGAGCCCCGCCCGTTCGAGGACGGCGAGGTGCTGGGAGACCGCGGGCCGGCTCATGTCGTAGTTGGCTGCCAACTCCCCCACGGTGGCGCTCGCCCTGGACAGCCGTTCCAGGATGTCGCGCCGGGTGGGGTCGGCCAGAGCTGAAAAGACGACGCTCAGTCGGTCGGTCGGCTGCAACAGCGGTTCCTCTGTGTAAGTTATTGCTTATTTAAGCATTTACTTATAGACAGGGCAAGGAAGAAGCCCACCGGGTGGGCCTCCAAGCGAAAAGAAGGACCTGCCGTGGCGTCACGGCAGGTCTTTTTCGATCCGGCTCGAATGCGAGAGCTCCGGGGGTGAGACTCGAACTCACAACCAACGGGTTAACAGCCCGCTGCTCTGCCGATTGAGCTACCCCGGAAGGACCCTCCAGCGTACCAGCACCGGGCGGCGGCCCGAACCGAGCTAGGAGGTGCGGCGGTGCGAGCGGTCGTCTTCGGCGACGGCACGCAAGCCCCGCCCGCCCGCCGACAGACCGCCGGCGATGACGTGGCGTCCGGCATCGATGAGACCCACCGCCTGGTCGGTGAGCTGGGCGACCGCCGGGTGCTCCCGCAGCTTCTTCGTCGCCTGCACGATCTGGTCGTAGCGCTCACGCCCGGCGCGGGCGCCGAGGACGTAGCCCACGGCTCCGCCGATGATCAGTCCCGCTCGAAACCGCATGGCGCCATCATGCCAGGCCCGACGGGCTACTTCACCACGAGATCCTGCGGTGTCCGGCTGAGCCTCTCCCCTCCGTTCGGGGTGACCACCACCGGATCGGACACGAAGTAGTCGCCCTGGCCGGTCCCCATCGTCCACGACATCAGATGGAAGACCATGCCTGCCGCCAGGCGCATCCGGGAGCCGTCGCGCAACGCCCGAGGGATGCCGTTTCCCGTCCAGCTGGGAGGAAACCCGATGCCGGTGAGGTATCCGCAGTGGTGGCGGCGGTAGTGGGCCAGCCCGTTTCGGTCCAGGACGTCCTGCCAGGCGGCGTACACCCGGCCCGCTTCGACACCGGGCCGGACCGCCTCTCGGGCCGCCTCGAACGCCTCCAGGCACACGCCGGCCACGTACTCCGAGCCGTTGGGCACGTCGCCGATGAACACGACCCTCCCCATCGGAGCGTGGTAGCGGCCCACGGAGCCCGACATCTCGAGGAAGAGGGCGTCGCCCTCCTTCAACGCGTAGTCCGTCCAGGTCGTGTGGTCCTCGTTGAGCCGGCTGGTGGAGCGCACGAACGGCCAGAATCCCGGCGGCTCGCCCCCCGCCTCCATCATCGCCTCGAGGGCCGCCGCCGCCACCTCCCGCTCGGTCACGCCGGCGGCCGCGGTGGCGACGGCGGCCTGCATCATGGCGTCGGTCACGGCGGCGGCGCGGCGGGTGACTTCCAGCTCCTCGGGCGACTGGACGAGCCGCAGCCCTGTGATCAGCTCGGTGGCGTCGACCACCTCGGCGCCGTCGAACCGCTCCTGGATGGCACGGGCGACGGCGGGGATCAGATAGAGGTTCGCCAGCTCCATGCCGATCCTCTGTGGTCGCGGGGTCACAGAACCGACGACTTCGGAGCAGAGGCGGGCCAGGTCCTCGTCGTCGCCGTAACCGCGGAATTCGATGTCGCCGACGTCCCGTGAGATCGTCAACTGCTCCATCCGGCGGGCCACCAGCACCGGGTCGGCGTCGGCCGCCATCACGAGCATGTGGAAGGCGAAGTAGCCGAAGTGGTCCAAGCCGGTGAGGTAGTAGATGTTCTCGGGAGCGGTGACGACCAGGACGTCGAGGCCGGCCTCCTGCAGGGCCGCCGCCGCCCGCTCCCGGCGGCGCCGGTAGACGCCCCGATCGAAGAGCGGGATGCGTTGGCCGTGGGCGTCGACGCGCATCCCGGAAGTATGGCGCGGCGCCTCAGCCGGGGACGTTCACCCCTCTTCGAGGAAGCTCGCCAGCCGCTGGGACTTGTCGGGGTGGCGGAGCTTGGCCAGCGCCTTCATCTCCAACTGGCGGACCCGCTCCCGGGTCACGTTGAACGCCGCACCCACCTCCTCCAGCGTGCGCATCTTCCCGTCGGCGAGCCCGAAGCGCATGATCAGCACCTCGCGCTCGCGTTCGCTCAGCCCTTCGAGGGCGAGGGCGAGCTGGTCCTGGAGGCTGGCGAAGGTGGCCGCATCGATCGGCTTCTCGCCGTCGGGATCCTCGACGAGGTCACCGAGCGTGCCCGAGGAGTCCTCCCCCACCGGCGTCTCGAGCGACACCGTGTCCTGGGCGAAGCGCATCAGCTCCTCGACCCGCTCCGGGGGCAGGTCCAGGTCGGCGGCCAGCTCGTCGACCGTCGGGTCACGGCCCAGCTCCTGGGCGAGGTCACGGCGAGCCCGTCGCAGCTTGTTCACGACGTCGAGGACGTGGATGGGCATGCGGATGGTGCGGCCCTGGTCGGCGATGGCCCTGGAGATCGCCTGGCGGATCCACCAGGTGGCGTAGGTGGAGAACTTGAAGCCCTTGCGGTAGTCGAACCGCTCGACGGCCCGCATCAGGCCCATGTTCCCCTCTTGGATCAGGTCGAGCATCGCCAGGCCCCGGCCCACGTAACGGCGGGCTATCGACACGACCAGGCGCAGGTTCGCCTCGACCAGGCGGCGGTGGGCTTTCTCGCCCTCCTCCACCATCTGGCGGAGGACGGCGACGTCCTCGTCGGACAGCTCCTCGTTGTCGAGCCGTTCCTGTGCCCGCCGTCCCGCCTCGAGAGCCATCGCCAGCTCGACCTCCTGCTGGGCGGTGAGCAGCTTGTAGCGGCCGATCTCGTTCAGGTACATGCGAACCGGGTCGGAGACCGCGGTCTCGCTCACCTCGGAGAGGTCGACTTCGACTTCAGGGCCTTCCTCGGTCAGCTTGATCCCCTGGCCCCGCAGCGTGTCGAGGACCGACTCGAACGACTCCTCCGGGGCTTCGGCGTCTTCCAGTTCCTGCTGCACCTCGGCCATCGTGAGGAAGCCGCGCTGGCGGCCCCGCTTCGTGAGGGACGAGATGACCTGCTCGACTGCTTCGCTCATCCTTGCCGTTTCTCTCGTTGCAAAGCTATCAATCGTTCGAAGGCGCGTGAATACTCCTCTTGGGACGGATCCGTCGCCGCGACCAGCGCCTCCAGCCGGTCGATCTCGGCGTCGATGCGCAGCATCCTCGCCCTCTCGATCAGCTCGGCGGCCGAATCGGGCGTCCCTTCCACCGCGTGGGCCATGACCAGGCTGCGGAGGTCGTCGGGGAGGTCGAGGGCGGCCACGTCGACCGCACCTCCGTCGGGGCGGCGGGCACCCTCCAGCACCTCGGCGACCCTCTTCAGGTCGGGCTCTTGGAAAATGTCGGATCTGATCTCGTCGGCACCCGGCGGATTGGCGATCATCACCCGCAGGAAATCCGATTCGAGCCTCCGGCGGGGAGTCGCCGGCCGGGTGGGCCGGGGCCGCTGGCCCGTCGGACGGCGAATGTCGTCGGTCGCTCTTTCCACCGTCTCGAGGTCGACTCCGACCAGGCGGGCCACGAACCGCTCGTACTCGCGGCGGGCGATCGGATCGATGATGCGGGCGACCAGCGTCGCCGCCGAATGCAGCGCTCGCGCCCTCGCCTCTGGCTCGGACAGGTCGAGCCCGGCGACCTCCCGCTCGAGACGGAACTGGAGGAGCGGGCGGGACTGCTCGATCGCCTCCAGCACCTCCGACGCCCGGCCCGCCTGCACGATGTCGGCGGGATCACCGCCGTCGGGCATGACCGCGACCCGCATGTCGAGGTCCAGCCGCACCGGAGCCTCCAGCTCCGAGGTGCGCCGAGCCGCCTCGGTGCCGGCTTCGTCGGCGTCGAAGGCCAGCACCACGCGGTCGGCGAAACGCCGCAACAGGTCGAAGTGCTCCTCGGTGAGGGCGGTCCCGCAGGTGGCGACGGCTTCGGGCACTCCCGCCCGGTGGAGGGCGATGACGTCGGTGTATCCCTCGACGACGACGGAACGGCCGCTGCGGGCGATGGCGGTGCGGGCCTTGTCCAGGCCGTAGAGGAGCCGGGATTTGTTGTAGATGGCGGAGTCGGGCGAGTTGAGGTACTTGGCGCCGTCCCCGCCGAGAAGGCGGGCGCCGAACCCGGCCGGGTCGCCTCTCAGGTCGTATATCGGGAACATCACCCGGCCCCGGAAGTAGTCGTAGAGCCGGCCGCCCCTTCCCCTTCGGGCCAGGCCGGCCTCGACCATGACCCGGTCGGGGATCCCCGCCGCCCGCAGCTCCTTGACGAGCGTATCCCACGCCTCCGGGGCCCAGCCCAGCTTGTACTCCTCGACGACGTCGGCGTCGTAGCCGCGCCCGCGGAGGTACTTGCGGGCCGGGCCGGCGTCAGGGGCGGTCTTGAGGCGCTGGTGGTACACCTCGATGGCCCGCCGCACCGCCTCGTGGAGCGCGGCACGGCGTCCCCGCTGACGATCGGCACCCGGGTCCGACTCGATGTGGATCCCGGCCCGGCGGGCCAGCTCCTCGACCGCTTCGTTGAAGTCGAGGCCCTGGGTCTCCTGGACGAACGTGTACACGTCACCCGACTTCTGGCAGCCGAAGCAGTGGTACACGCCCTTGGCCGGATCGATCGACATCGACGGGGACTTCTCCTGGTGGAAGGGGCAGATCGCCATGTAGGAGCGCCCCGACCGCTTGACCTTGGTGACGGCAGCGAACAACTCCACCAGATCCGTCGCCTGGCGGACCCTGTCGATGTCGTCACGGGAGAAGACCACGTCCAGATGATAAGGAGGCCCCCGCTCGATCCGGCGGGTGAGCCATTCTGTGGTCCGGAACCGGCCGCGTCAGCGCCGGTTCCGGACCACAAAACGGTCTAGAGGCCCCCGGTCAGTTCTTCAGGGCGTCTCGCAGCGCCTCGGCGAGGCGGTCGATCGAGACCCGCTCCTGCTTCATGGTGTCGCGGTGGCGGATCGTGACGGAATGGTCCTCGATCGAGTCGAAGTCGTACGTGACGCAGAGCGGCGTGCCGATCTCGTCCTGGCGCCGGTATCTGCGGCCGATCGACTGCGTCTCGTCGTATTCGAGCATGAACTCGCTGCGGAGCGAGTCGGCGATCTTCGACGCCGGCTCCGTGAGCTCCGGCTTCTTCGACAACGGGAGGATCGCCACCTGGTACGGAGCCAGACGGGGGTCGAGCTTGAGGACGACCCGTTGCTCTCCGTTCACCTCCTCCTCGTGGTAGGCGTCGATCAGGAAGGCGAACATGGTCCGGGTAGCCCCGGCCGCCGGTTCGATCACATAGGGGAAGAAGCGCTCGTTGGTCTCCTGGTCGAAGTACCTCAGGTCCTCACCGGACGCCTCGGAGTGGGCGCGCAGGTCGTAGTCGGTCCGGTTGGCGATGCCCTCGAGCTCGTCCCATCCCCAGGGGAATGCGTATTCGATGTCGACGGTGCCCGCCGAGTAGTGGGACAGCTCATCGGGGTCGTGGGGGCGGATACGGAGGTTCTCCTCCCGCATCCCCAGGTCGGTGTACCACCTGAAGCGCTCCTCCTGCCAGTAGTCGAACCAGCGGGGCGCCTCCTCCGGGCGGCAGAAGAACTCCATCTCCATCTGCTCGAACTCCCGGGTGCGGAACACGAACTGCCCGGGAGTGATCTCGTTGCGGAAGCTCTTGCCCACCTGGGCGATGCCGAACGGCAGCTTCATCCGGTTGGTGCGCCGCACGTTCTCGTAGTTGATGAAGATGCCCTGGGCGGTCTCGGGACGCAGGTACACCAGGTTGTCGTCGGACTCCACCGGGCCGGTGTGCGTCTTGAACATCAGGTTGAACTGGCGCGGCTCGGTGAACGTGCCCCGCTTGCCGCAGTTGGGGCACTGGTCGGGATCCTCGAGCTTGTCGAGACGGTGGCGGGCGTTGCAGTTCCGGCACTCGACGAGCGGGTCGGTGAAGGCGTCCTCGTGGCCCGAGGCCTTCCACACCGCCCGCGCCTGGATGATCGCCGAGTCCAGCCCGACGACGTCACCCCGGCACTGGACCATGGACTTCCACCACTGGTCCTTCACGTTGCGCAGCATCAGGACGCCGACCGGTCCGTAGTCGTAGGCGGAGCGGATGCCTCCGTAGATCTCCGACGACTGGAACACGAAGCCGCGGCGTTTGGCGAGATTGGCGATGGTCTCGAGAGAAACAGTCATGGTTGGAACGGTGAAGTGTAGGGGCCGGCGCCACCATCCCCGTCCGGAGATCCCCCCATACCGACCCTGAGGGGCCCCGTCGGGGGATACCACGGCGGGAGTACCGAGATGCCATCGGGCGGAGGACGACCCCGAACCTGCCGCCCCGTACGTTCGTGGCCATGCGAGAAACGACAGCCACGCCACACGACCCCACCCACCGCCCGGCCAGAGAGGCCCCCGGCACGAGGGCCCTTCGGACGACCCGGGTCCTCTCGGCCGTCATGGCCTCCCTGGTATTGGTCCAGGGAGCCTCCGCCGGGACCTACCTGGAAGGGATCGGCGCCGCGCTCGCCGTCCATTCCCTCGTGGCCATGCCGGTGCTGGCGACGCTGTCACTCGTCGTCGTCGTCTTCGCCATCCGAGCCGCGAAGGCGAAGCGATGGGTGGCGGGCGCGGCGACGCTCGCCTGGGTGGGAGTGATGATGCAGATCGGGTTCGGCTACGTCCGCTTCCTGCACTTCCACGTCCCGCTGGGCATCGCCCTGTTCGGCGCCTACCTGTCGATCGCCCTTCTCGCCAAGGAATGAGAACCGAGAGGAGATTCCCCATGAGAAGACTCGCCCTGCTGGTCGCGGCTGCCGCCGTGGCACTGACCGCCTGTGTCGACACCGACGGCGACGGCCCATCGCAGGCGGCTGCCGCCGCCCCGGTGGACGACTCGGTCATCACGATCGAAGACATGGAGTTCCAGAACGGGACGGTGACCATCGTGGAGGGAACGACGGTGACCTGGGTCTGGAACGACGCCCCGATGGAGCACAACGTGGTGTTCGACGACTTCGAGAGCCCTCTCCAGGCGGAAGGCACGTTCACCCACACCTTCGACGAGGCGGGAACCTACGAGTACTTCTGCGCCCCGCACCCGTTCATGAAGGGCACGATCACTGTCGTAGAGGCGGATGGAGTCTGAGCCGACGAGACCCGGCATGGATAACGTGACGGGGGTGGAGAGGACCGCCGCCCGTCGATGGCTGACAGATGCGCTCGCCGCGGTAGTCGTGGCGGGCGCTCTGTGCCTGCGCGTGGCGACCCCCTGGGAGGCGGAGGCCCGCCCACCCGACTGGCGCGCCTACGGGCTGATGATCCTGATGGGAGCGCTGCTGTTGGTGCGGCGCAAGTACCCGCTCCTCGTTCTCTACGCCAGCCTCGCCATCCTCGCCGTCTACTACATCCAAGGCTTCGGGGCCGTCGGGGCCACATGGCCGATCGCCCCGGCCCTCTTCAATGCCGCCCTGCTCGGCCGCTGGAAGGCGGCGAGCTGGGTGGCGGGTGGCGTGGTCGCCGGCTCCTCGTTTTGGCGGTTCGTCTTCGAGCCCGAGGGCGACGTGCTGGCGGTCGTGTCCGACATCGTCACCGAGATCTTCGTGGCGGTGACGGTGATCCTGGCGGGGGCGATGATCCTCAACCACCGCCTCCTCGAACGCGAGATCCGAGAGCGGGAACGGGCGGTGGCCGCCGAACGCGACGCCGTGGCCCGCACCCGCCTGTCAGAGCAGCGCCTCCACATCGCCCGGGAGATCCACGACATCGTCGCCCACTCGCTGGCGGGCATCGGCGTGCAGGCCCGGGTAGCCGAGGAGGTGCTGGAGACCGACACCGACGAGGCCCGCCGTTCGATTCGGGCCATCATCGCCGCCACGTCGGATGCCATCAGCCAGCTGCGGGAGACGGTGGGCAGCCTCAGGTCCCATCCCACCACCCCACCGGACCTGGAAGACCTCGTGGCGGGAATCCACGGCCTCGATGTCGACCTGCAGGTGGAGGGCGCCCCCGCCGACACCGAGACCGAGATCGTCGTCGCCTCGATCGTGCGCGAGTCGCTGACCAACATCATCCGTCACTCGGGCGCCGCCAAGGCGAAGGTGGCCGTGGTCCACGGCCCCGACGAGGTGTCTGTCGAGGTCACAGACGACGGCAAAGGAGCAGGCGACTTCGCCGAGGGCCACGGCATCCGGGGGATGCGGGAGCGGGCCGAGGCGCTGGGAGGCAGACTGGAGGCGGGCCCGCTGGAGGACGGCGGGTTCAGGGTGGCAGCGAGGATCCCAAGGTGAGCATCAGAGTCCTGATCGTCGACGACCAGACGCTGGTGCGCGCCGGCTTGTCCCAGCTCATCCGCCGCACCGAAGACATGGAAGTGGTCGGCGAGGTGGCCGACGGCCGGGCGGCGGTGACCGAGGCGCGACGCCTCCGGCCCGACGTCGTGCTGATGGACATCCGCATGCCGGAGATGGACGGGATCGAGGCGACGCGGCGAATCGTCGCCGACCCCGGCCTGTCGGACACCCGAGTGATCATGCTCACCACCTTCGACGACGACGAGCTCATCTTCGAGTCGCTGAAGGTCGGGGCCGCCGGCTTCCTCTTGAAAGACGTCGAGCCCGATGACCTGCGCAAGGCCATCCGGGTGGTGGCGGCCGGCGACGCCCTCTTGGCTCCCGCCGTCACCCGGCGGCTGCTGGAGACGTTCGCCGACAGCCTCAACACTGGCCGGGCGGAGCTCCTCGACGGCCTGACCGAGCGGGAGAAAGAGATCCTGGCCCTCGTCGCCGAGGGCATGTCGAACTCCGAGATCGCAGAAGAGCTCTACCTGAGCCCGGCCACCGTCAAGACCCACGTCAACCGCACGATGACCAAGCTGGGGGTCCACGACCGCGCCGGCCTCGTGATCGCCGCCTACGAGAGCGGCCTGGTCAAGCCAGGCGGCTGACCCTCAGTTACCGCCGACGGCGTCGCGGGCGGACCCGAACCGCCGGTCCCGGGCCTGGTACTCCCGCACCGCCTCCACCAGGTGGTGGCGGTTGAAGTCCGGCCACAGGATCCCCGGGAAATAGAACTCGGCATACGCCGACTGCCACAGGAGGAAGTTGGACAGCCGGTGCTCGCCCGACGAGCGGATGACGAGGTCGACGTCGGGCATGTCCGGGACCCACAGGTGAGCGGCGACCGTGTCCTCGTCCACCTCCTCGGGGTCGATCTCGCCGGCGGCGGCCTTGGCGGCGATCGCCGCCGCAGCTCGGGCGATCTCGCGGCGGCTCCCGTAGTTGAAGGCGAAGACCAGGTTCAAGCGATCGTTGCCTGCGGTCATCTCCGCCGCCTCGGCCATGTGACGGCGGTTGCGGTCGGGGATGCGGGGGTCGTCCATGTCCCCGGCGAACAGCATCCGCACGCCCTGGGCGTGGAGCTCGTCGCGGCGGCGGAGGAGCAGGTCCTCGTTGAACCACATCAGGAACTCGACTTCCTCCTCCGAGCGGCTCCAGTTCTCGGTCGAGAACGTGAAGGCGGTCACCCATTCGATGCCGAGCTCGAGGGCGCCTTCGACGGTGTCGAACAGTGCAGCCTCGCCGGCGAGGTGGCCGGCGGTCCGGGGAAGGCCGCGGGCGTTGGCCCACCGCCCGTTGCCGTCGAGGATGAGCCCGACGTGGCGGGGAACGCGCTCGAGGTCGACTCCGGACAGGTCGAGGCTCACCCCAGCACCGCCAGTGAGGACAGGGACCGGTCCAGGTGGTATTCGACGAACCGGCGGGCGACCCCCATCGCGTCAGAGACCAGCGACGGCTCCGCCTCCGGCAGGTCGGTGAACTCGGCGCGCTCGAGTGCGGCCAGGTACTCGGTGAGACCGGGCCGCAGCTTCATCCCCCGGTCGCCGCGACAGCGCTGGCAGAGGACGCCGCCGCTGGAGAAGGAGAAGGTGGCCAGTTCCTCGGGCCGCCCGCACGCGGCGCAGGCCTCGAGAGCCGGCGCCACCCCGACGACGTCGGCGAGCTTCAGCAGGAAGGACGTGATCAGTTGGCGGCCCACCACCCCCGAGTCGAGGGCGCGCAGGCCCCGCTGGAGCAGGAGGAAGAGGCGGAGGGAGGATTCGTCTTCCTGGGCGACGGCGTCGACCGCCTCGACCATGCTCCCTGCCGCCACCACCCGGTCGAGGTCGGCCCGCAGCCGCGGGAACCCCTCGATGATCGAGACCTGGGTGATCGTGTCGAGATTCTTTCCCTCGTAGAGGACGAGGTCCACGTGAGTGAAAGGCTCCAGGCGCCCTCCGAAGCGGCTGGTCGTCTTGCGGACCCCCTTGGCGACCGTGCGCAGCTTCCCCCGGTTGGGGCTGAGGAGCACCACGACCCGGTCGGCCTCGCCGAACGGGTAGCTGCGGAGGACGATGCCTTGGTCGTTGCGGATCGCCATGGGTTTCCTCAGGGTATCGCACGGGCCGGCGCGGGCCCGGCACGTCCCCGAGCTCAGTCGCCTACCGCCCCGTCCACGAGCTCTCGGATCAGATCGGCGTGGCCGCAGTGGCGAGCGGTCTCTTCGATCATGTGCACGACTATCCACCGCATGCTGATCTCGCCTCTCGGCGTCGTCACGGTGTCGTCCAAGGCGCTGGCGGCGGCGATCTGGCGGGAGACGTCGCATTCCTGCCGGTAGAAGTCGATGAGGCTGTCGGCGGTGTCGTCCGGATCGAGACGGAAGTCGGCGTCGGGGTCGTCGTCGGTCCACGGGAAGGCCACCTCGCGGCCCGCCCACACCGACTGGAACCAGTACCTCTCGACGTAGGCGAGGTGCTTGATCAGCCCGCCCAGGCACGTCCCGGACGGAACCGGGGACCAGCGGAGCTTCTCGTCGTCCACTCCCTCGACCTTCCGGATCATCACCGACCGGAAGTAGTCGAGGAACGAAGTAAGCATCACCGCCTCGTCACCGGCGAGCGGCGGATCCTGGGGTAGAGGCTCGGGCATCGTGGCATTATCGGGTCATGGCCACCGTCGACGAGGCGCGCATCGGCGAGTTCCTGGACCGCCACCCCGGCTGGGGCCGAGACGGCGACGCCATCGTGCGGACCTTCGAGTTCGCCGACTTCACCGAAGCGATGGGATTCGTCACCCAGGTAGCCCTCGTCTCCGAGAAGGCGTTCCACCATCCCGACATCGGCATCCGCTGGAACGAAGTGACGCTGCGGCTGTCGACCCACTCGGAGGGAGGCGTCACCGAAAAGGACCTGGAGCTGGCGGACCGGATCGACCGCCTGGCCTAGGCGGCCAGAGCCTCCAGGCAGGCAGCGACCCACTCCAGGCGCCGCCCGTCTCCTCGCTGCTCGTACAGCCGCTCCAGGTTGCGGAGCATGCGGCGGACTATCTGGGGGCCGTCGACGGGCTCGAACCAGCTGCGGTCGGCCCGGGGCGGGCCCCCGAGGGCTTCCGCCACGAGCAGCGCCGCCTCGTCGAAGCCGATCGCCTCCCCGTAGTGGAACGGGTCGACGAGCTGGCCTCCGGCGTACACCAGGAAGTGGCCGGGCATGCCCACCCCCTGCATCTCGATGCCCGCCCGTCGCCCCACCTCGATCCACAGCACCGACAGCGAGATCGGTATGCCCCTTCGGGTGGCCAGGACGCTGTCGAGGAAGTGGTTGTCCAAGGCGTCGTAGTCGTCGACGTTGCCGCCGATCCCCTCGGCGATGGCGATCACCCTCCGCAGGGCCAGGTGGTCGGTCCCTTCGACCCGGGCGGCGAGCTCTGAGATGCGGCCCATCACCGACTCGGTGTCGACTGGCCGATGGGAGCGGGCGAGCAGGAGGTTGGCCTCGGCGAGACGGTCGGCGGCGGCCAGGTCGGCGAGCTCGGTGGCGGCGGCGACGTCGCTCACGCCGCTCACCCCGGGACTTCCTGGAAGCCGAGGCGGTCGAGCAGGGCCGGGCGGCGTTGCCAGTCCTTTTCCACGGTGACCTGCAGCTGGAGGTTCACCTTCGTCCCGAACAGTGCTTCCAGCTCGGCGCGAGCCTCCGATCCCGCCACCTTCAGGAGCGATCCGCCCTTTCCGATCACGATGCCCTTCTGGCTCTTCCGCTCGACGATGACGTCGGCGTAGATCGTGAGCAAGCCGTCCTCCCGCTCCTCGATCTCTTCGACGCGCACGAGGAGCGAATGCGGCAGCTCCTCCCGGAGGCGCTCCAGGAACTTCTCCCGGATGATCTCGGCGATGACCACCGATTCGGGCTGGTCGCTCCACTGGTCGGGCGGGTAGTAGAGCGGCCCGTCGGGCAGGATCGGCACGATCTCTCCGATCAGCTCGCCGATCCCGGCTCCTTCCAGGGCGGAGATCGGAACGTACGCCCTGAAGTCCCACTCGCCCGCTTCGGCGAGCTGGGAGACCACCTCGGCGCGGGAAGCGGCGTCGGTCTTGTTCAAGGCGACGATCACCGGCGTCTCCGCTTCCTTGAGGCGCTCGGCGATGAGACGGTCGCCGGGCCCGATCGGGGCCGTGGCATCGAGCACGAAGACGACGGCGTCGGCTTCCGCCAGCGAACCGTACACCAGGCGGTTCAGGCGCGAGCCCAACTCGGTGCGGGGGCGGTGCAGGCCAGGAGTGTCGACGAACACTATCTGGTACTCCGGCTCGCCGTCGGCTCCGAGCTGCGTGTAGACACCCCGGATCGCAGACCGGGTCGTCTGCGGACGCGACGAGGTGATGGACACCTTGCGGCCGACGATCCGGTTCACGAGCGTCGACTTGCCGACGTTCGGCCGTCCCACGACGGAGACGAAACCCGACTTCATCCTTCCCCCTCTTCGGCCGGGACCGCGGTGACCTTGACCTCGGCGACGCGGCGGCCCTGCATCCGCGTGACCTCGAGCCGGGCGGAATCCACCACGAAGGACTCCGCCTCCTCCGGGACCCGCTCCGCCAGGCCCAGGATCAGGCCGCCGACGGTGTCCCAGTCGCCTTCCGGCAGCTCCGTCTGCAGGAGCCTGGCGAGCTCCTCCACGGGCAGGCGGGCATCTATCCGCCACGTCCCCTCCCCCAGCGGCTCCACCCAGATCTCCTCTTCGTCGGTCTCGTCGGATATCTCTCCGACCAGCTCCTCGAGGAGGTCCTCGATCGTGACGAGGCCGGCGATGTCACCGAACTCGTCGACGACGATGCACATGTGGGTCTTGTTGGCGCGCATCTCGGTCAGCAGCTCGGAGACCGGCTTCACCTCGGGGACGAACACCGCGGGCCGCATCAGCGACCGGGCAGTCGCCTCTCCGTTCCGGCCGGTGAGGCCGGGCAGCAGATCCTTGACGAGGAGGACGCCTACGACGTCGTCTCCGTCGGTGACCGGGAATCGGGAGAAGCCGTGTTCGATGGCGGCGGCCGCCATCTCCTCGGTAGTGGCGTCGGCGGGGATCGTGACCATGTCGAGCCGAGGGGTCATCACCTCGCGGACCACGGTGTCGGAGAAGCGCAGCACCGACGAGATCATCGCCAGCTCACCCTCGTCGGATTCCTCCTCGGAGTCGTCGGCGCCGTTGCCGTTGTCCTCCGGCGGCTTCTCCGCCGCCCAGCCACCCACCCGCACGACGAGATTCAACAGATGGGCCGAGGCGTAGGCGATGGGGCGGGGCTGCGCGAACCCGGCCAGCCGGGGCAGCACGTCCCCCACCGCCACCACCCCCACGACGAGAGCCGCCAACACCAGCGGTGACATCACCCGATCCATCGCCGCCATGGCCAGGACGGTGGCGACGACTAGGAGCACGCTGCAGACGATGCCGACCGACGGTGGGATCCGAGGCCGGTCGTCGAGCAGGCTGGCGACGATGCGCGCCCCCCGCTTGCCTTCGGCGGCGTCGTGGTGGGCGTCGGCGCGGGGGATCTGGCTGACCGCCGTCCCGGCGGCGCGGATCCAGGCGGCCACCAGCAAGGCGGCCACGGCGAGCAGGCCCGTCAACAGATTCACCGGCGCCTTCTCCCTACCGAGCGGAGGATCTCCGCCTCCCGCTGCTCCATCGTGCGGGCGTCCTCGTCGGTGTCGTGCTCGTAGCCCAACAGGTGGAGGACGCCGTGTACGACCATCAGCGCTAGCTCGTCCTCGAAGCTCTCCCCCAGCTCCTCCGCCTGGCGCTTGATGTAGGCCGGGGAGAGGATCACGTCACCGAGCATGGGAGGAGGGCCTCCGTTGGAGCCGCCCGGAGGGTGGCCCGGCCGCAGCTCTTCGATCGGAAGCGAGATGACGTCCGTGGGGCCAGTGCGGTCGAGGAAGCGGCGGTTGTAGCCGGCCATCTCCTCGTCACCGACGAGGATGACCGACACCTCGGTTTGAGGTGGACAGCCTTCGGCGGAGAGGACCGTCGCCACGAGGTCGCGGATGGCGGCGACATCGACCGGTTCGGATTGTTCGTCCGCCACGAATACGTTCATGGCGGATCACCGGCGGGGACGGTCGGGATGCCGGCTCCTGTGCCGGCCCGGGGTCTTCGACTGGCAGGATCGTCCATGTGGTGTGTCAGCTACCTGGGAAGTTCGGGTAGACGATACGTTGATGGTAGTGGCCGACCAATGAACTGAGGAAGGCCTTTCGCAGCTGGGTTATCTGCGCCAGCGTCAGAGGCGACTCCGACAGCTGCCCGTCGTTGATCTTCTCGTCGATCACTCGGTTCACGACCTTCTCGATGGCGTCCGGAGTTGGCTCTTCGTGCTGGAAGACCGCCCGGCAGGACGCCTCGAGAGCGTCGGCCAGCATGACGATGGCCGTGACCGCCGTGCGGGGCTTGTGGCCGACGTGGCGGAACAGGTCGGGGTCGACCCCGGGATCCACTTCCCGGGCCTTCTCGTAGAAGTAGCGCATGATCCCGTCCCCGTGATGGGAGACGATCGCCTCGGCGACCTGGGAGGGGATCTTGTACTTCTTGGCGAGCTTGAGGCCGTCGGTGACGTGGCGGCGGATGACCTCGGCGCTCTCCTCCGGCGACATCTCGTCGTGGGGGTTGGCGATCCCGAACTGGTTCTCGATGAACATCGTCGGGTTCTCCGTCTTCCCCAGGTCGTGGTAGTAGGCCGATGCGCGGGCGAGGAGAGGGTCGGCGCCGATGGCACGGGCGGCGGCGTCGGCGAGCGTTCCGACCATGAGCGAATGATTGAAGGTCCCGAATGCCTTCTCCTGGAGGAGCTGGAGCGCCTCGTGGTTGCGGTCGGTGAGGTCGAGCAAGGCCAGCGTCGTGGTGATGTCGAACGCCGACTCGAAGAACTGCAGCAGGGCGAGGCCGACGAGGGCGGCCACCAAGGAGACGCCGAACGCCCACCCGGCCGACGTGCCGACGGCGAGGAACGTGTCGTCCTCGGGCCCGACGTGGAAGAACCACGAGATGCCGGCGGCCATCACCGCCGCGGCGGCGGCGGAGAACACGGCGGCGTTGCGGAACGCGCGCCGGGTCGAGACCGAAGACACGAACGGGATCGGAGCCATCGTCGCCATCAGCGAATAGACCGCCACTCCCGGGTCGCGGGTGCCGACGGCGGCGAGGATCGCCACCGAAAGCGCCATGAGAACGGCGATCCGGGAGTCGAACAGGACCGCGGTCATGAGGCCGAACGCCACCGCCGGCATCACGTACCACGAGGAGACGTCGGCGAGCACCGTGGTGCCCCTGACCGCCCCCGCCGCCATCACGATCAGGATCCCGAGCAGCGCGACCATCCGCGGCTTCCCCCAGAACTCGGGCCGGAACCGGTTCAGGTAGAGGGCGAGCATGCCGCTCAGCAGGGAGAGGACGGCGAGGAGGCCGCCGCCGCGCTGGATGGGGTCGAACAGCCCGCCGGTCTGGCGGATGGCGTCGATCTGGAGCTGGGTGAGACGGGTGCCCTGGGTGGCGATGATCTCACCCTCCCGGAAGAACACCTCGAAGTCCTCGCGGGGGACGGCGTTGGCTGCTTCCTCGGCCGCCTGCTCGGTGGCCTCCTGGTCCACCGCCCAGTTGGGGAGGATGAAGTTGGCGACGATGTCGCCCGCTGCCCGCCCGGCGGCCTCGTCCCGGAAGTTGGTGTCGGTGTAGTAGACGAGAGGCGGCTGCTCGAGCGCCCGGTTGCGGGCTTCTTCCAGGGAGATGCCGATGCCGGCGTCTGCCGTCTCGAGCACCCTCTGCCCGAACAGGCTCTGGGCGTGGGTGATGGCGGCCTGCTGCACCTGCGCCATGTGCGACTGGCCGCCGGCGGCCGTGCGGACGACGTCCTCGCGGGCGATGGCGGCGAGGGTGGCGATCGTCTCGTCGGAGACGACCGTGGTCGGCCCGATGGCCGCCACCACGTCCTCCACCGACGCCATCTTGGGCACGAGCCCGACGTCTTCGATGGCACAGTCGCTGTAGCACTCGAGCTCCTGGACGAGCTCGCCGGCCGTGACCTCGAACTCCGGGAACCTGCGATTCTCGAAACTGAGCGTGACTGTGATCTCGCCTTCGGTGACGGGGGCGGCGAAGTTGCCGGTGGGGCCGGTCTCGGCCACGTTCGAGCGCCCCGACGACTGGAGGGTCACCCCCACCCCGGGGAGGGGCACGTCGGCGATGTCGTTGGGACCGGCGTCCTCGGGGAGCTCGGGATCGAAGACGCCGTCACCGTTGGCGTCGATGAACACGAAACCCTCGACCAGGACCTCGCCTTGGGGGACGGTGGTCTCGGGGACCGTTGTGTCGGGCGGCGCCTCACCAGTCTCCTCCTGGCTCTCCTGTTCCGGGACGGTCGTGGTCGTGGTGGTCTCCGGCGGCACGGTGGTGCTGGTGTCTGGGGGGACGTCGCCGGGGGCGGTGGACGGGGTCTCGGCGAGGTCACCGCGCACGGCGGCCTCGATGTCGGCGAAGAAGGCGTCGATACGGTCGAGGACGGCGTCTTCGGTTTCGGGCCGGGAGACGAGGACGGGATCGACCGACGCCCGTGCCGCCTCCTGGGCCTGCTCGTAGGCCACCTGGTTGAGGACGTAGCCCTCCCTGACGACCTCGTAGTCGCGGGCGGCGATGTCGCCGGGTTGGAGCGCGTCGGGATTCTCGGTGGAGCCGCCGAAGGCGAGGACGCCCCACGCGGCGACGGTCGTGGCCACGATGACGGCCAGCCGGAGGACCCCCGGTCGTCTCATCGGTCGCTCGATTCGCGTTCGTAACGCTCGTAGGCCTCGACGATCGACGCCACGATGCGGTGCCTCACCACGTCGCGGCTGGTCAGCTCACAGAAGGCGACACCTTCGATGTCCTTGAGGATGCCGCGCACGACCTTCAGGCCCGACTGCTGCTGCGACGGCAGGTCGGTCTGGGTGGTGTCGCCGGTGACCACCATCTTCGAGTTGAACCCGAGACGGGTGAGGAACATCTTCATCTGCTCCGGCGTGGTGTTCTGAGCCTCGTCGAGGATCACGAACGAGTCGTTCAAGGTCCGTCCCCGCATATAAGCGAGCGGAGCTATCTCGATGGTTCCCCGGTCCATCAGCCGGGCCGTCTCGTCGGGCCCGAGCATGTCCCAGAGGGCGTCGTAGAGGGGCCGCAGGTACGGGTCCACCTTGGCCGTGAGGTCGCCGGGGAGGAACCCGAGCCGCTCCCCCGCCTCCACCGCCGGCCGGGTCAGCACGATACGGCGGACGGCTCCGGAGACGAGGCTCTCCACGGCGGCGGCCATCGCCAGATAGGTCTTGCCGGTTCCCGCCGGGCCGAGGCCGAAGGTGACGGTGTTCTCGCGGATGGCGGCGATGTAGTCGTGTTGGCCCTTGGTCTTGGCCCGGACCATCTTGCCCCGCCCGACCGAGAGCCCCTCGCTGAGCACCCCGGAGGGGCTCGGCACCTGCTCGCGCACCATGTCCACCACCTGGGCGATGCGGTTGGAGTCGAGGCGTTGGCCCTCCTGGATCAGGAGCAGTAGCTCGTTGAGGACGGTGGCGGCGTCCTCGACGGAGTTGCCCTTGCCGAGCAGCGTGATCTCGTTGCCGCGGGCCACGATCCGGACGTCGGGGAACGTCTCCTCGAGTTGGCGCAGGTGAGCGTCCCCCTCGCCGAGGAGATCGAGCATCAGGTGGTTGCTGGGGACGCGAACGTGCGATTCGATGGTGTTGGAGGTCACGCCGGAATCCATGAGGCCGGGAAAGCAGGCCAAGTGTAGAAGTCGCTCCTCACATTTCGGAAGGGGAAACGACCTCGCCCAACGTCGTATACCGTAGGTCAACGTCGTCTTCGCCCGAGCACGGCCGCTCCGACCACGGCCGCCGTCTCCACCCGCAGGATGGTCGGGCCCAACGACACCGCCTCGGCGCCGACGGGAATCTCGGAGGGGTCCAGGCCTCCCTCGGGGCCGATCAGGAGCGTCTTCACCTCCGTCTGCGGCTCCTTGCCCTCGGGGTCGGCGACGACGAGGCCGATGGGGTCGAGGTCGGAGAGAGCGCATTGACCGATATCCATCAGCCACGCTCCCCTGCTCTGCTCAAGGGCGGCCTCGGCCCAGGCCTTCGACTTGGCCGCCGGGGGTGGCCGGCCCTCGGTGAAGCGGGTCCTCACCCACAGCAGGCGGGCGACGCCCAGCTCTGCCAGTTTTTCGACGACGAAGCGGGCCCGGTCCTTCGACTTGGGCGGAGCGACCGCCAGCGTGAGGCCCATCGGCCGCGGCACCGTCGTTTCCTCTCCCCGCTCGACACCGTCGCCGGTGAGGCGGCCGCGGCCGATCCGCCCGGCGCCGTCGGTGTACGACACCTCCTCGCCATCGACGAGACGGAGCACGCGGCGCAGATGGTGGGTCTGGTCGGCGGTGAGTGGGAGGACGCTTCCCTCCCATCCGTCCGCCGCCAGGACGTGAGGGACGTGGCGGCCCATCAGCGGCGGGCGCGCCGCCAGCGGCTGGGCTGGCGGGGTTTCTCCCCGCGGAGCTCGGCGAACCGCCGCAACAGCTCCTCTTCTTCGGGTGTCAGGTCGACGGGGACCACGACGTCGGCGACCACTACCAGATCGCCCCTTCCCCGGCTGCCCAGGCGACCCATGCCCTCGCCGGGGATGCGCGTCACCCATCCCGGCTGGGTACCTGGAGGCATCTCCACCGTCGTCGTCCCGCCGCCCAAGAGCGGCACCTCGACTTCGGTGCCGAGGGCGGCTTCGGCCAGCCCCACGCGGGCGTGATAGATCAGGTCGTCGCCTTCGCGGCGGAACCGCTCGTCGGGGGCGACGACGACTTCCACGAACAGGTCCCCGGCGCTCCCCCCGAACGGGGCCTGCTCGCCGCGGCCGGACAGCCTCAGGCGGGTGCCGGTGCTCACGCCGGCGGGGATCTGGACCGTCACCTTCTGTTCTCCTTCGGCGACTCCCCGCCCGGCACAGTTGGGGCAAGGTCGTTCCACGACCGTGCCGACGCCGCGGCAGTCGGGGCAGGTGGTGACCGACATCATCGTGCCCAGCAGGGACCGCCGGGCCATGCGCACCTGGCCGGCGCCTCCGCAGGTGCCGCAGGTGATGCGACTCGTGCCCGGGGCGGTGCCCTGGCCGTCGCATTCGGGGCAACGCCGATCGGCCCGGAACGACACCTGGGTCTCCGTTCCGAACGCGGCCTCTTCCAGGGTGACCTCGACCCGGGTGACGACGTCGCGCCCGCGGGCCTGGCGCCGGCTGGAGGAGCCGAAACCGAACGGGTCGCCGAAGCCCTCCCCGAAGACGGAGCGGAGGATCTCGTCCAGGTTGGCGAAGCCGCCGGCGAACAGGTCGCCGAGGTCGATCGTGTCTCCCTGGTCGTACCGCCGCCGCTTCTCGGGGTCACTCAGGACCTCGTACGCCTCGGCGATCTGGCGGAACTTCGCCTCGGCGTCGGGGTCTTCCTTGTTGGCGTCGGGGTGCCACTTGCGTGCCAGCCGCCGGAAGGCCTTCTTGATCTCTTCGGGGCTGGCGTCGCGGGAGACGCCCAGGACCTCGTAGTAGTCGACTGCCACAGACGGAAGGTTACGGGACGGCGAGATTCGTGGGGAAGTTCACTGCTGGATGCGGTCTTCGAGCTCTCGTGAGACCTCTTCGACCGCGGAGATGACCCTCCGGTAGTTCATCCGCATCGGCCCGATGACCCCGACCCGGCCGGAGGCGGTGCCGGCCTCGTAGGTCCCGGACACGACGGCCATGTCGACATCGGTGACGGGCAGCTCGGCGCCGATCAGGACTGATGTGCCGGGGGCGCGAGCGAGGATGTTGAGGATCATCGCCTCGCGCTCGACGACCTCCAGCACCCGCTGGACCTCTGAGAGGTCCTCCCAGACGCTGGCCAGCTGCTGGGTGCCGCCCACGAACACGTCGGAGCCGCTGGCGGCGGCGTTGTCGACGACACGGATCACCGCGTCGCTGGCTTCCCGGACCCGGCTGGTCAGCGCTTCCCGCCGCTTGGGGTCGATCTCGACCTTGGACCCGATTCGCACCCCGACCGCCGCCTGGGTGACGACCTCTTCGACCTCCTCGAGCTCGTCGGCGGAGATGGGAGCGTCGAGGCGCAACTTGTCCTGGACGACCCGGCCGTTCTCGCTGATGACCATGGTCAGGATCACCTCGGGTGTGAGGTGCACCAGGTGGACGTCGCGGATGCGCTCGCCGACCACCGACGGGGCGACGACCACCGAAGGGAGCTGGGTGACGTCGGCGAGGAGGCGGCTCGTGGCCTTGAGTAGCTTCGTGAGCTCGAGCTGCACCGAGTCGAAGAAGCTGGCGATCTTGGCCTGCGTGGCGCTCCGCAGGCGAGACGGACCCAGATGATCGACGTAGTACCGGTAGGCGCTGGCGGTCGGCACCCTGCCTGCCGACGTGTGGGGCTGGACCACGTAGCCGTCGTCCTCGAGGGCGGCCAGCTCGTTGCGGATCGTGGCAGCGGACACGCCCAGGTTGGAGAGCTCGGCGATCGTGCGCGAGCTGACCGGCTCTCCGGTCTTGATGTACTCCTCGACCAGGGTGCGGAGGATCTCTTGGCGGCGGTCCTCCAACATGAGGTCAGGGTAGCCAGAGACCGGACGAGTTCGGACGTCTGATCACGGTCCTCGGGGCGTCAACGACAGGACCGCCCGCTCGACGGCGTCGGTGAGCAACGGCTGGGTCACCCGGAGCCGTCCTCGGGCGTGCTCCACCACCCCCAGTTCGAGGAGGCGTCGACCCTCCTCCGACCCCAGGAAAGCCTCCACCCCGGGACCGTCGGCGACACCCGCGGCCCGGCGCAGGCCGACGAACATGCGATCCAGTTCGGCGTCCCAGCCCGATACCGGCTCCTCTCCCGCCCGGGGAAGCTCTCCCTCCTCGACTCTCTGCAGGTAGGCGTCGAGGCGGCGGATGTTGCGGAACCGGGCGCCGTGGCGGAAACCGTGGGCGCCGTTGCCGAACGCCTCGTACTCGCCTTGGGCCCAGACCGCCAGGTTGTACAGACAGGCGTGGCCCGGCCGCGCCCAGTTGGAGACCTCGTAGCGCACGTACCCGGCGGCGGCCAACAGCTCGGCGGCGAGCTCGTACTGGTCGGCCTGGAGGTCGGGGTCGGGAGCGGGGGCGCCCCGGGCCACTGCCCGGCTGAGAGGGGTGCCCTTCTCGACCGTGAGGGCGTAACAGGACACGTGGTCGACTTCCAGGGCGATGGCTGCCTCGACCGTCTCCCGCCACGACTCGATCGTCTCGCCGGGGGTCCCGAAGATCAGGTCGAGGTTGATCGAGGCGAACCCCTCCGTACGGGCTGCGGTGACGGCGGCGATGACGTCGGGCGGGAGGTGGCGGCGGCCCAGGGCCAGGAGCACGGGCGTCGAGAACGACTGCGCCCCGAACGACACCCGGGTGAAGCCGGCCGCCACCAGCTCGGCGGCGAGCTGCGGCGTCCAGTCCTCGGGGTTCGCCTCGAGCGTGACCTCGGCGCCGGGCGCCAACTGGAAGCGCCGCCGGATCGCCTCCACCACTCCCGCCAGCCGTTGACTGCCGAAGCGGCTCGGCGTCCCCCCGCCGAAGTACAGCGCGTCGAGGGGCCGCCAGTCTCGGGCCATGCCCACCTCGGCGGCGAGGGCGCGGGTGTAGCGGCCCATGAGCTCGTCACGGCCCGCCACGACCGCGAAGTCGCAGTACGGGCAGACTCGGGCACAGAACGGGACGTGGACGTAGGCGGTGGCGGCAGAGGCGGCGGAGTCGGCGAGTTCCGGGGAGTCGGGCCTGACGGTGGTGGGGTCAGCGGTCGACACGCAGGGCCTCGACGAACGCCTCCTGGGGAACCTCCACCGAGCCGACCATCTTCATCCGCCGCTTGCCTTCCTTCTGGCGCTCGAGGAGCTTCTTCTTGCGGGTCACGTCACCGCCGTAGCACTTGGCGAGCACGTCCTTGCGCCGCGCCTTGACGGTCTCGCGGGCGATGATCCGACCCCCGATCGCCGCCTGGATCGGGACGTCGAACAGCTGACGGGGGATCAGCTCCCGGAGGCGCTCCACCATCCGCTTCCCGTACTCGTAGGCCTTGTCGCGGTGCACGATCGACGAGAAGGCGTCGACGGGCTGGCCGTTGAGGAGCACGTCGACCTTGACCAGGTCGGAGGGACGGTATCCCGCCGGCTCGTAGTCGAGAGAGGCGTAGCCGCGGGTGCGTGACTTGAGCTGGTCGAAGAAGTCGAAGACGACCTCGGCGAGGGGCAGCTGGTAGTCCATCTCGACCCGCTCGGTGCCGACGTAGTTCATCGACCCCATCTCGCCGCGGCGGGACTGCACCAGCTCCATGATCGTCCCGACGTATTCGGCCGGGGTGAGGATCATCGCCCGCACGTAGGGCTCGGCGATCTCGGCGATCTTGGCCGGTTCGGGCAGGTCCTGCGGCGAGCGCACCTCCAGCTCCTGGCCGTCGGTGGTCGTCACCCGATAGGCGACCGACGGGGCGGTGGCGACGAGGTCGAGGCCGTACTCCCGTTCGAGCCGCTCGCGGACGATCTCCATGTGCAGCAACCCGAGGAACCCGCAGCGGAACCCGAAACCGAGCGCCTTGGAGGTCTCGGGCTCCCACACGAGGGAGGCGTCGTTGAGCGACAGCTTCTCCAACGCCTCGCGGAGGTCCTCGAAGTCGTCGCCTTCGGTGGGGAAGATCCCCGAGTAGACCATCGGCTTGGGCTCGGCGTAGCCGGGCAGCGGCTCGACGGCCCCCCTGCGGGCGGTGGTGACGGTGTCACCGACTTTGATCTTGTCGATCTCCTTCTCGCCGGTGATCAGGTACCCCACCTCGCCCGGGCCGAGGGAGGCGGCGGGGACCGCCTTGGGGGTGAGGAACCCGATCTCGTCGGCGTCCTGTTCGTCACCCGTGGCGATGAACCGGACCCGCTCGCCGGCGGCGAGGACGCCGTCGACCACCCGGATGTAACAGACGACTCCCCGGTAGGCGTCGTAGTAGGAGTCGAAGACCAGGGCGCGCAGCGGCGCCTCCGGGTCGCCGGCCGGCGGCGGCACGTCGGAGACGATGCGCTCGAGCAGCTCGTCGACACCTTCGCCGGTCTTGGCGGAGAGCAGCAACACCTCTTCGGGCTCCCCGCCGATCACCGACGCCACCTCCTCCGCCACCCGGTCGGGATCCGCCGCCGGCAGGTCGATCTTGTTCAGCGCCGGGATGATCTCCAGGCCCCCTTCGATGGCCAGGTAGGCGTTGGCGAGCGTCTGGGCTTGGACGCCCTGGGCGGCGTCCACCAACAGCAACGCCCCCTCGCACGCGGCGAGGGACCGGGACACCTCGTAGGAGAAGTCGACGTGGCCGGGGGTGTCGATGAGGTTGAGGACGTAGTCCTGGCCGTCGGCGGCCGTGTAGTGGAGCCGCACGGTCTGGGCCTTGATCGTGATCCCCCGCTCCCGCTCGAGATCCATCGAGTCGAGGACCTGTTCCCGCATCTCCCTCTCCGAGATCGCGCCCGTCCGCTCGAGCAGGCGGTCGGCCAGGGTCGACTTGCCGTGGTCGATGTGGGCGATGATGGAGAAGTTGCGAATGCGCGCCTGAGGTGTCACGAACTCGGGGGGACGACGAGCCTCCGCATTGTACCCGCCGCGGCTCGGCTGCTATCTTTGGGGCCTCCCGCCGGCCGTGTCTCGTGTCGGCGCGATCACTTTTCCAGCCTTTTGAGATCTGCCGACGTACAACGAGGTTTCTGAACACATGGCCAACATCAAGTCACAGATCAAGCGCAACCGCCAGAACGAGAAGCGGCGTCTGCGCAACAAGTCGATCCGCTCCGAGGTGAAGACCGCCATCAAGAAGGTGCTGGCGGCCGCCGAGGCGGGCGAGCCGACCGACGAGCTCTTCCGGTACGCCCAGAAGAAGATCGACAAGGCTGTGACGAAGGGCGTCTTCAAGCCCAACACGGCGGCGCGCAAGAAGTCCCGCCTCGCCGCCCGTCTCCGCACCCTGCAGTCGGCCTGACCTCTACGAGTACCAGCGGCACAGCGCCACCGTGAGCCGCTCCATGGTCACGCGGTGGCTGTCCTCTGGGTGCGACTTCAGCACCCGGTCCGCCCTCAGGATCGCCTCCTGGGCCCGCCGCAGGGCCGACTCGGCCACTCTCCCCCGGTTCCTCCACAGCCTCTCGGCCCTCCGATCCGACGGCTTGGCTCCGATCCACTGCGCGAGCGTCTCCAGGTCGGGTGCCGCCGCCGCCAGCACCCGGCGTCGCAGGTCGTTGTCGAGCGCTCCTATCACCTGCAGCGGATGGCCGTGGGTCAGGAAATCCCCCAGCCGTCTCAGCGCTTCTCCCGCCCGCCCTTTCTCTATGGCGTCGATGTAGAGGAACAGCGGCTCGTCAGGCCGGTTCTTGAACCAGTCGAGGATCAGCGCCGGCGTGATCTTTCCTCTGTGCTCGCGGAGCTGGTCGAGGGCCCGCGACATGGCGGCGGTGTCGGTCCCGAATCGCTGCACCAGAGCTGCGGCTGCCTCTGGCTCCGCGTCGAGCTCGCGCTTTTTCATCTCTTCTTCGGCCCATGCGATCGCCTGCCGCTCCCACATCTTGGCGATGGTGACCGCCCTCCCCCCGTTCTTGGCCACGTCGGCGAGCGGCTTGGGGAGCTTGCCTCCCGATACGAACACGACCGCCACCGCCTCGGGGTCGCGGTTGGAGACGAGGTCGGCGAGGATCTCGGCCTCGGCGACCTGGAGGTTGTGGGCGTCGACGACGAGCAGCCCCTGACGCCCGCCGAAGAGCGAGCCCGACTGCAGGATCGGGACCACCGGCTCCAGCTCTGCCCGCAGCGTCCCCTCGCCGTCCTCTCCTGCCCCGCGGCCCGGAACGTCGATGCGCACGATGTCGGCAGGCTCGATGCCCTCTTCGAGGAGGGCCTGACGGGCGGCCTCCAGCATCTCTTCGCGCTCGCCCGGACCAGGGTTGGAAGGGCCGGTCACGGCGATCAGGGACATGGCGCCAACCTACACCATCTACCGGTCGACGCTCACACCCCGTCGGGGAGGGCGACCCGTGCCGCCGTCTCCGCCAGACGGTCGGCCAGGTACCGGGCCTGTTCGACGGGAAGGTCGACCGCCAGCACGCTTCCCGACAGCGACAGCCCGGCGGTGTCGACGTCGACGGTGGCGAGTCCGAGGCGACGCTGGAAAGGAGTGGCTCGGATCGTCACGTCCTGGACCTTGTGGACGGGAACGATCGTGAGGCGGCGGTCGAACACGCCTCGGCGCAACATCAGGTGCCGGTCGTCCAGGGCCCATCCGAGTATCCGCCACCGGGCGCGCGCGTAGGCGACGGCGGCCACCGTCCCGGCCGCCGCCACGAGAGCTCCCACCCACGCGGCCCGGGCGAATGCCCATCCGATCCAGCCGACGGCCGCCGCCACCACCGCCACCGCCACCAGCCCGCGAAGGACCGCCCGCCGGATCGTGAGACGCGACGACCTCGCCAGGTCCTCCTCGTCGAGCGCCACCGGCCCCAGGAGCCGCTCGGCGACCACCTTCCACTGCCCGATGGGGACCAGCGGGGCGACGAACCCGGTCAGGTTCATGTTTTCGGCAGACACGCCGATGTCGCCGGTGACCATCGTCACGGTCTCGTAGCCGAACATCCTCCTCAGGGGCGGGCGCCGGACCTGGACGAGTTGGATCCGCTCGAGGGGGGACTCGGTGTGCCGGCGGCCCAGGATCCCGGCCTGGACCCTCAGGCGGTCCTGCTCGATGGTGGAGCGGAATCCGACCAACCCGAAGGCGCGGATCGTGGGCCAGGCCAAGGCGCCGAGCACCGGGAGGGGGATCCAATACTGCCGGGTGGCCACGCCGATCGCGAGGCCCGCCACCACGGCCACCGCCCCGACCAGCAGCGCCGTGTCCGTGACGCCGAACAACACGAGGCGCGACAGCGGCAGCATGGCGACCACTTCTGCCGCCGTCGCTTCCTCTCCCTCTCCGTCGCCGGAGCCGGTGGCGCCTCGTTCCAGAACGCGGCGGAGCGCTTCGGCGTCCTCTTCGGAGACGAATCCCAACTGGATGTCCTCGGCGTCGGCGGCGGAGACTTCGACGGTGGTGACGCCGAAGAGGCGGCCGATGAACCCGGCGTTGGCGCCCACCGACTGGACACGGTCCCGCGGCATGACCTGGAGGGATTTCACGAACACACCCCGACGCAGCTCGAGAGACGTCGGGGTGACGCGGTAGGCGGTGAAGAAGTACCGGGCGAGGGCGTAGACGAACACCGCCACGGCGATGGCCACGTCGGCCTCCTCCCAGATGCCGGGCACGTCGGCGGGCTGGAAGTCGAGGACCAAGGCGGCGACGATGGCCCAGGCGAGCGAGCCGATCTCCTTGAGGATGGTCAGGGGGTGGAGCCGTCGCCAGCCGTCGGTCTCGGAGTCGCCGCGGCCGGCTCCGTCGTCGGAGGGCATGGCGGGGAGCTCTTCGGTCATGCCAAACCCAGGCGCCGGCGGATCTCATGGGCGTGTTCGGCTGCCATGTCCCGGACCTCGACGTTCTTCGTGCGCGACCCGGCGGTGTGCACGGCGAGGGTGAGCACCCCGAAGCGGCGCTGGAGCGGCCCGCCCTTGGTGGTGACGTTCTGGATGCGGCTTCGGGGGACGAGGTGCTGGCGTCGGAACACCACCCCTCGCCGCACTTCGAACAGCTCGGGCGTCAGCCGCCAGCCCCAGCGGGCGTAGTCCACCCCTGCCCACCACCACGAGACGGCGCCCACCGCCGCGCAGAGCGCTGGGACCGCCCACAGCCAGGCGGGCGGGTCCCCGATGGTCGTCACGAACAGCACGCCGCCCACGGTGACGACGAGGGAGGCGAGGGTGCCGATCGCCACCCGCCACCGCCGCACCTTCAGGGCGTTCTCGCCCAGCGGCTCCAATCGCTCGGTCTCGTTCAACGATCCACTTCCCGTTCCCACAGGCGGACCAGACGGGCGGCAACGGCCACGTCGTGGACACGGATCATGTCGGCTCCGTACTCCAACGCCAACGTGATGTAGGCGCCGACCCAGTGGATGTCCGCCTTGCGGGGGATCGGCACGACGAGCGGCCGCTCCAGCACCGAGAACGCGGCACTCCGGCGGATGACGTCGAGCTGGAACCGGGTATAGGCGCGGTAGTCGCCGCGATAGTTGATGGCGATGCCCGGGTCGACGAGGACGCGGGCACGCAGCGACGGGTCGAGCCCGTCGAGGAGGTGGCGGAAGGATTCGACCATCGCCTCCGTCTTGTCCGGCCTGATCGTCACCTCGCCCACCGAGTGGGGGTCGTCGCCTTCCACGTACACGACGATCGCCGCCGCGTCGGAGGACGTGAGGACGCGGCGCATCTCGGCGGATCGCAGGCCCCCGGTGTCGTTGACGATGGCGGCGCCGGCCTCGATGGCACGCTCGGCGACCTTCGGCTTCCAGGTGTCCACGGCGACGATGTGCCCGTCGGCGACGAGCGCTTCGATCGACGGGACCACCCGCTTCGTCTCCTCCTCGACCCCGAGGGTGGGGTTGTCGTAGTGGGAGGACTGCCCGCCCACCTCGATCACGTCCGCCCCCCAGCTGCGATACCGGTCGGCGAGCGAGCGGGCTTCCTCGGGGCTCGTGGCGATCGTGTGGGCGTTCTTCGACTCGGGAGACAGGTTGATCACGCCCATCACGTAGGTGACGTCACCGAACTCGAGGCGGTGCTCACCCGCCGTCAACTCCCCTCGGAACATGCCGGGGAGTTTCGGCGTCCGGTGCCAGATCGTCAACGTCGGCCGCCAGGTCGATGACCGCGTCGCCTGCCTGGTCGGTGCGGTGGACCACGGCGCCCGCAGATTCCAGGGCGGCGATCACCTCGGGTGCGGGATGCCCGTAGTCGTTGGGGCCGACGGAGACGACGGCGAGGCGAGCCCCGACGGAGGCGAGCCATTCGAGGTCCGACGTCGCCGCTCCCTGGTGGGGGACCTTCAGCACCTCGGCCCGGACGCCGGCGAGGTCTGCCTGGGCGTGCCTCTCGACATCCCCCGTCAGGAGCAGGCGCGCGCCGCCGGGCCCGGTCACCCGGAGGACGACGGACTGGTCGTTCGGCGAGGCGTACCGGCGCTTCGGCCCCAGCACCTCGATGACCAGGTCGTCGAGGACGAGCCGTTCGCCGACCGGGGCGTGACGCCAAGGGACACCGAGCTCGCGGACCAGCTCTGCTACCCGGACCGAGGCGGGAGTCTCGTGGGGCGGTGACGGCAGCCACACCTCCCCCACCTCTCTCCTGCCCAACACCGCCTCCAGGCCGGTGGCGTGGTCGGCGTGGACGTGGGTGAGGACGACGAGATCGAGGCGGCCGACGCCGTAGGCGAGGAGCTTGTGGTCGAGGGCCCCCGGCTCGGGTCCACCGTCGACCAGCATCGTCGCGCCGCCGCCCGACGCCACCAAGACGGCGTCACCTTGCCCCACGTCGAGGACGACGGCCCCCGGGCGGGGGAGCTCGGAGGTCGGCACCACCGACCAAGCGACGATCCCGGCGATGGCCAGGGCCACACCCGGACGCCAGCGGCTCCGGAGGCACGCCACCGCCGCCACCGCGCCGATCAGCCCTGTCCAGCCCACTTGAGGCCATGCGGCGGCGACGCGGGCGATAGCCAGCACGGCGGCCGCGCCGACGGCCGCCAGGTCGACGAGGGGGTCGAGGCCGGTGGCGATGCCGACCGCCCCCAACGCGGTGGCGGCCGACACGATGGGGATGGCCGCCAGGTTGGTGAGAGGCGCCAGCAGAGGGACCGACCCGAAGACGGTGAGGGCCACGGGAGCGACCGCCAGTTGGGCGCCGCAGGTGGCGCCGACGAGGGTTCCGATCGGACGGGGGAACGCCCGGGGTCGGAGAGCCGAGCCCGCCACCACGCCCGCCGTGGCCAGCACCGACATGGCGAACCCCACGTCGGTGGCCAGCTCGCCTGAGACCACGACGGCACACGACACGGTGACGCCAAGAGCCGTCGGAGTGTCGAGCGCCCACCCTGCCACCCTCCCGGCGAGAAGCAGCGCCGCCATGATCGACGCCCTGACCACCGACGGCTCCCATCGAGTGGCAACGACGAGGACCACCAGCGCGGCGAGCCCCAGTGCGGCCCTTCTCCGGGGGCCGGCGCCGAGCGGGCCGAGTGCGATCACGGTGAGGGTCAAGAAGAGCGACACGTTGGAGCCGGACACGGCGACCAGGTGGGACAGGCCCGCCCGCCTCATCGCCTCCATGTCCGCGTCCGGGACGTCACCCGTCTCTCCGACCAGGAACCCGGCGAGGAGTGCCCGGACCGGCCCGCGGCCTCGGAGGCGATCCAGCACCCGCCGACGGGCCCCGTTGCCGGCCGCCCACCACCACGCCCGGGGTGACTCCACCGCCGTCACCGCCTCCACCGTCACCACCCCGGAGTAGGGGGCGCCCCGGACCGTGCCGCGGCGCCCGCTCCGCCATCCCTCGATCGTCAGGCGGTCTCCGGCGACCCCGGGCAGCGGCTCCGTAGAGCCGATCAGCATCGGGACCGCCGCCGGCCTCCCCGGCTCCGGCGGGTCGGCGACGGCCAAGGCGTGCCAGCCGAAGTCGCCCTGCCGCGGGTCGGTGAGGAGGCGGACGCCGAGATCAGCCTGCCCGGCGGGGGTCTCGTGCGACAGGATCGCCTGTTCCCGGACGGCGGAGCCGTGGCCGGACCACCAGCCGGCCAGAGAGGCGACTACGACGGCGCCGATCACCGGCCGCCAGCCGAAGGCGGCGACCAAGACCGCACCAGCGGCGAAGACGGCGACGATGGCGGCGCCTCCCCACCAGCGGGCGGCGGCGGCTCCCGCCCAGGTGGCGGCGCCGACCGCCACGACGGCCCACGTGCGGCCTTCCACCCCGAGGGTTTCACGGAACGGCGACGGCATCCCGCAGGTCGGCCAGCTTGGCTTCGCCGATGCCGGGCACCTCGAGCAGGTCTTCGACCTGGTCGAAGCCGCCGCGCGCGTCCCGATGGGCGACGATCCGCTCCGCCAGCACCGGGCCGACCCCGGGCAGCGTCTCGAGCTCGGCCGGGGTGGCGGTGTTGAGGTGAACGCGCCCGTCGTCGGCGGCGACGGCGCCGCCACCGGCCCCTTGGGGCCCGGGCACGACGACCTGTTGGCCGTCGACGACCGGCTGGGCGAGGTTCACGCCGTCGAGCGACGCCCCCGGACGCACGCCCCCGGCTGCCGCCAGCACGTCGCCCACCCTCGACCCGTCGGGCACCGTGACGAGGCCCGGCCGCTGCACCCACCCGGAGACGTGGACGACCAGTGAGGGGGCGGCGGTCGAGGAGGCAGCGGTCTGTGCCGCAGGCGGGGGCGGAACGGGCGGGGCGGCGAGGCCTCTGCCCCACCACACCCCCGCCACGACGGCGGCGAGCCCCAACGCTCCCGCCGGCAGCCAGCGCCGGTCCATGGGCCTCCTTCGCGCAGCTCCCTCGTCCCGTGCGCTGCACCTCTCCTTCTACCGAACCGGGCGGGCGACGACCAGACCCCTGTGGGTAGGGTTTCGGCCATGTCGTTCGAAGCCTTCCGCGTCACTCCCGGCACCTCCGTCGACCTGGCCTCGTGGCCGACCCGCTCCGACGTCGGCTGGGACCGAGGCAAGGAGGAGGGCAAGAGACGGGTGGAGGTGCTGGCGGCGCGGCTCGCCGAGCTCCAGGAGCTCTTCTACGCCGACGGGGGCCATCGTCTCCTGGCCGTGCTCCAGGCGATGGACACCGCCGGGAAGGATTCGACGATCCGGGACGTGTTCGGCCGGATGAACCCCCAGGGCGTCCGGGTCGCCTCGTTCAAGAAGCCCACGGCCCGGGAGCTGGCCCACGACTACCTGTGGAGAGTCCACCCCCATGTGCCGGGCGACGGGGAGATCGTGATCTTCAATCGCAGCCACTACGAGGACGTGCTCGTGGTCCGGGTCGACGGCCTCGCCCCCGAGGAGCGATGGCGGAAGCGCTACGACCACATCGTCGAGTTCGAGCGGATGCTCTCCGACGAGGGCACGACCATCGTGAAGTTCTTCATCCACATCTCGAGAGAAGAGCAAGCGGAGCGCCTGCAGGCCCGTCTCGACGACCCCGGCAAGCACTGGAAGTTCGACCCCGGCGACATCGAGACCCGGAAGAAGTGGGACGACTACATGGCCGCCTACGCCGAGATGCTCGGCCGAACCTCGACGGAGTTCGCCCCCTGGTACGTGATCCCCGGCGACCGCAAGTGGTACCGCAAGCTGGCGATCGGAGAGATCGTCGTCGGAGTGATGGAAGGGCTGGGCCTCGAGTACCCGGAGGCACCCGACCTCGACGGTGTCGTCATCGAATAGGCCGGGCGAACCGGTCAGACCCTTCGGGCCGCTTCCGTCGCCTCCCGCTCGAGGCCTATCTCGAGGTAGGCCGAGCGGTGGTCCAGGCCCCGCATGCGGCCCCGCAGGTAGTCGCCGACGTAGCGGCGCAGGAACCCGACGACCCCCAGGGTGCGCCACTGGCGCCAATGGACGAGCTCGTGGACGACGAGCCGGGCGATGGCCTCGTCTCCGCTCGTCAGCGCCTGCGGCCGGACGTACACCGCCCACGGCGTGGTGACGGCCGCCACCCATCGCGGCACGACGCGCTGGAGCGAACGCGGCAGCAGGCGGATGTCGACTTCTTCGGGCCGGACCGGGGCCAGCAGCCGCCTCACCTCGGCGGTGTCGAAAGGCCCGAGGAGGGCGGAGGCCCGGATCACCCGACGACGATGTTCACCAGCCGCGGTGGGCGGCTGATCACCTTCTTCACCTCGCCGTCGCCGATCCACTCCTTGATGCGGGGCGACTCGAGCGCCAGGCGCTCGGCGTCGTCGGCGCTTATCGAGGCGTCGACCTCGGCCCGGTCCCGCACCTTGCCGTTGACCTGGATCACCATGGTCACCACCTCGAGCTTGGCCAGCTCGGGGTCGTACTCGGGCCACGCTTCGGTGGCGAGCATGGTCGTGTGGCCGGTCCGCTCCCACAGCTCGTGCGCGATGTGGGGGGCCATCGGCGACAGCAGCAGCAACAGCTTCTCCACGGCGTAGTCGAACGTCTCCCGTCGGGCGCCCTGGCGGACGTAGTCGACGAGGGTGTTGACGAGCGTCATCAGCGCGGGCACCGCCGTGTTGAAAGCGAAGCGCTCGATGTCCTCGGTGACCTTCTTGATGGCCCGGTGGGTCTCGGAGATCACCGCCCGGTCGGACTCGTTCTCCTCCCGGTCGGTGGGCTCCCCGAACTCGCCTGTCACCAGGCGCCACACCCGGTCCAGGAACCGGGACGTGCCGTCGATGCCGTGTTCGTCCCAGTCGGCGTCCTCGGCGGGCGGGCCCATGAACAGGTGGTACAGGCGCAGGGCATCGGCGCCGTGGGAGGCCAGCAGGTCGAGGGGGTCGACGATGTTGCCCTTCGACTTCGACATCTTGGCGCCGCCCAGGCGGATCATCCCCTGGGTGAACAGCCGGGCGAACGGCTCCTCCACCGGCGACAGGCCCATGTCGAAGAGGACCTTGGTGATGAACCGCGAGTACAGCAGGTGCAGGACGGCGTGCTCGATGCCGCCGATGTACTGGTCGACCGGCATCCAGTAGGCCGCCTTCTCCGGGTCGAAGATCTGATCCTGGTTGCGGGCGTCGGTGAACCGCAGGAAGTACCAGGAGCTGTCGACGAACGTGTCCATCGTGTCGGTCTCCCGCTGGGCGGGGCCACCGCAGTTCGGGCACGTCGTGTTGACGAACGAGTCCAGCGCCGCCAGAGGTGAGCGTCCCTTGGGGGCGTAGTCCTCGACATCGGGCAGCTCGACCGGCAGCTGGTCCTCGGGAACCGGAACCTGGCCGCAATCCGGGCAGTGCACGATCGGGATGGGGCACCCCCAGTAGCGCTGGCGGCTGATGAGCCAGTCGCGCAGGCGGTACTGGACCTGGCGGCGGCCGATCCCCTTCTCTTCCAGCCAGGCGATCATCCGCTCCTTGGCGGTCTCGATGTCGAGGCCGTCGAGGAAGCCGGAGTTGATCACTCGCCCTTCGCCGACGTATGCCTTGCCGTCGAAATCGGCGGGAGGCTCCACCGTGCGGATGATGTCGATCCCGTACTTCTCGGCGAAGTCCCAGTCGCGCTGGTCCTGGCCGGGCACGGCCATGATGGCTCCGGTGCCGTAGCCCATCAGGACGTAGTCGGCGATGTAGATGGGGACGCGCCGGTCGTTGACGGGGTTGACGGCGTAGCGGCCGGTGAAGACACCGGTCTTGTCACCCTCCGCCATCCGGTCGATCTCGCTCTCCTTCGCCGCCTTCTCCTGATAGGCGCGCACCTCGGCCTCGTATTCGGTGCCCGCCACGAGCCGGTCCACCAGCGGGTGCTCGGGAGCCAGCACCGCGAACGTCATCCCGAAGATGGTGTCGGGGCGGGTGGTGAAGACATCGAAGCTGGCGTCCAGGCCGTCCACCTGCATGGTGAACAGCGCGCCCTCCGACCGCCCGATCCAATTGCGCTGCATGACGCGGACCCGCTCGGGCCAGTGCTCCAGCTGGTCCAGGTCGGCGAGCAGCCGCTCGGCGTAGTCGGTGATCTTGAAGAACCACTGGCTCAGGTTGCGGCGGATGACCTCGTGGCCGCACCGCTCACAGCGGCCGTCGACGACCTGCTCGTTGGCCAGGACCGTCTGGTCGTTGGGACACCAGTTGACGGGCGCCTCCGCCTTGTAGGCGAGGCCGCGCTCGAACAGCTTCAGGAACAGCCATTGGTCCCACCGGTAGTAGTCGGGATGGTGGGACGCGATCTCGCGGCGCCAGTCGTACATCGCCCCCAGCCGGCGGATCTGCTCCGACATCCGGGCGATCTGCTTCTCGGTGTTGATCCGGGGATGGACACCCGTGGCGATCGCCGCGTTCTCGGCGGGAAGACCGAAGCTGTCCCAGCCCATCGGAGACAACACGTTGTATCCCCGCATGGTCATGTAGCGGGTCAGCAGGTCGCCGTAGGTGTAGTTGCGGACGTGACCCTGGTGGAGCGCCCCCGACGGGTAGGGGTACATCGTCAGGTTGTAGAACTTCGGGCGCGAGGGGTCGGCTTCGACTTCGAACACGCCGGAGTCCGCCCAGCGCTCCTGCCACTTCGCTTCGATCTTCTGGAAGTCGTACATGCTCCCGCCAAAGGGTACTCGGGGCGCTTCGGGCCGAGGAAGCCGGTTCCGCCCCTGCCCGGCCCGACCACCGCCGGCAGAGGGGTGTTGCATCGGCCACTACCGTGGAATCGCCAATGTCGAATCCCATCGAGACCCTGCGCGAGAGGGGCCTGCTCCAGGACCACACCGACGAGGCGAGCCTCGTCGAGCACCTGGCCACGGGCAGACGGACCTTCTATGTCGGCTTCGACCCGACCGCCCCGTCGCTCCACGTCGGCAACCTGGCGGGCCTGATGGTGATGGCCTGGCTGCAGCGCGCCGGCCACCGGCCCATCGCCTTGGCCGGCGGCGCCACCGGGCGCATCGGCGACCCATCCTTCCGCGACGAGGAGCGGGCGTTGATGTCCGACGAGGAGGTGGAGCGCAACCTGGAGGGGATCCGCCGGGACTTCGGGCGGGTCCTCGACATGTCCGATGCCATCCTCGTCGACAACTACGAGTGGACGAAAGACGTCACCGTCCTCGAGTTCCTCCGCGAGATCGGCAAGCACTTCTCGGTCAACCAGCTGATCTCCCGGGAGGCGATCCGGCGCCGCATGGAAGACCGCGAGCAGGGGATCTCTTACACGGAGTTCAGCTACACGCTGCTCCAGGCCTTCGACTACGACTACCTCTACCGGACCTACGGCTGCACCCTGCAGGGCGGAGGGTCCGACCAATGGGGGAACATCCTGTCGGGTGTCGACCTGATCCGCCGCCGCCACGGAGCCCAGGTGCATGCCATCACCTGGCCGCTCGTGGAAGGGTCCGACGGCAAGAAGTTCTCCAAGTCGGCCGGCAACGCCCCCTGGCTGGATCCCGACCTCACGTCGCCGTTCCAGTACTACCAGTGGTGGCTCAACACAGACGACCGCGACGTCGAGAGGTTCTTGCGGATGTACACGTTCCTCCCGATCGAAGAGATCGAGGAGATCGCCAGGGCCCACGCCGACGACCCGGGATCCCGCATGGGTCAGAGGAAGCTCGCCGCCGAGACCACCCGGATCGTCCACGGCGACGAGGGGCTGCGGGCCGCCGAGCAGGCCACGGCGGTGCTGTTCGGAGACGCCCCGGTGTCCCAGCTCAGCGACGAGGTGCTGGCGATGGCGTTCGAGCAGGCGCCCACCGCCGAGATCCCCCGCTCCGAGCTGGAGGCGGGCATCGGCCTGCTGGACCTCATGACCCGTGTCGGCGCGTCGAAGAGCAACAGCGAGGCCCGCAGGCTCATCGAGCAGGGAGGCGTCCGGGTCAACGACGAGCCGATCACCGACTCCGCCCGCGTGGTCGGCCCCCAGGATCTCGCCACCGCCACCACCCTCGTGATACGGGTCGGCAAGAAGCGCCAGTACCTCGCCCGGTTCCTCTGAACCAGGACCTGCCAACATGGGCAGGTGGAGGTGTCGCATCCGGAGAAGGTCCTGTTCCCACAGGACGGGATCACCAAAGGCGAGGTGGTCGACTACTACAGGGCCGTGGCCGATGCGATGCTGCCCCACCTGCGGGGTCGGCCGCTGACGCTGCAGCGATTCCCGAGCGGGATCGAAGAGTCGGGGTTCATGCAGAAGAACGCCCCGGAGTACTTCCCCGAATCGATCGAGCGGATAGAAGTCCCCAAGGAAGGCGGCACGACGGTGCACCCGTCGTGCGACTCCGTCGACGATCTGGTCTACCTGGTCAACCAGAACACGATCACGTTCCACATCTGGACCTCCCGGCTGCCCGACCTGGACCGGCCCGACCGTCTCGTCCTGGACCTCGACCCCCCGAAGGGCGGCGAGCCGCCCAGGGAAGCGGCGCGGGCGGCGCGCCAGGTCATGGAAGACGTCGGCCTCTCTCCCGGACTGATGACGACCGGCTCCAGCGGCTACCACGTGGTGGCGCTGATCGAGCCCCACCACGACTTCGACGCCGTCGGCCACGCCGCCCGACTGCTGGCCGGCGTGGTCGCCGCCCGCCACCCGGAGGCGACCACCACCGCGTTCTCGAAGAAGGACCGGGCGGGCCGGGTGTTCGTGGACTGGCTCCGCAACCGCTGGGCGCAGTCGACGGTCTGCCCGTGGTCTCTCCGGCCCCGCCCGGGGGCCCCGGTCGCCATGCCCATCTCCTGGGAGGAGCTCGACGACACCGACCCCCGGAGGTGGACCATCAGGGACGCGCCGGAGCGCCTCGGCACAGACGACCCCTGGCCCGCCGCAGCATCACTCGATCTCGAAGCCGTCGCCCGCCTCGCCGCCGAGCACGATGTCGGGGCCGACGAGCCGTTCGACCGGTTCGGGCGCAAGCGCTGACGTTCGGTTCACCGTCTTGCATGAGTAGCCTTCTCTGGTGAACCTCCGAGATCTCGCTCGGAGTTTCTCGTCACCTAGAAGGAGACACGATGAAACGATGGATATCCGTGGTGGCGGTGCTCGTCCTCGTGTTGGCTGCCTGCACCGGCGGCACCACCGAGGACACGACTGCCACGACCGCGGGTGATACCACCGTCCCCGATACCACCGAGGGCGACACCACGTCGACCACGGCGGCGGAGACGCCCGACACCACTGGCGCGCCGGCCGGCGAGGCCGACGGGACGATCATCATCGGCACGACCGACACGATCGCCTCGCTCGACCCCGCCGACGCCTACGCCATCCACGACTGGGAGCTCCTCAAGAACATCAACGAGGGCTTGCTGCGGTGGCGGCCCGGCGAGCTGGAGCTGACGACCGGCCTCGCCGAGGAGATGCCGGAGGTGTCCGAGGACGGACTGGTCTACACCGTGCGGATGCGTGAAGGCGTCCAGTTCTCGGACGGCACCGAGCTGACCGCCGAGATGTACGCCGAGCAGCTGAACCGCTTGCTCACCATCGGCCCCGACTGCCCGAACGGCGTCGCAAACGCTCTGGCGACCCCGTTCCTCGAGAGCATCGAGGCGCTGGATTCGAGCACGCTGCAGTTCACGCTGACCCGTCCGGTCGCCTACTTCCCCCAGTTGCTGGCGACGGCGGCCTTCCTGCCCGCCCACCCGGACACGTTCCCGGCTGACGAGTGCGTCACCTTCCCGGAGGCGCCGGTCCACGGGACGGGCCCCTGGTACATCACCGAGTACACCCAGGGCGAGCAGACCGTGCTCGAGCCGAACCCGAACTACACGGGTGAGCTCCAGCCGCAGGTCGATCGGATCATCATCCGCTACTTCTCGGACCCGCAGACGATGGCCCTGGCCGTCCAGAACGGCGACATCGACATCGCCTGGCGCATCCTGGGCGCCGAGCTCGTCAGCGAGCTCGAAGGCGCCGAGGGCCTGACGATCGGCGCCATCGAGGGTGGCTCGATCCGGTACCTGATCCTCAACTACGCCATCGAGCCGATGGACGACATCAACGTCCGCAAGGCCGTGGCGTCGGCCATCGACCGCGACGAGATCGTCGACGTGGTCTACGGTGGCCAGGTCGAGCCTCTGTACTCGATGGTCCCGCCGGGCTTCATCGGTGCCACCGAGATCTTCGACGAGATGTATCAGAGCCCGGACCTCGACGCCGCCCGCGCCTACCTGGCCGAGTCCGGCTACGACGAGAACAACCCGCTCGAGCTCGAGCTGTGGTATCCGCCGGAGCACTACGGTGCCGCCACGGCCGACTGGATGCAGCTCATCGAGCAGCAGCTGGAGGCCACCGGCGTCATCGACGTCACCCTGCAGCCGCAGGAGTGGAGCACCTACGTGACGGCCCTCACGGGCGGCGAGGCCTACCCCGGCGGCGTCCTGGGCTGGTTCTTCGACTTCCCGGACTCGTCGAACTACCTCGAGCCGTTCGTGTTCAACGGCGGTCTCGGCACGATGGTGACCTCGCCCGAGGGTGAGCCGATCAACGATCAGGCCGCCCAGCTCGTCGACCTCCTCAACGAGGCTTCGGTCGAGCAGGACGAGGACGCCCGGGCCGCTCTCTACGAGGAGATCCAGGAGATCTACGCCGACCTGGTGGTGACGCTGCCGATCTACTTCGAGACCGAGCACGTCGTGCCCCGGGACGGTGTCTCCGGCTCCGACGAGTACGCGAGCCCCGAGACCCTCAACATCGGCCCGAACCTGGAGTTCTACTACTCCGTTCTGTCCGAGAACTGACGGGCGTAAGATCGTGGGGCGGGCCTCAGGCCCGCCCCACGAACCACCCATCGATCCGAGTCGATCGTCTTGTCCCCCCTCGCACTGATCTTCCTGATCATCGGAATCCCGGCGCTGATCGGGCTGGCGTACATCTTCGTGCGCGGCTCCGCCGGCCTCCGCCGCTACATCCTCACCCGCATCGGGCTCCTCATCCCGATGGTCTTCATCCTGGCCAGCCTGGTCTTCTTCGTGATGCGCGTGTTGCCCGGCGACCCGGTCCGCTCGTCGCTGGGACCGAAAGGAAGCGCCGAGACCGTCGCCCGGATGCGGGAACAGCTGGGCCTCGACGACCCGCTCATCGTCCAGTACGGAAGGTTCCTGGGTGACATCGTCACCCTGGACTTCGGCAACTCCCTCACTGGTGGCCGTCGCCCGATCATCGACGAGATGAGCGAGCGGTTCCCCGCCACGTTGGAGCTCGTGATCCCCGCCGCCGGGCTCGCTCTGCTCATCGGGATCGTCGGCGGCACCCTGGCCGCCGCCCGCCGCAAACGACCGTTCGACTACGCGCTGCGGCTCTATTCGGTGGTCATCTATTCGATACCGGTCTTCTGGTTGGGGTTGATCTTCCAGCTCGTCTTCGGGGTCCGCCTCGGCTGGACTCCGATCGCCGGGCGCATCGACCCGGTGATCGCCACGACGCTGGAGAGGACCACCAACATCCTGTGGCTCGACGCCATCATCACCGGCAACTGGGCGGCCCTGTGGTCGTCGCTCTCCCACCTCGTCTTGCCGGTGGTCACCCTGGGCCTCATCCTGTCCGGCGTCTTCCTCCGCCTCACCCGCGTGAACGTGATCGAGACGCTGCAGATGGAATACATCGGGGCGGCACGCGCCCGAGGGATCCGCGAGCGCATAGTCGTCGGCAGCCACGCCCTGAAGAACGCCATCATCCCCGTGATCACGCTCCTCGGCCTCCAGGTCGCCATCCTGCTCGCCGGCGCCGTCCTCACCGAGACCGTGTTCTCGTGGCCGGGGATGGGCCAGTACCTGGTGCAGCGGATCTCTTCGCGTGACTACACCGCCGTCCAGAGCGTGATCACGATGTTCGCCATGCTCGTCGCCCTGATCAGCCTGGCGGTGGACATCGTCTACTCGCTCGTCGACCCCCGAGTCAGGTACTGACCATGAATCTGCCAGTCCAGGACCAAGAGACCGCCGTCCCCCAGTGGGAGGAGGAGCTCGCCCGGGTCGGGTTCGTCCGCCGGCTCCTCCGGGCGCGCAAGTGGTACGGCGCCGACTGGTGGTTCGTGGCGATCTCGAGCGTGATGGTCCTGGCCTTCATCGTGGTCGCCCTGTTCCCGCAGTGGTTCGCTCCCTACGGCCCCCACGAGCAGGTCGGCCCGCGATTTCTGGCGCCGGGAGAGACGCCCGATCTGCCGCTCCTGATCGTCCGAGCCGACAGTGGCCTGTCGACGTTGGAGGACCTGGCGACGGGGCCCGACGACGAGGTCTCCCGCCCGCCGATCGCCGTGTTGCGGGGAGCGCCCACCGCCGGCGCCCTGCGTGAGCAGGCCGCCCTGCTCGACGACGAGCTGCAGGAATCGGACAGCGGCCTGCGGCTCCGACCCAACATCCGCCGCTACGACACCGTCGAAGAGGTGCTGCAGGCGGTCCAGGAAGGCGAGGCGTTCGCCGCGGTTCTGAGCTCGGTGCAGTACGAGGAGGCCGCCGGCCAGTTCCCCGACCTGGACGCACCCTCGGACATCAGCGGTGGGGTCGCTTCCGCCGGTGATTTCCTGCTCGGCACCAACCAGATCGGCCAGGACGTCTACTCCCGCCTCATCTGGGGCACGCGTGTCGCCCTGATCATCGGCTTCAGCGCCTCCCTGGTCGCCCTCTTCCTCGGCGTCCCCCTGGGCCTCGTCGCCGGCTACGCCGGAGGCAAGATCGACCGGGTGATGACGGTCTTCATGGACAGCCTCTACGCCTTCCCGGGGCTGATCCTGGCGATCGCGATCACGGCGGTGCTCGGCCCATCGATCCTGAACGTGATCATCGCCATCGCCGTCCTCTACATCCCCACGTACTACCGGATCGTCCGCGGCCAGACCCTGTCGGTGAAACAGGAGGTGTACGTGGAGGCGGCCCGCTCGATCGGTGCCAAGCCGAGCACGATCCTGCGCCGCTACATCTACCCGAACGTGATCCCGTCGGTGTCGATCATCTTCTCGGTCAACATCGCCGACGCCATCATCACCGGGGCGGGCCTGTCGTTTCTGGGCTTGGGGCTGCCGCCCAGCACCGCCGACTGGGGCATCGACATCGCCCGCGGCCAGGAGTTCATCCAGACCGCCTGGTGGCTGGTCACATTCCCGGGGCTGGCGATCATGCTCGTCGTCTTGGCGTTCACCATGCTCGGTGAAGGCCTCACCGAGATCCTCAACCCGAAGCTGCGAGATCGCTGAATGGCTACTTCCTCCGACATCCTCTACTCAGTCCGCAACCTGACCGTCGAGTACGAGACCCGCCACGGTGTGGTCAAAGGCGTCGACGACGTCTCCCTCGACATCCGCCGGGGCGAGATCCTCGGTCTGGTCGGCGAGTCCGGCTCGGGCAAGTCGACGCTGGGCAAGGCGATGATGCGCCTCCGCAACGGGTCGGCTCGCATCACCTCCGGCGAGCTGTGGTTCGACGGCCAGAACCTGATGGAGTTGAGCGAGCGCCAGATGCGTGACCTGCGAGGCAGCCGCCTCGGCATGGTCTTCCAGGACCCGATGACCTCGCTCAACCCGGTCCAGCGCATCGTCGAGCACCTCACCGAGACGATGCTCACCCACGAGCCGGAGTGGACCGAAGAGGAGGCGAGGGCACGGGCCGAGGAGCTGGTGGAGCGGCTCGGCATCCGCCGGGAGCGGGTCAAGGACTACCCGCACCAGATGTCGGGAGGCATGCGCCAGCGGGTCATGATCGCCCTCGCCCTGGCCCTCAACTGCGATCTGGTGATCGCCGACGAACCCACCACCTCCCTCGACGTGATCGTGGAGGCGAAGTTCCTCGATCTGCTCAAGGAGCTGCGCGACGAGTTCAACCTCACGATCCTGTTGATCACCCACAACATCGGCGTGGTCGCCGAGGTCGCCGACCGGGTGGCGGTGATGTACGCCGCCAAGCTGGTGGAGATCGGCGACGTGAACCAGGTCTTCGAAAAGCCCCTCCATCCCTACACGGAAGGGCTGCTGAAGTCGGTGCCGAACATCGAGCTGGACAGCGGCGCCCTGTACAAGATGGAGGGCTCACCTCCCGACCTGAGCTCGCCTCCACCGGGCTGCCGGTTCCACCCCCGCTGCCCCTACATGATGGAGGAGGTCTGCCCGATCTACGACCCTCCGTTCGCGCCGCCCGAAGGCGCCTCCGAGGACACCCGGGTGGCGTGTTGGCTCCATCATCCGCATCCGCAGAAGGTGGCCATCGGTGCCTGAGAGCAGACTCGAGCAAGTCGCCACGCCCACCCACCGCATCGAGGCGGGCCCGCCGCTCGTCGAGGTGCGCGGGGTGAAGAAGTACTTCCCGCTCCAGTCGGGGTTCCTCGCCTCGCTGTTCAACCGCGGCGAGCAGCCGGCGGTGCGGGCCGTGGACGGCGTCGACTTCGAGATCCGACGCGGCGAGGTGTTCGGGCTCGCCGGCGAGTCGGGGTCCGGCAAGTCGACGGTGGGACGCCTGGTCCTGAACCTGCTCGAGCCCACCGAGGGCAAGGTCTTCTTCGACGGGATGGACCTGTCCCAACTCTCGCCGGACGAGATGCGCCGGCTCCGCTCCCGCATGCAGATCATCTTCCAGGACCCGCTGGCCTCGCTGAATCCCCGGATGACGATCGGCCAGGCCATCGCCCATCCGCTGGAGATCCACGAGCCGAACCTGAGCGAGGGACAGCGCCGTAAGCGGGTGCTGGAGATGCTGGAGGCGGTGGGCATGAACCCGCCCACCAACTACGCCGACAAGTACCCCCACCAGATATCCGGCGGCCAGCGGCAGCGGATCGTCATCGCCCGCGCCCTGGTCACCCGGCCGGAGTTGATCGTCGCCGACGAGCCGATCGCCATGGCCGACGTGTCGGTCCGGTCTGCCCTGCTCGACCTGATGATGAGGTTGAAGGACGAGTTCGACCTCACCTACCTCTTCATCACCCACGACTTGGCGACCGCCAAGTACGTGTGCGACCGGATCGCCATCATGTATCTGGGCCGGATCGTCGAGGTGGGGCCGCTCAAGTCGGTGTACGGGTCCCCCGCCCATCCCTACACCCAGGCGCTGCTCGACGCCGTCCCGGTGCCCGACCCCAAGCACCGGCGGACCCAGCCGATGCCTCGGGGGGAGATCCCCTCCCCCATCGACCCCCCGTCGGGGTGCCGGTTCCACCCCCGCTGTCCGATCGCACAGATGGGCCTCTGCGACGTCGAGGACCCGCAACTGATGCAGGTCCCGGAGTCGGACAACCACCTCGCCGCCTGTCTGCTCAGGGCGGGGCCGCGGGCCATGGGCCAGCAGACCCCGCCCTCCTGAGCGAAGGGTTTCAGCGGAGGTTCGCCTCCAGGGAGATCTCCACGTTGCCGGCCAGGGCCTTGGAGACCGGGCAGTTGTCTTTGGCGGTCTGGGCCGCCTGCTGGAACTCGTCCTCTCCGATGTTGGGGACGTCGGCGTCGAGACGCAGCACGATCTGGGTGATGCCGGTGCCGGGCACGAAAGTGGCCGTGGCCTCCACGTCGAGGCTCGCCGGGGGATAGCCGGCCTTGGCGAGGGTGTTGGAGAGGGCCATCGAGTAGCAGGTGGCGTGGGCGGCGGCGATCAGCTCCTCGGGGCTGGTGATCCCCCCGTGCTCTTCGGCCCGGGCCTTCCAGTTCACTTCGAGGGGACCGGCGGCGCCGGTGTCGAGGCTGACCGTGCCGGAACCGGAGAAGAGGTCGCCCTCCCAGTGGGCGCGGGCGGTGCTGTCGAGAGCCATGTTCCGTCTCCTTCCGTCTCGATTACATCCGCAAGGTAGCCGAACGCCCGGCGTTGCCCGCCACGAGGAACCGAGTGGACTTTGAACGCCGGCACGGCGTGTGCGACTCTCTGGGACCCAGAGAACCTACAGAAGGAGCAGCGGTGGAACGTGTTGGTGTGATCGGTGGCGGCCAGATGGGCGCCGGGATCGCCGAGGTGGCCGCTCTCGCCGGATGCGATGTCGTAGTCCACGAGGTGTCGCCCGAGGCAGCCGAGGCCGCTCGCAGTCGGATCGAGAAGTCACTCGACCGGGCCGTCTCCCGGGGGAAGCTGGACCAGGAGGCGGCCGGTTCGGCGCTCTCCCGCATCACGTTCTCGACCGATTGGTCCGACCAGGCCGACCGCCAGATCGTCATCGAGGCGGTGACCGAGAACGAGGACCTGAAGAAGGAGATCTTCCGGAACCTGGACGAGGTCGTCGCCGACGCCGATGCCATCCTCGCTTCGAACACTTCGTCGATCCCCATCACCCGACTGGCGTCCGCCACCTCGCGGCCCGATCACGTCGTCGGCCTCCACTTCTTCAACCCGGTCCCCGTGATGGGGCTCGTCGAGCTGGTCACCACTCCCCTGTCCGACGCCGGAGTGGAGCAGCGGGCCGAGGAGTTCGCCCGCGACGAGCTGGGCAAGACCGTCATCCGGGCCAAGGACCGCGGGGGGTTCGTCGTCAACCTGTTGCTCGTCCCCTATCTCCTGGGCGCCATCCGGATGTACGAGGCGGGCCACGCCTCCGCCGAGGACATCGACACCGGGATGAAGCTCGGCGCCAACCACCCGATGGGGCCGCTGGAGCTGTGCGACTTCATCGGGTTGGACACCATGAAGCTCGTCGCCGACGTGCTTTACGAGGAGTACAAGGAGCCGCTGTACGCCTCTCCCCCGCTCCTCACCCGCATGGTGGAAGCCGGGATGCTGGGCCGGAAGAGCGGCCGGGGGTTCTACACCTACGACTGAAAGCGGGGTCTGCCCGACCCGCCGATGCGCTGGCGAGTAGGCTGCGTGGAGGGATGGCACGCCTCACGCTGGCCCTCGCGTTCTTGGCCCTGGCGTGCACGGGGCCCATGACCGTCGACCCGTTCGGGGAGCGCTCGACGGCCCGGCTGCAGTTCGAGGACGGCGCCACCGAGGCTGTCGGCCAGTTGCTGGCGTTCGACCCGAAGAGCCACAGCCTCGACATCCTCATCGAGCTGCCTTTGGAGCAGCCCGACAACGTCGAGGTCTTCCTGATCCCTCCGAGCGGGATCAGGTATCAGGTCCTCGGCTCGTTCCAGAACTGCGAGGTCGACGGCTCGGCACGCCGCTGCCCCCGGCGCCTGCCCGCCCTCCCGACGGAGACGGCCGACGCGTGGAGGGTGGAAGCGCTCCGCACTGAGCCCAGCGGCGCCACCTCGATCGAGGTGTCCGTGTCCTGGAAATCGGCGAGGAACTGACTCACGCAACCTGTCGCCGGCGCAGCCACATGTAGGCGATTCCGAAGCTCACGACGACGTAGGCGCCGAGCACGGCCAGAGCCAGGGCATTTGGCTCGTTGCCGAGGAACATCACGTCCTGGAGGGCCGTGGTCCCCGCGGTGGCGGGCGAAAGGTAGGCGATCTGGCGCACCCCATCGGCGAGCCGGCTCAGCGAGACCACCATGCCACTGAAGAAGATGGTGAACAACAGAGCCATCATCGAGAACTGCACCGCCTGAGCGTCGGTGTTGGCGGCGGCGGCGATGACGAACCCGAGCCCCAACGAGGCGGCCATCGTCAAGGCGAGCACCGCGGCCGCCCACAGCCAGGACCCGGCCATCGGCGTGCCGAACGCGAACACCACCACGGCGATGAGAGCGGCAGCGACGACCGACCCGAGCACCGCGTAGCCGAGGAACTTCCCGGCGAGGAACTCACCCAGCCGCACCGGCCCCACCCGGAAGAGCTCCGTGGATCCGGTCGACCTCTCGTTCACGACCGACAGGGCGGCGAAGGTCAGCACCACGTGCTGGAGGAGCACGGCCACCACCCCTGGTGAGTAATAGGCGGTGAGGGGCACGTCGATCCCCGACGCCAGCTCGGTGTCGGCAACGAACGGCTGGACGAGGACCTGGGGCGAGACCGACCGGAACTCGGCGATGGCGGCTTCCAACTCGGCGAGCTCGCCTTCCATGCGTTCGGCCCGGTCGGCGGCGGCCGGGTCGGAGGAGTCGATGCTCTCGACTTCGCCCCGGCTCGAGCCGACCCGCTCGCCCAGTGTGGCCGCGCTGGAGCCTGCGGTCTCGTCCACGCCCAGGAAGAAGTCGGCGGTCAGCCCGAGCTGCTGTTCGGCGAGGGTGAGCGAGTCAACTGCCTGCGACTGGGCTTCACGGGCTCCGGCCTCGTCGCCCTCACGCAGTGCGGTGGCCATGGTGCCCATGGCCTGGCGGGCGGTGGGGATGGCCTCCTCGTACTCACCGGCCCTGTCCTGGGCGGTGGCGGCGACCCGGGCCAACACCATCCGGTTCAGCTCGTCGACCGCCGACTGGGCGGCAACGGTGATGTAGGCGCGGTCGAACGGGTCGAGACGGTTGTGGTAGACGACCACGGTAGCCTGCTCGTCGTTGCGAACGGTCGTGGCGGCGTCCGCCGGAGCCTCGACCACCAGGTCCACTTCTCCGTCGAGGAGGCGCTGTCTCGCCTCGCCGGTGTCTCCGAGGGTGCCGACGAGCTCGATCTCGGATCCGATCTGCTCGGCGATCTGGGGCATCGACGACTCCAGCTCCGAGCCCTCAGGCAACACCACGAGCGTCCGCAGCGGCGGCGGCGTCGCCTGGAACCCGGCGGCGAACAAGCCGAGGATAAGGAAGGGGCCCAGGATGAGCACGGCCATCAGCTTGGGCTGGCGCAGCACCTGCCGCATCTCTTTGCCGGCGAACGCCAACACGGTCGACAGCGCCCTCATGCCGTGGGCTCCTCGACACGATGCCGATCGATGATGCGGACGAACACGTCGTCGTATTCGGGGACCACCTGGTCGGTCTCGGTCACTTCCGCCCCGGCTTCGGTGGCGGCCGCCGCCAGGATCGGTATGGCGGAGCCGGCGTCCTCCACGGTGATCCGCACCGAGCGGCTGCCGATGCTCTCGACGTGCTCGGCGCCCACCGCCCCGGCTAGCCGGTCGACGACCGCCCAGGGAACGCGGTCGGCGAAGACCACGTCCACCATCTCACCGCCGAAGGCACGGCGGCGGAGCTCCTCGGGGCTGCCCCACTCGACGAGCCGCCCCTCCGAGATCACCGCCACGAAATCGCAGTAGGCGGCTTCGGAGACGTATTGGGTGGTGAGCACGATGGTGCGACCGTCTTCCCGCAGCTCGGAGAGGGTCTCCCACACGGTGGCGCGCAGGATCGGGTCGATGCCGGCGGTCGGCTCGTCCAGGAACAGCAACTCCGGCCGGTGGACCAACGCCGCGGCGAGGCCGAGCCTCCGCTGCATCCCCCCGGAGAGCTCGCCGGCCCGGCGTGAGCTGGCGTCCGCCAACTCGACGAACTCCAGGACGAGGTGGCGCCTCTCGCGGCGTCGGCGGCCCCGCAGGCCGTGCATGGCGGCGAAGAAATCGAGGTTCTCGTCGACGGTGAGAGCCGGGTATATGGCCGCTTGCTGGGGCAGATAGCCGATACGGGACCGGGTGGCGGCGTCGAAGCCGACGGGATCCATCCCGAAGACACGGATCTCTCCGCTGTCGGGAGACAGCAGCCCGGTGAGGAGGCGGACGGTGGTCGTCTTGCCGGATCCGCTCGGCCCGATCAGGCCGACGATGGACCCGGTCGGGACGCGGAGGTCGATGTCGCGAACGCCGACACCGCTCGATTCGTAGATCTTGGTGACGGCAGACGCGTCGATGGTGTGTTCCAAACCCCCTCTTCCCTTCTGTTGGCATCCCAACCTTCCCGGCCGCCGAGATCCCCAAACCCTGCCGTTTTCGAATCGTCGGCGTTGGGTAGCGTTCGTTTCCACTTCTGCCTGTCCCGGAGATGGATGCAACGGCTCTCTGCTGCCAACCTCGTGAAGATCGGCGCCGCCTTGGTGGCGGTCGTCTCCCTGGCTGCGGCCGTAGCCGGCTGGATCGCGCTCGACGTGGTCGAGTCGGTCTTCTCCGCCGCTCCTCAGCTCGAAGAGGCTGCGGAGCCGTCCCGCGATCTACTGGAGGCGATCGACGCCACGTTGGGTGAAGCAGGAGGAGCCCTCGGCACCCTGAGCGGCATGACCGACCGGCTCTCGGGTTCCGCCGACCGGGCGGCCGAGGTCCTCGACGAAGTCGCCGAACTGACGACGACCCAGATCCCCGAGTCCCTGACCGCTCTTCGCGACGCTCTCCCCGCCCTGATCGACACCGCGGACGTCATCGACGACACGATGCGAACGCTCAGCTTTTTGGGAGTCGAGTACCGCCCCCAGGTGCCGCTCGGCGATGCGTTCGGTGAGGTCCAGGCGCAGCTCGAGGGTCTGCCGGAGACGATCGCCGCCCAGGGCGACAGCCTCGGTGCTCTGGCCGAAGAGCTGCGGGCGAGCGCCACCGACACGCGCCTTTTGACCGAACAGGTCGACGAGGTGGCGTCCGACCTGGAGGAAGTCAGAGCGAGCGTCGAGCGCTACGAGGAGGCAGTCGATCGTCTCGACGGCATCGCCTCCACCGGGAACAGCGTCGTGTCTCTGGTTCCGGTAGCCCGCGTCGCTCTCGTCGTCGCCGCTCTCGTGGGTCTGGCGCTGGGCCTGGTGGGATGGAAGCTGGGCAACCGCCTCCGGCTTCAGCCGTTGGGCCCCACCGGCTGAGCTCCCTTCACCAGGCCGGACTCGACCATCCATCGGGTCGCTTCGGTGATGGTTTCCTCGACGGGAGGGACCGAGCCGATCATGGCGATCGCCTCGGAGTCGTCGCTGGGCTGCCAGTGCCGGACGACCCACGGCCCTCCCGCGTGGATGAGTGATTCCCTGCCGGTCCCCCGCGAGATCGCCTGGAACACGCGCCCGGTGACGACCGCCACCGGATAGGGCGTGTAGAGAAAGGGCCGCGGCCTGGCGCCGGCAGCGTCGATCACCATTCGCCCGAGCTCCTTCCATCGCAACGTCCGTCCTCCGAACAGAATCCTCCGCGGCCCCCGACCGGCCTCGAGCAGCGACGACAGCAGGCGTCCTGCGGCGCGCACATCGACTATTCCGATCGACCCCGGGAGACCGAACGGTACGGGCGAGTTCAAGAAGAGACGGGCGATCTTCACCATCTCGCCGGCTCCGGGATCGTGTGGCCCCCACACCGACCCGAGATAGACGGTCACGACCGGTTCACCTCGCGCTTGGCGGCGCCTGGCCACTGCTTCGGCCGCCTTCTTCGAGTCGACATAGGGGTCCCGACTCTTTGCATGGGGAAGATGCGGGTCCGAGGGAATCGGGCCTTCGCAGGGCAGGAGGACCACCATCGACGAGACGTGGATCACCGGGTCACATCCGGCGGCGAGCGCCGCATCCAGCACCAGATCCGTTCCTGAGACATTGACCCGCCACATGTCGGCGGCGAGACGGGTGTCGTAGGAGTAGATGTTGGCTGTGTGCACCACGGCGTCGCAGCCCGCCACTGCTCCTTCGACCGCGCTCCGATCCGTCACGTCGCCGGCAACTACGTCGTCGACTTCGACGCCGACCGGTTCGAGGGCGTTACGCAACTTGTCGGGAGATCGGACGAACGCTCGGACCTGGTGCCCCTCCGCCTGCATCGCCGCAACGGCGTGGGCACCGACGAACCCCGACGCCCCAGTGACCAGAACTCTCACGAGAAGACCTCCTCGCCACCCTCGGTCGAACCATACCGGCTGTTTCGGTGCCGGATCGATGAAATCGATGAATCAGAGAGGCCTCTGTCGTCGATCAGATACGGAACGAACACCGACCCGAGAATCGACCAAGGAGACGAGAGATAGCACGGCTGATCTACACGACGATCACGTCCCTCGACGGCTACGTCGAAGACACTGACGGCGAGTTCGACTGGGCGGAACCGGACGACGAGGTCCACGCCTTCGTCAACGACCTCGAGAGATCAGTGGGCACGTACCTCTACGGGCGCCGCATGTACGAGACCATGGTCTTTTGGGAGACGGCAGAGGGCCTCAAGCCGGTCGCCGAAGACTACGCCGAGATCTGGCGATCGGCGCAGAAGATCGTCTTCTCTCGAACGCTGGAAGATGTATCGAGCGAGAAGACCCGCGTCGAGCGCCAGTTCGACGCGGCCGCGGTCCAACAGATGAAAGAAGACGCCGGCGCCGACATCGCCATCGGCGGAGCGGAACTCGCCAGCCACGCGCTGGCCCAGGGGTTGGTAGACGAGATCAGACTCTTCGTGGTGCCGATCCTCGTCGGAGGGGGGAAGAAGGCCCTGCCTGCAGGGCTGCGCGCTGATCTCGAACTGATCGAAGAACGGGGATTCTCGGGAGGGTTCACCTATCTGCGCTATCGGATCTGAGCCCAAAGAGAGGCTCAGATCGGCGGGGGCCGCTCGTCCACCTCTCCGGTGCATTCCGGAGGCGAGACGGCAGAACCAGGCAACATGACCCGACCCCACCGGAGCGCTGGGACACTCTTGGGCGAACCGACTGTCCCGGCCCGGACGTAAACGATCGGATAGTCTCTTCGTCGACCGAGGACAGGAGGAGAGTGGTGTTCGCCTGCCCTTCTTCAGCCCACGGCCCCCGCCGGCTCTTTTCGTCCCTCCTCGCGACGGCCGCTTTGCTGGCCGCGTGTGCCCCGAGCGGCTCCGTGTCCAACACGGCTCCCGTACCCCAGCCTACGACGAGCGTTGAAACCACGGCGCCAGCCACCACTCCTCCCACCACCGTCCTGGCGAACCGGGCCGCTCCTTTGCCGATGGCCCTACTCGAGATGGCGAGCGCGCTCTGGGACGGCCGCATCGTGGTGGCCGGGGGGATGTACGGGGCTAACGGATTCAACGACAACACCTACTTCTACGACCCGGCCACCGACTCGTGGGAGTCTGGCCCGTCGCTGCCCACCGGAGTGCACCACACCGGGATGGCGGTGCTCGGAGACCGCATGTACCTCGTCGGTGGATTCCAGGAGACCCACTTCGGATATGCGCCAACTTCCGAGGTGTGGAGTCTCGGACCGGGCGAGGAGCAATGGCGTCCCGAACCGGCGCTCGTCACACCCCGGGGAGCGATGGGCCTGGTATCCATCGGAGACGGCCTGATGGCCATCGGAGGCGTGGGACCCGACTACGAGCAGCTGGCCACGACCGAGATCCTCGAAGCCGGTGCGGTCGAGTGGACTGTCGGCCCCGAACTGGCGGAGCCACGGGAGCATCTGGCCGCCACCGCGGTGGGCGACCGGGTGTACGCCATCGGAGGCCGACTCGCGACCCTCGACACCAACAAGGCGACCGTCGAGGTGCTCGAGGACGGCGAATGGCGAGAAGGGCCGTCTCTCAACCACGCCCGAGGAGGATTCGCGGCGACGGCCGTCGACGGCATCCCGTGTGTGGCGGGAGGCGAAGAGCCCGAACGGACCATCGGCTCGATCGAGTGCCTCGTCGACGGGGCGTGGGAGATAGTGGGCGAGATGGAAGTGCCCCGGCACGGGTTCGCCCTCGCCTACCTGGATGGCGCCCTCCGAATCATCGGTGGCGGGCCGCAGCCCCAGTACGCGGCGAGTACCCTCCACGAGGTGATCCCCCTGGACTTCGGCTCCGACTAGGCGCCGAGCACCCGGGTCACTCGTCCACGTGCAGGGCGACGGGCGGGATCAGCACGCCGCACTTCGGGGAACTGGTCGGCGACGAGCCGACAGACCATCCCGGCGGTCACGTCCAGTCGACCCGGGCGCATGACACCTCCGGCTTCCACGTCGCCCCCTCCCGCTCACCGGACAAAACGAAAGGACCGCCTGTCACAGGCGGTCCTCACGTGGAGCTGACGGGATTTGAACCCGTGACCCCTTGCATGCCATGCAAGTGCTCTGCCAGGCTGAGCTACAGCCCCGGGAAGACCGTCAGGTTACCAAAACGGCGGGCAGACGGAAAAGCTAGGCCTCGGTGCTGACCGGCGCCTCCCAGCCGACGCGAGGCGCATCGAGCCAGAGCCGCTCGAGCCCGTAGTACTCCCGCTGGTCGGGTTGGAAGAGGTGGACGACGACGTCGCCGTAGTCGAGCAGGATCCATTCCGCCTGCTCCATCCCCTCCCGCCGGAGAGGCTTTCGCCCCGCCTTCTCGGCCAGCGCCTCCTCGACAGCTTCGGCGAGGGAACGAACGTGGATGTTCGAGGTCCCCGTGCCGATCACGAAGATGTCGGTGATGGCGAGTAGATCGCCCACATCGAGGAGTTGGACATCCAGTCCCTTCTTGTCGTGGATGGCGTCGGCAGCCATCCGGGCGATCTGCTCAGCTGAGATGACGGAACTCCCTCCTGTCAACGGTCTCGTCTCATGCTACCGGCACATCGGCCGCATCCGTATAGAGATTCTCGGCCACGATGTAACGCCACACCGAGTCCCGCACCAGGAAACGGACGGAGCGGCCGGCAGCCACCCGCTCCCGAATGAGCGTGCCGGAGATGTCGATGGGCACCATGTCCAGCCACTCGATGGGCGTTTCCGGGACGGCAGCTTCGACCTCTTCCCGGTCGGTGCCGGGGCGGGGAGCCACCGCCAAGCGCACTCTGGACAGGACCTCCTCGGCCCTCTCCCAGGTCGGCAGCCCTCGGGCCGAGTCGGCTCCGAGGATCAAGACGAGCTCGGCGTCGGGGTCGAAGGTCGCCAGCGTGTCGGCGGTGTAGGTCCAGCCGTCCCGGTGGACCTCACGCTCGTCGGCAACGAAGTAGTCGACTCCCTCGACGGCGAGGCGGGTCATCGCCCACCGATGCTCGGCGTCGGACACCTGCCTGCCCGCCTTCTGCCACGGCGCCCCGGCGGGCATGAACACCACCATGTCCAGGCCCAGCTGCCGATACGCGACTTCGCCGGTGTGCAGGTGGGCGAGATGGGGCGGGTCGAAGGTACCGCCCAGGATTCCTATTCGCACTCGCCTCAGGATAGGGAACCAGCCACAGCGCCTCACTCAGCGGCCGGAACCGGCAGGCCAGGAACGGGGCGGGGTCGACGTACTCACCGTCGAGCCGCAGCGAGAGGTGGACTGCCGGCTCGCCATGAGCGAGTCCCGAGCGGCCGATGATGCGTCCGGGGCCGACGCGGTCTCCGGCTTCCACCGATATCTCGGAGAGATACGAGACGGACACCTTCGACGGCCCCCGTCGGATCGTCACCGTCTTGGTCCCCGCCACCACGCCGGCGAAGGTGACCTCGCCGCCGATCGGCGCCGCCACGTCGGTCCCCACCTCCGCCGCCAGGTCGATTCCCCAGTGGCCCGCGTAGGCCCCGACGGGCGCATACGGGGCGAGTTGTTCTCCCGGCACCGGCGCCAGCAGGCACACCAGCCCAACCGCCATCCACATCCGTCACCTCGTCTCCCGGTTGGGGCCGCTCCCCTCTCTCTGGCAACCTATCGCACCGCAACCGACGGTTGAAGCAGGTCGTTAGAACAAAGTCGTCGGCACTAGCGTTGAGCCGGAGAGAACCAAGAAAACGAGGTCATGTGATGACGAAGATCCGAATCGGATTGATGGGATTCGGCCGCATCGGGCGCAACGTGTTCCGGTTGCTTCGCAACCACCCCGATGTCGAGGTGAGCGTGATCTGCGACACAGCCGACCCTTCGGCCCTCACCTACCTGCTGAAGTACGACTCGATCTACGGCCGCTATCCCGGCGAGGTGAAGTACGAGGACGGGAACTTGATCGCCGACGAACGCGAGATCGCGTTCATCGGCGAGAAGACCCCGAACGACGTCAAATGGTCCGACTACGGGGTCGACCTGGTGGTGGAGGCCACCGCCCGCTACCGCACCCGGGAGTGGAACCAGGCCCACATCGACAACGGAGCCCGCGCCGTCGTCCTCACCTCCAGCCCCGAGACCCCCGGCGAGATCCCGCTGGTCCTCATGGGCATCAACGACGAGGTCCTCAACGACAACCCGCCGATCGTCGCGCTCGGGTCGAACACCTCCAACGCCGTGGCGCCGATCCTGCGGACGATCCACGAGAACTTCGGGGTAGAGCGGGCGTACTGGACCACCGTGCACGCCATGTCGAACCGGGGACGCCTGGCGGACGTGCCCGGCGAGGGCTTCCGCACCAGCCGGGCTGCCGGCGAGAACATCATCCCGGAGGAGACCAACTCGCCCGACATCGTCACCCAGGTGATGCCCGAGTTCGAGGGGAAGCTGTCGGCCGTGGCGCTGAACGTACCGGTGCCCGACGGCTCGACGGTGGACCTGGTGACGATCACCGAGAAACCGACCACCAAAGAAGAGGTCAACCAGGCGATCCAGGAAGCCGCCGCGACCCGCTACCGCAACATCATCGAGTACGTCAGCGACCCCATCGTGTCGTCGGACGTGCGGGGCTCCACCTACTCGGGGGTCTTCGATTCGCTGGCGACGATGGTGATCGACGGCACCATGGTCAAGACCATCACCTGGTTCAACAACGGTTGGGGCTATTCCGCGCGGGTGGTTGAAGTCATCGAACGCCTCTCCGCCAATCTCATCAAGGAGTCGTGATATGGGAGTGAAGGTCGCAATCAACGGATTCGGTCGGATCGGCCGGGCTGTTTTCCGGATCATCGCCGGACGCCCCGAAGCCGACATCGACGTCGTCGCCATCAACGACCTCGCCGACGACGACGTGCTCGCCTACCTGCTGGAGTACGACTCGGTGATGGGCCCCTTCGAGCACGAGGTGAAGCTCGAGGACGGGGTGATGACCGTCGACAAGCACCGCATCCAGATGCTCCGCGAGACGGACCCCGCCAACCTGCCGTGGAAGGAGCTCGGAGTCGACATCGTCATCGAGTCGACCGGCGTCTTCCGGGACAGGGCTTCTCTCGAGAAGCACCTCCAGGCTGGCGCCAAGCGGGTCGTGCTCACGGTGCCGTCGAAGGACCCGATCGACGAGACGGTGGTGCTGGGCGTGAACGACCACGAGCTCGACCCCTCGGACATCATCGTGTCCAACGCCTCGTGCACCACGAACTGCCTCGCCCCCGTGGCGAAGGTGCTCAACGACGAGTTTGGGATCAAGCGCGGGGTGATGACCACCGTCCACGCCTACACCAACGACCAGCGCCTGGCCGACGTGCCCCACAAGGACCTGCGCCGCAGCCGGGCCGCCACCGAGAACATCATCCCCACCACCACCGGGGCCGCCAAGGCGGTCGGCGAGGTCCTTCCCGAGCTCCAGGGCAAGCTGGACGGCATGGCGATGCGGGTTCCCGTGCCCGACGGCTCCACCGTCGACCTGGTCGTGGAACTGGAGCGCGAGGTGACGGTCGAGGAGATCAACGACGCCATCCGGCGGGCGGCGGAGGGGCCGATGAAGGGAATCCTCGAGTACAGCGAGGACCCGATCGTCTCCTCCGACATCATCGGCAACCCGCACTCGTCGATCTTCGACGCCGCCGGCACCCAGGTGTTGGGCGGCAACCTGGTGAAGGTGCTCGCCTGGTACGACAACGAGTGGGGCTACTCCAACCGGGTGGTGGACCTCGTGGAGAGGCTCGCCGAGGTCATGGCCGACGAGGAGCGGGAGAAGTCGGAAGTGTGATCGTTCCCTGACCGTCGACCAGGCGGTCAGGGAAGCAGGTCCAGGACCGTCTTCCGGAACTCGTTCGGCTGGAACGGTTTCGTCACGAAGGCGTCGGCGCCGCCCTCGTCGGCGCGCCGACGCGACTCCTCTTCGGCGTGGGCGGTGAGCACCACGACCGGAGTGTCCCGGATCGACTCGTCGGAGCGGACGTGAGCGAGGACCTCCCAGCCGTCCATGCCGGGGAGGCCGATGTCGAGCACCACGAGATCGGGCGACTCCTCGCGGACGGCCGCGAGGCCGCTCTTGCCATCGTCGCGGGTGATGATCTCCAGGTCAGCGGCGCGCAGGCACACCTCGATCAAGCGCCGGATGACGGCAGAGTCCTCGATCACCAATATCCGATGGCCCAATGCCACACCTCACTCACTGCTTCTCGATAGGCGTGCGAAACACCGATGGAATATCGGCCACCCCACCCCCCGAGTTGAGGACCTCAAAGAGATCTGCCCCGAGGACGTGAGCGGGGAAGGCTGAGTTCTTCGACGAATGCCTCCAGCTGACGGAGCGTTCGCACTTCATGCACCCCCTCGCACCACCGTGCGTAGCGGCTCATCACCGAATCCCCCGTATCCCAATAGCTGGGAGGCTCCGGGTTCAGCCAGTATACGGCTCTCGCCTTCGCTGCGATCTCCCCCAGCAGCTCGTCCTGGGGAGGGCGGTAGTTGTTGCGAGCGTCTCCGGTGATGATGATCGTCGACCGGGGGGTCACGTCCCGTCCGTAGCGCTCGAGGAACGCCGCCAGCGACGTCCCGTAGTCGGAGTGCCCGTCCTGGTGGACGACGTCGGCTTCGGCGGCGACGCGGGCGAGCGCGTCAGTGAAATCCGTGCCAGGGCCGAAGAACTCGGTGATCTCGTCGACGGTGTCGATGAAGGCGAAGGACCGCAGCTTCGAGAACTGGGTCGACATGGCGTAGGTGAACTGGAGGGTGAAGCGGGCGAAGGTGGCCATGGACCCGGAGATGTCACACAACAGGAACACCTCGGGCCGGTGGGGCTTCTGGACCCGGAACTGCGGGTCGATCGGCACCCCGCCGGTGGCGAGCGACCGGCGCATCGTCTTGCGGAAGTCGAGCCGGCCACGCCGCAGCATGCGGCGCCGACGGGCGAGACGGGCAGCCAGCTTGCGAGTCAGGGGCACGATGGCGTCTTCCAGGGCCTCCAGGTCGGCCCGGGTGGCGTGCATGAGGTCGACGTCCTCGGTGAGGGGCCGGCGCAACGTGCGGGCGACGGCCTCCCTGCCCCGGTCCTCGACCAAACGGCGCCGGATCTCGTCCTGGACCGCCTGCCGGAGCTGCTCGATCCGCTCGGCGACCTCCTCGTCCACCAGCCGACGGTCGAGCTCGCCCAGCTCTCCTTCCCGTCCGCTCAGGACTTCGCGCAAGAGCGTCTCGATCTGGTCGACGTCGAGCCGGCGGAGGGTGCGGTAGAGGTAGTAGGTGCCTCCGACGGGACGTCCCCGCTCGAACCCCGACAGGAGGTCGACCGCCTCGCCGATGGCATCGAGCAGCGCTTCCATGTCGTTGTCGAGGAGCGACTGGAGCAGGGAGCGGCGCAGGTCCTCGATCTCGTCCTCGCCGAGACCGCCGGACCCGCCGCCCTCGGCCGCCGGCCCGGTGGGTGTCCCTCTGCCTTCCTCGCCGCGGCGGGGAGCGGTGGCGAAGAACACCTCGAAGGCGGTGTCGAAGGCGGCGAGGTGACGCTCGGACTTCACCAGGGTGGCGGCGAGCGTCGCCTTGAGCCCTGCCCGGTCTCCGATGTCGATGACTTCGAGGGCGCGCATGGCGTCGATCGTCTCCACCATCGACACCGGCACCCCCGCGGCGCGTAACTCGCCGACGAAAGCGGTGATCAGCGATGTGATCGGAGCAGGCGGAGTGGTCACCGCCGGGTCAGCTCGGCCGTCGCCTTCTCGATGTCGGACTGGTACTTGAGGAGGACGTGGAGGGTGTCGGTGACCACCTCGGTGTCCAGGTGCTCGACGGCGAGAGCGATCAACGTCCGGGCCCAGTCGATCGACTCCGACACCGACGGCGCCTTCTTCAGGTCCATCTGGCGGATCGAGCGAACGATCCGGGCGATCTGCCGAGCCAGGTTCTCGGGCAGCTCCGGCACGCGGGTCAGGAGGATCTGCTGTTCCCGCTCAGGGTCCGGGTAGGAGATGTGGAGGAACAGGCACCGCCGCTTCAGGGCCTCGGACAGCTCGCGGGTGTTGTTGGAGGTGAGCACCACGAACGGCCGGGTGGAAGCGCTGATGGTTCCCAGCTCGGGAATCGACACCTGGAAGTCGGACAGGACCTCGAGCAGCAGGGCTTCCGTTTCGATCTCGACCCGGTCGATCTCGTCGATGAGGAGGACGACCGGGGTCTCGGAGCGAATCGCCTCGAGCAGCGGCCGGGCGAGGAGGAACTCGTCGGAGAAGATGTCGTCTTCGAGCTCGTCCCACTCCTTGTCGTGGTCCGCCTGGATGCGGAGGAGCTGCTTTTTGTAGTTCCACTCGTACAGGGCCTTGGATTCGTCGAGGCCCTCGTAGCACTGGAGGCGGATCAGCCGTCGGCCCCACATCCGGGCCAGCGACTTCGCCAGCTCGGTCTTGCCCACGCCGGCCGGGCCCTCCACGAGGATGGGCTTGCCGAGTCGATCGGCCAGGAAGGCCACCTGGGCGATGCGGTCGTCGGCCAGGTAGTCGACCTTCCGGAGAGAATCGGCCAGCGCGGCTGGAGAGTCGATGGTTGGAACAGTCGCAGTCATACGCTCGGGACGGGAGGTGCCAGTCTAGGTGGAGTGGTGGTGCCCTCGGTCAGGTCTACGCTGACGGGTGACAATGAAGATCATCGTCGTGGGAGCCGGCGCCGTCGGCTCCTATCTCGCCAAGCTCCTCTCGTCGGAGGGCAAAGACGTCCACGTCATCGAATCCGACGAGGAACGCGCCGCCGAGATGCAAGAGGCGCTCGACGCCCTGGTAATCGTCGGCAACGGCGCCTCCGCCGCCACACTCGAAGAGGCAGGCGCCCGAAACGCCGATCTCCTGATCGCCGTCTCCAACTCGGACGGCGTCAACATCCTCGCCTGCCACACCGCCCGCCAGCTCGGGGTGAAGCGCACCGTGGCCCGCGTGGAGGACCCGGGCCTGCGCGAAGGTGTCGACCAGCTGGGCGTCGATGTCGTCATCGACCCCAGCGCCACCGCCGCCCAGGAGCTCGTCACGTTGGTGAAAGAGACCGGCGTGTCGGAGATGGTCCACTTCGCCGATGGCAAGCTCGTGCTCCTGGGCGGGATAGTCACCCCCCAGTCCCCGCTGGCCCGCCAGCCGCTGAGCCAGCTGCGGCTCCGCTCGGCGGAATGGGGGTGGGTGGTCGCCGCCCTGGTCCGCCACGGCAAGACGATCGTCGCCCACGGCGACACCCAGGTGCTGGCCGGCGACCACGCCTTGCTGATGACTACCGCCGACAACGTCGAACGAGCCACGAAGCTGCTCGGCTTGCGCAAGGTGCGGATCGACCGGGTGGTGATCGTCGGGAGCACCCGGCTCGGGGAGTTGACCGCAGAGGAGATGATCAAGAACGGATTCTCCGTGGTGCTGGTGGACCGGGACCGGGCCCGATGCTCTCAGCTCGCCTCGCGCCACCCCAAGGCGGTCGTCGTCCACGGGGACGCCACCGACCCCGACGTGCTCTCGGAGCTGGAGCTGGGGCCCTCGGATGCGGTCCTGTCCTTGACCGGATGGGACGAGGTCAACATCACGGTCTGCCTCGTGGCGAAGGCGCTCGGGGCGGCGTCGACGATCGCCCGCTTCAACCGGATCCGCTACGTGTCCCTGCTGTCGGGCATCGGCATCGACGCCGCCGTCTCCAGCCGCCTCCTCGCCGCCTCCGCCATCCTCCGCTTCGTCCGCCACGGCAGGATCCAGCAGGTGGTGACCTTCTCGGACACCGACGCCGAAGCGATCGAGGTCGAGGTCACCGAAAACGCCCCCGCCGTCGGCAAATCGCTGATCGACCTGGAACTGCCCCGCGGTGTCGTCATCGGTGGCATCTCGCGGGGAGAGACGACCTTCGTGCCCGACGGATCGACCCGAATCCGCGCCGGCGACCACCTGATCTTCTTCGCTCTCCCCAAGGACATCGAAGCGTCTTCGGCTCTGTTCGCTCCCCGATGACGATCGTCTCCGAACCGTCGGTGCGTTCGCTGCCGCGGACCCTGTCCTATGTGATCGGGTCCGCCGTCACCGCCGTCGGTGCCTCGATGCTGGCGACGGCCGGATTGGCGTATGCGCTCGGCGAGCCCGATACGGGCCAGGGGATCCTCTTGGCCGGCGCGATCACGGTGGCCTGCGGGGTCCTCATGTGGAGGATCCTCGGTGCGGCCACCTCGATCTCCGTCAAGGAGGGGTTCGCCGCCGTCGGCTTGGCCTGGTTCGTGATTTCGGCTTTCGGCGCCCTCCCCTACCTGTTCACGGGGACGATCCCCAACGTCACCGATGCCTTCTTCGAGACCGTGTCGGGTTTCACGACCACCGGCTCGACGGTGGTGGCCAACCCCGCCGACCTGCCCCGCAGCATCGGAGTGTGGCGCGGCTTCACCCAGTGGGTGGGAGGCATGGGCGTGATCATCTTGTCGGTGGCGGCGCTGCCCCTCCTCGGCACCGGAGGCCTCCAACTGGCGCGGGCGGAGCTCCCCGGCGGAAAGCCCGACCGCCTCACCCCTCGCTTCAAGGAGACGGCCAAGCGGCTGTGGTTCGTCTACGTCGGGCTCACGGCCCTCGCCGCCGTCCTCCTGGCGGCGGGAGACCTCGACGTCTATCAGGCGGTCGTCCACGCCATGACCACCACCGCCACCGGGGGGTTCAGCACCCAAGCCACCTCGGTGGCCTCGTTCTCGACCTACACCCAGTGGGTGATCACCGTCTTCATGTTCCTGGCAGGGGTCAACTTCGCCCTGCACTACAAGGCGTTGCGTCACCCGTCCGTGTACGCACGCGATTCGGAGTTCCGTCTCTACACGGCGCTGATCGTCGCCGGGATCGTGCTCGTGGCCGGCGGCCTCCTGGCAGACAACGAGCCCGCCGGGGCGATCCGCGACGCCGTCTTCACCGTGGTGTCTCTCGTCACGACCACCGGTTTCGCCACCTCCGACTGGGGCTCGTGGCGCCCGGCTCTGCAGATCCTCGTGATCGGATTGATGTTCCTCGGCGGGATGGCGGGCTCGACATCGGGATCGGTGAAGACGTTCCGGGTCGGCATCCTCGCCAAAGCCGCCTTCTCGGATCTCCGTCGACTGGTGTACCCGAGGGGGGTCTTCACGGTCCGGTTCGGGCGCGACAGGATCCCCGATCACCTGCTGGAGTCGATCCAGTCGTTCTTCCTCTTCTACATGTTCCTGTTCATGACCGGCACTTTCCTGCTGGCCTTCATCGACGCCAACATGTCCGAGAGCCTGAATCTCGTCACCGCCGCCTCGGCAGTGGCAGCGGCGCTCGGGAACATCGGACCGGCGCTGGCAGACGTCGGCCCGACCGCGACGTATGCCTCCATCGCCTGGCCCGGAAAGTGGCTGCTGTCGGGGCTGATGATCGTGGGGAGGCTGGAGATCTTCCCGGTGCTGCTGTTGTTCACCCGGGATCTGTGGCGCCGCTGAGCGCCGTCAGGAGGCGAACACGGCCAGCTCGTCGCGGTGGATCACCTCGTCGCCGCCGCGTCGGCCCATCCGTTCTCTGACTACGGAGGCGGACATGCGAGCCAGCCCTCGCCCGATCACCTCGTGGTCGGGGCCGACCACGTCGACGGTCTCGCCGGCGGAGAAGCCCCCGTCCACCCCGGTCACACCCACCGGCAGCAGCGAGGTGCCCCGCTGGATCAGGGCCTCCACCGCACCCTCGTCGATCGCCACGAGCCCGCGCACGGGCTGGCAGAAGGCGATCCACAGCTTGCGGGCGGGCAGGGAGACCTTCCTGGGCTCCACCCACGTCCCGACGGGCTCGCCCGAGGTCAGGTCACGCAGCGAGGCGTCGGCGGAGGCGATGATCGTCGGGATCTGGGAGAAGGCGGCGATGCGGGCCGCCTCCACCTTCGTCTTCACGCCGCCCGAGCCGAGGGGCCCGGCGCCGTGGAGCCGGTCGAGCCGTTCGTCGGCGTGGTCGACGGCGGCGAGGAACTCAGCCTCGCCTAGGCGGGGGTCCGACGAGAACAGGCCCTCGGTGTCGGTCAAGAGCACGAGGAGGGAAGCGCCCACCAGATGCGACACGATCGCCGCCAGCCGGTCGTTGTCGCCGAAGCGGACGCCGTCGATGGCGATCGTGTCGTTCTCGTTCACGACCGGGACCACGCCTTGGGTCAGCATCCGGTCGAGGGTCTGGCGGGCGTACAGGTACTGGTCGCGGTTGGCGAGCACGTCGCGGGTGAGGAGCACCTGGCCGGCCACCCGCCCCCGGGAAGCGAAGGCCTCGGCGTAGCTGTGCATGAGGAGGCCCTGTCCCACCGCCGCCGCCGTCTGCAGGCTGGGGACGTCCGTGGGCCGGGCGTCCAGTCCCAGCGGGGCGAGGCCGGCGGCCACGGCTCCCGAGGTGACCAGCACCGTGGGCAGACCCGCTTCCCACAGGTCGGCGACTTGGCCGGCGATACGCTCGATCGCCGTCCGGTCGATCCCGGCGTCCGGGCCCACGAGACTCGAAGAGCCGATCTTGACGACCACTCGGCCATCGGGTGGGACTGGACGTCTCATTCGTCGAAGTCCTCCTCGCAATCCTCTTCGTCTTCGGTCCAGGGGGGCGTGTACTCGAAAGTCAAGTCGCCGATCCTGACTTCGTCGCCCTCTTTCGCCCCGGCTTCGGCCAGCGCTCTGTCGACGCCTAGGCGCTCCAGGCGGGCGGCGGCCATGTCGGCGGCCTCCGGGTTGGTCAGGTCGGCGAAAGCGACGGCGCGTTCGGCGGCGATGCCCTCGACGATCCAGGTCTGCCCCTCGCGCCGGATCGTGAAAGGAGTCCGGGCCGGACGGTGGAGCACGTATCCCGGCCGGTCCGGGGTGCGGCGCTTGGCCGTCTCGACCAGGTCGGCCACCGCGTGGAGGAACTCGGGGATGCCCTCTCGGGTCACCGACGAGATCAGCATCGCCTCCGGCACCTCCTCGGCCGCATCCCGGGCCCCCGGCACGTCTGCCTTGCCGATCACCACCAGGCGCGGGCGGGACGCCAGCTCCGGTGAGTATCGCTCCAGCTCGCCCACCAGGACCTCGAGCTGGCGGGAGACGGGGTCGGCCTGGAGCGGTGAGGGGTCGAGCAGGATCACCAGCGCCCGGGCCCGCTCGGTGTGGCGGAGGAACTCGTGGCCGAGGCCCCTCCCTTCGGCGGCGCCTTCGATCAGGCCGGGGATGTCGGCGAGGACGAACTCCCGGCCGTCCACCTCGACGACTCCGAGGTTGGGCTCGAGGGTCGTGAACGGGTAATCGGCGATCTTGGGCTTGGCCGCCGACACGACCGAGATGAGCGTCGACTTTCCGGCGTTGGGATAGCCGATGAGAGCGGCGTCGGCGAGGAGCCGCAACTCGAAGACGAACGTCTCCTCCCGGCCGAACTCGCCCTGTTCGGCGATCGATGGAGCGCGGTTGGTGGGCGACATGAATGCGGCGTTGCCCCGCCCTCCCCTGCCGCCTTCCACCAGGACGATCGATTGGCCCTCGGCGACGAGGTCGGCGATGAGCGTGCCCTCCTCGTCGTAGATGGTCGTCCCGGCGGGGACGGGAAGCACCAGGTCCTCTCCGGCTCTGCCGTGCTGGAGGTCACCGCGGCCGTGGGTGCCGTCACCGGCGCGGTGGTGGGGGTTGCGCTGGTACGTGAGGAGGGAGGCCATCCCCTCGTCGACGCGGACGATGACGTTGCCTCCCCTGCCGCCGTTGCCGCCGGTGGGACGACCCTTGGGCAGCCCGCGCCGACGCTCGAAAGCGACGACCCCGGCGCCCCCGTTGCCTCCCCGGAGGTGCACCCGGACCCGGTCTACGAACACGGCGCGTCCGGGGACGTCCCCCCGCTCAGTCGACGAGGACGTCTACGAGGCGGCGCTGGTTGCGCTTGGCGTAGCGGACGGTGCCCGAGGCCAGGGCGTAGAGCGTGTCGTCGCCCCCGCGGCCGACGTTGAGGCCGGGGTGGATGCGGGTGCCGCGCTGGCGCACGAGGATGGCGCCGGCGTTCACGAACTGGCCGTCGAACACCTTGGGGCCGAGTCGCTTCGCAGCCGAGTCGCGCCCGTTCTTGCTGGAACCGCCTGCCTTGGTCTTGGACATCTCAATCCTCCTCGGAGGCGGCTTCGGTGTCGGCTGCCTCCGCTTCTTCTGCCTTCTTCGCCTGTCGCTTTGCCTGCGACTTCTTCTTCTGCTCGAGTGCGATGCCGGTGATCTCGAGCTGGGTGTAGGTCTGGCGATGGCCCATGCGACGCCGGTAGCCGGTCTTCGGCTTGTACTTGAAGATCTCGACCTTGTCGCCTTTCACCTCGCCGAGGACCTTGGCGGTGACGGTGGCGTTCTCCAGGTCGGAAGGGCTGGAGAACGTGTTGCCGTCGTCGTCGACGACGAGCAACGGCCGAAACTCGATCGTCTCGCCGGCGTTCTTCACTCGCTCTACTTGGATTACGTCGCCGGAGCGCACCTTGGCCTGCTTGCCACCGGCGCGAATGATGGCGTACATGAATAGACCTCGTCGGAGAAGGGTTACGAACGACCAGATTAGCAGCGGCGCACCCTCACCAACAAAGGGCTTCGGGGAGGCGGGCTGGCCCGACTCCCCGTCGCGGTGTCACTCGGCGTCGACGGCGGTGCTGACGACCGGGATGCCGTTCTTGACCGCCTCCTCGTTCAAGAGGACGCCCCTACCCTCGCAGTGGGGGCAGGGCTCGGAGAAGTGCTCCAACAGGCCGGCGGAGACGTTCTTGCGGGTCATCTCGACCAAGCCCAGCTGGGAGACGTCGAAGACCTGGGTGCGGGTCTTGTCCTTGGCGAGCGTCTCCTTGAGCTTGCGGAGAACCAGTTGCTGGTTCTTCTCCTTTTCCATGTCGATGAAGTCGATGACGATGATCCCGCCGATGTCGCGCAGGCGCAGCTGGCGCCCGATCTCCTCGGCGGCCTCCAGGTTGTTCTGGAGGACCGTCTCCTCCAGGCTCGACGAGCCCACGAACTTGCCGGTGTTCACGTCGATGACGGTGAGCGCCTCGGTCCGGTCGATGACCAGGTGACCGCCCGAGGGCAGGTACACCCGCCGCTCCAGGGCCTTGCGCAGCTGGTCGTCGACGTGGTACCGCTCGAACAGCGGCATCTCGTCCTCGTAGAGGTGGACCTTGGAGACGAGGTCGGGGGCGGTGGCCCGCAGGTACTCGACGACCTTCTCGTAGGCCTCCCGGTCCTCGACGAGCATCCGGCGGAAGTCCGGGGTGAAGTGCTCGCGGATGACCCGGATGAGGAGGTCAGGCTCCTCGTAGATGACCCGCGGAGCGCCACCGGTGGCGGCCTTCTCTTTGATCTCGTCCCAGATCTTGACGAGTCGGGAGATGTCGGCGGCGATGTCCTCGGCGGAGGCGTGGAGGGCGGCGGTGCGCACGATCACGCCGAAGCCCTCCGGCTTCACCTTCTCGATTATCTCCCGCAGCCGGATCCGCTCCTCCTCGGGGAGGCGGCGGCTGATGCCGTTGGTGTCCGAATCGGGGACGAGGACCAGGTAGCGCCCGGGAAGTGACGGGTTGCCGGTCAGGCGGGCGCCCTTGGCCCCCATCGGGTCCTTGACGACCTGGACGAGGACCTCGTCGCCTTCCTTGAGAGCCTCCTCGATACGGGGTGGCCCCTTCGGGTGCTTCTTCTTGTCGTAGGCGACGTCGGCGGCGTAGAGGACACCGTTCTTCTGGGCGCCGAAGTCGAGGAACGATGCCTCCATCCCGGGAAGGACGTTGCGCACCTTGGCGAGGTAGATGTTGCCGACCATCGAGGTGCGGTCCGGCCGGGCGACGTAGTGCTCGACGAGGAGGGGACCTTCGAGGATGACGATCTGGGTCTGCCCGCCGGCCTTGCGGACGAGCATCTGGCGCCGACCGACGTCGGTCGGGATGATGATCTCGTCATCGACGGGGCGACGGCCGTTGGACCGTCCCCGGGACGGGGCGGGCTCGGACCGGCGCTTCTTCGCCTTTTCGGGCTTCTCCTTCCCCTTCGCCTTGGCGGGGGGCGCCTTCTCGGTCGCTTCCTCTACTCGGCGAACCTCGACGGTCTGCCCACCGATGCGGAGGATCTTCCGCTCCTCGACGACATCGGTCGAAGACTTCTTGAGCACCGTCGGGGTGCGGCGACGGAAGAATGGCATTGATGTTCACTCCTATGGGTCTGCGAGGGACACGGCCGGTGCGATGACCTGGCGACACCGGCGGTCTGGACGAGGAGTCGAGTGAACGCCACCAGGAATGATCCGGCGGCCGAGCCACGGATCGATTGGGAAACGCCGATTCCAGTCCAAAGAGACGGGAGTCGGCGGGAAGAGAATCGCAGAGGCGTCACCGTCAAACTCCGAAGACGAGCCGCATCGCATGCGGCGCTGAGGAAGAGTCTACCACGCGACAGCCGCCCTCCCGGGTCAGGAGTCGATGGCCAGGGCTTCCTGTTGTCCCTCTTCGGGCGAATAGCAGTGGCGACAGCGCGCTTCGTAGGCGCCGGTGGCTCCCAACACGACCAGGTCGTCCGACTTGACGATCCTCTGCGTGTACAGGGCGGGACCTCCGCACCGGTGGCACACCGCCAGGGTCTTGGTGACGTACTCGGCCCGCCCGCACAGGGAGGGGATCGGCTCGAAGGGCCGCCGCAGGTAGTCGAGGTCGAGCCCGGCGACGATCACCTGCATGCCCGTGGATGCCAGATGGTCCGCCACGTCGACCAGCTCGTCGTCGAAGAACTGGCCCTCGTCGATGCCGACGACCTCGGTGCGGTCGTCGACCGCCAAGAGCAGCTCCTTGGCCGACGACACCGGCTGAGCGGCGACCGACAGAGCCGAATGCGACACCACCTGCTCGGTGGCGTACCGGTCGTCGAGGGCGGGCTTGAACACCTGCACCGGGATGCGGGCGATCGCCGCCCGGGTGACCCGCCGGATCAGCTCTTCACTCTTGCCGGAGAACATCGGGCCGCAGATGACTTCTATCCATCCGCGGTCCCCGCGACGCCACATCATCGACAGCGAGCGTAGCTGTGGCACGCGGACTGGAGGACGGGAGGCGAAGGTGGGAGGGGCCCGCGCCTCACATCACGTATTGCTCGCCCGGCACCGGCGAGCGGCGCAGCCAGATGGAGTTCACGATCCCGAGGGCGAACGCCAGCGACATGAACGCCGAGCCGCCGAGACTGAGGAACGGCAGCGGCAGGCCCGTGACCGGGGTGATACCCATCGTCATGCCGATGTTGATGAAGATGTGGAACATGAACGTCGCCGCCACCCCGATGGCGACGAGCGCCCCGAATCGGTCGCGGGCGTTGGCGGCGATCACCAGGATCCGCCAGATGAGGATCATGTAGGCGAGGAGGACGACGACTCCACCGACGAAGCCGAGCTGTTCGGCGACGGCGGTGAAGATGAAGTCGGTCTCCTGCTCGGGGACGTACTGGAAGTTCGTCTGGGTTCCCTTGAACAGCCCCCGTCCCAGTAGCTGCCCCGACCCGATCGCCAGCTTCGACTGGGCCAGGTTGTAGCCGATGCCCTGGGGGTCGACGGTCGGGTCCACCAGCACCCGGATGCGGTTGAGCTGGTACTCGGCGATGGCCCCCATGCGGTAGAGGGCCACGGTGACGGCGGTGCCCGCCCCCACCAGGGTGAGCAGCTGCCGCCAGGAGGCGCCGGCGGCGAACAGCATCGCCATCATCACGAAGACGAACACCAGCATCGTCCCCAGGTCCGGCTGCTGGTAGATCAGGCCGGCGGGGACACCCACCGTGAGGATCACGAGCCCGATCTTCGGCCAGGTGAGGTCGGGCCTCAGCTCGTCCCGGTTCTGGGGCGAGAGGATCGAGGCGATCCCCAGCACGACGACGATCTTGGCCACCTCGGCCGGCTGGAGGTCGAACAAGCCCAGCTCGATCCAGCGCTGGGCGCCGTTGCGCTCCGGGAAGAAGAACACGGCGATGAGGAGCACGATGATCCCGCCGTAGATGTAAGGGATCAGCGCCCGATACTCCCGGTAGTCGATCATCGAGGCCACCAGGTAGAGGACGATGCCGGCGGCCACGAAGATCATCTGCCGCTCCATCGAGAACGTCCCCGACGACCGGGTCGCCGAGTAGATCATCACCAGCCCGAAGATGGCGAGAACGACCATGGTGGCGAACAGGATCCAGTCGGGGCGGTTTCCCCGCCGTTCCGAGACGGCCTCCCGGGCGGCACGTGCGATGGTGGCCATCAGTCGGCGTCCTCTCCCTCGACGATCGGCGTGGGCTCGTTGCCCATCAGGTACTGCAGGATGTGGCGAGCCACGGGGGCGGCGACCTGGCCGCCGCTTCCTCCCTCGTCGATCAGCACCACCACGATGTACTCCGGGTTGGAGAGGGGGGCGACTCCCACGAACCAGGCGTGGTTGTCCCTGTTCTTCGTGGTCTGGCCGGTGCCGGTCTTTCCGCCGACCTCCTCCAGCCCCTCGCCGAAGTGCTGGAACGCCGCCCGGGCGGTCCCCTGGGAGACCACCCTCCCGAGGTCGGTGAGGAGCGACCGCCGCACGGCGGGGTCGATGTCGACTTCGCGGACGACCTCCGGTTCGTGCTGGTACACCACCTCGCCGGAAGGGTCGACGACCGACTTGACCACGGCGGGGCGCAGCACGTCTCCCCCGTTGACCATGGCGGCGTAGGACACGGCGACCTGGATCGGGGTGGCGGTCAGCGCTCCCTGGCCGATGGCCAGGTCCATCAGGTCACCGCCGAGGAACGGGCTGGCGAGCTCCAGCCGGCTGGGATCGAGGCGGGGAGCCGCTCCGGGGTTCTCGAGCTGGTACTGCTTCCACTCCTCGAACAGCTCCGGTGTGGGGATCACGCCTGCCGCCTCACCGGTCAGGTCGATCCCCGTGGGCTGCCCGTAGCCGAGCTCGCGGGCGAAGTCCTGGAGTGCGTTGACGTTGAGCGAGTTGCGGTTCTGCCACACGCCCAGCGCCACCGACCAGAAGTAGATGTTGCATGACTGCTCGAGAGCGCCGTGGAGGTCCATCCACCCCTTGTCGTCGTTGTACCAGTCGTTCTTCTGCTGGGGGGAGCCGTCGGCGAGGCTCGGCAGCTCCAGGGTCCCGTCGCAGTGGACCATCCGGTTCTCGGCGTCGACTCCCTCGACGTCGCGGGGGAAGGGGAACTGGAACTGCTCGGCGGCGACGTAGGTGACGGCCTTGAACGTCGACGCGGGCGGATAGAGGCCGCTCACGACGAGGTTGTTGAAGGCCTGGCTCTCCCGGAGCTGATCGAACGTCTCCTGGTCGAGCCCCGACACGAACTGCTGAGGGTCGAAGGTGGGGATCGAGGCGAGGGCGAGGACCTCCCCGGTCCGGGCGTGGAGGACCACGGCCGCTCCGCGCTTGGTCTCCGAGAACACCTCCTCGCCCCGGGCGAGGTTGGCGGCCTTCACCTCGTTGGAGAGGTCGATCCCCTCGACCAGCGCCCGGCTGACCACCTCCTGCAGCTGGAGGTCGATCGACAGGTAGACGGAGTCGCCGATCGTCGGGGGGATCTCCGGTTTCGCCTCGATGATCTCGCCGCGGGCGACGCGGTACTCGAAGACGCCTGGCTGGCCGCGCAGGTAGTCGTCGTAGACCGCCTCGACGCCCAGCTTGCCGATGCGGACGTTGGGGTCGAGGTCGGGCTTCTTCTCCAGGTCCTCGGCGGTAGGCAGGCCGAGATGGCCGGTCACGTGCGCCAGGTCGGGGCCGGCGAGGTAGACGCGCTCGGGCACCTTGATGATGTCGACTCCGGGGAGCGATTCGAGGCTGCTCGCCAGCTCGAAGGCCGTCTCGACCGACACGGTCCCCACCGTGAACCGGCCGTTGATCCCCGCCGCCTCGTACATGGCGTCGAGCTCGGCGGCCGGGATCCCGAGGATCGCCGACAGCCTCTGGATGAGGGCGTCGCGCTGGGAGACGGGGACGAAGGTACGGTCGACCTCGACCGCGGGGACGTAGCGGCTGGTCACCACGAGCTTTCCGCTGCGGTCGTAGATGTCGCCCCGGGGCGCCTCGTACTTGCGGGTCTGCCAGGCCAACTCCTGGGCCTCCTGGGCGATGGCGGCGCCTTCGGCGACCTGCACGAACCAGAGGCGGAGCACGAGGATCGCGAACATCGCCATGAAGGAGAACCCGATCACGGCGAGCCGCACGCTGTACTTCACAACAGCCCCCGAACCTTGCCGCTGATCAATCGGTTCATCAAGGGTGCCACAACGAAGCTGAGAACGAGATTCGAGAGGGGCACGAAGATCAGGCGCCGGCCGATGCCGGTGCTGACCAGGCCGCCCTGGCCGAACAGCGTACCGATCACCAAGAACAAGGCGACCCCGGCGAGGGTCAGCGCCGCCACCCACAGGGCGGTAGCCAACGGGCCGATGTCGACCCGGTGGGCGGTCTTCACCGCGACGTAACCGATGACGGTGAAGACCGCTGCTCTCAGCCCCAGCGCGGTGGAGCCCAGCATGTCGACGACCAGCCCTCCCGAGAACGCCATCACCAGCACGCCCTCGCGGGGCAGGTCGGTGGTGGCCAAGAGGATGATCACCAGCAGGACCAGGTCGGGGGTGACGAAGCTGAAGCGGCTGAACAGGGTCGTCTGGAGGATCACCGCCACCACGAGACACGCCAAGGGGACGAGGAGCAGGCGCAGTCTCATCCGTCGGCAACCGTGGTGTCGGGGGTATCGGTCGTGTCGGTGGCCTCCCCTCCCGTGTTGTCCGTGGTCTCCTCCTGGTCGCCGCCCGGCTCCTCCGTCTCGCCCGCGGGCACCGTCTCGGTCTGCCCGTTCGCCGGCCAGGCCAGCACCACCACGACGCGCAGCGACTCGACGTCGACGAACGGCCTGACGCGGGCGGTCAGGGCCGTGGATTGCGGCGTCACCGACTCCACCACCTCCCCCACCGCCAGACCGGGCGGGAACGTGCTGGCGGCGGTGACGACCTGGTCGCCCTCTCTCACCGACGCCCGGGCGTCGAAGATGTCGAGGGTCATCTCCGGGGAGCCGGGGTTGCCGCCGAGGAGGCCGACCTGGGATCCGACGAGCACGCTGATCTTGTTGCGGCTCGCCTGGATGGGCACCACTATCGCCGTGTCGGGCGAAGCCTGGGTGACCGTGCCGACGACGAAGCCGTACACGTCGATCACGGGCTGTCCCTCGATCACGCCGTCGTTGACGCCCTTGTCGATCTGGAACGCGAGGTCGAACTGGTCGGGGCGCCCGATGACGTTGGCGGGGGTCCGCCCGACCTCGATCTCCTCCAGGTCGAGGTCGTAGAGGGCTTCGAGCGTCTCCAGGCGGGCCAGGGCGTCTCCGGCCTCCGCCAGCTTCGCCTGCGCCGCGGCCAGCTCGGCACGGAGAGCCTCGTTGGTCTCCCGGAGCGAGGTGATGTCAGAGAGGCCGTCGATGAAGTCGGCTACCGGGTCGATCACGGCGGTGGCGCCGCGCTGGAGCGGGGCGAGGAGCGTCTGCACTCCGCCCCGCATCACGCTCACGACCCCTTCTCCCTGCGAACGGATGTCGAAGGTCATGAGCAGGATCGCCAGCACCACGAGCGTGATGAAGGTGGGTAGCGAACGGTCGGATCGGTCGAGACTGGTCATGGCTCGCTCGGATCAGACCTCGTGCGTTCCTGGCGCCTTCCACCATCGGCACGTCACGGCCGTGACGACGAGACGAGCACTCCCTGTAGCGTGTCGAACTCCTCCAGGCACTTGCCGGACCCGAGCACCACCGACTGGAGGGGCTTGGCGGCGGTGACGATCGGCATCCCGGTCTCGGAGGCGAGCCGGTGGTCGAGGCCGACCAGCATCGCTCCCCCGCCGGTGAGGACGATCCCCCGCTCGGCGATGTCGGCCGCGAGCTCGGGTGGAGTCTTGTCCAGGGTGTACTTGACGGCGTCGACGATCGCCTGGGTGGGCTCGTCGATCGCCTCTCGAATCTCGGGGCTGGTCAAGGTCACGGTCTTGGGAAGTCCCGTGACCAGGTCACGACCGCGGACTTCGGCGGACGGCTCGTCCGCATACGGCCAGGCGGAACCGATGGCCATCTTGATCTGCTCCGCCGTCCGCTCGCCGATGAGAACGTTGTGCTCCTTCTTGACCCAATCGATGATCGCCTCGTCGAGCTCGTCGCCCCCCACCCGGATGGAGCGGGAGACCACGATCCCTCCGAGGGAGATCACCGCCACCTCGGTCGTGCCGCCGCCGATGTCGACGACCATCGAACCGGACGGCTCACCGATCGGCAGGCCGCAGCCGATCGCCGCGGCCATGGGCTCCTCGATGGTGTAGGCCCGCCGCGCCCCGGCGTGGTAGGCAGCCTCTTCGACGGCGCGCCGCTCGACCGGGGTGATCCCGGAGGGGACGCAGACGACGATGCGCGGTCTCGCCCAGCGACGGCGGTGCACCTTCTGGATGAAGTACCGCAACATCTTCTCGGTGATGTCGAAATCGGCGATGACGCCGTCGCGCAGCGGGCGAATGGCCGTGATGCTGGCCGGGGTGCGGCCGATCATTCGCTTGGCTTCCATGCCGACCGCGAGCGCGCGTCCATTTTGCGAGTTGACAGCGACCACGGACGGCTCGTTGAGGACGATTCCCTGACCACGAACGAACACGAGGGTGTTCGCGGTGCCCAGGTCGATAGCCATGTCCTGGCCGGCGAACGAGAAAAGCGAATCGGCCATTGACCTCGATGATTGGGAAGGTCAAAGTGTAGGCCAAGCCACGTCTAAGACGCCATTCGGCCCACACCTCGGGCGGCGGCCCGGGCTCAGGGGAAGAACAGAGCCAGCTCCCGGGCCGCGCTCTCGGGGGAATCCGAGCCGTGGACCAGGTTCTCGGTGACCACCAGGCCATAGTCGCCGCGGATGGTGCCGGGCTCGGCCTCCTGCGGATTGGTGGCGCCCATGATCTTCCTCGCCACTGCGACCGCGTTCTCGCCGGACCACTGCATGGCGACGACCGGCCCCGAGGTGATGAACGCCAGCAGCTCGGGGAAGAACGGCTTCTCGACGTGCTCGGCGTAGTGCCGACGTGCCAGGTCCTCGTCGATGGTCAGGACGCGGATCTTGTCGAGAGTCAGTCCCTTGCGCTCGAAACGGCTGATGATCTCGCCGATGAGGCCCCGGCGAACCCCGTCGGGCTTGACCATGATGAAGGTGCTCTGTTGCGACATGGTCGGCAAGGGTACCCGCGTCGTCAGAGGGCGCCCGCCGCCTTGAGTGCCCGCCGTATCTCACCGGCGACGTAGATGGAGCCGGCGACGAGCACAGCCCCCTCCGAACCGGCCTTCTGGCGGGCCACCTCCAGGGCCGACCACGGGTCCCCGCCGGCCTCCACCGGCACCTGGACGATCTTGGCGACGCGTGCGGCGACCTCGGACGCGGGCAGGGGGCGTTCACCGGACGCAGCGGTGGTGACGACGGCGTCTACGCGCTCGGATATGTGGCCGATCATCGCCTCCAGGTCCTTGTCGCCCATCACACCCACTACGAGGACGAAGCGGGTCGTGGGGAACTCCTCGGAGAGCGAGCGGTTCAGCGCCGCGAAGCCCCCGGGGTTGTGGGCCCCATCGAGCATCACAAGCGGCTCGCGGGCGACTATCTCCATGCGGCCGGGAGCGGTGAAGCTGGCGACCGCCTCCCCGACCGCCTCCTCGTCGAGCCTCCGCCCCAGCAGTGCTTCCACCGCCGCCACGGCAACGGCGGCGTTGTGCGTCTGGTGACGGCCGTGCACCGGCAACAGCAGGTCGGGGTAGTCGGTCTCGGCGCCGTGGATGTCCATGTGCCAGCCGCGAACGGCGGGCCGGGCGTCGACGGAGAAGTCCCGTCCGTAGGCACGGTGTTCGATGCCGAGGTCGCGGGCGGTGGCGGCGGCGATCTCGACGACGGGCTCGGGGAGGTCCCCGGTGACGAGGATCGACCCGGGCCCGGCGATGGCGAGCTTCTCGACGGCGATCTGCTCGACCGTCGTGCCCAGGTACTCGGTGTGCTCGAGGTCGACCCCGGTGAGGACGGCCACGTCGGCGTCGACGACGTTGGTGGCGTCCAGGCGACCGCCCAGGCCCACCTCGATCACCGCCGCGTCGACCGCCTGATCGGCGAAGAAGGCGAAGGCCGACGCAGTCGTCAACTCGAAATAGGAGAACCGGACCCCCTCGTTGCGCTCCTCGAGGATGTCGGCGAAAGCCGCCACGTCGGTCACCGCTTGGGCGAACTCCTCGGGTGTGGCGTTGCGGCCCAGGACGCCGAGCCGTTCTTCGACCGCTTCGAGATGGGGGGATATGTACGTCCCGGCGTTCAGCCCGTGGGCGAGCAGGAGCAGAGCCGAAATCCGGGTGGTCGACGTCTTCCCGTTGGTGCCGGCCACGTGGATGATCGGATAGCCCTCGTGAGGCGAGCCCATCGTCTCGACGAGCATCCGGATGCGCTCCAAGCCGGGCTGCATCCCGGCCCCGATGTGGGCGTCGAGGTAAGCGAGTGCTGCTGTGTAGTCCATGCGAACCAGAGGAGGTTACCCACCCCGGGGGGCATGAAGAGAGGGCCCCGGATCGCTCCGGGGCCCTCTATTTCTGGGGCACTCTGACGGAGGACCCGTCAGTCAGTTGCCTCTCGTGGCTTGCCGGTGAGCAGCACCAGGCCGAGACCCGCCAGCAGGGCGGCGATAGCGGTCTTGGCCATGCTGCCCGAGTCCATGCCGGTGAACGGGAGCGTGTCCTCGGTCTGCGGATCGGTGGTCACCGTCTCCTGGTCGACCGCCGGCTCCGGCGTCGACTCGTCGCTCGGGTCGGTGGTCTCCGACTCCGGCTCCGGCGTCGACTCATCGCTCGGGTCGGTGGTCTCCGACTCCGGCTCCGGCGTCGACTCATCGCTCGGGTCGGTGGTCTCCGACTCCGGCTCCGGCGTCGACTCCTCGCTCGGGTCGGTGGTCTCCGCCTCCGGCTCGGGAGTCGTTTCTTCGTCCGTCGGGACGGTGGTGTCGCTGGTCTCCGGCTGCTCCGGCTGCTCCGGCTGCTCGGGCTGCTCCGGCTGCTCCGGCTGCTCCGGCTGCTCCGGCTGCTCCGGCTGCTCCGGCTGCTCCGGCTGCTCCGGCTGCTCCGGCTGCTCCGGCTGCTCCGGCTGCTCCGGCTGCTCCGGCTGCTCGGGCTGCTCCGGCTGCTCGGGCTGCTCCGGAACCTCCGGTTCTTCGCACTCGACCGTGTTCGTCACGGTCACGGTGATCAGCTGGCCGTCGTCGAACTGAGCCGGGACGGCCACCTTCCCGTCGAACGTCGACGAGTAGGTGCAGCTGTCGCGCAGGCCCGTCACGGTCTCGCTCACCGACAGCACGCTCCCGGCGTGCTCGGTGACGTCAATGACCTGACCCGGCTCGACGATCTCGTCACCGACCTCGAACACGACGTGGACGTCGTCGACCTCGTTGTCTTGCCAGTCCCAGTTCTTTGTGAGGGCGAGGTAGATGGCTGCCTCGGCGGGCGGCTCCTCCTCACAGTCGACTTTGTTGTAGGCAGTGACCTCGATCTTCTTGTCCCGCTTCGGGATGAAGATTTCCTTCGGCAGATTCGACTCGTAGGTGCAGCCCTCCGGCAGGCCCTGGACCGTCTCGGTCAGGGTCACTTTCTGGCCGGCGTATTGCGAGACGTCGATCCAGGTGTTGGGCGAGTACGAGCCGGCGCCGTTGACGGCGAACTGCACCGTGGCGTCGCCGTGGTCGTCACCGCTCCACTTCTTCTTGACCCTGATCTTCACGTCGGGACAGTCGACGGTGTTGCGGACCTCGATCTTCTTGGTCCCCTTGTTGGGGAGATCGACCTTGCTCGGGAGATCCGACTTCCACGTGCACCCTTCGGGAAGGCCCGTGACCTCTTCGGTGATGCGAACTCTCTTGCCGGCGAGGGCGGTCACGTCGACGGCCTCTCCAGGCTGGAAGGGCCCCTCACCGTCGATGAAGAACCGGGCGGATCCTTCGGCGTCGCCCTTCCACTTCTTCTCGAAGACCACCTTGACGGTCTTCGGCGGCTTGGGCGACTGGCCCTTGCAGACGATCCAGTGACTGACGTCGGGGTACTTGCCGTTGTTGTTCTTCGGCGGGTGATAGTCCACCCCTGCCTTGGGTAGTTCGTAGACCTCGCGTCCGTTCTGGCCGCCCTTGACCACGAGCACCTCCCACCGGTCACCCGGCCACGAGGACTTGTAGGGATTCAGGACGACGGCCTTGCCCCCGTTGGTGAGCTTGCCGTGTTCGTTCTTCTGGCCCGGCGGGTCGTACTTGTAGCACGCGACCGCGTTGGGGTACTTGTTCTTCCAGTGGTCAGGATGGTTCTCGTTGCCACTCGAACCGAAAGCGGCGGTCGGGATCAGAGCGACCACCAGCGCTATGAGCAGGACGCCGGCTCCAGCCGCGCGCCGCGACTTCAGGTTTTTCATGGTATGCCTCCCAATTGGCCCCAGATTGTCCGACTCCCCGACCGCCAGGGGGATTACCCAGTCCCCAGAGCCGGACCGATTCGGAAAGTCGGTCTTGCTTGCACGGTCAGCGTGCCACGCTTCGGCCGACTCTCAAGACCTTGTTCGATGGGACGAATGACCCATCTTTCGAGAGCGGCTCGAGACCGGCTGCTGCCCGCCGGCGGCAGGATAACGAGTGGCTAGCCCGCTCCCTGGAATTGCGGCAGCGCCGCCGACTTCGTCAGGCGGTGCGTTCGGACGGCAGGTCGAGCTCGTCGATCGGCACCAGGGTGGGGTTGACGCGCTCTTCCACCACCTGCCGGTCGATGATCACCCGGCCGATGTCGCTGCGGGACGGGACGTCGTACATGGTCGTGAGGAGGACCTCTTCGAGGATCGCCCTCAGGCCGCGTGCGCCCGTTCCCCGCTTGATCGCCTGCTCGGCGATCGACTCGAGCGAGTCCGGGGTGAACACCAGCTCCACGCCGTCCATCTCGAACATGCGGGCGTACTGGCGGATCAGGGCGTTCTTCGGCTCGGTGAGGATCCTGACCAAGGCGTCCTTGTCCAGGTCCTCGACCGTGGCGACGATCGGCAGACGCCCGACGAACTCGGGGATCAGGCCGAACTTGATGAGATCCTCGGGGAGGACCTGGCGCAGCAGCTCGATGGGACGCTGCTCCTCCCGGGACCGGATCTCGGCGCCGAAGCCGATGCCCCGCTTGCCGACCCGGTTGGCGATGATGTCCTCGAGCCCGGCGAAGGCGCCGGCGCAGATGAAGAGGACGTTCGTGGTGTCGAGCTGGATGAACTCCTGGTGGGGGTGCTTGCGCCCACCCTGGGGCGGTACCGACGCCACCGTGCCCTCGAGGATCTTGAGGAGGGCCTGCTGGACGCCCTCGCCCGACACGTCGCGGGTGATGGAGGGGTTCTCCGCCTTGCGGCTGATCTTGTCGATCTCGTCGATGTAGACGATGCCCTGCTCGGCCCGCTTGACGTCGTAGTCGGCGGCCTGCAGGAGCTTGAGGAGGATGTTCTCGACGTCTTCGCCCACGTACCCGGCTTCGGTGAGGGTCGTGGCGTCGGCGATGGCGAATGGGACGTTGAGCTGGCGGGCCAGGGTCTGGGCGAGGAGGGTCTTGCCGCAGCCGGTGGGGCCGATCAGCAGGATGTTCGACTTCTGGAGCTCGACGTCGTCCCGGCGGGTCTCACCCGACCGGATCCGCTTGTAGTGGTTGTAGACGGCGACCGCCAGCTTCTTCTTGGCGTCTTCCTGGCCCACCACGTAGTCGTCGAGGTAACCGTTGATCTCGGCGGGCTTGGGCAGCTCGGTGAAGGAGACCTCTTCCTGGGCGGAGAACTCCTCTTCGATGATCTCGTTGCAGAGCTCGATGCACTCGTCGCAGATGTAGACGCCCGGTCCGGCGATGAGCTTCTTGACCTGCTTCTGTGACTTCCCGCAGAAGCTGCACTTCAGCAGCTCTCCGCCTTCTCCAAGTCGGGGCATTATTTCTCCTGCTCGACTGTCTCGTTGCAGAGGTCGACCCGAAGGCCGAGGAGTTGGACTCCTCTACTCGGAGGCTACCGCGGCCAGCTCCTGTCGCGTGAGTATTGCGTCCACGACACCGTACTCCTTCGCCTCCTCGGCCAGCATCCAGTAATCCCGCTCGGTGTCCTGGGCGATCTTCTCGTAGGGCTGGCCGGTGTGCTCGGCGAGGATCTGGTTCAACTGCTCGCGCATCTGCACGATGAGCCGAGCCTGGATCTCGATGTCAGTCGCCTGACCCTGGGCACCGCCGTGGGGCTGGTGGAGCATCACCCGAGCATGCGGCAGGGCGAACCTCTTGCCGGGAGCTCCGCCGGCGAGCAGCACCGCCGCCGCCGACGCCGCCATGCCCATGCACACCGTGTTCACATCCGGGCGGATGTACTGCATGGTGTCGTAGATGGCGAACAGCGAGGTGATCGAGCCGCCCGGGGAGTTGATGTAGAGGAAGATGTCCTTGTCGGGGTCCTCGGACTCCAGGTGCAACAGCTGGGCCATGATCAGGTTCGCCACGCTGTCGTCGATCGGGGTCCCGAGGAAGATGATCCGATCCTTGAGCAGGCGGCTGTAGATGTCGAAGTAGCGCTCGCCACGGCTCGTCTGCTCGAAGACCGTGGGGATGACGTAATTCTGGGGAGTGGTCATTCCTTCTCCTGGTTGGTTTCGCCGGAAATCTCTTGGTCCGGGATGGTCTCTTCATCGGAGACCTCGGGGGCGGGATGCTCGATCACTTCGCCTTCGACGATCTCCCCTTCGACGACATCCGCTACGACGACCCCGCCTTCGACCACGTCGCCGGCGACGACCTCGCCTTCGGTCGCGGCTTCGACCTCGTCATCGAGGTCCAAGTCGATCGGGTTGCCGTCGGGATCGACCGGCGTGGCGTTGTCGATGATCAACTTCAGCGCCTTGTCTCGGAGGATATCAGCCCTCACTGCCAATTCTTGGGGAGTTCCCCGAATCGAGCGCAGGAAACCTTCCGGGTCGTCGGTCTGGCGGGCGACCCTGTCGAGCACGGCCTCGAGCTCGTCGTCGCCGACCTCCAGGCCGGCATCGGCGATGATGGCATCGAGGAGGATGCGGGTGCGGAGGCTCCGGTCCGCCTGCGCCTGCAGGTCGGCCAGGAACTGCTCCTGGGAGATCCCCGTGACCTGGAAGTAGTCACCCAGTGTCAGCTGCTGGTCCTCGAGGCGGTGCACGAAGCGGTGGAGGATCTCGTCCATCTCGGCACGGACCACCGCCTCCGGCAGGTCCAACTCGACCTGTTCGACGAGTGTCTCGAGCGCCCGGTCGGCGAAGCGGCGGGCGATTCCGGCCCGTTTCACCTCGGCCATGCGCTCGCGCAGCGACGACCGCAGCTCCTCGACGGTCGAGTACTCGGTGTTCTCGTCGACCCACTCGTCGGTCAGATCGGGGAGGACGAGTTGTTTCACCTCGTTGACGGTGATGCGGAAGGTGGCCTGCTCACCGGCTCGCTCACCGAAGCCTTCGGGCAGAGGGGCGTCGATGGTGAGCTCCTGGCCGGCGGTGGCTCCCTCCAGGACCTCGTCGGCGCCTTCGATGAGGCCCCCGGTGCCGATGCGATACAGGAGCTCCTTGGCCGAGCCTTCTTCGAGAGGCTGGCCGTCGACCTCGGGCGTGATGTCGACGGAGACGAAATCGCCTTCCTGGGCCGGTCGCTCCACCTCTTCGACCTGGCCGAACTGCTCGCGCATGCGCTCGAGCTGGGCCTCCAGCTCCTCGTCGGTCACTTCGGGGGAGTCGACTTCGATCTTCCGATCCCGATACGGAGGCGGCGACTCGAGGGTCGGCCACAACGTCACCTTGATCTCGACCGACACCCCGCCTTCGATGTCCTCGACCTTCTCCAGCTCGGGGGTCACGGCGGGGCGCAGCGACTCCTCCCGGAGGACTTCGGAGAGCTTCGGGGGAATGGCGTCTTCGATCGCCTCGCTGCGGAGGCGCTCCTTGCCCACCGCCGCCTCCACCACGGGCCGAGGCGCCTTTCCGGGCCGGAAACCCTTCAGCTTCAAGTCCTTGGCCAGACGGCGGGCCGCCGCCGTCTTGGCGGCGTCGATCTCGGCTTCGGTGAGTTCGAATTCGATGAGGCGCTCGAAGGGCCCCGCCTCGCGCACGCTAACGCTCATGACACTCCTGCTCGACTGATGAAACCGCCGCCCCGCGCCGAGGCGGGGGCGGCGGCCGGTGGGGTGACCGAGGGGACTTGAACCCCCGACCTCCAGGGCCACAACCTGGCGCTCTGACCAGCTGAGCTACGGCCACCACGGGAACCATCCCAGTCTAAGTGCTGCACCGACGGGCGGCGAACGGGCGAAAAGGACGCGCCAGATCCCCTCGTGCCACTCGGAGGGGATGGCTCGAAGCGAATGACCGGTACCCCCGGAGGGACTCGAACCCCCAACCGGCGGATTAGAAGTCCACTGCTCTATCCAATTGAGCTACGGGGGCAGGTGCGTCCATTTTACCCGGTGAGATAGCGGGCGAGCACCTCTACCTCGCCGCGGAGACGCTCGACCAGCTCGTCGAGGTCGACCCGCCCGTATGCGCCGAGGTCGGCGATCGCCTTTTCCCGCTCCTCGATCTCCCGCTCGATGATCCGGGCCATCTCGGTGTCGTCGACCTCGCGTCGGGTGACGTCGTGGGACAGGCCGACGTTCGTGAGGGAGGCCTGCACCTGGCCGATGTCGACGGCGCGGGCGTTGTCGATGGCGGCGATGGCGGTGCGAAGCGCCGTCGTGGCGATCTTGTCGCGCCGACGCATCGCCTCGGTCAGGTCGCGTCGAAGCCGGTCGTAGATCGAAGAGGACATCGAGGGGCACTGTAGGGACGTGCGCCCCTCGAAGGGGAGGATTTGGAGCGGGTGACGGGAATCGAACCCGCACCACCAGCTTGGAAGGCTGGGGCTCTACCATTGAGCTACACCCGCAGCGTCGCCATCAGGATACCGGCCGCTGCGGGGCCCCGAGAAGCTCGAAGCTCGTTCTCCCGTCGCGCCTCGTCATCCGCCGCTACGTTGTCACCCGCATTGGGAACCGACAGGGCGGCTGTGTACGGTGGGTCGGGCCCGCCGCCATTCCTCTGGCGGGCGCACGCGACCTCAAGGAGCCAATGAGCTTTCTGCGGGTGGACGACCTGTACAAGATCTTCGGGCCCCGGCCGGAGTCAGTGCTCGAGCGGGCCCGGGCCGGCCAGCGACGGTCCGATATCCAAGCCGACACCGGCCACGTCGTCGCCGTGTCCGGCGTCACCTTCGCCGTCGAAGCCGGCGAGTTCTTCGTGATCATGGGCCTGTCCGGCTCGGGGAAATCCACCATCATCCGGATGATCAACCGGCTGGTCGAGCCCACGTCCGGACGCATCTCGCTCGACGACGTGGAGATCACCGCCCTCGACAAGCCGGAGCTCCGACGCCTGCGCCAGCAGCGCATCTCGATGGTCTTCCAGCACTTCGCCCTCTTCCCCCATCGCACCGTGGGCGAGAACGTCGCCTACGGGCTGGCGGTGCAGGGCGTCGAAGAGGCCGAGAGAACGCGCCGCACCCGCGAAGCCCTCGAGCTCGTGGGCCTCGACGGATGGGCCGACTCGTACCCCGACGAGCTGTCCGGGGGCATGAAACAACGGGTGGGCCTGGCCCGCGGGCTCGCCACCGAAGCCGACGTCCTGCTCATGGACGAGCCTTTCAGCGCCCTCGACCCGCTCATCCGCCGCGAGATGCAGGACCTCCTCCTACGCCTCCAGCGTGAGCTGCACCGCACCATCGTGTTCATCACCCACGACCTCAACGAAGCGATGCGGCTCGGAGACCGCATCGCCATGTTGAAGGACGGCCAGATCGTCCAGATCGGCACAGGCCCCGAGATCCTGCGCAATCCCGCCAACGAGTACGTGAGCAGCTTCGTCGCCGACGTGGACCGCTCCCGGGTGCTCACGGCCGGCGAGGCGATGCGACGGCCCCGCCGCACCTTCTCCCCCACCGACTCCCCCCAGGAGGTGCTCGACTGGCTCGCCGACCAGGAGTTCAACGGAGCCTACGTCCTCGACGAGCACGGGCGGATCCTCGGCGTCGCCCGCGACGACCGCCTGGCGCAAGGCATAGCCCGCGGCGACCGCGACATAAGCGACCTCCTCATCGACGACTACGCCGGTGTCACCAGGGACACGCCTCTGGCCGAGCTGGCCGGGTACGCCGCCCTCAACTCCGTGCCGATCGCCGTCGTCGACGACCGCGGCGTGCTCGAAGGGGTGGTGCCCCGGGCCCGGCTGCTGGCCGCCCTGTCCGCGAAGGAGGTGAGGGTCGATGCGTGACCTCCTCGTCGGGCAGGCGTCGTTCCCGTCGCTGGACATCGGCGGGTGGATCGCCGAGCTGGTGGCCTTCTTGGGCGACAACCTCGGCTTCCTCTTCCGGTTCATCCGGACCGTGGTGGGATCGCTCGCCGATTGGATCGAGACGGCGCTCACCGCCCCGCCGGACTGGGTGATGGTGGCGGTGCTCACGCTCGTCGCTCTGCTGGCGCGGGGCTGGCGGTTCGCCCTGTTCACCGCCGCAGCCTTTTCCCTCATCGGCTCCATGGGACGTTTCGAGGAGACGATGGACACGCTGGCCCTGGTGCTGGTGGCGGTCCTGATCTCCGTGGCCATCGGCACCCCGCTCGGCGTCCTCGCTGCCCGCAGCGACCGGTTCAGCTCGCTCATCCGGCCGGCGTTGGACTTCATGCAGACCATGCCGGCGTTCATCTACCTGCTGTTGGCGGTCGTCTTCTTCCGCATCGGTGTCGTCCCCGGCGTCATGGCCTCGGTGATCTTCGCCATGCCGCCGGCGGTGCGGCTCACTGAGTTGGGGATCCGCCAGGTCGACCGCGAGGTGGTCGAGGCGGCGGAAGCCTTCGGTGCCCGTCCCCGCGAGGTCCTATTCGGCGTCCAGCTCCCGCTGGCTCGGCCCTCGATCATGGCCGGGGTGAACCAGGTGATCATGCTCACCCTGTCGATGGTGGTCATCGCCGGCATGGCCGGCGCCGGGGGCCTGGGCGAGACCGTCGTCAGCGGAGTGATGCGCCTGAACGTGGGACTCGGAGTGGAAGGGGGCCTCGCCGTGGTGATCCTGGCGATCTTCCTCGACCGGGTGACCGCGGTATTCGGCACTCGGAGGCGGCGCACCGGGAGGCGTCAGCTCGCCGCCGACCAAGAGTCGCGGACGCTGGCCGGCCTCCGGTCCGTGTTCCGGGTGGGGCTCGGCGGTCGTCCCCAATGAGGATTTCTCGTTTCCAGTGGGGCCAGCGCCTAGGGTGAAGGCCCGGAGGCTCGGCCTCTGCAAGCGACCGAAAGGAAACCAATTGACATTCCTGAGCCGATATCGAGGGCATGGAAATGTCTCTTTGCTGACGGCGGCATTTGCGCTGCTCATCGTGCTGGCCGCCTGCGGAGGCGGCGATGGCGGAACGACCACGGCCGCCGACGACGCGGCAGACACCACGGTCGCCACCGGCGGCACGGACACGACAGAAGCGGCCGACACAGGCGCCGGAGACGATGGCGCCGCCCAGGGGGGCAACGTCACCATCGCCTGGATTCCCTGGGAGGAGGACATCGCCCTGACGAACCTGTGGCAGGTGATCCTCGAAGAGAACGGCTACACGGTCGAGCAGGTGCAGCTGGACGCCGGCCTGATCTACGAAGGCCTCGCCACCGGAGACCTGGACGTGTTCTTCGATGCTTGGCTCCCGAACACCCATGCGGATTACTGGGAGCTGCACTCGGAGAACGTCGCCGATTTGGGGATCTGGCTGGAGGAGGCGCCCCTCACCTGGACCGTGCCGGCCTATCTCGAAGACATCGATTCGATCGCCGACCTGAAGGGCAACGCCGACCTGTTCGGTGGCCAGATCGTCGGCATCGAGCCGTCGGCGGGCCTCACCCGGATCTCCAAGGAAGAGGTGATCCCGACCTACGACCTCGGAGAGGAATACGAGCTCCTCGAGAGCTCCACCCCGGCGATGCTGGCCGAGCTGGGGAACGCCATCGCCAACGAGGAGCCGATCGTGGTGACGTTGTGGCGTCCCCATCCGGCTTACGGCCTGTACGACCTGAAGGATCTCGAGGACCCCGAGAACGCCCTCGGCGATCCTGATGAGCTCCACGCCCTCGCCAGCCACGACTTCGTCGACAGGCATCCCGAGATCGCCGAGGCGATCGGGAACATGTACTTCGAACAGGACGTCCTCTCCGCTCTGGAGGTGGCAGTGCTCGAAGACGTGGAAGAGGGCGAAGAGCTCCAGGGTGCCCGCAACTGGTTGGAGCAGAACATCGACTACGTGAACGCCTGGCTGGAAGGCACGGGCCTTTCCGTCGGCGGCTGAGCCGATCTCGGGCAGTACGCGACGAGCGGGTGGCGCCCGTCGGGCGCCACCCGCTCTTTTTCGGGGTCGGGCCGGTCGGACTCGAACCGACGACCTCGTGCTCCCAAAGCACGCGCGCTACCAAGCTGCGCCACGGCCCGTGCCTACTCCAAGGTACTCGCTCGGAAGGAAGTGTCCCACACGGTTGTTGTCGTATGGGACGGCGCCCGACTTGGAGAGACCCAGCGTGGCGCTGTTATCCTGTCGCCGGGCCTCTAGCTCAATTGGCAGAGCAGCGGGCTCTTAACCCGTTGGTTCAGGGTTCGAGTCCCTGGGGGCCCACCACTCTCTTTCGAATCCTCGCGGGTGTGGCGGAACTGGAAGACGCGCCAGGTTTAGGTCCTGGTGGACGTGAGTCCGTGGAGGTTCGAGTCCTCTCGCCCGCACCCGGTCACAGACCGAGGGCTCTCCCGAGCGCTTCCAACGCTCGGGCCCGATGGGACAACAGGTTCTTCTCCTCGCTGCTCATCTCCGCAAATGTGCGACCCCCGACTTCGAACACCGGGTCGTAGCCGAACCCGGTGTCTCCCCTCCGCTCTTCGGCGATGCGACCTTCGATGCTGCCCTCGGCGGTGACGTAGTCGCCGTCGGGGAACGCCAGCGCCACCACCGTTCGGAACCGGGCGCGGCGGTCGGCGACGCCGTCGAGCTCCCGCAGCAGCCTGTCGATGTTGTCGTCGAAGGTGGCGTGGGGACCGGCGAACCGGGCGGTGTGCACCCCCGGCGCCCCGCCGAGCGCCTCGACTTCGAGCCCGGTGTCGTCGGCGAGTGACGGGAGCCCGGTCGCCTCGACGGCCGCCCTCGCTTTGAGGAGGGCGTTCTCCTCCAGCGTTTCGCCTGTCTCTTCAACGTCGGGCCAGTCCACGTCGGTCACCACCTCGGCGGCGACGCCCAGCCGCACGAGGATCGCGGCCATCTCCTCGCGTTTTCCGGCGTTCTTCGTGGCGATGAGGAGCCGAGGGATCACTCGACCGCCTGCCTCTGCAACTCGATGAGCTGTTCGATCCCCTGCTGGGCGAGGTCCAGCATGGCGTTGAGCTGCTTGCGAGTGAAGGTCTTGTGCTCTGCGGTGCCCTGCACTTCGACCAGCTCGCCTCTCCCCGACATCACGACGTTCATGTCCACGTCGGCGGCGACATCGGACTCGTATTCGAGGTCCAACAAGACCTCTCCGTCGACGATCCCGACCGACACCGCCGCCACGTGGTCGATGAGCGCATCGGCGTTGACGAGCCCATCTCGCTCCCCCGCCACGAGGGCGTCGTGGAGGGCCACCCAGGCCCCGGTGATGGCGGCGGTGCGGGTGCCGCCGTCCGCCTCGATGACGTCGCAGTCGACCCGGACCATCGCTTCCCCGAGGAGGGACAGGTCGACGACCGAGCGCAGAGCCCTGCCCACCAGGCGGGAGATCTCCTTTGCCCTTCCGCCTTGATAGGCCTCTCGGCTGACTCGCTCCGGAGACGAGCCCGGCAGCATCCCGTACTCGGCGGTCACCCATCCGCGCCCCGAGTCGCGCATCCACCTGGGCACCTCCTGTTCGATCGACGCGGTGCACAGCACCCGGGTGCGCCCCATCTCGATCAGCACCGACCCGGGCGTGGCCTCGGTGAACCCGCAGGTGAGGCGCACCGGTCTCAGTTCATCGGCTGCACGTTGGCGCGGCAATCACTCCTCCTGCGTGGGGCTTCACAGCGTGGTCGACACACCCGGCACCGCCAAGCTGACCGGGCGGTCGAAGGTCTTCTCCGCCTCCGTCACCGACCGGGCCGGGTCGAGGTGCGGGGGGATGTGGGTGAGCATGAGTTTCTTGGCTCCCGCCGACCGGGCGATGGCGCCGGCTTCGGAGGCGGTGAGGTGGTGCGGGTATTCGTGGATTCCCGGCTCACCCTGGTAGCTCGCCTCACAGAGGAACAGGTCGACGTCTTTGGCGAGCCGCATCCAGTCCCCCTCCGGGCCGGTGTCTCCCGAATAACAGAGGCTGCGGTGCTCGGTCTCCCACCGCGAGGCCAACGTGTCGACCGAGTGGTCGGCCACAGCGACGGACAGCGTGAGCGACCCGATGGTCACCCGGTCGCTCTCGTCGAGCGGATTGAGCTGGAAGACCTCGTCTATGCGGCCGCCGTCGACGAACTCGACGATGGCCTCGAGGGCGCTGGCCGGACCGTACAGCGGCACGCCGAAGCGAGGCGAGGGGCCGTAGGCGAGCACGTGGCTGGCGATGATCACGTCGAGGCAGTGGTCGGGGTGCCGGTGGGACACGAACACTGCATCGATATCCGACACCGCCACGGGCAACTCGGTCATGGTGCCGGGCCCGGCGTCGCACCAAACACGGGTTCCCTCGTGTTCGATGAGGTAGCCGGAGGCGGGACGGCCCCGCACCGGGTAGGTCCCGGCAGAGCCGAGGACGGTCAGACGCATGCCCACCTCCCTGTCATGGGGCCAGGCGCTCCTTGATCCATGTTCCTCCGTCGCGCCGATAGCGGACCCGGTCGTGGAACCGATTGGGCCGACCCTGCCAGAACTCGTACACCTCCGGCAGGATACGGAATCCCCCCCAGCCGCGAGGCCTGGGGACGTTCCCGTCGGGATACTGCTGCTCGAGCGACCGGAACCGCTCCTCGAGCTCTTCCCGGCTGGAGACGACCTGTGACTGAGGCGAGGCGGCCGCGGCGAGACGGGAACCGAGCGGGCGCGTGGCGAAGTAGGCGTCGGCGGTCGCGTCGTCGACCTGCTCCACCGGGCCTTCGACGCGGACCTGCCGGTGCAGGTCCATCCACACGAAGCAGGCGGCAGCCCGGGGGTTGGCCCGCAACTCGGCCCCTTTGCGGCTGTCGAGGTTGGTGTAGAACACCAGTCCGTCGGGGCCGACGTCCTTGAGGAGGACCGCCCGCGCCGACGGGATCCCGTCGGGCGTGGCGGTGGCCAAGACGAAGGCGTTCGCTTCCCGTAGGCCGGCCTCCACCGCGACGGTCAGCCAATGGACGAACTCGTCGAGCGGGTCGTCTGCCATCCTCGACGGGTCGATGCCTTCGGCCTCGTATTCGACACGGAGCGTGGCGATGTCAGGCAGCTGCACACCGTCACGTTAAAGGCCGCCACCGACACCCGTATGCTGGGCATATGCGTGACCTCTCACCCTCCAGGTCCACCATGATCGGCCGCGGCCTCCGCCGCCGATGCCCGCGTTGTGGGGAACGCCACATCTTCACCGGCTTCTTCGACCTCCACGAGCGCTGCCCCGGTTGCGGGATGAAGTTCGAGCGAGAGCCCGGATACTGGGTCGGGGCGATGATCATCATCACGACCTTCACCTTCGCCCTGTTCCTCGTCCTCCTCGTCGGGGGGATGATCATCACCTGGCCCGACGTCCCCTGGAACTGGCTGCTCGGCGTCACCATCGGCGCCAACCTGATACTGCCGGTGCTGTTCTACCCGAGGGCGAAGACCACGTGGGTGGGGCTGGAGATGTCGTGGCACCCGTTGGAGCCGGCGGAGATCGAAGCGGCGAACCGCCACGTCGCCGCCCGCTCCCGCTGATCACATCCGCTTGGCGACCTCTTCCAGCATCACTTCCGTGGCGCCGCCTCCGATCGACTGGATGCGGGCGTCCCGGTAGAGGCGCTCGACCGCGGTCTCGGCGACATAACCCATCCCGCCGTGGAACTGGACGCAGTCGTAGAGGACGTCGTTGACGAGCTCACCGACGAGCGCCTTGACCTCCGACACCACCCGCACGGCGTCCTCGCCCTGCGATTCGAGCCAGGCGGCGTGGTAGGTGAGCTGGCGGGCGGCGTCTACGCGGGCCTGGTGCATCGCCAAGCGTTGGCGGATCGCCTGCTTGTCCCACAGGGTGGCGCCGAATGCTCTCCTGTTCCGAACGTGGTCGACGGTGAGCTCGATCGCCCGTTGGGCTTCGCCCAGCGACTGGCCGGCGAGGACCAGCCGTTCGTTCTGGAAGTTCTGCATGATGCAGTAGAAGCCCCGGTTCTCCTCCCCTATGAGGTTGGAGGCGGGGACGAAGCAGTCCTCGAAGACGAGCTCGGCGGTGTCGGACGAACGCCAGCCCATCTTCGACAGGGCGCGCCCCACCGAGAAGCCGGGGGTGCCCTTCTCCACGAGGAAGAGCGAGATGGACCGGGACCCCTTCGCCTCCGGGTCGGTCTTGGCGGCGACGACCACCAGATCGCCTTCCACCCCGTTGGTGATGAACGTCTTGGTCCCGTTCAGGACGTAGCCGTCGCCCTCCCGCCGGGCGGTCGTTCGGATGGAGGCGACATCGGATCCGGCGTCGGGCTCGGTGACGGCCAGTGCCCCGATCATCTCCCCCGCCACCATCGACGGCAGGTAGCGCTGTTTGAGCTCGTCGGATCCGAACTTGGCGACGTACGGCATGGCCAAGTCGGTGTGGGCGAGGACGGTGATCGTGAAACCCCCGAAGGTCGACCGTCCGAGTTGCTCGGCGAAGACCACGGACGCCAAAGGACCCATGCCGATGCCGCCGTACTCCTCGGAGACCCGCAAGCCGAAGAAGCCGACCTCTCCCATGTGGCGCAGGACCTCTCGGGGGACCCGGCCCTCCTGCTCCCAGGCCCCGGCCTTGGGGACGATCTCGCGTTCCACGTACTCGGCCGTCTGGGCCTGGATGGCGCGCAGGTCGTCGTCGAGATAGATGTTCACGCCTCCACCTCCGATGCCGCCAGCGTCGCCCGGCCGGCGCGGCTCCGGTACGGCAGGTTGTGCTCGTCACAGAACCGAGCCGCCACCGACGCCACCTGCTGGATGTCCCCGTCGTGGTCGATGCCGAGGCCATCGAGCAACCACATGACGTCTTCGGTCGCCACGTTGCCGGCCGCCCCCGGCGCATAGGGACAGCCTCCCAGGCCGCCGGCCGAGGAGTCGAGCTTGTCTATTCCGGCGTCGAGGGACAGCACCACGTTGGCGAGTGCTTGGCCGTACGTGTCGTGGAAGTGCACGCCCAGACGGGATACCGGCACCCGGGCCAGAACGTGGTCGAGCACGCGCTCCACGTCGCCGACCGTCCCCTTGCCCAGCGTCTCCCCCAGGAAGATCTCGTCGCAGCCCCATTCTGCGAGCCGTTCCGCCAGCACCGCCACCCGTGCCGGGTCCGTGGGCCCCTCGTAGGGGCAATGGGTGATAGTCGAGATGTAGGCGCGGACGCTGAGGCCGGCAGGGACCTCGTCGAGGATCGCCCGGATCCGGTCCATCGACTCCTCGACGTCGGCATTGATGTTGCGTTCGCTGAACGTGTCCGACGCTGCGGTCAGCACCCCGATGCCGTCGACTCCCGCGGCCACAGCCGCTTCCAAGCCGCGCAGGTTGGGCACCAGGCCACGCAGAAACACTCCGATGCGGGCCACCCCGGCGATCACCTCGGCGGCGTCGGCCATCTGAGGCACGGCGGTGGGGCTGACGAAGCTGACCGCGTCGAAGCTGACGAGGCCGGCCATCGACAGATCGTCGATCAGGCCGATCTTGGCATCGGTGGGGATGAAGACACCGAGCGACTGGAGCCCGTCACGAGGGCTCGATTCTGTGATCGTCACCCGGGCAGGCCGGCTCATGCCCCGAGCATACCGACCTGCATAGAGGTCACCGGACGCGGATCAAGGATGGACCAGGTCGGCCTGGTAGGGCTGGATCATGATGCACTCGCCCGGGCATTCCTCGGCCGCCTCGATGGCGAGATCGATCAGATCGTCGGGGATGCGGGCGAGGCCACGGGCGCCGTCGGGCCCGGAGTCGGGATTGCCCTTGCCATCGAACACCACCCGACGACCGAAGTGCTTCTCCTCCTCCTTGACCACCCACAGGCCGTCGTCACGTGGTTCGAAGACGTCCGGGCATATCTCGGAGCAGATCCCATCACCCGTGCACAGGTCCTGGTCGATCCAGACCATGAGCTGGGTTTCGCCTGCCATTGAGTCCTCTCGTCGCTCGCTGACTCCCACCATATCCGGCGACCCGTGGTACCTGAAGGAAGCCGCTCGATATTCGATTGACCTATTCCCATATAGGCATACAATGTCGTCATGGCACGGGCCGCGACCACCTCCGACGTCTTCAACGCCATCGCCGAGCCACAGCGACGGCGGATCCTCTCGTTGCTGAAGGAGAACGAGCAGACCGTCGGCGCCATCTCGGAGAGGCTCGGTCTCGCCCAACCGGCGACGTCCAAGCACCTCAGGGTCTTGAGGGAAGTCGGCCTGGTGGACGTCGAATCACGAGGAAGGCACCGCCTCTATCGCCTCGACGCTCGCGGCCTGCGTGGGGTCCACGAGTGGGTCGGCGGCTTCGAGAGCTTCTGGAAGGGATCGTTCGACCGTCTCGAGGCATACGCACAGGAACTGGAACGAAAGGAACGGGAACATGGAACGACCCAGCACGGCTCTCGACCGTGAGATCGTCATCGACCGGCTGATCGAAGCGCCTCGCCGCTTCGTGTTCGAGTCTTTCTCGGAGGCCGAGCACCTGGCCCGATGGTGGGGACCGGAGGGGTTCACGACGACCACCGACTCGTTCGAGTTCGGACCGGGCGGTGAGTGGGTGTTCACCATGCACGGCCCGGACGGAGTCGACTATCCGAACTGGATTCGGTGGGAAGAGATCGTCACCCCGGAACGGATCGTCGCCACCCACGGAGAGCGCCCCGACGACCCCGAGGCGTTCACCTCGATCTTCACCTTCTCGGAGGAGCGAGGCGGAACCCGGATCACCCTCCGGACGATCTTTCCCACCGTGGAGGCCCGCGAGCGCGCCCTCTCCGAGTACCACGCCGTGGAAGGGGGACGACAGACCCTCGCCCGGCTGGCGGAGTTCGCGACTGCCTCGTCGCGGGAGACGTGAGCTCTCGGGACGCCTCCGGGCGTGCTTGCATGGGGGGCTATGGACGAGATGCCGCGCCTCGTGCTGGCGTATCTGGGCGAGGACGTCTATCACCGGGGCCTGCCCGAAGACGACACCCGCCCTGCCTGTCAGCCCATGCGCCTGCGCGGGGTGCCGGCGATGCGGGTCACCGCCGAGCGCCGTGGCCTCCGCCCCTGCCCCGAGTGCTGGCCCGAGGCGGCCCAGCGGGCGTCGGGTGACTCCGAGTAGCGTCAGTCGGCGGCGACGTGGGTGACCGGGACCGGCAGCTCCCTCGACAACCGGCTGACGACGTCCATCTTCACCCAGCGTGACACGCCCGGCGCCAGCGTCGAGACCAGCACGTGGTCCCACGGGCTGCGGTTGAACACATCCGCCACCGCGTAGACGGGGTTGGCGTCGCCGACCACGACCTCACTCAGGGTGACACCCTCCGATGCCAGCCGGTTCCGGGCCCGCTCGCCCGCCTCGGCGGCGACCGCCTCCGCCTCCCCACGCGTCCAACTCGCCAGATGCGAGACAGGCGTGGCCGGGACCAGCAGGCCGAATTCGGCATCGGGTTCCTTTCGCTGGATCTCCTTCACGGCCTCGACCAGTCGAGGGCTGTCGGCGGTCTGGTGGGCGACGATCAGGTACCTCGTCATCGCTTCCCCTCCTGGGTTCGAGCCTACGCCCGAGGCGTGATCCCTGTCGGAATACGAACGGGATCGGCGGGTAGTTCGTCTGTAGAGGCCATACCCGACCGCTAGGGGGAAACCATGTTTCGTTGGATCGCTTGGCTGCTCGTCTTGGGGCTGGTGGCATGCGGGGGCGGTGCCGGCCCCGCCGCTTCGGGCATCGACACGACGGTTGCCGACGAGGCGACCACCACCTCGACGACCGTCACGACCACCACCTCGCCGCCTGCCGACACCACCACGACCACGGCGGGGTCTCCGACGACTTCCCCGTCGACCACGACCACCACTACTACCTCGCCTCCGCCGGATTCGACCACGACCTCCACGCGTCCACCGGAGACGAACGGAGACGTGATCACCCCCCAGGGTTTCTGGGAGGTGAGGATCGGCGAGACCCTCGCCGCCAACGAAGCGCGGATCGGGGGCCGGCTGTACGAGATCGGCGGCGACCCCACATCGTGCCTGGTGTTGGGTCTTCCCGAGGTGGGCGGCCTCTACTTCATCGCCGCCACCCCGACAGGAGAGCCGGTCGAGGACCGGGACCAGCTCGTCGTCGGCCGGGTGTCGGCGGACCGAAACGGCTGGCTCACCGACACGGGGATCGAGGTCGGCATGTCGGTGCAGGAGGCGGAGGGCATCCTCGGCGACACCATCGTCGAGCGCCGCCCTCACGCGTACATCGAAGGTGGCGAGTATCTGGTCGTGGGCGAGCCCGACGAGCGCTACGTCTTCGAGACCGACGGCTCCCAGGTCGTCGAGATCCACGCCGGGTTCGAGCCGGTCGTGAGCTACATCGAGGCATGCTCGTGACCGCTGCCGATCGGAGGCGGATGGCAGGGGTGGACGGATAGGCTGCCTGGGTGACCCGAGCCCTCGACGACCCTGTGGTGGTGGACTTCCCGCTGCGCGGGGAGGGGTGGTTCGCAGTGACGACCCCGGCCGCCCGGGTGCCCAGCCACGGCACCGACATGCTCGGCCAGCGTTACGCCTACGACTTCGTCCGCCTCGACCACCGCAGGCGCTACCACCCTGCAGGCGCCCTTCGCACCTTGGTGGTGGGGGTTCCCACCCGTGAGTGCTACGCCTGGGGCTCGCCGATCCACTCGCCTGTGGACGGCGAGGTGATCCGAGCCGTCGACGGCGCGCCTGAGAGGCAACGCGTCCATCCGCTGCGCGAGATCTTCCTGCTCCTCCGCAACGCCCTCACCTTCCGTCCGGCGAGACTGCCGGCGATCCTCGGCAACCACGTGATCATCCGATCGGGCGACGTCTATGCCGCGTTCGCCCACCTCGCTCCCGGATCGGTCGCGGTGTCCGCCGGCCGGCGCGTCGCCATCGGGGACGTGATCGGCCGGGTGGGCCACACCGGCAACTCGACGTCCCCCCACCTGCACTTCCAGCTCATGGACTCCGCCGACCTCCTCCGGGCCCAGGGGATCCCGTGCGCGTTTCGCGGCTACGAGGTGGAGAGGAACGGCACCTGGGTCGGCGTGTCGGGCGGCATACCCGGCCGCACCGAGCGTCTTCGGCGTTGACCGTCGCGTTCGGGATCCTCGCGACATAGGCTCGGTTGGGATCGACCTGGAAGGGAGAGATGGCGACGTACGACTTCAGCAGCAAGGTGGCGCTCGTGACGGGAGGGGCGTCGGGAATCGGACGGGCCTGTGCGGCGGCATTCGCGGCGGGCGGGGCCTCCGTGGTGATAGCCGACTACGACGAAGACGAGGGCCGACAGACCGCCGAAGAGCTGTCCGCGGACGGAGCGCCCGTCTCGTTCGTGGCTGTCGATGTCAGCCGGCCCGAACAATGCGAGGCGATGGTCCGCCACGCCGTCGAGGAGCACGGCGGGCTGCACATCGCCGTCAACAACGCCGGCATCGGGGGTGACCAGGCGCCAGTGGGCGAGTACCCGGTCGACGGCTGGGACCGAGTGATCGCCATCAACCTGAGCGGTGTCTTCTATGGCATGCGCTATGAGATCCCGGCGATGCTGGAGGCGGGAGGCGGCTCCATCGTCAACATGGCCTCGATCCTCGGGTCGGTCGGCTTCCCCAACTCCGCCTCCTACGTGGCCGCCAAGCACGGCGTGCTGGGCCTGACGAAGAGCGCCGCTCTCGAGTACTCGGCGCAAGGGATCCGCGTGAACTCGGTGGGCCCGGCCTTCATAAACACCCCTTTGATCGAAGAGAACCTCGACGAGGAAGCCCGCGCCGGGCTGGTCGCCGTGCACCCGATCGGGCGCCTGGGCGAACCGGAGGAAGTGGCCGCCCTGGTCGCCTTCCTCGCCTCGGACGAGGCCTCCTTCCTCACCGGCGGCTACTACCTGGCGGACGGGGCCTACACGGCGCAGTAGACCGCTATTCGAGCATGGGCGGGGTGACGTCCCGCTGCTCGAGGACCTGGCGCGCCGCCTCGGCGTCCTCGGCGCGCACTCGGATCGTGACCGGCTCGATCTGACCCAGCGAGCCGTACATCTGGGCCGCGTCGTCGACGAATAGGAGAGCCTCGATCCCCTCCGACTCGAGGAGGGCGACGAGCAAGTCGCCTTCGAAGCGGTCCCGGGCCGTGGCTACCTCGACGAGCGCGTCGGTCATCACCCGACCATACCCGGACCCGTCGCACTCCCGGCGGTCGGCCGGCTACGGATGCGACGGCGCCGGTGGCGCCCCGTCGACATAGAAGACGATCCGGTCGGCGTAACACCACCACCAGTCCTCTCCCGGCTCGTACGACCGGACCAGCGGATGGTAGGGATGGGTCTTCCAGTGGGCGGTGGCGTGGCGGTTCGGGGAACTGTCGCAGCAGCCGACGTGGCCGCAGTGCATGCAGACCCGCAGGTGGACCCATCTGTCGCCGGTACGGAGGCACTCCTCGCAACCGTCGCTGGTGGGAGTCACATCCGATGAGAGAGCGAGATGGTCACACGGATCGTTGAACGAGACCACACGTCCGATCCTACGGCACCAGGGCCCGAGCCGCCCCGTCGGGCCCGGATGCCTGAGGGCGGCCACCCCGGGACCCGAACAACGCTCTCATCCCCGACTCAGGTTGCGTGCGACGGCGGCGTTGGCCGGCGCGGTCGGTTCCGAGGTCGTCGAACATCGCAGCTCCACCAGGTCGCACTCCACCCCGACATACAGCTCGTCTCGGCCGACGGTCGTGCTCGCCCGCGCCCAAACACGACGGTCGTCGATGAAATGCGGCCAGTCGGGGATGTAGCCGATCTCGGGATGGTCGAAAGCGACGAAGCGCTCGACCATGAGCTCATGCCCGTCGACCGAGAGCAGCAGCAGCCCGACCTCGCTGCGGCCCGGAGCGGTCCTCCCGGCTGGGAGGACCACGAGGCCGTCGCGCCAGTCGCCGCCGTACGACAGGTACATCTCCCCGAGCTCCCCAAAGGCCTCGAGCCGATCCAGCACCGTGCCGTCCGAGACTCTCATCAGAGAGATGGCTTGCCCGTCCGGACCGGGCTCGGTCGTCACGACGAACACGCCGTCGGGGCTGATGGCGCCGATGGCACCGTCTTCGCTGAGCACCCGGGCCTCCCCCGAGCCGTCGAATGCCAGGACCGACAGGTGCTCGCCTTCTCCGACCGTGTAGGCGAGCAGCGTCGACCCCGCCCATGCCGCCGTCACGTATGTGACGTCCGCGCCTCGAGTCCAGGGGACGGAGGTGCCGTCCGGCTCGACGACGACTATACGGCTCGGGTTGGCGACATCGCCTCTGTAGGCCCCGTCGAGGTCTTCGACGTAGGCCACGGCACCTTCCACAGAGACTGCCGGGGGGCGAGCGATCTCTGAGGTGGTCATATGACCCCTGAGGTTGCTCGACACATAGACGCCTACACCCCGAGGCGGGTGAACGCTGAGGTGTGGGAGGCGGTGGCGGACCTGGTCCGAGACCGGGTCCGTGCCGTCCAGCCGACATCGAAAGAGATGTCGCTTCGTCTCCTCACGCCTGCGGCGCATATGGCGGCGTGGGCTCACTGTCAGGGGATCCCACACGAGGCGGTCTTCTCTGAAGAAACCGTTGAGCGGTATGTC
>PKRG01000050.1 GCA_017577575.1 Acidimicrobiia bacterium | reverse complement strand
GGGAAATCCGGGTCGACGTCGGCCCAGGTGGCGTTGGGGTCGGTGAGCGAGAAGGCCGTGGCGATCTGTTCGAGGGTCAGCTCCTGGGCGAAGTAGTTGCCGGGGCTGATGACGAGGGACAGGGCGTCGCTTCCCACCCGGATCTCGAGCGGGGTGCGGCCGTTGCCCTCACAGGCGGCGGCTTCCTCTTCGTCGATCGGCCGGCTGGCGTTGGCGATGTCGATGGCCGCCTCCGAGCAGAACCGGTCGAACCCACCGCCTGACCCGATCGAGTCGATCGAATACTCGGGGCCGCCTTCGTCGATCCACCGGGTGAGGATGGCCGTGGACAGGGGAAACACCGTCGACGACCCGGCGATGCTGACATCGACGGAGGGATCCACATCGATGGGGTCGATGAGGGGAAGCCCCCACTGCGATGTCTCCGCCGAGTCGGTCGGTTCGCCCGCAGGCTCGGTCGACGTCGAGGTCACGGTCTCGGCGGCGGTGTCGTCCGCCTGGCCCATGGTGGTGGTGGGAGCGGCCGGCACCCGGCACGCCGCCAAGAGGAGCGAGAGGGCGGCCAGTGCTGCCATGGATCGCAGACTCATTCGGTCCTGTCTCCTGGTTTCGGGGTCGATCGTCCGCCAAGGTAGGGACGGCGGTTGTCCCGAATCGGAGCCTCGGGTGAACGGGAGGTGAACCTTTCAGGAAACCCGCGACCGGGCCACCGCAAGGTCCTGGAGGGTGTCGTGGGCGTTGATGCCGTGGACCTCCGGCACCCGGATCCAGGTGCCGTCCGGCTGCAGCTCCCAGGCGAGGGCGTCGTCGGCGAGGAGCACGTCGAGGATCTCGTCGAGGCGGAACTGGGCGGCGGTGTCGGTGACCGGGGCCAGCACCTCCACCCGCCGGTCGAGGTTGCGGGGCATCAGGTCCGCCGATCCGATGTAGTAGGTGCGTTTCCGCCCCCGAGCCCCGAAGCGGTATATGCGGGAGTGCTCCAGGTACCGGCCGACGATCGAGCGGACGGTGATGTTCTCCGACAAGCCAGGCACGCCGGGACGGAGGCAGCAGATGCCCCGGACGATGAGCTCGACGCGGGTCCCCGCCTGGGACGCCCGGTAGAGGGCGTCGATCATCTCGGCGTCGACGAGGGCATTCATCTTCATGGTGATGTGCCCGTCCTTTTGGGCGGCCTCCTCTTCGATCAGCTCGAGCATCCGCCGGCGGATGCCGCCGGGCGACACGCTCAACGCCCGATAGCGGGTTTGGCGGGAGTAGCCGGTGAGGAAGTTGAAGAGGTCGGAGAGGTCGGCGCCGATCTGGTTGTCGCAGGTGAACAGGCCCAGATCCTCGTAGATCCTCGCCGTGGCGTCGTTGTAGTTGCCGGTTCCGATGTGGGCGTACCGCCGGATCACGCCGTCCTCGTCGCGCACCACCAGAGCGACCTTCGAGTGGGTCTTGAGCCCGACCACGCCGTACATGACGTGCACGCCGGCGTCCTCGAGGCGCTGCGCCCACTCGATGTTGCGCTCCTCGTCGAAGCGGGCTTTCAGCTCGACGAGGGCCACCACCTGCTTGCCGGACTCGGCGGCCTCGATCAGCGACCGCATGATCGGGCTGTGCTGGGACGTCCGGTACAGCGTCATCTTGATGGCCAGCACGTTGTCGTCGCGGGCCGCCTGGTCGATGAACGCCTCCACCGAGGTCGTGAACGAGTCGTAGGGGTGGTGCACCAACAGGTCCCCGTCGCGGATCACCTCGAAGATGTCGGGAGCGTCACCTTCCACCGCCTGGAGGCGCATCGGGGTCAGCCAGTGCCACGGCTCGTAGTCGAGCTCGGGTCGGTCCAGCGCGGCGATGGCCGACAACCCGGAGAGGTCTATGGGCCCTTCCACGTGGTACACGTCGGCCCCGTCGGCACCCATCTCCCGCATCAGCAGGTCGAGGACCTCGGCGGGCATGTCGGGGTTGATCTCCAAGCGGACGACGTGGCCGAAGCGGCGCCGGGTCAGCTCCGACTCCATCATCGCCAGCAGGTCGCCCCCCTCCTCCTCTTCGATCTCGATGTCGGCGTTGCGGGTGACCCGGAACACGTGGTGGCTGAGGATCTCCATCCCCGGGAACAGGCTCTCGAGGTGGGCGGCGATGACCTGCTCCAGGGGCACGAACCGCTCCCCGTCGGGGAGGACGACGAAGCGGGGCAGGATCGGCGGCACCTTGACGCGGGCGAACCGCGTCACCCCGGTCTCGGGGTTGCGGACGAAGATGGCCAGGTTGAGCGACAGGTTGGAGATGTAGGGGAACGGGTGCGCCGGGTCGACCGCCAGCGGAGTGACCACCGGGTAGACGCGGTCACGGAACTGGGCGTCGAGATAGGCGCGGTCGTCGGCGTCGAGGGTCTCGTAGTCGCTGAACACGATCCCTGCCTGCGACAGGGCCGGTGCCAGGTCGGTGAGGAACGTCTTGGAGACCTCGGCGTACTGGCTCGTGACCTCCTTTCGGATCTCGGCCAGCTGCTGGGAGGGGGTGAGGCCGTCGGGTGGTGTGGCCCTGACGTTCTGGGCGACCTGCTCCTTGAGGCCCGCCACCCGGACCTGGAAGAACTCGTCGAGGTTGGTCGCCCAGATGGAGAGGAACTTGACCCGGGCGAGCAGGGGCAGCTGCGGGTTCTGGGCGAGGGCGAGAACCCGGCGGTTGAAGTCGAGCCACGACAGCTCGCGGTTGAGGTAACGGTCCGACGTCACTTCTGGGAAGGTATCGGGTCGCGGATCGCCGCCCATGAACACATTGTGCCGGAACGCCGGGGGTCGAGGCGATCGATTCAGCTCGACGCCAGGCCGTGGAGGAGGAATTGCCGCATGGCGGCGAGGATCTCGGGGAGGCGGGCGTCGGGGTCGGATGCGGCGATGACCGCCCGGGCCGCCGACATCATGGTGTCCTGGATGAACCGCCCCGCCAGATCGGGCGGCATCGCCCGCAGCGAGCCTTCGGACACGCCGGCGGCGTAGACGGCCGCCACGCCCCTCACGAGGTCGGCGTGGGCGTCGCGGATGCGCTCCTGGGCTTCCTGTGAGAGCCGCCCCACCTCCCGGTGGAGGATCACGCCCAGCACCCGGTCGGTGGCCACGAACTTGACCGTCCGCTCGGCGATCTCGGCGAGCTTCTCCGGCGGGCCGAGCTCGCCGGGGATGCCGGCGAGGAGGCGCTCCACCACCCCGGGGAGCTCCTCTTCCACCAGCGAGGCGATGACGTCGTCGCGGTCGGAGAAGTACTCGTAGAGGGTGGTCCTGCCGATCCCCACGGCGGAAGCGATCTCGCCGAAGGAGATGTCGGCCGAGCCGAACTCCTCGATCAGCTCCTGGGCGGCCTGGAGGATCTCGCGCCGGGTGAGCTCCTTGTGCTCGGCGATCGTCTCGGCGCGGATGCGGGGCATGTGCCCAGGGTACAACCGATTCCGGTCCGAGACCGCAGCGGGCTCAGCTCCGATCCGCCCGATACCACTCCACCTCCAGCGGTGGCAGAGGGTCGATGCCGAGGATCAGGTCGGCGGCCTTCTCGGCGATCATCATG
>PKRG01000057.1 GCA_017577575.1 Acidimicrobiia bacterium | reverse complement strand
GCTCCCGGCCGCCGTCGCCGGGCCCATCCTCAAGGAGGTGCTGGACCGGCTCCGCTTCCTGCGCGACGTCGGCCTCGAGTACCTCACGCTGGGCCGCAGCGCGGAGACGCTGTCCGGCGGCGAGGCGCAGCGCATCCGCTTGGCCACGCAGATCGGCAGCCGGCTGGTCGGCGTGCTCTACATCCTGGACGAGCCCTCCATCGGCCTGCACCAGCGAGACAACGAGCGCCTGCTCGCCACCCTCGAGCAGCTCCGGGACCTGGGCAACACGGTCATCGTGGTCGAGCACGACCGGGACACGATCCTGCGCGCCGACTACATCGTGGACCTCGGCCCCGGCGCGGGGCGACACGGCGGCCGCGTCGTGGCCGCGGGGCCGCTGGAGAAAGTCCTCGCCAGCAAGGAGTCGCTCACGGCGGCGTACCTGCGCGGGGACCGCGAGATCCCGTGTCCGCCCGCGCGGCGTCGGCCGGAGCCGGGCCGCGAGCTCGTCGTGCGGGGCGCGCGCCAGCACAACCTGAAGAACATCACGGTGCGCTTCCCGCTCGGCACGTTCATCTGCGTCACCGGCGTCAGCGGGTCGGGAAAGAGCACGCTCGTCAACGACATCCTCTACCGGGCGCTGGCGCGGCACTTCTACCGTGCCCGGGTGTTGCCCGGCGAGCACGACGGCATCGACGGCCTCGAGCACCTCGACAAGGTCATCGACATCGACCAGTCACCCATCGGCCGCACGCCGCGCTCGAACCCGGCGACCTACACGGGCGTCTTCACGCCCATCCGTGCGCTCTTCGCCGGGCTGCCGGAATCGAAGATCCGTGGCTACTCGCCGGGCCGCTTCTCCTTCAACGTGAAGGGCGGCCGCTGTGAGGCGTGCCAGGGTGACGGGGTCGTGAAGATCGAGATGCACTTCCTGCCCGACGTCTACGTGACCTGCGATGTCTGCCGCGGCAAGCGCTACAACCGCGAGACGCTCGAGGTCTTCTACAAGGGCCGGAACATCGCCGATGTGCTGGACATGACGGTGGACGAGGCGCTCGAGTTCTTCGAGCAGGTCCCCTCGATCCGTCAGCGGCTCCAGACGCTGGCCGACGTCGGGTTGGGCTACATTCACCTGGGGCAGTCCGCCACCACGCTGTCCGGCGGCGAGGCCCAGCGGGTCAAGCTGGCGGCGGAACTGTCCCGGCGGGACACCGGCCGAACGTTGTACCTACTCGACGAACCGACGACGGGGCTCCATTTTGAAGATGTCCGGCTGCTCCTCCAGGTCCTCCACCGGCTCGTGGACCGGGGCAACACCGTGATCGTGATCGAGCACAACCTGGACGTGATCAAGACCGCCGACTGGATCATCGACCTCGGCCCCGAGGGGGGTGAAGGCGGGGGAGAGGTGGTCGCCGAGGGTCCGCCGGAGGCGATCGCGGCGGCGCCGGTCTCCCACACGGGCCGCTTCCTGGCCGAGGTGCTGGGCATGGCGGCGGTCGGGTGAGCCGTCCCCGGTCCGGGACGCGTGGGCGCCGCGCGGACGCGCCCGCCATGCCCTTGGTGGAATGAAACAC
>PKRG01000007.1 GCA_017577575.1 Acidimicrobiia bacterium | reverse complement strand
TTATTTCTTTTTTTTTTTTTTATGCTTCGCCCCCCCCATAACTTTCCCCTCTCCTTTCCGCCGGGCTGTCAAAGTTTTTAAACGAACGCGCCAGGACCCCCCCGCACCCCGGCCCGCCCCTCCCGGCCTCGGGGGCCGCGGGGGGGACCCTGGGGGACCCCGCCGGGGCCCGCCCGGGTTTCGACGTTCCGACGTGGGGGGCCGCCGCCTACGACGGCGTCACCGGCGAGCCTGCCGGCACCACCTTCATCTCCGACACGATCCGGCTCTCGCCACGCATCTCCGAGACGGCGCGCATCACCTTCGACAAGATCCTCGAGACGGTCTTCCTGGCGTTGGTGGCGACCACGGCCGGTCTGCTGGTGGCGGTGCCGCTCTCGTTCATCGCCGCCCGCAACATCATGCGCGACATCTCGGTCACGGTCACGAACCTGGTCCTCATCCTCATCGCCGTGCCGGTAGGAGCGGCGTTGGGTGTTCTCGCCTCCCGGGCGGCACGCGACCTCGTCGCGCCGTTCTCCGACGATGCCCTCGCACTGGTCGGCGTGCTGGTCGTCGCCGTCGCCCTCGCCTACGGGATCGCCCGGATGGCCCTCCCCACCGTCGAGGACCACGTCCCGACCCGGGCGGAGAGGGTGAGACGGGCGGTGCTGCTGGTCGTCGCCGGCGCCCTGGCGCTGGTGGGGCTGCTCGTCCTGGCGCTCCTGTTCCAGTCCGCCGGCACCGCTGCCCGCAGCGTGCTGGGCTGGTTCGGGTTCGTGGGCTCGTTCGTCGCCGACCTGGGCGAGATCTTCGACGTCGCCTTCGTCCTGATCGCCGCCCTCGCCGGCGCCGGGGTGCTGGCCCAACTCGCCTCCAAGCTCGGATACGCCATCCGCCGTCGCACTCCCCGGTCCGTCGTCGGAGTCCTCGACGTGGTCATGGGAGCGGCGGCCGGCGCCCTGTGGGCCGTGCTGGTCGGCCAGGTCATCGACTGGTTCTATCGGATCGACGAGTTCCGCACGGTCGTGCTCATCCCGGCGGTCGTCGGCGCCGTCGTCGGCGTGCTCGTCGCCCTCCGGGGGATGCAGAGGGGGGAGGTGAGGATCGGCCTGTCGATCTACTACGCCGCTCGGACGGTGTTCAACACGTTGCGCTCCATCGAGCCGCTCGTGATGGCCATCGTGTTCGTCGTCTGGGTCGGAGCTGGGCCCTTCGCCGGCTCGCTGGCGCTCGCCCTGCACACCGCGGCGGCGCTGGCCAAGCTGTATTCGGAGCAGGTGGAGTCGATCTCACCCGGACCGATCGAGGCGGTGCGGGCCACCGGCGCCAACCGGCTGCAGACGATCATCTACTCGGTGGTGCCCCAGATCGTCCCTCCTTACATCTCGTTCACCATGTACCGGTGGGACATCAACGTCCGGATGTCGACCATCCTGGGCTTCGTCGGCGGCGGCGGGATCGGGTCGATCCTCCAGCAGAACATCAACCTGCTCAACTACCGGGCGGCGGCGGTCCAGATGCTGGCGATCGCCATAGTGGTGGCCACGATGGACTGGGCGTCGTCCCGGCTCCGCGAGCGTTACGTGTGACATGAGTGAGCTCTTCCTCCGCAAGCGTGAAGAACGAGAGCGGCTCGAGCACGATCTCCTGTCACCCGCCGCCACCAAGTCCGACGAGAGCAAGGGCCGGGAGGAGGACGAGGAGCCCGACGAGTACCGGACCGCCTTCGAGCGCGACCGGGACCGGATCGTCCACTCCAAGGCTTTCCGGCGGCTGAAGCACAAGACGCAGGTGTTCCTCAACCCCGAAGGCGACCACTACGTCACCCGCCTCACCCACACGCTGCAGGTGACCCAGGTGGGACGGGCGATGGCCGTGGCGCTCGGCCTCAACCAGACACTCACCGAGGCCATCTGCCTGGCTCACGACGTGGGCCACTCGCCGTTCGGCCACACCGGCGAGGACGCCCTCAGCCCTTACGTGGACGGGGACTGGCTCCACGCCCACCACGGAGTCCGCACACTGCGCCTGCTCGAGCCCCTGAACCTGACCCACGAAGTGCTCGACGGCGTCCGGGCGCATTCCTGGCGCATCGACCCTCCCCCCGAGACCCCCGAGGGCATGCTGTGCCGTTTCGCCGACCGCATCGCCTACCTCACCCACGATGTCGCCGACGCGCTGCGGGCCGGAGTGCTCGAGTACCACGAGATCCCCACCCGCGTGCTCACCCGATTCGGAGCCACCGCCCGGGAATGGATCAACTCGATGATCACGTCGGTGATCGAGACTTCCGCCCGGGAGGGGACCGTGACCATGGACCCCGAGGACCTCGACGTCATGAACGAGCTGCGGGACTTCATGTTCGAGCGGGTGTATCTGTCGCCGGCTCTGTCCGCCGAGAAGGAACGGGCGATCAAGGTGATCCGGGACCTGGTCGAGTACTTCTCGTCCCATCCCGACGAGGTGCCCGACTCATACACCGTGCCCGACGCCGACCCGCTCACCCGGGCGATCGACTACGTGGCGGGCATGACCGACCGCTACGCCCTCCGCACCCACGACCGGCTGTTCCGCCCCACCCTCTTCTAGGGCAGCCACATCGGGTTCGGCACCGCGAAGGGCAGGGGCTCGCCCCAGCGGTCCTGGAACGCCACCCGGTCCGCCGGCTCCCGACGGGCCAGGCCCCACCGTCCCAGCGGGTAGCCGCAGGAGACTGCCGCCGCCAGCCTCCACCCGCGCTCGGTGGGCACCCCCAGGACCTCGCAGGTGGAGTCGTGCTCGAACGTCCCGAGGATGGTCGTCAGGCAGGTGCCCACCCCGTGGGCGCGGGCGGCGAGCATCGCGCTCCACACGGCCGGGTAGATCGAAGCGCCGGACGGGTCGTTGCGGTGGAACGCCATCAGCCACATCGGGACGGTCTCGAAGTTGTCGGCCAGCCACTGCGACGAGCGCATGACCGCGAGCGCGGCCTCGTCTCCGGCCTCCTGGGCCTTCTCCCACCGTCCGGCGTAGACGGTGGACCGAAGCCGGTCCCACGCCCGACGGTAGAGAGGGCCGAGGCGGGAGCGCACTTCGGGGTCGGTGACGACGATGAAGCGCCAGTTCTGGCTGTTCCCGCCCGACGGCGCCCGGATGGCGGCGTCGAGCATGGCCGCCGCCACCTCTTCGGGCACCGGGTCGGGCGACACCCGCCGCATGGCGCGAGTGGTGTACAGGGCTTCGAACAGGTCCATTCCCGCAGCGTAGGGACGGGACGTCACAGGTCGGCGACCAGATCCCTGACCGCCCCGAACAGGAGGGTGGCCCTGAGCTGGTCGATGTCGCTTTCGGTGTCGTACACCGATCCGGAGACGACAAAACGGCGACCGTCCGGGCGTTCCACCAGCCAGTTCATGGCCGTCAGGCCCACCTCGGCCCCGCCCTTGAAGTAGATCGCCTCGAAGAGGCCCTCGTCGTCGGGGATGCCGGGGTTGATGGAGAGGATGTTGGTCACGGGCTCGCCCTGTTCGACGAGAGCCACCAGCACCCGGCACATGTCGGCGGTGGTGGCGAACCATTCGATCGTGTCGACGTGGATGGGACGGTCCCATTCCGCCAGCGGGATGTCCGAGGGGTGGATGTCCGAGATCTGGTCGAGGATCTCCCGCCGCCCGGATTCGTCGGCGTCGATCCACTGCTCTGCCAGCCCCGAGGCGGGCCCCAGCTTGAGCGCGGTCAGATCCATCGTGTCCATGAGCGGGATGTTGAGGCTGGGGTCTTCCATCCCGTAGCGCTCGAAGGCCGCCTCGACCGCTCGCCGCCCGAGCAGCGCGATGAGGTGGTCGGTCCCGGTGTTGTCGGAGAAGGCGATCATGGTCTCGGCCACCTGGCGCACGGAGAACTGGGCGCCCGCCTCCTCGTCCTGGAGCACGCCCGTGGGGATGGAGCGGTGGTCCTCGGATATGGCGATCTCGTTGTCCCAGGCGACCTCGCCGGCGGTCACGGCATCCGCCAGCGCCCCGAGGACATAGAGCTTGAACGCCGACCCGATCGGCATCGGATCGCCGGTGCCCGATTCGAACACCGGGTCGCATTCGCCCTCGGTCACGTCGTACACCGCCAACTCGAGTGTCCCCAGCTCCCCGAGCTGGGCAGCGGCATCGTCGAGACTCGCCGGCGGGTTCTCGAGGCTGGGCGGCTCGGCGGGCTGCAGGAGGAGCCCGGCGATGCGGTAGGGAGCGACGTTCTCGATCACGATGTTGGCCCGAAGTGCCTCGCCGCCGTCGGAGACGAGGAGCACCACCGCCGAGGTGTCCTCGCGCTCTTCGAACTCGCCGACGCTCCACTGGAGCTGGCCCTCTCCGCCCAATTGCTGCAGTCCGGCAACGAACTCGTCGTGGGAGACCGCCTCCAGGAAATCGGAGGTGAATGTGGCCTCGTACTCGGTCTCTGTCACCTCGCCACGGCTCAGGGCGTCGGCGATCCAATCGAGGCGAGTGTCGAGCGGGCTTCCCGCTGCCGTCGTCGCCGGCGCCGAAGAGGCGCCGGTCGTGGCCGGAGTCGTCTCCGCGGTCTGGGTCGTCGTCGACCCGCCACCGCTGCAGGCGGAGAGGACGACGGCGACGAGCAAGGCTGTGTATCTGCGCATCTATACCCCCGGTCTTATGAGACCCGACTCGTAGGCGAAGACGACGGCCTGGACCCTATCCCGGAGCCCCAGCTTGGCGAGAATCGCCGAGACGTGGGTCTTGACCGTCGCCTCACCCACCACGAGGGCCTCGGCGATCTCCGGGTTGGACATACCGCGTCCCACCAGCTCCAACACTTCCAGTTCACGGTCCGTCAGCCTCTCCAGATCCGGGGATCGGGTGACGGGGACGTGGGACGAGAACTCTTCGATGATCCGGCGGGTGACCGAAGGGGCCAGGAGAGCCTCGCCGGCGGCGACGACCCGCACGCCGTCGATGAGCGACTCGGGCGGGGCGTTCTTCAGCATGAACCCCGCCGCCCCCGCCCGCAAGGCGGTGAAGATGTAGTCGTCACGCTCGAACGTCGTGAGGATCACGACCCGGGAGTCGGGGCACCGCTCGACGATCAGCGACGTGGCTTCGAGGCCGTCCATGACGGGCATCTGGACGTCCAACAAGACCACGTCGGGCTGTTCGAGGTCGGCGACCCGCACCGCTTCCTTTCCGTTGGCGGCCTCGCCCACCACCGTGATGTCCGCTTCGCTCTCGAGGATCATCCGGATCCCGGCCCGGACGAGGTCCTGGTCGTCGGCGAGAACGACCCTGATCATTCCGCCTCCTCGTACGGGAGGGTGGCCGAGACCTCGAAGTAGCCGTCGCCCCGGGGCCCCGCTTCGATCCTCCCTCCCGACAGGGACACCCGCTCCCTCATCCCCACCAGGCCGCGCCCGTTGCCGGCGAACCGCCCGTTGCCGTTGCCGGAACGAACGTCGAGGGGGTTGCGGACCCGGATCGAGAGCTCGTCGACGAGGTACGTGATCTCCACGACCGCCTCGGGACGCGACCCGTGTTTGAGGGCGTTGGTGAGCGCCTCCTGTATGACCCGGTAGGCCGCCAGGTCCGCCGCGGTGTCCAACCGCCGGGGACGTCCGACGCGGTGCAGCTCGACGCCCAGGCCCGATGCCCGCATCGACTCGACGAGCTCGTCGACGCGCTCGAGGGTGGGCTGAGGGTCGGTGGAACGGTCCTCCGAGGAGCGCAGGAACCCGACGAGGCGCCCCATCTCGGCGACGGCCCTCCGGCCGCCCTCCTCGATGCTCTCCAGCAAGGGCGCCACCGCCTGGGCCTCCGGAGGCAGGGAACGACGAGCGGCCGCCGCCTGCACCCCCATGACGCTGACGTGGTGGGCAACGACGTCGTGCAGCTCCTGGGCGATCCGGAGGCGCTCGGAGGCCACCGCCTGCTCGGCGAGCTGGTCGGCCTGGCGCTCCAACATCTCGGCCCGTCTCGCCAGCTCCGCCTGGTCTTCGGTTCGCTTGCGCCACAAGTCGCCCATCAACCAGCCGGCGACGAAGAACGCCGAGTTGATCACCACGGAGAACACGCTGTAGAGGGCGATGTTGTCGGGGAGGTCGGGCTGGGAGGTGGCGACCCCCCAAATCACCGTGCCCATCGGCACCCCGATCGCCGCTCCCCGCACCCAGTCCCGCATCCGGTGGCGGCTGTAGGCGCCGGCGGCGAAGAGGGCGATGAACAAGGTCAGGGAGGTGGAGGTGAACTCGGGCACCTCGGCGAACCTCGTGACCAGGAACGCCGCCGTCACGATCGAGAGGACGGTGAGGGGAAAGCGGCGGCGGAACGCCAACGGCAGGATCGTCACAGCCAACAGGGCCACGTCCGACGCCGGGACCTCGTCGGCGAACTCGGGCAGGGCCGATCGGTTCACGATCTCGGCCATCCACCCGAATGCGAAGAGGAAGGCGGGTGGAAGGAGGTCGGAGAAGCGGAGTGGCTGCCGTTCGGCACTCACGACCGACAGGTTATGACACCGGTTCGGGATGCACCTCATCCGCCAGGCGGATCCCGATATCCGACTCCGGGGGGAACACGCCCACCCGGCCCTCACGTAACCTGGCGGCCATGCTCGAGATCATCGACCTCCACAAGCGCTACGGCGATGTGGTGGCTCTCGACGGGTGCACCTTCGAGGTGCGGCCGGGACGGATGCTCGGATTCCTGGGTCCCAACGGCGCCGGCAAGACGACGGCGATGCGCAGCATCTTCGGCCTGGTGCGGCCCGACGCCGGGGAGGTCCGGTGGAAAGGGGAGCCGGTCATCCCCGAGACCCGGCTGCGTTTCGGGTACATGCCGGAACAACGCGGCTTGTACCCGAAGATGAAAGTCCACGACCAGTTGGTCTACATGGGCCGCATCCACGGCATGACGAAGAAGGATGCGGCGGCGGCGGCCGACCATTGGCTGGAGGTCCTCGGCCTGACCGAGCGCCGCAACTCGCCGACCGAGACCCTCTCCCACGGCAATCAGCAGCGAGTGCAGCTGGCGGCCGCCCTGATCCACGACGCCGAGCTCCTGGTCCTCGACGAGCCGCTGTCGGGTCTCGATCCGATCGGTGTCGACACCATGGCAGAGATCCTGCGCAGCCAGGCCCGCGCCGGGAAGGCGGTGGTCTTCTCGTCCCACCAGCTCGACCTGGTCGAAGACCTGTGCGACGACGTGGCGATCATCAACCGGGGACGCATCGTGGTGTCCGGCAACGTCAAGCAGCTGAAGGACGCCGCCCCGATTCGTCACCTCGAGCTCGAGATCGACGGCCCCGTGGACGAGATCCTGTCTTCCCTCGACGGCGTCAGGTCGGCCGAGGTGGTGGACGGCCGTCACGTCATCGTCGTGGACGCCACCACCGACGTCCGCCAGGTGCTCGCCGAGGCGGAGCGGAGCGGTGTCGTCCGTCACTTCGTGTACAGCACGCCTTCGCTCACCGATCTGTTCCGGGAGGCAGTGGCATGAGAGGTCTCCGAGCCGTCGGATTGGTCGCCCTGAGGGAGATCAAAGAGCGTGGGCGCTCCCGCGCCTACATCCTGTCGACGATTCTCACCCTGGTCCTCCTCGGCGGGGCCATCGTCGTCCCGCAGGCGATCGGCGGGGGTGCCACTACCTACACCATCGGGGTGGTGGGCGAAGGAGGCGCCGAGATCGTGGAGACCGCCGACTCGTTGTCGGTCGGGTCGGCGGAGGACCCCGATGAGGCCGACCGCTACGAAGTGCAGGTGTTCGAAGATGTGGCATCCGCCGAGGCGGCCCTCGAGGCCGGCGAGGTGGAGGCGGTCATCGTCGACGGCCAAGAGCTCATCGCGGGGCCGGTAGGGGCCTTCGGCGGGTCCGTGGTCGAACGGTACCTCCAGGAAGCCGCCGGCACACGGCGAGTCCAGGAGATGGTGGCGAGCAACGAAGAGGCGGCCGAAGTCATCGAGCTGCTGTCTTCGTCCCCTTTGGAGACCCGCCGGGTGGGCGGCGCCGACGAGGAGGAGCAGGCCCTCCGCAGCTTGGCGGCTTTCGCCGGGCTGGTCCTGATGTACATCGCCATCCTCACCTATGGCGCCTGGATGCTGTCGGGGGTCACCGAAGAGAAGACCAACCGGGTGGTGGAGGTGCTGCTCTCCACCCTGCGGCCGTGGCACATCCTGGGCGGGAAGCTGTTGGGGATCGGAGCGCTCGGCATCATCCAGATGACGCTTCTGATCGCGGTCGGCGGGGCCGCCGTGGTCCTCACCGGCGCATTCGAGGTGCCCTCGGTGCCCATCGATCTGCTCGTCGCCCTGATCGGCTGGTTCGTCCTCGGGTTCCTCCTCTACGCCATCATCTACGGCGCGGCGGGATCCCTCGTCTCCCGCATGGAGGACGCCCAGTCGGCCGCCGCCCCGCTCACCATCGTTGCCCTGGTCGGCTACTTCTTCAGCTTCGCCGCCTTGAACGACCCGACCGGGAACGTGGCGGTCATCGGCACCTACATCCCCTTCAGCGCCCCCTACGTGGCGCCCATCCGCCTCGCCATCGGCGAGATCTCGGCGTGGGAGATGGCCCTCGCCGTGGTCATCACCGCGGCGTCGATCGCCGTCCTCGTGCTCCTGGCGGGCCGGGTGTACGCCGGCGGGCTGCTGCGCTACGGCGGGCGGGTGAAGTGGCTGGAAGCGTTCCGTTCGGCGGAGTGACGGCACCTTCGGATACCGTGGGCTGATGGGTTACGCGCACATCGGCGTCGAGCGCCGCGGCGACATCGGATGGCTGTGGCTGGACCGTCCGGACAAGCTCAATGCGTTGTCGGCGGACATGTGGGAGGACCTCCCGAAGGCCGTGTCCGACCTGACCGGCGACGACTCGGTGAGGGCCCTGGTGGTCGCAGGGCGCGGCCCGGCGTTCACGGTGGGCATCGACCTCGAGATGCTCGCCGGGCTCCAGCCGGAAGGCGATTCGGACGCCGCCGCCAATCAGGAGCTGTACCGGACGATACGCCGTCTCCAGGCGACGATGACGGCGTTCGCCGCCTGCCCGGTGCCGGTGATCGCCGCCATCCACGGGTATTGCCTGGGTGCCGGGGTCGACTTGATCACCGCCTGTGACATCCGGCTGGCGTCCGCCGACGCCGTCTTCTCCGTCCGCGAGACGCGGCTGGCCATCGTCGCCGACGTGGGCACCCTCCAGCGCCTTCCACGGATCGTCGGGCCGGGCCACGTCGCCGAGTTGGTCTACACGGGAAAGGACATCGACGCCGCCCGGGCCGAGAAGATCGGGCTCGTGAACGAGGTCCACCCCACCACCGAGGCGCTGCACGAGGCGGCGCAGGGGCTGGCCGAGGAGATCGCCGCCAACTCGCCGCTCGCTGTCCAGGGCGCCAAGGCCGTCCTGGCAGCCGGGGAAGCCATGACGGTCGAGCAGGCCCTCCAACACGTGGCGTTGTGGAACTCGGCGTTCCTGCGCTCCAACGACCTGACCGAAGCGATAACCGCTCAGATCGAGAGGCGCCGCCCGAAGTTCACCGGCACCTGACCGGCGTCTAGCGGCGGCGCTCGAACCGGCCCACGGCTCCCCTGGCCTCGGGGAGCTTGATATAGGTGGGGCGCAGCTCGATCGGCTCCTCAGGGCGCTTGCGCAGGCGCAGGTTGAGGGCTTCGACGAACACCGAGAAGCCCATGGCGAAGTAGATGTAGCCCTTCGGAATGTGCAGGTCCCACCCCTCGGCCACGAGCGACATACCGATGAGCAGCAGGAAGCTCAGCGCCAGCATCTTCACGGTGGGGTGACGGTTGACGAAGTCGCTGATCTTGCCGGCGGAGAGCAGCATCACGCCGATGGCGATGATCACCGCCGCGATCATCACTCCCACCTCGTCGGCCATCCCCACCGCGGTGATCACCGAGTCGAGGCTGAAGACGATGTCGAGGAGGAGGATCTGGACGATCACGCTGGCGAAGCTCGACACCTCCGGGGTGCCGTCCTCGGTGTGGGCTTCCTCGCCCTCCAACTTCTCGTGGATCTCGAAGGTGGCCTTGCCCAACAGGAACAGGCCCCCGATCAAGAGGATGAGGTCACGGCCGGAGATCTCCTGACCGAAGAGCCCGAAGAGGGGGGCGGTGAGGCCGATCACCCAGGAGATCGCCAAGAGCAGCAGGATCCGAGTCAGCATCGCCAGCCCCAGCCCGAGGTTACGGGCCCGGGCCTGCTGGGCCTGGGGGAGCTTTCCGGAGAGGATCGATATGAAGATGATGTTGTCGATCCCGAGGACGACCTCCAACACGGTGAGGGTGAGCAGTGCCACCCACGTGTCCGGATTGGAGAGCCACTCCATGGCCGCAAAGCGTACCTGCCATGGCGGAATCGGCCGTGAAACAGAAGAGCCGCCTCCCGAAGGAGGCGGCTCGTTCTGTCGTCGGAGGAGACGACTCAGGCGTTCTTGATGCCTTCGACCTCGAACTCGATCGTGACCTTCTCGGAGACCAGCACGCCGCCGGCCTCGAGCGGGGCGTTCCAGCTGACTCCCCAGTCCTTGCGGTTGACGACGGTGGAGCCTTCGAAACCGATCCGGGTGTTGCCCCACGGATCGATGGCAGCGCCAGTGAACTCCAGGTCGAAGGTGATCGGCTTGGTGACGCCACGGATGGTCAGGTCGCCGGTGACCTTGAAGTGGTCCTCGTCCTCACCCTGCTCGATGCCGGTCGAGACGAACCGGATCTCGGGGTACTCCTCCATGGCGAAGAAGTCGTTGCTGCGCAGGTGGGCATCCCGCTCGGCGTTGCGGGTGTCGATCGAGGCGGTCTTGATCACCAGCTCGGCCGAGGAACGGGTCGGCTCGGCGGCGTCCACGTTGATGGTCCCCTCGAACTCGTTGAACTGGCCGCGCACCTTGGAGACCATGGCGTGGCGCACCACGAAGCCGAATCGGCTGTGGCTGGGGTCGATGGTGTAGGTACCGGTCAAAGACGCTCTGTCGATGGTCTGAGTGAGAGCTTCGCTCGTCATTTCGTGACTCCTCCTTCGGGATCGTTGATGTGTCAACCACTGTAGCGCAGAGTTGGATGATGTGTCAACTAACGTCCCTGATACACTGGCTCGTGCATGCCCGAAGCCCGATGGCTGAACGACCAGGAGGCGCGTGCCTGGCGAGGATTCCAGGCACTGAGCGACCAACTCTCCGCACTCCTCCAACAGCGACTCTCCCGCCACACGGGTCTGTCGCTGTCCGACTATGCCGTATTGGTCCACCTCTCGGAGTCGGGAACCGACCGGATGCGCGCCTACGAACTGGGGGCGGCTCTCCGGTGGGAGAAGAGCCGGCTGTCCCACCATCTGCGGCGCATGGAGAGTCGGGGCCTGATCGAGCGCCGCACGTGCACGCGCGACGGCCGCGGCCTAGACGTCGTCCTCACCCCCGAGGGCCGCAAGGCCATCGAGGAAGCCGCTCCCTTCCACGTGGAGGACGTGCGCAGCCTGCTGATCGACCAGCTCACCCCCCAACAGCTCGAGGCCCTCGCCGAGATCTGCGAGAAGGTGCTCGCCGCCCTGCCCTCGGGCGAGGAGACCTGCTGCACCTGAGCCCGGCCCTTCGGTTGTCCCGCGCCGGGGATACGCTCTGCTGAATGGCCATCCTCGACCGCCTCACCCCCGCCACGAGGGCCTGGTTCGAGGCGAGCTTCCCCGCTCCGACGCCAGCCCAGAGCCGCGGCTGGGAGGCGATCGCCTCCGGTGACCACACACTGATCCACGCCCCCACCGGCTCGGGCAAGACGCTGGCCGCTTTCCTGTGGACCATCGACCGGCTCCTCCACGAGCCCCTCCCCCCGAAGGAGGAGCGATGCCGGGTGCTCTACATCTCTCCCCTCAAGGCCCTCGCCTACGACATCGACCGCAACCTGCGCGCCCCGCTGGTGGGCATCCGGCAGGCCGCCGAGCGGATCGGGGCCGGCCCCCTGCCCGAGCTCACGACGTTCCTCCGCACCGGCGACACCCCCGCCGACGCCCGTCGCCGGATGCAGCGCACCCCTCCCGACATCCTCATCACGACACCCGAGTCGCTGTACCTGGTGCTGACCTCCCAGGCACGGGACATCCTGCGCTCGGTGCGCTGGGTGATCGTCGACGAGGTCCACGCCGTGGCCGGCACCAAACGGGGCGCCCACCTGGCCCTCTCGCTGGAACGCCTCGAAGAGCTCGCCCCCGGCGCCCAACGCATCGGCCTGTCGGCCACCCAGCGCCCCCTGGAGACGATCGCCGCCTTCCTGGGTGGCGCCGAGCTCGTCGACGGCGAGCGGGTGCCCCGGCCGGTGACGATCGTGGACGTGGAAGCGCCACGGGACCTGGACATCGAGCTGATCGTCCCCGTCGAGGACATGGCCGCCCCGGCGCCGCCCGATCCGTTGGAGCCCGACCAGGTCCGCCAGCAGTCGATCTGGCCGGCGGTGCACCCCCGCATCCTCGAGCTGATCGAGGAGCACACGTCGACGATCGTCTTCGCCAACTCCCGCCGTCTGGCGGAACGACTGTGCGCCGAGGTGAACCAACTCGCCGGAAAGGAGGTCGCCCGCTCCCACCACGGGTCGGTGTCCCGCGAGCAACGGGTGGAGATCGAGGAGGCGTTGAAACGGGGCGAGCTGAAGGCAGTGGTCGCCACATCGTCGCTGGAGTTGGGCATCGACATGGGGGCAGTCGACCTCGTCATCCAGGTGGAGGCTCCGGTGTCGGTGGCCTCCGGCCTCCAGCGCGTCGGCCGCGCCGGTCACCAGGTCGGAGCGACGAGCCGCGCCAAGCTCTTCCCCAAGTACCGCGGCGACCTGCTCGTCGCCACGGTCGTGGCCGACCAGATGCGCAAAGGCCGGGTGGAGCCCACCGTCGTCCCCCGCAACCCGCTCGACGTCCTCGCCCAACAGCTCGTCGCCTCCGTCGTGGTCGAGGATCGCAACATCGAGGACCTGTACGCGATGGTGCGCCGCGCCGCCCCCTACGCCGACCTTCCCCGGTCGGCGTTCGAGGCGACACTCGACATGTTGGCGGGCCGCTACCCGTCGGACCTGTTCGCCGAGCTGCGCCCCCGGATCAACTGGGACCGCACCAGCGGGAACATCAGCGCCCGGCCGGGAGCACGCCAGCTGGCGGTCACCAATCCCGGCACGATCCCCGACCGCGGCCTGTACCGGGTCGTGCTGCCCGACGGGTCACGGGTAGGAGAGCTCGACGAGGAGATGGTCTACGAGTCTCGCCAGGGCGATGTGTTCGTCCTCGGAGCCTCGACCTGGAGGATCACCGACATCGGAGTGGACAAGGTCGAGGTGGTGCCTGCCCCCGGCGAGCCGGCACCCAAGGTGCCCTTCTGGCACGGCGACATGGCGGGCCGCCCGCTCGAGACCGGCCGGGAGGTCGGGCGGTTCGTCCGCCGCATCTCCTCGATGGAGCGGGAGGAGGCCATGGCCACGCTGGTCGACGAGTACGGCCTCGACCGCCTCGCCGCCTCCAATCTCGTCGCCTACCTCGAAGAGGAGAGGGCCGCCACCGGGTATCTCCCCGACGAGAAGACCCTCGTCATCGAGCGCTTCCGCGACGAGATCGGCGACTGGCGGATCGTGATCCTCTCCCCGCTCGGCGCCAGGGTCCACGCCCCCTGGGCGATGGCGCTCACCCAGAAGCTGCGGAGCCGCTACGGGCCCGACGTCGACGTGATCTGGTCCGACGACGGGATCGCCCTTCGCTTTCCCGACGCCGACGAGACCCCCGACACCGCCGACCTCGTCCTCGAACCGGAGGAGGTCGAGCAGCTCTTGATCGACCACCTGGCCGATTCGGCGCTGTTCGCGGCTCGCTTCCGGGAAGCGGCAGGCCGGTCGTTGCTCCTCCCCCGCCGACGCCCAGGCACCCGCACTCCCCTGTGGCTGCAGCGCCGGCGCGCCGCCGGGCTCTTGTCGGTGGCCAAGCAGTTCGGTTCGTTCCCGATCGTCCTCGAAACGTACCGGGAGATCCTCCAGGACGACTTCGACCTGCCTTCGCTCACCGAGGTCCTCGGCCAGATCCGGTCCCGGGCGATACGCGTCGTCGACGTGGAGGTCGCCTCGCCGTCGCCGTTCGCCTCGTCGTTGCTGTTCGCCTTCGTCGCCGCCTACCTCTACGAGGCGGACACGCCCCTCGCCGAGCGACGGGCGGCGGCGCTGGCGCTCGACCGGGACCTGCTCCGGGAGTTGCTGGGTGAAGGCGAGCTCCGCCAGCTGCTGTCCGCCGACGTCATAGCCTCAGTCGAGGTGGAGCTGCAGCGACTGACCGACGAGCGCGCCGCCCGCAACCCCGATGCGGTGGTGGACCTCCTCCGCGATCTCGGCCCCCTCACCATCGAGGAGCTCGACCTCCGCACCCGCGACCTGGACGTCGGCGAGGTCGTCGAGGAGCTGGCGGCGGCACGTCGGCTGATCCCGGTTCACATCGCCGGCGAGGAGAAGTGGGCGGCCGTCGAAGACGCCGCCCGGCTCCGGGACGCGCTGGGGGTCCAGCCGCCGCCCGGCGTGCCGCACGTGTTCCTCGAGCCGGTGGAGGATCCCCTCGGTGACGTCGTCGGCCGTTACGCCCGCACCCATGCTCCCTTCCTGGCCGCGGAGGCGGCGGCCGACCTGAACCTGTCGCCGTCCGTCGTTGAGATGGTCCTCGAGCGGCTCGAGGCCCAGGGACGGGTGGCCCGCGGCTCGTTCACGCCGGGGAGGACCGGCACCGAGTGGGTCGACACCGAGGTGCTGCGGCGCATAAAGCGCCGTTCCCTGGCCGAGCTGCGCGGCGAGATCGAGCCGGTCGACGAGTCGGCCCTGGCCCGCTTCCTGATCGGCTGGCACGGCATCGACTCCGGGGCCCGAGGCGCCGCCGCGGTCGCCGAGGCAGTCGATCGCCTGCAGGGAGCCGACATCCCCGCCTCCGTCCTGGAACGGGACGTGCTGGCGGCACGGCTCGGCGAAGGCGCCTCCCAGGTCCTCGACCAGTTGATGCTGGAAGGCCAGATCGTGTGGATCGGCCGCGGCTCGCTCGGCCCCCGGGACGGGAAGGTGGCGCTCTACGCCCGCCACCAGGTCGCCCGGCTGGCGCTCGACCCGGCAGGTGATGCGCCCTCGGAGCCTCTCCACGACGCCATCCGCCGGTGCCTGGAGGACCGGGGAGCCAGCTTCTTCGCCGACATCTACGCCGCGGTGGGCGGCGGCGACCCCAACGAGGTGCTCGATGCCCTGTGGGACCTGGTTTGGGCCGGCGAGGTGACCAACGACACCTTTGCTCCGGTGAGGGCTTTCACCGCCCGGCGCCGCGGAGGCGGCCGGCCCCGCCACCTGCCCTCCAGCTTCCCGCCCCACGCCTCCGGAAGGTGGTCGCTGGTGTCGGCGCTCTTCCACGACGCGCCGAGCGACACGGAACGGGCCAGCGCATGGGCCGATCAGCTGCTCACCCGCCACGGCGTCGTCACCCGCGCGGTGGTACTCGGCGAGTCGATCCCCGGCGGTTTCAGCGGCCTGTACCCGGTGTTCACCCACATGGAGGAAACGGGCCGGGTCCGGCGGGGCTACTTCATCGAGCACCAGGGCGGAGCCCAGTTCGCCACTCCCGGTGCGGTCGACCGCCTCCGCAACGCCCGCCAGGAGCGACTGGTGGCTCTCGCCTCCACCGACCCCGCCAACCCCTACGGCGCCGCCCTGGCCTGGCCCGAGTCCGACGTCCGGCTGGCGCGGGTCGCCGGTTCCTACGTGCTCATCGCCGACGGCGAACTGGCCGGCTACCTGGAGAAGGGTGGGCGCTCCGTCCACCTGTGGGCCGGCGTCGACGCCGACGAGGTCGCCGCCGTGCTGGCCGATCTGGCCGGACGCCACGGACGGTTCTCGATCGAGACGGTGAACGGCACCCCCGTCGGCCAGAGCGAGCTCGGCCCCCGCCTGGCCGACCACGGCTTCGCAGTCTCGGCCCGCGGTCTCGTGTGGAGAGGGATGGCCCGTGCCGGAAGGTGACACCTACGCCAAGGCCGCCCATCGGGCCAGGAACGTGCTCGCCGGCGCGGTGGTGACCGCCGTGGAAGGATCGGCGAAGGCCATCCGCCGCCATTCGCCGGCGATCCTCGACCGCAAGGTGGAAGCGGTCCGCACCGTGGGCAAGAACCTGCTCATCGACTTCGACTCCGGTCTCACCGTGCGCATCCACTTGGGGATGAACGGCACCGTCCAGGTGACGCCGCCCGGCCGGGACCGTGACCTCGCCGGGGTGAGGCTGGGGCTGAGAACCGACCGCGGGGCGGTGTGGGCGGTCGGCGCCCCCAAGGTGGAGGTCGGCAAGAGAGCGGCGATCGACGGGGCGCTTGCCCGGCTCGGGCCCGATCTCCTGGCCGACGAGTTCGATGTCGGAGCCTTCGAGGAACGCGCCGGCCGTTACCCGCCCGACCGCCCGGTGTGCGACTTCCTGCTCGACCAGCGGGTCATGGCGGGCGTCGGCAACGTGTACAAGTCCGAGGTCCTGTTCCTGGAGCGCCTCGCCCCGGACCGGACCATGGCCACGATCGACGCCGCCACCCGGAGGCGCCTCGCCGAACGGGCCCGCCGGCTGATGCTCCCCAACACCCGCCGGTACAACCGCTCTACTCGCGGGCTCGGCGACGGCTCGCTGTGGGTCTACGGGAGAGCGGGAAAGCCGTGTCGCAGGTGCCGCACCGAGATCCAGGAGGGCTGGCTCGGCACCCCCGCCCGCATCACCTACTGGTGCCCGTCGTGCCAGCAGTGATTCCGCACTGACACGGTTTCTCGCTGCGGCGCCGCCCGACCCGGGCGTATTGTTCGAGTCGACGTATCAGGCGGTTTCGATCCCGAATCAGCTTCTCAGCAACCCCACTTCCCCACGATGAGCACCGGCCCTGCCCCCAACGCCCCTGCGCTAGCCGGGGTCGGCTACTGGACCTGGGACCTCGCCGACGGCCGAATCCGCTGGGATCCCACGATCGAGCGGCTCTACGGCTTGGACCCCGGCGCCTTCGGCGGGACCTTCGAGGCATGGGCCGACCTCATCCACCCCGAAGACCGCCGCCGCGCCATCGAGGCCGTCCAGGAAGCGATGGCCACGGCGTCGTCTTTCGTCTTCGAGCACCGCTGTGTGTGGCCCGACGGCACGCTGCGTTGGATCGAGAGCCGGGGTGAGTTCGTATCCGGCGACGGAGGCGCCACAGAACGCGGCTTCGGGATCGCCCTCGACACGAGTCATCGTCACCGCGAGTACGACGAATACGACCGGACCCTCGGGCCCACCGAAGCCGAGCGCGCCACCCAGGATTCGCTGGAGCTGGCTTGGGCGCGTTTCGCCCAACTCCAGATCCTGGCGGTGCGGCTGGCCGGAGCGGCGGGGGTGGACGACGTCGCCCGAGTCCTGGTGGATCAAGGCGCTGCCGCCCTCGGCGCCGACGGCGGCTTCTTCACGATGGTCGAGCCGGACATCGGCCGGCTGACCCTGCGCGCCGCCCGGGGCGCCTCCCGGGACGTCCTCGACTTCTACCGATCGCTTCCGATCGACTCGGCGACGGCGGTGGCGCACGTCGCCCGAACCGGCGAGGCGGTCTACCTGTCGTCCCGCCAGGAGGCCGAGGCCATGTTCCCCGGCCACCCCTTCCACGGCGCCGAAGCCTTCCTCGCCTACCCGGTGGTGCTCGGCGGGGAGGTGCGTGCCGTCCTCGCCTACGGGTACGCCGAGCCCCACGAGTTCCTCGACGAGGAGATGGAGCTGGCGGCGACGATCGCCGGCATGAGCGCCCAGTCGCTCCAGCGAGCCGACCTCCACGACGCCGCCGGGCGCGCCGCATCCCGGTCCCAGGCTCTGGAGTCGGTCCTCGGCCGGTTGGCGGGTGCCGCCACCGCCTACGAAGTCGCCGAGACAGTCGTCCATCACCTCCTCCCCGCGGTCGGGGCGACGAAAGGGAGCCTGTTCCTCGTCGACGAGGCCGGCGGCGAGCTCCGCGCCCTGGCGATCCACGGATACGACCGAGACACGACGACGAGGTTCGAGGCGATACCCCTCGACGCGGCCGCCGGGCCCACCGACGCGGTGCGCACCCAGGCACCGCTGGTGATCCACGGCTGGGACGACTTCGCCCTGCGATACCCCCAACTCGCCGAAGGCGCCTCCCCCGAGGACTTCCCGGCCACCTCCTTCATGTTCCCCCTCATCGTGCAAGGCAAGGCGATAGGGGCGCTGGGGATCGGATTCGACGACCCCAACCCGATCGGCGAAGAGGTGTCGCGCCACCTCTCGATCGTCGCCCACATCTGCGCCCAGACGCTGGGCCGGGCCCAGGCCCTGGAACAGGCGCAAGCCGCCCATGCCCGGCTCCTCAGCATCGACCAGATCACCGATGCCGCCCTGTCCCGGCTCTCTTTCGAAGAGCTGCTGCAGGAGCTGCCGGGGAGGATCGCCACCGCCATCGGCTGCGACGCGGTCCGCATCTTCCTCGTCGACGAGACAGGAGAGATGCTGGAGGTCAGGGGCCAATACGGGACCACCGGCGAGGACCTGGCCCGCGTGCCGGTCGGCCGGGGACTCGCCGGCACGATCAGCGCCACGGGCAAGCCGCGCATCATCGACGACATCACCCGCCACGAGGTGATCCGCCCCGCCTTCCCGGATCACGTCGTCTCCGAAGCGGGAGTTCCTCTCCGATCCGGGGGAAGGGTCATCGGGGTCCTCGACGTCGGCGCCGGCCCCGACAGGCCGCTCACCGAACAGGACGTGGAGATCCTCGAGATCGCCGCCGAACGCATCGCCACTGCCATCGACCGGAGCCGGGCCTACGAGATCGAGCGGGCCGCCCGCCAACGGTCCGAGCTCATCGGCATGCTCGCCGACATCGTCAACCAGCCGGGTCCGCTCGGCACCCAGCTGGAGAGGATGGCGAAGCTGGCGGCCGACACCATCGCCGACTGTTGCGTCATCGCCGCCCTGTCCGACTCCGGGCCGCCTCTCGTGGTTCGAAGCCATCGCAACCCCGACGCGGCGGGCACGATCGACGAGATCGTCACCCGTAATCCTTTCGACCCCGCCGTGTCGCAAGGCTTCGCCGAGGTGATCCGCTCCGGCAAGCCCGAAGTCCATCCACTGATCGACGACGAGTACGCCACCGATCTCGCCGACGCCCTGCTGCGGGACCTGTGCCAGACTCTCGAGCTGGGGTCGGCGATGACGGTGCCCCTCCCGGGTGCGTCCGGCCCGCTGGGAGCGATGCTCCTCGCCCGCCACCGGTCGAACCACCCGTTCTCTTCGGAGGAGGTGCTGTTGGCCGAGGACCTGGCGAGCCGCATGGGTGCCGCCGTCGAGAGCCGGCGGGCCTTCGAGCGTCATCGCAGCACGGCGATGACGCTGCAACGGAGCCTGCTTCCGTCGTCTCTGCCCACCATCCCGGGTCTGGAGATCGCGGCCCGATACTGGCCCGCCTCGGAGCTGTCGGAGGTCGGCGGCGACTTCTACGACCTCATCGAGTTGGGAGACGACCGCTGGGGGGTGATGGTCGGTGACGTCTCGGGCAAGGGCGTGGCGGCGGCGGCCATGACGGGTATTGCTCGCTACACGGCCCGGGCCGCTGCCCGCCACGGTCGCAGCCCGAGGGAGGTTCTCCACTGGGTCCACGAAGCGTTCCTGTCCCAGGCCCGCACGACCGAGAGCTACTGCACGGCGATCTTCGGGATCCTGGAGCGCACCGGACCTTCCGGCTTTCACTTCCGCTTCGCGGTGGGAGGCCATCCGCTGCCGATCCTGAAACGGCCGGGAGCGGGGTGTGAGTTCGTGGGCTCCCCCGGGACCGTTCTCGGCCTGATCGAATCCGTGGAGCTGACCGAGACGGAGGTCGTGTTGGGTGGCGGAGAGAGCCTCCTCATCTACACGGACGGGGTGACCGACGTGCCGGTGCCGGATGCCTTGACCGACACGGACCTGCTTCGGCTCGTGGACGACTGGGCGGCACTCGACGCATCGAGTGCTCTCGACTCATTGGATCAGGTCCTGCAGGACCGATATGGTGAGTCGGAGAGCCGCGACGACGCCGCGGTGTTGCTGATTCGCTGCAACTCCTGACTCCGAGCCGAGGACACTCGTGACCACCCCAGCCGGCCTAGACATCGACGTGACCACGAACGGGACGACGACGGTGGTGTCGCCTCACGGGGAGATCGACTACGGGAACGTCGACGTCCTCCGGGCGGCGCTGGCGGACGTGTCACGGGCCGACTCGGACGAGGTCGTCGTCGACCTCTCCCACGTCACCTTCATCGACTCGACGGCCCTCAGTGCCCTCGTCGGGGCCAAGCAGCGGCTGGCCGACGCCGGACGCAGCTTCTCGGTGCGTGGGCCCCAGCCGCGCGTGGCGCGGGTGCTGCAGTTGGCGGGCGTGAACGAGTACCTGGGCGGGAGCTGAACGGGGCTCAGGCGTCGACGCGGAAGTCGGCCTCGGCGTTCGCCGGCAGGCTGAACCTAACCGTCTTGCCGCCGGCGGTGGTGACGACATCCCACCCGGGCGACAGCAGGTCGAGCAGATAGATGCCCCTACCGGTGACCGCTTCCGGGCTGGGGATGCGGAGCTGCACCTGGCGGCTGCTCCCGTCGGACACGGCGAATCGCAGACGGTCGCCGTCGCGATGGATCTCCACATGAACGGAGGTGCGGGCGTGGACGACTGCATTGGTCACCAGTTCGGTGACCAGCAACTCGGCGTCGTCAGCGATCCCAGCCTCCACCCCCCAGTCCGCCAGCAACTGACGAACGAATGCTCTGGCTAGTCCTGGACTCGCCGGTTCGGGTCTCAGTTCGAGACTCGGCACCATGGCCACTCTACGGAGTCGGGACACGTTGAACCTGGCTTTCGCATAGGTCTCCGGTACTTATCGGCTCCCTGTTTCCCGTCGACGACGGTCTCCAAACCCACCGCAGAGCACCCGGCGAACCATATCCGGGCCCGCGCGGCTAGGTCGGCTGGAACCCGGCTTCGATTCGATGTGAGGCTCAAGACCTGTTCCCGCCGATCCACTGCTTGTCGCGGGAGATCTCGTCCAGGGTCGCCTCGGGGCGGAGGTCGGTCTCTTCGATCTCCTTGCGCCCCCGCAGGGCCATCACCGCCGCCAGGATGGCCCACACCGCCCCCACGACGAGGAAGGCGAGCCAAGTCTCGACGACCTCGGCGAGGCCGAACGCCGCCGCCATCGAGAGCAGGAGGGCGGCGATCCAGCCCGACATGGCGGCTCCGCCCACAAGCCGGGCACCCTTCCCCGCTTGCCTGAGGTCGTCGGATATCTCCATCCGGGCGAGTTGCAGGTGGTCGCCGAGCAGGCCGCCGATCTCGGTGGTGAGATGACCGGCCAGATCACCCAACGAGCGGTCGGAATCGGGGCCGCGATAGGTCTCGGTCACCAGTGGTCTCCAGACATCGTCCGGGTATTCCCGCCGCCCCTTGCTCGAAACCTTCGATGGCCGGAGTCGGAGGCGGTGGACATGACGACGCCGGCGACGACGGTGATGATGCCGACCCACTGGGAGAGGCTCGGGCGCTCGCCGAGGAACACCCATGCCAGGAGGGCGATCTGGATCAGCATGGTGTTGTTGATCGCGGCCGAGGCCGTCGCCGACAGGCGGCGAAGCGACCAGTTCCACATGGTGAACGCCAGCGCGGTGTTGGCCACGGCCAGCCATGCCACGATCAGCCACCCGGCGGCATCGAGGCGGGGGACGCCTTCGGTGGCGAATCCCACCGCCACCAGCAACGCGGCTCCCATCCCCATGCTGAGCAAGGTGACGACCTCGGCCGGGAACCGGCCGCTCCGGTTGACCCGGCGGCCCAGGATCGACGCCCCGGCGTTGGATCCGAGAGCGACCGCGGCCGCCACCATCCCGGTGGGAGTGAACCCGAGGGCCCCGCTGAAGTAGGCGAGGGCACCCCCGAAGATCACCGCGGTGCCGGCCAACTGGCGAGAGCTGGGTGGCTCACCGAGGAGGCGACGGGAGATCAGGCCCACGACGAGAGGTGTCAGCGCCAGGACGAGGCTGGTGGTGGCCGCCGGCTGGCTGTCGATCGCCACGAACTGAGCGCCCTGGGTCAGGGTGTAGAAGACGACCCCGAGGGCGAGGAGGTGTCCGATGTCACGCCAGGTGAGCCCCTTGAGCGCCTGCCTGGCTCGGGGACGAGCCGCCACCCAGGCGCCGAGGACGACGGCGGCCGCGGAGTAGCGGAGCCCGGCGAACCCGAGAGGCCGCAGTCCGTGGTCGTCGAGGCCCCATCGGATCAGTATCCACGAGGAGCTCCATAGGACGGTGACGACGAGAGCCAGGGCGAGGGCTCGGCGATCGGACTTCGGTTCCATTCTCAGCCTCCTGATCGGCACGCGTTCTCCCGTGCCGACCTATCCCCTCGAGGCTTTTGTCCGATGAGGTGCGAGCCGCCCTGCGGCCTTCTGTGGCGCTCGGACCAGACGCCGGTCGCCCGGCCGGAACCCTAGCCACCCTTCGGTCGACCCCGAGATCGTAGCCGAGGAGCGCTCCAGCCCGCCCGGGTAGGGTTCGACTCGACGCCAAAGGGGAGCGTGGCCATGCCCGGATCCCACGAAGGGATTCTTCGCCGCCCTCGCGTCGAGGCGCGCCTCGCCGAAGCCACCACCCGCCGCCTCACGGTGCTCAACGCCGGCCCCGGCTACGGCAAGACGACACTGTTGACCCAAGTGTTCGAGCCCGGGCGCGCCATCTGGCACACATGCACGTCGGTCGACACCGCCGTTTCCCAGTTCGCCCACGCGCTGTACGAGAAGACGCGCCTGTTGGTGCCCGGGCTGTCCTCCGAGATCCTCCTCGCCATCGAAGGAGCGGGTGACTCCGGGCGCCTGGAGGCGGTGGCCGCCGCCCTCGCCCAAGACCTGTCCCGCGTCCTGACCCGCGACACCGTCCTCGTCGTCGACGACGTCCACGAGATAGACGACTCCGACGAGAGCGTCGGCTTCCTGGCGACGCTGTGCCGCAACGCCCCGCCCCTCCTGCACATCGTCGCCGCCTCCCGCAACCAGCTGCCCTTCCCCACCTCACGCCTCGCCCTCGCCGGAGAGGCCGCCACCATCACCGAGAAAGAACTCGCCTTCTCGCCGAGGAGATGCTGGCGCGCGTGCCACGAGAGACTCTGGAGGCGTTGGCGCTGGTGAGTCCCCTCCCCTGGGTGAACCCGGAGTTGATCTCCCATCTCCGCCCGACCGCCCCGGTACTCGAGGCGATCGACTTGGGTCCCGGGACCAGCCACCTCTTCGCCGAGGTGCCCGATGCTCCACAGGGCCGGGCGGTGGCCCCGGTGGTCCGCGCCTTCCTCCGGGTCCACGGCCCCACGGCTTCGTCGGGCCCGGTGCTGTCGCGGGCAGCGGAGTGGTACGAGGCGGAGGGGCACCTGGCCGAGGCGATGCTCTGCCACGGCACGTCCGGGGACACCTCCGCGGCTATCTCGTTCCTCCATCGGCGCGGCGAAGAGATGATGGCCCGGGGCATGGCCCGCCAGATCGACGAGCTGGTCGAGAGGCTGGACTACGGCGGCGATCCCGAGCTCGCCCTCTTCGCCGGCGAGGCGAAACAGCTCCTCGGAGACTGGGACGGAGCGCTCGCCCGCTACCGCCGGGTGCTTCCCGCCTCCGGACCGATCCCTGCCCGCATCGCCTGGCGGGTGGGGCTCGGCCACTACCTGCGGGGAGACGTGGGGGCGGCGTTGGCCGTCTACGAGGCGGCAGACCCCGAAACGGCCAGCCCCGCCGACGGCGCCGCCTTGTGCGCGTGGAAGGCCAGCGCCCACTGGCTGCGCGGCGACGCGAGAACGGCGCGGGGCCTAACGTTCGACTCGAGTGGGGTAGATGGGTTGGGGACAGAGTTGCGGTCTCGCTTCCGGCGCTGAGAGGCAGCCGGAGCGAGGCCGACAACGCGTCAGGCTGTGAAGATTCCTGCGGGGAATACGAGGAAGGATCTTCACAGAGGAAGACCAGCGCGCCCGAGAGGACTCGAACCCCTAACCTTCTGATCCGTAGTCAGACGCTCTATCCAATTGAGCTACGGGCGCAGTCGTTCTTCAGTTGTGAAGGGGAATCGCCAGTGAACCCCGCCGTGAGGCGGGCGTCACGATCCGACCCAGAAATGGTAGCAGAAGCGCTCTGCACGCCAGACCGGCGCGGCCGGCTCCCTGCGGATAGCCTTGAGTACAGAGACAGGCAGGCGGCGACGGAGCAGATCCATGCCGAGCCCTGGGCGGAACTGGACACGGTCCGAAGACGGCTGGCGATGGGGCCGGTACCGGATCGAACGCCTCGCCCCCCGCATGTGGGTGCTGACCTGCCGCGGTGCCGACCCATCACAGCCCGAGATCATCGTCACCACTTCGGCGTCGCTCCGTGTGTTGAAGCACTTGGCGGAACGTCGAGAATCCCGCGCCGCCCGTCGGCGTCTCCTATGGGCCCACGGCGCGCTGGCGGCCCTGTCGACGGCCGGGCTCCTGGCCGTGCCGTCGCTCCTCCCGAGCCCGACCGTGATCGTCGCAGTGGTGGCCCTGATGTTCCTCTTGCTGAGGTCGGTGGCGATCCTCGTGGCCACGGCCACCAACGGAGCCTGGACCGGGCTCCGCCACATATACCAGTGACCCGGCGAGCCGTCTCCAGCTAGGTTGGCGGATCCCGTGTTCCGCTACGACCGCCAGATCCTCGCCGACTTCCCCGCCATCCGAGCCGGGGTCCTGGTCGCCGAGGGGGTCGTCAACGGCCCGGCCGCCGCCCCCCTGACCGACCGGTTCGTCGGTCAGCAGTCCGCCACGAAACGGCGCCTCGAAGAGACCCCGATCGCCGAGCTGCCTTCGATCGTTGCCTGGAGGCGGGCCTTCAGCCGCTTCGGCGCCAAGCCCACCCAGTACCGCAACGCGGCGGAAGCGCTCCTCCGGCGCCTGGCGAAGCAAGGCGAGATCCCCTCCATCAGCACGCTGGTCGACATCGGGAACCTGGTCTCGATCCGACATGCTCTCCCCGTGGCCGTCTTCGATTTGGACGGGATCGACGGGGGTATCACTGTCCGTCATGCCGACGGCACCGAACCGTTCGCCGACCTCGGGTCGTCGGAGACCACCAACCCCGAGCCCGGAGAGGTCGTGTTCGTGGACGACCAGGCCCGGGTCCACGCCCGCCGGTGGTGCTGGCGCCAGAGCGCCGACAGCGCCACCGGCCCCAACACCCGGCGAGCGCTCGTGGTGGTGGAGGGCCTGCACGAGACCGCTCGGGACGACGTCGCCGCCGCCTTGGCCGACCTAGGAGACCTCTACGTCGAGTACCAGCCGCAGGCGGAGATCTCGACGCAGCGCCTCCCGTGAGAGAAACGCAACCGGCTCCTAACCACCGGTTGATCTTCCCGCAACATTGGGCAGAGAACCTTTGCGCTCCTCGAGGAGCCGACACCGCCTTGGGGGGTGCTGCTTTCCTCCTCGGCAGCACCCCCGGCGGATGTCTCCGCCGGGAGTGGGAAGAGGGGCGGAGAGGGAGGGATTTGAACCCTCGAGGAGGCTAAATCACCCCCTACTCGCTTAGCAGGCGAGCGCCTTCGACCACTCGGCCACCTCTCCGTGCACCACCGCCGCTCGGGCGCCCCGATCGACGCTCCTGAACCACGGAAGCGCCCAGTCAGAGTAATCGCCGCCGTCGCATCTCCCTATTCTCGGAGCCGTGACCGAAGCCGACATCGTCGCCGCCCTGGACCGAGCCGAGGCCGCCCTCGACGAGGGAAAGAGCCTGCGCGGCACCGGCTTCTGGAAGGCGGTCGAAGAGGTCAAGCGCCGTCCCGAGCTGGCGTCCCGCCTGGGACCGCGCATCGCCGCCATCGACCAGCGGGCGTTCCGCAATTGGGCGCTGTGGACGGTACCGTTCGAGTCCGGGCTCGCCGCCGCCGGCGCCATCACCCTGGCCGGCGTCGCCCTGATCGCCCGGTCGACACGGGCGCGGCGTCCCTGGAACTGGATGCTGTTCTGGATGGGCACGGTGGTGCTGTTGGGCAGCACCCACACCCTCGGTCATGTCGCCGTCGGCCGGGCCTTCGGTATGCGCTTCACCGACTGGTACATCGGATCCATCACCCGCCCCCAGCCCGGCGTCAAGGTCGACTACGCCACCTATCTCGTGACGCCCGCCCGGCAGCGGGCGTGGATGCACGCCGCCGGGGCGATCGTCACCAAGCTAGTTCCGTTCGCCCTCGTGCCGATCGCCCGCGCCGCCTCGCTGCCCCGGTGGAGCCGGGTGGCGCTGTGGTTGCTCGGCCTCGGCCAGATCGTCACCGACGTGCTGTGGTCGGTGGACGCGTCCGACTGGAAGAAGTTCCGTCGGGAGATGCGCCACGCCTGACAGCCCGGTCAGGCCTTCTCGTCGGATGTGACCGCAGCCCCTTCCTCGGGCGCCGCCTTGCCGGCGGCCTCCGACGGCGACGAGTGGTCGTGATCGTCGGGATCGTGGCGGAAATAGTGGGTGTCGTGGCGCAGCCAAACGACCCGCTGGGGGAACGGCAACTCGATCGACGCATGCTGCAGCGCCTGTTTGATGCGCCGCCGCAGCTCCCGGGCCATCGCCCACTGCTCTCCCGGGCGGGTCTTCACCACGAGTCGCAGCGTGACGCCGTTGGCGCCCAGCGCCTCCACCCCCCATATCTCGGGAGGCTCGAGGATGATCGGCTTCCAGTCGTCCTCGGCCGCCATCCCGTCGGCCACGCGTTTGATCACTGCGGCCGCCTCGTCGATGTCGGAGTCGTAGGCGATGTCGACGTCGATGATCGCCCGGGACCACTGCTGGCTCTTGTTGCCGACCCGCTTTATCTCCCCGTTGGGGATGAACCACAACGTCCCGGTCACGTCGCGGACTCGGGTGGTCCGGAGGCTGATGCCTTCGACGACCCCGGACGCATCGCCCAGGTCGACCGAGTCTCCCACCCCGTACTGGTCCTCGGCGAGGAGGAACAGCCCGGAGATCACGTCCTTGACCAGGTCCTGGGCTCCGAAGCCGATGGCGATTCCGAGGATCCCGGCCCCGGCGAGCAGGGGCGTGATGTCGAGGCCGAAGGTCGTGCCGAGGATCATCAGCCCCGCGATCGTCCACACCACGAAGCTGACGGCGCTCGAGATCACCGTGCTCAGGGCGTCGAGCCGTTGTGACCGGCGGGTAGAGACGGTCGAATCGCCCTCCCCGAGGCGGATCTCGATCCCGACGCCGCGCTCTTTGATGCGCCTCACCACCCGGCGGACCGCTCCCCGCAGGAAGCGGGAGGCCAGCCAGGCGACGACGACGATGAAGACGATCTGGAGGACGGGCTCGATGATCTGACCGAGAAGGCCTGCGGTGAGGCTGCCTTCCTCCAGGTCGAAGAGGTCGATCACGAAGTCGGTGAGGGGCCTCTCCGGATCGGGTGGCGCCAGGGTGGTGGTGGTCGTCGTCTCCTGGGCGAGGATCATGACCGAAAAAGCGTAGCCAGGCCAGGTGGCCCCGACTTTGTCCACTATGGCGGACATTCGTCCACCATGCTGGACATCCGGTTGCTATCGTGTGACGGATGGACCGCTCCCAGCCCACCGTCCCGGCGGCAGAACGCACGCTCGATCTGCTCGAGTCGCTGGCCGTCGCGCCCCGGGGGCTGACCACCGCCGAGCTACTCGATGAGATAGACAGCTCCCGCTCCGGCCTCTACGCCTTGCTGAACACCCTGAAGGCCCGCGGGTACGTCGTCACCGAGGACGGCCGCCACCGCTCCGGCCCGGCGGTCTGGAACCTCGTCCCCGGCCGGCCCCAGGAGCTCGAGACGCTGATCGCCGCCTTCCGGGAGGAACGCGACTTCGAGGAGTCGGTGGCGCTGGTCTGGCCCGATAGAGGAGGGACGGTGGTGGTCGCCCAGACCCAGCCGGAGCGAGCCGTCAGGGCGGTGTACCGGCACGGGACGCTGCGCCCGCATTCGTCACCCGACGCCCGGGTGATCGCGGCGGGGGGCGCCGCCGACGACCCCGATCTGCGTCGTGTCCGCCGCGAGGCGGGCGCCTCCGCCTCCGACGAAGAGATCACCGAGATCGCAGTGCCGATCTGCGCCGACGGGATCCGCCCCATCGCCGCTCTCGTGGCCGGGATCCCCGCCCAGCGGGCATCGGCCGAGCACCTCGGGGAGGTCGACCGGAGCCTGCGGCAGGCGGCGGCCCGGCTGTCTCATCGCCTCGGCGCGCCCGTCTACCAGCCGTACGGGTGGGCGCCCGCCGCGCCGGTCGGACCCAGCCGCGAACTGTCCCCCGAGGAGATCGACGAGTTCCTGTCCGGGCTGTGGGGCGCCCAGCTCGCCTGCGTCCGCTCCGACGGCACCCCCCACGTGGTGCCGCTCTGGTACGAGTGGGACGGCGAGGTGATGTGGGTGGCCGCCTCCCCCGGGGCGTCGTGGCGCACCTACGTGGCGGAGACGCCCCGAGTGTCGGTGACACTCGACGAGCCGTGGTCGCCCCTGCGCCGGGTGTTCCTCACCGGGCACGCCGAAGAGGTCGACGACGACGCCGTCGAAGGCGGCCTCGAGGGTCTCCGCCGCCGCCTGGCGGTGCGTTACCTGGGCCAGGGCGCCGACCGCCAGCCGGAGCTGAGCGAGACCGAGGGCTGGGCGGCGATCCGCATCGTCCCCGACCGCATCCTCGGCCGCCAGGGACTGGGCCCGGTCGCCGTCGAGGAGGCGTCGTGAGCCTGCAACTGAGAGGAGTCACAAAGACCTTCGGGGACCCGCCGGTGCCGGCCCTGGAGGGGATCGATTTCACGGCCGAGACGGGCACGTTCACCGCCATCGTCGGGGCGTCCGGGTCCGGGAAGTCGACCCTGCTGCGCATCGTCGCCGGCATGACCGAGCCGGACGCCGGCGAGGTGACCATGGGCGGCCGCACTCCCGACGAGCTGCGCCGGGGCAAGGAAGTCGGTTGGATGGCCCAGCGTCCGGCCTTGCTCCCGTGGCGGCGGGTCCGCGACAACATCGCCCTCGCCCAGTCGATCAACCCCCGACCCGACCGCGAGCTCCCCTCCCCCGACGAGCTGTTGGAGATGGTCGGGCTGTCCCACGTCGCCGGCAGCTACCCCCGCGAGCTGTCGGGCGGGATGCAGCAGCGTGTCGCCCTGGCCCGCACCCTCGCCATCGGGGCGCCGCTGTGGTTGATGGACGAGCCCTTCTCGGCACTGGACGAGTTGACCCGTGAGGCGTTGGCCGAGGACCTACTGCGGATCTGGCAGCAGGTCCGCTCCACCGTGCTGTGGGTCACCCACCACATCCCGGAGGCCGTCTCGCTGGCCGACCACATCGTGCTCCTCACGCCGGGGCCGGGGCGTGTCGCCGGGACGATCGATGTGGACCTGGCCCGCCCCCGGGATCCCACTTCTCCTGCGTTCCAGGCGGTGGTCAGGCAAGCCCGCATGATCCTGCGGGGGGCGCAGGCGAAACGAGTGGTGGCATGAGACGCAACGGCATCGTCGCCACGGGGATGATCCTCGCCTTCCTGGCCGTCTGGGAAGTCGCCGTGCGGGTGACCGAGACCCCCGTCTACTTGGTGCCGGCTCCGACCGACATCGTCGCCGTGCTCGCAGAGGACGTCGCCGAGCTGGCGCCGGCGGCGGCCACCACCCTGCTCCAGGCGACCGCCGGGCTCGTCCTGGGCGGGGCGTTGGGCCTGGCCATGGCGACGGCGATCACCTTCTGGCAGCAGCTCGAGCAAGGTGTCATGTCACTCGCCCTGCTCATCAAGTCCACGCCGATCATCGCCATCGCCCCGATCCTCACCGTGTGGCTGGGGTTCGGGCCGGCGCCCAAGGTGGTGGTGACGGCCCTGCTCACCTTCTTCCCCGTCCTCATCAACTCGCTGGAAGGGTTCCGCTCGGTGGATCCGGCCATCGCCGAGTGGTTCCGGTCGGTGGACGCCCCTCCCCGCCAATACTTCCTCCAGGCGCGGTGGCCCTCGGCGCGGCCGTTCCTGTTCGCCGCCCTCAAGGTCGCCGCCCCGCTGTCGCTGATCGGGGCGGTGGTGGCGGAATGGATGGGGGCTTCCTCGGGTCTCGGGAGGCGCATGTGGCTGGCCTACACCAACCTCGACATGCCCTCCCTGTTCGCAGCCGTGGTGGTGCTCACCGCGCTGAGTGCCGGTGTCTACCGGCTCGTCGTTGGTGCCGAGAAGAGGACGGTCCACTGGACATGAGACGTTTCCCGTTGTTGGCCGCGGCTCTCGCCGTGGTGGTGTCGGCATGCGGTGGCGGAGCCGCCGCCACCTCCGAGAAGGAGGCGATGACGTTCATGGCCGGGTTCGCCCCGCAGGCGAACCTGCCATTCGTGGGGGCGTACGTCGCCCAGGAGCAGGGGTTCTTCGCCGAGGAGGGCCTCGAGGTGACGATCGAGCACTCCGCCGGCGGGGGTGAGCACCTCCAGTTGCTGACGGCCGGAGAGGTCGACGTGACGACCCAGGACGCTGCGGTCCTCCTCCAGCGCCGGGCCGACCCGGGGCTGCCGCTGGTGTCGATCGGCCTCATTGGCCAGCGGGGCCAGCAGGCCTTCGTGGCGCTGGCGGACAGCGGGATCGAGACGCCGGAGGACTGGGCGGGCCGCACGGTCGGCTACAAGGGCACTCCCCCGCCCGACGTGTTCGCCATCCTCGACGCCGTCGGGCTGGACGAGTCGGACGTCGAGTTGGTCAACGTCGGCTTCGACCCCCGGGTGCTGACCGAGGGCCAGGTCGACGTGTACCCGGTGTTCAAGTCCAACGAGCCCGACACTCTGCGCAGCTGGGGCTTCGAGCTCAACATGTGGGACGCCGCCGACTACGGCGCCCCCACCCTCGGCCTGGCCTACGTGGCGACCGAAGAGGCCATCGAAGAGAACCCGGAGAAGTTCCGCGCTTTCATGCGGGCGGTGATCCGGGGGATCGAGTTCGCCCGTGACGACCCGGAGGCAGCGGTCGACATCGTCATGCAGTACGTCGGTGATGACGGCGACCGGGACCACCAGCTGTTCATGCTCCAGACCGAGCTCGAAGAGGCGATCACCGACCAGACCGAAGCGCACGGCTTCGGGTTCCAGACCGCCGGCCAGTGGCAGGCGCTCCACGACTTCCTGTTGTCCTACGACGCCCTGGCAACGACGGTCGACGTGTCGGAGGTGTTCACAGACGACCTGTTGCCGTGACGGCATAAGCTTGGGGCATGGCACAGAAGAAGGACGGGCTCGGCGACAACATCTGGATCCTCGTCCCCCTCGCCGCCCTCAGCATCCCCATCTTCGCCATCATCGGCGAAAACGTGATCCTCACCTCGGTCGTCTCCGGGATCATCGTGCTCATCGCGGTGACGCTGGCGATCCGTTCCCTGATGACCCACCGGCATCGGCTGAAGATGGAGGAGCTGGAAGCCCAGGAGAGGATCGTGCGGGCTGAGCGCGAGCAGCTGTCGGCGGCCGAGAAGATCCTCGAGCTCGACAACGCCATCGTCGACCTCGAAGCGGCGATCAAACGCGAGAAGCGGGAGGACGTCCAGGAGAACTAGCGGAGGGGGCGGGATTCGAACCCGCGAGACCCCTCACGGGGCCTAACGGTTTTCAAGACCGTCGCCTTCGTCCGCTCGGCCACCCCTCCGTCGGGCGTCATGGTACGCCTACCGGGGGTCGGTCACGTCGGCCACCGTCGCGTCCGTCACCCGGATCAGGTCGTCGCCGTCGACCATCACGCCGACCCCGTGCGCTCCCCCTCCTATCGACACCCGGCGTCCCGCGATCCGCTCGTCGGCGATCACCGGCAGGGGCCTTTTCAGCCCGAAGGGGGTGATGGCGCCCCGCTCGTAGCCGGTGACGTCTTTCGCCTCGTCGGGGTCGGCCATCGTCAGGCGGTTGACGCCGAGCAAGGCGCGCAGCCTCGGCCAGGCGATGACCCGCAGCCCGGGCACCAGCACCAGCACGTAGTCGTCGGGACCGCGGCGGACGACGAGCGTCTTGATCAGATCGTCGGGATCCATGCCCCGAGCGGCCGCCGCCTCCTCGAGAGAACGCACCGGCCCGTGATCTGTCACCTCGTAGGCGATGCCGAGGCCGGCGATGTGGCGGATGGCAGGTGTGTCGATGGTCACGGGGCGATCATCCCTCCAGAGCCGTGTCGGGACCGTGAGCGACTCCCCGGACCCATGGAAAGAGGATGGCGGAGGGGGTGGGATTCGAACCCACGAAGGGGCGGTAACCCCTTACGGCATTTCGAGTGCCGCGCACTAGGCCAGACTATGCGACCCCTCCAGGTCTATTCAGTTGTGGCTGGTGTGGCGGAGGGAGAGGGATTTGAACCCTCGAGGGGGCGGTGACCCCCAACGGCATTTCCAGTGCCGCGCACTAGACCAGACTATGCGATCCCTCCAATGCTGAATTCAGTTGTGGTTCGCGTCTGTCGCGAGTTCGAGGGACCAGACTGTGGCCCCTCGCGGAACTCTCCCGGAGAGCCCAGGAGAGTACCCACATGGTAGTCGACGAGGAGTAACGGGCCGAATGGACGACACCGCTCTGATGCGTCACGCCCTCGACCAGGCGCGCCTCGCCATGGACCACGGCGACGTGCCGGTCGGCGCCATCCTCGTCGACCCGGAGGGAGCGGTGGTGGCGGCCGACCACAACCGCAGGGAGGAGCTCGGCGACCCCACCGCCCACGCCGAGATCCTGGTCCTCTCGGCTGCCGCTCGTCGCGCCGGCACCTGGCGGCTCGAGGGCCACACCCTGTACGTCACGTTGGAGCCGTGTGCCATGTGCGCCGGTGCCGCCGTCAACGCCAGGATCTCCCGCCTCGTCTACGGGGCGGCGGATCTGAAAGGCGGCGCCTGCTGGAGCCTCTACAACATCCCCCAGGACCGTCGCCTCAACCACCAGATGGAGATGGCGGCGGGCGTCCTCGCCGCCGACGCGTCCGAGCTGCTCACCTCCTTCTTCGCCGCCCGCCGGTGACGGGCGGTGGGCGGGGACGGGTGGCGCGGAGTCGTCACGGGGGCGTGGCGCGGAGTTGAGTGTGCCACTCCATTACCCACGCCGAGCGGCAGCGGGTAGCCTGGAAGCGATCGTGCTAAGCGGGGCGCTAGGGGTGCCCTGTACCCGAAATCCCCTCCATGCGGGGCCGAATTCCCCACCCGAGGAGGGCGCCGACCGGGCTAACAGGTCGGCGGACACGTGGTGTCGAAGGCCGGGTCCTACGCGGCGGGATACCGTGAACCGGGTCAGGTCCGGAAGGAAGCAGCCCTAAGCGGAGCATCCCGGGTGCCGTAGGGGTGCCTGGCTGGAGCCGGCGGCCGTCGCCACCGGATCGGCTTTTCTCCGACGGTGGGGTGCACGATCACTTCTTTTCGAGGACGGCTCCGTAGACGAAGCCGTTCATCCCCATCCGCCACACGCGTTCCAGGCGCAACGGGCTGTGCGCGAGCAGCTCCTCGGGAGGAGGCAGCGCGTCGAGCGTCCGGTGCAGGTAGCGGTACTCGCCCGGAGCACCGGCGAACACGGCTCCGACCAGCGGCAGCAGCACCGCCGTGCCGATGCGGTGGACGACCCGGGACACCGGCGACTTGGGGCGGGTGAGGTCGACGACGACGGCACGCCCGCCGGGTCGGAGCACCCGGTGTATCTCCTCCAGGGTGCGGGGCACCGACGTGAGGTTGCGGAACACGTAGGCGGAGAAGACTCCGTCGAAGGTCTCGTCGCGGAAGGGGAGTTGCTCGCCCACCGCCGCCACCCGATGGCGGATGGGGCTGAGGCGCAGCATCTCCACCACCGGGTCCAGGGCGATCACCTCCCGGTCACCGAAGATCTCGAGCGCCGCCCCGGTGCCGCTTCCGAGGTCGAGGACCCGGCCAGGGGGGAGGTGGTCGGCGCCCCGGCGCCGCCATTCCTGTTCGTGCCCGAGCGACAGCAGCCGGTTGATGCGGTCGTAACGGCGGGCGATCCGGGCGAACACCGGATCGGACTTGGCGCTCACTTCGCCGGGGGGACGATGCGGTCGAAGCCGGTGTAGGGACGCAGGGCCTCCGGGATCACCACCGAGCCGTCGGCCTGCTGGTGGTTCTCCAGGATGGCGAGGATGGTCCGGCCGATCGCCGACGCCGTCCCGTTGAGAGTGTGCACCACCTCGTTGGAGGACCCGGCCCGATACCGGACGCGGAGCCGACGGGCCTGGTAGTCGGTCGTGTTGGAACAGGACGTGATCTCCCGGTACCTGCCCTGGGACGGGAACCACGCCTCGATGTCGTACTTCTTGGCAGCGGAGGCACCCAGGTCCCCGGCGGCGATGTTGACGACCCGGTAGGGCACCTCGAGCTCTCTGACCAGCTCCTCCTCGATTCCGAGCAGGCGCTCGTGTTCGTCGGCCGACTCCTCGGGGCGGCAGAACACGAACATCTCCACCTTGTCGAACTGGTGGACCCGGAAGATCCCGGCGGTGTCCTTGCCGTAGGTGCCGGCCTCGCGCCGGAAACAGGTCGAGAACCCGGCGTAGCGGGCGGGCAGGTCTTCGGGGTCGAAGATCTCGTCCATGTGGTACGCCGCCAGCGGCACCTCTGAAGTGCCGACCAGGTAGAGCTCGTCCTCGGGAATGGCGTATACCTGCTCCCGGTCGGCGGGGAAGAAGCCGGTCCCCACCAGAGCCTCTTCCCGGACGAGCACCGGGGGGACCATGGGGGTGTGGCCGTGGGCGACCAGCTTGTCGAGCGCCCACCGGACGAGGGCGAACTCGAGGAGCACGGCCTGGCCTTTGAGGTAGCCGAACCGGGACCCCGAGACCTTGGCGGCCCGCTCCGTGTCGATGACGTCCAGCCGCTCGCCCAGGGTGGCGTGGTCGGCCGGCTCGAAGTCGAAGTCGCGGCGGGTGCCCACCTCCCGGACCACCTCGGCGTCCTCTTCGGTGAAGCCTTCTGCCGCGGTGGGGTCGACCAGGTTCGGCACCGTGAGCCAGAGGCGCTCGAACTCTTCACGGAGCCGATCCGCTTCGGCGGTCAGCGCCTTGACGCGATCGGCCAGGCTCGACACCTCGGCGATCGCCGCCTCCTTCTCCTCGCCCTGGAGCTGGGCGATGCGCCTCCCGGCTTCCTTCTGGTCCGCCCGCGCCTGCTCCGCTTCGGCCTGGACGGCACGGGCCCGGGCCTCGAGATCGATCAGGGCGTCCAGGTCGATGTCGGACCCGCGCCGCTGGAGCGACTGGCGGACGACATCCGGATTCTCACGGAGGATGCGGGGATCGATCACGGCAGGGCCATGCTACCGACTGGACGTCGGCCAGCCGTCAGCCGGCGCTGGTGGTGTCGGTGGTGGGAGTCGCCTCGTTCACGAGGAAGGCCGTGGAATGGCGGTTGTCCTCCGAGAAGGTGTCGGGGCCCTGCGGATCCAGCTCGAGATGGATCTCGTAGAAAGTCCCGGGCACCACTTCGAGATCCTGGAACACCACCGACGTGCTCATTCCCGGCTCGATGGGCGACACCGGCTGGGTCAGCTCTTCGGGCTCGGCGCCCTGGGCGGCGAAAACGAGACTGAGACTGGCCTCCCCGGTGGGGGTGTTGCCGGCGTTGCCGACCACCACTATCAGGTCGATGGTGTCGGCGACGGCGGGCACCACGATCGTCCCGTCGGCGCTCTGTACCCATTCGGGCCGGGTGCTGACCTGTTCGATCCGGATCGACGGCCGCATGGCCAGCCCGCTCGTCTCGGATCGAGCCGCCTCCACCCAGGCGGGAGCCAGCACCGTGATCGGGGTGTCGACGGGGAGCAGCCGCACCTGGGGCATCTGCCCCACGGGGGAAGGGACGTCGTCGCGGGCGAATTCCTCGAGGAGCGCCCCGTACAGCTCGTCGCCGGCGCGCACCGCCACGACGGCGGAAGCGAGCTGGTCGATGACCTCCTGGTTGCTCGGCTCGTCGGCGGCGAGGAGGATCGCCTCCGAGAACCCTTCGATCCCCTGGCTCCACGAGTCGACGGCGAGCCGGTAGAGGACCTGCGCTCCCAGCAGCTCCTGGTCGGGCACGGGCAGCTCGGCGACCGCGGCCGCTTCCCGCAACGAGTCGCGCACTCCCCTGACGACGGACTCGAACTCGCTCCTGTCGACCCGGGAGAGGTCCCCGACCAGCGTCTCGAGGGTCGCCCCGGCCCGAGCGACCTGCTGGGCGCTCAGCTGCACCTCTTCGAGGTACGAGATGGTGGCGCGGGCGTCCCCGCCGGCGGTGGCGACGATCACGCCGATGGCGACGACGAGCGTCACCAGGATCGGCCAGATGATCCGGCGGCGGCGGCGTTTACGTGGCTGATCGAACATCTGGGGTCGTTTCGGCTGTCGGCCTGGGACACGGGCGAGCGTCGAGACCGACGGCCGCGGGAGGCGGGGACGTTGCGTGAACCGTAGCAACGGCAAGAGACCACAGGACACTGAAGCCTTTTCTCACGGTCGTCCGCCACGCGAGGGAATGACTTGTGGCCCTAGCCCCGGGGCGGCCCCGCCCTCAAGATCGAAATGTGGCTATACACGGAGAGAGAGGCTGGGTTGTGACTGAACGGCCGCCGACATCACGGCTGCAGGCGCCGCGGATCCTCTTCGTGAGCACGTATCCGCCCACTCGCTGCGGGATCGCCAACTACACGCACTCGCTGGTCGAGGCGATCGCCCAGCGCCGGGGCTCCGCCGCCGAGCTGGGTGTCGTGCGCCTCCTGACACCCGGCGAGATCCCCGTGCCCGACCCGATGGTCGAGGCCTACGCCGGGATCTCCAACACCCGCTGGGTCGACCACGTCGCCCGCGTCGCCCGCTCCTACGACGTGCTGTGGCTCCAGCACGAGTTCGGGATCTACGGGGAGGTCGGCGACCGTGCCCTCCGTCGCCTCGTCGAGAAGGTCACCACGCCGATCGTCACCACGTTGCACACGGTCCTGCGCCGCCCCGACCCGCTGCAGCGCGAGTTGACCCGCCTCCTCGTCAAGCGCAGCGCCCACACGGTCGTGATCTCCCAGGCGGCCCGACGGATGCTGGCGGAGTCCTACCGCGTCGACCCGACGGCCATCGAGGTGGTGCCCCATGGCGTCCACCACCTGCCTCAGCCGGCTCGGCATCCGGGCGACCGGCCGACCGTCCTCACCTGGGGCCTGCTCGGTCCTGGCAAGGGGATCGAATGGGGCATCGAGGCTCTCAGCCACCTCAAGAGCCTCGATCCGCCGCCTCGCTACGTCGTGGCCGGAGCCACCCATCCCCAGGTCCTGCGCACCCAAGGCGATGCCTACCGGCTGGGCCTCGAGCAACTCGCCCGCGACCTGGACGTGACCGACCTGCTGCAGATGGAAGACACGTACCTGTCGGACGACGACCTCGGACGCCTGCTCGGCTCCGCCGACATCGCCTTCCTCCCCTACGACTCCACGGACCAGGTCAGCTCGGGCGTGCTGGTGGAGGCGCTGGGAGCGGGGCTGCCGGTCGTCGCCACCGCCTTCCCCCACGCGGTCGAGATGCTGGAGGGCGGCGCCGGCATCGTGGTGCCCCACCGGGACCCGCGAGCCATGGCCGAAGCCATCTCGAAGCTGCTCACCGACCCGGAGGCCCTCGACGCCGCCCGCCGCCGGGCAGAGGCGGTGGGCGAGACCCTGCACTGGCCGGTCATCGCCGAGAGATGCGAGGCGATCGCCGCTTCGGCCCGCCGAAGCTCCCTGATCCGCACGGGGCCGGCAGACCGGCGCCGGGGAGAGTATCTGGCCCCCGGGCGCGAGCTCGGGCGGCCCTGATCGACTGGAGCCGGCTCACCCGACGCGGCAGCGGGCTCCTGGCCATCGCTCGGAAGATGCACCCGCACGAGGGCCCCGGGATCCGGCGGATGCGAGCGCGGAGCCGACAGGCCTAGTGAGGCGGCGGGGCGGTGCTGGAGCGGATCGTCAGCGTCGGCTCCAGCACGATGTGGTCGGTGGTGGTGCGCTGGCCGTCGGCCCGCTCGATGAGCATCTCCACGGCCTGGGCTCCCATCTGGCGGGCGTCCTGGCGGACGCTCGTCATGTCGATGTGGCCGAGGCCGGCGAGGAACGTGTCGTCGTAACCCACCACCGACACGTCCTCGGGAACCCGGAACCCGCGGGCGTTCAGCGCCTCGAGCACGCCGAGGGCGGCGAGGTCGTTGGGGGCGAGGATGGCGGTGAACTCGACCCCTTCGTCGACGAGACGGGCAACGCCCTCGGCGCCGCCCTTCTCCGTGTAGGCGCCGGCGACGACCCGGATCTCCTCTTCCAACCCGTGCCGCTTCATCGCCTGGCGGTACCCGTTGAGGCGGTTCCGGGCTCCGGCACCGCGACCGCCGGTGATGTGGACGATCTTGCGGTGCCCGAGGCCGACCAGGTGATCGACGGCCATCGCCGCCCCTTTGCGGTCGTGGATCACGATGCTGTCTATCACCTTCGACCGGCTGTGGCGGTTGGTGATCACGGTCGGCACCTCGGCCCCCACCCGCTCGATGAACTGGGCGTCGACGATCGACCCGGCCAGGACCAGGCCGTCGACCTGCAGGCGCACCAGAGTCTCGATGGCGTCTTCCTCGTTGTCTTTCTGCCGACCGCCCGTGTTCACCAGCGCCCGGTAGCCCGCCTCGCGGGCGGCTTCGGTGGCGCCCTGGATGACGTCGATGAAGAACGGGTTCGACAGGTCCGAGACCATCACCCCGATGACGAAGCTGCGCTGCTGCACGAGGCTGCGGGCCATGGCGTTGGGCCGGTACCCCAACTCCTGGGCCGCCTCGAGCACCGCCTGGCGGCTCGCCTCCGAGACGTTGGAGGCACCCCGCATGACGAGAGAGACCAGCGACTTCGACACCCCCGCCTTGCGGGCGACGTCGACGATGGTGGGCCGCCGATCCCGCCTCCCGCCCACGCTCAGACTCCGAGGCGCTGGCGTTTCCGCTCGGCTTCGTGCTGGGCGTGGGCGACCCGGACCTCTTCCCGCTCCGAGACTTCGGGCACACCGACGTCCCACCAGGCGTCGCCGCCGGTCCAGGTGTAGGGGTCGGTGCGGATGACGATGACGGCGGTTCGGTCCACCCCGCGGGCTCGCTCGAAGGCAGCGGCGAGCTCCTCGAGGGTCTCGACCTTCTCGACGTAGGCTCCCATCGAGGCGGCGTGGGCGGCGAAATCCACCTCGAAGTCGGTGACCCGACGCGTGCCCTCCTCGTAGCGGTTGTTGAACGGAACGCCGCCCTTGAACTCCTGGAGACGCTGGATGACGGCGTATCCGCCGTTGTCGCAGAGGACGAGGATCATCTTGTGGCCCGACAGCACCGACGAGTACACGTCGGAGTTGGTCATCAGGTAGGAGCCGTCGCCGCAGAAGGAGACCACCTCGCCGCCGGAGTGGGCCATCGCCGCGCCCCACGCCCCTCCGATCTCGTAGCCCATGCAGCTGAACCCGTACTCGCAGTCGAAGGTGCCGGGGGCATGGGAGCGCCACAGTTTGTTGAGCTCTCCGGGGAAGCCGCCGGCGGCGGCGACGGCGTAGTCCTCGGGCCCGGTGAGATCGTTGATCACCTTGATCACCTGGGCGTACGACGGCAGGCCGGTGGGGGTGGCGTACTCCGGTGAGGTGACCTCGTCGGTGTATGCCCTCCACTCACGGACCTCGGCGGCGGCACGCTCGAGCCAGTCCTGGGGTGCCTTCCACCCTTCGAGGCGGCGGTCCAACTCGGCCAGGGCCACGGCGGCATCACCCACCACGGGTGCGGCCAGGTGCTTTTCGGCGTCGAAGCGGGCGACGTTGACGCCGACGATCCGCAGCTGCTCGTTGCCGAACACCGACCACGATCCGGTCACGAAGTCGTTGAGCCGTGTCCCGACGGCGATGACGACGTCCGCATCCTCGGCCAGGGCGTTGGCGGCCGACGACCCGGTGACACCGATGGGCCCGACGTTGCGGGGGTCGTCGAAGGGCATGCTGCCCTTTCCCGCCACGGTCTCGGCCACGGGGATCCCGTGGCGAGTAGCGAACTCCAACAGCTCTCTCTCGGCCGCCGAGTAGCGGACGCCTCCGCCAGCGATGACGAGCGGGCGCCGGGCGGCGCGGATCAGCTCCGCCGCCCGCGCCAGTTCCTCGGCATCGGGTGCCGGGCGCCGGATGTGGTGCACCCGCTCTTCGAAGAACCGGACCGGCCAGTCGAACGCCTCTCCCTGGACGTCCTGGGGAAGGCCGATGAAGACCGGCCCGCAGTCGGCGGGATCGGTGAGGGTGGCCACCGCGTGCGGGAGGGTGTGGAGGAGCTGCTCGGGACGGGTGATGCGGTCCCAGTAGCGGACGACCGCCTTGAACGCGTCGTTGACCGAGATGGTCGGGTCGCCGAAGTGCTCCACCTGCTGGAGGACCGGGTCGGGGACCCGGTTGGCGAAGGTGTCCCCCGAGAGCAACAGCACCGGAAGGCGGTTGGCCAGAGCGGTGCCGGCGGCGGTGACGAGATTGAGCGCCCCGGGACCGATCGAGGTGGTCGCCACCATGATCTGGCGCCGCCGCTTCGCCTTGGCGAAGGCGATGGCGGCGAGCGCCATGGTCTGCTCGTTGTGCCCCCTCCACGTGGGGAGGACGTCCTGGACCGGCTCCAGCGCCTCCCCCAAGCAAGTGACGTTGCCGTGGCCGAAGATCGCGAAGACACCGGGGAAGAGGGGCTGGATCTCTCCGTCGATCTCGACCTTCTGGGCGATCAGAAATCGCACCAGCGCCTGCGCCACCGTCGCCCTGACCGTCTCCATGGCAGAAATCCTCCGGTTTCGCTTGACAGGCCGAAAAGCCGAACCGTATGGTAGCCCCGCTTGTTGGAACGTTCCAACAGAATCACCGCGAGGCTGAGGTTTCCGAATCGATGAGAGTCGGTGTGATTGGGACCGGGCGGATCGGAACACTCCACGCCACGATCCTCAAGGAGCTGGGCGTCGAGACCTTCGTCACCGACGCCGACACGGAACGGGCCCGTTCGCTGGCCGCCGATCTGCAGATCCAGGCCGCCGCCACCGTCGAGGAGCTGATCGAGCGCTCCGATGCGCTGGTCATCACCGCTGCCACCTCGGCTCACGCCGAGCTGATCGTGGCCGGTGTCGACGCCGGGCTCCCCGTGTTCTGCGAAAAGCCCATCGCCCTCGACCTGGAGACGACCCGGCAGGTGGTCGACCACGTCACCCGCAAGGAGGGCAGGGTGCAGATCGGCTTCCAGCGCCGGTTCGATCCCGGCTACGTGGCAGCGCGCGAGCTGGTGACGTCGGGCCGCCTCGGCACCTTGTTCGTGGTGCGGATGGCGGGACACGACCCCGATCCCCCCCACGACGACTACATCCCCCTATCGGGTGGCCTCTTCCGGGACTTCTCCGTCCACGACTTCGACGCCCTCCGCTTCGTCACCGGCGAGGAGGTGGTGGAGGTGTACGCCACCGGGTCGGTGCGCGAGTACCCCGTGTTCGAGAAGTACGGCGACATCGACACCGGAGTCGCCACCCTGACCCTCGAATCCGGCGCCCTCGGCATCCTGTCCACGACCCGCCGCCATCCTTTCGGCTACGACGTCCGGATGGAGCTGTTCGGCCGCGACGACAGTGGCGTAGTGGGATGGGACGACCGCACCCCGCTCCGGTCGCTGGAGCCCAACGGGCCCGGGGTGCCACCCGACCCCTATCGCAACTTCCAGGATCGCTTCCGCAAGGCCTACACGGACGAGCTGGCGGCCTTCTTGGAGTTCGCCCGCGGAGAGAGGGACAACCCCTGCACCGTCGTCGACGCCGAGCGGGCCCTGGCGGTGGCGGTCGCCTGCGACATCTCCCGGGCCGAGCACCGGCCGGTGCGGCTGGAGGAGGTCTCGTGAGCCCGGCCCAGGTCCGCCTCGCCGGCGCCCCCATCACCTGGGGGGTGTGCGAGGTCCCCGGCTGGGGACATCAGATGACGCCCGAGCGGGTCCTGCGTGAGATGGCGGATCTGGGCCTGACTGCCACCGAGGCAGGGCCGGACGGGTTTCTGCCCGACGACCCGGCGGACATGTCCCGTCTCCTCCACGACCACCATCTGCAGCTGGTCGGCGCGTTCATCCCGGTCGTCCTCCACGACGCCGGGCGCTGGCCCGCCGAGCGGGAAGAAGCCATCCGCCGCATTCGCCTGATCGCCGCCGCCGGAGGGGAGGTCGCGGTGATCGCCGCCGCCACCGGCACCGAGGGGTACGAGCGGACCACCGACCTCTCCGACCCCGAATGGGCTCACCTGGCGATGACGATCACCGAACTGCAGGAGGTCGCCGACGCCGAAGGCCTCCTCCTCACCCTGCATCCTCACTACGGCACCGTCGTCGAGACCGCCGACCAGGTCGACCGCTTCCTGCGGGAGAGCTCCGCCGCCATCTGCCTCGATACCGGGCACCTGATGGTGGGAGGAGCCGACCCGATCGCCGTGGCCAGGGCAGCCGGCACCAGGGTGCGGCACGTCCACCTGAAGGACGTCGACTCCACGGTCGCCACCCGGGTGCGCCAGCGAGAACTGGGATACCACGAAGCGGTGGGCCGAGGGCTGTACCGTCCCCTGGGCCAAGGGGACCTCGACATCCCCACCCTCTTCGAGGTCCTCGACGCCAACGGTTTTTCGGGTTGGGTGGTCCTGGAACAGGACACCGTCCTCTCCGAGGAGCCGCCCGACAACGAAGGTCCCTACGAGGCGGCAGGGGCGAGCCTCCGCCACCTCGAAGGGGTGATCGGCATCGATGCCGGTCACCAGAGATGGGAACGAGGAGGAACCCATGCGAAGTAAGCGAATCTGGCTGGTGCTGCTGGCAGTGTTGGCGTTGATCGCCGCTGCCTGCACTTCGGTGGACGAAGCGACTCCGACCGCTGGCGACGGGGCGACCGAAACCACCCCCGCAGCCACCGACGACGGGACCGCCGACACCACCGCTCCGGCCACCACCGACACCGGAGGGGACGAAGACGACGGCGGTGCCGTGGCCCAGCGTGACTACCGCTTCGTAGTCGTCACCCACGGCCAGTCGTCCGACCCGTTCTGGTCGGTGGCCGCCAACGGCGTCGCCGCCGCCGGTGACGACATGGGCGTGACGGTCGAGTACCAGGCGCCCGGCACCTTCGACATGGTGGAGATGGGCCAGATCATCGAGGCCGCGGTCGCCTCGCAGCCGGACGGCCTCGTGGTCTCCATCCCGGATCCCGAAGCCCTCGCTGATCCGATCCGCGCCGCCGTCGACGCCGGCATCCCGGTCATCTCGATCAACTCCGGTTCCGACGTGTTCGCTGACCTCGGTGTGCTCGTCCACGTCGGCCAGACCGAGTACGAGGCCGGCCTGCTCGCCGGCCAGCAGATGGCCGAAGCGGGGGTGACCAACGCCCTGTGCATCAACCAGGAAGTGGGCAACGTGGGCCTGGACCAGCGGTGCGAGGGCTTCACCGACGGCCTGGGAGGCAACGTCGAGGTCGTCCCGGTCGACCTCGCCGACCCCACGGGCACCCAGGCGACCGTCGCCGGTGCCCTCTCGGCCAACCCCGACGTGGACGGCATCCTCGCCCTGGGCCCCACCGGTGCCCTGCCCACGCTGGCTGCGGTGCAGGAGGTCGGAGCGGACGTGGCGTTGGCCACCTTCGACCTGGCGCCCGAGGTGCTGCAGGCGATCATCGACGGCGACATGCTCTTCGCCATCGACCAGGCTCAGTACCTGCAGGGGTACCTGCCGATCGTGCTGCTCACCCAGTACCTCGAGACGGGCGCCATTCCGCTCGGCTCGGTCGACAGGGTGATCCTCACCGGACCCCAGATCGTCACCGCCGAGACGGCCGCCGACGTCATCGACGCAGCCGCCGCCGGTCTCCGCTAACACTGGGGAGTGGGGGGAGCGGCAACGCTCCCCCCACTCGAACCGAATGAGGAGGGCCTATGGCAACCGTCGCTCCCCCGACTGAATCACCGCCCGCCGATGATCGGATACGTGATGTCGGACTCCTGGGCCGGCTCATGGTTCGGCCCGAGATCGGCGCGATCCTCGCTCTGATCCTCGTCTGGATCTTCTTCGCCATCGTCGCCTTCGACAACAACTTCGTCAGCATGCAGACGACGGCCGCCATCCTGAACCGGGCGGCGCCGCTGGGGATCATCGCCGTGGCGGTGGCGATGCTGATGATCGCCGGGGAGTTCGACCTGTCGGTCGGCTCGCTGATCGGCTTCGGCGGGATGGCGATCATGATCTTCGTGTCGCCTTCGGCCCAAGGTGGGCTGGCGTGGCCTTTGGGCCCGGCGATCCTCGTCGCTCTGCTGATCACCGTCGCCGCCGGGTTCCTGAACGGGTTCCTCGTCCAGACGACGAAGCTCCCGTCGTTCATCATCACTCTCGGCGCCTTGTTCGTGTTCCGGGGACTGGCGACCGCCATCCCCCGCACCATGACCAACCGCACCCAGCTCGGCGGGTTCTCGAACATCCCCGGCGCCGACATCCTCATCTCGATCTTCGGCTCCAAGATCGAGGTCTTCGGGGCTCGATTCGACACCGGGATCCTGTGGTGGATCGTCATCACCGCCGCCGCGGTGTGGGTGCTCAACAAGACCCGGGTGGGCAACTGGATCTTCGGCGTCGGCGGGGACGCCAACGCCTCCCGCAACGTGGGTGTGCCCGTGGCCCGCTTGAAGATCGGCCTCTTCATGTTCACCGCGTTGGCGGCGTTCTTCGTGGCGCTCCTGCAGGTGTCGTCCACCGGCACCGCCGACTCGCTGCGCGGCGAGCTCACCGAGTTCTACGCCATCATCGCTTCCGTGGTGGGTGGGGTGCTCCTCACCGGCGGCTACGGGTCGGTGATCGGCGCCGCCGTGGGCGCCCTCACCTTCGCCATGGTCCAGCAGGGAGTCATCGTCACCGGGGTCGACGGCGACTGGTTCAAGGTCTTCGTCGGCGTGATCCTGGTGCTGGCGGTGATCTTCAACAACTACGTCCGTCAGCGGGCACAGAGGAGATGATCAGATGAGCGCGACCACCGCCTCGACCACCGACAAGCTGCTCGAGGTCCGGAACGTCTCCAAGTACTTCGGCAGCGTCGTCGCCTTGTCCGACGTGTCGATGTTCGTCCGCGCCGGCGAGGTCACCTGCCTCCTGGGCGACAACGGCGCCGGGAAGTCCACGCTGATCAAGATCCTGTCGGGAGTGCACAAGCCGTCGTCGGGGACCTACCTGTTCGAAGGCAAGGAGGTCTCGTTCGACTCACCCCGGGACGCCCTGGAGATGGGGATCGCCACCGTCTACCAGGACCTGGCGATGATCCCGCTGATGTCGATCTGGAGGAACTTCTTCCTCGGCTCGGAGCCGACGAAGGGATGGGGCCCGTGGAGGAGGTTCGACGCCAAGTTCGCCAAGCGGGTCACCCGCGAAGAGATGAAGAAGATGGGGATCGACATCCGCGACCCTGACCAGCCGGTCGGCACCCTCTCCGGCGGCGAGCGCCAGTCGGTGGCCATCGCCCGGGCGGTCTACTTCGGCGCCAAGGTCCTCATCCTCGACGAGCCGACCGCCGCCCTGGGCGTGAAGCAGGCCGGGGTGGTCTTGAAGTACATCCTGCAGGCCAAGCAGCGGGGCATCGGGGTGATCTTCATCACCCACAACCCCCACCACGCCTATCCGGTGGGTGACCACTTCGTCATCCTGAGGCGAGGGAAGGTCTTCGGCGACTACACGAAAGACGAGATCCCGCTGGAGCAGCTGGTGCAGATGATGGCCGGCGGAGCCGATCTCGAGGCGCTGAGCCACGAACTCGAAGCCGCTTCCCGGGCCACCGGGTCGAAGGAGATGGCGGAAGCGGCCGCCGAGTTCCAGCGAGAGTCGACGACCTGACCGCGATGAGCTACGAGCTGATCACCATGGGACGGGTCGGGGTCGACCTGTATCCCGCCCAGATCGGCGTGACTCTCGACCGGGTCGAGCAGTTCAACCGCTACCTGGGAGGGACCGCCACCAACGTCGCCGTCGCCGCCGCTCGCTACGGGCATCGCAGTGCCGTCATCACAAAGGTGGGCGACGATCCCTTCGGGACCTACGTCCGGCGGGCGCTGGAAGGCTTCGGGGTGGATCCGGCCTTCGTCGGCACCCATCCCGAGCTGCGGACCCCGATCGTGTTCTGCGAGGTCCATCCCCCCGACCACTTCCCGATCCTGTTCTATCGCCAGCCGACGGCCCCCGATGTGACGCTGTCGCCCGAGGAGCTGCCTCTCGACGCGATCAGCCAGACGAGGATCTTCTGGACCACGGGCACGGGGTTGTCCGTGGAGCCGAGCCGCACCGCCACCCTGGCCGCGCTCGACGCGGCCCGGGGAACGGTCATACACGACCTCGACTACCGGCCGTCGTTGTGGGCCGATCCCGGCGAGGCCGGCGAGTGGCAACGGGAGGCACTGAAGAGGGCGACCGTCGCCGTGGGAAACGTCGAGGAGTGCAGCGTGGCCGTGGGCGGGGGCAGCCCGGAGGAGATGGCCCAGCGGATCTTCGAGCTGGGCGTCGAGGTGGTGATCGTGAAGCAGGGCGGCGAGGGCGTGACCGCTTTCGTCGGCGACCGTCGGGTGCACGCCGACCCCGTCGTGGTGGACGTGGTGAACGGGCTCGGTGCGGGCGACGCCTTCGGCGGCGCCCTGTGCCACGGTCTGCTCGAGGGCTGGGACTGGGCCGAGACGATCCCCTTCGCCAACGCCGCCGGGGCCTACGTCGCCTCCCAGCTCGCCTGCGCCGACGCCATGCCGACGGAGGCGGAGGTCAGGGAGCTGATGGCGAATGCATGAAGGTGCCGGTCGCCCACGCCTCCACCACCTCCATCGCCTCGTCGGTGATGAGGATCACCCGCAGGGGGTCGGAGCGACCCGTCACCAGTTGGGCGACGGCCGTGGCGAAGAGCTCCGCCGGCGTCGACTCCCACGATTCGGCTGTGTCCCAGGGGGTGTTTGGAGCCAGGCCCTGAGCGGCCAGAAACGCTTCCCGTACCCCTTCTTCCAGGCCGCAGCCGAAGTCGATGTGGTGGGCGACCTCGTGGGCGAGAGAGAACTCGAGATGCGGTGCCGTCGCCGGCACCCGCAGGACGATCGTGCGATCGACCACCCGGTACTCGGCTCGGTCGTCGAGCTCCCAGGCGTGGGTGATGGTGAGCCCGGAGAGGCATCTCCCGTGAGCGGGAAGAGCCTGCTCGATGCGTGCCAGGGTCTCTTCGACCAGCGCCGTCAGGTCCGCAGGTGTCCCTTCGGCTACGACGGCGCCGGCCCGGCAGGCAACCAATATCAGAGCGACCGCAACGAGAAGAGGACGCATCCGTGACCATTCTGGACGAAGACCGCTACCGCAAGCTGCTGGAGAAGAGAGCCGCTGACCCCGCCGCCGTGCGGGAGGCGGCTCGTGCCCGCCAGAGCCGTCCCCTCCTCGGCGACGACGGCAAGCTCGTGATAGTGGCCATCGACCACCCCGCCCGCCGCATCCTGGGCGTGGGCAGCGACCCGCGGGCCATGGCGGACCGCCGGGTCGTGCTCGAGAACACGATCCGGGCGTTGCGCCGACCCGGCGTCGACGGGCTCTTGGCCACCCCGGACATCCTCGAGGATCTGCTGCTGCTCGGGGAGCTGGAAGGGAAAGTCCTGTTCGGCTCGATGAACCGGGGAGGTCTCACCGGATCGGCGTGGGAGCTCGACGACCGGTTCACCGCCTACGACGCCGAGGCCATCGCCGAGATGGGCCTGCATGGCGGAAAGATGCTGGTGCGGATCGACTACGAGGACCGGGGCACGATCGAAACGCTGGAAGCGTGCGCCCGCGCCGTCGACGAGCTCGCCCGCCGCGAGCTGATCGCGATGGTCGAGCCCCTGCCCGCCTACCGGGACGAGTCGGGGAAGGTGCGCGTGTCCACCGACATGGACGACATCGTCGACGCCGTCGCAGTCGCCTCCGCCCTGGGCAGCACCTCGGCCTACACCTGGTTGAAGCTGCCTGCCGCTTCCGACCCGGAGAAGATGATGGCCGCCACGACTCTCCCCGGCCTGCTCCTCGGCGGCGACCCCGGAAAGGACACCGAGGCCCTGCTGGCATCGTGGAAGCGGGCGATGGAGATCCCCAACGTCCGCGGCCTGGTCGCCGGGCGCAGCCTCCTCTTCCCCGCCGACGGCGACGTCGAGCGGGCCACCGACCAGGCGGTCGAGATCGTCCACGGAGGAAGCATGTGAGCTGGCATCGCCCCGCCGGCACCCTCCAGTCCCCTCCCGATCCCCTCCGCGTCGGCCCCGGGGAGGCGGGATGGGAGTACTCGGGTCTGCACGTCCTGTCGCTGCAACCCGGGGAGAAGCGCTCGTTGCGCTTCGACTCGGAGGAGGTCCTGATCGTCCCGCTCTCCGGCTCGTACCGGGTCCGATCGGAGCCGCTGACGGCTGACCTCGCCGGACGTGAGCACGTGTTCGGACCGATCACCGACCGCGTGTACTTCGGCTGCGGCGTCCCGTTCGAACTGGAGTCGTCCACCGGCGGGGAGGTCGCGATCGCGACCGCCCGGGCGGACGCCGGCGGCGAAGCGATGTACCTGGACGCCGGGTCCACGTCGGTGGAGCTGCGGGGCGGCGGCCAGGCGAGCCGCCAGATCAACGGCTTGCTGCCGGCCGAGGTGACGGGCCCGGAGCGGCTCATCGTGGTGGAGGTGCTGACGCCGGCCGGGAACTGGTCCTCGTTTCCGCCCCACAAACACGACGAGTGGGGCAACGACGAGGTCCCGTTGGAGGAGATCTACTACTTCCGCATCGACGGAGAGGGAGGGTTTGGGTTCCACCGGACGTACACCGCCGACTCGTCCCACGACGAGACGGTGACCGTCCGCGACGGCGACGTCTACCTGATCCCCCGGGGCTACCACGGGCCGTGCGTCGCCGCGCCGGGGTACGACATGTACTACCTGAACGTCATGGCCGGTCCGGAGCGGGCCTGGCGCATCTGCACGGACCCGGCCCACGCCTGGATCACAGCAGAACTGGAGTCGACGCCGATCGACTCCCGGCTTCCTGTGAGGAGGAGCGAATGAGAGACATGACGATCCTGATGGACACCCAGCAGGGCCGACCAGCACGCTTCCTCGAGGCACTGTTCGGCCGGGGAGTCAACGTCGAAGCGGGGTGCTTGTTCCCGCGCACCGAAGGCCGAGTCATGCACATCGCGGTCGAAGACGGCGACGTGGACAAGGTCCACGACGTCGCCGCCGAGCTGGGGGTGGCGGTGGCCGACGACCGGGAGTGCGTGGTGGTCCCTCCGAACTTCCCCGGCGGGGTGCCCGCCATCGGGACCCGGGTGGCCGAGGCGGGGGTGACCGTCTACCTGGCGTACTTCGGCACCAACGGCCAGCTGGTGCTCAGCTCGAACGACCTGGAGAAGACGCGGGCGGCGCTGGGCCTTTGACATCTCATCCCGCAACGGGAACTCGACGCTGGGTTCGGGGTGGCGGGCCGTTGGGGAGGGTCGTGCCGTCGGGTCGGGTGAAGGTGGGGTGGGTGGCGGTGCCGGGAGTTTCCATCCTCGGCGGTGGATGAGGGTGTGGTGATACCGGCAGAGGAGGATGAGTTGTCGAAGTCGGTGGGGCCTTGGTGTTCCCACCAGGAGATGAGGTGGTGGGCGTCGCACCAGGTGGTGGGGCGTCGGCAGCCTCGCCTCAGGGGACCAAACGAGTGAGGGCGCGAGTGTCTGGAAGGGACCACTCGGGGAGTGGGCGAGGGGGGACTTGAACCCCCACGGGTGTTACCCCACAGGAACCTGAATCCTGCGCGTCTGCCAATTCCGCCACTCGCCCCGGACACGCGCGACGCCGTGATCGGCGCGTGCGGGAGCCTCATCGTACCACCGCCGCCGTACACTGGCGCAGGTGAAACTCGCAAGGGCAGTCGAACGACGCCTCGAGCGGATGCTCGACGGCATGGCCGGGCGGGTCTTCTCGGGAAGGGTGCACCCGACCGAGATCGCTTCGCGCATGGTGCGTGAAGCCGACCTGTCGACGATCGAGCACCACACGGGCCCGATGGTGCCGAACTGCATCACGGTCACCATCAATCCCAACGACCTCGACCTGCCCCCCGATTCCCTGTCGCGGATCCTCGCCGAGGCCTACGAAGCCCACGCCGCCGAGCAAGGGTGGCGGTTGCCCGGGCCGACGTTCGTCAACATCAAGCTCGACCCCGATCTCGGCGTCGGGACGATCGACTGCGACCTCGAGGTCCGTCGGGGGATGCGCCACCCCTGGGGTCGTCTGACGGGCAAACCGACGCTCGACCTGTCCAACAACCGGCTGTGGGTGGGCCGCTCCGACGAATGCGACGTCGTCCTGCCCTACGACGCCGTTTCGCGCCGCCACGCCGAGATCGTGCGCCGCCACGGCTCCATCTGGATCCGGGACCTGGGCTCGGCGAACGGCACCTTCGCCAACGGTCAGCGGGTCGGAGAGGACGAGAGTGTCGAGATCCAGCCCGGTTCTGTCGTAACCTTCGCCGACCGTTCCTATCGCCTCGAACTGGCCTGAATGCCCGACATCATCCTCGCCTTGCTGCGCCTGATCTTCCTCGGCCTGATCTACCTGTTCGTGTGGCAGGTGGCCCGGGGCATCGCCACGCACCTCGGCATCCACGCCGAGAGGCGGAGGCGCCGCGGGACCAAGGTCGTGATCGTCCGCTCCGACACCCAGGCGGGCCTCGATTTCACCGTCACCGACGCCACCGTGATCGGACGCAGCCCCGAAGCGGATATTGTCATCGACGACCCGTATGCTTCCGAGTTCCACCTCAGACTGGTCGCCACCGAGAACGGCCTGACCTTGCACGATCTCGGCAGCACCAATGGGACGTACTTGAATGGCCGACGTGTCACCGCTCCAGCAGAGCTGCGGCGGGGTGACGCCGTGCAAGTGGGCAAGACGGTGATGGAGATACGGTGAAGTACCGATGGGCGAGCGCCACCCACACCGGGCGAGTGCGCTCCAACAACGAGGACGCGGTCTATCCGCCGACATCGGGGGCTGGTGACGACTCGACCTTGTTCATCGTGGCCGACGGGATGGGAGGTCACGTCGCCGGCGAGGTCGCCTCACGCATCGCCGTCGACACCGCGGTGGACATCGTCGGAGGTCCCACCCAGCGGGTGATCGGCGCCAACCACGCCCTCCTGCTCGAGGTGGCAGAGAAGCCCGAGCTCGCCGGGATGGGCACCACCATGACGCTCCTCGAGATCGTCGACGACGTCGCCCACATCGCTCACGTCGGCGACAGCCGTGCCTATCTCCTCCGCGACGGCGTGCTCCGCCAGCTCACCGAAGACCACACCGTCGCCGCCGAATACGTGGCCGCGGGTCGCCTCAGCCCGGAGGAGGCGATGACCCACCCGCAACGGAACATGATCACCCGGGCGCTCGGGCTCACCCAGGACCTGCTCGTCGACGAGGTGGAAGAGCCCGCCCGTCCGGGCGACCGGTTCCTGTTGTGCTCGGACGGTGTGAACTCGATGCTCACCGACGACCAGATCGCCGAGCAGCTCCGGGCCGATTCACCGGAGGAGGCGGCATGGGGCCTGGTCGAGGCGGCCAACGCCGCCGGAGGAAACGACAACATCTCTGCGGTCGTCGTCGACGTCGTCGAGTGACGCCGCCTCCTCTAGGAAGTGGCACCTGGTAACAGATACGCAACCGGCCCCACGCCGGGACCCGGGGGGAACGTGACCGTCGCCCACTCCGTTAGGACCCTCGTATGACCCGAAACACCGAAGGTGTTCTCGTCGCCGTCGCCTCGGCGCTCGCCGCGTTCGGCGTCGCCCTGGTCGAGTTCGCCGGCGGCGAGTCCATCGGGGCTCAGGTCGGACTCACCTTCCTCGTGTTCGTGATCGCCTTCGGCGGCATCCACGTGTCCCTTCGCGCCTGGGCTCCCGACGCCACCCCTCTCCTGTTGCCCCCGGTGGCGTTGCTCGCCGCCATCGGCTTCCTCGAGGTGTATCGCCTCTCTCCCTACCGGGCCGGCCTGCAACGATGGTGGCTCTTGTTGGCGGCGGCGGTGACGTGCGCGGTGCTGGCGTTCCTCTCCCGGGCAGGGCTGAGCCTGCTCCGCCGCTACCGGAACACCATGCTGCTCGTGGCGGTCGGCCTCCTCCTGCTGCCCAACCTCCCGTCGTCCGGCCCGCTGCCCATCCGGGGCCTGACCCAGGGAGGCAGCCGCCTGTGGGTGGTGTTCGACCTCGGCTTCACCGAGTTGCATTTCCAGCCCGCCGAGATAGCCAAGGTCCTCTTCGTCGCTTTCCTCGCCGCCTACCTGGCCGACCGTCAAGCCGCCCTCACCGGCGCCCACCGCAAGCTCGGCCCGATCCGCATCCCCGAGCCCCGCCAGCTCGTCCCGTTGATCGCGGTGTGGGCGGGGAGCCTCCTGATCCTCGTCTACCAGCGCGACCTCGGCGCGTCGCTCCTCCTCTTCTTGACCTTCGCCGCCCTGCTCTACGCCGCCACCGGAGCCGCCGGTTATCTCGTCGCCGGGGGTCTGCTCGCCGCCGGCGGGGGTTTGGCGGCTTGGCGGTTGTTCGACCACGTCCAACGCCGGGTGCAGGCGTGGCTCGACCCGTTCGCCGACTACGCCGACACCGGCTACCAGGTCGCTCAGGGGTTGTTCGCTCTCGGCACCGGCAGCCTGTCGGGGTCGGGGCCCGGCCTGGGACGTCCCGACCTCATCCCCAATGCCGAGACCGACTTCATCTTCGCCGCCGTCGGCGAGGAGCTCGGGTTGGCCGGGTCGATCGCCGTTCTGTGCTGCTTCGCCCTCTTCCTCGCCGCCGGCTTCGGCATCGCCCTCCGTAGCCGGGACCGGTTCCGCACCCTCCTGGCGGCGGGGCTCACCTTCGTGATCGGCCTCCAGACGTTCCTCATCATCGGCGGCGTGCTGCGCGTCCTGCCCCTCACCGGGATCACGTTGCCGTTCATGTCCTACGGTGGCTCGGCTCTGATCGGCAACTTCCTGCTCCTCGGGCTACTGGCCCGCGCCAGCCAGGAGGAACGATCGTGAACGGGCCGATCCGTCGCCTCGCCACGGCGCTCTTTCTCTGCTTCACCGTGCTGCTCGGAGCGGTGACGTGGATCCAGGCCGTCCGGGCCGACACGTACCGGTCCGATCCCCGCAACGCTCGGGTCGCCATCGCCCAGGCGGGCAAGGAGCGCGGCATGATCGTGTCCGCCGACGGAGCGGTCCTGGCCGAATCCGTTCCCGACGAGGACGACCCCCGCCGCTTCACACGTGAGTATCCGCTGGGCCCGGTGTTCGCCCACACCGTGGGCTACACCTCGCCGATCGTCGGCGACGGCGGGCTGGAAGCGGCCTACGTCGACGCGCTCCGCAGCCGCCGCGACCTCACCCTGTCCGACATCGTGGCGGCGATCCTGGGACGCGACCTGCGGCCCAGGAGCATGCGCCTCACGCTGGATTCCCGGCTGCAACAGATCGCCTACGACGCTCTCGGCGACCGGGCCGGGGCGGTCGTCGCCCTCGATCCCCGCACGGGGGCCGTCCTCGCCTCCGTCTCGAAACCGTCGTTCGAACCGACGCTGCTGGGAGGCGCCGACGCGGCCGCCAACTGGGACCAGTTGCTGCAGGATCCCGGCCGTCCCCTGCTGGACCGGGCCACTCGCGAGCTGTTCCCGCCGGGATCCACGTTCAAGACGGTGGTGGCGGCGGCCGCTCTCGAAGCGGGAGTGGCCGGCCCGGACACGCTGTTCGACGACCCATCCGAGTTCCAGCTACCGGGCTCGACGGCGACGATCTCCAACTTCGGCGGTGGCCTGTGCGGAAACGGCAGCCAGGTCGACCTGATGCGAGCCTTCGTCCGCTCCTGCAACACCGTGTTCGCCGACCTGGCGATCCAGGTGGGAGCCCCCGACATCGGGTTCATGGCGGAGGCCCTCGGGTTCAACCGGGACCTCGACTTCCCGCTCCCCGTCGCCGAATCGGTCTTCCCGACCGCCGAACTGGAGAACGACGACGCCGCCTTGGGCCAGAGCGGTCTCGGGGAACGCAACGTGCGGGCGACCCCGTTGCAGATGGCGATGGTCGCCGCCGCCGTCGCCAACGACGGGGTCCTCATGCAGCCGTACCTCGTCGACGAGATGTTCGACCCCGACGGGAACACCGTCTCGAGGACGGAGCCCGAGGTGCTCAGCGAGGCCATGTCCCCCGAGACGGCGGAAACGTTGACCGAGATGATGGAACGGGTCGTCACCGAAGGGACCGGAACCGCCGCCACCGTTCCCGGCGTGCGGGTGGCGGGAAAGACGGGCACGGCCGAAGCGGGACAGGGGCGCTCCTATCCGTGGTTCATCGGCTTCGCCCCGGTCGACGACCCCCAGATCGCGGTCGCGGTCATGTTCGAGCCCCTTCCTGCCGAAGGTACTTCCGAGACCGGTGGCCGGGTGGCAGCGCCCGTCGCCGCCGAACTCATCCGAGGTTGGCTGGAAACACGTGACTGATCCCTATCATTCGGCAGGCCGTCCCGAACCGTATGGAAACTCCACGTCCTCTCACCGATAGATATCACCTGTCCTCGCACATCGCACGGGGAGGGATGGCCGACGTCTACCAGGGCCAGGACACTCTCCTCGGCCGGAAGGTCGCCATCAAGATCCTCCACTCCCAGTACTCCAGCGACGAGGCGTTCGTGAAGCGCTTCCGCCGGGAAGCGCAGGCGGCCGCCAACCTCAGCCACCCGAACATCGTCAGCATCTACGACTGGGGCGAGGCGGGCGACACCTACTTCATCGTGATGGAGCTGGTCGAAGGCCGCTCCCTCCGAGAGGTCCTGAAATCCGAGGGGGCGCTGCTGCCCCGTCGTGCCGTCGAGATCGCTTCGGAGGTGGCGGCGGCCCTGTCCGTCGCCCACCGGGCGGGGCTGGTCCATCGCGACATCAAGCCGGGAAACATCCTCTTGTCGACCGACGGGACGGTGAAAGTCACCGACTTCGGCATCGCCCGCGCCTGGGACGACTCCCAGGAGTTGACCCGGACCGGGTCGGTGATCGGCACGGCCACCTATTTCTCTCCCGAGCAGGCACAGGGCGCGGCAGCCGATGCCCGCTCCGACGTGTACTCGCTCGGGGTGGTGCTCTACGAGATGCTGACCGGCCGCCCGCCCTTCCAGGGCGACAGCCCGATGTCGGTGGCGTTCCAGCACGTCTCGACGGAGCCGGTGCCCCCGTCCCAGCTCAACCCCGACGTGTCACCGCAACTCGACGCGGTGGTGATGCGTGCCCTCCGGAAGGATCCGGCCGGGCGGTACCAGAGCGCAGAGGACATGCGTGCCGACCTGGTGGCGGTTCTGCGGGGCCAGACCCCGTCGGCGCCCCCGCCGTTGCCGGCTCCCACCGGCAGCTACGCCGACCCCGACGCCTCCACCCGGGTGATCCCCTCGGCCGCTCCCACGCCGCCACCCACCGCACCCCCCGACGAGGTCTACCGCGACCTCGAGGAGGAACCCCCCTCGCAGCTGCCGTTCATCCTCACCGCCTTCGGCCTGCTCGCCCTGCTGGTGGTCCTCGTGTTCGTCCTGTTCCGGGCGCTGGGCGGGGAGGAGGCGCCGGAGACGGTGGTGATACCCAACGTCACGAACCTGCCGGAGGCCGAAGCCGTCCAACGCCTCGAAGACGAAAACCTGCGGGTGCGGATCACCCGCGAGCCCAGCGACGAGATCCCCCAGGGCAACGCCATCCGCACCGACCCGCCCGCCGGCGAAGAGGTGCCGGTGGACTCGACGGTGGAGTTGTTCGTGTCCGCCGGCCCGGAGGAGTTCGAGGTGCCCAACTTGCTGGGCCAGGACGAAACGACCGCCAGACGCCTCATCGAGGAGGCGGGCTTCGTGGTGGGCAACGTGAGCACGCGCCCTTCGGACCAGCCGGAAGGGGTGGTGATCGACCAGCAGCCGCCGGCGGGTGTGCGGGCCGGGGCGGGCTCACCGATCGACTTCGTCATCTCCGAAGGCCCCCAGACCCTCGAGCTGGAGGACCTGTCGGGTCTGACGGTCGCCGACGCCACCCAGCGGCTCGCCGACCTCGGTCTGCGCGCCACGGTCGAGAACCGCTACCACGACGAGGTGCCGCAGGGGCTGGTGATCACCACGGACCCGGCCCCGGGCTCGACCGTCAGGGTCGGCGACAGCGTCAAACTGGTCGTCTCCAACGGTCCCGAGCCGGTGACGATCCCCGACGTGCGCGGGTTGACGCCCGAGGACGCCGAACGGCTGCTCTCGGAGCGGGGATTGGGGATCAACATCTCCAACGCCACCGAGACGGTCTCCGATCCGAGCCTCGACGGGCGGATCGTGTCGCAGTTCCCGGCCGCCGGCGGGTCGGCCGTGCCCGGCGACGTGATCACGGTGACCTTGGGCCGGGTGCCCCCGACGACGACCACCACCACGACGACGACAACCACCACCACGACCACCACGACCACGGTGCCGGACACGACACCTCCGGACACCGCCCCACCCGACACGGGCGGCGGCTGAGGCCCCGCTGGTCAGGGGGACAAGAAATTGGCGAGGAGGGCCTTGCCCTCCGTCGTCATCACCGACTCGGGGTGGAACTGGACGCCATGGATGTCGTGGCGGCGGTGGCGCACTCCCTGGACCACCCCGTCCTCCGACCAGGCGCAGGCCTCCAGCTCGTCGGGGAGCCGGACGGCGGCCAGCGAGTGGTAGCGAGTCGCTTCGAACGGGTCGCTCAGCCCGGAGAACACGCCCCTCCCGTCGTGGCGGATCATCGAGGTCTTGCCGTGCCGCGGCTCGGGGGCCAGGTCCACCGAGCCCCCGAACGCCGCCACGATCGCCTGATGGCCCAGGCAAACCCCGAGGATGGGGATCCGCCCGGCGAACCGCTGGACGAAGGCGATGGAGTTGCCCGCCTCCTCGGGCCGCCCCGGGCCGGGTGAGATCACGATCCGGTCGTAACCGCTGGCTTCCGCCTCGTCGGGGGTGATCTGATCGGCGCGGATCACCTCGGGCTCGGCACCCAGCTCGCCCAGGTACTGGGCGAGGTTGAAAGTAAAGGAGTCGTAGTTGTCGAGGACGAGGACTCTCACCGGTAGTTCGTCGTCATTATGAAGCCCGCCGAGATCGCGATCAGGCCCAACAGGAGCACCCACTGGTCAGTTCGGAAGAAGAACCGGACCAGGACGAGGATCACACCGACCGCCATGAGACCGGCCATCAGGGCCACGTACCAGCGCGGGCTCTCCGGGGCGTCTTTGGGGATGGCGCGCTTGGGCGGGGTCGGACCCTTGGATCTCGGCTTGCGACGCTTCGACTCTGGCATGCGCCCTAGCGTAACTCTCGCTCGGTGGGCCACAGCCCTCTGCTTGTGAATGACAAACTTGTAGTTTTCCCAAGACTTGTCCACAGGCTGTGGACAACTAGGCACGGAGGTGCCGGCCCGAGCCCGGGCGCCAGACCGGCACCATCTCTTCACGGCAGTGCTTGGGCGGGGACATCTCGAGCACGTTGGCGACGCGGAGCGTGACCTCGGTGCCGCAGACCGTGCACTTGTAGTCCTGGTCCTCCACTTCCACCACGTCCTCGGGGTCGATGGGAGGAGGTGGGGTGGCGAGGATGCGCAGGATCTTCATGGACACGACCCAGACCGTCACGCCGATGGCGAGAGCGATGAGGATCTGTCCGATTCCGATCTGTGCCACTACCCGATGCGTTCGATGATGGTGCCGTTGGCCATCCCGCCGCCCTCGCACATGCTCTGCAGTCCGTAGCGTCCACCGGTCCGAACCAGCTCGTGGACGAGGGTCGTCAGGAGGCGGGCACCGGAGGCGCCGAGCGGGTGGCCCAGGGCGATCGCCCCTCCGTTGACGTTGGTCCGCTCCCACAGGCCGTCGGGGTCGCTGCCACCATGCTCCATGCGCCACGCGCCGACCACCGAGGCGAACGCCTCGTTGATCTCGAACAGGTCGATGTCGTCGATGGTGAGGCCGGCACGCTCCAGCACCTTCGAGGTGGCGGGAATGGGCCCGGTGAGCATGGTGATGGGGTCGACACCGGCGAGCGAGAACGACACGAAGCGGGCCATGGGCTCGAGGCCCAGCTCCTCGGCCTTGTCCTCGGACATGATGAGGACGGCGGCGGCGCCGTCGGAGATCTGTGACGAGTTGCCGGCGGTGACCACGCCGTCGGGCTTGAACGCCGGCTGCAGCGACGACAGCTTCTCCATGGACGTGTCCCGGCGAATGCCTTCGTCGGTGGTCATCACCTCGACGCCGTCTTCGGTCTGCACCTCGACGGGCACGATCTGGCTCTCGAAACGGCCCTCGTCGGTGGCCCGGGCCGCCCGACGATGGGACTCCAAGGACAACTCATCCAGAGCCTCCCGGCTGAGGCCCCACTTCTCGGCGATCATCTCCGCCGAGATGCCCTGGGGCACGAGACCCTGGCTGTAGCGCTCCAGCATCTTGGGCCCGAAGGGCTTTCCCGGCCCCTGCTGGGAGGTGATGCCCATCGGCACCCTGGTCATGGACTCGACCCCGGCGGCGATGACGACGTCGTAGGCCCCGGCGATCACACCCTGGGCGGCGAAGTGGGCCGCTTGCTGCGAAGAGCCGCACTGACGGTCGATCGTGACCCCCACGACCTCCTCGGGGAACCCGGCGGCGAGGGCGGCGTTGCGACCGACGTTCACACCCTGTTCGCCGGTCTGCATCACCGTTCCCATGATCACGTCCTCGATGAGGCCCGGATCGAGGTCGTTGCGCTCGACGAGCGCCTTGAGGGGGATGGCGGCGAGGTCGACCGGGTGGATGTCCTTGAGCTTCCCGTTGCGCCTTCCGATCGGCGTGCGGACTGCGTCGACGATGACCGCGTTCGGCATTCGAATCCTTTCGCTCCCGTAGCCCCAACCTTATCTGCGCCACCGGAATTCCGGTCGTCGGCCGGGGAACAAAGCCCAATCCGATTGCACCCAGAACACATGTTCGATAGCCTGGGCGCGGTGACGGAACTGCCTTGGCCGACACCGGCCTCAGGGGGACTCTTCGAACTGGGCCGTCGGGTGGCGGGCCGGGGCGAGTATCGCGGCCTCACGTTCCACGAGGTCGAGGCCAAGACGATCCTCAACCACGTCCCCTGGGACCGATTCGGCTTCAACTGGACGATCAACCCCTATCGGGGCTGCAGCCACGCCTGCGTCTACTGCTTCGCCCGCCCCACCCACGAGTACCTCGGCTTCGACATCGGTTCCGACTTCGAGACCCAGATCGTGGTGAAGATCAACGCCGTGGAGCTCGTCCGGGCCGAGACGGAGCCGGGCCGCTGGGCGGGCGAGCTGATCGCCATGGGCACCAACACCGACCCCTATCAACCGGCAGAGGGCAAGTACCGGCTGACCCGGGGCGTGCTCGAGGTGCTGGTGGAGAGGTCGAACCCGTTCTCGATCCTCACCAAGTCGACGCTGGCGCTGCGCGACCTCGACCTGTTCGTGGAAGCGGCCAAGCGCACCGAGATCTCGGTCAACTTCTCGATCGGCACTCTCGACCCCGAAGTGTGGAAGCTGACGGAGCCGGGGACACCCCACCCCCGGCGACGCGTCGAGGCGGTGGCGAGGCTCACCGAGGCCGGCGTGCCGAGCAGCGTCCTCGTCGCCCCCATCATCCCCGGCCTCTCCGACCGCCCCGACCAGATCGCGGCGGTGGAGGAGGCGTGCCGGGAAGCGGGAGCGCAGTCGGTTTCGCGGATCATGCTCCACCTGCGGCCCGGGGTGAAACAGCACTTCATGTCCTGGCTGGCGATGAAGCGGCCGGACCTGGTGCCCGAATACGAGAAGCTGTATCGCGACCGGGCCTACCTGTCGAACCCGAAGCGCAGGAGGAGCCCCTACCGGCGGGAGCCGAAACCGCCCGAGAAGAAGCCGGTGCAGACCTCGCTGCCATTCGGCTGACCGCGACGGCCAATTCTTGACTGATCGGTCCAGTTCCAGGGCCAGGTCGCCGTAGTCACCGGCGGGGGCTCCGGGATCGGACGGGCCACCGCCCTCGCCCTCGCCCGTCGCGGGGCCACGGTGGTGGTGGCGGGACGGCGCCCGGAGCTCCTGAAGGAGACGGTGGAGATGATCGAGCGAGAGGGGGGCTCCGCCGACGCGATCCCGACCGACGTCACCGACGGTGGCCAGGTGGCGGATCTGGTCGGTGAGACGGTCCGGCGTCACGGCGGGCTGCACGTCGCCGTCAACAATGCCGGAATGCTGGGGCCCCACCGCCCGCTCGCCGACCTGGACGAGGAGTCGTGGAATCGGCTGGTAGCGACCAACCTCACCGGCACGTGGCTGTGCATGAAGCACGAGATCCGTCACATGCGGGCCCACGGCGGTGGAGTGATCGTCAACGTCGCCTCGACCATCGGCGCCCACCTGACGCTCCCGATGCTGGGCGCCTACGCCGCCACGAAAACGGCGATCGGCACTCTCACCCGTGCGGCGGCCAAGGAGAACATCGCTCACGGGATCCGGATCAATGCCGTCAGCCCGGGGCCGGTGGACACGCCGATGTCGCGTTTGCCCGGCGAGACCGACGCCGACCGTGACGCCCGCATATCCGCCGTGGTTCCGATGGGGAGGGTGGCCACCACGGCCGAGATAGCCGAAGCGATCGTGTGGCTGGCGTCTCCGGCTTCGAGCTACACCGTCGGCCACGACCTGGTCGTCGACGGCGCCGGGACACCCTGAGAGGCGGAGTGGAGCTGAGGGGATTCGAACCCCTGACCCCCTGCGTGCAAGGCAGGTGCTCTGCCGGACTGAGCTACAGCCCCGTGTGTCCCCGTGATTGTAACCCCCACCCCCTGCCGGCCCCGGACGGGCGTCTCCGGCTACTGGCTTGTCCTTTCCAGCCGCGGTGTTGTAGCCTCTCGCCGGTTGACAACGCGCTCATCCAGAGCGGTGGAGGGACGGGCCCTGTGAAGCCGCGGCAACCGACCCGAGTCCTGACTCGGGCACGGTGCTAACGCCCGATCGATGAGTTGCCGTCGAGCCGTCGGAGGCTTGCGGCGCTCAGAGCGCATCAGAAGTAAGCACCGACAACCGAGGCTCGACATGACGATCACACGACTTCCGTCGGCGACGACATCCGCCTGTGGGCGCTGTTGTGGCTGCTCTCGGGTGTCCCCCGGGGCCGCCTGACAGCCGGCCCTCGAGACGCCATCACCCGAGAGGATCCCCCTTTCCGGCGTCCGTCCGTTCGTTCCGTTCGTCCACAGGAGGTCTTGCATGTTTCGTCGTCGCTTCGACACGACCGTTGGCGTCTTGGCTCTGGTCGCCGCCGTGGCCCTCGCCGCGTGCAGCGGCGGGGCAGCCGCCCAGACGCCGTCCACCATCACGCTCGACTGGGCGTACTACAACCCGACGAGCCTGGTCCTGAGGCACTTCGGCTGGCTCGAGGAAGAGCTGAGCGCCGATGGCATCGAGGTCGCCTGGGTCCAGAGCGCCGGCAGCAACAAGGCGATCGAGTTCCTGAACTCCGGCAGCGTGCAGTTCGGTTCGACCGCCGGGGCCGCCGCCCTGCTCGCCAAGGTCTCCGGCAGCCCGATCAAGTCCGTGTACGCCTACTCGCAGCCGGAGTGGACCGCCCTCGTCACACTCGAGGACAGCGACATCCAGACGGTCGAGGACCTGGCGGGGCGGAGGGTGGCGGTGACCCGTGGCACCGATCCTCACATCTTCCTGGTCAGGGCTCTGGCCGATCACGGCCTGTCCGAGGACGACATCGAAGCGGTGCTCCTCCAGCACGCCGATGGCCGCAACGCTCTGGTACAGGGACAGGTGGACGCCTGGGCCGGCCTGGACCCGATGATGGCCGAGGCGGAGCTGGAGCAGGGGGCGAGGCTGTTCTACCGCCGTCCGGAGCTGAACACGTGGGGGATCCTCAACGTCAACGAGGAGTTCGCCGCCCAGCACCCCGAGCTGGTCGAGAGGGTGATCGCCGCCTACGAGCGGGCCCGGAAGTGGGCTCTGGAGAACCCAGACGAGCTGGCCGAGATCCTCGCCGAGGCCGCCGACCTGTCGATCGAGGTCGCCCAGGCGCAGCTGGACCGGACGAGCTTCACGACGCCGAAGCTCGGTGACCCGCAGTACGAGTCGATCCTCGGCGCCGGCGAGGCGCTGCAGGCCGCCGGTGAGATCGAGGCCGACGTCGACGTGCAGGCGGTGCTCGACGAGCTGTTCGACCCGAGCTTCACCGCGGACCTGGAGGACTGATGGCCCTTCCCGAAACGATCGTCGAGACGTCCCCCAACCTGGGCGAGGTGGTCGTTCCCACCCGACGACCGACCGTCGCCCGCCGCAGGGGATGGGGCTGGCAGGGGCTCCTCCTCCCCCTGCTGGCTGCGGTGCTGTGGGAGGTGGGAGCCCGGGTGGGATTCGTCTCCACCCGGCTGCTCCCCTCCCCCAGCCAGATCGCCGGCACGGTCTTCGAGCTCGCGGCATCGGGGGAGCTCGCCGACCACACCGTGGCCACGTTGTGGCGCGTTCTCTGGGGATTCCTTCTGGGCGTCACCGTGGCCACGGTGCTGGGGGCGGCGAGCGGCGTGTCCCGCAGGTTCCGGGCGTTCGTCGACCCGACGTTCCAGGCGCTGCGCAGCATCCCGTCGATCGCCTGGACCCCGTTGTTCATCCTGTGGTTCGGGATATTCGAGACCCCGAAGGTGCTGTTGATCGCCGTCGGCGTGTTCTTCCCGGTCTACCTGGCGCTGGTGGAAGGCATCGGCTCGGTGGACCGCAAGCTCGTCGAGGTGGGGCGCACCTACGGGTTGAGCACGTTCGACCTGACACGTCGGATCCTGCTCCCGGCATCCCTCCCCACCTATCTCGTCGGACTGCGCGGCGGCCTCGGCCTGGGGTGGATGTTCGTGGTGGCGGCGGAGTTCCTCGGTGCCTCCCGGGGCCTCGGCTACCTGCTGGTCGACGGGCAGATGACCGGCCGCCCGGCGGTGATCATCGCCTCGATCGTGCTCTTCGCCCTGCTCGGAAAGGTCACGGACTGGGGGCTGGCTCGAGCGGGGTCCCGGCTGGTGCGTTGGCAGGACGACTTCCAGTCGAGGCCTTCATGAAGGTCCGTCTCGAGGGCGTCTCGCTGCGATACCCGAACGGGCATCTCGCCCTGGACGGTGTCGACCTGGACGTGCCGGAAGGCCGGCTGACAGCTGTCATAGGTGGGAGTGGATGCGGCAAGAGCACGCTCCTCCGCTTGGTGGCGGGCTTGGAGCGTCCGACGGAGGGGACGGTGTGGGTCGGAGACCGGCCCGTCACCGGCCCCTCCCCCGACGTCGGCGTCGTGTTCCAGGAACCGCGGCTGATGCCGTGGCTCACCGTCGCCGCCAACGTGGCGTTCGGGATCGGCCACCTGCCGGCCGCCGAGGCGCGGGCCCGGACCGAGGCGACGCTGCAGCGGGTGGGCTTGGCGGACTTCGCCACCGCCCTGCCCAAGCAACTGTCGGGCGGGATGGCCCAGCGCGTCGCCCTGGCCAGGGCTCTCGTGACATCTCCCGAGGTGTTGCTGCTGGACGAGCCGTTCAGCGCGCTCGACGCGTTGACCAGGGCGGACCTGCAGCAGCACTTGCTCGACCTGTGGTCAGCCGACCGCCAGACGGTGCTCCTCGTCACCCACGACATCGACGAAGCGCTGCGGCTCGCCGACGAGATCGTGGTCCTCTCCGGCCAACCCGGGCATGTCGTCGAGATCGTCGACGTCGACGACCGCCGGCCCCGGGACCTGGCCTCCCGGGAGCTGGTGAGGACGAGACAGCACGTCCTCTCGGCGCTGTCGCGGGCGCCTTCGCCGGCTATCGGATGAGTCCGAGGCCCCCGAGCCGATCGCGCAGCGACTCGGGGGTGGTGAACAGCTCGGCCTGGAAGCCCAGGCGGCGGGCCTGGTCGACGTTCTCGGGCAGGTCGTCGGTGTACAGGGTGCGTTGCGGCTGGAGCGCATAGCGGTCGATCAGGATCCGGTAGATGCGGGGATCGGGCTTGATGACCCCGACGTCGCCGGACACGACCTCGCCGTCGAACTCCTGGAGGAACTTCCAACGCCGTTTGGCCACCCTCCACTTCTCCGACGAGAAGTTCGTCAACGCGTAGACGGGGACCCCCGCCGCCCGCAGCTCCCTCAGGATCTCGACGGTCGGCTCGATGGGCCCGGCCACCGTCTCCTCCCAATGCGTGTCGTAGGCGGTGATCAACTCCTCGTGCTCGGGGAATTTGGCGACCAGTTCCTGGACGGCCACGGCCCAGGGCCGGCCGGCGTCCTGCATCTGGTTCCACTCGGGAGTGCAAACTTCGGTCAGGAATCGGCGCCGCTCCACCTCGTCGGGGATGAGGCGGCGGTACAGGTACTCCGGGCTCCAATCGAGGAGCACACCACCCACGTCGAACACGACCGCTTCGACCGCCGTCATCGACTCGAAGCTAGCCGCGATCGGGCCGTTTCAAGACGGGGCGTGAGGGAATCCAGCACCGGGAACACCAGGAGGTGACCATGGCTCGGGTGAAGACCGAAGACCTGCCGGAGACGATCAAGCGATCGTCCAAGAAAGCCCAAGAGACCTACCGCAAGGCGTTGGCGTCGGCTCACGAGCAGTACGACTCCGAGGAGCGGGCCCACCGCACTGCGCTCGCCGCCCTCAAGCACTCCTTCGAGAAGGTGGGCAACAAATGGGTGGCCAAGAAGCAGAAGGGCCCTTCGGACGAGCGGGCCAAACGCGGCCAGCGTCCCGGCGGGGAGAGCGCCGGCGGCGTCGACGTCGAGGGCCACACCAAAGAAGAGCTCTACGAGCGGGCCAAGAAGCTGGGCGTGGAGGGTCGTTCCAAGATGAACAAGCTCGAACTGGCGCAGGCTATCGCCCGCAAACAGGACTGATCATCCCGGGACCTCGCCGCGCCCCACCGCGGCGATGTCGCGGCGATGGTGGACCACCTCGTGGATCGTATGGGTGACGATCCAGGCCACCGTCCTCTCGGCCGGCTCCGGGTAGTTGTAGATGCCGGTCCTCTCCCATCCACCCGGGTCGAGGCCCTCCAGCGTCCGGATCAGACGGTCGGCGTTCTCTCGTATCTGACCGGGCAGGCCATGGGGGTCGACGTCGCAGTATCCGGCGACCCGCTCCTCCCGTCCCATCGGCTCGAAGGCCGGAACGTCCTCGACCTGGGTGAGCCGGATGCGCCCGTCCTGGACGTCGAGAACGTCGCGCACGTGGCAGGCGTACTCGTGGGCCGACCACACGTCGGGTGAGGGTCGCACATCGGTCTGCTGTGCTGCGGCGAGCTCGTCGATGAGAGCGTCGACCTCGCTCGACAATGCGGTCGTCAGCTGGTCGCGCCGCAAGGCGGCGTAGTCGTAGCCGCATTGATCGCACTCCACGGGGCTCACCCTATCGGCACGCGCCCTGGCGGTCGTCGACATTTCGTCGGCAGCCGAAGCGGAATCGGTGTGCGGATCGGCGCTCACAGCACGCCGCAGGACCTGGTGGCACGGGCTGAGCGTCGATCCGTCGCCCCGAGGCGCTCTGTCTCGGCGGGTGACCGCCGGCGACGGCCGATTCGACGCTGTGGCCGATGCCGGTAGAATCCATTTGCCTCGACGAGTCTCGGGCCCATAGCTCAGTCCGGTTAGAGCGCATCCCTGATAAGGATGAGGTCCCTGGTTCAAGTCCAGGTGGGCCCACTCACCCCATATCCTCACGTCGATCGGCCGCCGCAAGGCGGCCGATCCTCCTCCCCGGTGCCGGTCAGCGGAAGTCTTCTTCCCGGTACTCGCGGGTTTCGCCCTCGCCCTCCTTCGTCGACTCGGCGCGCCTCAGCTGCACTCGCCTGATCTTTCCGGAGATCGTCTTGGGGAGGTCGTCGGTGAACTCGATGCGGCGGATCATCTTGTAGCCAGAGACCCGGCTGCGGAGGAACTCGAATATCGAGCGGGCGGTCTCCGGGCCGCCCTCCCCGTCGGCCAGCGTTATGTACGCCTTGGGCACGTAACCCCTCACCGGGTCCGGCGAGGGAACGACCGCCGCCTCCGCCACATCGGGATGCTCGATCAGCACGCTCTCCAGTTCGAACGGGCTGATCCGATAGCCGGAGGCCTTGAACACGTCGTCGGCCCTTCCGACGTAGGTGATGTACCCCCGGTCGTCGCGTTGGCCGACGTCGCCGGTGCGGTAGTGCCCGTCGCCCGCTACCGACGGGGTCCCGCCCTCCACGTAGCCGGCCATCAGGCCCAGCGGGCGGTGGTCGCCGAGCACGACGCAGATCTCACCTTCGTCGGCTTCGTTGCCGTCCGGGTCCAGCAGGGCGATCCGGTACCCGGGCAAGGGCCTTCCCATGGCGCCCGGGACCAGCTCGGCTCCGGGAGGGTTCCCGACCATCGCGGTCGTCTCGGTCTGGCCGTAGCCGTCGCGGATCTGGAGGCCCCATTTCGCTTCGACCTGGGCGATCACCTCGGGATTGAGCGGCTCGCCGGCAGACGCCAGCTCCCGCAGCTTCGTCCGGTAGGCGCCGAGGTCCTCTTGGATCAGGAACCGCCACACCGTCGGCGGGGCACAGAGGGTCGTGACATCGAAGTCGACCAGGGTCTGCAAGACGGTCGACGCCTTGAACCGCGTGTAGTTGTAGGTGAAGACGGAAGCCTCGGCGTTGAACGGTGCGAAGAAGCTGCTCCAGGCGTGCTTCGCCCAGCCGGGCGAGCTGATGTTCCAGTGCTTGTCCCCCGGCTGCAGGCCCAGCCAGTACATCGTCGAGAGGTGCCCGACCGGATAGCTCGCCTGGGTGTGCTGGACGAGCTTGGGTCGGGCCGTCGTCCCGGAGGTGAAGTACTCGAACAACGGGTCCGACGCCGATGTGGGCTCCGGGGGCTCGAACTCGACGGGCTGGCCCTCCGACTCGCCGTAGGCGAGCCACCCGTCGGTGGGTGGGCCCACCTTGATGCGGACCAGATCCTCGGTGAGCGACCCGTCCACCTTCGAGAACGACGCCAGCGCCGTTTCGTTGACGATCGCCGCCCGGACGTTGCCTCTCTCCAGGCGGTCCCGGAGGTCCTCGGGACCGAGGAGAACGGTCGTGGGGACGATGACCGCACCCAGTTTCATCGCCGCCAGCATCGACTCCCACAGGGCCACCTCGTTGCCGAGCATCAACAGGACACGGTCGCCCTTTCTCACGCCGTTGGCGACGAGGAAGTTGGCGACCTGATTGGAACGTCGCGAGAGCTCCGAGTACGTCTTGGTCGTCTCTTCTCCGGTCTCTTCGACGATGTGGAGGGCGACCGCGGAGTTGTCCTCGGCGATCGTGTCGAAATAGTCCCTCGCCCAGTTGAACGTCGTGAGAGTCGGCCAGCGGAACTGCTCGTAGGCTCGCTCGTAGTCGTCCCGGTTGTCGAGCAGGATCTGGCGGGCTTCCAGGAACCTCTCGAGGTCGCTCATCTACCCCCCCTCTCTTCCTTCTCCCTTGCGACGAAGAAGCTCTCGGAAAGAGCGCTCGGCGCCCCGACTTCGGTGTCTAGTACCGGCTGTCGGGGCTGTCAACAGTCGAACGCGTGCCTCCACCCCGGCGAATCCAACCGCGGTTCGCGGTGCGCAACCTCGATGCCGTTCATTACCCTGCTGCCTCGGGATGGCTATCCGTTGCCCTGGGTGCGGCTTCGACAACGACGCCAGTCACCGGTTCTGCGCCGGCTGCGGCAACAGGCTGGGAAAGACCTGCCCGGCGTGCGGCCGGGGTTGTGACCCCGCTCACCGCTTCTGCCCGGACTGCGGCACCTCCCTCGATGCGGGCACCGCCCCGGCACCGCCGAGTGTCCCGGAGACTCCGGCGCCGACGGAGCGCCGTCTCGTCACCACGCTGTTCTGCGACCTCGTCGGCTTCACCTCCCTCTCCGAGCAGCTGGACCCGGAGCGAGTGCGTGGGCTCCTCACCGCCTACTTCGACCGCTGCCGCAACGTCATCGAAGGCTTCGGGGGCGAGGTCGACAAATACACCGGCGACGCCATCACCGCCTTCTGGGGGGCGAGAAGGGCGCTGCCGGACGACGCCGAGCGGGCCGTGCGGGCCGGCCTCGAGCTGATCGAAGAAGTGCCGGCTCTCGGCGACGAAGTCGGCATCGAAGGCCTCCAGCTCCGCGTGGGGGTGAACACGGGCGAGACGGCGGTGGGTCCCGGCGGCAACGAGAAGGGCCTCGTCCTCGGTGACGTGGTCAACGTCGCCGCCCGCCTCCAGTCGGTCGCCGAGCCGGGCACGGTAGTGGTCGGTGACACCACCAGGCGCCTGACCGAAGACGCCATCGCCTACCAGGAGCTCGGGCTCCTGGCGCTGCGCGGCAAGGAGGAATCGGTGCGCGGTTGGCGGGCGCTACGCGTCGAGACGGCGAGGGGAGGGCGGGGCCGCACCGACGGCATAGAGCCTCCTTTCGTCGGACGCCAGTACGAGCTTCGTCTGTTGAAGGAGCTCCTGGCGGTGACCGGCGAAGAGAAGCGGGCCCGGCTGGTGTCGATCGTCGGCGACGCCGGCATCGGCAAGTCGCGACTCGCCTGGGAGTTCCAGAAGTACGTCGACGGCATCGTGGAGAGCATCTACTGGCACCAGGGCCGCTCTCCCGCCTACGCCGACGGCGTCACCCTCCGCGCCTTGAGCGAGATGGTCCGCCAACGAGCCGGGATCGGCGAGCTCGAGGACCAGGAAAAGGCACGGATACGGCTCCGCACCGCCGTCACCGAATACGTCTCCAACGCCGAGGAGCGGCGCTGGATCGAGCCGCGTCTCGCCGGGCTCCTCGGTCTCGATCCGATGCCCGCCGGCGACCGCACCGAGCTGTACGCCGCCATCCGGACCTTCTTCCAGCGGATCGCCGAGCGCGGCACCGTGGTCCTCGTACTCGAAGACCTCCACTGGGCCGACGACGGCCTGATCGAGTTCATCGAGGAACTGGTCGAGCGCTCACCCAACCATCCCATCCTCGTCCTGTCGCTGGCCCGACCCGAGCTGCTGGAGCGGGCGGAAGGCTGGGGTGGGGGCCGTCCCAACCTGACGTCGGTCCACCTCGGGCCGATCGCCGACTCGGCGATGCGCGAGCTGGTGGAGGGAACGGTGACCGGCCTCGATCCTGCCCTCGTCGACGAGATCGTCGAGCGGGCGGCCGGCGTCCCGATGTACGCGGTCGAGATGATCCGGATGCTCGTCAACGACGGCACGCTCACCGCGTCCGACGACGGCACCTTCCGGGTCCAAGGAGACGTCGCCGCCATCGCCGTCCCGGAGTCCCTGCAGGCAGTAATAGGCGCCCGGATCGACCGCCTCGACTCGGAGCTCCGGGAGCTCCTCAAGAACGCCGCCGTCCTGGGGCAGTCGTTCACGGTGGAAGGCCTCGGTGTCGTCAGCGGAGAGCCGGACGAGAGGATCGGTGCGTCGTTGGACCGGCTGGTGGCCGCCGAGGTCCTCCGGTTCGAGGACGATCCCCGGTCACCCGAGCGCGGCCAGTACAAGTTCGTGCAGAGCCTGATCCGCGAAGTGGCGTACAGCCGCCTCACCTTGGCGGAGCGCAAGGAACGCCATCTCGCCGTGGCCGACTACTTCGAGAGCCTCGGTGAGGTGGAACTGGCCACCGTGGTGGCTTCGCACCTCTTCGACGCCTACCGTGCCGATCCCGATGGCGCCGACGCCGAGAAGCTGGCCACCCGCGGCCGCCAGGCGCTGATGCGGGCGGCGCAACGCGCCGCCGACCTCCACTCCCACCGGCAGGTGCTGAAGCTGGCGGAAAGGGCGGCCTCGATCGCCTCCACCGACCGAGACCGAGGCGAGCTCGAGATGCTGCGGGCCCGGGCCGCCCGCGGATTGGGAGACATGGAAGGAGCCGTCGAAGCGGCGCGGGCGGCCGTCGAGCTGTTCCGGGACGCCGATGTCGAGCTTCGGATGCGAGCCGCGACGCTTCTCGGCACCAGCCTCACCGACATCAGCCGCCACGCCGACGCCGTCGCCGTCATGGACGATCTCGCCCCGGAGACGCCCGAGACCCCGGCCGAGATCGAGCTGGCTGCTGCCCTGGCTCGCGCCTACATGCTGGGCAACTACTCCCACGACGCGATCCGAGTCGCCGACGGAGCGCTTCCCGCCGCCGAGAGACTCGACCTCGTCGCACCCTTGGTCGACATGCTCATCACCAAGGCGTCCGCTCTGATGGCGCTCGAGCGCCATCACGAGTGCCTGGCCCTGCTGAGGGGCGCCCTGGCTATGGCAGAAGACCACGACCTGACCTCGGCGGCGCTACGCGCCCACAACAACATCAGCGTCGCCCTCGGACACGACGACGACATCGCCTCGGCGGAGAACTCCCGTCGCGCCTGGGCCAAGGCACTCGCCCTGGGCGACCCGCTGTGGATGAGCATGTACGCCTATCAGGAGGCGGCCTTCGCCGAGAACGAGGGCCGCTACGAAGACATGCGGGCCATCCAAGCCCAGCTCGGCGAGAACATGATCGAGTACTCACGTCAGTCGTTCGGCCAGATCTGGGCCTGGCACCGCCTGACCCGGGGCGAGGTGGGCCTCGACGAAGCCCTGGAGTCGATCCAGTTCTATCTGGATAGCCAGGACCCCCAGCACCATGTGATGTTCGATCAGTGGATGGCCGACGTCCACTTCCTGGTCGGGGACTTCGAGCGGTCCTACGAGTACGCGATGAAGGCGCGCTACATCTACGGCGCCCCGTTCCACCTGGAGACGGCTCTCTGGTCGGCCATCTTCCTGGGAGACGCCGACCGCATACGAACGGCGGCCCAGGCCCTCCAGTCGGTGGAGAGCGCCGGTCGGATCACGCGGTCCATGAAGCTGGCGGCGGCGGCCGCCGTCGCCCAGTGTGAGGGGAAGACCACCGAAGCCACCCAGCTGGCGCGCCAATATCTCGACGAGATCCCCAAGATCCGAACGGGCCGCGATCTCGCCATCTCCATCGCCGTGATGGCCAGGCTGCTCGGCACCGACCACCCGCTGGGGGCGGAGGCGGCACGCGAGGCGCACCGCATCCTCGCCGAGCAGGGCCGTACCCGCCTCCTCGAAGCCCTGGCCGATGGGCTGGTCGCCTCCCCGACAGAAGCGGAGAGGCTCGCCTAGCTGCGGGCAGCCAGCTCGAAGGTCTTCACCGCCTGCCAGAGGTCGTTGCCGTAGTCGACCACCACGCCGGCGTCGTCGACCTCGATGTCGCGTTGGAACCCGGGCGACGTGTACCGGTACATGCGCGGGCCGATCCGCTCATAGGTCTGAGCGAGGGGCTCGACGGTCATGGCGGGGAAACGGACCCAGCCGGCTTCGAGATGGGCCAGCTCCCCCACCTCGAGGTCGAGGCGGCGGATCGGCAGCGTGTTCGTGGCCGGCGAGATGCCGAGATCCACGTCGCGGCAGTCGGCCAGATCGGGGCGTTCGGCTCCGTCGACGGCCCAGAGGCCATCACCGTCGTGCTCGATGACGAGGGTCCGATCCTCCGAAGACAACGTCACGAATACCCGGCGGGTCACCCACCGCCCGTCGGCGACGACCTCGTAGGCGACAGCGAGAGGGACTCCTTCGACCTCTGCGACCACCCATCCCTTCAGGGTGACCTCCGTCCCGCGCTCGTCGAGCTCGAACAGTTCGGTGCCGGACAGACTGGGATGGGCGACCTGCCACATCGTTCGGGCCATGTGAGGCAACGTACGGGAACTCGACCACCGGATCCAGAAGACCGTCCGTGGAAAGACGGCGAGACTTAACTCACGACGAAGCCGGGCGCCGTCTTTCCAGGTAGGAGACCAGCAACTCCTCGAGTTCTTCTACGAGCGCGGTGCGCGACGGTTCGTCGGCCTGGACTATCAGCGACATCATCCCCCGCACCATCTGGATGGCGACCGTCACCACCCGGTCCCGCTCGGCGTCGCTGAAGCCGGGAAGGAGCCGCCCGACGGCGGCGCTGACCCGGCGACGCAGGGAGTCGTGGACGGCGACGATGGCGCCCTCGAGCGAAGCCGGCATGTCGGTGCGGGCGAAGACCGACTTGAAGCCCGGGTTGGCCAGGTTGAACTCCACCAGCGCGGTCACCACCCGGTGCACCACCTCTTGGATCGAGGCATCTTCGTCGAAGTCGAAGGCCTCGGCGCTGACTCTCTCCAACTCGGTGGCATAGCGCTCGGCGAGAGCGGTGACGATCTCGTCCTTGTTGGCGTAGAACTGGTACAGCGACCCCGGCGAGATCCCGGCGGTGGCCGCGATGGCGTTGGTGGTGGTGTTCTCGTATCCCTGCTCGGCGAGAACCTCCGCCGCGGCCTCCAGGATCTGTGCCATCCGCTCGATGCCCCGGCGCTGCCGCCGGACCGGACGCGACGTCATATAAGGACTCCTTGACTAATACGAGTTTCTGCTCGTATTCTGATGTGAGTAACTACTCGTGAATCTTAGGAGCCTCGTCATGACCGACCGGGTGCTGGTCACCGGAGCCACCGGCTTTTTGGGCTCGGAGATCGTCCGCGTGTTGCTGGAAAGGGGATATCGGGTCCGGGGAACGACGACGGACCTGTCCGGCTGGGGCCCGGCACACCCGCTGGCCGGATCACCTTGCGCCCTCGAGCGGCTCGAGATGGTCGAGATGCATCTCCTCGACGCCGGATCGATCGACTCGGCGGTGCGCGGCTGCCGTCACGTGATCCATGCCGCTTCGCCCTTCCGGATCCAGGTAGACGACCCGGCCGAGCAGTTGGTGAGGCCGGCGGTGGAGGGCACCCGGGCACTGCTCCGGGCCGCCCGACGGGAAGGGGCGGAGCGGGTGGTGCTCACCTCGTCGATGGTGGCTCTGGCCGGCGCTTCGGTGGGGCGGCCTTTGACCGAAGACGATTGGAACACGACATCCAGCCTCGGACGCGACCCCTACGCCTATTCGAAGACGATGGCGGAACGGGCCGCCTGGGCGATGGTCGACTCCCAGGGCGGCACTCCGAGCCTGGTGGCGATCAATCCGTCGGCGATCATCGGGCCGAGCCTGATGGACCGCCTCAACCAGGCGCATCGGATATTCACCGTCCTGGCCCGGGCTCCCGTCGTCCTCGACATCGAATTCCAGGTGGTCGACGTACGCGACGTCGCCGCCGCCCACGTCGCAGCCCTGGAGTCGCCGCGAGCCGCCGGCCGGTACCCACTGAGTGCCGGGGGTATCCACCTACGTGCCCTCGGCGAGATGGTCGACGAGGCGATGGGATCCAGGCGCACCCGGATCCCACTCGACAATTCCGTCGGCACGAAGCTCGTCCGCGCTCTCGCGTCCCTCGTGCCGGGCGGAAACAGCGACTACCTGCGTCGAATGGTCGGCCACCGTCACCCGGTCGACGCGTCCAGGGCCCGCCGCGACCTGGGCTTCGAACCCCGGCCCATCGCCGACTCGGTCAGAGACACGGTGGCGAGCCTCGAGAGCTGGGGCCGCCTGTGACTCGACGAGTCAGAACCGGTCGCGTAGCTCTCCGGATACGTCCGCCAGGCGGCGTTGGATCGACTCGACGGACTCACCGGTCCGTTCCTTGATGCGGCCGATCAACTCGTCCATGTTCCCTTCGGCGACGTCCATGTCGTCGTCGGTGAGATCTCCCCACATCTGCTTGGCCCGGCCCTTGAGCTGGTCCCAGCGTCCTTCCCACTTGAAGCGGTCGGCCATGTCGGCCATGTCCTTTCCTTCCGTCGGCTGTCGGTGGCGTCTACCCGCTCCCGGCTCGCCTAACCCTCGCGTCGCGAGTCATGTACGGTCGAAGGAGTGGCGCATCTCTCGCGCACCGAGGTAGCGGCCAAGGCCGGCGTGGAGCCGGGCTATGTGGACCTGCTGGTCGATCACGGGTTGATCGAGCCGGGGGACGGCAACACCTACACGTCGGGCGACGTGTTCCGGGCGCGTTGGATCCACAGTCTGGAGCTCTCCGGCATCCCCGTGGAGGGGCTGGCGGCCGCAGTGCGCAACGGCTCGCTGTCGTTTCGCTATCTCGACGCCAGCGCCTTCGAGCGCTTCGGCGCCCTGACCGACATCACGGTGCGGGAGCTCAGCGAAGACAGTGGGATCCCGATGTCGCTCGTTTCGGTGATCCGCGAGGCGGTGGCTTTCCCCGAGGCGAATCCCGACGACCTCGTCCGCGAGGAGGAGTTGGCGGTAGCGGAGGCGGTCGCCTTCCAACTCGAGTATGGATTCGACCCCGCCGCGATCGAACGCCTCCTGCGGGTCTACGGCGACTCGCTCCGCCGCATCACCGAGACCGAGACCGACGCCTACCGCAGCCAGGTGACGGAACGGCTGCTGGCGACGGGGATCTCACAAGCCGAGATGCTGGAGAAACAGGCCATCTTCGGTTCCCGGATGGGCGGGATCCTCGAGAGAGCGTTCCTGGCCATCTACCACCGCCAGCAGGAACGAGCGTGGACGAGGGTGTGGCTCGATTCCGTGGAGGCGGCTCTGGAGGAGGCCGGCCTCTACAGGCGCCTGCACAGCCCTCCGGCGGTGGGGTTCGTGGACCTCACCGGGTTCACCCAACTGACGGAACGAGAGGGTGACGAGGCAGCCGCCGAGCTCGCCGCCAGGATGCGCACGATCGTCCGCCAGGTGGCACTGGAGCACGAGGGTGATTTCGTCAAGTTCCTCGGCGACGGCGTGATGCTCTACTTCAACCGGCCCACCGATGGTGTGCACGCTGCCTTCGTCATGCTCGAGCGGTTCGACGAGGAGCAGCTGCCGCCCGCCAGGATGGGGATCGACGCCGGTCCCGTGGTGTTCCAGGAGGGTGACTATTTCGGCCGTACCGTGAACATCGCCGCCCGCCTCGCCGACTACGCCCGCCCGGGCGAAGTGCTCGTCACACGCCAGGTCGTCGAGTCGGTCCCAGAAGGCGAGCTCACACCGAGCGAGATCGGGCCTGTGACCCTCAAGGGCGTGGCCCGACCCGTCGACGTCTACGCCGCGTACCCTCCCGGATCCTGAAACGGCGCCGCCGGGTGCGTGGGTCGTCGACGACCCACGGATCAGCCGCTGGTGTAGACGCTCATGTCGGCGGCGAAGAACCGCCGTGGCGCGATGCGGTAGTAGGGAGCGCCATTCAGGTTCTGGTCGAACATGTCCGCTCCGTAGTGGTCGCGGAGGAACTCGGTGAAGTCCGAGTCTGCGCCGTCGAGATCGAGGGGCTCGGCGTCGCCGTGGACGGTCACGACCAGGCCCTCTCCTTCGACGTACGTCGCCGATACCGCCGGCGATCTGGCGATGTGGCGGGCCCGCAATGCGTTCGGAGAGGTGCCGAAGCGCACCTCCCCCCTGTAGAGGAACGAGTCGACCGGCCCCGTGAGCGGACGTCCGTCGCTGGTGACGGTGGCGACCACGAACACTCTCATCCCCTGCAGGCGATCGACCACTTGCCGGGCGGTCAACCGCGCCCGATCGGAGTGGATCTCACGGTGGTGCCGCCCGGCGGAGGCGTAGCTCCGGTCGAGGAGCTCCTGCAGCCGGGCGATGTCTTCGGGAGTCTCTCGCATACGGCGAATCTTCGCGGTCGGCCCCAACGCGTGCCCGCCACTTTTCGCCCAGCCGAAAAACCGTCTGCCTCCTCCGGGCGAGTGCGCCACACTTTCGGGGACGATGTCGTCCGACACGTCACTCATCAGGCCGGCCCGGCCCGCGGACGCCGAGGCCATCGCCCGGGTCCACGTCTACGGATGGCAGGAGGCGTACGCCGGGCTCCTGCCCGACGACTTCCTCGCCGGCCTTGGGCGGACGCTGGATCGCAGGCGCGACTTCTGGGAGGGCCTCGCCCGCTCGCTGAGCAGACGAGACGCCTTCTTCGTCGCCGAGGTGGGCGGGGAGATCGTAGGCTTCGCCCACGGCGGCCACAGCCGGGACCATCCCGACGAGAACGTCGGCGAGGTGACCGCCATCTACCTGCGCCAGGCCCACTGGGGCCGGGGAATCGGCCGTCGGCTCTTCGCCGCGGTGGTGGACCGCCTCAGGGAAGCGGGCTTCGAAGAGGCGATCCTGTGGGTGCTGGACACCAATGCCCGCGCCCGCCGCTTCTACGAAGCAGCCGGATGGGAGGCCGACGGGTCCGAGAAGGTAGAGACGCTCGGTGACCTGGAGCTCCGCGAGGTCCGGTATCGAGCCCGCTTCTGATCACACGATGTTGTCGTGGATCGCCCGAGCCATCACATCGGGGCACGTCAACATCGGCCAGTGGCCCGAGTCGAGGTCCACGAAGTCGACCCGCTGAGCCCGGGAGAGCTCGGGCAGGTCCCCGGCGGCTATCCATTCGCGGGCGTCGTCGGGGCTGAACTCGGGACAGACCAGGGTCGCGGGCACCGAGTAGCGCCTCTCGTCGGTCAACTCGACGACTCCGGTGGCGACACCAGCCGGCACCGGCACCGCCGACTCGGCGAAGCGTTGCTTGGTCGCCTCGTCCATGTCGTCGGAATCTGGCCCCTCGAAGGGTCCCCAGCCGGGGAACGGCATGACGCCGTCTTCGATGTCGAAGAAATCGGCGTAGGGCTGTCCGTCCGGGGTCGGGAATCCCCCGACGAGCATCACCTGCCGGACATCGTCGGGACGGCGATCGGCTGCCATCCAGGCGAGGCTCGCCGCCGCCGAGTGACCCACCACCACCGGGTGGTCGGCGGAGTCGACCGCTTCCAGCACGGCGGCGAGCTGGTCTTCGAGAGTGGCGGAGGTCGATCGGTCGTCGGCGCCGGGGAGACGGACCGGGATCGGTCGATGCCCGAGGCCTTCCAGCTCCCGAGCGACATCGTCCCAGGACGAAGCCTCCATCCACAGGCCTGCGATGAGCACGACATCGGCCATGACTCCTCCTCCCTCCTGTCGCGAACACGTCGATCGTATTGGCACCGTGTGACAACACACCCGACGCCGGCCGCTTCGATCTTCTAACTTGGCGGCGCGGAGACAGAGGAGGGACATGAGAACTCGGATGTGGCCTCCGGCCATCGTTGTAGCGCTCGTCGTGTCGCTGATCCCGGCTGCGGCTTTCGCCAAACCCGACAGCGCCGGGAAATGGGGGATCGAGGTCGTCTCGTCGCCGCCGGAGTACGTCTCCGGAGACGACGCCCGCCTGCTCGTGCACGTCCCGCCCGGACAGGTGGGGAAGGTGAAGATCACCGTCGACGGACGCGACGTGACCGACCGGTTCACACCACGGGACGAGGACACGCTCGAAGGCGTGGTCGACGGGCTCGTGATCGGCGACAACGTCGTCGAGGTTCGGCCCCGCAACAGCAAGGGCAAGCCCACCGCCGCGGTGACGCTCACGAACCATCCGATCACCGGGCCCATGTTCTCGGGACCGCATCAGGACCCGTTCTTCTGCTCGGTGGAGAGCCACCGCGCCAACGCCGAGCTGGGACCGCCGCTCGACGACGACTGCACGATCGAGACCGTCGTGTCGTTCAAGTACCGGACGACGAGCGGCACCTGGGCGGACTACACGCCGGGCACGAGCCCGCCGGACATGGCCCAGACCACCACGTTGGACGGGAAGACCGTCGACTACATCGTCCGCTGGGAGCGAGGCACGATCAATCGCTTCATCTACTCGATCGCCGTCCTCTCCCCCGAGACCCAGGAGGTCGACGCCCCCGACCTCTCGGCGTGGAACCGCCGGCTCATCTACCACTTCCAGGGCGGGGTCGGGATCGGCCACTACCAGGGCAACCCGTCTCGGAGCACGATGTTGTTCGAGTACGGCCTGTCCAAGGGATACGCCGTGATCTACTCCACCGGCACCAAGACGGGCGAGCACTACAACCTCGAGCTCGGAGGCGAGACGGCGATCATGGTCAAGGACCGGTTCGTGTCCGCCTACGGGTTGCCGGACTACACGGTCGGCATCGGCGCCTCCGGCGGTGCCATCCAGCAGTACGTCTACGGTCAGAACCACCCGGGGCTGATCGACGCCGCCATCCCCGTCTACTCGTACCCCGACATGATCACCCAGACGATCCACATCGGCGACTGCGAGCTGCTGGAGAGGTGGATCGACATGCAGATCGTGTCCGGCAACACGAAGTGGGCCGATTGGGAGAGCCGCACGCTGATCGAAGGGCTGAACGCCATCAACGGCTTCCCCAACGAGTTCCAGCAGGCGCTGCCTCCTCAGATCCCGCCCGGCAACTCCGAGTGCACCAACGGGTGGAGAGGCCTTTCGCCGCTGGCCCTGAACCCCCACTTCGGGACCGCGCCCGGCATCACCGACGAGGAGCAGGCCAGCGTCGAATGGACCCACTACGCCGACGCCATCAACATCTACGGCGTCAACCCCGAAGACGGGTTCGCCAACCGCACCTGGGACAACGTGGGGGTCCAGTACGGCCTCCAGGCCCTCATCGACGGGCAGATCACCAAAGAAGAGTTCCTGGACCTCAACACCAACGTCGGGTCGTGGAAGAACGAGCCCGACATGGTCCAGGAAGGCTGCCCGTTCATCTCGGCCCTGTGCCCCGACCCGGCGGACCTAGTCGGGGTCGACCCGTTCCCCGGCATCTGGCCGAACCTGATCGACCCGTGGTCGTGGCGCAACATGGCCCTGTCCCCCGACGGAGGCTCGACTCCCGCACCCCGGGCGAGTGCGGACCCCGGGGCGATCGAAGCCGCCTACGAGCACGGCCTGGTGTTCACGGGCGATCTCGAGATCCCGGTCATCGACTGGCGCAACTACCTGGAGCGGGAGCTCGACATGCACAACTCCCACCAGTCGTTCGCCGCTCGCCAGCGCCTCCTCGACCACGACGGCGACGCCTCGAACCAGGTCATCTGGTTCACCGACGGCAACGACCACGGGGATGAGTTCGACCAGACGCCGCTGGCGTTCGAGGTGATCGACGAGTGGATGCGCAACATCGAGAAGTACCCGTGGCGCAGCGTGGCGGAGAACAAGCCCGCTCGGGCGGTGGATGCCTGCTTCGACGCCGAGGGGAACCTCATCTACGCCGGTGAGGACGCCTGGGCGGGGATCCTCGACGACGAGCCGGCCGGGCCGTGCACCGAGCGGTTCCCGGTCTATTCGACGTCGCGGATCGTGGCCGGCGGGCCCATCAGCGGCGACGTGTTCAAGTGCGAGCTCCAGAGCGTCGACGAGGCCATCGCCCGCGGCGTCTACGGGGACGTGACCTTCACGCCCGACGAGGTCGCCCGGCTCCGCCAGATCTTCCCCGACGGGGTCTGCGACTACTCACGCCGCTGAGGCAGGCGACGGGGCGGGCGACCGACCCGCCCCGTCAGCTGCCCTTGGCGCCGACGAGGAACCACGTCGGCAGCTCCCCCTTCCCTTTCACCTGTATGGTCCCCCGGGGGACGCAGTCGTACCCGTGGCGTATCAGCCGGTAGGTGGACTCCGAGATCTGGATGCGGCCCGGCACCCCGTGAGACTCCATGCGGCTGGCGGTGTTGACCGTGTCCCCCCACACGTCGTACTGGAACTTCGTCGTCCCGATCACGCCTGCGACCACCGGTCCCGAGTTGATGCCGATGCGGAACGTGAAAGGGCCGCCCTCGGCGGACTCGAGCATCTCGAGGGCCAGGGCCGCAGCCACCTCGGCGTGGTCCTCGCGGGCGACCGGGACGCCCGCCGCCGCCATGTAGGCGTCGCCGATGGTCCGGATCTTCTCGCAGCCGTACTTGGCGGCCAGCGTGTCGAACACGGTGAAGATCTCGTTGAGCTGGCCTACCATCTCCTGGGGGTCGGCGCCGGCGTACCGCTCCGTGAACCCGACGATGTCGGCGAACACGACGGAGATGGCGTCGAAGCGCCTCGGCTCGACCCGACCGTGGTCCTTCAACTCGGCCGCCACCTCGGCGGGCAGCACGTTGAGCAGGAGCGACTCGGCCCGCGCCCGCTCCGCTCCCACCCGGCGGAGGAAGTAGACGAGCACGGCGGTGAGGATGACGAGATCGCCGACGAACACGCCGGCGAACAGGAACGCCCGCAAAGTCGGGTCCGGGGGCAGGCGGCTCGCCGCCAGGTCCTTCTCTAGGAAGGCGAACACGACTGCGGCCACCACCAGCACGGCGGCGGCGGCGATGCCTTCTCGCCTGCCCAGCAAGAGGACGAGAGCGAACACCAGGGCGATGCCCCAGGCGAAGTGACCCCCCGAGTAGGCGTATCCGCCCAAGGCGACGTGGACGATGATCAGGTCGGCGATGCTGGCGATCGCGGCCGCGATGGCGGGACCGAGGACCCGTCCGGTGCTGTAGTACCAGGCGTAGGTCGCCAGGTAGACGACAGAGAGGGCGAGCGTCCAGTAGCCGGCGAGCGGCTCGCCCCGCTCCAGCATGAACCACCCCAGGAGAGCAGTGATCAGTGACGACCCGATGAGCGTGGCGGTGACCAGCTGGACGATGGCCCGCGGGTTCTCGATGGTGGCGATCCCCGCCGTCGGACGCGTCCGCGCCGCCAGTCTTCCCCAGATGTCGCCCTGGGACGGTTTCGGGTCGAGGCGACCGGTCACGACGGCTCACGTTATTGGACGCCGGTGCCTCTGCGTCGCCGCAACGGCGTCTTAACGACCCGCCCGGGATAGGGTTGGCGGAGATGCTGCGGACTCTGCTCAACCTGATCTGGCTGGTCCTGGCCGGAATCGAGCTGGCAGTGGGCTACGTGATCGGCGGTCTGGTGATGACGATCACCATCGTCGGCATTCCCTTCGGCCTGCAGGCTTTCAAGCTCGCCGGGTTCGCCCTGTGGCCGTTCGGGCGGGCAGTCGTCCCCAGAGACGCCGGCTTCTTCACCGGCGTGGGCAACGTCGTGTGGCTGGTCCTGATCGGGTGGTGGCTGGCCGCCGCCCATTTCGTGTTCGGCATCCTCCTGTGCGTGACCCTGATCGGGATCCCGATGGGGGTGGCATCGTTCCGGATGGCAGGGCTCGCTCTGTGGCCGTTCGGGCGGGAGGTCGTCGACCGCTCCACGCTCAGCGTCCTCCCCGAAGGCTCGGTCACGGTCGACCGCCCGTGACATCTGTCATGCCGACTATCTGATCGGCGCCACTACCGGGACCGCTCGGCGTCCGGCATCTTCGTGTCGTAAGCGAAGAGAGGACTTTCGATGCTGCTTGCGGTCCACGACCTCAGACACACCTACGGGGACGAGGTCGCCCTCGCCGGGGTCGACCTGTCGGTCGATGCCGGGGAGTTCGTCGCCCTCCTCGGGCCCAACGGCGCCGGTAAGACGACGCTCGTCCGGTCGGTCATAGGCCTCATCCAGCCGACTTCCGGGTCCGTGCGTGTCGCCGGCGGATCCCCCGCCCGGGCCGAGGTCCGCCGTCGGCTGGGTGTGGTCCAACAGGACGTCGGCTTCCCGAGCACCCTCACCGTTCGAGAGATCGTGGAAGGTGCCGCCGCCCGGGCAGGGGCCGGAAAGGACCGGGCGAAGGCGGCCATGACGGAGATGGGACTGGCGGATCTGGCCCGCCGGAGGGCCTCGAACCTGTCCGGCGGCCAGCAGCAGCGACTCCAACTCGCCATGGGCCTCGTCGCCGACCCCGCGCTCCTGGTGCTCGACGAGCCCACCGTCGGCCTCGATGCCGCGTCACGCAAGGCGTTCTGGGCCACCCTCGAGGAACGGCGGAACCGGGGGACCGGGATCCTCCTCACCACCCACATCGTGGAGGAGGCCGCCGCCCTCGCCGACCGGATCGTCGTGCTGCACAAAGGACGGGTGGTCGCCGAGGGCACGCCCTCCGAGTTGCAACGCACCCTGCCGGGCCGTCGAGTGACGGCGCGGACCTCGGTGCCGGCCGAGGTGCTGCGGGCGGTCGACGGCGTGGTGAGCGTCACCGCCAGCGACGGGGAGGTGGACATCGCCGCCACGATCGCCGAGCCCGTCGTTCGCACGATGCTCGAGCTGGACCCGACGACGAGCGACCTGGTGGTTGCCACGGCCCCGCTGGACGACGTGTTGATCGCTCTGACGAACGAGACGAAGGAGATGGTGGCATGAGAGCCATGTGGTTGGAGATCAGGGACGAGCTGGTCGGAATCCTGCGGGAGCCGACGGCGCTCTTCTTCTCGGTGTTGATGCCGGTGGGGTTCTTCACCTTCTTCGTGGCGATGTTCGGAGAGGCGTGGGAGAACGCCGGCACGGCGATGATCGTGCCGTTCGGGACGTTCGGTGTTCTCGCCGTGGTGTTGATGAACCCGGGGATCGGCATGGCCGACGCCCACCAGCGTGGCTGGCTGCGAGTGAAGCGGGTGTCGGGGATTCCGCTGTGGATGACGATCGCAGCCAAGGTGATCGCCTCGATCCCCTACGCCGTGGCGGTGCTGGCAGCGATCACCGCCTCCGCGGTGTTCGTCGGCGACATGCGCTTCGACGCCGGAGAGGTGGCGGTGGTGTTCGCCGTCCTCGTTCTCGGTGTGCTGCCGTTCGCCTTCTTCAGCGTGGCGATCGGCTCCCGGGTCGGCGCCAACGCCGCCGCCGCCATCCTCAACGCCATCCTCATGCCGTCGGCGATCGTCTCGGGCTTGTGGTTCCCCTACGAGATGCTCCCCGAAGCGATCGCCCGGATCGGGAGCGTGCTGCCCACCTACCACCTGGCCCGGCTCGCCATGGCCCCGGTGGATGGGGGAGCATGGCTGGGGCACCTCCTCGTTCTGGCCGCCACCGCGGCGGTGGGAGCGATGGTGGCGACGATGGCGTACCGTTCTGCTCGACTGTGACACAGACGACGTCTTCGACCCACGAGAGCGCCACCCCACAGCACAACCGCTTCTACGAGCTGTGGTACCTGGTGTTCCTCCTGTTCATGTTCGTGGCGCCCGCCTTCGACCCCGAGGCGGGCGCCGGGGACTGGCTGCGGGCAGGCGTGATCGTCGCCTTGACGGCGGCGATCTTCGTCTACGCCTGCGTGCGCCGCCGCTATGCGCTGGGCGCCGCGGTGGTGCTGATGGTGCTCGCCGTGGTGGGAACGTTCTTGGGCACGGCCTCGATGGGAGCGCTGCCCATCTACGCCGCGGCGCTGGTCGGCCAGGTCGGCACCCGGCGGGAGGTGATCCAGCGCCTCGCCCTGATCACGGTGATCGTGTTGGCCACTGCCCCGGTGGCGCCGATCCCCATGCCCTACCTGCTGCTGGCTTTCGGCCCGGCTCTGATCCTGGTGTGGCTGGTGGGCCTCTCCGTCCACGAAGACGTGTCCCGCTCCAGGGAGGCGGACCGCCTGCGTGCCGAGAACGCCCGCATCCAGTATCTGGCGACGGTCACCGAACGGGAACGGATCGCCCGCGACCTCCACGACCTCGCCGGCCAGGCGTTGACGGCCGTGTCCATGCGGAGCCAGCTCGTGCAGCGCCTCGCCGACTCCGACCCGGAGCGGGTGAAACGGGAAGCGGCGGCGATCGAGGAAACGGCCCGCCAGACTCTGGCGTCGTTACGGGAGACGGTCGCCGGGTGGCAGCAGGTCGATCTCGACGACGAGCTCGCCAAGGGCCGGGACGCCCTCGAAGCGGTCGGGGTCGCCGTCGACGTCCGCGGCGAGTGGCGCCAGGACCTGGCTCCCTCCGTGGAAACGGTCCTGGCCCTGGCCTTGCGGGAGGCGGTGACGAACGTCGTGCGCCACGCCCAGGCGTCGCACTGTGTCATCACCCTCGACGGCTCCCCAGGCGAGGTGGTCCTGGAGGTGGCGGACGACGGGGTCGGCGCCAGGGAACCGGAAGGCTCGGGCCTGCGGGGGATGCGCGAGAGAGTGATGGCGGCAGGTGGCCGCGTGGAGCGGAGTGGCCCTCCGGGCACGCGGCTTCGGGTGAGCCTGCCGGTGGGGACGCCATGATCCGGGTCGTCCTGGCCGAGGACCAGACGATGGTGCTCTCGGCCTTCGCCTCCCTCCTCGATCTCGAAGAAGACGTCGAAGTGGTGGCGACGGCCACCGACGGGAAGCAAGCGTTGGAGGCGGTGCGTGAGCATCGACCCGACGTTCTGTTGACCGACATCGAGATGCCCGAGATGAGCGGGCTCGACCTGGCGAAGGCCGTCGCCGACGAGGGCCTCCCCACGCGGGTGCTCATCGTCACCACCTTCGCCCGCTCCGGGTACCTCCGGAGGGCACTGGACGCCGGCGTCGCCGGATACGTGCTGAAAGACGCCCCGGTCACCGAGCTCGTCGACGCCCTGCGCAGGATCCACGCCGGCGGCCGGGTCATCTCCCCGGAGCTGGCGGTGGCGGCGTGGGGAGAGACGGACCCGCTCACCGACCGGGAACGGGACGTCCTCCGCCTGGTGGGCGAAGGGCTGCTGAACCGGGAGATCTCCGAGCGGCTCCACCTGGCAGAAGGCACGGTCCGCAACTACCTCTCGTCGGCCATCCTCAAGCTGAACGCCCGCAACCGCACCGAGGCATACGCCATCGCCCGTCAGCGGGGCCTGCTCTGACCCGCAGGGGGTGGTTCGGCCACCCCGCCCTAGACTGGCCGGGATGAACCGCCTCAAAAACATCCTCTTCGTCGCCACGGTGGTGGGAGCGGTGGTCGCGTTCCTGCGCAACCGTCTGACCGAGCCGGCCGCCGTCGACCGGGGAGGATGGAAGCCCGTCGAACCGCCTCGATGAGGGTGGTGGTGGTGGCCGCCGAGGGTGAGGCGACCCGCCGGGCGGCCCTCAGTCTCTCCACGCACCCCGACGTCGAGGTGGCGTTGCTCGGGCCCACGACGTCGTCCCAGTTCCCCGTGGTGGACTCTGCCATCGGCTACGACGCGGTGGTGGGATCTGAGCGAGCCGCGATCGAAGCCGGGATCCCGGCGGTGGTGCCCGGCGCTCTCGAACGGCACTTCGGGGTCGAGCACTGCTCCATCGCCGGTCTGGCCCTGGCGCTCGCCGCCGACTTGGAAGGGGTGGGGACGGTGGCCGTCGCCGTGCCCGGAGCCGGCGGTGGCGACCAGGAGGTCACCTTCCCCTCCCCCATCGACTCCCGCCGTGCCCGCGCCGAGTCCTTCTCGGGCCGCACGGTGTTCGTGGCCGACAGCCCCGACGACGTCGCCGCCGCCTTGGCGCTCGGACAGGACCGCCACCGGGTGATCCTCGACGACCACCGCTTCATGGAGGGGGTGGCCCTCGCTGCCGGGGTCGGGGTGCTCCTGGCCGGCTACGAATCCGGGCCGGTGTGGAGGCACGCGCCCGCCTACCTGCAGACGGCTACCGAGATGGGGCTCGTGATCGGCGAACGACCCGCCTGATCAGCGGACCGCCGGCGCCTCCTGGGTGGGGAGGTCGGCGTGCTCGGGCGGAGGGGTGGCGCGCCCGCCGTTGGTCTGGTTGGCGTAGCCGGCGGGGGCGTGGAGGACCGGTCCGTTCACCGGCCCGAGGTGCTCCTCCAGGATGACCACCTCGAGGCCTCCGACCACATCGGTGACCAGGTTGAACATGACCGCCAACAGGGTGGCCAATCCGGTCATCATCACCCACCACACGATCGAGCCGAACACCACGAAGCGGAAGAACTGCTCGCTGTTGGCGAACGGGTCGGTGCCGGGCTCGATCAGCGTGATCTTCACCAGGAACTCGGTGATGGCGTCGGGTATGCCGGCGTTCTCGATCACCGACCAGAAGATGACGACCCCCAGCACCATCGCCACCGCGGCGACGCCGAAGAGGACCGCCGACACCTTGAGGACGGTCCAGGGATCGATCTTGCGGATGATGCGCCGTACGCGCCTGACTGTTGCCATAGGAATCCTTCCTGGCAGTGTATGGGGAAGGCCTCCACTAGACCAACGACTGCCAGCGGATCGAGGTTCCCCTCGAGGTTACTCCCCGTTGTCTCCGTTTCCGATGACGGTGAAGGCCGCCAGGGTGGCGTCGCCCACGTTGATCACCTTCACGCCGGTCGAATCCCGCTTCTGACGGCTGATCGAGTCCACCGACGTCCGCATGGCCACGCCGCTGGAGGTGACCAGGAAGGCCTGGTCGCCCGGTGACACCGCGGCGGCGCCGACCAGGGTGCCCCGCGCCCGGGTCAGCTTGAATGCCTTCACGCCCATGCCCCCGCGGGCCTGCGCCCGGAACTCGGACAGCTTGGTCCGCTTGCCGTATCCGGAAGACGTGAGGAGCAGGATCTCGTCGCCGTCCACCGACGAGGTGGCGGAGACCACATAGTCGCCTTCCCGCAGCTTGATTCCCCGCACGCCCTGGGTGGCGCGTCCCATCGGCCGCAGGTCAGACTCCGGGAAGCGGATGCCCATCCCGTCCTTGGTGAAGATGAGGATGTCGTTCTCGCCGTTGGTAGTGCGGACCGATACGAGCTCGTCGCCGTCGACCAGCTTGATGGCGATCAGGCTCTGGTACTTGGAGTCGTACTCCTTGAACTCGGTCTTCTTCACCTGGCCGTGGCGGGTCACCATCACCAGGTACCGGTTGGTCTCGTAGTCGCGGGTGTCGATCACCGACTCGATCCGCTCCTCCGGGCCGAGCGGCAGCACCGACTGGGCCAGCACCCCCTTGGCGGTCCGCCCCTGGCGGGGGATCTCGTGCGCCCGGATCCGGTGGACCATGCCGGTGTTGGTGAAGAACAGCAGGTAGGCGTGGGCCGTCGTGTGCACCAGGTGGGCGATGACGTCGTCCTCGGGGAGGTCGGCGGCGCGGACACCGCGTCCGCCGCGGCCCTGGGTGCGATAGGTGTTGGCCGGCACCGACTTGACGTAGCCCGACCGGGAGACGGTGATGATCAGCTCGTCGTCGGCGATCAGATCCTCGAGGGACATCTCCCCGTCGTCGGGCACGATCACCGACCGGCGGGGATCGGCGAACTTCTCCTTGATCTCACCCAGCTCCTGCTTGATGATCTCCCGCCGCTTGGCCGGGTCGGCGAGGATCGCCTTCAGCTCGGCGATCAGGGCCTGCAGCTCGGCCAGCTCGGTGCGGAGCTTGTCGACCTCGAGGGCGGTGAGGCGGCGCAGCGGCATGTCGAGGATGGCATTTGCCTGCACCTCGGTCAGCTCGAACCGCTCCATCAAGGCGGTGCGGGCAGCCCCGGTGTCGGCCGACCCGCGGATGATGCGGATGACCTCGTCGATGTTGTCGACGGCGACGATGAGGCCCTCGAGGATGTGGGCCCGCTTCTCGGCTTCGTCGAGGCGGAAGCGGGTCCGGCGCTCGATGACCTCCATCTGGTGGTCGAGGTAGTAGCCGATCATCTCGGCCACGTTCAGCGTGCGGGGCACGCCGTCGACCAGCGCCACCATGTTGTAACCGAAGGTGTCCTGAAGCGGCGTGTTCTTGTAGAGCTGGTTCAGGATCACCTGGGGCACGGCGCCCTGCTTCAGCTCGATGACCAGCCGGGTGCCGACCCGGTCGGAGGACTCGTTGCGGACCTCGGCGATCCCGGTCAGGCGCTTCGTCTCGACCAGCTCTTTGATCTTGGAGACGATCCGCTCGATCGACACCTGGTAGGGCAGCTCGGTGACCACGATGGCGGTGCGGCCCTTGCGGATCTCCTGCACGTCGCACACCGCCCGGACCTTGACGCTGCCGCGTCCGGTGCTGAGAGCCTCCCGGATCCCCGCCTTGCCGACCAGGTAGCCGCCGGTCGGGAAGTCGGGGCCCTGGATGAACTTCATCACGTCCTCGACCGTGGCGTCGGGATGGTCGAGCATGTGGAGGCAGGCGTCGATCACCTCGCCCAGGTTGTGGGGCGGGATGTTGGTGGCCATCCCCACCGCGATGCCCTGGCTGCCGTTGACCAACAGGTTGGGGAACCGGGCCGGCAGCACGGTGGGCTGCTGCATCTCGCCCGAGTAGTTGTCCTCGAAGTCGACGGTGTCCTCGCGGATGCCCTCGAGGAGCTGCATGGCCAGCGGCGTGAGGCGGCACTCGGTGTAGCGGGGCGCTCCCGGGGGGTCGTCGGGGGTGCCGAAGTTCCCCTGCGGGTCGATCAGCAGGTGCCGCATCGAGAAGTCCTGGCCCATCCGCACGAGGGCGTCGTAGATCGCCTGGTCGCCGTGCGGGTGGTAGTTGCCCATCACGTCACCCACCACCTTCGAGCACTTGCGGTGGGCGGTGGTAGGCCCGATGTTGTTCTCGTACATCGAGTAGATGATCCGGCGCTGCACCGGCTTGAGACCGTCGCGGACGTCGGGGAGGGCGCGGGAGACGATCACCGACATCGCGTAGTCGATGAAGCTCTGCTCCATCTCCTCGACGATCTCGAGATGCGGGTAGTTCTGGTTTTCAGTCGTCATGGGTGTTTTCTCAGGCGGAGATCGGGGAACGGCGCGCCGGGCTCATATGTCGAGGAAGCGCACGTCGGAGGCGTTCTGCTGGATGAACGCCTTGCGGTCGGCCACCACGTCACCCATGAGGATCGAGAACACCTCCTCGGCCCGGGCGGCGTCTTCCATGTCCACCCGCAGGAGGGTCCGGGTCTCGGGGTTCATCGTGGTCTCCCACAGCTCTTTCGGGTTCATCTCGCCGAGGCCCTTGAATCGGGTCGGCTTGACCTTGGGGTGCTCCTTCTGGAACTCCCGCAAGGCGGCGTCATCGCGCAGGTAGTGGACCTTCGAGCCCACCTTGACCCGGTAGAGAGGCGGCTGGGCGATGTAGATGTAGCCGGCCTCGATCAGCCCCCGCATGTGGCGGAAGAACAACGTCAGCAACAGGGTGCGTATGTGAGCGCCGTCGACGTCGGCGTCGGCCAGCAGCACCACCTTGTGGTAACGGGCCTTGGAGATGTCGAAGTCGTCGCCGATGCCCGTGCCCAGGGCGGTGATGATGTCCTGCACCTCGGCGTTCTGGAGGGCCTTGGCCAGCCGCGCCTTCTCGACGTTGAGGATCTTGCCTCGGATCGGAAGGATCGCCTGCGTGTTGGAGTCGCGGGCCTGCTTGGCGGGGCCGGCCGCCGAGTTCCCCTCCACGATGAACAGCTCCGACTCACCCGGGTCCCGGGACGAGCAGTCGGCCAGCTTGTCGGGGAGGCCGCCCGACTCGAGGCCCGATTTGCGCCTCGTCAGCTCCCGGGCCTTGCGAGCCGCCTCACGGGCCTTGGCGGCGTTGATGGACTTCTCGACGATGCGCCGCGCCTCCGGGCTGTACCGCTCCAGCCACTCCGGCAGGCGCCGGTTGAGGACCTTCTCGACGTAGGACCGGATCTCGGTGTTGCCGAGCTTGGTCTTCGTCTGACCTTCGAACTGGGGGTTGCGGACCCGAACCGAGACCACGGCCGTCAGGCCCTCGCGGACGTCCTCGCCTGTGAGATTCGGGTCCTTCTCCTTGAGCAGGTTCTTGGCGCGGGCGAAGTCGTTGATCGCCTTCGTCAGCGCCTTGCGGAATCCCTCTTCGTGGGTGCCGCCTTCGTGGGTGTTGATGGTGTTGGCGAACGACAGGACCGACTCGTTGTACGAGGTGGTCCATTGCATCGCCACCTCGACCTCGGCCTCGGTGTTGGTGTCGACGATGTCGATGATGTGGGGATGGAGCACCTCCCGCTTGGAGTTGAGGTGCTTCACGAAGTCGATCAGGCCGCCCTTGTAGTGGAAGGTCTGGGTGACGGTGTCGTCGCCACGTTCGTCGTGGAGGATGATCTCGAGCCCACGGTTGAGGAAAGCCATCTCCCGCAGCCGGGCGGACACCGTCTCGTAGTCGAACTCGACACCCTCGGTGAAGATCTCGGGATCGGGCCAGAAAGTGATCGTGGTGCCGGTCTTCTTGACCTTGGCGCCCTTCTTGGGGTTTTTCGTGTCGGGTACCCCGCGGCGGAAGCTCTGGGTCCACACGTAGCCGTCGCGGCGCACCTCCGCTTCCAGGCGCTCGGACAGGGCGTTGACCACCGAGACACCCACGCCATGGAGGCCACCGGAGACCGTGTAGGCACCCTCCGAGAACTTGCCGCCGGCGTGGAGCGTGGTGAGGACCGTGGTGAGACCGGACAGGCCCGTCTTTTCCACCTTGTCCACAGGGATGCCACGTCCGTTGTCGACGACGGTCACTCCCCCATCGGCGCGCAGCGTCACCTCGATGCGGCTGGCGTAGCCCGCCATGGCCTCATCCACAGAGTTGTCCACGACCTCCCAGATGAGGTGGTGGAGACCCCGCGGACCGGTGGAGCCGATGTACATGCCCGGGCGGAGCCGGACGGCCTCGAGGCCTTCGAGGACGGTGATGTCTTTCGCTGCATACGTGTCGCGCGTGGCCGTCACAACACTCCTTCAGGGATTCGGGGACCTGGCGGGCGCAGGCAGACCAGCCTGCGGGAGGAGAGATTTACACTCGTGTAAGTCTACCGGAACGGCGGCTGTTTCCCAAGCTCTGTGCCGGCCTGCGCCGGGCTTTCTCTGCTCAGCGCTGGCGTTTCCGCACGGCGGGAGGGCGGGCGCAGCTCCACTCCTTTGATCGTATCCGCCCCGAATTCGTCTACGAGCCGCTGCCTCAATTCCGCCACTGCATAGCGCAGGAACCCCACGCCCCGCCGGTCCTTCGCCTCCACGACCAGAGTGCCCTCCCGCAAGTAGATCGGCGTCGCCTGCTCGGCCCACCGCGGCCCGGCGATCCGTTCCCAATCCCGGGCGATCGTCATCATCACCAACGGCTCGGCGAGCCCCAGTCGCCGGAGGGTCGCCTCCAGGGCTTCCTCGAGCGGTATCACGACGCCTCCTCGAGCTTGCCGTCGCTGACGTCCCAGCGGCGGCCGCGGATGGGGACGTCTTCCGGCCGGGCCGACGAGATGAGAGTTTGGGCGGGGGGCAAGGCCGCTGCCAGCCGCTCGGCCCGGCCCTCGTCCAACTCGCTGAACACGTCGTCCAACAGGAGCAGGGGAGGCGCGCCGGTGCGCTCGGTGACCGCCCGATGGACGGCGAGTCGCACCGCCAGGGCGGTGCTGCGCTGCTCTCCTTGGGACCCGTGGACCCGGACGTCGTGGCCGTCGAGGAGCAGTGCGGGGTCGTCGCGGTGGGGGCCCACCGTCGACACCCTCCTCTCCATGTCCTGGCGCCGGCTGGCGGCGATCGCCTCAGCCAGGACGCGGGCGTGCTCGGCGGCGCCGATCGTGGGGTCGGGGGAGCCACCCCATTCGCTGGAGTACGAGAAGGCGAGAATCGACGACGAGCCGCTGATGGCCCGGTATGCGTCTTCCATGTATGGGGCGAGCTCTGTCATCACCGCTGCCCTCCTCGCCATCACCTTGCCGCCCGCCTGGGACATCCTCTCGTCCCACACCGAGAGTGTGACTTCGTCGGGAGCTCCCATCTTCAAGAAGGCATTGCGCTGGCGGACGGCCCGGTCGTATTCGGCGAAGTCCAAGGCCGCGGCCGGCCGGAGCTGGACGGCGGCTTCATCCAGGAGGTCGCGCCGACGGGCAGGTCCCCGCTTGACGAGGTCGAGGTCCTCCGGGAGGAAGGTGACCACCCGGATGATCTCCACCAAATCGGAGATCCGGCGGAGACGCTGGCGATCCAGCTGCGCCCGCCGGGGCCCGCGGCGGGGCACCTCCACCTCGATCAGGGCCTCTCCCCGATCGCCTCCCCGGTCGACCCCACCCCTCACGTAGGCGCGCTCGGCCTCGTCGTTGACCAGTGCCTCGTCACCGACTCCCCGGAAAGAGCGGAGGGTCGCCAGGTATCCCACCGCCTCGAGGGCGTTGGTCTTCCCGGCGCCGTTGGGGCCGATGAGCAGGTTCACGCCCGGGTCCGGGCGCCATTCGAGACGGCGATAGGAGCGGAAATCGGTCAGTTCCAGCCAAGCGACATGCACGGCCGTCTAGATGCGAACCGGCATGAGGAGATAGATGAAGTTGGAGCCGTCGCCTCCGTCGACCACGCTCGGCCGGACACCGTCGATCACCTGGATCCGGACGTCCTCGCCTTCCACTGCCCCGACCCCGTCCGCCAGGTAGCGGGGGTTGAAGGCGACCGTGACCTCTTCTTGCTCACCGGTGTAGACGCCGGCGATGTGCTCCGTCTCCCCGCCGACGTCCTGACGCGTGACGGTCACGTCCACTCCCCCGTCGGAGAGCTTCAGCCTCACCGGGATGTGGTCTTCGGCGACGAGCGACACGCGACCCAGCGCCTCGAGGACGTCTTCTTTCTTGATGATCACCTGGTTGGGGTAGCTCTCGGGCACGAGCGACCGGTACTTGGGGAACGAGCCCTCGATGAGCCGCAGGCGGAGCGTCCCCCGCTCCGAGCTGAACACGGCCTCCCGCTCCCCCAGCCTCGCCGTGATCTTGGCCGCTCCGATGGTCCTGGGCAGCTCCCGCAGACCCCGGGCCGGCACCAACCCGGTTCCCTCCAACCCCACGCCGGCGAGATCCCTCACCGCCAACCGATACGAGTCGGTCGCCACCAACCGCAGCCCTTCCTCCGACGACTCGAACAGGACCCCGGTGAGGATGGGACGGGCCGTGTCGGTCGAGGCCGCCACCACCACCTGGTTGATGGCTGCGGCCAGTTCCTCGCCGTCCACTTCGACTCCCTCACCGGTGCTCTCGGCGATCTCGGGGAAGTCCTCGGTGTTGAGCGGACGGATCGAAAAGCGAGGGCCCCGGCCGACGATCTCGACTTCCCCGTCGGAGGTTCCGATCGTCACCTGACCTGCCGGCATCCGGCGAACGGCGTCGGCCAGCAGGCGGCCGGGGATCACCACCCGACCCTCCTCCATCACCTCGACTTCCATGGAGGCACGGACGGTCATCTCGTGGTCGGTGCCGGTGACCCACAGATTCGATCCGGACACCTCGCACAAGAGCCCCTGGAGCACAGGTATGGCGGTGCGGGCACCGATGGCCCTGTTGGCCCGGCTGAAGATGTCGGCTAGGTCGTCCCGCTCTGCTCGGATTCTCACAGGGGTTTTCCCTTCTTCTCTTCCTACTCGATTGATATTTCGGAGTTCGTAGCCGTAGTAGGGCCTGTGGATTGTGGATGATCGTAGAACATCCGCTCAACCAGGCCGTTTCCGCTCAGAAGCGGGCTGTGGAGAACCGGGGCGGCATCCACATGGCATTTCTCGTGTACCCGGCAGCTGTGGACATACGCCGCGATTTCAACAGCCCCCATCTGTCAGGTTCCCCGCAGCTGTTGAGAAAGGCGGGTCACCTGGTCGAAGACCTCACGATCGGTCTGCAGCAGGGTGGTTACCTTCTCGATGGAATGGATCACCGTCGTGTGGTCGCGACCACCGAAGTGCGCTCCGATCTTGGGCAGCGACAGGTCGGTGAGGTCGCGGCACAGGTACATCGCCACCTGCCGGCAAAGCACGAGTGGCTGGCGGCGGCTCTTGCCGACCACCTCCTCGACGGAGAACCCGAAGGCCTGGGCGGTGGCGCGGATGATCTCTTCGGCCGTGAGCTGCTTCGGATGGTGACCGGGCAGTAGGTCCTGGAGGACCTGCTTGGCCATGTCCAGGTCGATCTCCCGGTCGGTGAGCGTGGCGAAAGCGGTCACGCGCGTCAGAGCCCCCTCGAGCTCGCGGATGTTGTCCGAGACCAGGCCGGCGATGAACTCCAACACGTCGATCGGGACGTGCTTGGGGGCTTGCTCGGCGTTGCGCCGGAGGATGGCCAGGCGGGTCTCCACGTCCGGTGGCTGGATGTCGGTGAGGAGGCCCCATTCGAACCGACTGCGGAGCCGGTCCTCGAGCGTGGACAGGTGCCGGGGGTGGCGATCGGAGCTGATCACCATCTGCTTGCCGGCGTCGTGCAAGTCGTTGAACGTGTGGAAGAACTCCTCGAGGATCTGCTCCTTGCCCTCGAAGAACTGGACGTCGTCCAACAGGAGGATGTCCACCGACCGGAAACGCTGCTTGAAGTCGTCGACGCGCTTGCGCCGGATGCATTCGATGAAGTCGTTCAGGAAGTTCTCGGAAGTGACGTAGCGAACCGACAAGTAGGGATACAGCTCACGGGAGTGGTGCCCGACGGCGTTGAGCAGATGGGTCTTGCCCAGACCCGCCGAGCCGTAGATGAATAGCGGGTTGTAGTTGACGCCGGGGCGCTCGGCCACGGCCATCGCCGCGGCGTAGGCGAAACGGTTGGAAGGTCCGACCACGAAGGTGTCGAAGCGGTAACGGCCCATCAGGCTGACGGGCTGGTGGGCTTCCGGCTCGGGCTCGGGTGGGAGCGGCGGCTCGGGTTCCGGCGTGTCGATGGGGAACATCGGCGGCTGGGCGGTCTCGGCGACTCGATATTCGACCCGCACCTGAGACCCGTAGGCGGCGGCGGCCGCCGCCAGGATCACCTCGTGGTGTTTCTCGCGGATCCACTGCAGGTGGAACTCGCTCGGTACCGACAGGACGAGGTCGTCGGCTCCCTCGCGATCGCAGCCGATGCGGCTGAGCCACGTCTGCCAGGCGCTCTGCGGTACAGAACCTCGCAGGAAGTCGACGAACGCCCCCCATCGGTCCTGGGGTTGTCGTACTTGGACCAAGAAACCTCCTTCCGGTTCTGTCGGCCGGGCAGCCAACGGGTTATCCACAGCTGTCTCCACAGCTGTGGGTAATCCCTTCGACCCGGGGCTGTTCACATGTCGGCGCGCACAACCACCACGGCGTCTGGGGGAAGTGAGCGTGGTGTTGCTCAGCGTGGCCGGGGAGTATGCGAGGGGTGTCCGGCAGGCGTCAAGAGCGCGGAAATCGGACTTGGTGAGGACGCGAGGTATCCTTCGGTGCCGGAGAATCCCAGGTCAAAGCGAGCTTTGCCAGGGGTTTCCACAGCCGGTCGAAGCCGAATTGGGGCGAAGACCCACCTATCTGGTTTTCGCGAGGTTCAGATTTTCTTCGCGACCCCCGGAAGCCAGCTGGTCACCCGTCCCAAGAGGGTCCGCTGCGCCTTTGACATGGCGTAGAGACGCTCCGTAACCTTCGCCGGTCCGCCCCGTCCACCGAGTCGATTCGCCATGAAAAGAACGTATCAACCCAAAGTGCGCCGCCGGAAGCGCAAGCACGGATTCCGGCATCGTATGCGGACGCGCTCCGGTCGAGCCGTCCTCGCCGCCCGCCGCCGCAAAGGACGGAAGCGCCTCGCCGTCTGAACTGACGACCCTTCGGACATCTCGAGATTTCCGGCGGGTCCTATCCACGGGTCGGCGGGTCCGCCGAGGGGCGGTGACCGTGGTCGCTGCCCCCTCCCCCGAGGCCGGCCCCCGTGTCGGCCTGGTAGCGGGGCGAGGAATCGGCAATGCTGTGCGGCGCAACCGCGCCAAGCGGCGCATACGACACGCACTCAGAGAAGTGTCACTGGAGCAAGGAATGGATTACGTGATCATCGCCGATCGCCAGGTCGTGGAAGCCGACTTCCAGGACCTGATCGGTTGGCTACGCCGCGCCGTGGAAGCCCTGAGATGAGGAACCTGCCACGAAGAGCGGTCGCCGCCCTGATCCGGGCCTACCAGATTCTGGTAAGTCCCTTGCTGGGGGCGAACTGCCGCTACCAGCCGAGCTGCTCGACCTACGCCCGAGAAGCCATAGAGCGCTTCGGGGTGGCGAGAGGCGCATGGATGGCCCTGCGACGGCTGTCGCGGTGCCACCCGTTCCATCCCGGCGGCTTCGACCCCGTACCCCAGGGAGGGCGTGACTGATGGGTGCGATATTCGACGGCATCCAGGCGGCCCTTGCCGCGGTTCTCGATCTCTTCTATCAGCTGATCCCGAACTTCGGGCTGGGGATCGTCATCCTCACCGTCCTGGTCAACGCCGCCCTGTTCCCTCTGACCCTCAAGCAGACCCGGGCGACGCGAGCCTTCCAGGCCATCCAGCCCGAAGTCCGACGGATCCAGAAGGAGTACAAGGACCGGCCCGAGGAGATGCAGCGCGAGCTGATGCGCGTGCAGAAGGAGGCCGGCGCCTCCCCCGGCGGATGCCTGGTGCCGCTGTTGGTCCAGATGCCGATCTGGTACGCCTTGTTCCGGGTGTTGGGGCTCACCCAGGTGAACGAGGCGATCCTCCCCCGGGTCGAGCGGTTCCTGCCCGGGGCCGCAACCGGCGACATGGTCCCGGGCATCTTGAGGTGGCTGCCCGACGGGTCCGCCCTGGGCCAGGCCATCGCCCAAGGCAACACCGATTTCTTGGGGATGCATCTGTCCTGGTCTCCCGCCCAGGCGTTCGCCGAAGGGCTCGTGACCGCCCTCCCCTACCTGTTCATGATCGTCCTGATGGTGGCCACGCAGTACATCCAGACCTGGCACCAGAACTACGGACAGCCCAAGGCGGAGGGGCCCCAGGCGGGTGCCCAGTCGGCGATGACCAAGATCATGCCGCTGTTCATCGGCTTCATCTCCTGGAACTTCCCGGCTGGTCTGGTGCTCTACTGGGCTACTGGCAATCTCTTCCGGCTCGGCCAGCAGGTCCTGATCTTCAAGATCGACGGCCGGCCCACTCCAGTCGCATCCAGCGGCGACAAACCGGCCAAGCCGGCCGAGTCGGGCAACACCACCGATCGCAAGAAGCCGCAGCCGAGCTCGAAGAAGAAGAGCCGGCGCAGAAGGAGCTGACGTGGCGTACGTCGAAGTCAAGGCGAAGACAATCGATCTGGCCATCGAAGCGGCGATGCGCGAACTCGGCATCACGGACCGGAGCCGCCTCGAGATCGAGGTCATCCAGGAGCCGGAACGGGGCTTCCTGGGCTTCGGGGGCCGGGACGCCATCGTCAAAGTCAGTGAGAAGAAACCCGGACGCAAACGGAGTCGGACCAGGAAGAAGAAGCGCGGTTCCCGCCAGGCGGAGCCGGCGAAAGCCGCCAAGTCTTCCTCCCGACCGAGCCGGCAAGCCGAAGGAAAGGCGAAGAACATGCGCTCCGACGCGGGCAACGAGGCACCTCGAGCGGAGGAGCCTCAGGAGCAGACCTCCAACAGCACCGACCCTCGCAAGGAGCTCTCGCCGGCCGAGCAGGAGCCGCTGGTCAAGGAATTCCTGGAAGGATTGCTGGAAGCCATTGGCCTGGAAGGTCGGGTCGAGACCCACATGGACGACGACGTCATCGTCGCCAACGTGATCGGAGAGCAGACCGAGGCCCTCGTCGGCCCCCGGGGCTCGGTGATGGAGGCAGTCCACGAGCTGACGAAGACGGTACTGCAGCGGGCCACTCAAGAACCGGCCCGGGTGCGGATCGACATCGCCGGCTACGCCGAGCGACGCCGGCAAGCCCTGACCATCTATGCCGGCGAGCTGATCCAGCAAGTGCTGGAGGAAGGCGGCGAGTTGATGCTGGAGCCCATGTCGGCCGCCGACCGAAAGGTCATCCACGACGTCGTGGCCCAGCACGAGGGGGTGCGGTCGTACTCTGAGGGCGAGGCCCCCGCGCGCTACGTGGTGATCGCCAAGGTCGAGGAGGCAGAGGCGACGGCGGAGCCCGAGGGCGGCGAAGGCGAAGCCGACGTGGAAACGGAGTCGGCGGCCGATGCAGCGGCCGAGGACGGGTTCTCGGCGGAGTCGCCGGCAGGAGACCCCGAGAGTTGACCTCAACCCTCTAGTTTCACGTGAAACGTGGGCCCGAGGCAGTAGCCTCGGGCCCATGTCTTTTCCCGAGGTGCTGGAGCGGGCTGCGGCCTGGGCCGGTTGGCGCCTGGATCAGGCGCAGATCGAGCGCCTCGACCGGTACGGACGGTGGCTGATCGAAGAAGCCATCCCCGCCGGCGGCCTGGGACCCAACGAAGCCGAACGCATCTGGTCCCGCCACATCGGCGATTCCCTCCTCTTCGCCCGGGGCTGGGATCCGCCTCCGCCCCCCCGGGAGGTCATCGATTTGGGATCCGGTGTCGGCCTCCCCGGCATACCCCTGGCGGTCCTGTGGCCGGAGACGGACGTCCTGCTGGTGGACCGGGCGGGCCGGAGGGTGTCACTGGCTCGTCGGGCCACCCGGGTGCTCGGCCTGGACAATGTGGAGGTCGTCCAGGCCGATGCCGGCCACCTCGCGGCGGAGGCGGATCTGGTCGTGGTGCGGGCGGTGGCGGAACCCGACGAGGTCCGCAGATGGGGCGGCCGGTTGCTGCGACCCGGGGGAAGGCTGGTGGTGGGCGGCTCCTGGGAGGAGCGACCAGCCGCGGAGGCGGGCTTCGAGGTGATCGAGGTGCCTTCCGAGGTGCTTGACCACCCTGTGTGGCTACGTATCATGGCCGCCGCATGACCCGGGCAACCATCGTGGCTCTCGCCAACCAGAAGGGGGGCGTGGGCAAGACCACAACCGCGATCAACCTGGCGGCAGGGTTGGCTTTCCAGGGCGTGAAGACGTTGCTGGTCGACCTCGACCCGCAGGGGAACGCCACTTCCGGACTCGGCATCGACCGCCAGCAGATAACGCACTCCATCTACGACGTCCTGCTCAAGGACTTCCCGATCGAAGACGCCGTCGAGCCCACCAGCGTGCGTGACCTCTTCGTGGTCCCGGCCACGATCGATCTGGCAGGCGCGGAGATCGAGTTGGTGCCGGTCTTCAGCCGGGAACGGCGACTGAGCAACGCCCTGAAACAGGTCGAAAACGATTACCAGGTGATATTCGTCGACTGTCCCCCATCGCTGGGCCTACTCACCGTCAACGCCCTGGCCGCGGCCGACGAGGTGATGATCCCCATCCAGTGCGAGTACTACGCCCTCGAGGGCCTCAGCCAGCTGCTCCACAACGTCGAGCTGGTGAAGTCGAATTTGAACCCCGGCCTGGAGGTCGGCGGGGTCGTGCTGACCATGTACGACGCCCGCACTCGACTCTCCAAGGAGGTCGCCGACCAGGTGCGGGGCCATTTCGGGGAGACCGTCTACCGGGCTTTGATCCCACGTTCTGTACGGTTGTCGGAGGCTCCCTCGTTTGGGGAGCCGATCGAGGCCTTCGACGGGATGAGCCGGGGAGCGATTGCCTATCGGGAGCTGGCTCGGGAGTTCCGTCGTCGGCACGGGATGGATTGAGGAGGACCATGGCCACACGTCGCGCCGGGTTGGGGAGAGGGCTCGAATCGCTGATTCCCAGTGCCGAGGGAAGAGACGACTTCCGGCGTCTGAAGCTGGACGAGGTGGTCCCCAACCCCAACCAACCCCGAACCAACTTCGACGAGGAGGCCCTCGCCGAGCTGGCGGCGTCGATCGCCGAGGTCGGTGTGCTGCAGCCGGTCGTCGTCCGGCCGTTGGACGATGGTCGATATGCCCTGATCGCCGGCGAGCGCCGCTGGCGGGCGGCACGCCAGGCCGGCCTCACCGAGATACCGGCCGTCATCCGGACCTCCGACGACCAGCACAGCCTGACCGAGGCGCTGATCGAGAACCTGCAACGCCAGGACCTCGGCCCATTGGAGGAGGCGGCGGCATACAAGGCTCTCATGGAAGATTTTGGAATGTCGCACGAACAGGTCGCCCAGGCCGTGGGCAAGAGCCGCCCGGCGGTGACCAACACCCTCCGGCTGCTGCAGCTGCCGGCCGCCATCCAGGGAATGGTCGAGAGGGGAGAGCTGTCCGCCGGCCACGCCCGGGCGCTCCTGGCCATCGAGGACACCGCCTACGCCCAGCACATCGCCCAGCGGGCGGTGGCAGAGGGCTGGTCCGTGCGTCAGGTGGAGGAGGCCGCTCGGGCCAGAGTGGGGGCTTCGCCGACCACGCCGCCCCGGGTGAGGGAGGTGCGGCCGGTGGAGATCGTCGAGCTCGAGCAACGGCTGCGCGATCGGCTGGGCTCGAAGGTGAACATCAAGTACCGCAACCAGAAGGGCAAGGTCGAGATCACCTTCAACTCGCTGGAAGACCTCGAGCGGATCTACCGCCAGTTCTTCACCTAGAACGGCCCGCCTGGCGGAAGAAGTCGTCGATCCCGTCGACCACCGCCACCGCCGTCTTCTCGTCGAGGTCGGGTGCCTCCACCACGATCGCCGGGGCGCGGGTCTCCTTGAGCATCGGGGTGGCCCGGCCTTCGTAGTCGGTGCCCAGCCGGGAAGCGACTGCCTGGGCGAGGAGCGCTCCGACCTCGCTCCGGCCGAGATTCGAGGAGTAGTAGTAGACGGCGAGCCTCTCATCGGCGACGCCGAAGGAGACGATGAGGTCTGCGCCGAGTCGGTTGGCGCGCCGGGCTCGGAGCCGCTCGGGCATCGTCACGTCGTGGCTGCGGGACAAAAGAGGCACGCCACCGCGCTCCTGGAGGGCGATGGCGGCGGCGTTGGCGGCGATCCAGGAGGTGGCCGCCTCCGATTCGGTGCGGCAGGCGGCGTCGATGAACACGCGGACGCCGACGATGGTGGGGGGCCGGGCCCGGAGCCACTCCAGCTCCCTGATGGTCTCGCGGCCGGCCCGCAGCGTGGCCCGGGTGACCAGGCGGAGCTCGGTTATGACCTCGGGGCCCACCATTCCATCTTCTGCCAGGTGGCGGTTGCGCTGGAACTCGAGGACGGCGCGTTGCGTGTCGGGGCCGAAGATGCCGTCGACCTTCCCGGCGTCGAAACCCAGCCCGTTGAGGCGGCTCTGGAGCTCGGCGACGTCGTCGCCCCGCAGCATGGGGCGGCGGAGGAAGAGGAGGCGGTCTCCCAGGCGATATCCGGCTTCGTACAGGGCGCGCCAGGTGTCGGGGCCGACGATCCCGTCGGCGTTCAGCCCCCGGCTGCGCTGGAACTCCAGGACCGCCTGGCGGGTGCCCTCCCCGAACTCCCCGCGGGGGTCGGCGCCACAGGACAGGCCGAGCGCGGCCAGCCGGTCCTGGATGTCACGGATCGGTTCGCCGGTGTCCCCCTGGCGGTACAGGCGCATTCGGGCATGGTACGACTGTGTGGGCGAGAGACGCTCAGCCCGAAAGCGCCCGGCGACTCAGATCGGGCTCAGCTGAGGAACTCGGCCAGCTCCTGTTCGAGAGCGGCCTTGGGACGGGCGCCGACGATGCGCTTCTTCTCCACGCCGTCCTGGAAGACGATCATCGTGGGGATGCTCATCACGTCGTAGCGGCCCGGAGCCTGCGGGTTCTCGTCGATGTTGAGCTTGGCGATGGTGATGGAGTCGTGCTCGGCGGCGATCTCTTCGAGGATCGGGGCGATCATGCGGCACGGCCCGCACCACTCGGCCCAGAAGTCGACGAGCACGGGCTTGTCCGAGTTGATCACGTCGTCGAACTCGGAATCGGTGATGGTGAGGGGTTGGCTCATGGGGATGTCTCCTTGCTCAGAAACGTCATTCTCGGGAAGCCAGCCAGCGCTCGGCGTCGATCGCCGCCCGGCACCCAGTGCCGGCCGCGGTGATCGCCTGCCGATAGTAGGAGTCGGCCACGTCACCGGCGGCGAACACGCCTTCGACCGACGTGCGGGTCGACACGCCGTCTTCGAGGACGATGTACCCGTTGGCGTCGAGCTCCAGCTGGCCTTCGAACAGCTTCGTGTTGGGAGTGTGCCCGATGGCCACGAAGACCCCGTCGGTCTCGAAGAGTCGGGTCTCTCCGGTGACCGTGTCCTCCAGGGTCACGCCGGTGACACCGTCTTCGCCGTGGATCTCTTTGACCACGGCGTTCCAGATCACGTCGATCTTGGGATGCTCGAGGGCCCGGGCAGCCATGATCTTGGACGCCCGGAACTCGTCGCGGCGGTGGACGATGGTGACCCGGGAAGCGAACTTGGTGAGAAAGAGCGCCTCTTCCATGGCCGAGTCGCCGCCGCCAACGACGACGAGCCGCTTGTCGCGGAAGAAGAACCCGTCGCAGGTCGCACAGGCGGACACGCCCCGGCCCGTCAAACGCTGCTCGCCCGGCACGTCGAGCCACTTGGCCGACGCCCCAGTGGCGACGATGACCGCCTCGGCGAGGTACTCGTCGGCCCCCACCCACAAGCGGAAGGGATGTTGTGAGAAGTCGACCCGGTCGACGTCGACGGTGTGCAGGCGCGCCCCGAACCGTTCCGCCTGCTTGCGGAATCGGTCCATCAACTCCGGTCCCTGCACGCCGTCGGGGAACCCGGGGAAGTTCTCGACCTCGGTGGTGATCATCAGCTGGCCACCGGCCGAATAGCCCTCGAAGACGATGGGCTCGAGGTCGGCACGGGCGGCATACAGCGCCGCCGTGAGTCCGGCCGGCCCGCTGCCGATGATGGCCACCTTCTCAATAGTGGACACCTGTGTTCAATCCTTGCTCCGCTTACTCCACAACAACGCCCCGGCGAGCAGGAATAGTCCCGCCAGGACGCCCCAGGCGGCAGCGTCGCTTCCCAGAGAGATCTCCAGGGCAGCGAAGACCGTGAGGAAGAGGAAGATCGCCGCCATCAGCCCGAACGCGGCCGCGATCATCCCGAGCGTCGAGAGCCGGACCGCCTTCGAGATCCGGTCGACCGTCATCGCACGCACGCGGGTGGCGATGTCCTCGAGGAACGTCGCCAGTCGGGCGGGGAAATCCTCCATCACCACGAGGTTAGCCGCGGCGCGTCCGCTCACCCGTGCGGGTAGACGACGACACACTCGGCGGCGTCGACGACCTCGACGGAGGGGGCGTCGCGCTCACCGTGGGCGAGCAGCCACACCGGCTCCCCGTCCATCTCCGCCGGCTCCGCCGCCAGCAGATCGTCGGCGTCGGCCCACTCCGCGCAATCGAACGTAGGTTCGATCACTGCCTCGCCCGCCGAGACCCGGTCCGTGAAGGCGGACGCCACCTCGGGGAGGTCGGCGGCGGAGAACACCACCGTCGGGGCACCCGCCCCATCGGCGGCTTCGCCGGCCCCGGCGGCCGAGGAGGCCGCCTCCGTCGTGTCGAAGGCCTCCGCACCGGCGGAGAGGGGAGCGAGGGTCTCGTCGCGGTCTGCCATCGCGTCGGGAGCCGCAGTGAACAGCTCGCGGGCGGCGGTCGTCATGGTCGGTTCCTCGGCGGCCCTACCGTTCCCGAGCACGCCGCCGACGGCGACCACCGCCGCCAGCGCCGCCGCCGCCCCCGCCAGGCGGTACCACCACCGGCCCCTCGATGTCGGAGATGCCGCCGGTGCCTCCGGTGCCACCTCCTCCCAGATCGCCCGATGGAGGCGGTACCGCTCCAGGTCGGTCAGCCGCGGGGCGGGGTCCGTCCGCACCGCCTCCAGGACCAGCCGGGTGGCCCGGTAGTACTCGGCGCACTCGGGGCAGGACTCGATCAGCGCGCGCGCCGGCGAGGCATCGGCGAGGGCCTCCCGGGCGAAAGCGGCGATGAGATCGAGGTCATGGCGTTCGTGCATCGGGTCACTCACTTGGATGTCATCCCCATGCCTCACGGTTCCCGAGTATTCGGGCCAACTCCTTGCGCGCCCGGTGGAGGCGCGATTTCACGGTGCCTTCGGCGACGTCGAGGATTCGGGCGACCTCGCCGATCGGAAAGCCCTCCACGTCGGCCAGCACCAGTGTCGTGCGGAACTCCTCCGACAAGGACGCCAGGGCCGTGGTCAGGTCGGGACGCAACTCGACCGAGGAGAGGGCCGAGTCGACATGACGGTCGGGCGGCTCGAAGCCCTCGGGCAGAGGCTCCGTGGGGCGGCGCTTGCGGCGCCGCAGGTGGTCGTAGCAGGTGTTGACGGCGACCCGATAGAGCCACGTCGAGAACTGGGATTCGCCGCGGAACTGGCCGGCCTTGCGGAAGACCGTGAGGAACGTGTCCTGCACCGTGTCCAATGCGACCTCTCGGTCGCGGACGATGCGCAGGCAGATGGCGAAGACCCGGTCCTCGTGGCGACGCATGAGCTCGTCGAAGGCCGCCCGGTCGCCGCGAGCGGCGCGGGCGAGGAGATCCGGATCGGGGAGGTCTTTCACCGGCGGTCAGGCTACCGGGCCGGCCCCGGTCCCTCGGATCCAATTCTCAGCGAAAGCGCAGCTCCGAGATGGAGGCCTGGAAGTCCCCTTCGTGGGGAGGCAAATCGGTGAACCAGATCAGCCAGGCGCCATCGGGCCGGGAGGGGAGCTGGAGCGAGGTCGTGCCCGGCTGGGAATCGAGGCGGCCGACGACCTCGTAGTCGTCGAGGTCGTCGGATGCCCGCGGGGCCCATCTGATCTCGAATGACGCACCGGGGGCGAGGCCGATCAGCTCGAGCACCCGGGGAGTGCCCGTCACCTCCACCCGGATCCCCACGCCGGGCTTGAGCAGCGGAAGCGGATCGAGGTAGGTCTCGGTCCGCCACTGCGTCGAGGTGTCGCCGTCGAGGAGGTTCTCGACCAGGGCGTCGTTCTCGTCGCCGCCGCCGAACGGGTCGAAGGTCTCCGCCGACGACACCGTGACGTCGCTCGAGGGCTGGGGGATCGACGAAGTCGGGGGAGGGGCGGCCTCCGTCGTGGTGGGCGACTGCGGGGGTCCGCCGGCCTGCTGGGCGGCAGGGGGAGGGGCGATGGGGAGGCCGCTGGGGGTGAACAGGCGGCCCAGCCCCACCAACCCGGCGGCGGCGACGACCAGGGCCATCGCCGTCAGCAGCAAGCGCCGGGACGGACGCGGCGACTCGGGTTGGGGACGCCGCGGGGTCGGGGCCGACGCGAACGCCTCGGCGAGGCTGCGCGCCGACACGTTGGAGGTGCGCCCCGCCCGCAGGATCCGGTCCACGTCGCTGCTGAGCCCGTCGATCGCCTCCGAGGGAGGGGTGATGCCGGGAGGCGACCCCGTGAGAGCCTGCTCGAGCACCTCCGCCAGCTGGCGCACGTCGTCGTGGGGGTCGGCCCCGCGGGAATGGCGCCCGAAAGCCCCCAGCTTGGCGGGGTGGGCGACGGTGTAGGTGATGGCACTCAGGTCGATGCCGCCGTGGACCACGCCCGCCTCGTGCAACGCGGCCAGCGCCGAGAACAACCCCGAGGCGTTGGAGAGGAACTCTTCCGGCTCGATGGTGTCCCCGGCGTCGAGGCGGGCGCGGAGGGTGGCGCCCCCGTTCCACTCCGACACCGAGTAGGCGCCGTCTTCCACTTCCTCGACCAGGTAGATGGCCGAGAGGTGGAGATGGCTGACGGCCGAGGCCTTCTGGACGGCGGTGACGAACTCACGCCGTCGCTCTGCCGACGTCTCCGGCCCGAGGACGCGGATGAGCACGGGCCGGTCCAGGGACGTGTCGGTGGCCAGCCACTCCTCGATGTCGCCGTCGCGCCCCAGGCGGACTTCGAGCCGGAAGCGATCCGGGATCGCCACCGGCATCAGGCGCCCTCCTTGGCGAGGACGCGGAGGCGGGCGCCCAGCCTCACGAAGCCTTCGTCTTCGTAGAGCCTCGCCGCCGCCAGGTTCTCCGGCTGGGTGTTGAGGACCATCGTGCGGGCTCCGTGGCGACGCGCCCAGTCGACAGAGGCCCTCACCAGCGACCGGCCGATGCCTCTCCGGGCGTGGTCGGGGTCCACGGCGAGGCGCTGGAGGTAGGACACGGCGGCCATCTCACCGACGATGGCGAAACCGGCGACGACACCGTCGACGCGTACGGTCAGCACGGCCGAAGTGGGGGTGGCGGCCATGGCGTCGACCAGGCCGGCCTTGCCGATCCGCCACGTGGGGTCGAAGGCGCGGTCGTCGATCACGGCGAGGGCGGCCGGGTCCGGTGAGGGGTCGGCGGCGACCCGGTGCAGCGGCGGGGGAGGCGGCTGCCGGAGGTCCTTTTCGTACACGACGAGCTCGAGGTGGTTCTCGAAGCCGGCCCTCCGCCACACAGACGACTGGTCGTCGGGCATCGCCGGCGAGAGCACCCTCTTCACTCCTCTCTCGGCGAGCCAGCCGACGCATGCCCCGATGAAGCGGTCGCCTCCGCGTTCGAGGCGGAGCGACGCCAGCTCGACCGTCTGGTCGTTCCACGGCCGGGCCTGGGCGGCGGCCCAGCCCCGCCGCAGCTTCACGAGCCCGGGCCATTCGCCTCTCGTGCGGAGTTCGGACCTCACATGTGAGAGAGTACGGAGGTGCAGTTGTTGCATGTGACTCATCCGAGCGGGTTCGACCACGACACGGGCCTCTACCACCCGGAGCGCCCCGCTCGGCTGAAGGCGGCGGCGGAAGGACTGCGCCAGTCGGGAGTGGCGGTGGAGGAGGTCACGGCGATACCGCTGGAGCCCGCCGACCTGGCGATCGTCCACGACCCCGTCTACATCGAGGCGGTGCGACGCTTCTGTGAGGCGGGCGGGGGCGACCTCGACCCCGACACCCATGCTTCGCCCGGGTCGTGGGCGGCGGCGGTGGCGGCGGCGGGGGCGGGGCCTACGGCGGTGGAGAGGCTAACCGCAGGGTTCGGCGGGCCGGCGATCGTGACGGTCCGGCCGCCCGGTCACCACGCACTTCGCAACCGCGCCATGGGCTTCTGCCTCTTCAACAACGTGGCCATCACCGCCGCCCGTCTGCGGGACGCCGGCCAGCGGGTGGCGATCGTCGACTGGGACGTCCACCACGGCAACGGCACCCAGGAGGCGTTCTACCGCGACCCCGACGTGCTCTACGTGTCCGTCCACCAGTCGCCGTTCTACCCGTTCGAGGGGATGGCCAGCGAAGTGGGGGAGGGAGACGGGGCGGGCACCGTCCTCAACGTCCCCCTGCCGGCATTCACCGCCGGGGACGTGTACCGCCGCGCCTACGAGGAGCTGGTGATCCCGGCGCTGACCGCGTTCCGGCCTGACTGGATCCTCGTGTCGTGCGGATTCGACGCCCACGCCCAGGACCCCCTGGCCGAACTGCGGCTCGTCGAAGCCGACTACGCCTTCCTGGCGGCGGCGCTTCCCAAGATCGTCCCTGCCGACCGGATCGTCGTCTTCCTGGAAGGGGGCTATCACCTGCCGGCCATCCGGGACTCCATGGCCGCGGTGGCCCGCGCCCTCGTGGGGGAAGTGTCGCTCTCCGACCCGTCCCCGTACCAGAGCCCACCGGATGCCCACCGGGTCGTGGAGCGGGTGGCGAGCGTGGTCCGGGGCCGTGTCGTGGGCCTCGGCTGACGGTCGGCATCAAGTCGCGGGGCGAGACGGCCGATATCGCTTCGTCGACCATCCCAGGAACCACCGCCCATGCCGATAGTCATCGATGATCTCCTGCGCCGCGTCGTGGAACGCAACGCTTCCGACCTGCACCTCAAGGTCGGCTCACCCCCGGTGATCCGCGTCGACGGCGAGCTCGAGCGCCTCGACGAGTTCGAGCCGCTCAAGACCACCGACACCGAGGCACTCGCCGCGGAGCTGTTCACCGCCCGGGCGGCCCGGGACTTCAAGGCCGCCGGCCAGGCCGATTTCGCATACGGCAAGCCCGATCTCGGCCGGTTCCGTGTCGCCGCCTTCCGCCAGCGCGGGTCGATATCCATGGTGATGCGACGGGTCGTGCCCGGATCGCCCGACTTCGAGGAGCTGGGGTTGCCGACCGCGGTCCGCAAGCTCATCGAGAACGAGACCCCCGGCATCGTGTTGGTGACGGGCCCGTCGGGGTCCGGGAAGACCACCACCGTCGCCTCGATGGTGGACTGGATCAACGAGAACCGGGCGATCTCGATCGTGACGATCGAAGACCCCATCGAGGTGCTCCACCCCGACAAGAAGGCGGTGGTCGCCCAGCGGGAGATCGGAGTCGACACGCTCGACTACGCCTCGGCCGTGAAGGCCGCGATGCGCCAGGACGCCGATGTGATCGTCCTGTCGGAGATCGGCGACCAGGAGACGGCCCGGGCGGCGATCACCGCCGCCGAGACCGGCCACCTCGTGATCTCGACGATGCGGACCAGCGACCCCGCCGAGACGATCACCCGGCTGGTGGGCTACTTCCCGACCTCCCAGCACCAGATGGTCCGGTCCCAGCTGGCCGGCCTCCTCAAGGGCATCGTCAGCCAGCGCCTCCTCGAGTCGATCAACGGATCGGGGCTGGTCCTGGCCACCGAGGTGCTGGTCAACAACGAGCGGGTGCAGGAGTGGATCATGTCGGAGCAGCCGACGGCGACACTGCAGGAGCTGATCCGCGAGTCCGAGTTCTTCGGCATGCAGACCTTCGACCAGTCGATCCTCCGTCTGGTCCTGTCCCGCCACGTCGACATCGACACCGCGCTGCCTCACGTCCGCAACGGCCATCAACTGCGGGCGAAGGCGATGGAAGCCGGACTGCTCTCCTAGCCGAAGGCGGGGGCGGGCGCCCGGGCCGGACTTTCGTCCGCGCACGCACTCGCACGTATCCTCGGGCACGTGATCCCGGAGCGCATGCGCTGGCTGGTGGATCCCGACCTCCCCCCGATGCAGCTGGGGGAGTTGTTCGCTGCCGCCGGCTACCAGCTGTATCTCGTGGGCGGCTCGGTCCGCGACGCCTTCCTCGGTCGGACCGAGGACGTGGATTTCGACTTCGCCACCGACGCCCGGCCCGACGACATCCAGGAGATCCTGGAGGGCTGGGCCGACTCCGTGTACACGGTGGGCAAGGCCTTCGGCACCGTCGGGGCGATCAAGAACGGGCGGAACGTCGAGATCACCACCTTCCGCAAGGAGATCTACCGCGACGATTCCCGCAAGCCCCACGTCGAGTTCTCCGACGACATCGAAGTCGACCTGTCCCGACGGGACTTCACCGTCAACGCCATGGCCATCTCCTTTCCGGACGTCACCCCGGTCGACCCCTACGGCGGGGCGGCCGACCTGGCCGCCCGGGTCCTGCGCACCCCCCTCGAGCCGGAGCTCTCCTTCTCCGACGACCCGTTGCGGATGCTGCGTCTGTTCCGCTTCCAGGCCACCCTCGGCTTCGAGCCCGACCGCAAGGCCTTCGAGGCGGTGAAGGACATGGCCCCGCGCCTCGAGATCGTCTCGGCCGAGCGGATCCGGGACGAGTTCTCAAAGCTCATCACCGCCCCGGACCCGGGGCCGGCTCTCGAGGGCCTGATCGAGTCGGGGCTGGCCGACCGGTTCATCCCCGAGCTGTCGGGGCTGGCGATGGAACAGGACCCGGTCCACCGGCACAAGGACGTCCTCGCCCACACCATCGCCGTGGTCCGCAAGACCTCTCCCGACCTCGTCCTGCGGCTCGCCGCCCTGTTCCACGACATCGGAAAGCCCGACACCCGCGAGTTCGGCCCCCAAGGCGTCACCTTCCACCACCACGAGGTAGTCGGCGCCCGCATCACCCGCAAGCGGCTTCGGGAGCTGCGCTACCCCCGCCATGTGGTCGAAGACGTGTCCAAGCTCGTGTTCCTCCACCTGCGGCCCCACACGCTGAAGATGGGATGGACCGACTCGGCGGTGCGCCGGTACGTCCGCGACGCCGGCCACCTCCTCGACAAGCTCAACGAGCTGGTGCGCTGCGACGTCACCACCGCCAACGAGAAGCGCGCCCGGGCCATCCAGCGGCAGATCGACGAGCTCGAGCAACGGATCGAAAAGCTCAAGGAGCAGGAGGAGCTGGCCAAGCTGCGCCCTCCCATCAACGGGCGGCAGGTCATGGCCTATCTCGGCATCGAGCCCGGGCCGATGGTGGGCGAGATCATGGACATGCTCCTCGAGAGGCGGATAGAGGAAGGGCCCTACAGCGAGGAGGAGGCCTACGCCATGGTGCGTCGGTTCGCCCTCGACCGGGGTCTGCCCGACCCCGGCGAGCCCTGATTTCGCCCCTATTCGCATATGCGTATAATCACGCCGATGTTCAAGACCGCCGTCTTCGGCGCCTCGGGTTATGCCGGAGGCGAGCTGGTCCGGATCCTCGACGACCACGAAGCCTTCGACCTCGTCCACCTGGGCGCCCACAGCCAGGAAGGAAGCCGACTCGCCGACGTGCATCCCCAGCTCAAAGGGGGGGACCGCCGCCTCGGCTCCAACGACCCGTCCTCGGTCGACGACATCGACGTGGCGTTCCTGGCCTTGCCGCATGGCGCATCCGCCGACGCCGGCCGGGCGCTTCGCCAGCGCGGGGTCGTCGTCGTCGATCTCGGCAGTGACTACCGCCTCGACACGGACAGCCGTTACCGGATCGCCTACGGCTCTCCCCACCCCTATCCCGAGGAGCTGGGGGAATGGGTGTTCGGCTTGCCCGAGCTGTTCGACGTGGCAGGCGCCAAGGCGATCGCCGCGCCCGGGTGCTACCCCACGGCCGTGCTCTTGGCCGCCGCTCCTCTCCTCGAGGCGGGGCTCGCCTCGGCCGAGGGAATGGTCGCCGATTGCCTCTCCGGTGTCTCCGGCGCCGGCAGGTCGGTCAGGGCGGAGCTGACGTTCGGGGCCGTCGACGAGGGTGTTCGCGCCTACGGGGTGGCCTCCCACCGGCATCGCCCCGAGATCGAGATGGCGTTGGACCTCCGTCTGGGAGGAGAGCACCGAGTCGTGTTCACCCCCCATCTCGTGCCGATGCAGCGGGGCATACTCGCCACGGTGACGCTGGCGGGGGAGTGCACTACCGAGGAGGCCCGCCGCTGCTTGGCCGACTTCTATCGCGGCGCCCCGTTCGTGGACGTGATCGACCAGCCACCGCAGACACGCTGGGTGGTCGGCTCCAACCGGGCGCTGGTCAGCGCCTTCGCCGACGAGCGGACGGGACGCGTCATCGCTCTCTGCGCCATAGACAACCTGGTCAAAGGAGCGGCCGGCCAGGCCGTCCAAGCCGCCAACATCGCCCTCGGCCTCGACGAGACGGCCGGCCTCGCCCAGTCGGGGTGGATGCCGTGAGCGTCACCGCCGCCCAGGGGTTCGTGGCCGGCGGAGCCGCCGCCGGCATCAAAGCGGACGGCTCACTCGATCTGGCGCTGGTCGACGCCGGCCACTCCGTGCCGGCCGCGGCCGTGTTCACCTCCAACACCGCCGCCGCCGCACCGGTCCAGCTCTCCCGCCGTCACATCGCCGACGGGACCGCCCGGGCGGTGGTGCTCACGTCGGGATGCGCCAACGCCGCCACCGGTGCCGAGGGGATGGCGGCGGCGGAGCGGGTGGCCGAGTTGGTCGCCGACCACCTGGGATGCGATCCGACTGAGGTGGTGGTCTGCTCGACGGGGCCGATCGGCACGCGGCTTCCCACCGACCGGGTGGCGGAGGGGCTGTCGCGCCTGAAGATGAGCCGCGAAGGCGCCGCCGACGCGGCGCGGGCGATCATGACCACGGACAGCCGCCCCAAGGAAGCGGTCGCCCGCGGCCAGGGATACGTCGTCGGCGGGATGGCGAAGGGGGCGGGAATGATCCGCCCCGACATGGCCACCATGCTGGCGGTGATCACCACGGATGCCCGCCTCGACTCGGCCACGCTGGGACGGGCCTTGCGGCGGGCGGTGGACCGCTCGTTCAACGCCCTGGACATCGACGGCTGCGAGTCGACCAACGACACCGTGGTCCTGCTCGCGTCGGGGATGAGCGGGATCCGACCCGACGAGGAAGCCTTCGGGACCGTGCTGGAGAAGGTGTGCCGGGACCTAGCCCGGCAGATGGCCGAAGACGCCGAAGGCGCCAGCCGGGTCGTCACCATCGAGCTGAGCGGGGCGAGCGACGACGAGACGGCTCTGGCTCTGGCCCGTGCCATCGCCGACTCGGCGCTCGTCAGGTCCTCGTTCTACGGCGCCGACCCCAACTGGGGCCGCCTCCTGGCGGCGATGGGCGCTACCAGGCTCCCGCTCGACCCGAGCGCGGTCACGATCGCCTACGCCGGAGTGGTGGTGGCAGAAGGCGGGGTCGATGCCGGAGCAGATCCCGATCTGGTGTCTGAGAAGCTGGAGGACGATTTCACCGTGTCGATCCGCGTGGGTGATGGTCCGGGCCGCTGTGAGCTCCTCACCACGGACCTCACGCCCGATTACGTCGTGTTCAACGGGGAGCGGTCGTGATCGGTCACAGCAAGCCCGATATCCAGAAGACCCGTATCGCCAACTCCATGGGCCGGGCGCGCATCCTCCTAGAGGCGCTGCCGTACATCAAGCAGTTCCGGGGCACGATCGTCGTCATCAAGTACGGCGGGTCGGCGATGGAAGACCCCCGGCTGCGGGAGAGCTTCGCCGGCGACGTGACGCTGCTGTCGATGGTCGGCATCCGACCGGTCGTCGTGCACGGCGGCGGCCCCCAGATCAGTGCCGCCATGGCAGCCGAAGGTATCGAGCCCCGCTGGGTCGATGGGCTGCGCGTCACCGACGAAGCCACGATCGGAGTCGTCCAGAAGACGCTGGTCGGGGTGATCAACCCCGAGATCGTCCGGTTCCTCAACGGTCACGGCGCCGCCGCGATCGGGGTCAACGGCCTCGACGCCGACCTGTTCCGGGCAGTGCCCCGCGACGAGAGACTCGGATACGTCGGGGAGATCACGACCGTCAACACCGGCCTGATCGAGGGCATGCTCGACCAGGGCCTGATCCCGGTCGTCGCCTCCATCGCCCGGGGTGAGGACGGCCACGTCTACAACGTCAACGCCGACACCGCCGCCGGGGTCCTGGCCAAGGCCCTGCAGGCGCAGAAACTCGTGTACCTCACGGACGTGGAGGGGGTGTACGAGAACGTCGACGACCCCTCCAGCCTCATCTCGAAGATGGACCTCTCCGACCTGCGCCGGCTGCTCGAGCGGATGGACGGCGGGATGCTGCCCAAGCTCCGTTCCGTCGCCGACGCCCTCGAGGGCGGCGTCTCCCAGGCGCACATCCTCGACGGACGCGTCCAGCACGCCCTCCTCCTCGAGATCTTCACCTCGGAGGGGATCGGGACGATGGTGACGCCATGACGAGCCTGTTCGAGCGGGAGGCGCGGGTGATCATGCGGACCTATGCCCGCGCCCCGGTGACCTTCGTGGCAGGGGAGGGGTCGTGGCTCGTCGACTCCGATGGGAACAGGTACCTGGACTTCCTGACCGGGCTGGCGGTGACCTCGGTGGGCCATGCCAACCCATCGGTCGCCGCCGCCGTCGCTGCCCAGATGGAGCGGCTCGTCCACGTCTCGAACCTGTACTACACCGAGCCGATGGTGGAGCTGGCGGAGGCGCTGGTGCAACGCTCGGGCCTGGACCGCGTGTTCTTCTGCAACGACGGGGCCACCGCTAACGAGGCGGCGATCAAGCTGGCCCGGCGCCACGGCCAGAAGACCGGCGGGCCCGACCGCTACCGGATCGTGAGCCTCGACGATTCGTTCCACGGCCGGACGCTGGCCACGCTGGCCGCCACCGGCCAGCCCGCCAAGCAGGCCACCTTTCAGCCGCTCCCGCCCGGCTTCGTCCAGGTCCCGCCCGGGGACATCGGGGCGATGGAGGAGGTCGTCGACGACACCGTCGCCGCGGTGATGGTGGAGACCACCCAGGGCGAAGGCGGAGTCCGCCCGCTGGAACCCGACTATCTGGTGGCGTTGCGGCGGCTGTGTGACGAGCGGGGAGCATTGCTGGTCGTCGACGACGTGCAGGCCGGGATGGGCCGCACCGGCACCTGGTTCTCGTGGCAGCAGCTGGGGTTCTCTCCCGACATCGCCACCACCGCCAAAGCCCTGGCAAACGGGCTGCCGATCGGGGCCTGCATGGCGAGAGAGGAAGTGGCGTCGGCGTTCGAGCCCGGCGACCACGCCACCACCTTCGGCGGCGGGCCGGTCGTCTGCGCCGCCGCCCTGGCGGTGATCGACGAGATCGAGAGCCGCGACCTGCTCGCCAACTGCAAGGAGCGCTCCGAGCAGCTGATGGCCGGCCTGGCCGACCTGCCGGGCGTGAAGGACGTCAGGGGGCGGGGACTGCTCGTCGCCGCCCAGCTCGACGGCGAGATCGCCGGAGACGTCGCCCGCCGCGCCCTGCTCGAGGGGCGGTTGGTGGTGAACCCGGTGCGCCCCGACGCCATCCGCTTCGCCCCGCCGCTGAGCGTCTCCGCCGCCGAAGTCGACGAGGCCCTGGAGAGATTCGCCTCCACTCTGGCCTGAGCAGCCCGGTCTCGACGGGTAGCTTGGGTTTCCCATGGCGGGAAACGTGGTCGTCGACGACGTGGCGTCGGATCCGGCACCACCGAGGCGGAGCCCAACCTGGATAGGGGTGCTGGCGGCAGCGGTGGTGGTCGGCGTCGCCCTCGTCCCCGGCGGAGGCCCCGGGACGCCGCCCACCACGGTCGGTCTCCCCGAGGTGGTGACCGCCGAGGACCGATGGCGCCGCCTCGAGCTCCCCGCCGAAGGGGTGCTGGCCGACGTCACCGTGCTGGGAGACGGCTCCTATTTGGCCGTCGGCACCGGCCCGCAGGTGTGGCTGTCAGCCGACCGGGAGACCTGGACGTGGGACCTCTCCGATCCCCTCGACTGGGGTCACATGGCGGACGCGAGCGACACTCCGCACGGGCCGGTGGCGGTCGGCTTCGTGCGGCCCGCCGACGGGATCAACCGCGCCGCGGTCTGGTTCCGGGACGAGGGGGCGTGGCGTCAGGTCCTCGAGGCCCCGCACGAGCCTTCGGAGCTCGTCGGGGTGGCGGCCGGCGGCGGACAGGTGCTGGCGTGGGGGTGGCGGGGGACCGACCGACCGCATGCCGCCACCGGCGATTCCATCCTCTACGGCTCCGACGACGGCGCCGAATGGAGCGAGCTGCGGGTACCGGAGGAGATGCGCGTGCTCACGGCCGCATACGTCGGATCCGAGTGGCTCATCGGCGGGTACGCCGTCGGCAAGCCGGCCGTGTGGCGCAGCGCAGATCTGGAGGATTGGGAAGAGATCCCCACCGACGAGATGACCTACGGCTGGGTGGTCGAACACATAGACCCCGGTCGACGCGCGATCACCGTCGTCGACCTGACCGGCGACAGCACCCCTACGCGATGGGTGCTGCGCGACGGGCAGACGTGGGAGCGCGTCACGGACGTCCCCGATCCGCGTCCGCTCGGTCTGGTCGGCGACGAGACCGGGGGCGCCAAGGACGGGCAGCTGTGGGTCGAAGACGCCGGTGAGTGGCGCCCTCTCGAGATCGAAGGGTGGGTGGAGGCCGTGTCCGGCGGAGTCGCGGTGGGACACGCCCGGGGATCGTGGCAGCCGACGATCTGGGTGCTGGACGCCGCATCACCCGAAGCGCAGGTGCCGGCAGCCGATGGGCCCCGTTGGCGGGAGGTGGTCGATCTGGGCGCCGGGCGGGTTCTCGGGGCTTGGCAGGTGGCCGGACGATGGCTGGTCGGCACCGAGTCGGGGTGGTGGCTGTTCGACGGCGAGGTGGTGCTCGCGGTGGACCCGCCCTGGGACGAGCCTCCCCTCGGCATCCGACAGGTCGAAGACGAATGGGTCGCCTACCCGGGCATGCACTGGACGTCCGACGGCGTGACGTGGGAGCGCCGTGGGGATCCGATCCCGGACGGCGGGGTCCAAGCCGTGGCCCATGTCGGAGGCCGCACCGTGGCGGTGGGTGTCGACCCCAACTACGTCTTGTGGACGGTGGCGGAATCGACCGACCACGGCCGGACGTGGGAACAGACCGAAGAGCCGGCCCCCACCACCCCGCTGTGGGGAATGGTCGCCACCGCCGACGGTTTCGTCGCCACCGCCGCCCGGGCCCGGGGAGCCGAGCAAGTGGTCGTCAGCTCGGACGGATCCACCTGGGAGCCCCTGACCCACGGACAGGTCATGCTCGACTTCTCGTTCGTGCCGGCGGTGTGGACGACAGACGGGGCGCTGCTGTTGCTGGACCGAAACGAGCGGGTCCGACCGCCCCGCGGCGACGTGGAGATGGTCGCCCGCGACGGCGCCCGGCTGGTGGCGAAGGCAGGCGGCCGGGCGTGGGTGGGAGGCGAACGGGGCGGATGGGAGCCAGTGCCCATGGGCGCCACCGTCGGCATCGACGGGCCCTCCGTGCTCGTCCCACTGGACGGGATGCTCTTCGCCCTCGTCGACGGCCCCGATGCGGTGCGGATCGTCGAGTGGGCCGATTAGCTGCCCGTATACGCATATGCGTATGATCTAGCCATGTCCACATCGCCCGCCCGCCGGCGGATCATCCGGTCACTGCTGGCCGAACACGAGATCCGATCCCAGAACGACATCGTCGCCCTGCTCGCCGAGAAGGGGTTCAAGGTGACCCAGGCCACGGTCTCCCGGGATCTCGCCAGCATCGGCGCCACCAAGGAGGGGGACCGGTACGTCATCGCCAACCAACCGGAGCACGACGGTGCCGAGCTCGAGCTCGCCGGGATAGTCGACGCATTCGTCACCTCGGTGGAGCCGTCCCACAACCTGGTCGTGTTGAAGACTCCGCCGGGGGCGGCCCAGGTGGTGGCGGCCGCCCTGGACAAGGTGGGCTACAGCGACATGGCCGGCTGTGTGGCCGGCGACGACACGGTCATAGTGGTGGTCAGCGAGCACGGCAGCGGCAAGGAGTTCGCCGACCGCCTCCAGAACCTAGGAGCCAACACATGAAGATCGTTCTCGCCTACTCGGGCGGCCTCGACACGTCGGTGATCCTGGCGTGGCTGCGCGAGACCTACGACGCCGATGTCATCGCCTACACCGCCGACGTGGGCCAAGGCGACGAGGTGGCGGAGGCGAAGGAGAAGGCGCTCGCCACCGGGGCGGTGGATGCGGTCGTGGAGGACCTCACGCCCGAGTTCGTCGCCGATGCGGTCTTTCCCGCCCTGCGGGCGTCGGCCATCTACGAGGGCTACTACCTGCTCGGCACTTCCCTCGCTCGGCCGATCATCACCCGGGGGCTGATGCGGGTCGCCAAGGCGTCCGGGGCCGATGCCATCGCCCACGGCGCCACCGGAAAGGGCAACGACCAGGTCCGCTTCGAGCTCTCGGCATACGCCATCGACCCGAACATCAAGGTCATCGCCCCGTGGCGCGAATGGGACCTCAAGGGCCGGGCCGACTGCGTCGCTTACGCCGAGGCCCGGGGCATCCCCGTCCCGGTGACCCAGGAGAAGCCCTACTCGATGGACGCCAACCTGCTCCACGTCTCGTACGAGGGAGGGATCCTCGAAGACCCGTGGGCGGCTCCTCCCAAGGGCATGTTCCGGATGACGGTCGACCCCGAGGACGCGCCCGACGAGCCGGAATGGGTCACCGTCACCTTCGAGAACGGCAACCCCATCGCCATCAACGACGAGAAGCTCGAACCGCACGAGCTCCTTGCTCGGGCCAACGAGATCGCCGGGCGCCACGGCGTCGGCCGCATCGACATCGTCGAGAACCGATTCGTCGGCATCAAGAGCCGCGGGGTGTACGAGACCCCAGGCGGGACCCTGCTCTACCACGCCCACCGCGCCGTGGAACAGATCACTCTCGACCGCGAGGTGATGCACCTCCGCGACGAACTGATCCCACGCTACGCCGAGATGGTCTACAACGGCTTCTGGTTCTCCCCGGAACGTCGCGCCCTGCAGGCGTTCATGGACGAGATCCAGCGTCGTGTCAACGGCGAGGCCCGGCTCAAGCTGTACAAGGGCGGGGTGTGGATCGAAGGGCGGCGATCCGAGAACTACGACCTCTACGACCACGCCACCGCCACCTTCGAAGAGGACGACGTGTACGACCAGGCGGACGCCACCGGGTTCATCCGGCTCAACGCGCTACGGCTCCGCAAGCTCGGCGAAGAGCTGCTGGGCGAGGGAGAATGAGCCTCCTGCGCAGGAAGCCAAGAGCCGGGAGTCGGAAGTCCGAGCCACGATGACGTTGTGGGGTGGGCGCTTCGAGTCGGCGCCCGACGAGGTCTTGTGGCGGTACACGGTCGATGGCGTGGACCGGCGACTCCTCCCGTGGGACGTGAGGGGGTCGCTGGCTCACGTGACGATGCTCGCCCGCGTGGGCATCCTCGACGAGGCAGAGTCGGCCACCCTCACCGAAGGACTCCGCCGCATCGCCGCCGAAGCCAGCGAGGGGACCTTCGAGTTCCGGGACTCCGACGAGGACGTCCATTCGGCGGTCGAACGCCGCCTCGTCGAGCTGGTCGGCCCGGTGGGGGGAAAGCTCCACACCGGTCGCTCCCGCAACGACCAGATCGCCCTCGACCTGCGCCTGTACCTGGCGGACGCCTGCGTGGCGCGGGCCGCACAGCTGCGCACCCTGGCCGGGGTCCTCGCCGAACTGGCCGAACGGCACGCCGACGACGTCGTCCCCTCGTACACGCACCTCCAGCAGGCACAGGCGATCTCCCTGGGACACCACCTGGCGGCGCACGCCTGGTGGGCCCTCCGCAACGCCGACCGCTTCGAGGACGCCCGCCGCCGCATCGCCGTCTCCCCGCTCGGGGCGTCCGCCTCGGGCGGGTCGTCGCTGCCGCTCGACCCGGCAGTCACCGTCGACGAGCTGGGATGGAACTCCCACTTCGACAACTCCCTCGACGCGGTCGCCGCCCGCGACTTCGCCTCCGAGTTCGGGTTCTGCTGTGCCCAGGCGATGGTCGACCTGTCGCGCCTCGCCGAGGAGCTGATCCTGTGGGCGACCACGGAGTTCGGCTGGGTGACCTTCGCCGACGCCTTGACCACCGGGTCGTCGGCGCTTCCCCACAAGAAGAACCCGGACATCGCCGAGCTGGCCCGCGGCCGCGCCGCCGGCGCCATCGGGGCGCTCACCGCCCTGCTCGCCCTCCAGAAGGGCCTGCCCCTCGCCTACAACCGGGATCTCCAGGAGGACAAGGTCCACGTCTTCGCCCTCGACGATTCCCTCGGAGGCACCCTCGAAGCGCTGACCGCCCTGGTCGGGTCGGCCGAGTTCCACCCGCCGGCGCCGTCGAGCTTCACTACCGCCCTCGACCTCGCCGAGGCTCTCGTCGAGCGGGGAGTGCCTTTCCGGGAGGCGCATCGGCTGGTGGGCCGGCTCGTCGCCCGTCTCGTGGCAGACGGTCGGCAGCTCTCCGACGCCACGCCCGCCGACCTGGAGGCGCTGGACGCGCGGTTCCGTCCCGAGGACCTGGAGCTGACCGATCCGGAGGTTTCGGTGAGGCGGAGGCGGAGCCCTGGCGGAGGCGGGCCCGACTCGGTGAGGGCCCAGGTCGCCGCCATCCGTCAGGCGATCGAAGGATCGGCCGACCGCTGATGTCCACTCCCGCGGGCGGCGAGCTGCGGCGGGAGGTGGGGCTTGCGGGGGCGGTGTTGGTG
>PKRG01000056.1 GCA_017577575.1 Acidimicrobiia bacterium | reverse complement strand
GTACGTGCCAGTTGACTGCCTCGAAACGTTTCGCGACGTCCTCTGTGAAGGTGGTGGCGGTGTCGCCATCGATGGAGATGCCGTTGTCGTCGTAGTAGTAGATGAGACGGCCGAGTTGGAGGTGCCCTGCCAGCGAAGCTGACTCGGCCGAGATGCCCTCCATGAGGTCGCCGTCGGAGACGAACCCGAAGGTCCGGTGGTCGACCAACTCCTTTCCGACTCTCGCCCGCAGGTGCTCTTCGGCGATGGCCATGCCGACGCCCGTGCCGAAGCCCTGACCGAGTGGGCCCGTCGTCATCTCGATCCCGAGATCGTGGTCGATCTCGGGATGACCGGCGGTGTGCGAGCCCCACTGACGGAAGTTCTTCAGGTCCTCCATCGTGACCGGGAACCCGGCGAGGTGGAGGAGGGCGTAGAGGAGCATCGACCCATGGCCGTTCGAGAGGACGAAACGATCCCGGTCGGGCCACGCCGGAGCGTCGGGATCCACCTTCAGATAGCGACCCCACACCGTGACGGCGATGTCCGCCATTCCCATCGGCATCCCCGGATGGCCCGAGTTCGCCTTCTGGACGGCGTCCATCGCCAAACCCTTGATCACAGCAACGGCGAGATCCTCTTGGCTGGCAAAGGCAGTCATCGCCCAGAGGGTAACTGCCGCATCAGCGGTCCGAAGCGGAGCCTATTGACGCCACCGACGACGATCGTATTATGCGGGAGTAAGCGGATAAATAAGACTGACTAAGTCTTCTTTACTGGGAGGTCCGAGTGGAATCCGTGATCGTGTTGGCCCTCATCGGGCTCGCCGCGCAGATGGTGGACGGCTCGTTGGGCATGGCGTACGGGGTCACCTCGTCCACGCTGCTCGTTGCGAGCGGCATCAGCCCGGCGATGGCCTCGGCTTCGGTGCACCTCGCGGAGGTCGGCACCACGGCGATCTCAGGCGCTGCACATTGGCGCTTCGGGAATATCGACTGGAAGGTCGTCGCCCAACTCGGACTACCCGGTGCGGTGGGCGCCTACCTGGGCGCATCCGTGCTCTCCAACCTCTCGACGGAGGTCGCTCGGCCTTGGATGGCGGGCATCCTCTTGGCTCTCGGCGTGACTCTCCTCGTGAGGTTCGCGCTCAAGGGAACCCGCAGAGACCGCGAGCATCTCGGGTTCAGAGCCCGATTCCTGTCCCCTCTCGGCCTGATCGCCGGCTTCGTCGACGCCACGGGCGGAGGCGGATGGGGCCCCGTCGCCACCCCCACGATGCTCGTCACCGGCAGGACCGAGCTGCGAAAGGTGATCGGGTCGGTGTCGGCCAGCGAGTTCATCGTCTCCGTTGCGGCGTCGGTCGGATTCTTCTTCGGGTTGAGCGGCGAAGGCATCGACTGGCGGATAGCCGGTGCCCTCCTCGCCGGTGGAGCCGTGGCCGCCCCCTTCGCCGCCTGGCTGGTGCGCAAGGTGGTGCCCCGTGTGTTGGGCACCGCGGTCGGGAGCGTGATCATCATCACGAACTCCCGCACGCTCATGAACGTCGCCGATATCCAGGGAGGAAACCGCTCGGCGGTCTACGTGGCGCTGTTCGCCCTCGCGATCGGCGCCATCGCCATGGCCGTCCG
>PKRG01000049.1 GCA_017577575.1 Acidimicrobiia bacterium | reverse complement strand
CTCGACCCCCTGCGCACCCTGCACCTCGCGCGCACCGACGAGAACGTCGACGAGATCACCGCCCTGCAGCGGCAGGGCGAGAAGGTCGGCATCGACGGGGTGCTCGACAACCTCAACCGGCAGGCCGCCGAGACGACCGTCCCCGGGCGGATGGTGTCGTGGGGGTTCCGCTGGAACGACGGTGACCACGAGACCCGCCGCTGGTGGCCGCAGGGCATCACCACCTCCGCGGACGCCCACGACGGGGAGGAGATCGCCGCGCAGTACAACGGGCTCGGCCACATCGAGCGCGACCTGCCCGACTGGCTCGACGGCGACCTGGCCGTGCTCGGCGAGCCCTCCGGCGGCTGGATCGAGGCGGGTTGCCAGGGCACCCTGCGCGTGCGGCTGAGCACCGGGGGCGTGCGCGCGCACTCGGCCCGATCGTCGTCTTGGGCTTCGTCGGTGCGCTGGACAGCCGACGCGACCGCGCGATCAGCCCTGCCGCAGCAGCTCCCTGAGGAACTTCCCGGTGTACGATTCCCCCACCTCGGCCACCTCCTCGGGCGTGCCCTGGGCGACGATGCGCCCTCCCCCGCTTCCGCCCTCGGGGCCGAGGTCGATGATGTGGTCGGCGGACTTGATCACGTCGAGGTTGTGCTCGATCACCACCACAGTGTTGCCGGCGTCGACCAGCCGCTGCAGCACCAGCAGGAGGCGGCGGATGTCCTCGAAGTGCAGGCCGGTGGTGGGCTCGTCGAGGATGTAGAAGGTGGAGCCGGTCGACCGCCTCCCCAGCTCGGAGGCGAGCTTGATCCGCTGCGCCTCCCCGCCCGACAGGGTCGTGGCGGGCTGGCCGAGGCGGATGTAGGTGAGTCCGACGTCGTGGAGGGTCTGGAGGATGCGGACGATCTTCGGCTGGTTCTCGAAGAACGTCAGCGCCTCGTCCACCGACATGTCGAGGACGTCGGCGATGTTGAGGCCCCGCCAGGTGATCTCGAGCGTCTCCCGGTTGTAGCGCTTGCCCCCGCACACCTCGCACGGGACGTACACGTCGGGGAGGAAGTGCATCTCGATCTTGATCGTCCCGTCTCCGGAGCACGCCTCGCAGCGGCCGCCCTTGACGTTGAACGAGAACCGCCCCGGCTTGTAGCCCCGGGCCCGGGCCTCGGGGGTGGAGGCGAACAGGGTGCGGATGTGGTCGAACACCCCGGTGTAGGTGGCGGGGTTCGACCTCGGGGTGCGGCCGATCGGCGACTGGTCGATGTCGATGACCTTGTCGATCGCCTCGTGGCCCTCGATCTTCCGGTGGCGCCCCGGCACGGTGCGGGCCCGGTTGATCTGGGCGGCGAGGCCTTTCCACAGGATGTCCTCCACCAGGGTCGACTTGCCGGAGCCGGACACGCCGGTGACGCAGATGAACTTGCCGAGGGGGAACTCGACGTCGATCTCCTTGAGGTTGTTCTCGGCGGCTCCCCGGACGACGATCTTCTTCCCGTTGCCCTGGCGCCGCTTCTCGGGGACGGGGATGGTTCGCCGGCCGGCCAGGTAGTCGCCGGTGATCGAGTCGGGGGCGGCGATGATGTCCTCGAGGGTCCCGGAGGCGACGATCCGGCCGCCGTGTTCGCCCGCCCCGGGGCCGATGTCGACGATGTGGTCGGCCACCCGGATCGTGTCCTCGTCGTGTTCCACCACGATCAGGGTGTTGCCGAGGTCACGCAGGCGGATCAGCGTCTCGATGAGCCGCTGGTTGTCCCGCTGGTGGAGGCCGATCGACGGCTCGTCGAGGATGTACAGGACGCCGACCAGGCCGGAGCCGATCTGGGTGGCGAGGCGGATGCGCTGGGCCTCCCCGCCGGCGAGGGTGGCGGCCGACCGTGACAGGGTCAGGTAGTCGAGGCCCACGTCGAGGAGGAACCTGAGCCTCGCCTTCACCTCCTTCAGCACCCGCTCGGCGATCTGGGCGTCCCGCTCCGACAGCTGCAGGTTCTCGAAGAAGGCGTAGGACTCGCCGAGGGACATGTCGGCCACCTCGTGGATGGCCTTGCCGGCGATGGTGACCGCCCGGGCCACCGGGTTGAGGCGGGCGCCGCCGCAGTCGTCGCACGGCACCTCGGCCATGTACTCCTGGTAGTACTCCCTCGCCCCGTCGGACTCGGCGGACTCGTGGCGGCGGTTGAGGAACGGGATCGCCCCCTCGTAGGTGGCCTCCCAGCGGCGCTGGCGGCCGAAGCGGTTCCGGTACGAGACGGTGATCTTCTCGTCGCCGAGCCCGTAGAGGACGATCTTTTGGATCTTCTTCGGGAGGTCCTTCCAGGGGGTGTTGATGTCGAAGCCCAGGTGGTCGGCCAGCGCCCGCAGCAGGCGGTGGTAGTAGCGCATCCGGTTGGACGCCCACATGGGGATCGCCCCCTGGGCCAGGGACAAGTCGGGGTCGGGCACCACCCGGTCGGGGTCCACCTGGAAGCGGGTGCCGATGCCCGAGCAGGTGGGGCATGCCCCATAGGGGCTGTTGAAGCTGAAGTTGCGGGGTTGCAGCTCCTCGAAGGAGAAGTCGCCTTCCGGGCAGGCGAGGGACTGGGAGAAGGTGAGGGTGGGGCCGTCGACGACGTCGATGTCGACCACTCCCCCGGCGAGGGACAGGGCCGTCTCCAGCGACTGGGTGAGGCGCTGTTCGATCCCCGCCTTCTGCACCAGGCGGTCGACGACCACCTCGATGCTGTGCTGGTAGTAGCGGTCCAGGCGGATGTCGTCGGTGAGGTCCCGCACCTCCCCGTCGATGCGGGCCCGGGCGAAGCCCTGGCGGGCCAGGTCCTTGAGCAGGCTCTCGTATTCGCCTTTGCGGCCCCGCACCACGGGCGCCAGCACCTGGAAGCGGGTGCCCTCGGGCAACTCCAGGATCTGGTCGACGATCTGCTGGGGGGTCTGGCGGCGCACCTCGATGCCGTGGTTGGGGCAATGGGGGATGCCGATGCGGGCGTACAGCACCCGCAGGTAGTCCCAGATCTCGGTGACGGTGCCCACCGTGGACCGGGGGTTGCGGGAGGCGGTCTTCTGGTCGATGGAGATCGCCGGCGACAGGCCCTCGATGAAGTCCACGTCGGGCTTGTCCATCTGCCCCAGGAACTGGCGGGCGTACGCCGAAAGCGACTCGACGTAGCGCCGCTGGCCCTCGGCGTAGATCGTGTCGAAGGCCAGCGAGGACTTGCCCGAGCCCGACAGACCGGTGAAGACGATGAGCTTGTCCCGGGGCAGCTCGACGGTGACGTTCTTGAGGTTGTGTTCCCGGGCCCCCCGGATGAGGATCGTGTCGGTCGACACTGAGACTCCGCGCGCTAGTGAACGACGCGAGTGTAGTTCGGACCCGGGGAGAACGCATGTTCGATCGGAGCCGGCGGTCTCAGGAGCTGACCTGCACGAGGGGTTCCCCTCGTACCGACGTGGCCAACTGGATGTCATCTACGTAGCCCACTTCGCTCCCGCCCAGACATCTGATGAGCCTGACGGCGATGTTGGTTACGGACGAAGAGGGAGGCTCTTGGCAAGAACCGATTCCCCGGACAGCAGCGAATGTCCGCATCCGCTCCGTTGTCATCTCTGCCGTCCAGTCAGTCGGATGCAATGCCGTTTGATTGGCGAGGTTCGAGCCATGGTCGCCTGTCAACACTACGACTGCCGCGTCCTGGGTGATTTGAGCCACCTGTTGCATCATCTTGTTGGCGCACTCGGTTTGAGACTGGAAGTCAGCTCGCAGCGTGCGGTGTGCCGCCGGTTGACACTGGGCATCGAAGGCGAAGGGTCCATGCGGCACCAACAAGTGGACGACGATCAAGTCTCTGTGATCGTCATCGATCAACGTACCCAGATGCCGCTCGATCCACATCATCCCGTGATGGGCGCCAACGGTGAACGGATGTCTTAGATCGGCTCCGGCTGCGAGAGTGCCGCTGAGCACCCAATACACCGCCTCGTCGTAGACAGGACGGACTTCACAAACATCCACCGCTTCCTTGCAACGGAGACCCGCCCAACCGGATTCGACCAGCGTGTATCGGTAGCCCAAGCGACGGAAAGCATCGACGAACGGGTTTTCTCCGCCAACCGACCCTAGTAGGGCGGCCCGTTTCCTCTCGCTCAGGGCCTCACCGGCTGACAGCGGCAGATTCAGGCCGAAGAAGGACGGAAT
>PKRG01000006.1 GCA_017577575.1 Acidimicrobiia bacterium | reverse complement strand
GGTTCCAGGGAAGTCTTCATCCGCCGACCGTGCACAAGAGCGTGTTCCACTGGTATGTGTTCGCGATACCGCAGCGTCGTGGGATGGCCCGACCCCACTACCTGATCTGCGACTACCTGCAGGTTCGTGATTGGGTTCTCGAGTTCGCCGCGCCATTGGGTCGTGACCATCGGGACCATCGCAATTGGCGGGCTGATATCCGTGTACTGCTGGACTCTCCTGGAGAGACCACCGGGTATTTCAGGTGGGGTGACGAGCCAATAGGCGATTACTCCTACCCATCACGTTTCGTCGAACTCGACAACGCGCTAACGCTGTTCGATGCCCCTTTGATCGAAGAACGGGTCGGTGTGTTTGGCCCCGGTGGCGAGAGGACGGCCCATCGCCTCCTCAAGCACTACGTCGCGTCCCACGCCACACAGTTCGGTCTTTCGAACCGCGCGGTGGCAGAGATTGAGCATCGGTTCCGCACCGGCGACAGGGTCGATGTGATGTTCTGGAACCATTCGCCAGAACGCACGGTCGTCGAGGTCGAGGTTCTCGGCTCCGAGAACATCTGCACGGGCATCCACCAGGCCGTCAAATATCGCAGCCTGGCGGAGGTCGAAGGGGGTTACGAACCTTGGAGCCCGACGGTCCGCTCTCTGGTCGTTGCCTACCGCGCCGACTACGAGGAAGCGCGCAGGCTCGCCGAGCGCTACGAGGTTGAACTGGTTGAGGTCGCCCCCAAGCTTGTTCTCGGCACGCTCGCCTAGGGCGACGTTGCCCACGGGTCCGTCGGCCACCAGGACGGACAGAATCACGAGCTGTGGTCATTAGCGGTCTCAACGCCCACGAGACGATCACGTCGCTGGCTGCCTGGTACCGCCAGGCCGCAGAAGCGGCCGGGCTGATCTGAGCCGCTAGCTCGACGGAGGCCGCCCCGGCCCCGGCGGTCCGGCGAACACCTGGGCGATCTCCATCCACCGACGTGCGACCTCGCCGTCGACTTCGAGACGGGTGTCGTCGACGTGGCGGCGCTGGGTGACCACCAGGCAGAAATCTTCCACCGGCCCGGTCACCGACTGGCTCCACTGCTCGTTCCAGACACGGCGTTCCCCGTCGGGGCCCACCAGCTCGACGCGAACCCGCTCTTCGGGAACCGCCAGCTGCCGGTTGTTGAACGACCAGGAGAAGGTGCGGACTCCCAGGTCGGCGATGTGGAACAGGCGGTTCGTGACGGGGAGCGAAGCTCCCAGGGCGTCGGCCACGTCGGTGCCGTGCGCCCAGGTCTCCATCAGGCGGGCGACGAGGAACGAGGAGGCCCGCATCGGCGGCCCGTACCAGGGAATCCGCTGGTCGGGGTCGAACCCCCGCATGGTCTCCACCAGGCGCCGGCGGACACCGCGGAACCACTCCAGGGTGGCGGGACCGTCCAGGCCCCGTTCGCGGTGGAGCTCGGCGACGTCTTCCACCACGGCCAGCACCGCTTCGTTGACGTGGTCGGCGAACGCGGCGGGGTCGGTGGCGGCCAGCACTGCCTGCTCGTCGAAGTAGGCCAGGTGGCCGATCTGGTCGGTGATCGTCCAGCCCTCCGCCGGTGTCATCCGATCCCAGTCTCCGGCAGAGAGCGGCTCGACCAGGGAGACGAGCTCGGCCGACTCGGCGGCCACGTCGTCGGCGAGGGCGGCCATGTCGGTCACGCGATGTCTCCTTCCACCGAGACCATCGTCCCATCGAAGAGTGCCACGTGGGTGTCGTCGCAGAAGACGTCGGCGCGGGTGACGATGAGCGTCCGGCCCGGTTTCACCACCTCGGCCCGGCACCGCAGCGTCCCGCCTGCGGCGGGGCGGAGGAGGTGGGTGGCGAGGTGCGCGGTGAGGATCGAACGTCCCTCGGGGATCACGGTCGTCGCCGCCGCCCCCGAGGTGTGGTCGGCCATGGCCGTGACGACCCCGGCGTGCACGTACCCGTGCTGCTGGCGATGCCGCTCGGCGACCTCCAGTTCGGTCTCCACCCATCCGTCGCCGGCGTCGACGAGCCGGTAGCCCATCAGCCGGATGAACGGCGCCCGGTCGAAGACCGGGGCGACACGCGCCAGGGCCCCGGTGCTCAAGGCCGCCTCATCGGCCACACGACCTGGGCGCGGAAGGGGTCGGTGTCGCCCGGTGTCCAATACCACACCCACGGCGGCCCGGCCGGCGTGCCGTTGTCGGCGACCCAGCGCTCCACCAGGCGCAGGAGGTCGAGGATCCCCGACTCGTCGCCGCGGTGCCAGGCAGACGCCGCCGTCCCGCCGGGGAGGATCGTGGCCCGCAGGGTCGGCACCACGTGCGGACCGTCGAGGGGCAGTCCCACTTCGATCTCGCCGCGGTCGCCGATCGACAGGAAGCGGACGAAAGGCGGGCCGGCGGTGGGGACCCGGGCGGCGGTCACCGCCTTGCGGACCCGCCGAATGGCCTCATCGATCGTCTGATCCAGCGTGTCGCGCTCGTAGCGGCGGGCGAGCACCACCGCGGGAGTCGGCGTCAGCTCCGTCAGGGTGACGGTGGTGTCGATGGTCATGGCTCACCCACCACGACCAGGATCTCGTTGGCAGCCACCTGGTCGCCATCGCGAGCGCGCACCTCCGTGACCACGCCGGCGTGAGGTGCCCGCAAGGCGTGTTCCATCTTCATCGCTTCCATCACCACCAGAACCTGTCCTTCGGAAACGGCCTGGCCCTCCGTCACCTCGACCCTCACGACCTTCCCGGGCATGGGGGCGTGGAGAGAGCCAGGGTCTTCTTCGGTCTCGTACTCGGGGAAACGGGGCATCACTGCGAGGCGCATCGGCCCGGCCGGGCCATCGAGGTACACGTCGTCCCCGTAGCGGGCGACGTCGTAGGCCTCGAGCATGCCGTCGACCTCCACCGTGACCCGCTCGGGGGTGACCTCGAGCGGTCGGACAGCCGGAAAGCCCTCGGCGGTGAGCGCACCGCGGCGGTCGAACATGTAGCGGATCTCGATCTCGTCGATCTGCTCGCCCCGGAACCTCACCGCCTGCGGCTGCGACGGGACGTTGCGCCAGCCCGACGGCAGGGTTCCCAGCACCTTGGCGTCGCGGCGGTTGGCCGCCTGGATCGCCAGCGCCGCGGCCAGGGCCGCCCGCCGCTCCTCCTCGGTGGTGCCGAACGGGCGGGACAACTCGACGGGGTCGTGGCGCTCGAGGAAGTGGGTGTCGGTGTTCCCGGCGATGAAATCCGGATGCCGCAGCACCCGGACGAGCAGGTTGCGGTTCGTCACCAGGCCGTGGATGCGGGCCCTCTCCAGTCCCGAAGCCAGCACCCGGGCGGCCTCCTCGCGCGTGGGCGCCCAGGCGATGACCTTCGCCAGCATCGGGTCGTAGTGGGCGGTGACCTCCGACCCCCGCTCCACGCCCGAGTCGACCCGCAGGCCCGTCCCGTACGGGAAGTGGAACTCGGCGAGGTGGCCGGTCACCGGCAGGAAGCCGTTGGCGGGGTCCTCGGCGTAGAGCCGGGCTTCGATGGCGTGGCCCCGGATCCGGGCGCCGGTCGCCTCGGGAGGAAGCGGCTCGCCCATGGCGACCAACAGCTGGAGGCGGACGAGGTCCAATCCGGTGATCAACTCGGTGACGGGATGCTCCACCTGGAGGCGGGTGTTCATCTCCAGGAAGAAGAACTCGCCGTCCTGGTAGAGGAACTCCACCGTGCCGGCACCGACATACCCCACCGCCCGGGCGGCCGCCGTCGCCGCTTCACCCATCCGGCGGCGCGTCTCCTCGTCGATGGCGGGCGAGGGCGCCTCCTCGATGATCTTCTGGTGGCGGCGCTGGATGGAGCATTCCCGTTCGAACAGCGAGACGGTGTTGCCGTGGCGGTCGGCGAACACCTGGATCTCGATGTGCCGGGGGGAGTCGAGGTAGCGCTCGATGAAGAGGGTGTCGTCCCCGAAGGCTCCGGCCGCTTCGCGTCGGGCGCTCTCCACCGCCTCGGAGAGCCCGTCCGGCGAGGGGACGATCCGCATGCCTTTGCCGCCGCCTCCGGCGGAAGCCTTCACCAACACCGGATATCCGATCTCCTCGGCGGCCTTGGCCAGCGTGTCGTGGTCCAGGCCGGTGACGTCGATGGCGTTGAGGGTCGGGATGCCGGCCTGCTCCATCAGCCGCTTGGACTCGAGTTTCGAGCCCATGGTGGCGATCGCCTCAGGCGGCGGGCCGATCCAGGTCAGGCCGGCGTCGATCACCGCCTCGGCGAAGGCGGCGTTCTCGGCGAGGAACCCGTAGCCGGGGTGGACGGCGTCGGCCCCGGTGCGGCGGGCGGCGTCGATGATCTTCTCGATGGAGAGATAGGACTCGGCGGGGGCAGCCCCTCCCAGGGCGACGGCCACGTCGGCTTCCGTGACGTAGGGGGCGCTGGCGTCGGGGTCCGAGTAGACCGCCACGGTGCCGAGCCCCATCCGCCGGCAGGTGGAGAAGATCCGCCGGGCGATCTCGCCCCGGTTGGCTACCAGGACCCGGTCGATGCGGGAGGGGTCGTTCATATCACGGGAGGCACGCTGGTTGTGCAATCCCGCCGGCTTGGGGGCGGGGATCGGATAGGTTAGGGGCGAGACAGAGGAGTGACGCGGATGATGGACAACCTTCGCCCGATCGAGAGACGCATCCTGGAGATGCGCCGGCAAGGCCTGAGCGACGAGGAGATCGCCCGGCGGGTCCGCAAGAGCCCCGAGAGGGTGCGGATGATCGCCGAGTGGGCCACCCATCCGGCCCGCGGGCGCGGGGTGAGACCCCGGGACGAGCGGGGACTCAGCCCCCGGCAGGCCCGCATCCTCGAGCTGCGGTCCCGCGGCGAGTCCTACGAGCAGATCGCCGAACGCTTCCGGCGCAGCCCCCGCTACGTGCGTCAGCTGGAGGGATTGGCGCATTTCCAGAAGTACCGGGAACTCCTCGGTTGACAGAACCCGCCCCGGAACAGCCCCGGCGAGGGCCGGGCGTCGGCACCGCCTTGCTGGCCGGGGCGGTGATCTTCGCCCTGGCCATCGTCGGCCTCGTCGTGTGGGGCGTGCGCGCCGTCGCCGACGCCGTACCGACGGTGGGCGACATCAGCGCCGCGCTGGAGCCGGAGCCCTACGAGGAGATCGGGCCCACCGTGGTCCGCTCGATCCGCGACCTCGCCAACCTCACCACGGTCGAGCTGGTCGAGTACACGATCGTCGAGAAGGGCACGGACGCCGGTTTCCTGTCGTGGGCCCGGGGCGACAGCCTCCAGCTTTTCGCCGTCGCCCGGATCGGCGCCGGGGTGGATCTCGGCGAGGTGACGGTGCGCTCTTTCGCCGTCTCCGAGGACGGGGTGGTGGAGCTGGTCGTGCCGCGGGCCACGATCCAGTACGTCGCCGTCGACAACGAAGCGACCCAGATCCTCGACCGGGAGACCGGCATCTTCACCAAAGGCGATCCCCGGCTCGAGACCGACGCCCGCAGGATCGCCGACGACACCCTGCGCCAGGCGGCGATCGATTCGGGGATCCTCCAGATGGCCGAAGACAACGCCGAACAGGTCATCTCCAACTTCCTGCTCAGCCTGGGCTACCGGGACGTGATCGTCACCTTCGAGTGAGCCTCAGTCGGCCCGCTCCAGCCTGAGGAACTCGGTCACGCCGATGGCGTGCAGGATCAGGCGAACCGGGGCCGGCATCGAGGCCATGCCCTCTTCGGTGGTGAGGAACCGCGGCTCCCGCAGGGCGACCCGTCTTCCCTTGGTGATCATCTCGGCCCCGCCGGCGGCTACGACGTTCTCGACCCAGTCGGTGTCCGAGCCGTAGGTGAGGGCGAAGACGAAGCCCCCATCGACCTCGAACACGTTCAGGGGGAGCCGGTACTCCCGCCCCGACTTGCGCCCCACGTGGGTGAGGATGCAGAACCCCGGGAGCCACCCGGCGAACCGTCGTGCGATCGGGTTCGTCACGTACCGGTTGAATCGGGCGAGCCATCCGGGCAGCGGCATGGGTCACATCCTGAACACGCCGAACTGGGCGGTGCCCTTCACCGGCCCCGAGTGGACCGCAGACAGGGCGATCCCCAGCACCGTGCGCGTGTCGCGGGGGTCGATCAAGCCGTCGTCGCGCACCAGAGCCGTCGAGTAGTAGGCCTGCTCCTCGTACTCGATCTGGGCTTCGATGGCGGCCCGGCGCTCGGCGTCGGCCTCCTCGTCGAAGGGGATGCCGCGGGACTCGGCCGCCGCCCGGGAGATGATCGACATGACCCCGGCTAGCTGCTTGGGGCCCATCACCGCCACCTTGTGGTTGGGGTAGCCGAAAACGAAGCGGGGGTCGTAGGCCCGCCCCGACATCCCGTAGTTGCCGGCTCCGTAGGACACGCCGGTCATCAGGGCGATGTGGGGCACGGTGGAGTTGGCCACCGCGTTGACCATCTTGGCGCCGTCTTTGATGATCCCCCGCTGCTCGTAGTCCTTGCCGACCATGTAGCCGGTCGTGTTGTGGCTGAAGACGATCGGGACGTCGTAGCGGTTGCACAACTGGATGAACTCGGTCGCCTTCTGGGCTTCCTCGGAGAAGATCACCCCCTGTTGGTTGGCGATGATCCCAACGGGGAACCCGTGGATCGACCCCCAGCCGCACAGGATCGACGTCCCGTACATCGCCTTGTACTCCTCGAAGCGGGAGCCGTCGAGGACCCGGGCGAAGATCTCCCGCTGGTCGAAGGGGATGCGCAGGTCGGCGGGGACGACCCCGAGGATCTCCTCGGGATCGTGGACCGGCTCGTCGGCGGGCATCGTCGGGCCGTAGCCGAGCTTGCGCCAGTTGAGGTGGGCGACGATGTCGCGGCCCATCCGGATCGCCTCGTACTCGTCGCGGGCGAAGTAGTCCGACAGGCCCGAGATGCGCGAGTGCATCTCGGCGCCTCCCAGTTCCTCGTCGGTCGACTCCTCGCCCGTGGCCATCTTCACCAGCGGGGGACCGCCGAGGAACACCTTTGCCTGCTTGTCGACCATCACCGTGTAGTCGCACATCCCGGGGATGTAGGCGCCGCCGGCGGTGGAGCTCCCGAAGACGAGGGCGATGGTGGGGATGCCCATCGCCGACATCTGGGTGAGGTTGCGGAACCACTTCCCGCCGGTGATGAACACCTCCGCCTGGTCGGGGAGGTCCGCCCCTCCCGACTCGACCAGGTTGATCAGAGGCATGCGGTTCTCGCGGGCGATGTCCTGGGCACGCAGGGTCTTGCGCAGCGAGTAGCGGTTCAGCGAGCCCGCCTGCGAGGTCGGGTCGTTGGCCAGGATCACGCACTCGACCCCGTTGACCACCCCGATGCCGGTGACCACGTTGGCGCCGAGCGGCTTGTCGCTGCCCCACCCCGCCAGAGTCGACAGCTCGAGGAACGGGGAGTCGGCGTCGATCAAGAGCTCGATGCGCTCCCGAACCAGGAGCTTGCCCCGGTCCCGGTGCCGCTGGATGTACTTGTCGCCTCCCCCCTGGCGGGCGCGTTCGAGCAGCTGCTCGAACTCCTCGAGCTTCGCCAGCATCGCCGCCCGGTTGGCCCGGTACTCGTCGGACCGGGGGTCGACCTTGGTGCCGAGGACTTGCATGGCGGAGACGTTAGCGACGGGCTTAGAGTCCGCCCCATGCTCCAGGACATCCTCGACCGCCTCCAGCCGCTCGTCGGCACCGAGATCGGCGTCAGTGACTGGCTCACCATCGACCAGGACCGCATCGACGCCTTCGCCGATGCCACCGGCGACCACCAGTGGATCCACGTCGACGCCGAGAAGGCCGCCGCCGGGCCGTTCGGGTCGACCATCGCCCACGGCTTCCTCACCCTGTCGTTGACGGTCGCCCTCACCCAGGGCATCGAGCTCGACATGGGCGAGCCCAAGATGGCGATCAACTACGGCCTGGACAAGGTGCGGTTCACCGCTCCCGTGCCGGTCGGGAGCCGTATCCGGGCGCGCGTCGAGCTGATGGACGTCGCCGAGAAAGGAGGCGGCATCCAGGTGAAGCGCAAGGTCACCATCGAGCGGGAAGGGGAGGAGCGCCCGGCGATGGTGGCCGAGACCCTCTCCCTCTACTACTACTGAGCCGGCTCCCGCAGCGGGTCAGGCCAGGCTCCGCCCTCCGCCGATCACGATGACCTCGCCGGTGATGTAACCGGGGCGGATGAGCCACGCCACCAGGTCCGCCACCTCCGACGGCTCGCCCATCCGGCCCAGCGGGATGTTGTCGACCATCTTGGTGCGGATGTCCTCGGGTATCGCCATCGACATCTCGGTGGCGATCAAACCGGGGGCGATGGCGTTCACCCTGACGTCCGGGGCCAGCTCCAGGGCCAGCGCCCGCGTCATGCCGGCGACACCGCCCTTCGACATCGAGTAGTTGAACTGGCCGAAGTTGCCGAGGTAGGCGCGGGACGCGAGGTTGACGATCGACGAGCCGGCCTCGAGCCGGGGTATCAGCGCCCGTGTCAGCCTGTAGGCGGCCCCGAGGTTCACGTCGAGCACGGCCGCCACGTCGTCTTCTTTCAGGTTCACGAGGCGGGCGTCGCGGGTGATGCCGGCGTTGTTGACCACCGCCACGAGCGGCTGGCCCAGTCTCTCGACAGCCCGGTCGACCACCTCCGGGCCGTCCGGGGAGGTCAGGTCCACCTGCACCGGCTCGAAGGAGGTGTCGGCGAGGCCGTCGCCGATGTCCACGCCCACGACCGTGTAACCCTCCGCCTGGAGGCGCTCGCCGATCGCCCGGCCGATTCCCCGGGCGGCACCCGTCACCACCACCGTCCCGCTCATGGCAGCGCCTTCCCCAGGTGAGAGGGGTGGAGGCGGATCACCTCGCCGGTGGGGCCGTCGGGGTCGCTGAGGTGTGCCACCCAGCGATCGACGACGGCGGGGTCGGTGTCGTCGGCCACCGCCACGACGTTGACCGGCACCCGGGAGCGGGCGAGCTCGATGGCGGCCGTTCGGGCCGCCGACAACAGGCCCGTGGCGACCATCGCCGAAGGGGCCCCCCGCCGTCCCAGGAGGTCGTCTCCGTGGACCACGTACACGATCGGCCGCTCCGCCGTCGCCGCCTCCTGGCTCAGCCGGAACGCCTCCAACAACCGGGACCGGGCTGCGTCCCAATCGTCCACCGTGTCGGTGGCGTAGAAGACCGCCGTTTCCATCCCGGTCACGATACGACGACCGCTCCTTCGGCTGCCAGTCGGTCGACCTCGGCGGGGGAAGCTCCCAGCTCCTCCAGCACCTGGCGGGTGTGCTGGCCCAGCGTCGGCGGGGCCGAGCCGGCCCGGGCGGCGGCGCCGTCGAGGCGAATCGGCGACCCGATCCCCTTCACTTTCCCGATCCGTGGGTGGTCCCATTCGGCGACCATCCCGTTGTGGGCGATCTGGGGATCGGCCTCCACCCCGGCGAAATCGAGGACCCGGCCGACGGGCAGGCCGGCGGCGTCGAGTCGCCGGACCCAGGCTTCCGTGGTGTCGGTGGTGAAGATGGCCGTCAACGCCTCGATCAACTCTGTTCGCCGGTCCATTCGGTCGGCATTGGTCGGGTACCGCTCCGCCAGGTCGGGCCGCCCCAGCTCCTCGCACAGGATCTCGAAGTGCCGGTCCGAGACGATGGCGAGGGCCATGTGGCCGTCGGCGGTGGGGAAGATCTGGTTCGGCGCCAGGAAAGGCGATGCGGTGCCGGTGCGCTCGGGCTGGCGCCCCTGGGCGAAGTAGAGGGCCCACCATCCCGACTGGACGGCGAGCAGGCCGTCCCGGAGGGAGACGTCGACCCTGCGCCCCCGTCCTTCGCGTTGCCGCTCGAAGAGAGCGGCGCAGACCGCCAGGGCGGCATTGGTGGCGGCCACGTAGTCGCCGATGGTGGTGGCCGTCTTCTGCGGCGGGTCGTCGGGATGGCCGGTGATCGACACCATCCCCGACTCGGCCTGGAAGATCACGTCGATCCCGGCCCGGTCGGCGTAAGGGCCGTCGGGGCCGAAGGCCGACACCACCGCATACACCGCTGCCGGGTTCATCTCCCGCACCCGGTCCTCCCCGTAGCCCATCCGCTCCATCGCCCCCCGGCGGAGGTTGTGGAGCACCACGTCGGCGCTGCCCACCAGCCGGTCCAGCCACCTCTTGGCCTCCGGATTCTTCGGGTCCACGGCGATCGACCGCTTCCCCCGGTTGACCGCCAAGAAGAAGGCGGACTCGCCGTCGATGAAAGGGCCGAAGCCGCGGGAGAGGTCGCCGGACGGCGTCTCCACCTTCACCACGTCCGCTCCCATGTCGGCCAGGAGCATCCCCGCATACGGGCCGGCCACCAGGTTGGCGAACTCGACCACGCGGACGCCGGTCAGTGGCCCGTCGCTCATACCGCTTCGATGACGGCGGCGATGCCCTGTCCCACGCCGATGCACATCGTGGCCAGCCCGTATCTGCCGCCCCGGCGACGCAGCTCGTGGACGAGGGTCGTGAGGATGCGCGCCCCGGAGGCCCCGAGGGGATGCCCCAGGGCGATGGCTCCACCGTTGACGTTGACCTTGTCCGGGTCGAGGCCGAGGTCGCCGATGACGGCGAGCGACTGGGCGGCGAACGCCTCGTTGAGTTCGACCAGGTCGAGGTCGTCGACGCCGAGGCCTGCCCGCTCCAGTGCCAGGCGGGTGGCCGGCACGGGGCCGATCCCCATCACGTCGGGATGCACCCCCGCCACCGCCGACGAGACGATCCTGGCCAGTGGCGTCAGGCCGTGGCGCTCGAGGCCGGCTTCGGTGGCGACGAGCACTGCGGCGGCGCCGTCGTTCATCTGCGACGAGTTGCCGGCCGTCACCGTCCCGCCCTCCCGGAACACGGGGCGCAACCCGGCCAGCGCGTCCAGCGAGGTGTCGGGACGGGGCCCCTCGTCGTTCTCCACGAGGACGGTCGAGCGCCGCCGATGGTCGGCGGGAGCTTCGATGGGGACGATCTCGTCCCGGAACCTCCCGGCCTGCACCGCCGCCACCGCCTTCTCGTGGGACCGCAGGGCGAAGGCGTCCTGGTCTTCTCTCGTGATCTTCCAGCGCTCCGCCACCTCTTCGGCGGTCTCGCCCATCGCCAGGCACCCGTGCAGCTTCCGCATCTTCGGGTTGACGAACCGCCAGCCCAGGGTGGTGTCCGCCACCTCCGGGGCGCCGGTGGCGAAGGGGCGGTCGGGTTTGGCGATGACGAAAGGCGCCCGGCTCATCGACTCCGAGCCACCACCGATCATCACATCGCCCCACCCATCCCTGAGGGCGTGGGCGGCCGACACCACCGCCTGGAGGCCCGACCCGCACAGTCGGTTGACCGTCACCCCGGGCACCGTCTCGGGCAGCCCGGCGAGGAGCGCCGCCATCCGGCCGACGTTGCGGTTGTCCTCTCCGGCCTGGTTGGCGGCCCCCCACACCACGTCGGCGATCCCCGCCGGGTCGAGGGACGGGTTGCGTTCGAGGAGCCCGGCGATGGCATGGGCGGCGAGGTCGTCGGGTCTCACGTGGGCCAGGACCCCTCCGAGCTTGCCGACCGGGGTGCGACAGGCGTCGGCGATGAATATCTCCATGGCCCCCATCATCCCACCGGAGCGCCGCATCGGCACGGGAGCCTCCCGGTCGATGGGTCGCCGGTACCAATTCGCGCTCAACCGAGGGCGCCGCGCGTCCGATAGTCCGTCATCAGGCGCGAGGTGGAGTACATGAATCTGACAGGGACACTTTCTGACTGGACGGTGGCGGACCTCCTCAACGTCATGAAGGTGACCGGCAAGACCGCCACCCTTCACATCAAGGGCACGACGTCGGGGACGATCCATTTCGTCGAAGGGCGGGTAGTGGGCGCCGAGCTCGACGGGCGGCCCATCGCCGGGGACTCCCGCGCCGACGCCGCCGACAGCCTGCTGGTCCTGTGGAGCATCGAAGAGGGGACCTTCGAGGTCGTCGACTTCTCAGGGCCCGACGAGCCCGGCTGGGACGTCGAGAGCGTCCTCGCCGACATGGAAGCCCTCAGGGCACTGGAGTCGGACCTCGTCCAGGCCGGGTTCGCCGAGGGCAGCCTGATGCTCAAAGAGGAGATCGAAGCCGCCGTGACGATCGACCCCTCCGACTGGTGGGCGCTGTCCTCGCTCGTGTCCGCTCTGTCGTTCCGTCAGCTCGAGCAGGTCTTCGGCCGGGGTCGGGCCATCCGCCTGCTCCACACCCTGCACCGTCTCGGCCTGATCCGGAAGGTCGACCTCCCCGAGGAACCAGCCGAGACGCCGGTCGAAGAGCCGGCTCCCGCCGAACCTCCGGCGGTGGATCTGGCCGCCCTCGCCGCAGACGAGAGCGCCCAGTTCGAGGGTCCCGCCGCCGCCGACCGCGACGAGGAGTCGTGGCTCGATGAGATCGCCGTCGCCGCCGAGGCGCCGGCCTCCGAAGGCAGCGGCTCCGAGTCGGGGTCGCGCCGTGTGCTCGGGGTCGCCGCCCCGGCCTCCACGGTGCTCACCGGGTCGGTCCTCGACGAGATGCGTCGCCTGCGCGTTCGTCCCGTCTCCGACTAGACCGATCGACTGCGGAATGCCACCCGGGAGGACGGTATCGTTCCCCGGGTGGCAGACCCAGGCTGGCGTCGACCTCTCCTCGTCGGCATCGCCGGCGGCTCCGGTTCCGGCAAGACGACCGTCGCCGACGCCGTCGCCGAGGCGTTGCCGGAAGTGGCGCTCCTCCAGCACGACGCCTACTACCGGGACCGCCGGGACCTCGACTTCGAGGAGCGGACCCGTCTCAACTACGACCATCCGGACTCGCTCGAGACCGAGCTCCTGATCGAGCATCTCGATCTGCTCACCCAGGGCATCCCCATCGAGAGGCCGGTGTACGACTTCTCCGTGCACCTCCGCTCCGACGAGGTGGTGCGGATCGAGCCCGCCAGCATCATCGTCGTGGAAGGGATCCTCGTCCTCGCCGACAAGGACCTCCGCGACCGGCTCGACCTCAAGATCTACGTCGACACCGATCCCGACTTGCGTCTCGCCCGCCGTCTCGAGAGGGACATCACGGAACGGGGGAGGACCGTGGACTCGGTGCTGAATCAGTACTTCGAGACCGTGCGTCCGATGCACCTCGAGTTCGTCGAGCCCTCCAAGCGGTACGCCGACCTGATCATCCCCGAGGGCTACAACGACCGGGCCGTGGCCACGGTGGTCGAGATGTTGCGGGCCCGCCTCGCCGAGGTCGGCCAGCTCGCACCGTCGTGACCGGGCGATTCCCGCCCCGGCCATATACTCATCCCGTGCCCGAACAGACCCGGATCCGGCCGACTGTGGCCATCCTCGGCGCCGGGGCCATGGGAGAAGCTCTCCTCCGCGGCCTCCGCTCTGCCGGGTGGACCACCGACGAGGTCTCGGTTGCGGCGCGCCGTCCCGAGCGAGCGGCCGCCGTCGAAGCCGCCACGGGCCAGCCCGTCGTGTTGGACCCGGTGGAGGCCGTCGGCGACCGAGAGGTGGTGGTCGTCGCCACCAAGCCGCGGGACGTCACGGCCCTCCTCGACCAGGTGGAGAAGGCGATCCGCCCGCCCCAGATCGTCGTGTCGGTGGCGGCGGGCGTGCCGATCCGCGTGTTCGAAGAGCGCCTGCCCGGCGTGGCGGTGATCCGCGCCATGCCCAACACCCCGGCACTGGTCGGGGAAGGCGTGACCGGTATCGCCGCCGGCACCCATGCCGACGACGACGCTATCGATGCCGCCAGCGCCGTGCTGGGGGCGGTGGGCGTGGTGAGGCGCATGGAAGAGTCCAACCTCGACGCCGTCACCGCGGTGTCCGGCACCGGCCCGGCCTACGTCTTCCTCCTCGCCGAGGCGCTCACCGAGGCGGCGATCCGGGAGGGGATCCCCCGAGACGTCGCCGAGGTCCTGGTCCACCAGACCGTTCGAGGCGCCGGCCACCTCCTCACCGAGACCGGACTAGGCCCCTCCGAGCTGCGGGGCCAGGTGACGTCTCCCGGCGGCACCACCGCCGCCGCCATGCACGTCCTGGAGGAGCGGGGCTTTCGGGCCCTCGTCGAAGACGCCGTGCAGGCGGCCGCCGAACGAGCCCGCGAGCTGGGCGAGCTGGCGGAGTGAGCGCATTCACCCGGGCCGTGGTCGCCGCCACGGCCGCCTCCCCGGTAGAGAAGCTGATAACCGAGACACGGGCAGGGCGTGCGCTCGCCGAGAGGTTCGTCGCCGGCGACACCGTGGAGGCAGGCATCGAAGCCGCCCGCCGGCTCAACGCCCAGCGCCTCCTCGTGTCCCTCGACCTGCTGGGTGAGGAAGTCCACGATCGGGCGGGGGCGGAGCGGGCCGCCGACGAGTACGTGGCGACACTGCAGGCGATCGCCTCCGAGGGAATCTCCGCCAACATCTCCATCAAGCTCACCCAGTTGGGGCTGGCCATAGAACCGGACCTGGCAGAAGCGGCCGTCGACCGCCTGGCGAGAGCGGCGGCCGACGCCGGCACCACCGTCACCATCGACATGGAAGGCTCGGCGTACACGGAAGCCACCATTCGCATCTACGAGAAGGCCCAGGCCCAACACGGGAACCTGGGCATCGCCCTCCAGGCGGCACTGCATCGAACGCCCGACGACCTCGAGCGCCTGCTTCCCCTCGGCGGTCACATCCGGCTGGTCAAAGGCGCCTACGTCGAACCGCCGTCCGTCGCCTTGCAGACCGACCGGGAGATCGTCGCCGCATTCGTGCGGTTGCTCACGGTGCTCATGCAGGCGTCGGATGTGCGCCCTGCCATCGCCACCCACGACCCGACCCTCATCGCGGTCACCCTGGACCTCGCCCGCAAGCGGAGAGAGCCTTTCGAGTTCCAGATGCTCTACGGGGTGCGACCCGACGAGCAGCGGCGGCTGGCGATGATGGGACACGACATGCGGGTGTACGTGCCGTTCGGGTCCGCCTGGTACCCGTACCTGACCCGCCGCCTGGCCGAGCGCCCCGCCAACCTGTGGTTCTTCTTGCGGTCGCTCCTCGGTCGCCGATAGCGCCCGGTCCGTCGCCGGCGGCCACAACTATGCTGCGCTGAGCAAGAGAAAGCGGGAGCCGCCCATGCTCAAGAGAATCTGGGGATACATCAAGCAACTCTTCCGGGGATTCGCCGAGTCCGCCATGGATCCCGAAGTGGAGATCGAACAGGCCATCTCGGAAGCCCGCGCCGCGGACCAGCGGCTCCGCAACCAGGCGGCGAAGGTGATCGCCCACCGCACCCAGCTGGAAGCGAAGATCGAGAGAGCCGCCGCCGAGCTGGGCGAAGCGCGCGAGATGGCCAAGCAAGCCCTCCTCAAGGCGGAGGAAGCCAAGAACAACGGCGACACGGCCGCCTTCGACAAGTGGACTACGGCGGCGCAGTCGCTGGCGCTCAAGATCCAGGCCGCCGAGTCCAACGTCAACGGCCTCAAGGAGCAGTACGAGATCGCCCTGCAGCAGGCCGAGGACGCCAAGGCGGCGGTACAGCAGAACGCCATGCGCCTCCAGGAGCTGGCGGCCAAGCGGATGCAGCTCCTCGGCAAGCTGGAGCAGGCCCGCATGCAGGAGGCGATCAACTCGGCGATGGAGACGATGACCGCCTCGCTGGAGCGGGAGGCGCCTTCGCTCGAGAAGGTGGAGGAGAAGATCGAGGCCCGGCTCGCCGGCGCCAAAGCCCACTCCGAGCTGCGCGAGGTGACCCCCGAGGGGGCCGAACAGGAGCTCAAGGAGGCCGTCTCCTTGGCCCAGGCCGACGCCAAGCTGGAAGAGCTGCGCCAGGAGCTGGGCCTGAACTGAGCGACGCCAAAGCCGAGCTCCGCCAAGAAGCCTGGGCGCGCCTGCGGGCGGCCGGCGCGGCCCGGTTCCCCGGGGTCGAAGGGCGCATCCCCAACTTCGTCGGTGCCGAAGCCGCCGCGGCGCGCCTCGGCGCCGAGCCGGCGTGGCAAAGAGCCTCCGTGCTCAAGTGCAACCCCGATTCCCCCCAGCTCCCGGTCCGCAAGCGGGCCCTCGAGGAAGGGAAGGTCATCTACATGGCCGTCCCCAAGCTCGCCGAGCCGGAGCCGTTCTGGCGCCTCGACCCCGAACGGCTCGACGTGCCTTTCCACCGGGCGGCATCGATCAAGGGTGCCTCGACTTACGGGCAGCCGGTGGCCCTCGACGAGATGGAGCCCATCGACCTCGTCGTGTGCGGGTCGGTGGCCGTCGACCGGGAAGGCCGCCGCCTCGGCAAGGGAGGCGGCTACTCGGACCTGGAGTTCGCCCTCGCCGTCCAAGCCGGCCTGATCGGGCCCGACACCGTCGTGGCGACCACCGTGCACCCGGCGCAGATCACCGACCCGGGTGTCATCCCCGTCACCGACCACGACTTCCCCCTCGACCTCATCGTCACTCCCGACGAAGTGATCTACACGAAGACGACGATCCCCCGGCCACCGGGGATCATCGACGAGCACCTCGATCCCGACAAGCGCCGGGCCATCCCGGTCCTCGCCGACCGGTAGGCCCGTGCCTCCGGCGCCGGTCCCGAGCGGCCTACACTGCGCCGCCGATGGCCACGACCGACACCGAGGATCGGCAGGAGACCACCGAAACGCCTCGGCGGCGCCCGACCGCCGCCGACCTCCTGGGCGCGGCGGGAGTCTTGGTCGCGGCGAGTGTCCTGGCCCTGTGGTTCCTGGGATCGCTCCCCGACCACCCCGTCTTCGAGGTGGGGCGGGAGGTGTTCGGCAACATCCCCACGCCGCTCGTCGCCCTCTTCTACGTCGGGGTGGCCGCCGGGCTGTGGCTGTCGGTCCATCTCTTCAGCCTCCGGGCCCGCAGCTGGCAGCGCGGCAAGCCCGAACGTCGCACGGGTCGCTGGCTGGAGCGGATCAAGCGCCTCGACGCCGGCCTGCGGATGAAGACGCTGATGCGCGACCGCGGTGCCGGGTTGATGCACGCCATGATCTACTACGGCTTCCTCGTCCTGTTCGCCGGCACCGTCACCCTCGAGATCGACCATCTCCTTCCCGCCGGCCTCAAGTTCCTCCACGGCGGGTTCTATCAGGGCTACTCGTTCGTCCTCGACCTCGCCGGCGTCGTCTACCTGGCCGGACTGGCGTGGGCGGCCTGGCGGCGTTACGTCACCCCTCCGTGGCGCATCCGGTCCAAGACCAAGCCCGAGGACGCCTGGATCCTCGCCACCCTCGCCTTGATCGGCATCACCGGGTTCACCACCGAGGCGGCTCGCATCGCTCTCGTCCAGCGCCCGGATTTCGAGGTGTGGTCCTTCGTCGGGCTCCCGCTGTCCCACCTCGTGCCGGCCGGATGGGAGGAGATCGTCCACCGGGTGTCGTGGGTCCTCCACGCCGCCGCCTTCGTGGCGTTCCTCGTGGTGCTGCCCACCACCAAGCTCCGCCACATGTTCACCTCCCCGGCGAACCTGTTCCTGCAGCCCCGGGAGCGGCCGAAGGGGGCGATGCGGGAGATGCCCAACCTGATGGAGGTCGAAGACATCGACACCATCGGGGCCTCGGTGGTCGAGGACCTCACCTGGAAGCAGATCTTCGATACCGACGCATGCACGATCTGCGGCCGTTGCACGTCGGTGTGCCCCGCCAACCTGACCGGCAAGCCCCTCGACCCCCGGGAGATGGTGCTCAAGACCGGCGAGGTCGCCGCCGCCACCGCCGGGGTGTCGCCGCCGGTGTCGCTCGACGAGCGGATCACGATCGACGGTTCCGAGCTGTTCCAGCGGGTCCAGCCGATCGAGGCGTGGTCGTGCACCACCTGCAAGGCATGCGACGAGATCTGCCCCGTCGGCATCGACATCCTCGACCGGATCCTCGACATGCGCCGCTACCTGACCCTGATGGAGTCCGACTTCCCGTCGGAGCTGGGGAAGGCATTCGTGGCGATGGAGAACCAGGGGAACCCCTGGGGTGTCAGCCAGGAGCAGCGAGCCGATTGGACGAAGGAGCTGGACTTCGAGGTGCCGGTCCTCGGCGAGGGGGAGGTTCTCGAAGCGGAGTACCTCTGGTTCGTGGGCTGTGCCGGTTCGTTCGACGACCGCAACACCGCGGTGTCGGTGGCGCTGGCCCGGCTGCTCCACCGCGCCGGGATCTCGTTCGCCATCCTGGGGCCCCGGGAGATGTGCAACGGCGACCCGGCTCGACGGGCCGGCAACGAGTACGTGTTCCAGCAGCTCGCCCTGCAGAACATCGAGACCTTCGAGCAGCTGGGGGTGAAGAAGATCATCACCCAGTGCCCTCATTGCTTCAACACCCTCGCCAACGAGTACCCGCAGTTCGGAGGCGAGTACGAGGTCGTCCACCACACCCAGCTTCTGGCCGAGCTGCTCCGGCAGGGACGTCTCGATGCCGGCAACGGGCGCGGCCCGCGGCGGCGGGTCACCTACCACGATCCGTGCTACCTGGGCCGGCACAACGACATCTACCTGGCCCCCCGGGAGGTGGCTGCCGCCAGCGGGGAGGTGGAGATGGTGGAGATGCGGCGGCACGGGACCCGGGCGCTGTGCTGCGGCGCCGGCGGGGCACGTTTCTGGATGGAAGAGCACATCGGCAAGAAGGTCAACATCGAGCGCGCCGAGGAGGCGCTGGAGACGGGGGCGTCCGAGGTAGCCGTCTCCTGCCCCTACTGCTACGTGATGATCGACGACGGGGTGAAGGAGCTGGGCCGCGACGACGTCGTCGTGCGTGACCTGGCGATGATGCTCGACGAAGTCCAACCGCAGGGCGACTAGGTCCTCAGACCCAGGCTCCGGGGCTGGCGTTTTCGGTGCCGGAGGTACGCTGGCCTTCGGGTAAAGCGAGTCTGGGAGCTATCCGAAAGTGGGCAAAGGACGCTGCAGCGGCAGCCACGATTTCGCGGTCAAGAAGCTCGGTGCGGGGCTGGCCCGGCTGGAATGCCGTCGATGCGACACGGTTGTCATCGATCTCGACGCCTCCGATGAGGACAACCGGACCGTCACCTCGCCGGGTTTGTTCAAGCCGAAGAAGCCGACGATCTTCTCCGTTCTGGCCGAAGAGCGCCGCGACGGGGACATGGCCCCCGAACCGGCGGAGGCTCCGGTCGACGGGCCGCGGTATGCCTTCGGGGCCTCTCTCCGGCGGCGCTGAGATCCTCCGGCCGTATCCGGTCCGCCTCGCCGGCCGGTACCGTTTCGACCGATGAGGATCGGTTACCAAGGCGAGGCCTTCTCGTATTCCGACCGGGCGAGCCGGGAGCTCTTCCCCGACGACGAGCGGATCGGTTTCCCGAGCTTCGTGTCGGCTTTCGAGGCGCTCGCCGCCGAAGAGGTCGACCGCCTCGTGGTCCCGATCGAGAACTCGACCACGGGGAGCGTGCTGCCGGTCCTGGACCGGCTGGCGAGCGGCGAGAACCGGATCGTCGCCGAGCACCTCGTGGAGGTCCGCCACGCCCTGCTCGGGATCCCCGGCACGGCGATGGACCAGATAGAGCGGGTGCTTTCCCATCCCGAGGCGCTGGGTCAGGCTGAGTCGATCATCACCCACTGGGGGTGGGAGCCGGTCCCGGTGCACGACACCGCCGGAGCCGTGCGCCAGGTGGCGGAGGCGGGCAGGACCAGCGACGCCGCTCTCGCTCCCGTCGACGCCGCCGCTCCCCACGACCTGGCGGTGCTCATGACCGACGTCATCGACCGGGACCACAACACCACGCGCTTCGTGGTTCTCGCACGGGGAGACCAGCCGATCCCCGAGGACGCCGACAAGAGCACGATCCTGTTCACCACGGCGCACACCCCGGGGGCGCTGGCGATAGCCCTCACCGAACTGGGGCTGCGGGGAGCCAACCTGACCAGGATCGAGTCCCGGCCCACCGAGGAGGCTTGGCGTTACCGGTTCTTCGTCGACCTGACCCACCCGCCCGGGCCGGAAGGCGTCGCCTCGATCTTCGAGCCGCCCCTCTCCACCATCTCGGATTTGCGCTTCCTGGGCACCTACCGTGCTGCGCGAGGTCCTCATGACGACTGAGACTCCGGTACGAGATCCCGACATCGAACAGGGTGAGCGCACCGACGACGTCTGGAAGGTCGTGGTGTGGGACGACCCGGTGAACACGATGGACTACGTCGTCTACGTGTTCCGCAAGCTGTTCGGCTACGACGAGGTGAAAGCGACCCGGCTGATGCTCCAGGTCCACAACGAGGGCCGCTCCGTCGTCGCCGACGGCCCCCGCGAGAAGGCGGAGCACGACGCCTATCGCCTCCACCACCACGGCCTCTGGGCCACGATCGAGCAGTAGATGGCCGAGCACTTCCGCCTCGTTGCCGACGGGTTCGAAGTGAGCCTGTCTCCGGAAGAGGTGGTGTTCTTCGGCGACCTGCTCAGGCTGCTGGGAGGGCTCGGCCACAAAGAGGACGACCCCGGGGCAGCCCGTCTCGATCCGCCGGTGTACCTCGGCGATCCCGAGGCCGACGCCGAATGGAAGCGGTTCGCCCGGACCGAGCTCGACGCGGCGCGGACGGCGGACCGAAGCTCACTGGAGATGGTGCTCGACGCCCTGTCGGCCGCCCACGCCCGCGGCGAGCACTCGGTCGTCGTCTCCTTCGAGGAGGCCAACGCCATGCTGCGGGTCGTGAACGAGGCCCGCCTCGTCCTGGGGGCGCGTTGGGGGATCGACACCGCCGACGACTACGAGCGCCTCCGCCCCGAGGCGTCCGAGATCATGGACTATCTGGGGTGGATCGTCTCGGATCTGGCGATCACACTCTCTGGCGCCATCGGCTCCTGACCGCCCTATTCGACCATTTTCGACGCTTTTCGCGGGCAGAACCCGAGGAAATGGTCACATTCTCCGACGCCGATCGTTGGCGAGTGATAGCTTCCAGGCCAGACACCGAGTAGAGGAGGTCGGCTTGAAGATCTCGTTGACGATCAACGGCCGGGAGGTGTCGGCAGATGTGGAGCCGAGAACACTCCTGGTGCATTTCCTGAGGGAAGACCAGGGGCTCACCGGCACCCACATCGGGTGTGAAACGAGCTACTGCGGGGCCTGTACGGTGCTGGTCGACGGCAAGACGGTCAAGTCCTGCACGATGTTCGCCGTCCAGGCCGACGGGGCTTCCATCACCACCGTGGAGGGCCTCGCCGACAACGGTCAGCTCCACCCCGTGCAGGAGGGCTTCTGGGAGCGTCACGGGCTCCAGTGTGGCTACTGCACGCCGGGGATGATCATGTCGGCGGTCGGGCTCCTCCAGGAGAAGCAGTCACCCTCCGAGGACGAGATCCGCCACGCCATCGAAGGCAACCTGTGCCGTTGCACCGGCTACCACAACATCGTCCGGGCGATCGAGTACGCCGCGGCGAAGATGCGGGGCGAGGAACCGCCGCCGCCGGACTGGGAGGAGGAGGAGGTGTCGGTATGACGACCACGACCAGCGTTCTCGGTGGTGCAGTTCGCCGGCGGGAGGACCCCGCCCTCGTCCAGGGCCGGGGCCGCTACGTCGACGACATCAAGCTGCCGGGCATGCTCCATGCCGCTTTCGTGCGCAGCCCCTATGCCCGGGCACGGATCACCTCGATCGACGCCTCGGCGGCGCTGGCGATGGAAGGCGTCCACGCCGTCTACACGGCCGACGACGTCCGCCATCTCGGTCCGCTGCTCGCCCAGGTGCCGGTCGGCAAGCTCCGCCCGCTCCTCGCCGACGGCATGGTCAACCACGCCGGCGAGGCGGTGGCGATGGTGGTGGCCGAGTCCCGATACCTCGCCCAGGATGCGGTGGACGCCGTCGTGGTCGACTACGAGCCGCTCGAAGCGGTCGTCGACCTCCGGGATGCGGCCTCCGACCGCATCAAGGTCCACGACGACCTGGACTCGAACGTCATCATCACCTGGGAGGCGGGGCCGTTCGGCAACGAAGAGGCCATGGCCGAGACGAAGCGGAAGATCGCCGAGGCGAAACAACGCGACGACACCGTGGTGGTCAGCCTCGACATGGTCAACCAGCGGCTGATCCCCACCGCCATCGAGCCGCGGGCCGTGCTCGCCAACTGGATGCCCGGCTACGAGCGCTTCGAGGTCTACTCGTCGACGCAGGTGCCTCACGCCCTCGCCGGGGCGATCGCCAAGACCTTCGGCCTCGCCTCCAACGCGGTGCGTGTCGTCGCCCCCGAGGTGGGCGGCGGCTTCGGCGCCAAGCTGAACGTGTACGCCGACGAGATCCTCGTGTCGTTCGCTTCGAAGGCGCTCGGCCGGCCGGTCAAGTACACCGAGACCCGGCGTGAGTCACCCCACAACACCATCCAGGGTCGAGGGTGGCTCGGCACCGCCACCATCGTGGGCACCCGCGACGGCGAAGTGCTCGGCTACGAGATCCATGCCATATGCGACATGGGGGCGTACAGCCAGAACTTCACCGCCGCCATCCCGTTCCTGGGCGTCTTCGTCGGGTCGGGGCAGTACAAGTTCCCGACCCACATGAAGCTCGACCTGGTCCACACCAACACGATGACGACGGACGCCTACCGGGGTGCGGGCCGTCCCGAGGCGATCTACTACCTCGAGAGGATCCTCGACGAGTACGCCGCCGCCATCGGGATGGACCCCGCCGAGGTCCGGCGGAAGAACTACATACCCGCCGACCAGTTCCCCGGCGCCATGGCTCCGGTCGGCTTCGCCCTCGACACCGGCGACTACGAGAAGAACCTCGACGCTGCCCTCCGCTTCTTCGGGTGGGAGGACCTCAAGGCCGAGCGCGACCGGGCGCGGGCCGAGGGCCGCTATGTCGGCCTCGGGCTGTCCTCGTACGTCGAGGTGTGCGGCTTCGGGCCGTCGGCGCTGGTCGATCTGGGCTTCTCGTGGAGCGAGTACGGGTTGCCGTCGGCGTTCAACGGCTCCGGTCTCGTCCGGGTCAACCCCGATGGCACCGCCACGGTGATCATCGGGACCGGCCCCAGCGGCCAGGGCCACCAGACGACCTGGGCGCAGATCGTGTCCCGGGAGCTGGGCATCCCCGAGGACCGGATCCGGGTGACCCACGGCGACACCGCCGAATCCCCGATGGGTATCGGGACGTTCGGCTCCCGGTCGGCGGCCGTCGACGGGGCAGCCACCTACGAGGCGGCCCAGAAGGTCCGGGAGAAGGCGGCTCGGATCGCAGCCCATCTCCTCGAAGCGGCCGAAGAGGACATCCGCTTCGAGAACGGGGGCATCCACGTCGCCGGCTCGCCGGACAAGTCGCTCACTTGGGAGGACCTGGCCAAGACCGCCTACCAGCCGCACCTCCTGCCCGAAGGGCTGGGCGGTGGCCTGGAGGCGCACTCGGTGTTCAGCCCGTCCAACGCCACGTGGCCGTTCGGGACCCACATCGCCATGGTGGAGGTGGACCCTGAGACCGGTGACGTCGACATCCTCCGCTACATGGCGATGGACGACTGCGGCAACGTCATCAACCCGATGATCGTCAACGGGCAGATCCACGGCGGCATCGCCCAGGGGGTCGGCCAGGCGCTGTTCGAGGACGCCATCTACGACTCCGACGGCAACCTCCTCACCGGCTCGCTGGTCGACTACCCGCTGCCCACCGCCGCCGACCTCCCCAACTTCGAGCTGAGGAGGACGGTGACGCCGAGCGACGCCAATCCGCTCGGCGTGAAGGGCATCGGGGAGGCGGGCACGATCGCCTCGGCCCAGACGATCGTCAACGCAGTGGTGGACGCGTTGCGCCCGCTGGGTGTCAGGCACATAGACATGCCGCTGCGGCCGAAGCGGGTGTGGCAGGCGATCCAGGACGCGCAGAGCGGGAGGAATGGCTGATGTATCCACGGCAGTTCGAGTACGTCGCCGCTACCAGCCTCGACGAGGCGGTGTCGGCGCTCGCCGGCGCCGAGTTCGCCAAGGTGATGTCGGGAGGCATGAGCCTCATCCCCATGATGAAGCTGCGGCTCCTGTCCCCGGACGTGGTCGTGGATATCGGCCGCATCCCCGGGCTCGACCAGATCACCGACGCCGGTGACTACGTGTCGATCGGGGCCCTGGTGCGCCACGCCCAGACCGCGTCCGCCCAGAACCTGCCCCGGGCGTTGGTCGACGCCGCGTCGTGGACCGGCGACGTCCAGGTCCGCAACCGGGGCACGACCTGCGGAGCGGTGGCCCATGCCGACATCGCCGCCGACCAGCCGGCGGCGATCCTGGCGCTCGGAGCGACGATGGTGGCCCGGGGGCCGAACGGCACCCGGGAGATCCCGGCCGACGACTTCTTCGTCGACACCATGACTTCGGCGCTCCAACCCGACGAGATCCTCACCGAGATCCGGATCCCGAAGGTGGGGGGAGCGACCGCCTACGACAAGCTGGGGCGCCGCGGCGGCCACACCGACTACGCGGTGGCCGGCGCCGCCGCCTGGGTCCAGAAGGACAACGGCACCGTGACCAACTGTCGGGTGGCGTTGACCGGCGTCGGCACCAAGCCGACCCTGGCCCACGGTGTCGCCGAGGCGCTCATCGGCACCGACGGGTCCGAGCAGGCGGTGAAGGAAGCGGCGGAGCGGGCCACCGAAGGGGTGACCGTGCTCGAGGACCTCTACGGGTCAGAGGAGTACAAGGCCCACCTGGCCAAGGTGTACACCCGTCGCGCCCTCACCCAAGCCCTCGCCCAGCTGTAGGGGCGGAGCGTGTGGAGCCGAAACGGGGGCCATGCCCCCGTTTCGGCCATAATGGGTCACAGTGCGGTCGGTCGATGAAGTCGTAGAAGCCTTCGCCCAGCGGGGCTATGTCGCCGACCGTTCCCTCGGCGTCTCCGTCTTCCTCGCCCTCAGCCTGGAACGGCCCCTGTTCCTCGAAGGGGAGGCGGGCGTCGGCAAGACGGAGGTGGCGAAGGTCCTCGCCGACATCTGCGAAGAGCCGCTGATCCGCCTCCAGTGCTACGAGGGCCTCGACGTCAACCACGCCCTCTACGAGTGGGACTACGCCCGCCAGATGCTGGCGATCCGGCTCATCGAAGCCAGCGGGGAGCAGGCGAAAGCCGACGTGGGCGACATCATGTCCCGGGAGTACCTGATTCCTCGGCCTCTGCTGCAGGCCGTCGAGGCGGCGGCGGGAGGGCGGCGCCCGGTCCTCCTCATCGACGAGTTGGACCGCGCCGACGAGGAGTTCGAGGCTTTCCTGCTCGAGCTGCTGTCCGACTTCCAGGTGACGATCCCCGAGATCGGCACCATCGCCGCCGAGCGCCCGCCGATCGTGGTGATCACCTCCAACCGGACTCGCGAGATCCACGACGCCCTGAAGCGCCGCTGCATCTACCAGTGGATCGACTACCCGGACGTGGACCGGGAGGTGGAGATCATCAGGCGCAAGGTGCCCGACATCGACCAGTCGCTGGCCCGGGCGCTGGCGGAAGCGATGAGCGACCTCCGCTCGTTGGAGCTGTTCAAGCCGCCCGGCGTGGCCGAGACCCTCGACTGGGCCCGCGCCCTGAAGGTCTTGGGAGCCACCGAGCTCACCGACGAGGTCATCGACGACACCTTGGGGGTGATCCTCAAATACCGCGAGGACGTGGACACTGTGCGGGCCCGACGCGCTGCCACCGACGCCTGAGCAATACGCGGCGCGCCCGAGTACGCTCGGAGTGAGCATGACGATGAGGATCTGTCATGGTCGTGATCCTCCGACGGGGGCAACCGGAGTAGCACCTGTGGTTGAAGGAGGAAAACGACAGTGATCGATCCCATCGCAAAGCTCCGTAGCCCTCGTGGTTCCCTCGTGAGCGTCTACATCAACCGCCAGCCCCCCGCCACCAGGGCAGCGCTGGTCGACCTGCTCAAGGGGCTGCGCAACTCCCACTCCGACTTCAGGTTGCTCAAGTCGCTGAAGGCAGACACCGCCAGGATCGTCGACATGGTCGGCGACATCGACAGCTCCAACGCTCCGGCCGTCGCCATATTCGCCTCGTCCGACGACGGCATCTTCGAGTTTCTCCCCCTCACCCATCCAGTTGCCGACACCGCCACCCTGGGCCCGCGCCCGTACCTGCGCCCACTGCGTTCCCAGCCCCGTCCCATGAGAGTCGGCGTGTTGGTGGCGGACTCGACGCGTGCCCGCACCTACCTCTCCTCCGGGGGAACGCTGGCCGAGCTGGGTGAGGAGCTGATCGCCGACCGGGGGAAGGAGAACTACGGGGGCTTCTCCGGTTACGAGGAGCATCGCAACCGCCAGCGAGCCGAAGAGGCATCGAAGGAGATGTGGCGCCAGGCGGGAAGGCGGCTCCTCGAAGCCCACCAGGACCAGCCGCTCGAGATGATGGCGCTCGTCGGCCGTGACGAGGACTTCGACTCGATCGCGGCCGAGCTCCATCCGTACCTGCGGGAGCTGCCCCAGGCCCGACTCCGGGTCGACATCAGCACGGTCACGCCCACCGATCTCGCCCGCTTCATCGACGAGCAGACGGAGGAGCTGCGGACGCGGCGGGCCGAGGAGCTGATCGAGCGGGTCCTGGCCGAAGCCGCCCGGGGAGGCGAGGCGGTGACGGGCCTCAAGGACGTGCTGGAGGCCGTCAACGCCCACGCCGTGGACCACCTGGTGGTGGCCGGGCCCTTCGCCAAGCCCGGCGTCATCTGCGACGACTGTGGCTGGCTCGGCCGCTCCGAAGAGCAGTGCCCGGTGTGCGAGGCAGACACGTTCCAGATCTCCGACGTGGTGGCGGCGGCGATGGACGCCACCGTCGAGGCCGGGGGCAAGGTCGACGTGGTGACCGTGGCCAGCCCGCTGGACGCCGACGGCGTTGGTGCCCTGCTGCGGTTCCGCCTGGGCGGATAGGAGCGGGTTGGCGGCGAGCAGGGTCCTGGTCGAATTCGGGAGGCGCCTCCGTGCCGAGGGAGTACCGGTGGGCCCCACCATCGCCCGCGACCTCGCCCAGGCCGTTGAGGCGGTAGGGCTCGCCTCGGCGGAGGACACCTACCACGCCTTCCGGTCGGTCTGTGTGACCGCGGCGGAGCAGTTCCCGGTCTTCGACCGGGTCTTCTTCGAGGTCTTCGGCGGGAGCGACGCCCCCAGCGGGCTCTCGGTGGCGGCCGAACGGACCCGGACCTGGACCATCAGGGCCGGTCGGGCGGGTGAAGGCGAGGGGGAGGAGCCGGCGCCCGAGACCGTCGTGGTCGGCGCCTCCGCTCGAGAGAGGCTCGGTCACAAGGACTTCTCGGAGCTGACACCGGCCGAGGCGGCCGAAGTGCGCCAGCTCATCGCCTCGATGATGTGGAGGCCGGCCGACACCTGGTCGCGCCGCCGCCGGCCCGCCCGGTCCGGCGACCGACCGGACCCGCGCCGGACCCTCCGGCGGATGGTGACCACCGAAGGAGACCTGCTGATGCCCGCCTTCACGGAGCGGCGCATCCGGCGGCGGCCGCTGCTGTTCATCGCCGACGTCTCCGGGTCGATGGAGCGGTACTCGGAGATGCTGCTGTACTTCGCCCATGCCGCCCGGGGCAGGCTGGGCCGGCTGGAGGCCTTCGTGTTCTCCACCCGCCTCACCCGCATCACCCGCCAGCTCGACCGGCGCAGCCCCTCGGAGGCGATCGAGCGAGTCGCAGAGACCGTCCAGGACTGGTCGGGAGGGACCAAGATCGGTGACGCCCTGCGCGTCTTCAACCGGCGATGGGCGAGGAGGGTCACCGCCGGGGGGCCGATCGCCATCATCGTCTCCGACGGTTGGGACCGTGGCGACCCGGAGGTCCTCGGCGAAGAGATCGCCCGTCTGCGCCGCAGCGTGCACCGGGTGGTGTGGCTGAACCCGCTGGCGTCACGGCCCGGCTACTCGCCGGAGACCCGGGGCATGAAGGCCGCCTTGCCCCACATCGACGACTTCCTCCCCGCCGGGCGGTTCAACGACCTCGCTTCGGTGGTTGCCCTCCTAGAGTCGATCCCAGCGAGGAGGCTTCGATGAGAGACGCGCTGGCGATCCGAAACGCGTGGAAGCAGGCCGGCCACGACGTCGCCGTGGCGACCGTGGTGAAGGTGGCGGGCCCGGCGCCCCGGCCGCTCGGCTCCAAGATGCTCGTCTCGTCCGCCGGTGACATCGAAGGCAGCGTCTCCGGCGGATGCGTGGAGAACGACGTGTTCCTCCACGCCCAGCGGGTGCTGGAGACCGGGGAGCCGGTGCTCGTGACCTACGGGATCTCCGACGACGAGGCGTTCGAGGTCGGGCTGGCGTGCGGCGGGACCATCCAGGTGTTCGTGGAGCCGTGGTGACCGACGAATCCGCCATCGCCGCGCTGGAGCGGCTCGTCGCCGAGGAACGGTTCGGGGCCCACCTGACCGTCGTCGCCGGCGAGGGCGTGGGGAGCCGCGCCGTGTTCGACCTCGAGGAAGGGGTCGTCGCCGGAGGCCTCCCTCCCGGCCTCGAAGCGGCGGTGGAGGACGCCTCGGTCCTCATCGACCGGGAGATGCCCGCCACCCTGGCGTACGGCGACGTCGAGGTGTTCATCGAGCCCATCGTCCCCCGTCCCCGGCTGGTGATCTTCGGTGCGGTGCACATCGCCCAGGCCCTCTCCGACCACGCCTCGCTCATAGGTTTCCACGTGACGGTGGCCGATGCGAGGGCAGCGTTCGTCACCCCCGAGCGGTTCCCCCGTGCCGACGAGCTTCTCGTCGGATGGCCCGACGACGTGATCGACCGCATCGTCCTCGACCGCCGCAGCTCTGTGGTCGTCCTGAGTCACGACGCTCGCTTCGAGGACCCGCTGTGGCCGCTCGTGCTGGAACGTCCCGTCCGCTACATCGGGGCGATGGGCAGCAAACGCACCGCCGCCCGACGCCGGGAGAAGCTGCTGGCGGCCGGGTTCGACGAAGCCACCGTCGACCGCATCCACGGCCCGATCGGCCTCGACATCGGGGCCGACTCCCCCCACGAGGTGGCGATCGCCATCCTCGCCGAGATGATCGCCGAGCGCCGGCGTCCCCACGAGCCGCCCGGCCTCAAAGGCGAGCAGAGGCCATTGGTCCCGGCGCACAGACTCGGTTAGCGTCCCCGGTAGTGTCCATGGGAGTCAGGTTGTCCACCAGGCGTCGCCTCTCGCGTACGGGTCAACGATGATCGTTGCCGCCTTGATCCTCGCCGCTGGCGGGTCCTCCCGGCTCGGCCGCCCCAAGCAGTTGGAGCCGTGGGGCAACACGACGCTCCTGGGGCACGTCGTCGACCAGGTGCGCACCTACCCGGTGGACGAGATCTGGGTGGTGCTCGGCGCCGAGTTCGACCGGATCCTCGACACCGTCGACCTGACCGGCTGCAACGTGGTCGAGAACCCCGAGTGGGAAGAGGGGATCGCCTCCTCGCTGCGCGTGGGGCTCGACGCCCTCATCCAGACCAGCCGAGCCGACGCCGCCCTCATCGTGATCGGCGACCAGCCGAACATCGACCGGAAGGTGGTGGAGGAGATCGTCGAGACGTTCGCCACCGCCGAGGTCCCGGTGGTGCTTCCCAAGTACCGTTACACGTGGGGGAACCCGGTGATGGTCGACCGATCGTTGTGGGCCCGGCTGATGAGCTTGGAGGGGGACGAGGGCGCTCAGCGTCTCTTCAAGGCCCACCCCGAGTGGGTGCGGGAAGTGTGGACGGACCAACTGCCGCCACGCGACGTGGACACGGAAGCCGATCTGGAGGAGCTCCGCCCTCGCCAAGCCGGTAGCCTTGCCGAGGGGGGCGAGCCACCTCGGTAGAGTGCCCGGTTCGTTTGGAGACAGGAGACTTGGCGTAGCGATGGCACGCATCGACGAGATACGTTCGCTGCCCCACAAAGAAGCGACCCGCTTGCGCAAGGCCGGAGTTCGGACGACAGAAGCGCTCCTACGGCGCGCCTCCACCCGGTCGGGGCGGGCGGAGCTGTCGAAGGCCACCGGGATCCCCACCTCCGATCTCCTCAAGTGGGTCAACCTCGCCGACCTGATGCGGGTCAAGGGCATCGGGGGCGAATACGCCGAGCTCCTGTCCCTGTGCGGCGTGAACACCCTCAAGGAGCTGAAGCGCCGCAACGCCGTCGCCCTGACCGCCAAGATCCTGTCGGTGAACGGCCGCAAGGACCTGGTGCGCCGTCTTCCCACCGAATCGATGGTCGAGTCGTGGATCCAGCGGGCGACCGAGCTGGAGCCGCTCGTCAAGCACTGACCCGTCATACGACTCGGGGCTCCCGCAGGGAGCCCCGAAGTCGAAAGCGGACCGTTTCAGGTTCAGGCCGTCTTGGTGCCCTGTTCCTCGGTCTTCTCGGCCGTGGAGGCCTTCGCCGCCGTGGTCTTGGCAGCGGTGGTCTTGGCAGCGGTGGTCTTCTTGGCCGGAGCCTTCGCCGCCGGCTTCTTGGTGGCAGGCGCCTTCTTGGCCGTCGCCTTGGTGGCGGTGGTCTTCTTGGCCGGAGCCTTGGCCGCCGGGGCCTTCTTCTCTTCGGTCTTCTCGGCCTCGGTCTCGGCTACCTCGCCCTCGGGCCGGAACGACTGCCGCCAGGTGGCGAGCATCTCTTCCAACTGGTCGCGCAGCTTGCCGACCTGCTCGCGGGCCTGGTCGAAGTCGACCTTGGCGGCGAGCTCGTCGACCACCTTGCCGTCGGAAACCTTGCCGACGACCTGGCGGCCTTCCTCGGCCCATTCCTCGACCAGCTTCTCGAAGCGGTCGGTGAGGTCCTCGGTGCGCTCACCCAGCGCCTTGCGCAGGGTCTCGAACCGGGCATTCACGGCCTTGGCGGCAGCCACAGGGGCGCCGACCGCGGCGTAGAGGACGTCTTTTCTGCTCATCATGTCTCCTTCTCCGATGAGGTCTCTATGAGGGTGCGGTACATCTCCAGGAGCACCTGCTTCTGGCGGGGGGTGAGCCGCTCGTCGGCTTCGATCGCCTCCACCACGGTGGGCGGATTGGCGCCGTCTTCTATCAGCCCCGCCCGTGAGTACAGGGTCTCCGCCGAAATCGACAGAGCTCGCGACAACTGCTTCAGGATCTGAGCCGAGGGCTTGCGGATTCCCCGCTCGATCTGGCTCAGATACGGATTGGAGATGCCCGCCCGGTCAGCGAGCCGGCGAAGCGAGAGATTGGCCCGCTGCCGCTGCTGGCGGATGAACTCTCCGAGCTCGATGGTCGTTCGCTGCTCCTGTTCCGACACATCAACATCATACAGCATTCTGCTAACTATTGCAAGCACTTTCGGCGAGCGCAGCCTGCGGTTGTGATCGCAGGGGGTTTGCGGGCAAACTGCGGACAACGGAAAAGGGTGCCCATGATCATCGTGATGAGCAAGTCTGCGACCGACGCAGATGTGAAAGCGGTCGTCGAGCGTCTGAAGTCCATCGGTTGCGAAGCCCACGTGTCTGTCGGCCAGTACCGCACCGTGATCGGCGCCGTGGGCGACCGGGAGACGATCCGCCAGCTGCCGTGGGAGGCGATGCCCGGCGTGGAGCGGGCCGTGCCGGTGATGAAGCCGTTCAAGTTCGTCTCCCGCGACTTCCAGCCCGAGGACACCGTGATCGAGGTGCGGGGAGTGACGATCGGCGGCGGGACGTTCACCACCATCGCCGGGCCCTGCGCGGTGGAGAGCCGGGACCAGCTCTTCCGCACCGCCGAGGCCGTCAAGCGGGCGGGCGCTTCGATCCTGCGCGGGGACGCCTTCAAGCCACGCACCTCGCCGTACTCGTTCCAGGGCCTGGGGGAGAAGGGCCTCGAGATCCTCGCCGAAGCCCGGGAGGAGTTCGACTTGCCCTTCGTCGCCGAGGTGCTGGACCCCAGGGACGTGGAGCTGGTGTCGTCCTACGCCGACATCATCCGCATCGGCACCCGCAACATGGCCAACTTCACCCTGCTCACCGAAGTGGGCCGCCAGCCCAAGCCGGTGATGCTGAAGCGGGGATTCACCGCCACGATCGAAGAGTGGCTCAACGCCGCCGAGTACGTGTACAAGGAAGGAAACCAGCAGATCATCCTCGCCGAGCGGGGGATACGCACCTTCGAGACCGCTTCCCGCAACACCCTCGACATCACGGCCGTGCCGCTCCTCAAGTCGATGTCGCACCTGCCGGTGCTGGTCGACCCGTCGCACGCCGGGGGGAAGCGGGAGCTGGTGGCCCCGCTGGCGCGGGCGGCGGTGGCGGCCGGCGCCGACGCCATCATGGTCGACGTCCACCCCACGCCCGACACCGCCCTCGTCGACGGCGCCCAGGCCCTCCTCCCATCCGAGTTCGTGGAGATGATGGAGTCGATCCGGGCCATCGCCGAGGCACTCGGCATCTCGATTTGAACCGGGCACTGATCCTCGGAACGGGGCTCATCGGCGCCTCCGTCGGTGCCGGCCTGTCGTCCCGCGGCTGGCACGTCGCCGGCTGGGACCCCGATCCGGGCGCCCTCGCCCAGGCGGAGGAGATGGGCGCGGTGTCCGAAGCCGTCTCCGACCCCCACGCCGCCGCCCGGGAGTTCGACCTGGTCGTGCTGTGCGGCCCCGCCGCTGCCATCATCGAAACCCTCCCGCACCTCGACACCGACGCCCTGGTCACCGACGTCGCCGGGGTGAAGAGCCCGATCGTGCGGGCGGCCCGCCATCTGCCTAGGTTCGTCGGCGGGCATCCGATGGCGGGTCGGGAGACGTCGGGGCCGGGAGCCGCCAGCGCCGCCATGTTCCGGGGCGCGGCCTGGATCCTCACCGAGGACGGTGCCGCCGAGGCCGACTTGAAGGCGATGGAGGAGACCGTCCAGGAGCTCGGCGCCTACCCGGTGCGGATGAGCGCCGAGGCCCACGACGCCGCGGTGGCCGCCGTGAGCCACGTGCCGCAAGTGGTTGCCTCGGCGTTGGTGAACCTGGTGGCGTCCGACCCCACCGCGCTCTCCCTCGCCGCCGGTGGGTTCCGCGACGTCACCCGAATCGCCCTGTCCGAGCCGGGGTGGTGGACCGACATCCTCACCGAGAACCGCCGGCCCCTGAGCGAGTTGCTGCGTCGCCTGGGCGCCGACCTGCAGGAGTGGGCGGCGCGGGTGGAGGCGGCCGACCGCCGGACGGTGGCGGAGTGGCTCGAGTCGGCGCGCCAGGCCCGGAAGGCGCTGGCTCCGCCGGTGGCGGCGGTCCGGGTGCTGCTCGAGGACCGTCCAGGCGAGATCGCCCGGGTGGGCCACGCCCTCGCCGAAGCCGAAGTCGATGTCCGAGACCTGCAGTTGCGCCACGCCACCCGAGGCGGCGGCGGCGTGCTCACCCTCTCGGTCAAACCCGGCCAGGAAGGGCCGCTGGCCGAGGCCCTGCGGGCCGAGGGCTTCCGCCTGGTCGACTGAGTCAGCCCGCCGCCAGCAGGCGCAGGAGGGTGGCGGCGCCGGCGACGAGGCCCGTATCGAGTGCCGCCTCGTTGAACACGAAGCCCGCCGAGTGCAGGTCGCTCATCCCGTGATCGGGCGCCGAGCCTAGGCGGAGGAGAGCCCCGGGCACGTGCTCCAGATAGCGCGAGAAGTCTTCGGCGCCCATGCTGGTGTCCGTGGACGTCACCGCCTGCGGGCCGAGAGCCTCGGCGATCGCCACCCGGGCCACGTCGATGACCCCGGGGTCGTTCACGACCGGCGGGATGCCGGTCTGGTGGGACACCGTCGCCTTCGCCCCGATGGGCGCCACGATCTGGGAGGCGAGGCTCTCGAGCAGCATCGGGATCTCGCTCCACAGCTCGGGGTCGAGGGTGCGCACCGTGCCGCCGAGCTCTACCGAGGTGGGGATGACGTTGAAGGCCACCCCGCCCTGGACCCGGCCGAAGACGATCGTTAGCGGTCGGCGCGGGTCGACGATGCGGTCGAGCAGCGCCGGGAGCTCGGTGATGACCCGCCCCGCCGCGTAGACCAGGTCGACGGTCCGGTGGGGTCGGGCCGTGTGCCCGCCGGGCCCTTCGAGGCGGATCAGGAAGCGGTCCGCCGAGCCGGTCACGGCTCCCGTGCGCAGGCCCACCTGGCCGGCGGGGAGGGTGGGGTCGACGTGGAAGGCGACGATCGCCGACAGCCCTTCGGTCACCCCTTCGCGAACCAGGGTGAGGGCGCCCCCGGGGAACGACTCCTCGCCGGGCTGGAAGATGAAACGCACCCTCCCGGGGAGGTCGAGGCGGGCGAGGACCAGGGCGATCCCGGCGGCGATGGCCGTGTGGGCGTCGTGCCCGCAGGCATGCATCACCCCCGGTATCTGGGAGGCGAAGGGGTTGTCGGCCGGCTCCTGGATCGGCAAGGCGTCGAGGTCGGCGCGGAAGCCGACCGTGCGGCCCGGGCTCCCCACCTCGACGACGAGCCCTGTCCCCTCCGGGCGCACGGCGGGGCGCAGGCCCCGGTCCGAGAGCAGATCCGCTACCCGCTGGGTCGTCGTGAACTCGTGGAAGGAGAGTTCCGGATGGCGGTGGATTGCTCGCCGGAGCTCGGTTACGGAGGGAAGCACCTCGGCGACCAGTCCCCGCAGTTGCTCGGGGGAGATCATTCGCCAGGGCAGGATAGTTCCGCCCCGTCGCTGCCCCCGCTCAGTCGAAGAACAGATCCTCGAAGATCCGCCGGGCTCGACGGGTGAGCCGCAGGTACTCCTCCCGCAGGTCGCCCCGGCGCTCGTAGCCGAGCGACAGCGCCAGGCGGCGCTCGTCGGCCGGGTCGCGGGGGAGGGAGTCGGTCGCCCTGCCCGCCTGCAGGTAGAGGCGGTTGCGGACGTGCGAGCAGAACTCGTAGGCGGCGGTCAGGTCGCGGGCTTCGGTGTCTCCGATGACCCCGGCGTCGGCCAGGGCGGCGATCGCCCGCCGGGTGGACGTGACCCGCAGAGAGGCATCGCGGCCGCCGTGGCGGAGCTGCAGCAGCTGCACCAGGAACTCGACGTCGACCAGCCCGCCCGGGCCGAGCTTGAGGTGGAAGTCGGGGTCCTCGCCGAAGGGGACGCGCTCTTTCTCCACGCGGGCCTTCATCCGGCGGATGTCGACGATGCGGGAGTCCGGGAACGGGTCCTGCCACAGATGGGACGCCACCAGCTGCATGAACCGGGCGGCCAAGTCGGGATCCCCAGCGACGGGGCGGGCCTTGATCAGCGACTGGAACTCCCACGTCTGTGCCCACCGCTCGTAGTAAGCGGCGTACGAGTCGAGGGAGCGCACCAGCGGCCCGGATCTGCCCTCCGGGCGGAGGTCGGCGTCGAGGTCCCAGGCGATCCCGTCGGCTGCGGGAGCGGCGAGCAGCTCCCGCAGACGCGTCGCCCGGGTCATCGCCGAGTCGGCGTCGAGAGGGGAGTCGAACACGTAGAGAACGTCGAGGTCCGAGGCGTAGGAGAGCTCCTCGCCACCCCAGCGGCCCATGGCGATGACGGCGAACCCCCGGTCACCGTCGGCGAGTGACGTCGCCGCCGACACGGCGGCATCGGCGGCGGCGGTGAGGTCTTCCATCGTCCGCCCCACGTCGGCCATCCCGAGCAGGTCGCGGGCGGCGACACGAACGATCTGGCGCCGGGCGAAGCGGCGCAGGGTGCCGAGCTTGTCCTGCGGGTCGGGCCGGGCCTCCAGGCGGCGGCGGAGACGTTCCTCCAGCTCGTCGCGAGGGCGGAGGTTCGTGATCGCCTCGTCGTCGTCGAGCTGGCCGACGAACTCGGGGATGCGGTCGAGGTACTTGCCGAGCAGGCGGCTGGATCCGAGCAGATAGGCCAGTCGCTGGCCGACGACCGGCCGCTCGGTGAGGGTGGTGATCAGCTCGGTGTGGTCGGGGAGGCTGGCGGCGAGCAGCCGCACCTGGTCGAGGCCCAGGTCGGGGTCGGGGGAGTCGGCCAGCCAGTCGATGATCATCGGCAGCATCTGCTGCATCAGACGGCTCCGCCGCGACAAGCCCTGGGTGAGGATGCGGAAGATTCGCACCGCCCGCTCCACGTCGCGGAAGCCGAGGGCGGCGAGCCGGCGCGCCGCTCCCTCCCGGCTGAGGAAAGCAGTCGGGGTGGCGGCGAACGCCTCCAGCAGAGGCCGGTAGTAGAGGTCTTCGTGGATGCGGCGCACCCGCGCCCGATGGGCCACCAGGTCGGCCTCGAAGGCCTCGCGGGCGGTGCGCTCCTGGGTGTCGCGATAGCCCATCGCCCGGGCCAGCCGTTCCCGCTCCGCCGGGTTGGAGGGGACCACGTGGGTCGGGTTCAGATCCCACAGCTGGATCCGGTGTTCGGCGTTGCGGAGCCACCGGTACGACTCGGCGAGACGTTTCGCGTCGTCGGGCTCCACGTAGCGGCCCTCGGCCAGCGCCTCCAGCAGCTCCAGCGTGTTGGTGCGGCGCAGGTCGGGGTCGAATCGGCCGTGCACCAGCTGCAGCATCTGGACGGAGAACTCGATGTCGCGTATCCCGCCTTCAGCCCGTTTCAGGTCGTTCGGGTCGGCCGACGCCTCGGTGCGGGCCTTGAGGGTCCGCAACGAGCGGATGGCGTCGGGGTCGATCGTCTCCGGCCACAACACTTCCCCGACCAGATCCACGAACCGTTCGCCCACTTCGGGATCCCCGGCGGCGAAGCGGGTCTTGAGCAGCGCCTGGAACTCCCAGGGCTCGGCCCATCTCTCGTAGTAGGTGCGGTAGGCGTCGAGGGAGCGAGCGAGCGGGCCGCGGCTGCCCTCGGGCCGCAGGTCGGCGTCGGCCCTGATCAGGGCATCGCCTTGGCCGGCCAGCCGCCGCATGACCCGGGTGGCGATCCGATTGGCCGCTGCGGCGGCGGCGGACCCGCCGTCGAACACGAACAGCAGGTCGATGTCGGACCAGTAGTTGAGCTCGCGGCCGCCCCACTTGCCCATGGCGACGACGGCCATCGGCGGCGCTGCCCCGTCCCGCTCCTCATCGAGGACCTGGCCGACGACCTCTTCGGCGAGGTCGGACAGCAACCGTCCTCCTTCTGCCACGTCGATGACCCCGGCGGCGTCGTCTGCGGCCACCCGGGCGAGGGTCGACCGCACCTTGCCCACCAGGTCGTCGTATTCGCCGAACAACCATCCCGGGTGGCGGGCCAGTTCCCGGCTGAGCCGGCGACTCATCCCGCAGAGGTGGGCGAGCCGGCGGGAGGCGTCGGCATCGGCGAGGACGTCCCACCTCCCCGAGGCGGCCTCGACGTAGTCCAGCAGCCGCTCGACGGCGCCATCGGGATCCGGGCCCGACCACACCGTCTCCAGCGGACCGACAGCCCGCGGGTCGTCGAGCCATCCCACCGCGGCGAGACGCTGGCGGATCTCGGCGCTGAACGGGGGCAGCTGTGTCATGCGGCTCCCAACTTATCGGCCCCCGGGTGCGGGAGCGGTGGCGGATCCCGCCGCCTCTAACCTGGAGCCGATGCCTCTACGTGTCGCTGGAGCCCAGCTCAACCTCGTCGTCGGCGACATCGACGGCAACGAGCGCCGCATCGCCGAGGCGATGGACTGGGCGGAAGACGAAGGCGCCGACGTCCTGGTGCTGCCGGAGCTCGCCATAGGCGGGTACCCGCCGGAGGACCTCGTGCTGCGCAACTCCTACGTCGAGGCCGGCATCGACGCCGTGCGCCGGCTGGCTCGCCGGTCGGGGAGGGTCACCACCGTCGTCGGCTTCGTCGACCACGCCTCTCCGGAGCCCGGCGATACCTCCGACGCCTGGCAGCGCCGGGTCGCCAACGCCGCCGCCGTCCTCCACGGCGGGCGGCTGGTCGGCGTCTACCACAAGGTGCTCCTGCCCAACTACGGGGTGTTCGACGAGGACCGCTATTTCGTGCCCGGACGCGATCCCGACCGCCTCTGGGACATCGCCGGCGTCCCCGCCGGGGTGTCGATCTGCGAGGACGTGTGGCTCCCCGACGGGCCGCCGCACCTGCAGGCGCGGGCGGGGGCGCGTGTGTTGCTCAACATCAACGCCTCCCCGTTCCACTGCGGCAAGGCGACCGAGCGGGAGGAGATGCTCTCGGCCCGGGCCCGGGCGGCGGGGGCGCCCCTCGTGTACGTGAACCTGGTCGGGGGCCAGGACGAGCTCGTCTTCGACGGCGCCAGCGTGGTGGTCACCGCCGACGGGACGGTGATCCACCGCTCGCCCCAGTTCGCCGAAGACCGCTTCGTGGTCGACGTTCCGCTGGCCGGCGAGGAGGTCGTCCCCGGAGACATCACCCCGCTGCTCGACCCCATCCCCGAGGTCTACGCCGCCCTGACGACCGGTCTCGGCGATTACGTGCGCAAGAACGGGTTCAACTCGGTCGTCCTCGGCCTGTCCGGAGGCATCGACTCGGCGCTCACCGCCACCATCGCCGCCGACGCCCTCGGGCCCGAGAACGTGTGGGGCGTCGCCATGCCCTCCCGCTACAGCTCCGAGCATTCGGTCGAAGACGCCCGCGCCCTCGCCGACAACCTCGGCATCCGTTTCGACCTCATCCCGATGGACGACGTGTTCGCCGCCTACCTGTCCACCCTCGAAGACGTGTTCGAGGGACGGGAGCCCGACGTCACCGAGGAGAACCTCCAGGCGCGGATCAGGGGAGCGATCCTCATGGCACTGTCGAACAAGTTCGGCCATCTGGTCCTGGCCACCGGCAACAAGTCGGAGATGGCAGTGGGGTACTCCACCCTCTACGGCGACATGGTGGGCGGGTTCGCCGTCATCAAGGACGTCTTCAAGACGATGGTCTACCGCCTGGCGGAGTGGCGCAACACCCAGGGCAAGGCGATACCCCAGCGGACCCTGGACAAGCCCCCTTCGGCAGAGCTCCGCCCCGACCAGACCGACCAGGACACCCTGCCGCCCTACGAGCTCCTCGACGCCATCCTCGACCGCTACATCGAAGACGACATGGGCGTGGACGAAATCGTCGCCGACGGGTACGACCCCGCTGTCGTCGAGCGGGTGGTGCGCATGGTCGACGCCAGCGAGTACAAGCGGCGCCAGTCTGCTCCCGGCGTCAAGATCACCGTCAAGGCGTTCGGCAAGGACCGGCGCCTCCCCATCACCAACCGTTTCCGGGAGAAGGCGTGAGCCTGCCCATCGTCCTCGTCGACGGGGAGCGGACAGCCGGTGTGCCCGCCACCGATTCGTCGGTCCTGCGCGGCGACGGCTGCTTCGAGGCGATACGCGCCTATGCCGGCAAGCCTTTCCGGGTCGACGCACATCTGGACCGCCTCGAGCGCAGCGCGGCCGCACTCGACCTGCCCGTTCCCGACCGCTCTCTCATCGCTTCCTGGATCCGGGAGGTGGCCGAGGAGGGAGGCGACTGCCTGGTCCGGGTGGTCGTCACCCGGGGCCCTGCCGTCCCGGGGGTCGAAGGGTCGGGCAGGTGCATCGTCATGGCCCACGATCTCCCTCCCCGGCGCACGGAGACGACGTTGTGGCCGGTGGTGGCGCCCTGGCATTCGGCGGGGACCTGGTGGAGCCTCACCGGGGCCAAGACGATCTCCTACGCCCCCAACCTGGCCGCGGGCCGGGAGGCACAGAAGCACGGCGCCGACGACGCCCTGTTGGTGTCGGTGGGCGGAGTGGTGCTCGAAGGCCCCACCTTCTCGGTGGGTTGGTGCCGCGACGGCCGCGTGTTCACACCGGGCCTGGACCTCGGGATCCTGGATTCGATCACGCGGCGGGTGGTCCTCGAGATCCGTCCCGACATCGCCGAGGTCACCGAAACGCTCGACCGGGTGCTGGAAGCGGACGAGGTGTTCGTGATGTCGACGACCCAGGAGATCCTCCCGGTCGTGGCAGTGGGCGATCGGCGATTCCCGCCGGGGCCCATCACCGCCGAGATCGCTCAGCGATTCACGGAGCTGGTCGGGCAGTAGTCGTTGCCGGTCCAGCCCAGGTAGAGCATGAAGGTCTCGGCGGCCTCCGCCGAGGTCAGGTACCGGTCTTCGTTCGGCATGGCCAGGCATCGGCGCACGCCGCCCAGCACGCGATGCGCCTCCTCGACGGTGAGATCGTCGGGGGAAGCCGGCGGCTCCGGGGTGGTCGCCTCCCCTCCGGCGTCGGGAGCCTCGGAGTCCAGCCCGTCGGCACGCGTCTGGTAGCCGTCGTGGAGGCGCTGCCAGGCGACGCGGCGGGCGATGTCGGCTTCGGTCACTCCCGGGCACTCCCCGTCGCAGTCGACGTCCTGGGTCGAGCCGAACGCCGCCATCCACCGGTCGAGCCGGTCGGAGCGGAGGGGGTCGTGCGGGCAGGCGAGGGTCGGGTCGTCGCACCAAACCGCCACGCCCCGAGACAGCAGCTTCACCAGCGCCGGCACCTCCTCGCCTTCGACCGGCAGGTCCGAGAACGGCCCGGTGAACGGGTCGCCCAGGCGCTTCGCCGCCCGGAGGCTGGGCTCGGGGTCCACCGAGTCCCCTGAAGGGTCCCGCAGCTCGAAGTGCAGGTGGTGGGGGGTGGTCTCGGCGTTGCCGGAGTCGCCCACCCATCCGATCACCTCGCCGGCGGCGACCCGGTCACCTTCCTCCAGGTCGGGCCTGATACCGATCCCGTTGCCGTCGTCGGTCCCGGCGGTGTCGTTGTTGAGGTGGATGTAGAGGGTCGACCATCCGTCGTCGTGGCGGATGTGGACCCGGTACCCGGATATGCCGGTGTCGCCGGCGATCCGGGAGACGACACCGTCGGCGGCCGCCACCACCGGCTGCAAGTGCGGGGCGAAGAGGTCGTTGCCCATGTGGAGGCGCCTTCCCCCGTCCCGGGGCGCACCGAACGGCGAGCCGATGTCGCCGGCGCCGAGGATCGGGAAGACCAGTGGGTAGACGAACGGCGTGTCACACGGCGGCTCGGTCGTCGTCGTGGTGGTGGTGGGCTGGGTCGTCGTCGTGGTCTCCGGCCGCGTGGTGGTCGTCGGCGGTGCCGTGGTGGTGGTCGTCTCGGGCACCGTCGTGGTGGTGGTCTCGGGCGCCGTGGTGGTCGTGTCGCCGACCGTCGTGGAAGAAGACGTCACTTCTTCGTCGGTCGCAGTCGTCGGTGGGGCTTCGGTCGTGGTGGTCGTCTCGGGCGCCGTCGTGGTGGTGGTCTCGGGCGCCGTGGTGGTCGTCGGCGGCGCCGTGGTGGTGGTCGTCTCGGGCACGGTCGTGGTGGTGGTCTCGGGCGCCGCGGTGGTCGTCGTTTCCTCCGGGAACAGGTCGTCGATCTTCGTGGGCGGGCACATCACCGAGGCGGCGCCTTCTGTCGGTGCCACGATCCAGACACCGATGGCTGCCAACAGCAGCACCGATACGACGGCGAGTGTGTTTACCCTGCTCCCCATAGACCGCCGGTCAGGCTACCCGATGTGCCCTGTAAATGTGCCAGGGGGGAACTCGGCAAGCCGCTTCGTCGTTGACGAGTCACAGGGAGGAGACGCATGAAACACCTCAGCCGCCTCGCCGTCGCAGTTGTCCTGGGCCTCCTCGTCGCGGCATGCAGCGGCGAAGAAGCCCAGATCACCACCACCACTCTCGACGCCGCTTCGCTGACGACCACCACCACCTCCGCCGGCGGGCCTGGGGGCACGTCCCCCGACGCCACGGATTCCCAGGACGTCACGACCACCACCTCGCCCCAGATCGAGAGCTGGGAGATCATCACCCGGACCTCGGGAGACGAGGGGGAGACGCTCTACATCCTCGTCGACCCCGGTGAGTACACCGACGTGAGCATCGAGAACTTCCTCGGCGACCTGCTCGAAGATGAGACGGCCGTCCATGGCGTGGAGATCTTCGACGACCGGGCTGCCCTCGAAGCGGCTCTGAAGCCGCAGGAGGAGCGCACCGACGAGGAGAACCAGCTGATCGAACAGCACCACCTCGTCAGCCTCGTCGAGGGGCGGCAGGTGGAGTTCCGGGGCCCGCTGTCGGAGTACCCCGCGTTCGTCATCGGCTCCTGATCACAACAGCAGCGTCGCCACCAGGAGGAACCCGCCGAAGCCGACCACGTCGGTGGCGAACGTCAGGAAGATCGACGACGCCAGCGCCGGATCGAGGCCGAACCGCCGCAGGATCAGCGGAATGGCCGCCCCCAGCGTGGTGGCGATCGAGAGGTTGGCGAACACGGCCAGGCCGACGACGGCGGCGACCCGGAGATGCTCGGCTGTCCCCGCCTCCATGATGCCGGTGCCGAGGAGCGCGAGCGTCAGCAGGGCGGTGGCGGCCGACACGGCCAGCCCGACGAGGAGGCCGATCCGCAGCTGACGTCCCAGGACGCCGAGGATCCGCGACCCGGGCACGTCGTCCGACGACAGCGAGCGGATGACCACCGCCAGGCTCTGGGTGCCGCCGTTGCCGCCGAGCATGGCGGCGATGGGCATGAGGGCGGCGAGCACCGGGATCTCGGAGATGATGCCGGTCTGTTGCTCTATCACCAGCGCCACCGCCAAACCCAACGTCAGGTTGATGAGCAGCCACGGGAACCGGCTGCGAGCCGCCCGCAGCACGTCCGAGTAGACGGTCTCCTCGGCGCTGGCGCCCACCGACGTGGCGAAGTCCTCCGACGCCTCTTCCTGGACGGCCTCGATCACGGCGTCGGAAGTGACGATGCCGAGCAGACGGCCGTTGTCGTCGGTCACGGGCACCGCCAGCAGGTGGTACCGCTGGGCGAGCTCGGCGACCTGGCGCCGGTCGGTGAAAGCAGTCACCGACACGGGGTCCTTGACCATCGCCTCGTCGAGCCCCGATCCCGGGCGCTCGAACACCAGATCGCGGAACGAGATCACCCCTTTGAGCCGGTCCTCGTCGTCGACGACGTAGACGTAGGAGAGGTGGTCGAGCTCGTCGCTCAGCACGCGGATGCGCTCGATCGCCTCACCCACGGTGAGGCCGAGGGGCAGGGCGGCCACCTCTGTGGTCATGAGGCCGCCGGCCGAGTCGGGCGGGTAGATGAGGAGCCTCCGCACCGCCTCCGCCTCGGTGGGGGACATCGCCTCCAGCACCACCTCGGCGGCGTCCTCGGGCAGCTCGCCGATCAGGTCGGCGGCATCCTCGGGGTCCATGGCGTCGAGGGCGGCGGCCGCGGTCTCGACCGGCAGCTCCTCGATTATCTCGGCAGCCAGCTCCGGAGAGATCTCCTCCAGCACCCCGGCGGCGTCGTCGGGCTCGAGGTCGGAGAGGAGCTCGATGGCCGCTTCCTCGGAGAGCTCCTCGAGAACGTCGGCGGCGTCGCCGGGAACGGTGGCGACGAGAGCCTCCCACTCCGCAGGGCGAGCGTCGAGGTACTCCTCGACCTCGTCTCGGTCGCGACGAGCCGCCCGGAGCAGGTTCCGGGCGAGCTGGCGCGGGCTACGGAGCCGGAGCTTCATGGCGAGGACCAGCATACGGGCGGCGGCAGGCCGCGCCTCGCCACCGGCGGGGTGGAGCCGGCTAGCTACTCCCGGTAGGGCTCGATGGCCTTGACCTCGACGGAGAATGTGCCTCCCGGCGCCTCGTAGGTGACGCGGTCGCCGACCTTGGCGCCCAGCAGGGCGCTCCCCAGCGGGCCGTCGGGCGATGCCAGGGCCAGGCCAGGCACCTTGTTCTCGGGGGTGGCGACGAAGTAGCGCACCTCGTCCCCGTCGTCGTCGACCACCGTCACGACGCTGCCGATCTGGACGGTGCCGTCGTGGGTCGCCTCCCTGACTTCGGCCCGCCGGAGCAGGTCCTCGAGCTGGCGGATCCGCGCCTCGAGCATGCCCTGGTCGTTCTTGGCGGCGTCGTAGTCGGCGTTCTCCCGGAGGTCGCCATGGGAACGCGCCTCCGCGATCCGGGCCTCGATCTCGGCCCGCCCTTCCGTCTTGAGGTACTCCAGCTCCTTGGTGAGCTTCTCGTACGCCTCGGGTGTCAGCCAGGTGGTCTCGTCGGTCATGGAGTGCGAGACGATAGGACTCGGAAGGTCGCTACTGCTACTCAGCAGGGATCTGGACGATAACGTTGGCTCCGTGGAGCCGGTGCGTCTCACCTCGTTCAGTCACGGCGCCGGGTGCGCCTGCAAGCTCGGGTCGGTGGAGCTGTCGCGAGTGCTCACTTCCCTGAAGAGTCATCCGGCGTCCTCCCATCCCGACCTGGTGGTCGGACTGGGCACCTCCGACGACGCCGGGGTGTTCGCCCTCCCCGGCGACTCCGAACGGGCCATCGTCCAGACCGTCGACTACTTCACGCCGATCATCGACGACCCCTACGACTGGGGGCGGATCGCCGCCACCAACGCCCTCTCCGACGTGTACGCCATGGGCGGCCGGCCGCTCACGGCCCTCCAGATCCTCGGCTGGCCCCGCAACGACCTTCCGCTGGAAGTGGCGAGCCGTGTGGTGGAGGGGGGAGCAGACGTGATGGCTGCCGCCGGATGTGTCGTGGTGGGAGGGCACACGATCGACGTCGCCGAGCCGATCTACGGCTTCGCCGTCACCGGCCTGGTCGAGACGAAGAAGGCCGTCACCAACGCCGGCGCCGAGGTGGGGGACGTGCTGGTCCTCACCAAGCCGCTCGGCACCGGGATCATCGCCACCGCCCACAAGGCCGGGGACTGCCCGCCCGAGATCCTCGCCGGTGCGGTGCGGTCGATGACAACCCTCAACGACGTCGCCGGCGAAGCCCTGGGCTTGGCGCACGCCGCCACGGACGTGACCGGGTTCGGGTTCCTCGGCCACCTCCTGGAGATGCTGGATGCCTCCAAGGTGGGGGCGAGGATCGACGTCGCCTCGGTGCCGTTGCTCGACGGAGCCGCCGACCTGTACGAGAGCGGCTTCTACCCGGGAGGCAGCCGCCGCAACCTCGCGGCCGTGGAGCACCGGGTCGAAGGTGCGTTGGACGCCCTGCCCTTCCTGGCGGACGCCCAGACATCGGGCGGGCTCCTGGTGGCGCTGCCCCGAGACGCCGTCGACCGGTACTCGATGCTCGTGCCGGGGGCGGCACGCGTCGGCGTGGTGACCGACCGCCCCGGCGTCGTCGAGCTGGCCTGAGGAGGTCGGTCCCGGGCGTCGCTAGCGTGAGCGACGTGGACGCCGCGGAACGACTGCACAACATCGCCAACGCCCTCTCCATCCCGGCCGTGGAGCGGCACATCTTCTTGTGCGCCGGCCAGTCGACACCCAAGTGCGCCCCCGTCGAGGTCACCAACGCGGTGTGGGCCCACCTCAAGGCCCGCCTCAAGGAACTGGGACTGGCGTCCGCCCCGCCCCGCTGGAGGGACCGTGACCCCGCCGAAGCCCGGCCGGAGCCGGTCGGCACCGGACGGGTGCTCCGCAGCAAGGTGGACTGCCTGCGGATCTGCCAGTCGGGGCCCATCTGTGTGGTCTACCCGGAGGGCACGTGGTACCACGGGGTCACGACCGAGGTGATGGACCGCATCATCGAAGAGCATCTCATCGGCGGCACCCCGGTATCCGAGCACGTGTTCGCTGTCGGTCCGCTGGAGCCCCGATGAAGAGGCTCCTCCGCTGGGTCGGGATCGCCGTCGTCCTGCAGCGGCTGTTCGGTCCCGCCCCGTCGCCCCGCTTCCGGCCCGGCCAGGTTCATCCGTGGAGGGTGAGCGGGAGGACGGTCTTCGTCGGCGACAACGAGTTCCTGGTCCGAGAGGCCGGGCCCAAGGACGCCCCGCCGGTGGTCCTCATCCACGGGCTCGCCGGGTCCTCGATCGCCGAGTGGTACCGGGTGGGACGCATCCTGGCCGCCGACCATCGGGTGATCCTCGTCGACAACCGCAGCCACGGCCTGTCGCCGCAGAGCCGCACCCGCTTCGAGGTGGAGGACGTCGCCGACGAGGTCGCCGCCATCCTGGACACGCTGGGCATCGCCACGGCGACGGTGGTGGGCTACTCGATGGGTGGGACCATCGCCCAGGCCTTCGCCTACCGCCATCCCGGTCGGGTCCGGTCGCTGGTGCTGATCGCCACCTTCTCCCACCATCCTCCGCTGCTTCGGTTCCTGCGGGTGGCGGGGCTGATGATCGCCCGCGCCTGGGAGCGGATCACCGGCACCGGCACCCCGGAAGTGAGGTCCCTGTATCTCCTCCTCACCGGGGCGGTGGAGCGCGAGCACGCCCGGTGGCTGTGGGACGAGACCCATCGGCGCGATCCCGAGGCAGGAGCCCAGGCCGCCTTCGCCATGCTCCGCTTCGATGCCCGCGACTGGATCGGCAGGCTGGGAGTGCCGAGCGTCGTCGTCATCCCCACCCGCGACCAGTTGGTGCCGGCCCCGTGGCAGTACCGGCTCGCCGACGAGATCGCCGCCGACGAGGTGGTGGAGGTGCCCGGCGCCCGCCACGAGGTGCCGTGGACCCATCCCGAGCTGATCGCCGAGGTGATCGCCCGGGCGGCCAAACAGGAGCCGGTCGGCCAGCCCGTCAGCTCGCCGGGACCAGACGCAGGACGCTCCCGGAGCTAGGAGGCTCGAAGGGGAACGACCGGGTCTTGCCGCTCGCCCACTCTTCGGCCATGTCGAAGTAGTGGCGGTGGAAGACGTGGCCCGACTGTCCCGTGCTGTGGATCGCCACCGACCGGGAGAAGTCGGCCAGGTCGACGACCATCCGCATGGACGGCAGGTCCGTGACCTCGTAGCCCTCACTCGCCGCCCAGCTGGTGGCGTTGACGATGGAGGTGCCGCCGCCGACCCCGGTGACGGTCCGGTTGAAGAGGGCCTCGATGGGGGCGATGCCCGACTGCCCGAGCGTCTGGTTCTCGAACGGGGCGATGTGCAGCTTCCCCCATTCCCAGTCCCGAGGGTCGTCGCCGAGGGTCTCGGTCAGCTCCTCGTGCGCCGCCCGGACGGCCGCCTCCAGGATCTGGGAGGCGGTCTCGGTCTCTCGGGTCGACTGGCGGTCCCACCAGGGGTTCTCCGGGTCGTCGAGCAGGCCCTGCATCAAGGTGAAGAACCGGCTTCCGCCGTCCGCCGGGTGGTCCTCGGGCAGCTCGTCGAAGGTGAGCGCCAGGAGGTGCCTCCACACCGCGGCGTAGGCGGCGGCACCGGGGCTGATGGCGTCCATCTGATACGGGTCGCTGCTGTCTGCCCACGGCCGCAACACCTCCTGGACCGCCCGGATGGCGGGGTCGTCGACCTCGATACCCAGGACGAGCGGGACCACCATCGCCGCCGAGGCGTCGTAGGAGTCCATCTGGATGGCGACCATGTCCGCGACGGCGAGGTCTTCGGCCGACGAGAGCAGCTCGGTGATGCGGGCGGCCCGGTATCCGTGGTCGAAATCGGCGCCCAGGTACCACTCGTAGTCGGCGCCTGTCACCGGCTGGTTGGCGGTGACGATCATCCCCGACGGCGGGTCGAGCACCGACGGGAGCTCCTCGGCCGGGATGCTGCCCTCCCACTCGAACTCACCGGTCCACCCCGGGACGGGATAGCGGCCGTCCCCGGAGCGCCGGACCGGGATGTCGCCGGTCGCCTGGTAGCCGATGTGGCCGTCGACGTCGGCGTACAGGAGGTTCTGGGGGGCAATGTCGAACAGCTGCGCCGCCCGACGGAACTCGTCCCAGTCACCGGCCGAGTTGATGCGCAACAGGGCCTCGATCACCGTCGACGGCTCCAGCGCCTTCCACGCCAGGGCAACCTCGTAGCCCTCCCGCTGGGCGTCGGGCAGCCGCGCGGCGAGCTCGTAGGTGTCGGAGATGATCGGGCCGTGGCCGGTGGAGCGGATCTCGATCTCGACGGGGTCGGCGCCGGCCACCTCGATCACCTCGGTCCGGGTCTCGATCGGGAGCCACTCGCCTTCGAACTCGTAGGAGCCGTCGCGGGTCCGCTCGATGAACAGGTCCATGCCGTCGGGGCCCTCGTTGGTGAATCCCCAGGCGATCCTCTCGTTGTGCCCGATCACCACCCCGGGGGCGCCGGCGAAGCTGAAACCGCCGACTCGGAACGGGCACCGTTCCGACACCGGCTCGCACCAGAGCGAGATCTCGTACCAGATCGAAGGAAGCTGGATCCCCAGGTGGGGGTCGTTGGCGAGGAGCGGGAGGCCCGAGGCGGTGCGGCTCCCGTCGACCGCCCAGCTGTTGGAGCCGATGCCCTCGAAGGCGGCTCCGAGGGCGTGGGCGGCCACGTCCACGTTGGCGGCGGCCCGTTCGAGTGCCGGCAGTGCCTCCGCCAGGAGAACGGGGGTGTCCCCTGCTGCCGAAGCGGGGGTGCCTTCGACGATGACCGGATGCTCCGCCGGCACGTCCGGATACAGGTCTTCGGCCATCTCGGGGCCGAGAGCGCCGGCCAGGAGAGCCCGGTCCAGCTCCTCTTCGAGATTGGACCGCAGGTCCCAGGCCATCACGTGGGCCCAGGTGAGCGTGTTCTCGGGCTTCCATGGCGCCGGCCGGTAGTCGCCGTTCTGCAGGCCGAGCACGGCGTATTCGAACGACAGGGCCGCTCCGCCCGGGCGCTCCTCGAGGTAGGCGTTGACTCCGGCGGAGTAGGCGTCGAGATAGGAGCGGATGTCGTCGGGGAGGGAGGCGTACTCCTCCTCGGCGAGGCGTTCGAACCCGAGAGTGCGCAAGAAGGCGTCGGTCTCGACCTGGCCCTCGCCGAACATCTCCGACAAGCGGCCCGCCCCGATGTGGCGCCACGTGTCCATCTGCCAGAACCGGTCCTGGGCATGGACGTAACCCTGGGCGAAGAACAGGTCTTCGGCGGTGGAGGCGGTGATGTGGGGGACACCCGACTCGTCCCGGACGACGGTCACCTCCGCCTCCAGCCCGGCGAGGCTGACGGTGCCTTCGGTGACCGGAAACGACCGCCGGACCATCCACAAGCCGGCGCCGAAAGCGGCCAGGGCGACGACGAGCAGGACGACGACGAACCAACGCAGCACCCGCATGGCCGGGCACCCTACCCCACCGATCAGCGAGGTTGTGTCAACGACCGGGACCGGCGATAGTGCAGCCCATGACGGGCGTCGCCTTCGCCGCCGTCGTCCTCGCCCATCTGGGCGGACTGGACGAGCTGGCCATGATCGCGGTGCCGGCCGCGGCGATCATCGCCTTCCTGCGCCGGTCCGAACGGCGAGCCCGGGAGCGGCAGGCGGCCCGATCGGCCGCCGACGTCGAAGCGCCATCCGCCGACGGCTAAAGTCCTTGGCCGATGAGTGACCAGCTCACCGCCGCGGCCCAGGCGATGAACGTCCCCGAGCCGATCGTGGAACGTTCGGCGCGTGCTCGTGCCGCCGCCTCGGGAATGAGCTACGAGGAAGTCCTCGCCGCCTGGGCGGGAGGGGGAGCCGTGGCTGTCGCCGCTCCGCCTGCCGAGGCGCCGGCAGCCGAGCCGGAGGCCGCTCCCCAGGAGGCCGCTCCCGAAGCGCCTGCTGCGGCACCCCAACCAGAGGCTCCCGCACCCGCTGCCCCCGCCGCCGCCCCCGAACCGGCGGTCGGGCCCGTTGCCGTCGCCGCCTTCGAAGAGGTGGAGGAAGAAGAGCCGGTGGAGCCGCTTCCGCTCGGGGAGCGAGTCCGCCTCGCCGGCCGGGTGGGGGCGTGGACAGGCGCCATCCTCGGCGTGCTGGGGCTGGTCTTCGGCTCTACGTGGCTGCTCGGGGCGGCCTCGGTGGCGGGCGAAGAGGGCGCTTACACGCCGGCCGTCGAGGTCACGACCACCACGTTCCTGATCGGCACGACTCTCCTGTCGATCGTATTCGGCGTCGTCGTGGCGGCTTTCAGCCGGGCCGCAGCCGGCTGGCTGGATCCGGGTGCCCGCCTCGAGGGCCGCTTCAAGGCCACCGTGGCGATGGGGATCGGCCTGGGCCTCGTGCTGGGCGTGGCGGCCGGAGCCGTGATGGCGTCGGCGTTCGGTGAGCCGATCGAAGGCGCCGAGGGCATGGTCCTGATGCGGATCGTCCCCGCCCTGTTCGTGGTGGCGCTCGGCGGTGCCGCGCTCGGATGGCTCACGGCCGCCCTGGTCCAGGTGATCGGGGTTCCCGTCGGCGTGGGCGAAGAGGACGCCGAGGAGATCGAAGAGGTGCGGGGTCGTCTGCGGGCGGCTCTCAGCATCCCCCTCGCCGCCGTGTTGCTGCTGGCGCTGATCGTCATCCCCCTGGGCCTGGTCTTCATCCGCTCCAACGAGATGGCCTCGGGTGGCGCCGCGTTGCTGGCCATCTTCGCCGCCGGCTCCATCCTCGGCATCGCGGCGATCTCCGCCAGCCGCCCCACCATGCGGATCACCTTCGGTGAGTTCCTGGTGGCCGTCGCCGGCGTGGCGACGGTCGTCCTGATCATCTTCGCCGTCATCCAGACCCGGGCCGAGCCCTCCGAGGAGGCGTCGGAAGAGCCCGCCGCCACCGAGCAGACGGCAGGGGAGGAAGGCGGAGAAGAAGGCGACGTCGACGCCATCGAGGAAGACGCCGCAGGCGACGCGTTCCTCCGTCGCATAGTCCTCTGATCCGAGCCGCTCCCTCGGAACCGGCAGTGGCGGTCCCGGTGCCGCAGGGCCCGCCATTGGGCGCGGCTGACTGTTCTTCGGGTTCTTCCCAGGTCGAGGATCTCTGATAGGGGTCCGGTGGGGAGCCGGCACACCTGGACGTCACAGGCCAGCCTTCGGCGCCTGGAGTTTGAGCAACGTCCCGTCCAGATAGTCGGATCTTCCTTTGTGAAGTCTGCGGTCAGGGTGTTCTCAGTTGCCGTGATCGGTGGGGGCCGCACCCCGATCCAGATATCGCCTCGCCGGTTGTTCGAGCCCTTCGGCTCTCCGTATCGAGGCGGCGGATGGTTTGTCTCTGGGTGAGGGTGGTGAAGATCTCGTCTATCACCTCGTCGAGCACTCCCGACACCAACCGAAACGATCTTCGGCCCAGACCCCCGTCCAGCCTCCCGCTGCCGTCCACCCATCAGCCTGCGGGCATCGCTCACCGACAGACCGGACGCCGCACCGACCCCGACATACGAGGCCCAAGGGACAGGAACGAGGCCGGAGCGGCGACTCAGCTGCCGCGGATGGCGACGATGCCCATCGCCGCCAACACGACGCCGTAGAGGCCGAGGGCGAGGATGAACCCGGCGGCGAAGAAGCGGTTGAGCATGGGGCGCTCGAAGCGCAGGTGCATGTACCAGCCGACGACGATCACGAACTTCAACGCGGCCAGGATGAGCAGCATCGCCACGTTCAGCGCGCCCAGCTCCAAGGCGTCGTCGATATAGAAGAGGCTGACCTCGATCGCGGTGAGCACCGCGAGGAGCCCGGCGATCTTCCAGTACTGGCTGATCGAAGGATGCTGCGGATGATGTGAATCGCTGGCCATCAGACCCTCGCGGCGTCGATGAGGTAGACGACGGTGAAGATGACGATCCAGATGATGTCGACGAAGTGCCAGTAGAGGCCGACCATCTCGACGTTCATCCCCTTCTCCTCCGAGAGGCGTCCCTTGAAGCGGGAGATGCCCCACAGGGAGAGGAGCATGAACACGCCGATCGCCACGTGGAGACCGTGGAACCCGGTGAGCACGTAGAACGCCGAGGCGACCGGGTTGGTGGTCAGCTTCATGTCGTAGTGGACGATGAACTCGGTGAACTCGAACACCTGGCCGGCCAGGAACACCGAGCCCAGCGCGGCGGTGGCGAAGAGCCACGTGCGGGCCTGGGGCTGGTCGTCACGGGCCACGGCGTTGTGAGCCAGCACCATGGTCAGCGAGCTCATGAGCAGCACGAACGAGCTCACCGAGGTGAACGGGATGTCGTAGACCTCCCGGGGATAGATGTTGAAGCCCGTTCGGTTCGAGTACAGCAGGTAGTTGGTGATCAGAGCCCCGAAGAACAAGAACTCGGAGCTCAGGAACAGCCACATGCCGAGCTTGCGGCTGTCGACACCGGTCGACTCGTGCTCGGCGTGGCCGTGGGCTTCGGGATGGACTGCTTCGGCCATCAGAGCGCCTCCGCCGGTTCCAGGTGTTCGGGCGTGTGGTCTTCGGGCTCGTCCTCGAGCGGTTCGATGCCCCAGCCGATGAACGAGGCCATGGTCAACAGGGCGCCGCCGACGATGAGGGCCTTGCCCCACGCCGTGGTGTGGTAGATGATCCCGTAGCTGATGATCGTGATTCCGAGGCCCACCAGGAACGGGAAGTAGGACGGGTTGGGCAGGTGGATCGGCTGCGGCGGGTTGTTGCCGATCTCCTCCAGCTCGGCGATGACCTGATCCGCTTCGGGCCGGCGCACGGCGCGGCCTTCCTCGTCCTCCGCGTACTTGCGCCGCCAGAAGTCGTCGAGGGACTCCACGACCGGCGGGACGGCGAAGTTGTACTCCGGCGTCGGGTTCGGAGTCATCCATTCGATGGTGCGGGCGTCCCACGGGTCCAGGCCGGAGGGCTCGCCATGGGTCTTCGACCGCCACCAGTTGTACATGAAGACCAGGATCGACAGGGCGATGATGAACGCCCCCACCGTCTCGACCTGGTTCCAGGTCTGCAGTCCGGCTTCTTCGGGGTACTTCCAGGTGCGGCGCACCATGCCCTGGAGGCCCAGCCAGTGCATGGGGGCGAACGTGAGGTTCATCCCGATGAGCATCAGCCAGAAGTGGAGCTTGCCGAGCCGCTCGTTCATCATCCGGCCCCGCAGCTTCGGATACCAGTAGTAGAGGCCGCTGAAGAGGCCGAATATCGCCCCGCCGAAGAGCACGTAGTGGAAGTGGGCGACGATGTAATAGGTGTCGGTCTGCTGCCAGTCGGAGGGTACGACGGCGTGGGTGACGCCCGACAGGCCGCCGATCACGAACATGGCCACGAAGCCGATCGAGAACAGCATCGGCGTCGTGAACTTGATCTTCCCGAGCCAGATCGTGCCCAGCCAGTTGAAGATCTTGATGCCGGTGGGGACCGCGATCGTCATCGTCGCCAGGCCGAACGCCGCCTGGGCGACCGGGCTGATTCCCGAAGCGAACATGTGGTGGGCCCACACGCCGAAGCCCAGGAAGGCGATGGCGGCGCCGGCGAAAACCACCGCCGAGTAGCCGAACAGGGGCTTGCGGCTGAAGGTGGGGATCACCTCGGAGACGATGCCCATCGCCGGCAGGATGAGGATGTAGACCTCCGGGTGGCCGAAGAGCCAGAAGAGGTGCTGCCACAGGATGGGATCACCGCCGTTCGTGGCCTGGAAGAACGTGGAGCCGAACTGGCGGTCGAACGTCGCCATGAACAGGGCCACGGCGATGATCGGCAGCGAGAAGAGCATGAGGAAGGCGACCACCGTCGTCATCCAGGCGAACACCGGCATCCGCAGGAGCCGCATCCCCTTCGCCCGCATGTTGAAGACGGTGACGATGAAGTTGACCGAGGAGATCAGCGAGGCGAGGCCGAGGATCTGCAGGCCCATCGACCAGTAGTCCATCGCCGTGCCGGTGGAGTAGAACGGCCCGGCGTGGGGCTGGTACCCGAACCAGCCGCCGTTGGGTGAGGAGGCGAGGAAGTCGAAGGCGCCGGGACCGCCGTTGATCGGGATGTTGCCGGTCACCCCGTCGGGCGTCATGGGGGCGAACGCCGTCCCGAAGATGAACGAGGAGTAGAGGAAGATCGCCCCGAAGAAGAACACCCACCACGACAGGGCATTCAACCGGGGGAAGGCGACGTCGCGGGCGCCCAGCTGCAGCGGGAGCAGGTAGTTGAAGAACGCCGCCGATGCCGGCATGACGAAGAGGAAGATCATCGTCGTGCCGTGCATCGTGAACAGCGAGTTGTAGGCCCCGGCGGTCAGGAACTCGGAGTTGGCCTGGGCCAGGTGGACCCGCAGGAGCAGCGCCTCGATGCCACCGAGGAGGAAGAAGAAAAACGCGGCGTACCCGTACATGGTCCCGATCCGCTTGTGGTCGACGGTGGTGATCCACGACCACAAGCCGGTCTCGGACCGGGGCTTGCGATAGATGGTGGTGACAGGCCTAGCGGCAACGTCAGTCACGATGACCCCTGCTCACGTCTCGCGTACTCCTCATTCCAACGTCCTCAGCCAGGCAATCAAATTGTCGATGTCGGCTTCGGTGAGGCCGAGGTCGGGCATGTAGCTTCCGGGCTTGACCGACGGCGGGTCGGCCAGCCAACGCTTGAGGGCCGTCTCGAAGTCCTCTCCGTGCTCGGGGAGGACGGCGCCGGCGAAGTGCGTCCGGTACTGGTCGGCGAAGTGGGTGAGGTTGGGCCCGTTGAACGCCTCGCGGGGGATGATGTTGTCGGGGATGTTCTGGTCGTTGTCCTCGAAGTCCACCGTGTGGCACTGGACGCAGCCGGCGCTCTGGAACACCTGCAACCCGTCCCATGCGGGGGTCCCCTCATCGGGAATCGCGGCCGGCTGGAGCTGGCGGGCGATCCAGGCCTCGAACTCCTCCCGGGGGACCGCCTCGACCTGGGCCCGCATCAGGGAGTGGGAGAGGCCGCAGAACTCGGCGCAGTGGGCGTAGTAGGTCCCGGGCTCGTCCGCCTGGAGGCGGAGGAGGTTCTCCTGGCCGGGAACCAAATAACGCTTGCCGTGGAGCTTGGGGACCCAGAAGTTGTGGACGACGTCCTCGGACTGGAGGACGGCGCAGACCTCTTCGTCGGCGGGGATCACCATCGTGTTGGCGGTCTCGATCTCGGCGCCCGCCGGCATGCCCTCGATGTTGGAGTAGCGGAACTCGAACCACCACTGGTGGGCGATCACCTCGATGCGCATCGAGTCGGGAGCGCACTCGGTCAGGTCGAACACCGTGCGGACCGTGGGGACGGCGATCGTGGCGAGGATCAGGGCGGGGATCACCGTCCAGATGACCTCGAGCTTTGCGTTGCCGTGGATCTGCTTCGGCTCCTTGCGTCCCGGACGGTCACGGAACAGGAAGACGGCGACGATGATCGCCAGCTGCACGAAGACGAAGATGCCGGCGGCGATCCAGAACACCGGCCAGAAGAGGGAGTCGATCTGGCGGGCGAAGGGGCCCTGGGGATCGAGCGAGTTGAGGGGAGCGTCCTCCACGTCTGGCGCGATCAGCTGACACGCCGACAATGCGAGCGCCAGGAAGACCAGACCTGCGAGCCGGAGAGATCGGAGTCGAGATCTCATCGGGCCGCATCATACGGTGCGTTCTCCCCAGCCCCAACCCGATCGAACGCCCCGCGCGGGGCGGCAGCAGGGCGGGCAGGCTTCCCGAGTGTGGGGTTTGCGGCAGGGCCGGTACTCTGTCTGTCGCAGTGGATTCCCCCAGCGTCGTCATCGCCGAGCCATCGGTGAGACGAGGAGTCGTCAAGGCCTACTTCGCTCTCACCAAGCCCCGCATCATCGAACTGTTGTTGATCACGACGGTTCCGGCGATGGTGCTGGCCGAAGGTGGCTGGCCGGGCTGGTGGACGGTGCTGGCAACGCTGATCGGTGGCTCGCTCTCCGCCGGCGGGGCGAACGCCATCAACAACTGGTTCGACCGGGACATCGACGAGGTCATGCGTCGCACCCGTCGCCGGCCCCTACCCCGCCACGAGATCGAGCCGGTGGCGGCCCTCCGGTTCGGCATGGCCCTGGGAGTGGCGGGCTTCCTGTGGCTGTGGGCGTTCGCCAACCTCCTCGCCGCGGTGCTGTCGACCGCCGGCCTCCTCTTCTACGTGTTCGTCTACACGGTCGCCCTCAAACGCCGCACCTCCCAGAACATCGTCATCGGCGGGGCCGCGGGCGCCGTTCCGCCCCTGGTCGGCTGGGCAGCCGTCACCGGCGAGCTGGACCTGGCGGCGTGGGTCCTGTTCGCGCTGGTCTTCTATTGGACCCCGCCCCACTTCTGGGCGCTGGCCCTCCGTTACGAGGACGACTACGCCAAGGCGGGCGTGCCGATGCTGCCCGTGGTCCGGGGCACCGAACAGACCGTCCAGTCGATCCTCCTCTACACGGTGACAATGGTGCTCCTCTCGTTGCTCCTGGTCCCCGTCGCCGGCATGGGTTGGATCTACCTGGTGGCCGCCATCGCCAGCGGCACCTGGTTCACGTGGAGCGCCTGGAGGGTCCGGCGCGATCCGGCCAGGGCCATGAAGCTGTTCACGGATTCGACGGTCTATCTGGCGGTCCTGTTCGCCTCGGTGGCCGTCGACGTGTTCGTGCGATGATCGACGCCATCGTCTTCTTCCTCGTGTGGGTGTTCCCGCCGGTCGTGGTGGCGTTCCTGGTCTGGAAGGCGTTTCGGGCGAGGAGCGACGGCCAGTGATGGCCGCCATCTCCTATCCCCCCATCCCCCTCTTCGACGTCGGCCCTCTCACCCTGTCCCTCCACGGGGCCTTCGCTGCCATCGGCTTCATGGTCGGTGCGTGGGTGGCGACGAAGGAGGTGCACCGGCGCGGTCTCGACACGGAGGCGTACCAGTCGGCTCTGACCTGGGGGCTGATCGGCGCCCTGATCGGCGCTCGTTACCTGACCACCCCGGCAGCCCTCCTCGCCGGCGTGCCCCTGCTCGACGCCCTCGCCCCGCTCGGTGGGAATTTCTCGATCATGGGAGGTTTCGTCGGCGGCATCGTGGGCGGGTTGTTGCGCATACGCCGCCTCGATCTGCCGGTGCTGCCTACCCTCGACGCCTCTGCTTTCGGGCTGGCGCTGGGGACGGTGGTGGGGCGTATCGGCGACCTCGCCATCGTCGAGCACCTGGGGCGGCCCACCACCGCCGCCTGGGGCTACGGCGTCAAGCCCGGCTACGACCTCGCTCCCCAGCACGACATCCTCGAGTGCACCGCCGCCGAGGCGCTGCCCAGCGGATACTGCCCGGTTCCCGACCTTCCGATCACCGCCCCCGTCCAGGACGGGATCTACCACCACGTCGCCGCCTACGACATGATCGGCGCCGCCATCCTCCTCGGCGTGCTCTACCTGGTCGCTCGCCGGTTCCGGCTGCCGGCAGGGAGGCTCTTCTTCCTGTGGGTCGCCTGGTACGGGTTCCAGCGGTTCCTCTTGGACTCGCTGCGCTACGGCCTGGGAGATGCGACCGTCGGCCCCTTCACCTGGAATCAGCTGTCGGGGCTCGCCGCCGGGGTGGGAGGCCTGATCATGATGTGGGTGGTGGGGCGCTGGTCCCGCCCTGAGGTCGCGGCGGAATCAGGACCGGGAAGCCTCCAAGAGGTCGACTGACGCGGTGTTGCGGCAGTAAGGCTTTGGTCGTACACTCGCGGCCCACATGTCCAAGCGGCGCTTCTTCGGCTATTTCGTCTTTACCGGGCCCGGCCCGGGTTGACGTGATGGCCTGAAGGAGCTCAGCACCCACCACAGCAACCCGGAGCCGGACGCTCCGGGTTTCTTGGATTCCCGGGGCGTCTTCGACAGGAGAAGACCATGGAGCGCAAGGCAAACAAGACCCCAGGGAAACCGAAGACAGTCGTCGCCGTCGGGCACGTCCGCATCGGGTTCGACGCTTTCCCGGTCATCGCCGGCCCCTGCGCCATCGAATCGGAGGAGCAGATCCGCGCCGTCGCCCAGTCGGTGGCCGAATGCGGGGCCGCCATGCTCCGCGGTGGCGCCTGGAAGTCGACCTCCTCTCCGTACGGGTTCCGCGGGCTGGGTGAGGAGGCGGTGGACATGCTCGTCGCCGCCGGCGAGGAGGTCGAGCTGCCCACGGTCACCCAGGTGCTCGAGGCGTCTCACGTCGAGAAGGTGGCCGGGAAGGTCGACATGTTGGAGATCGCCTCCGGCAACATGCAGGACTTCGAGCTGCTGCGCGAGGCGGGCCGGTCGGGCATGCCCGTGCTCCTGCGCCGCGGCCCCTCGGCCACCATCGACGAGTGGCTGTGGGCGGCGGAGTACCTCCTGGCCGAAGGCAACGACGACGTGGTGCTGGTCGAGCGCGGCATCCGCACCTTCGGCACGGTGGGGGCGGACACCCTCGACATCGGCGCCGTCCCCGCCCTCAAGGAAACGACCCATCTTCCGGTGATGGTCGATCCATCCCACAGCGCCGGCGGTCCGCTGCGCGTGAAGCCTCTGGCGCTCGCCGCCCAGGGCGTCGGCGCCGACGGCGTGATCATCGAGGTGCACCCCAATCCAGAGGTGGCCCAGTCCTCCCAGGCCCAGATCGGCATCGGCGCCTTCGAGGACCTCATGACCAGCCTCGGCATCTCCCGGGTGCGGCGCCACATCGACCAGATCGATCGCCAGATCGTGCGCCTGCTCGCCCGTCGTCAGGCCCTGTCGCTGGAGATCGGCCGGGTGAAGCAGGCCCGGGGACTTCCGGTGCACATCCCCGACCGGGAGAGCGAGCTGCTCGACGTGGTCCGCGAAGAGGCGCGTCACCTGGGGCTCGACGTGGACCACGTCGTCAAGCTGTTCGAGCTGGTCCTCGCCGAGTCGCGCCGGCTCCAGCACGACATGCGGTCTTCCGAGCAGTCGGCCGCCGTGTCCTGATGTCAGGCGGACTGGCGGGGACGGGGACGGATCCGGCTCGCCAGCTCGTCGAAGTTCGTCTCCGGGTCCATTTCGGTCCCGGCCCGGAAGGTCGCCCGGCCGATCATATGGGCGCTGATCGGGGCAGTGAGGTACTGGAAGAGGATCACCAGGATCAGCTTGGTGGTGTGGCCGACCCCGGCCATGGCGATCACCGCCCCGGACAACGTCAGCGCCATGCCCAGGCTGGCCGGTTTCGTGGCCACGTGCATGCGGGCGAAGACGTCCCGGAAGCGTTGGAGCCCGAACGCCGCGATCAGAGCCAGTCCCGAGCCGGCCAGGATCAGGATGGACGCCGCCGCCTCGATCACCGGGCCCCCCTCCTCTCCACGAAGCCCGACACCAGGGTCGTGCCGGTGAAACCGAGCAGCGAGGCGACGACCATGATGTCCAGGTAGAGGCTCTGGCCCGTGCGGGCGGCGAGGACCGCCAGGCCCATCACGATGATCACCAGCAGCGAGTCGAGGGCCAACACGCGGTCGGGCAGCGAGCTGCCGCGCCGGGACATCCGCAGGATGCACAAGGCGGCAGCCACCGACAGGGCCACCAGGGCGATCGTGGTGCTGGTCTGGAGCATCAGGCCACCTCCTGTTCCTCGGCTTGCTCGGCTTGGAGCTCTCCCCTGACGGGAAACGCGGCCATCACCAGGGCCTCGAGGTGGTGGATGGCGCGGCGGCTCGCCTGGATGGACTCGAGATGGAGCACATGGATGAAGAGGGTCATGGTCTCCTCGTCGAGCTCCAGGGTGAGGGTGCCAGGGGTGAGCGAGTTCAGGTTGGCCACGGTCGTGGCCACGAAAGGCGACCGGGTGCGGAGACGTACCGACACCACCGCCGGGTTGATGCGGGTGCCCGGAGTGATCACTTCCCAGGCGACGATCAGGGACGCCTTGATCAACTCGCGCACGAAGTACAAGACCAGAGCGAGGAAAGCCCGGGGGCGGACACGATGACGGACTCTCGACGGCACCACGCGGATGCGACGGGTGATGAGGAAGGCGATCAGGGCCCCGGACAACACGTTGGCCCACGTCACGTCCTCCCAGAGGGCGACCCACACTGCGGTGAGCCAGACGATGGCGGCGGCGAGACGTCTCATGGCCCCAGCACCGCCTCCACGTACTGGGCCGGCTCGAACAGGAACTCGGCGGCCCGCTGACCCAGCTGGTACAGGGGCGCGGCGGCCACCACGAACAGCAGGCTTGCAGCCACCAGCGCGGCGGTGGAGCCGACCATCAGGGGCGGGAACCGGGGGCGGGAGCTCTCCAGCCCCTCGGGCATGGGCGGTGGCGCCTCGGGGGCTCCCCAGAACACGCCGGCCCAGATCTTGGTCATGGAGAACAGGGTCAGGATGCTGACGAAGAGGGCGACGGAGACGGTCATGTAGGCGCCGACTTCGAGGCCGCTCTGGATCAGCGTCAGTTTGGCGACGAAGCCGGACAGGGGAGGCACCCCGGCGAGGCTGAGGGCGGGGATCAGGAACAAGGCGGCGAGGAACGGGCTGGTGTGGAGCATCCCGCCCAAGCGACGGAGAGCCGCGGTCCCGGTGCGCTCCTCGATGAGGCCGCCCACCATGAACAGGGTGGTCTTGATGAGGATGTGGTGGACGACGTAGAACACGGTCGCCGCCAAGCCGGCGACGGTGAACAGGCCCAGCCCGAAGATCATGTAGCCGATCTGGCTCACGATGTGGAAGCTGAGGATCCGCTTCACGTCGTCCTGGGCGATGGCGCCGAGGACCCCCACCGTCATGGTCAGCGCGGCTGTCGCCAGAAGCAGCGTGGAGTGGGTGTCCTGGGAGAACAGAAGGGTCTGGGAGCGGACGATGGCGTAGACGCCGACTTTCGTCAGCAGGCCGGCGAATATGGCGGTGACGGGGGCGGCAGCCGTCGGATACGAGTCCGGCAGCCAGAAGAACAGCGGGAAGATGGCCGCCTTGATCCCGAAGACCACGAGGAACAGCACGCTCAGGGCCTCACGGAGGGCGGGGTCGATGGCCTGGAGCTTGACGGCGAGGTCGGCCATGTTGACGGTCCCCGTGGCGGCGTAGACCAGGCCCACGGCGGTGACGAACAAGGTGGAGGCCAGCAGGCTGATGACCACGTAGGTGGTGCCGTGGCGCACCTGGGGCTTCGACCCGCCGAGGGTGATGAGGACGTAGCTGCACACCAGCGTCATCTCGAACGCCACGAACAGGTTGAAGAGGTCCCCGGTGACGAACGAAGCCGACACGCCCGAGGCGAGCAACAGGTAGACGGGGTGGAAGAAGAGGGTGGTGTCGTCGGTGCGGGAGGAGCCGATGGCGTAGACGAAGACGGCCAGCAGCATCAGCGAGGCGACCGACAGCATGATCGCCGAGAACAGGTCCACCACGACCGAGATGCCGATCGGCGCCGGCCAGTCGCCCACCACGACCGTGACGACCGAACCGTCTCTCACCTCCTGCAGCAGGAGGACCGAGGCGACCAGGTTGGCGACCAGGGCGAGCACGCCGAGGCTGCGCCGCAGGGCGTGGCGGCGTCCCAGGGCCAGGGAGATCGCGGCGGCTCCGAACGGGACGATCACCGGGAGGAGCGGCGTCATCTACGAAGCCTCCTCGTCGACGACGATCTCTTCTTCGGCTTCCCGTTCGCGGAGGGCGGTCATGGTGGCGATCCGCACGTCCTCGACGTCGTCTTCCACCTCGTCGGATCGGGTCAACAGCCAGCTGCGATAGGCGAGGGCGAGCAGGAAGGCGGTGGAGCCGAAGGTGATGACGATGGCGGTCAAGGCCAGTGCCTGCGGGACGGGATCTGCCGCCGGCCCGCCCTCGGCGCCGACGATCGGGGGGCGGCCAGCCCTGCCGCCGGCGAGGAGCAGCAACAGGTTCGCCCCATGGGTCAGGAGCGCCAGGCCGATGACGATGCGGCTCAGGTTGCGCTGGAACAGCAGGTAGGTGCCTGCTGCGTAGAGCACCGCCACCGTGAGCGCGAGGGCCAGAACGATCACGGGCCGTTCTCCGTCTCAGCCAGAGCCAGCACCAGGGCCGTGCCGACCCCGATCACCACCATGAACACGCCGATGTCGAAGAGGAGGGCGCTGGTCATGTGCATCTCGCCCAGCAGGGGAACGTCGAGGGTCACCTTGGCCGCTTCGAGGAAGGCGTCGCCCCAGACCCAGCCGGCGATGCCCGTCGCCAACGCCAGCGCCAGGCCGAGGCCCATGATCGTCGCCGGTGGTGCGGGGAGGGACTGGCGGGCCCGCACCCGGCCGGAGGCGACGAGCCGGATCACCAGGCCGGAGACGACGACGAGGCCGGCGACGAACCCGCCGCCGGGGGCGTTGTGGCCCCGGAAGAGGAGGAACAGCGCGAAGACGGCGGCGGTGCGGATGATGACGTCGGCGGTCATCTGGAGGATCAGCGAACGGTCGATCACCTGTCGTCCCCTCCCTTCTGCCCAACGAGCTCCTCGTCGTTGTGGGGGACCTCGCTTCGGCCGCGGCCGGTGAGGATCAGCGCCGCCGCACCGAGCGCCACCACGGTGAGCACGGTGATCTCGCCCAGGGTGTCGTAGGCGCGGAAGTCGGTGAGGATGACGTTGACGACGTTGGCGCCGCCTCCCTCGGGCTGGGATCTCGTGAGGTACTCGCCGCTGAGGGGAGCCGCCTGGCGGCTGGCCGCTGCCCACAAGGCGAACGCTCCCGCGGTGACGCCGGTGAGGATCGAGAGGATGAGACGGCTCGCCTGCCGGAGTCGCCACCCGATGTTCTCGAAGTGTGTCGGCAGGTGGTGGAGCACGAGCACGAACAGGCCGAGGGTGAGGGTCTCGATCAGCATCTGGGTGAGGGCGAGGTCCGGGGCTCCCTGGATCACGAACAGGACCGCCACTCCGTATCCGACTGCGCTGAGGAAGAGCACCGCTCCCAGACGGCGCTTCACGTTGGCGGTGCCGATCGCGGCCACACAGACCAGCAGCGCGGTGACTGCCTGGATGGAATTCTCGGCGATGATCAGGCTCTCGGGCAACCTGAACGCCCGGGTCAGGATCACTCCCGGGCCGATCACCGCCGTGGCGACGATCACGCCCAGGTAGATCGGCAAGGAGCCGTTCTGGACGATCGAGGTGACGCGGTCGGCGATTCGGTTGAGGGCCACGATCGCCGAGGCGTACACCATCTTGGCCCGCGGCAGGCGGGCGGCGGCCTCCTGCACGGCCCGCGGTGGATACCGCCACAGCAGCCACCCGCCGGCGATCGCCGCGGCCGACAACAGGAGCGGGACGTTGAAGCCGTGCCAGAGGGCCAGGTGGTGCCCTTCCGATCCCAGGGCCCCGGCGGCTCCCGCCACCAGGCCGTCGACGAGACGGGGGAATACCCCGGCGACGATGGTCACGATCGCCAAGAGCACCGGGCCGGCCACGAACCCGGCGGCGGGGGAGTGGGCCTCGTCGACGACAATCTCGCGGTCGTCGGTGGCGTAGCGGGTGAAGCCCCCGGCGAGGAAGCGGAGGGCGTAGGCGGTCGTGAGGATCGATCCCGCCGCCACGGCGATGGTCGCCGGCCAGCCCGCCTCGGAGAGGAGGCTGGCGAGGGCGGTCTCTTTCGTCACGAACCCGAGGAGGGGAGGGAGCCCGACCATCGATGCGGCGGCCACCACCGCCACGGCGGCGGCCACGGGCATCGACCGGCCGAGGTCGCCGAGACGCCTGATATCGCGGGTGCCTGCCTCGTGATCGACGATCCCGGCCACCATGAACAGCGCCGCCTTGAAGACGGCGTGGGCGAGGATCATCGCCACACCGGCGAACGTCGCCTCGGGGAGCCCCAGCCCCACGAGGGCCATGATGAACCCGAGCTGGGAGACGGTGCCCTGGGCGAGGATCAGCTTGAGGTCGGTCTGGAAGGTCGCCCGCCATCCGCTCCAGATCATGGTGACCACGCCCACGCCGCACACGAGCGGCCTCCACCACTCGTGGAGGCCGGCGAACGCCGGCGCCAGCCGGGCGACCAGGTAGATGCCGGCCTTCACCATGGTGGCCGAATGGAGGTAGGCGCTGACCGGGGTGGGGGCCGTCATCGCTCCCGGCAGCCAGAAGTGGAAGGGGAACTGGGCCGACTTCGTGAACGCACCCAACAGCACGAGCACCAGGGCGGGGGCGACCGTGGGCCCGGTGGGCGGGCCGCCGAGGAGCCCAGACAGGGAGTAGGTGCCCGCCGACTGGGCCAGCATCACCAACCCGGCGAGCATGGCCAGGCCGCCGAGGGTCGTCACCAACAGGGCCTGGAGGGCGGCCGAGCGGGCGACCCCCTCCTCGTCCTCGAACCCGATCAACAGGTACGAGGCGATCGAGGTCAGCTCCCAGAACAGGTAGAGGACGAGCAGGTTGTCGGCGACCACCACGCCGAACATGGCCCCGGCGAAACCCACGAGGTAGGAGGTGAACAGGACGAGCCGGGGGCGCTCCCCGAAATAGTGCCAGGCGTAGAGGAAGACGAGAACCCCGATCCCGCCGACCAGGGCCACCATCAGCGTCCCGAACCCGTCGAGTCGCAGCTCGAGGTCCAGCCCGACCGCCGGCAGCCAGGAGATCTTCTCGGTCGGCGACGGGCCGGTCGCCAGCCACACCAGTGAGGAAGCCGGTGCCAGCGCGCCGACCAACAGGACGTGGCGGCCCAGGCGTCTGCCGAGGGCGGCACACGCCAGGGCGACGACGGCGTGAACGGCGAGGACGGCGATCACGGCGAACCGGAGCCTAGGGCGGGATGGACGCTGTCACGCGACCGGCGACTACGCGTCGTCGCTGGGTTTCGAACCGGGGCCCGGCTCACAGCCCGGTCATGGTGTCGACTATCAGGTGGTCGACGACCTCTTCCAGGGCCTCCCGGTTCGAAGCTCCTCCCTCCAGGGCACGGTGATAGACGTCGAGTTGGCGCCGCGCACTCGTCCCCTCCTTGGCGATGTTGCGGATGTGGGACACCTCCTCGGTGATCCCGAGGCGCCGGGCGTCGACCTCGGTGAGGGCGAGGAGCTCCTCCACCAGGTCCCGGAACTCGACCAGCTCACCGCGTCCGTAGTCCATCAGGCTCCCCTCCACCCCATAGCGCTGGGCGCGCCACAGGTTCTCGGAGATCAGCATCGGAGCGTACGTGCGCCACCGCATGTTCTCGGTGCGCAGCCGGAACAGCATCTCCAGCAGCGCCAGGTAGAGGCCGGCGACCGCGATCCCGTCCACGAGGCGGGTGCACACGTCCGCCACCCTCATCTCCAGGGTGGGGTAGCGGTGGGAGGGGCGGATGTCCCACCAGAGCTTCGTCGGGTCTTCGATGATGCCGGCGTCGATGAGCACCTTCACGTGGCGCTCGTACTCCGACCAGGAGCTGAACTCCTCGGGGATGCCCGTGCGGGGCAGCGTTTGGAAGACGGAGAGCCGGTAACACTGCAGGCCGGTCTCCCTGCCGGTCCAGAACGGCGACGAGGTGGACAGCGCCAGGATGTGGGGAAGGAAGTACCGGACCTGGTTCATCAGGTCGATGCGCAGGTCGGGGTCGTCGATCCCGACGTGGACGTGCATCCCGCAGATGACGAGGCGGCGGGCGACCTGCTGGAAGTCGGCGGCCAGCCGGGCGTACCGGGCCTCGTCGGTGTGGGTCTGGTCCCACCACTGGGCGAAGGGGTGGGTGGAGGAGGCGATGATGGCGGCGCCGTAGCCCTCGACGACCGAAGCGAGGTCGCGCCGCAGCCGAGCCAGGTCGGCGTGCGCCTCCTGGAGGGTGCGGCTCGTGCGAGTGCCGACCTCGATCTGAGCCCTCAGGAACTCCGGTCCCACCTGGGGGCCCAGGACCTCTCGCAGCCCGTCCCACATCTTCGGGTCGGGATCGGAGACGAGATCGCGCGTCTCCCGGTCGACGAGCAGGTACTCCTCTTCTATCCCGATCGTGAACGGGGGGTGCTCAACGGCCATGGTGCCTCCGGGTCGTCACCCTACCGCGAGGCGAAGGCCCGCTGACGGCTGTTCTCGGCTTCCTGGCGGACCCAGCACGTGGCGAGGTGGTCGTTGACGAGGCCCATCGCCTGCATGAACGAGTACACGGTGGTGGGGCCCACGAACGTCCAGCCCCGCCTCTTCAACTCCTTCGCCAACGCCACCGAGCCGGGGCTGGTCGCCGGCACCCGTTGCGGGGCGGTCGAATCCCGGTCGGCGAACTCCCAGAAGAAGTCGGCCAGGGAGCCGTGCTCCTCCCGCAGTTCCAGGGCGCGGGCGGCGTTGTTGATCACCGAGCGGATCTTGCCGCCGTGGCGGACGATGCCGGGGTCGGCGAGGAGACGTTCCACGTCGGACTCGTCGAACCCGGCGATCCGCTCGAAGTCGAAGCCACAGAACGCCTCCCGGAACGCCTCCCGCTTGCGGAGGATCGTGAGCCACGACAGCCCGGCCTGGAAACCCTCGAGGCACAGCTTCTCGAACAGGCGGCGGTCGTCGGTGACGGCGAACCCCCACTCCGTGTCGTGGTAGGCGCGGTATATCTCGGGCTCGGCTCCCCACCAGCAGCGATGCCGCCCGTCGGGGCCGACCACGGTCGCGTGCATGGTGCGAGTATGCCGCCCGATCGGAGATCCGTCGCCGTCGGCGATGCGTAGGGTCGGGAGATGATGCGACGCTTCCACGCCGTGGCCGGGGCCTTGGGCGCAGCCGCCTCACTCGCCGCGTCCGAGCTGGCGGCGGGGATGTTCGGCGCGTTCCCTTCGCTCGTCGAGGAAGTGGGCGACGTGGTCGTCGACAACGTCCCCGCCGGGGTGAAGGACTGGGCGATCGCCACGTTCGGGTCCTACGACAAGCCGGTTCTCATCGCCGGCATCGTCGTGGTCTCCCTCCTCATCGGTGCGCTGGTGGGTGCGGCTTCGGCGTCGGCGGGCTGGGTGGTGCCGGCTGCGTTCTGGGGGTTCGGGGCGCTCGGCGCAGCCGCGGCAGTGGTCGAAGGCGCACCGCCGGCGGCAGCGATTCTCGCCGGGGCGCTGGCTGCCGGTGCCGGCTGGGCGGTCTGCGTGACACTGGCCCGCCCGGTGGGCCTGGCGCCCACCGAAGACGCCTTCGACGAGGGCCGCCGGGCCTTCCTGGCCCGGGCGGGGGCGGTGGTCGTCCTGGCGGGCCTGGCGGCAGGCGGGGGACGGCTCCTGGTAGACCGGGCCCGACGGGTGGTCGCCGGGCGGGAGTCGGTCGTGCTGCCCGCGGCCGCCTCTCCGGCGCCGCCGGTGCCCGCCGGCGCCTCGTTGGCGGTGGAGGGCCTGAGCCCGCTCATCACCCCGAATGCCGACTTCTACCGGATCGACACCGCTCTCTCGGTGCCCCGGGTCGATCTGGAGGCGTGGCGTCTCCGCATAGCCGGCATGGTCGACCGTCCTTTCGAGGTCACCCACGACGACCTGCTGGACATGGACCTGGTCGAGAGGTACGTGACGCTCGCCTGTGTCTCCAACGAGGTCGGAGGCGGTCTGGTCGGTACCGCGGCGTGGCTCGGGGTGCCGCTCGCCGCGTTGCTGGACCGGGCGGGCGTGCAGCCCGGAGCGACCCAGGTGGTGGGACGCTCGGTCGACGGCTTCACCGTGGGCTTTCCCACCGACGTCGTCTACGACGGACGGGAGGCGATGGTGGCGGTGGGGATGAACGGCGAGCCCCTGCCGCTCGAGCACGGATTCCCCGCCCGCCTGGTCGTGGCGGGCCTGTACGGGTACGTGTCGGCCACCAAGTGGCTGACGGAGCTCGAGCTGACCACCTGGGAGTCGTTCGACGCCTACTGGGTCCCCAGGGGCTGGTCGAAGGAAGGGCCGATCAAGACCCAGTCCCGCATCGACACCCCCCGAGCCGGCCAGACGGTCGGTCCCGGAGAGCGGGTCGTGGCGGGAGTCGCCTGGGCCCCCAACGTCGGAATCGAGCGGGTCGAGGTCCAGGTCGACGACGAGCCGTGGGTGGAGGCGGAGCTGTCGGAACCGCTCGGCGACGACGCCTGGCGGCAATGGAGGGTCGGATGGGTCGCCACGCCGGGCCGCCACGTGATCAAGGTGCGGGCGACCGACCGCAACGGTGTCACCCAGACAGACGCATCGGCCCCTCCGGCTCCCGACGGCGCCACCGGCTGGCACACGATCCGGGTCCTCGTCGAGGCGTGAGGGTCACTCGGCGTCGACGGCACTGAGAGCCCAGGCGAGGCCCTCCGCCGGCGACTCGACCGCCACCTGGAGGATCCAACCGGTGTCGGGTGACCCGTCGGTCCACAGGTACCAGCGGAGGCGGCCGATCTCCTCGCCCAGCTGGTCGGGGTCCACCGGCCACTCCAGGCCGACGAGGGCATGGGCTGCCCACCAGGCGGCGAAGCGGCCTGCGGCGGCCCCCCGGCGCCGGGCGTGAGCCCCACCGTCGGCCGCCGCCCAGGCGAGCCAGGCCAGGGCCTCTGTCGGCGACACCTGCTCGATTCCCGCCCGGCTCACGCCGAGGGCGGCAACGGCGCCGCGGACGTCGCCTTCGACACACGCCGCCTGGGCGCGCCCGTTGGAGGAGTTCACCCAGTGCTCGACGATTCCGAGGAGGGCGTCGACCGATTCGGGGTCGTCGACGACCTTGGCCGCATCCTCGTCGAGCGTCTCGAGGCGGGGTGACGGTCGGGGAGGAGGGAGGCATTCGACTCGATCCGGCCAGTAGGTGGCCAGGCGATAGGCAGGCTCCCATTCCTGCAGGCACAGCGGGAGCTCCAGCACCGGGATGTCGACTTCGATGGAGCTCAGGTCCTCGCCCCGGCAGACGCGCTCGTCGGCGACCATCGTGCGCTCCGGCGTGGGAGCGAGGTATGGCTCCAGCTCCGCCCATGTCTTGGTGGAGGCGGCCACCTCGGGGAGAGGCCCCAGCGTGAACCGGCTCGGCCCTTCACAGACCACCGGGCCGGCCCACTGGGCGGGGGCGTCGAGCGCCAGCCGATAGCGGACGTATTCGGAGACACCCCACAGCTGTTTGCCCCTGGTCACGGCCTCGTCACAGCGCCGTCGCAGCTCGACCAGGGTGTCCCACTCCCGGGACTCGGCGTAGCCGTCGACGATCCGCACCAGCTCGTCGGTGTCGGAGGCCTCTATGGCCTTTCGGGCTCTGTCGTCTATCGCCATCGCCCGACCGTCACGAGCCGTTCCGTCGGAAGAAGAGGTTGAGGACGATGGTGAGGATCGCCGAGAGGATGAGCATCGACGTGATCGGGAAGTAGAAGGAGGTGCGCTCACCCTCGTGGCGGATGTCTCCAGGGAGGTTCCCGAACCAGCTCAGTAGCCACGGCGCCCAGCGGAGGACGGCGCCGATGGCCACGATGGCCAGCCCGATCCACATCAACGCGGTTCCGGTCCTCATTTCGATTCGATGGTAGGGATTGCACCACCCCACCTACAGTGGTGTCGGTGAAGCTCCACCTCATCGACGGCACCTTCGAGCTGTTCCGGGCCTTCTACGGCCGAAAGAACACGCGTCTGGCGCCCGACGGGACCGACGTCAACGCCGTGCATGGGGTGCTCACCGGGACGTTGGCGCTGCTGGAGCGGCCCGACGTCACCCACGTGGCGGCCGCCTTCGACACCGTCATCGAGTCGTTCCGCAACGACCTCTTCTTCGGCTACAAGACCGGTGAGGGCGTCGACCCCGCCCTGTTGGCCCAGTTCCCCATCGCCGAGGAGGCGCTGGCGGCGGCCGGGATAGTGGTGTGGGGCATGGTCGAGTTCGAAGCCGACGACGCCATCGCCACCGCCGCGCTGCGGTGGATGGACGACTTCGACCAGATCGTGCTCTGCAGCCCCGACAAGGACCTGATGCAGTGCGTCGTGGGCGACCGGGTCGTCGTGTGGGACCGCATGCGCGACCGGTGGTTCGATGAGGACGGGGTGGTGGAGAAGTTCGGGGTCCGCCCGGAGTCCATCCCCGACTATCTGGCTCTCGTCGGCGACAGCGCCGACGGCGTTCCCGGGCTGCCGGGCTGGGGCGCCAAGTCCGCCGCCGCCGTGCTGCGGAGGTACGGCCGGATCGAGATGATCCCCGACGACGAGAGGGACTGGGACGTGGATGTGAGGGGGGCGGCCAAGCTCGCCCAGGTGCTGCGGGAGAACCGGGATACGGCGATGCTGTACCGGACGCTGACGACCCTGCGCCGTGACGTGCCGCTCGAAGAGAGCGTCGAGGACCTCCGCTGGAAGGGCTTCGACGAGCCCGAGTACGCGGCGCTCTGTGAGCGTCTCGGCTTCTAGCCGCGGAGAGACGGTGGGGAGGCGCACCGTCGAGATCCGCTTCTACGCCGAGCTGCGCGATTTCGTCGCGTCGCCCGACGGCCGGGTGGTGCGCAGCTTCGAGCTCTCGCCCTCCGTCAAGGACCTGATCGAGTCCTGCGGAGTGCCGCACACAGAAGTCGACCTCATACTCGTCGACGGCGAGTCGGTCGATTTCTCGCATCGCCTCACCGGCGGCGAGCGCATCAGCGTCTATCCCGTGTTCGAGTCCTTCGACATCTCGCCCCTCGTCCGGCTCCGGCCCCGGCCCCTGCGCGAGCCGCGATTCGTCGCCGATGTCCACCTCGGGCGCCTGGCCCGCTACCTGCGACTGCTGGGCTTCGACACCCGATACGACCCTCGGGCCGACGATGCCGAGCTGGTGCGACGCTCGGTGGACGAGTGGCGGCTCCTCCTCACCAGGGACGTGCAGCTCCTCAAGCACGGCGAGCTCACCCACGGCTACTTCGTCCGTGCGACCGAGCCGCGGGCCCAGTTGCTGGAGGTGGTCTCCCGGTTCCACCTCCAGTCGGCGATCCGCCCGTTCGGTCGCTGCGCGGTCTGCAACTCCACTATCGAGGCGGTCGAGAAGGCCGCGGTGGAACATCTCCTCCCCGACGCCGTGCGCCGGGACCAGGACGAGATCTGGCGCTGCTCGGACTGCGGGCGCCTGTACTGGAAGGGATCCCATGTCACCCGTATCGCCGAACTGGCGGAGGCGGCGCGCCGCGCCTGAACCTCAGAGCCAGCGCTCGATGGCCGACAGGGCCGCGAGGTGGCCGCTCATCCCATGGGCGCCGCCGCCCGGAGGGGTCGACGCCGAGCAGAGGAACACCCGGTCCATGGGCGTCGTGTAGGGGTCGAGGCGCCGGGCCGGGCGGAACAAGAGCTGGCGGATCGTGTGGGCGCCGCCGGAGATGTCGCCGCCGATGAGGTTCGGGTTCATCGCCTCCAGGTCAGCCGGGGTGAGGATGCTCCGGGCGGCCACGATGTCGCCGAATCCCGGCGCCAGCTCCGTTATCAGGCTCTCGATAGCCCCGAGGTGGTCGGAGACGGAGCCATGCGGGACGTGGGCGTAGACCCACAGGGCGTGGTGGGTGCCGTCGGAGCGGGTGGGGTCGAACAGCGTCGGCTGGGCGACGAGCGTGAACGGTCGCCTGGGATCCAGCCCCGCCCACGCCGCCGACTCGGCGGCGGCTATCGCTTCGGCGGTCCCGCCCAGATGCAGCGTCCCCGCCCGGGCTAGGTCGGGGTTGATCCACGGCACCGGCTCGGTGAGGGCGTAGTCGACCTTGTACACCCCCGGGCCGGGGCGGAAGCGGCGGTACTGGCGGAGGAACTCGGGAGGGACGCGGTCGGAGAGCAGGTCGGCGAGGGCCCGGGGGGAGATGTCGGCGAGGATCACACGGGACCGAGGCAGCTCGGCCAGGGAGCGGATGAACCTCCCCGTCTCCACCTGCCCTCCCAGGCTCTTCAGGTAGGAGATCATGGCGTCGGCCAGGGCCTGGGAGCCGCCTCTGGCGAAGGGCCAGCCGAAGCGGTGGCCGGCCGCCATCAACGTGAGGCCGAACGCCGACGTCAGGGGCCGGTCGAGCGGTATGAAGGCGTGGGCGGCGCAGCCGGCGAAGAGGGCTGCGGCCGAATCGGTGCGGAAGCGCCGGGCGGTGAGCGTGGCGGGGAGCAATGCCTTGAGCCCGAAGCGCACCAGCGGCACCGGGCGACGCGGCCAGCGGATGATGGGCCCCAGGATGGCGTCCTCGATGTCGTCCCACATCTCCGTCACGGTGCCGACCGTGGCCAGGTAGCGGTCGGCGTCCGGCCCCAGCCCGGCGGCCGTCTCTTCGACCGATCGGAAGAGAAGCGCGGCCCGCCCGGGGTCGAGCGGGTGGGCGAGCATGACGTCGGGGTGGACCCATTCGAGGCCGTGCTCTTCCAGGGGCAGGGAGCGAAGGAAGGGCGATCCCGCCCCGAGCACGTGGATCGTCGAGCAGACGTCGTGGCGCAGGCCGGGCACGGTGAGCTCGGCACTGCGCAACCCGCCGCCCGGTGTGTCGGCCCCTTCCACCACCAACACCGAGCCGCCGTGGCGGGCGATGGTGATGGCGGCGGCGAGCCCGTTCGGGCCGGACCCGATGACGACTGCGTCGAGCTCTCCGCCGGCGGTCACTCCTGGTCAGGCTCCCACACGAGGTCCCATCGATCGTTGCAGTCCGAGCACCGGTACGACAGCACCGTGCCCGGTTCCAGTGGCTCTTCGTCGGAAAGGTACGAGATCAGGTGACACTCACCGCCACAGTCCACGCACGAGATCTTCTCCGGGGGCTTCACGTGGAGACGGGCACCGGCTCGGGCTCGGCTTCGGGGACGGGCGCCCGGGTCGAGAGGAGGATGGCCGCTCCCGCCAGAGCGGCGACCAGCGACCCGGCGAAGATTCCCACCTTGGCGACGTCGCCCATCCGCGGGTCCTGGAAGGCGAGCGCCGTCACGAACAGGGCCACGGTGAAGCCTATGCCCGCTACCGTGCCCAGGCCCACGATGTGGGCCCACCGCGTCCCCGTCGGCATCCGGCCGACACCCAGCCGGACCGCCAGCCACGTGAACAGGGTGATCCCGATCGGCTTGCCGAACAGGAGGCCGAGGCCGACGCCCAGGGACACCGGGTGGGTGATGAGGTCGGCCACGTCGGTGCCGGCGAACGAGACTCCGGCGTTGGCCAGGGCGAATAGCGGGATCACGGCGAACGAGGACCAGGGAAGCATCTTGTGCTCGAGTCGGGTCAGAGGCGAGGCCGACTCGCGGGAGATCTCGGTGAGCAGCATCGCCTCGTGCTCGGCGTGCTGGAGGTCCTCGACCGTGTCACCCATCGGGTACATGTCGAGGATCTGGCGGGCCTTGCGGTCGAGCTCCTGGGGCGAGTACATGGGCCGGGCGGGGGTGAGGAGGCCCAGGGCGACCCCGGCCAAGGTGGCGTGCACGCCCGACTCCAGCAGGGCGAACCAGATGGCGATCGCCACCGGCCAGTAGAAGGCGAGGGAGCGGATCCCGACCCGTTGGGCGACGGTGACCACGGCCAAACCGGCCAGGGCCGCCACCAGCCAGGCGAAACGCAGGTCGGAGGTGTAGAAGATGGCGATGACGAGGATCGCCCCGATGTCGTCGGCGATGGCCAGCGCCAGGATGAACAGCTTCCCGGACGTGGGCACCTTCCTGCCGAGGAGCGACAGGACGCCCACGGCGAAGGCGATGTCGGTGGCCATCGGGATCCCCCAGCCGGTCTCGGCCCCGGGCGTGCCGCCGGCGAACGCGAAGTAGATCGCCGCCGGCACGATCATCCCGCCGAGGGCGGCGATCGCCGGCAGCGCCGCCGCCCGGGGGTCGCGGAACTCTCCCATCACGATCTCGCGCTTGATCTCGAGGCCGACGACGAAGAAGAAGAACGCCATCAGCCCGTCGTTGATCATGTGGCCGAACGTCTCTTCGAGGTGGATCGGGCCGAACTGGATCTCGACGATCCACTCCTCGAAGAGGTGGAAGTAGCTGTCGGCGAGCGGAGAGTTCGCCCAGATCAACGCCACCGCCGCAGCCACGAGGAGGACGATCCCCGAGGCGGCTTCTATCTGGGTGAAACGCTTGAACGGCTGTACGAAGACTCTGGGGACGAACCGGTTCGAGTTCGCCCACGTCTGGTGGCGTCGATCGTTCATGGCTGGGTCATTCTGTCAGCGGAGCATCTTCCCGACGGAACCGAGGTCCTCGCAGGCCTGCACCACCCGGGCCGCCATGCTCGTCTCGGCCGCCTTCATGTAGCTCCTCGGGTCGTAGGTCTTCTTGTTGCCCACGTCGCCGTCGACCTTGAGCACGCCGTCGTAGTTGGTGAACATGTGGCCGGCGATCGGCCGGGTGTAGGCGTACTGGGTGTCGGTGTCGATGTTCATCTTCACGACGCCGTACTCGATCGTCTCGCGGATCTCCGACAGCGCCGATCCGCTCCCGCCGTGGAAGACCAGGTAGTGGCGGGCTTCCTCGCCGAACTTCTCGGCGACCGCCTTCTGGCCCTCCCGCAGGATCTCGGGTCGGAGCTGGACCGCCCCCGGCTTGTAGACGCCGTGCACGTTCCCGAACACCGCCGCCAGGAGGTAGCGGCCGCGGTCGAAGGGGCCCAGCACCTCGGTGGTGCGGACCATGTCGGCGGGGCTGGTGTAGAGCTTCTCGCGATCGACGTTCTCGTGGTCCATGGCGTCCTCGAAGCCGCCCACGATCCCGATCTCGAGCTCGAGGATCACGTCGACGGCGGCGCACTCGTCCAGCAGCTGGGAGGCCAGGGCCAGGTTCTCCTCCAGCGGCAGCTCGGAGGCGTCCAGCATGTGGCTCTGGAACAACGGCCCCTTGCCCTCGGCCCGGCGCTGGCGGCTGATCTCGAGGAGCGGGCGGATGTACGCGTCGACCTTGTCCGGCTGGCAATGGTCCGTGTGCAGGGCGACGCGCATGGGGTACTTGTCGGCCACCACGTGGGCGAATTCAGCGAGCGCCGCCGCTCCGGTCGGCATGTCCTTGACCTTCTGGCCGGAGAGGAACTCGGCGCCTCCCGTGGAGATCTGGATGATCCCGTCCGATTCCGCCTCGGCGAACCCGGCGAGGGCGGCGTTGAGCGTGCTCGACGAGGTGACGTTGATCGCCGGGAAGGCGAACCCCTTCGTCCGGGCTTCGTCCAGCATCTGGCGGTATTCCTCGGGAGTGGCGATCGGCATGGTCCCTCCTGATTCTTCGTTCTCGATCGACGCTAGCGCCCTGCCAGGAGGTCGGTTGTCGACTCGCTGTCAGAACCCCGGCGTCTTAGTGTCCGGGGCCATGACCGAGTCCGCACAGCCGGTCGCCTCGACCCAGCCGGTGGTGAAAGCGCGTTCGCCTGTCGTTCGGGGCATCTACTTCGTCCTCGGCCTGATCTGCCTCGGGTTCGCATACCTGAGCTTCCTGCCCGGCATCCCGACCTTCGACTTCGTGATCCTGGCGGCGTTCTTCTTCGCCCGCTCGTCGGACCGGTTCCACAACTGGCTGGTCAACCATCGGGTGTTCGGGCGGATCATCCACGCCTACCGCGCCGGCGGGCTCACCGTCCGCACGAAGGTGATCGCCTGCGTGGGCATCGTCGCTTCGATCAGCTTCTCGGCGATCGTGCTGGTCGACAACACGATCCTCCGCACGATCATGGCGCTGGCCGCCCTCTACGGCATCTGGTTCGTCCTCAGCCGCCCCACGCGCCGGGACACCTCTTCTGCCGACGTCGAGCCGGCCTGATCTGAGCCCGTCCCCGACGGCGATGCGCCCAGGTGCCGGCGCGGTGTCTACCGTGGCGGGCCATGCGGAGAATCGGCCTGGGCGTCGTGCTCGCCATCACGATGGCGTCGTCGACGTTCGCCCTGCCGATCTTCTCGGTCCTGGCGACGCCGCTCCGTGAGGAGTTCTCCGCCGCCCGGTGGCAGATCGGCATCCTCGTCACGGTCGTCACCGCCACCGGTGCCGTGGTCTCGCCGGCGACCGGTTCCTTCGCCGACCGGCTGGCTCCCCGCCACGCCACGGCGGCGACGCTGGCTCTCGCCGGCATCGGGTTCGTGTCGATGGGGATGTCGGTCGGGTATCTCATGCTCGCCGCCATGTCCATCCTCTGCGGCGTCGCCCAGGCGATGGCCAACCCCGCCACCAACCGCCTCATCATGTCCCAGGTCGAGGCCGGCCGGAGGGGGTTCCTCACCGGCGTCAAGCAAGCCGGGGTCCAGGCCGGCAACTTCCTCGGCGGGATCCTGCTCCCGCTGGGAGCGGCGTCGGTCCTGGGCTGGCGGGGGACCATCTCCGTCGCCGCCCTCGTGCCCCTGGTCGGCCTCGTCGTCCTGTTCGCCATCACCCGGGGATCTCCTCGCGCTCCGCTCGGGGCCCGACGCGAGCGCGTGCGGGTGTCGCCGGCGGTCATGCGCCTGGCCTTCTACGGGGGTTGCCTGGGCCTGGCGGTGGGCAGCCTGCAGACGTACCTGCCCTCCTACGCCCACGAGAGCTTCGGGCTCTCCACCGCCCAGGGAGGGGCGCTCGTGTCGCTGTTCGGGCTGACCGGGTTCATCACCCGCCTCACCGCCGGCCCGCTGTCCGAGCGGGTGTTCGGCCACCACCGGACCCTGGCGGCGATGGCGGCGATGACCGGTCTCGCCGCCGTCCTGTTGGCCGTTGCCCCGGCCGGAGGATGGCTGTGGCCGGTGGCCGTCCTGATCGGCCTCGGTCCCATGGCCTGGAACGTCGTCGGCAACCTGGCGGTGATGGAGCTCTCCCCGCCGGGTGCGGCCGGCCGCGGCTCCGGGGTGATGATGGCCGGGTTCCTGGGCGGCATGGCGACCGGGGCGCCGATCTTCGGGGCGGCGGTGGACCTCACCGGGACGTACCGGCCGGGGTGGCTGGCGGTGGCCGGCCTCGGGGTGGTGGCGGCGTGGCTGGCCGGCGGGATCCGGGAAGACCGCGTGGCGCCCGTCGTCTCGTAACCTCCCTCCGATGCGGCTCGTCATCGCTCGCTGCACCGTCGACTACGAGGGCCGACTCACCGCCCACCTGCCGGAAGCGGTTCGCCTCGTGATGGTGAAGGCCGACGGATGCGTGGCCGTCCACGCCGACGGCGGTGCCTACAAGCCCCTCAACTGGATGAACGCCCCCAACACGCTGCGCGAGTACGACGGGCTGTGGGAGGTGACCAACCCCAAGGGCGAGAAGCTGGTCATCACCATGCACGAGATCCTCGCCGACACCACCCACGACCTGGGGGAGGACCCGGGGCTACAGAAGGACGGGGTGGAAGCGCACCTCCAGGAGCTGTTGGCCGAGCGTCCCCACGTCCTGGAAGAGGGGATGGAGCTGATCCGGCGCGAGTACCCCACCGCGCTCGGGCCGGTCGACATGCTGTGCGTCGACGCCTCGGGGCGGACGGTGGCGGTCGAGATCAAGCGACGCGGCGAGATCGACGGGGTCGAACAGCTCGCCCGTTACGTGGAGCGTCTCGACCTCGACCCCCGGCTCGCCCCCGTTCGGGGGATACTCGTCGCCCAGCTGGTGTCGCCGCAGGCCCGCACCCTGGCCGAGGCGCGCGGCCTCGAGACCCGCGAGGTCGACTACGACGGCCTGCGCCAGATCGAATCGGCCACGCCCCGCCTCTTCGAGCTGTGAGGCGGGCGGGGCGGCGCCGGGCCCGGGGCAGCTAGCGGATCGCGCCGGCCCCGTCTTCGCTGGACGGGCCCTCGCCTGCGGCCCTCCGGCGGGACGATCCCGCGAAACCTTGCTGGCGCCAGGCCTCGTACACGGCGATGGCGGCGGCGTTGGACAGGTTGAGCGACCTGACCCCGGCCACCATGGGGATCCGGACCCGCTCGCTCACCCAGGGGTGGTGCTGCACCTCGTCGGGCAAGCCCACCGACTCGGGCCCGAACAGGAGCACGTCGCCCGGCTCGTAGGCGAGGTCGGTGTAGAGGACGTGGGCATCCACCGTGAAGGCGAAGACCCGGCGGCCGGAGAGGGCGGCGGCGCAGGCCTCCAGGTCGGGATGGACGGTGACCGTCGCCCGATCGCGGTAGTCCATGCCCGCCCGGCGCAGCTTGGCGTCGTCGAGGGTGTATCCCAGCGGCTCGATCAAGTGGAGCCGACATCCCGTCACCGCCGCCAGCCGCATGGCGTTTCCGGTGTTGGGCGGGATCTCGGGGTGATAGAAGACGACGTCGAACACACTCAGCCGCGGCCGGCGAGGATGCGGAGGGCGATGGCCTCCGCCAGGACGGACTTCTTCAGGTCGTCGAGGTCCTGGGACTCGTTGGGGGCATGGACCGAGGACTTCGGGTCGCCCGCCCCGACGAGGACGATCGGCGCCTGCGGCATCTTCTCCGAGAAGGCGGCGACGAACGGGATGGACCCGCCCACGCCCATCTCGACCGGCTCCCGTCCCCAGGCCCGGCGCATGCCCTCGCGCCACGCCTCGAAGGCGGGGCCCTCGGTGGACAGGGCGAAGCCCCGGCCCGCCTCGGCGGGCGTGACGGTGACCTGTGCCCCCCAGGGGGCATGCGCTTTCAGATGGTTCGTCAGAGCCTCCATCGCCGCATCGGGGTCCTGGGCGGGCGGGATCCGCATGCTCACCTTGGCCCGGGCCACCGGCACCAGCTGGTTGATCGCCTCGGAGAGGGGTGGGGCGTCGACGGCGAGGACGGCGATGGCCGGCTTGGTCCACATCCGCGACACCAGGGACCCGGTTCCGATGGTCTGCACCCCGGGCAGGGCGGTCGCCTGGGCCCGCGCCTGCTCCTCCGACAGCTCCAAGCCCTCCACCTCCTCCGAGATCAGCCCTTCGACCGCCACCGAGCCGTCGTCGGTGTGGAGCGTGGCCAGGAGGCGGCTGAGGGCGGTGATGGCGTCCGGGTAGAGGCCCCCGAACATGCCGGAGTGCTGGGCGCTGTGCAGGGTGCGGACCTCCACGATCACCGATACCAAGCCGCGCAAGGAGGTGGTGAGCGTCGGGACACCGGTGTCCCAGTTGCTGGAGTCGGCGATGACGATGACGTCGGCGGCGAGGAGGTCGGAGTACTCCTCGAGGAAGTCCGGCAGGTGCGGCGAGCCGACCTCCTCCTCTCCTTCGACGAAGACCTTGATGCCGACCCCGGCGTCGCTTTTGAGGGCGCGGATGGCGCCGAGATGCATGACTATGCCGGACTTGTCGTCGCTGGCCCCTCGCCCATAGAGCCGTCCGCCGGACTCGAACGGGTCGAACGGGCCGGTCTCCCACTCCTCTGCGGGCCCCGGCGGCTGCACGTCGTGGTGGGCGTAGAGGAGCACGGTCGGGGCCCCTTCCGGCCCGGGGATCTGGCCGAACACGGCGGGATGGGCGCCCTCCAGCTCGAGCAGCTGCACGTCGGAGAGGCCCTCGGCCCGCAGCAAGCCGGCGACGTGGTCGGCGGAGCGACGCACGTTCTCCGGGTCGTGCCCCGGGGCGCTCACCGACGGGATGCGGACGAGATCCTCGAGGATCGCACGCAGCCTCGGGAAGTCTTCTTCGACCAGGCGGTGGAGATCGTCGGGCATCCGCCGATGCTATCCGAGGGGGAATCACACCGAGATTGACGCCCGACGCGACCATGATGAGCCAGTGATCCGATTCGGTCTCGCCGGGGTGCCCGTCAGCGTCCGCCCGTCCTTCTGGCTGGTCGCCCTGCTCCTGGGGCTGGGAGTCCCCAACCGCGCCCTGTTGGTGGCGTGGGTGGTGATCGTGTTCACCTCGGTGCTCCTCCACGAGCTGGGTCATGCCCTCATCGCCCGCCGCTACGGCGCCGACGTCTCCATCACCCTCACGACGTTCGGCGGCTACACGCGATGGAGCGTCAGCGGGGAGGCGATGACTCCGGGCAGGCGGGCCCTGGTGGCTGCCGCCGGGTCGGGCGTGGGCATCGTGATCGGCCTCCTCGCCCTGGGGGTCTTCTACGTCACCGGCCCCTGGAGCCCGATGGCCGAGGCGGTCTTGAGGATGTTCGTGTGGGTGAACGTCGGCTGGGGAGTCCTCAACTGGCTGCCGATCCGACCGCTCGACGGCGGGCATGTGCTGTTGGCGTTCTTGGACATCGTGGCGCCCAAGCGGGGCGACCGGGTGGCGACCGCGGTCTTCGTCCTCACCGGGCTGGCCGCGCTGGCCGCCGCCGTCTATTTCGACCTGATCTTCGCCGCGTTGCTCGCCGGGTTCATGACGTGGTCGGAGGTGACCCGGCTGTTCCCGCCCCCCCAGCGGGGCATCCCACTCGAGTTCTCCTACGACGACCTTCCCGAGGAGCCGGCCGAGACCGGGGTGAGAGAACCAGGGGAACCCGAGGCTGCCGAGGCCCCCGACCATCTAGATTGACCTGCGGTCTCGCCCGGAGGAAGGTTCGGATGGATTTCGCGTTCTCTGAGAAGGTCCAGGACTACCGGCGCCGCCTCACCGAGTTCATGGAGGAGCTCGTGTACCCGGCCGAGCCGGTCTACCGGCGGCAGATGGCCGAGGCTGGCGACCCCCATCACCACCCGCAGATCATCGAGGACCTGAAGGGGGAGGCCAGGAGCCGGGGCCTGTGGAACCTCTTCCTCCCTGACGTGTCCGGCCTCAGCGTGCTCGAGTACGCCCCGCTCGCCGAGATCACCGGCCGCAGCCCCGAGATAGCCCCCGAGGCGATCAATTGCTCGGCGCCGGACACCGGGAACATGGAGATCCTCCACATGTTCGGGACCGAGGAGCAGAAGGAGCGATGGCTGGCTCCTTTGCTCGACGGGGAGATCCGCTCCTGCTTCTGCATGACCGAGCCGGCTGTGGCCAGCTCCGATGCCACCAACATCTCCACCCGCATCGAACGCGACGGCGACGAGTACGTGATCCGGGGCCGGAAGTGGTTCAGCTCCGGTGCCGCCTCCCCTCGCTGCAAGGTGGCCATCGTGATGGGGGTGACGTCCCCCGAGGCCGACCGCCACCACCAGCAGTCGATGGTGATCGTCCCGCTCGACACCCCGGGCGTGGTGGTCGAGCGCACCCCCACCGTGTTCGGCTACCAGGATCGGGGAGGGCACCCCCAGATCCGCTTCGACGACGTCCGCGTTCCCGCCTCCAACCTGCTCGGCGAAGAGGGAGAGGGCTTCGCCATCGCCCAGGCCCGGCTCGGGCCGGGGCGGATCCACCACTGCATGCGAGCCATCGGCGCCGCGGAGCGGGCCCTGGAGCTGATGTGCGCCCGCGCCCAGACCCGGGTGACCTTCGGAAAGCCCCTGGCCGAACAAGGGGTGGTGCGGGAGTGGATCGCCCAGGCCCGCCTGCGGATCGAACAGGCGCGGCTCCTGGTGTTGAAGACCGCCTGGATGATCGACAACGTCGGCACCAAGGCCGCCCGCACCGAGATCGCCGCCATCAAGGTGGTGGCGCCGGCGACGCTGAAGTACGTGGCGGACCGGGCCATCCAGCTATTCGGAGCCGCCGGGTTCACCGAGGACTGGCCGCTGGCGTCGTTCTACGCCATGGCGCGCTGGCTCCAGATCGCCGACGGGCCCGACGAGGTCCACCTGCGGTCGGTGGCCAGAGCGGAGCTGTCACGCCACGAGCCCGGTGCCGAGTTCAGCTGGGAGCCCTGACCCGGCGCGGCCGGGCCTCTAGGACGCCCGCCGTATCTCCTCCAGCCACCGGCGGCGGATGGCGCGTCGCTCTGCCGGGGTGTGGCCGCCCCAGACGCCGTCGTCCTGGTTCGTCTCGATCGCCCAGGTGAGGCAGTCGTCTGCCACCGGGCAACCGGCGCACACCGCTTTCGCCCTCGAGATGGCGGCGAGATCCGAGGGCTCGGGGAAGAAGTCCACGCCCGTGGTGTCGAGGCAGGCGGCCGCCTCCCTCCAGTTGTCGATGTAGATGTCCTGGGCTTCGGGGGTCATCGAAACCTTCCTGGTCGAACACTTCTCAACGCCCGGGCCCCGGATCCGGTTCCCCTTTGGGGTTGCCGGCGGCCGGGCTTACCTTGGGGATCGATGGAGTTCCAGATCACCTTCGACTACCTCTGCCCCTTCGCCCGCAATGCCAACGAAGCCGTGCTCAATGGTCTCGCGGCTGGAAGGGAATGGAAAGTGAATTTCCGTCCCTTCTCGCTGACCCAGGTGCACAGGGGCGAGGCAGATGCCTTCGACGATCGGTCCGCGTCCGGGGTCCTCGCCCTCCACTGGGGCATAGCCGCCCGGGAGGTCGATCCGGACAACTTCTACGCCGTCCACCGGGCGCTCTTCGCCGCCCGCCACGACAAGGGCCTCGACATCCGCGACGAGGACGTGCTGGTCGCCGCCGTGGAGGAGGCGGGAGGCGACGTCGACGCCATCGCCAAGGCGGTGGCCTCCGGGGAGCCCGCCGAGCTGCTGCGCACGGAGCACCAGCAGGCCGTCGAGCGCTGGGAGGTGTTCGGGGTGCCCACGTTCATCGTCGGGGACGAGGCGGTGTTCGTGCGCCTGATGAGCCGGGGCGAGCCGGCAGACGTCGACCGCGTGCTCGAGCTGGTCGGCTACACCGACCTCAACGAGTTCAAGCGGACGCGTATCCCCCGCTGACCGGGCGGGGTACGGTGCGGGCGATGTTCGACGTCCAAGCCGCTCGCAAACAGTTCCCCGCCCTCGCCCGGACCCAGGACGGGCGGCCGGTCGCCTACTTCGACGGCCCCGGCGGCACCCAGGTGCCGGCCGCGGTGATCGAGGCGATGACCCGCGTCCTGGAAGAAGGCGTCTCCAACCTCGGCGGAGACTTCGCCTCCTCCCGCTTCGCCCACGAGATCACCGAATCCGCCCGGCGGGCGATCGCCGACATGTTCGGCGCCGCCTCTCCCGAAGAGATCGTCTTCGGCCAGAACATGACGTCGCTCACGTTCTCCGTCAGCCGGGCGCTGGCACGGACGTGGCGGCCCGGGGACCGCATCGTGGTCACCAGCCTCGACCACGACGCCAACGTCACCCCCTGGAGGCTGGCCGCAGCCGACCGGGGTGTGGCCGTCGACATGGCCCGCTTCGACAGCGACACCTACCGTCTCGAGGTCGAGTCGGTCGAGCGCGTCCTCACCGACCGCACCCGCCTCGTGGCCGTCACCCACGCCTCCAACGCCTTGGGGACGATCCCCGACGTCGCCGGGATCGTCGAGGTCGCCCATGCGGCCGGCGCCCTCGTCTACGTCGACGCCGTCCACTATGCGCCCCACGGCCCGATCGACGTCCGGGCCATCGGCGCCGACTTCCTCGTCGCCTCCGCCTACAAGTTCCACGGTCCCCACACCGGGGCCCTCTACGGGCGAGCCGAGCTCCTCGAGGAGCTGGAGGCGTACAAGGTTCGTCCCGCTCCCGACACCGGCGCCGAGAAGTGGGAGACCGGGACGCAGAGCTTCGAGTCGCTCGCCGGGGTGGCGGCGGCCGTGGACTACCTGGCTTCGCTGGGGGAGGGCGAAGACCGCCGGGCCCGGATCCTCGACGCCCACGCCGCCATCGAGCGGCACGTGAACGCTCTCAGCCGGCGCTTCCTCGACGGCCTCGGCGATCACATCACCCTGCACGGGATCCCCGGCGTCGAGGGGCGCACCCCCACCTTCGCCATCACATGTGCGGGACGGACGCCGGCCGAGGTGGCTGCCCACCTCGCTTCCCGGGGCCTGTACGTGTGGGAGGGCCACTACTACGCCATCGAGCCGATGGCCCAGCTCGGCCTGTTGGACCAGGGCGGAGCCGTGCGCATCGGCTTCGTGCACACGACCACCGGCGAGGAGGTCGACCGGCTGCTGGGCGCCCTCGACGAGCTCGCCTGAGACCGGCTGAATAGGCCGCCGACCGGACCTAGGGTGGGAGCGTGACCGACGCGGTGGTGCGCAACGCCGTTCCGGTCGACGTGGCGGCGATCTGCCGGTTCGGCGAGCGCTACATCGAGGACCACTACACCCCGATCATCGGGCCGGAGGCGGCGGCGGCGCAGGTGCGCGACTGGTGGAACGCCGAGACGATCGCGGCCGCAGTCGACGCAGGGCTGGTCGTCGTGGCCGAGGGCGAAGGCGAGATCCTGGGGGTGGCCCAGCGGGGCCGTCACGGCGACGACCACGTCGTCTACAAGCTGTATGTCCACCCCCGCCACCGGGGCCGGGGGATCGGCCCGAGGATGCTCGACGCCCTCATCGCCCAACTGCCCCCCGGGACGGACCGGCTCTACATCGAGCACTTCGCGGGAAACGTCCGGGCGGCGGCGTTCTACGAGCGCGAGGGGTACCACGTGGCGAGGAGGGAGCCGAGCCCCACCGGCGACCCCGCCCTGGACGTCGTCTGGCGGGTCCGGCGGCTCGACTGAGACCGCCGCCACGGGATTCGGCCCGGAGCGCCGCCGTTACGCTGTGGCCGATGGAGAGCGAATACGGCTTCGCCACCCGAGCCATCCACGCCGGCCAGCGCCCCGACCCCGAGACGGGTGCCCGGGCGATGCCCATCTATGCCACGACGAGCTTCGTCTTCGAGGACGCCGCCGAGGCGGCCGACCTGTTCGCCCTCCAGACCTTCGGGAACATCTACACCCGGATCGGCAACCCGACCACGGCGGCGTTCGAGGAGCGCATGGCCTCTCTCGAGGGCGGGCTGGGAGCCGTGGCCACCGCCTCCGGCCAAGCCGCCCAGGCGATCGCCGTGCTGACCCTGTGCAACGCCGGCGACCACATCGTCGCCGCCAACAACCTCTACGGCGGCACCTTCACCCAGTTCGACGTCACGTTCCGCAAGATGGGGATCGAGACCACCTTCGTCGACCCCTCCGACCTCGATGCGGTCGACGCCGCCATCACCGACCGAACGAAGCTCGTCTACGGCGAGACGATCGGCAACCCGCGGGCTGACGTGCTCGACATCGAAGGGTTCGCCGAGGTGGCCCACTCCCACGGCATCCCCCTCGTGATCGACAACACGTTCGCCACCCCGTATCTGTGCCGGCCCATCGAGCACGGAGCCGACATCGTCGTCCACTCCGCCACCAAGTTCATCGGCGGCCACGGGGTGGTGATCGCCGGGGTGATAGTCGAGAGCGGCCGCTTCCCGTGGGACAACGGCAAGTTCCCCACCATGACCGAGCCTTCGCCGGCCTACCACGGCCTGCGGTTCTGGGAGAACTTCCGGGAGTTCGGGTACCTGATGAAAGCCCGCACCGAGCTCCTGCGCGACCTCGGCCCGGCACTGTCGCCGTTCAACAGCTTCCTGCTGCTCCTCGGCCTGGAGACACTGCCGCTGCGGATGCAGCGTCACGTGGACAACGCCGCCGTCGTGGCCCGGTTCCTCCGCGAGCATCCGGCCGTCTCGTGGGTGAGCTACCCGATCTTCGAGGACAGCCCCACCCGGCATCTGGCGGAGAAGTACACGCCGGCCGGCCCCGGGGCGGTGTTCACCTTCGGTGTCGCCGGCGGTTACGAGGCCGGTGTCGAGTTCATCCAGAACGTGCAGCTGGCCAGCCACCTGGCCAACGTCGGCGACGCCAAGACACTGGTGATCCACCCGGCCTCCACGACCCACCAGCAGGTGCCGCCCGAAGAGCGGGAGGCAGCCGGCGTCACCGACGACATGATCAGGATCTCGGTGGGCCTCGAGGATCCCGAAGACATCGTCGCCGACCTCGACCGGGCCCTGGGAGGAGGAACATGACGGCCGAGGTCTACGAGGCTTCGGCCCGCGATCGGCTCCGCATCCTCCGGGAGGCGGGGTCGGTGGCCCTCGTCGGGGTGTCCGCCAACCCGCTGCGCTCCTCGAACTTCGTGGCCACCTATCTGATGCGGACCGGGCTGCGGATGTACCCGGTCAACCCCAACTACGACGAGGTGCTGGGGATGCGCTGCTACCCGAGCCTCGCCGACCTGCCGGAGGTGCCCGACATCGTCGATTGCTTCCGGAAGGCCGAGGACCTGCCGCAGGTGGTGGAGGAGGCGATCGCCGTCGGGGCGAAGGTGGTGTGGTTCCAGCTGGGGCTGCGCAACGACGAGGCGGCGAGGAGGGCGATCGAAGCCGGCCTGGAGGTGGTCCAGGACCGTTGCCTCAAGATCGAGCACGCCCGCTTCGCCGGGGGGCTCCACCTGGCCGGTTTCAACACGGGCGTGATCTCTTCCAGGCGCCGCCGCGAGATCTGACCCGAGCGAAGCGAGGGATCGTCACAGATCCGGACGGTCCGTCGGGTTCCCGTTGCAGTCGAATCCCTCCGAGGGGCGGTAGACGGCGAACACCGAGTCCTCCACCTCCCTGCCGTCGGGGTACCTCCTCACCCGGTAGGTGTCGACCCGCGTGCACGCCCGCACCGAGCTCTCCACCTGGCGGGTCTGCTCCACCTCGATGTGCTTGGTCGAGTAGATCTCGACCGTGATCGACGTGTCCGTGTAAGAAGTCCAGATCAGGGCCGGGTAGTCCGTCGTGTTCTGGATCTCCAGGTCGGGCGCCGGCCACGAGATCGTCGCCTCCCGTCCGTACGGGTAGCGGCTGATGTACAGAGAGTGGCTCTGGTAGGTGACGAAGTCGAAGCCGGCGAAGAAGGCGGCGTTGAACAGGGTGGTGGCGAACTGCGACACCCCGCCGCCCACGGTCGGCACCAGATGCCCCCGGATGATCGTCCCGGCCGGCACGAAGCCCTTCTCCCGGGTCCGCTCGCCGACGTGCTCGTTGAGGGAGAGAGACTCGCCCGGCAGCAGATACACGCCGCGGACCAGGTCGGCGAACCGATGGATGTTCTGGACCCGCGCCTCGCAGCAGGCGTGGTTGGTGGTGAACTCTGCCACCTTCTCGACCACCCCCTCGCCTTTCGCCCACGCCACGAGCTGGGGGTCGTCGATGGGCTTCGCCTCGACCACCACCGGGCCGGGCCTCCCCTCGAGGACGGCGCGGGCGACGACCTCGGCGGCGTCCTCCCGGCAGCAGTCGAGCGGCGGGCTCCCCTCTTCGACCAGCACCGGCTCCCCGTCGACCACGTCGAAGACGGGGTCCCGGCCGCCCAGTTGCACACCCTCGAAGGTCGACTCGATGTAGGCCTGGAGCGACTCGAGATCGAAGGCCGGCTCGGGCAGTCCCTCGGAGTCGTCGAGGTCGAGGCGCATCCGCAGCCCGCGGGCGTCCAGCCGTCGCACCTCGTCGGCGACGCGGACCTCGATTCCCTCCGCGGTCAGCCGGTTCAGCTCCTCGGCCACCTGGGCCACCGCCTCGTCGGAGAGCGTCGGGGTGAGGGGGCGGAGAGGCGCGTCGACGTCGAACGGCCCGCTCGCCGCCACCTGGTGGCCCAGACGGTCGACCACCGCATCGACGTCCACCTCGACGCCGTCGATGCCCGGCTCCATCTCGAGGGTGGCGTTCTCGCCGAGCACGAGCCGCGGCTGTTGGGGCTCCTCGACCACGAGGTCGTCGAGAGAGGCGATCGCCTGTCGCGCCCGCTCCCGGTCGTAGGTGAGCACCGGTTCGACCCGGCGGACCGAGGTGAACGACGCCAGCCAGGCGACGAAGCGGTCCCACGCGTTCCCTTCCTTGCCGGCCCGCAACGCCGCCTCGGTGGTGGCCGGGCGGTCCACCGTGATGCCCAGTTCGGCGGCGGCGAACGTCTCCGTCCGGTCGGGCAGGTCGATGCGGACCGGGATGTCGGCGACTTCCGCGTCGACCCGCGAGATCACCCGCGCCAGCTCGTCTGCGGTCAGGTGCCCGGCCTGGTGACCGGCGAGGATCAGCCCGCGCAAGGTGGGGTCGTCGTCGCCGGTGTCGATGAGGTAGGCGGCGACCAGGGCCGCCGCGAAGAGGACGACGATTCCCCCGGCGATCGATACGCCCAGCTTCCAGCGACGGCTCTGTTTGCTCACTCGGGCCGAGATGGTATTGGCCCCATCCGCCAAAGTCCTTCCCCGTCCCCGAAACGATTACTGTGATGATGCGGTCTCCGCATCCGTCCCGGATGCGGGTGAGACACCAGGCAGTGGCTTGGGCTGTCGGGGCGCGCGTCCTGAGGGACGACGGGGTTGACTGTCGTGGGGAGGGGTGACGCTTCTCCCGACGGCATGGACAACTCGAGGAGAAGGATGCGAGCCGGCACCGCCACACAACACGAACGCCTGATGCGAGTCCATCGGCGTAACGCCGACCGGGCGTCGGAGGCCGGGTTGACGGAGCTGCGGTTCTCCGACCTCGGTGACGGGTCGGTCATCAGGGTCGATGGCCGCGATCTCGTCAACTTCGGCAACTGCTCGTACCTCGGGCTGAGCGTCGACCCCCGTCTCAAGCAGGGGGCGATCGAGGCGGTGGAGCGGTTCGGTCCCCTCTACGCCTCTTCGCAGATGTACGCCGCCGTCGAGTTGTACGTCGAGCTCGAGCGGCTCTTGGCCGAGATGACCGATGCCCCGGCGGTGGTGCTTCCGCCCACCACCACGCTCGGCCACCTCGCCACCCTGCCCTCCCTCGTGGGAGGCGACGACGTCGTCGTCCTCGACTCCCACTCCCACGCCTCCCTCCAGCTGACCATCCAGGTGCTCGCCGGACGGGGGATCGAGATCCATGCCGTGCCCCACAACGACCTGGACGAGTTGCGGGAGACGATCGCCGAAGTCGCCGCCCGGGCTCCCCGGGTGTGGTACGTGGCAGACGGCGTCTACTCGATGATGGGCGATTTCGCCCCCGTCGACGACATCTCCGAGCTGCAAGCCCGCCATCCGAACCTGTACGTCTACTACGACGACGCCCACGGCTTCTCGTGGCGGGGCGACAAGGGCCGCGGCTTCGTGCTGGAGCACGTCGAGCTGGACGAGCGGACGATCGTCGCCGCCGGCCTGGGCAAGGCTTTCGGCACCGGAGGGGCGGCCATCTTCTTCGGCGACCCCGACCTGGCCACGACCGTCCGGCGCATCGGCGGGCCGATGACGTTCTCGGGCCCGATCCACCCTCCCACCCTGGGGGCGGCCATCGCTTCGGCGCGGATCCACGTCTCCGACGAGTACCCGCGGCTGCGGCAGCGGATGGCCGAACAGATCGATCTGGTCACCAGCCTGCTGGCCGAGTACCGGCTGCCCGTCGCCTCTTGGGCTCCCACCCCGATCTGGCAGGTCCGTGTCGGCGACCTCGACCGGATGCTGGAGGTGACCCGGCGGATGCTCGACGACGGCTACTACGTCAACCCGACCGGTTTTCCGGTCGTGCCTCACGGCCACGCCGGCATCCGGTTCACGCATACACTCAACAACACAGATGACCAGATCAGGGGCTTGGTCGAACGACTGGCCGCCAACTACCGGGCTGTGGTGGGAGAGCCCGAGGCGGTGGTCGACCTCACCGAGTTGGAGGGGGGCCCGGGGGCGAAGTCGGCCACGCCCGCCCGCGCGTAATCGCGCTACACCTGCCGTCGGGGGGCGCCGATGAATGAGGTCGTGCGCGCCATCTTCCTCTCGTCCCCCGTCCGGCGACTGGCGACCGTGGTCGCCGCCGTCGTCCTGCTGGGAGCGGTCACAGCGGCCGTCCGCCCCGACGTGGGCGACGAGATCGGCCCGGTGCTGATGCTGGTCAACTACACGATGGCCGGCTACCTGTTCCTGCGGGGGTCGAGGGTCTACGACGGCCGGGAACGGCTCGCCTGGAGGCTGGTCGGGGTGGCCTGCTTCGTCGTCATCGGCGGCCTCCTCGCCTTCGGCCTCGCCACGCTGCTGGGCTACGAGATCCCGGCGTTCGGGCCGCTCGACACGTTCTTCATCACGGGCTATCTGATCTTCCTCGCCGGCTTCTGGGTGCTGCCCCATCTCGACGGGATCCCGATCCGGCGCCTGCGCGTGTTCGTGGACGGCATGGTCGGGGCCGTGGCCGTGGGGGTCCTGTCGTGGGTGTGGTTCCTCGACGAGATCCTCCACGAGCTGAGCCACGCCACCTTCTGGGATGTGGTGATCGGCGCCATCTACCCGTTCGTCGACGTCGCCACGCTCGTGGTGGTGATCGTGGTGACGCTGCGCCGCAGCACCCTCCGCTTCGATCCCCGGGTGCTGCTGATGGGGGCCGGCTTCGCCGTGCAGGCGGTGGCCGACCTGATCTACCTGCGCAACGGCGTCGGCCAGGCGTTCGTCGACGCCAACCCCAGCTACGCCGCCCTCCTGTTCGCCGGGACCGCCTTCCTGGTGGGGGCGATCACTCTCGAGACACCACCCCCGATCCGTGAATACGCCGAGCGGGCCACTCCGTGGTGGGCGCTGATCGCCCCCTACGGGGCGGCCGTGCTGCTCGTGGGGGTGCTCGTCGTCCGCATGGTCAGCGTCGTGGACGACCAGAACCAGGACACCATCCAGCTCCTCGCCGGGGCGGTGGTGATCGTGTGCCTGATCATCTTCCGCCAGGCCCTGGCGATCCGCGAGACCCGGGAGCTGGTCGAGCAACAGCGCTCCCAGCTCGTGTCGTCGATATCCCACGAGCTGCGCACGCCGCTCACGGCGATGGTCGGCTTCCTCGATATCCTGGCCGACCCCGGCCAGCAGATGGACCCGGAGGCGCGCCAGGAGCTGATCGGCATCGTCAACCAACAGGCCAACTACATGGCCCGGATCGTCTCCGACCTGGTGATGCTCAACCGCGCCAACCCCGACCTGGGCCTGGAGGAGAAGGTCCACGACGTGAAGGAGGTGGTCAAGGCGGCGGTGTCGAGCCTCGACGTCGATTCCAGCTCGGGCGTCCGGGTCGAGGTGCAGGCGGGGCTGGCCGGCTACTTCGACGGCGACCGCATCCACCAGATCCTGGTCAACCTCCTCACCAACGCCGCCCGCTACGGCGGGCCGCAGCGCCTCGTCTCCGCCAAGCGAGTCGGCGACGACCTGGTGTTGGAGGTCCACGACGACGGGCCCGGCGTGCCCAAGCGCTACGAGATCCTGATCTGGGACCGGTTCGAGCGCGGCGCCCATCGTTACAACGCCGCCATCCCCGGCTCCGGCATCGGGCTCGCCCTGGTGGCGATGCTCGTCAAGGCCCACGACGGCACCGTCGGCTACCGGCGATCGGAGCGGCTCGGCGGGGCGTGCTTCTCGGTCGTCCTGCCGGGTCGGGCCCGTACCGTCGCCCAGGTCCCCAACCTCGAGCCGGTGGGTCGGCGGGACCCTTGACGCCCTTTCCGATTCTGCGATAGGATGCCCGCAGCCTTCCGGCCCTGAACGGTCTTCCACCGTTCCGATTCGGGTAACGGAGCGGCTCCGTTCTTCGCTCGGCTACCACGCCGAGGGGAGCGGTTTGTGCCGCTTGCACAGTTTCTCAGGCGCGTGATAACATACGCTCCTCTGCGTATCTCGTTGGCCATCACGCTCGCCCGTCGTTTCGGTATTCAAGGAGGCTCCTTTGGCTTCGCGCGTCGCTGAACGTCTCTCGTTCGCCAAGATCCCCGAGATCCTGCCCCTCCCCGACCTGCTCGCCGTCCAGCACGAATCCTTCCAGTGGTTCCTCGACGAGGGGCTCAAAGAGATCTTCGAAGAGATCAGCCCCATCGAGGACTTCACGGGGTCGCTGGCGCTCGAGCTGACGGATCACCGCTTCGGTGACCCTCCCATGAGCATCGAGGAGTGCAAGGAACGCGACGCCAACTACTCGCGGCCGCTGTTCGTCACCGCCCGGTTCATGAACCGCTCCACCGGGGAGATCAAGGAACAGCAGGTGTTCCTCGGCGACTTCCCGATGATGACCGAGAAGGGCGTGTTCATCATCAACGGCACCGAGCGGGTGATCGTCTCCCAGCTGGTGCGCTCGCCGGGCGTGTACTTCGACTCGGCGCGCGACAAGACCTCCGACCGCATCATCTACAGCGGCAAGATCATCCCCGGACGGGGCGCATGGCTCGAGTTCGACACCGACAAGCGCGACACCATCGGCGTGCGCGTGGACCGCAAGCGCCGCCAGTACGTGTCGGCGTTCCTGCGCGCCCTGGGCATAGCCGAGAGTGACGAGGAGATCCTCGACCTGTTCGAGGGCGCCGAATCCATCCGCAACACCCTGGAGCGTGACCCGGCGACCGACCGCGACGAGGCGCTGATCGACCTGTATCGCAAGCTGCGCCCCGGCGAGCCGACCACGGTCGAGTCCGCCCGAGGGCTGATCCAGACCCTGTTCCGCAACCCCAAGCGCTACGACCTCACCCGGGTCGGCCGCTACAAGATCAGCCAGAAGTTCCAGGAGGAGGCTCCCGAGGACTACCGCGCCGAGGGCCTCCAGCTCCTGCGCGACGAGGACATCGTCGACACCATCCGCTACCTGGTGGCTCTCCACGCCGGCCAGGAGACCTTCGTCACCCACACGGGCAAGGAAGTCCCGGTCCACACCGACGACATCGATCACTTCGGCAACCGCCGGATCCGCACCGTCGGCGAGCTGATCCAGAACCAGGTCCGCGTCGGTCTCAGCCGCCTGGAGCGGGTGGTCAAGGAGCGGATGACGACCCAGGATCCGGATGCGATCACGCCGCAGAGCCTGATCAACATCCGCCCCGTCACCGCCGCCATCAAGGAGTTCTTCGGGACCAGCCAGCTGAGCCAGTTCATGGACCAGCCCAACCCGCTGGCCGGCCTGACCCACCGCCGCCGCCTCAACGCCCTCGGCCCCGGCGGCCTCAGCCGCGAGCGGGCCGGGTTCGAGGTGCGCGACGTCCACCCGTCCCACTACGGGCGGATGTGCCCGATCGAGACGCCGGAGGGCCCGAACATCGGCCTGATCGGCTCTCTGGCCACCTACGCCCGGGTCAACCGGTTCGGGTTCATCGAGACCCCGTACCGCAAGGTGGAGAACGGGCGGGTCACCGACAAGATCGAGTACCTCACCGCCACCGAGGAAGAGCGCTACGTCATCGCTCAGGCCAACGCCCCGCTCAACCCCGACGGCACCTTCGTCAACGACCGGGCGCTGGTGCGCAAGGCCGGAGGCGAGGTCGACACCGTGCCGGTCGACCAGATCGACTACATGGACGTCTCGCCGAAGCAGATCGTCTCGGTGTCGACGTCGCTCATCCCCTTCCTCGAGCACGACGACGCCAACCGCGCCCTGATGGGCTCGAACATGCAGCGCCAGGCCGTGCCGCTGCTCAAGGCGGAGGCGCCGCTGGTCGGGACCGGCGTGGAACAGCGCGCCGCCTACGACTCCGGCGACATGATCGTCTCGCCTGTCGACGGCGAGGTGGTGGAGGTAACCGGCGACCGCATCGTCGTCAAGGAGAAGGACGCCAACCGCAAGCACACCTTCACGCTCGCCAAGTTCGAGCGCTCGAACCAGGGCACGGCGATCAACCAGAAGCCGATCGTGCGTGAGGGCGACAAGGTGAAGGCCGGCGACGTGCTCGCCGACGGCCCCTCCACCGACCACGGCGAGCTGGCGCTGGGCCGCAACCTCCTCGTGGCCTTCATGCCCTGGCAGGGCCACAACTACGAGGACGCCATCATCATCAGCGAGCGCCTGGTCAAAGAGGACATCCTCACCTCGATCCACATCGAGGAGCACGAGATCGACGCCCGCGACACCAAGCTGGGCGCCGAGGAGATCACCCGCGACATCCCCAACGTCGCCGAAGAGGTCCTCGCCAACCTCGACGAGGACGGCATCATCCGCATCGGCGCCGAGGTGGGTGCCGGCGACTACCTGGTCGGCAAGGTGACCCCCAAGGGCGAGACCGAGCTCACGCCCGAGGAGCGCCTGCTGCGGGCGATCTTCGGCGAGAAGGCCCGCGAAGTCCGCGACACCTCCCTCAAGGTGCCCCACGGCGAGTCGGGCAAGGTCATCGCCGTCAAGGTCTTCCGCCGCTCCGACGGCTACGACCTGGCGCCGGGCGTCAACGAGCTCGTGCGGGTGTACGTGGCCAAGGCCCGCAAGGTGTCCGAGGGCGACAAGCTCGCCGGGCGCCACGGCAACAAGGGCGTCATCGCCAAGATCCTCCCCGAAGAGGACATGCCGTTCCTGCCCGACGGGACCCCGGTCGACATCATCCTCTCGCCGCTGGGCGTGCCTTCCCGCATGAACCTCGGGCAGGTGCTCGAGACGCATCTCGGCTGGGCCGCCGCCCAGGGCTGGCAGCCGCTCGAGATCGACAGCCCGGCCGCTGGGGGCGCGGAGCCGTGGACCAAGGTGGCCAGCCCGGTCTTCGACGGGGCCAAGGAGCACGAGATCATGGAGCTCCTCAAGAACACGCGTCCCAACCGGGACGGCGAGCGCCTGGTCGGCCCCGACGGCAAGGCCATCCTCTACGACGGCCGCACCGGCGAGCCCTTCGACACGCCGATCACCGTGGGCTACATCTACATGCTGAAGCTGGTCCACCTGGTCGACGACAAGATCCACGCCCGCTCCACCGGCCCGTACTCGATGATCACCCAGCAGCCGCTCGGTGGTAAGGCGCAGTTCGGTGGCCAGCGCTTCGGCGAGATGGAGGTGTGGGCCCTCGAGGCCTACGGCGCCGCCTACGCCCTCCAGGAGCTGCTCACCATCAAGTCCGACGACGTCCAGGGCCGTGTCAAGGTCTACGAGGCGATCGTCAAGGGCGCCAACATCCCCGAGCCGGGAATACCGGAGAGCTTCCGGGTGCTGGTCAAGGAGATGCAGAGCTTGGCGCTGTCGGTGGAGATGCTCTCCGCCGGCGAGGAAGTCGAGCTGAGGGAGTTGGAGGAGGACGCCTACCGGCCCGCCGAGTCGCTCGGGATCGACCTGTCGCGGCCAGAGCGGCCCGAATCGACGGTGTGATCTTGGCTTTCGAGCATTCGAGGCAGAGGCGACGGACACGAGCACAGGGGACACATGGCAACGCAGCTATTCGATGAACTGAAGATCAGTCTCGCTTCGGCGGACCAGATCCGTGCGTGGTCGTACGGAGAGGTCAAGAAGCCCGAGACGATCAACTACCGCACCCTCCGGCCGGAGAAGGAGGGCTTGTTCGACGAGCGCATCTTCGGTCCCCAGCGGGACTGGGAGTGCTACTGCGGCAAGTACAAGAGGATCCGCTACAAGGGCATCATCTGCGAGCGCTGTGGCGTCGAAGTCACGCGCTCGAAGGTGCGCCGCGAGCGGATGGGCCACATCGAGCTGGCCGCCCCGGTCACCCACATCTGGTTCTTCAAGGGCGTGCCCAGCCGTCTCGGCTACCTCCTCGACATGTCCCCCAAGGACCTCGAGAAGGTCATCTACTTCGCCGCGTACCTGATCACGTGGGTCGACGAGGAGAAGCGCCAGAAGGACCTCCCCCAGCTCGAAGAGGACATGCACCACGAGCTGGCGGTGGTCCGCGAGGAGTTCGAGGAGTGGAGGAACAACCGCCTCGAGGCCCTCGAGGACGAGCTGGAACGGATGGAAGAGGGCGGCGCCAAGCCGCAGGAGATCAACGCTCGCCGCAAGGAGGTCGAGCGGGAGATCCGCGACCGTGAAGAGCGCGCCGAGCGCGAGGCCGAGCTGATCCAGGAGGCCTTCGACACCTTCAAGAACCTCAAGCCCAAGTCCCGGGTGGAGTCCGAGGCGCTGTGGCGGGAGATCTACGACCGCTACAGCCAGTACTTCGTCGGCGGCATGGGTGCGGAGGCGATCAAGGACCTCTTGAGCCGTCTCGACCTCGACGCCGAGATGCAGGCGCTGCAGGAGGCGCTGGAGTCGCCCTCGCAGCAGAAGCGCCAGCGCGCCACCCAGCGGATGAAGGTCGTCAAGCCCTTCTGGGAGGGCAAGAACGACCCCAAGGACATGATCCTCGAGACCATCCCGGTGATCCCGCCGGATCTCCGCCCGATGGTCCAGCTGGACGGTGGCCGCTTCGCCACGTCCGACCTCAACGACCTGTACCGCCGGGTGATCAACCGGAACAACCGGCTGAAGAGGCTGCTCGACCTGGGCGCTCCCGAGATCATCGTCAACAACGAGAAGCGGATGCTCCAGGAGGCCGTCGACGCCCTGTTCGACAACGGCCGCCGCGGCCGGGCGGTGACCGGCCCGGGCAACCGCCCGCTGAAGTCGATCTCGGACATGCTCAAGGGCAAGCAGGGCCGGTTCCGCCAGAACCTGCTCGGAAAGCGCGTCGACTACTCCGGCCGCTCCGTGATCGTGGTCGGCCCCCAGCTCAAGCTGCACCAATGCGGGCTGCCCAAGATCATGGCCCTGGAGTTGTTCAAGCCCTTCGTCATGAAGCGGCTGGTCGACCTGGACCTGGCTCCCAACATCAAGGCGGCCAAGCGGATGGTCGAGCGCGCCCGTCCCCAGGTGTGGGACGTGCTCAGCGAGGTGATCCAGGAGCATCCGGTGCTCCTCAACCGAGCCCCGACCCTCCACCGTCTCGGCATCCAGGCCTTCGAGCCGGTGCTGGTCGAGGGCAAGGCCATCCAGATCCACCCGCTGGTGTGTGAGGCGTTCAACGCCGACTTCGACGGCGACCAGATGGCCGTGCACCTGCCGCTGTCCGCCGAGGCGCAGGCCGAGGCGCGGATCCTGATGCTGTCGACGAACAACGTGCTCTCCCCGGCGTCGGGGCGGCCGATCGTCACGCCGTCCCAGGACATGGTGATCGGCATGTACTACCTGTCGGAGGTCGTGGAGGACGCCAAGGGCGCCGGCCGGGTCTTCTCCTCCCCGGAGGAGGCGGAGATGGCCTACGACCTGGGCGAGCTGTCACTCCACGCCCCGATCAAGGTGCGCCTGGGCGATGCTGCCGGCTCGGCCGAGAAGCACGCCGAGCTGCACAAGGCGCTCAGCAAGCTCCTCACCCCCGAGCCGGTCGATGGCTCCAAGCTCCACGAGACCACCTACGGGCGGATCCTGATCAACTCGGTGATGCCCGAGGACTTCCCCTGGGTCGAGGCGGTGCTCACCAAGTCCGACCTCCGCAACCTGATCGAGGTCGTCATCGACCGCTATCCGCGCTCGGTCGTGGCCGAGATGCTCGACGGCATCAAGGAGCTCGGCTTCAAGTTCGCCACCAAGGCGGGCCTGACGATCGGCCTGGAGGACGTGCGCACGCCGCCCGACAAGCAGAAGATCCTCGCCGAGTACGAGGAGCAGGCCCAGCGCATCCAGGACCAGTACCTGAAGGGTGTCGTCACCGACGAGGAGCGCCGCCAGGAGCTGGTGGAGATCTGGACCGAGGCCACCGACGTGGTCACCGAGGCCACCAAGCGGGAGCTGAAGGCCCAGAAGTTCAACTCGCTCGACATGATGGTGGGCTCGGGCGCCCGCGGGAACATGATGCAGGTCCGCCAGATCGCCGGCATGCGCGGCCTGGTGGCCAACCCGAAGGGCGACATCATCCCCCGGCCGATCATCTCGAACTTCCGCGAGGGCCTGTCGGTGCTGGAGTACTTCATCTCCACCCACGGCGCCCGCAAGGGCCTGGCCGACACCGCCCTGCGCACCGCCGACTCGGGCTATCTCACCCGCCGACTCGTCGACGTGGCCCAGGAGGTCATCGTGGTCGAGGACGACTGCGGCACCGACCGCGGCATCCCGATCAGGATCCTCGACGAGCGAGGGAACATCATCCGCAACCTGCGGTCCCGGGTCTACGGCCGGGTGCTGGCCGACGACGTGAAGATCGATCGCAAGGTGGTGGAGACCGACGAGGGCGAGAAGCTCAAGGCCGGGACCATGATCCGGGCCCAGCACCTGCAGGCCTTGATGGAGACCGGCGGCCAGGTCGAGACCGTCCGCGTCCGGTCTGTGCTCACCTGCGACACCCGCAACGGCGTGTGCCGCACCTGCTACGGCCTGTCGCTGGCGACCGGCCGGGAGGTGGAGGTCGGTGAGGCGGTCGGCATCATGGCCGCCCAGTCGATCGGCGAGCCGGGCACGCAGCTGACGATGCGTACCTTCCACACCGGTGGCGTGGCCGGCGACGACATCACCCATGGCCTGCCCCGCGTCCAGGAGCTGTTCGAGGCCCGGTCGCCCAAGGGCAAGGCGGTCCTCTCCGAGGTCTCGGGCATCGCCCGGATCGAAGAGGACGAGGAGGGCCGCAAGATCGTCATCGAGTCCAAGGAGCACGGCGAGGTCGAGTACCCGGTCTCGCGGTTCGCCCGGCTGCGAGTCGCCGACGGCGACGAGGTCCAGGCAGGCGACCAGCTCACCGAGGGTCCGCTGGACCCCAAGGAGGTGCTCGACATCCGCGGCGTGCGGGCCGCCCAGCAGTACCTGGTCGACCAGGTCCAGGAGGTGTACCGGTCCCAGGGCGTGGAGATCCACGACAAGCACATCGAGCTGATCGTGCGGCAGATGCTGCGCCGGGTCCGCGTGGTGCGTCCCAACGACTCGGAGTTCCTGCCGGCCGAGCTCGTCGACGAGCAGACCTTCCGCGACGTCAACAAGGCGCTGGTGGAAGAGGGCAAGGTGCCGGCCGAGGGCCGCTCCGAGCTGATGGGCATCACGAAGGCGTCGCTGGCCACCGAGTCGTGGCTGTCGGCCGCCTCCTTCCAGGAGACCACCCGGGTGCTGACCGACGCCGCCATCCAGGCGAAGTCGGACTTCATGCGTGGCCTGAAGGAGAACGTGATCATCGGCAAGCTCATCCCGGCCGGAACCGGCGCCGCCGCCTACCGCGAGCTGCAGCCGTCGCTGCCGGGGGCCACCACGGTGGCCGCCCTCGAGCTGCTGGGCGGAGAAGGCGGCCTGCCGTCGGGTGACGACGAGCTGCCGGACAACCCGGCCGAGTGGCTCGCCAGCCTCGGCGCCCAGCGGAACGCCGACGGAGGCTCCGACGGCGCCGACGAGACCGAGGCCGAATCCGGCGACGAGGACGCTTCCGAGGACTGATCCTCGTCGGTGTCAGGTGACGGAGCGGCCGCCCTCGAGGCGGCCGCTCTGCGTATGCAGCGTCCACCCCGCCATACTCGGGACATGACCTGGATCCGGGCGATGTCGGGTGCGGCGATGCTGTGGGCCGCTCTGGGCGGCGTCGCCGCCGCGGCCACCGACAGCACCGTTCTGCTGCTGGAGGTGGAAGGCCCGATCACGCCCGTCGTCGCCGACTACATCGCCGACGGGATCGAAGAGGCCGCGGAGCTCTCCGTTCCCGTCGTGGTCCGTCTCGACACGCCGGGCGGGCTCGACACGTCGATGCGGGAGATCGTCCAGGCGTTCCTCAACTCCCCGGTGCCGGTGGTCGTCTACGTGGCGCCCGAGGGTGCGCGGGCCGCCTCCGCCGGCACGTTCATCACGATGGCCGCCCACGTGGCGGCGATGGCGCCCGCCACCGCCATCGGGGCGGCGACTCCCGTCGACCTGCAGGGAGGTGAGATCACCGACAAGGTGATCAACGACGCCGCCGCCTTCGCCGTCTCGGTCGCCGAGCGACGCGGCCGCGACGTGGGGTTCGCCGAGGACGCGGTGCGGGAAGGGACTTCGATCCCCGCCACGGAGGCGGTGGAGCGGGGAGTCGTCGACCTGGTCGCCGACGACCTCGACAGTCTCCTCGAAGCGATCGACGGCAGGGAGGTCTCGGTGCGGGGAGAGCCCACCACCCTGCGCACTGCCTCGGCGGTGGTGGAGCGCTTCGAGGTGGGAGCGTTCCGTCGGGTCCTGGCCCGGATAGCCGACCCCAACATCGCCTTCCTGTTGTTGTCCTTCGGCACCCTCGCCATCGTCTACGAGGCGGCGAACCCCGGCCTCGGCTTCGCCGGGATAGCGGGGGTGATCGCCCTCCTCCTCGGGTTCTTCGCCCTCTCCGTGCTGCCGGTCACGGCGGTGGGGGTGGCGCTGCTGATCCTCGCCGCGGCGCTGTTCATCGGGGAGATATTCGTGCCCGGGGTGGGGGTGCTGGCCGCGGGCGGCACGATCTCGCTGCTCCTCGCCGGGCTGTTCCTGTTCGAAGACGCCCCCTCGGTGCGGGCCCCCATCCTGTGGCCGACCGCCCTCGTCCTCGGGGCGGCCAGCGTCGTCGCCGGGCGCATGGCGTGGCGGGCCCGCCGGGCACCCTCGACGACCGGCGTAGAGACGCTCATCGGCAGGGAGGTTATGGTCGAGCCCAGGGACGCCACGACCGGGGACACGTTCGTCGACGGGACGTGGTGGAAGGTACGTGCCGAGTCGGGGGCGCTGGCCGAAGGCCCCGCCGAGGTGGTGGGCATCGACGGACTGACCTTGATCGTGAGAGGAAAGAGGAGCGAGACATGAACATCGACACGCTGATCGGCTGGGTGATCGCCGCCCTGGTGGTCCTCGCCATCCTCCGGTCGTCCATCCACATCATCCCCGAGTACGAGCGGGCCGTCCTGTTCCGCCTCGGTCGGGTCGTCGGCTCGGCACGGGGCCCGGGGCTCATCTTCATCATCCCCATCGTCGACCGCCTCGTCCGGGTGAGCCTGCGGACCGTCACGCTCGACATCCCTCCCCAGGACATCATCACCAAAGACAACGTCACGGTGCGGGTCAACGCCGTGTGCTACTTCCGGGTCGTCGATCCCAACCGGGCGGTCCTCGAGATCGAGGACTACCGCTTCGCCACCTCCCAGATCGCCCAGACCACCCTGCGCAGCATCATCGGGCAGGTGGACCTCGACGAGCTGCTCGTCAATCGCGACGAGATCAACCGGCGACTGCAGCACATAATCGACGAGATCACCGACCCGTGGGGCGTCAAGGTTTCCGTCGTGGAGGTGAAGGACGTCGAGCTCCCCGACGCCATGCGCCGGGCGATGGCGCGTCAGGCGGAAGCGGAGCGGGAGCGGCGCGCCAAGGTCATCCATGCCCAGGGCGAGCAGGAGGCCGCCCGCACCCTGGCCGAGGCCGCCGGTCTGCTCGAGGACCACCCGGCCGCCCTCCAGCTGCGCATCCTGCAGACGATGACCGACGTCTCCGCCGAGCAGAACTCCACGCTCATCTTCCCCCTCCCCATGGAGCTGCTGCGGGCCCTCGATCGCATCGCCCCGCCCCGGGAACAGTGACGCCCCCTCAACTGCCCCGGTAGGTCGTATAGCCGTAGGCGGAGAGCAGGAGCGGGATGTGGTGGTGCTCGTCGGGATCGGACACACGGAAGACGATCTGCACCTGGGGGTAGAAGGTGTTGCCGTAGGCGGCGGTGTTGAACGTGAGCCGATAGACGCCGGTGCGGAGGCGCTTTCCGCCCAACAGGTCGGCGACTCTGCCGTCGTCGTCGGTGGAAGTCGACGTTAGGTGCTCCACCACCGAGCCGTCCTCGAGCCGTTCCAAGGTCACGGCCATGCCCCGGGCGGGGCGGCCGCTCACCGTGTCGAGGACGTGAGTGCTGATGCTGGCCATCGAGTACCTCCGTGTGTCCCCCATCGTGGCAGGCTCACGTCACCCACCTGTACCCAACGACGGCTGGGATCAACCATCCTCGAGTGAGGCGAGGACCCGCCGGCGCCACTCCTCGGTGGCATCTACCTGGTTGAACGTGTAGATGTGGCACCCGGCGAACCCGAGGCCCGGGTCGGCGATGTCGTCGGCGAGCCCCACGAGGAGCTCGGCGGGGTCGTAGCCGCCGGGGCGGACGAAAGCGCCGACCAACCCGAGGTTCTTGCGGAGGAACGACAGCGACTGGCCCACTCCGATGCGGGCCGAGATCCGCAGCAGCTTCGTCCGCTCGGCGGCTCCCGGGAGGCCCAGCACCAGCGGCAGGACGATGCCGTTCTCCCGCTGCCGCCGCAGCCAGCCGGTCACGGCTCCCGGGTCGAAGCACATCTGGCTGGTCATCCACGCCGCATGCCGCTGCTTGGATGCGAGCGCCGCATCGAGCTGGGCATCGGGGATCCGGGGGTGGCCCTCCGGGTAACACGGCACGCCGACTTCCAGGTCGTGGCCGATGCGCTCCATCGCCTCGAGGAGCGACAACCCGTCGGAGAACTCGCCGACGGGGTCCGGGTCTCCGCCCACGACGAAGGCCTGGCGGATCCCGATCTCGGACATGCGTGCCAGCAGGCTCTCGAGATGGCCCATGTCGCGGGTCATGCGCGCCGACAGGTGGGGGATGACCCGGTGCCCGCGGTCGGCCAGCTCCGCCGCCAGATCCAGACTGTCCTCGAGGGTCTTCTGGGGCGAGGCGGTCACCGACACCCGCGCCCCGGCGGGGAGGTGGGCCGCCTGGTCGACGACGCCCGACATCGGGATCAGCTCGAAGATCGGGTCCGCCAACACCTCCCGCATCTTCTGGCGCGTCTGCGGTGCCAGCCCGTCGAAGGCGCTCATGCGTGCTCGTCCGGCAGCTCGGCCTTGCGGCGCGTCACGTATTCGTCGAGCTCCTCACGCACCGCGTCGTCGAGCGGGGGCGGCTCGTACTCGGACAGAATCCTCTTCCACACCTGGTTGGCCCGCTGCACCGAGTCCAAGCCACCCTCTTCCTGCCACTGCTCGAAGCTCGAGTTGTCGGCCAGAGCGGACGTCCAGAAGGCGGTCTCGAAGTTGGCGAGCGTGTGCTCCGATCCCAGGAAGTGCTCTCCGGGCCGGTGGGCGAGGAGAGTGTCGAGGGCCAGGCCGTTGGGCGACATGTCCACGCCCTCGAGCAGGGCGGAGGCCATCGACGCCTGGTCGGCGTCGAGCACGAACTTCTCGTACCCCATCACCAGTCCTCCTTCGAGCCAGCCGGCCGCGTGCAGCACGAAGTTGACCCCGGCTAGGAGCGTCGGAAAGAGGGTGGCGGCGCTCTCGTAGGCGGCCTGGGCGTCGGGCACCTTGGAAGCGGTCAACGCCCCGCCGGAGCGGAACGGGACGTTGAGACGGCGGGCGAGAGACGCCATCACGAAGAGCATCAGTGCCGGCTCGGGAGTCCCGAACGTGGGCGACCCCGTCTGCATCGACATCGACGAGGCGAACGACCCGAACACCACCGGAGCCCCCGGCCGCACCATCTGGGTGAACGCCATCCCCACCAACGCCTCGGCCAGGGTCTGGGTGGCGACGGCGGCCACGGTCACCGGCGCCATCGCCCCGGCGAGGATGAAGGGGGTGATGATCGTCGCCTGGTTGTTTTCGGCGTAGACCTTCGCCGAGCCCAGCATCGCCCGGTCCCACGCCAGCGGGGAGTTGGCGTTGCAGAGCGAGGTGATGACCGTGTTCCGGTCGACGAAGTCGGCGCCGAAGACGATCTTGGCCATGTCCACCGTGTCCTGGGCCCGTTCCGGGGCGGTGACCGAGCCCATGAACGGCTTGTCACTGAGGGTGAGGTGGGCGTGGACCATGTCGAAGTGCCGCTTGTTGACGGGCAGGTCGACCGGCTCGCACAACGTCCCTCCGGCGTGGTGGAGGGCGGGGGACATGTAGGTGAGCTTGGCGAAGTTGCGGAAGTCCTCGATCGTGGCGTACCTCCGGCCGCCGTCCAGGTCGCGCACGAACGGGCAGCCGTAGGCGGGGGCGAAGACCACATGGGGGTCGCCGATCTCCACGCTCCGCTCCGGGTTGCGAGCGTGCTGGGTGTACCGGGACGGGGCGGACGCCTGGACGATCTGGCGGCACATCCCTTCGGGGAAACGCACCCGGGTGCCGTCGACGTCGGCGCCGTGGTCGGCGAAGATCCGCAGCGCCTCGGGGAAGTCCACGATCTCGACGCCCACCTCGGCCAGGAGGCGGTCGGCGTGCTGTTCGATGGTCGCCAACCCCTCCTCGTCGAGCACCTCGTAAGGGGCGAGACGGCGGGTGAGGAAGGGCTTGGACTCGGCGAACGCGGCGGCGCGGGCCCGCTGGCGTGCTGCCCGGCCCCCCGATCGGCGTCGTGCCGTCATCTTCGGCTCCTCTCTCTCGATCTCCTGCCTCCCCGGCGGCCCCTGGGTGGCGCGGTGTCGCGGGGGAGGACGTCGGACAGGTGGGGGAAGTCGTGGGAGCTGTGGGGAAAGCCCATGGCGGCGACGAAGTGCTCCTGGAATCGGCTCTCGGTGGCGGTCTCCACTTTCTCGACCCGGGCGGCGACGGCCTCGATCTCCCGGCGGGCGGCCCCAGAGAGGAGGGCGATGATGGCGCCGCTCCCGGCGGCGTTGCCCGCCGCCGACACCCTATCCAGGTCGCAGTCGGGTATCAGGCCGATGACCATGGCGTACTTCGGGTCGATGTGGCTGCCGAAGGCGCCGGCGAGGCGGATCTCGTCCACGCGATCCACGCCCATCCGGTCCATGAGCAGACGGGTCCCGGCATACAGCGCCGCCTTCGCCAGCTGGATCGCCCGCACGTCGTTTTGGGTGATCGAGATCTCGGGATCGTCCCACAGCCGATAGGCGAACGTCCGGCCGTCGGCCACCACCCGATCGCCCCGGGGGCGGACGACGCCGTCGCGGTCGATCACACCGGCGAGGAACAGCTCGGCGACCGCCTCGATGATGCCCGAGCCGCAGATCCCGTTGATGCCGATCCGGGCGACGTCGTCCGAGAAACCCTCCTCGTCGGACCAGCGGCCCGACCCGATCACGCGGATCCGCGGCTCCAGGGTCTCGGGGTCGATCCGGACCCTCTCGATCGCTCCCGGAGTGGCCCGTTGGCCGTGTGTGATCTGAGCGCCTTCGAACGCCGGGCCGGTGGGGCTGGAGGCGGCGAGCAGCCGCTCGGAGTTGCCGAGGACGATCTCGGCGTTGGTGCCGACGTCGACGAGGAGCTGCAGCGCCTGGCGCCGGTGGGGCCCTTCCGAGAGCACGGCGCCCATGGTGTCGGCGCCCACGTGGCCGGCGACGATCGGCAAGACGTACAGCCGGGCGCCCGGGGCGAGAGCCATCCCGATCGTCGAGGCGGTGGACTCGTACGCGTCCCGCACCGCCGGGGCGAAAGGCGCCTCGCCCAGGGGCCGGGGGTCGAAACCGAGGACGAGATGGTGCATGATCGGGTTCCCGACCACCACCACGTCGACCACGTCCTGGCGGGATGCGCCCGCTTCCGACACGAGATCGCCGGCGAGGGAATCGAGCGCCGACCTCACCGCCCAGGTCATCTCCTCGGCGCCCCGTTCGTTCATCATGGCGTACGAGACCCGGCTCATCAGGTCCTCGCCGAAGCGGATCTGGGGGTTCATCGCCCCCGCCGATGCCAGCACCTCGCCGCTCGTCAGGTCGAGCAGGTGGCCGGCGATGGTGGTGGACCCTACGTCGAAGGCCAGCCCGAGGATCCGGTCGTGGAACCCGGGCCAGACAGCGATCACGTCCCGACCCGAGTGCACCGCCACGGTGACCGACCAGTCGCCTGCCGTGAGGGCGGCGTGGAGGCCGGCGGTCACGGCGTGGTCGAAGCGGAGGCCCCCCAGCCCCCAGTCGGCGGCCAGGGCGTCGGCGACGCGCTCCCGATCCGACCGGGCGTCGTCGAGGGACGGCCGGGTCACCTCCACGTAGTGGAGCCGCACGATCGGGTCGATCGGGTAGCTGGTCACCTCGGGGCGCTTGCGGACCACCTGGCGGTGGACCTGGCTCTCCGGGGGGATGTCCACGACGACGTCACCGAGGATGGCCGCGGCACACCCCAGGCGACGGCCCTCGACGAGCGGCCGCCTGCCCCGGTAACCCGTCTCGAGCTCACCCGGCGGGCTCAGCGCCGAGGCGTCGGCCGGGATCGTCGGGATGGAGCCCTGGCTCACCTGGCAGCGGCCGCAGATTCCGCGGCCGCCGCACACCGAGTCCAGGTCGACGCCGAGCTGGCGTGCCGCATCGAGGACGGTGGTGCCCCGGACGACCTCTCCCCGCCGGCCGGAAGGGAGGAACACGACCCGGGCGGTGTCGCTCATCCCGTCGCCAGGCGGCGGCGGCCGCCGCGACGCCGCCTCTCGCCGTCGGGTGAGGAAGGGTCGCGGTGGCGCCGGATCCACGCCGCGCAGTCGCGGTCGTTGCCGGTCAACACGTCGGAGGCCTTGATCGCCGCCATGATCTCAGGTTCGAGCGGGTTGGTGATCGCCGACGTGAGGCCGGCGCCGATCGCCATCGCCAGGAAGGCGGCGTTGATGCCCGCCCGGTGGGGGAGGCCGAAGCTGATGTTGGAGGCGCCGCACGTCGTGTTCACCTGCAGTTCCTCGCGCAGGCGGCGGATCAGGTGGAGCACCTGGCGTCCGGCGGTGGGCACGGCTCCGATGGGCATGACCAGGGGATCGACCACCACGTCCTGGCGGGGGATGCCATAGTCGGCGGCGCGGGAGACGATCTTTCTCGCCACCTCGAAGCGGACATCGGGATCTTCGGAGATCCCGCTCTCGTCGTTGGTTATCGCCACCACCGCCGCCCCGTGTTTCGCCACCAGCGGGAGGACCGCCTCCATCGACGCCTCCTCGCCGGTGACCGAGTTGACCAGTGCCTTCCCCCGGTATGCCTCCAGCCCGGCGCGGAGGGCGGGGACGACCGACGAGTCGATGGAGAGGGGCACGTCGACGAGCGTCTGGACGAGCTCGACGGTGGCGGCGAGCAGCGCCGCCTCGTCGGCGAGCGGTATCCCGGCGTTGACGTCGAGCATGTCGGCGCCGGCCTCGACCTGCGCCACGGCGTCGGCCTCCACCCGGGAGAAGTCCCCCCGGGTCATCTCCTCGGCCAGGCGCTTCCGCCCGGTCGGGTTGATGCGCTCGCCGATCACCACGAAGGGCCGGTCGAAGCCGATCACGACCTCTCGGGTGGGGGAGGCGAGCACCGTGTCAGTCATCGTCCGCTCCACGGGTCGGGAGCCAGCCGCCGTTGCGGACGAGCTCTTCCAGCACGACGTCGGGGAAGTCGGCGTCGAGCTGGTCGGCGACCACCTCCGGGTCGGGGCCGGGGACCGTGACCTTGCGGTACTCGGCGGTGTAGTCGTCGGCGCCGATCACCCCCACCCGGGTGGCGGCGCGGTCGATGGCTTCCTGGAAGCGATCGGGCAGCGGGATGCGCCGGGCCCGACGGCCCTTGCCCGCCATCACCTGGGCGGGGATGTCCCGCCAGTAGATCACCGTCACCTCCGCCTCGCTCATCGCGCCGCCTCGACGATCGCCGGCTCCATCTCGCCATAGCCGACGAGCAGCCGCTCGAAGCGGAGGCCCAGCCGGCGGGCGGCCTCCTCGGCGCGGGCGGTGAGAGCGGGGTCGTCGGTCTGGGCGAGGTAGACGACCCGGGTGTAGTTGCCGAAGTAGTCGGAGAGGAGGTGCGGCCAGCGGTCGAGGCCCAGCCCTCGCCACACCAGGCGGTCGAAGTTCCGCACCAGGAAGTCGGTCAGGTAGAAGGTGGTGGGCTCGGCGTCGTGGAGCCGGGAGAAGGTCGCCGACCCCGCCAGGAACTCGTAGCAGTGGGCGCCGGCGAGCCGTTCCACGCCGTGGCGCTCCAGGACGGCGTCGAGCCGTCCCCCGGTCCCGCAGTCGCCGTAGGCCACGAAGATCTTTCGGTACCGGCCTTTCGCTTCCACGATCCGCGCTTCCAGGGCGTCGGGGATCAGTGACGGCTGGTTGTGGTAGGCGGCCGGGAGGCAGGCGACTTCGACGCCTTCGAGCCCGTTGGCCTCGACGACGTGGAGCAGCTCGCGGGCCATCGCCCCGCAGCCCAGGACCAGGACCCCGGCGTCAGGCGATGCCACGTCGGGCTCCGACCAGAGCCTTGGCCGTCTCGGCGGCCACCGCCGCGTCCCGGCAGTAGGCGTCGGCGCCGATGGCTGCGCCGAACTCCTCGTTGAGCGGGGCCCCGCCGACGAGGACGATGAAGTCGTCCCGGATGCCCTTTTCGACCATGGTGTCGATCACCACCTTCATGTACGGCATGGTGGTGGTGAGCAGCGCCGACATCCCCAGGATGTCCGGCTGGTGCTCGTCGAGCGCCTGGATGTACTCGTCGACGTCGGTGTTGATGCCGAGGTCGATCACCTCGAAGCCGGCGCCCTCGAGCATCATCCCCACCAGGTTCTTGCCGATGTCGTGGATGTCGCCTTTCACCGTGCCGATCACGACCTTGCCGATCGTCGGGGCGCCGGTCTCGGCGAGCAGCGGGCGGAGCACGGCCATCCCCGCCTTCATGGCGTTGGCTGCCAACAGCACCTCCGGCACGAAGAGGATCCCGTCACGGAAGTCCTCGCCCACGATTCGCATGCCCTCGACCAGCGCTTCGTTCAAGACCCGGCTGGCGTCCCAGCCGCGTTCGAGCAGGATGTTGGTGCCTTCCACGATCTCGTCGGCCAGACCGTCGTAGAGGTCGTCGTGCATCTGCTCGACGAGCTCCGCGTCGGAGAGCGCCCCGAGGTCGATCTCTTCTTCGCTCATAGCGCCGCGCTCCTGTGAGCTGGTTCCACGATACGGAACGATGTCGGATGTCGGAACGATATCTCGCCGTCGATGGGTTGTCCAGTGGCTGAAACTTGCCGCCACCGCATGCAAGCCGTCGTCTCGGGCGGTAGTCTGCGTGCCGCCTTGCAGCATCGTTCCGCATCGTGGCACCGGCCGGAGGGTTCGCAGTGAGTGAGTTGCCATCCAGCGCACAGGTCGTGGTCATCGGCGCCGGCATCGTCGGCAACAGCCTGGCCTACCACCTCGCCGAGAAGGGGTGGACCGACATCGTCCAGATCGACAAGGGGCCGCTTCCCAACCCGGGCGGTTCCACCGGTCACGCCTCGAACTTCATCTTCCCCGTCGACCACGGCAAGGAACTGACGTTCCTCACCCTCGAGTCCCAGCGCCAGTACGAGGAGATGGGCGTCAACACCACCTGCGGCGGGATCGAGGTGGCGCGCACCCCCGAGCGGATGGAGGAACTGCGGCGCCGGATTAGCTCGGCGACGGCGTGGGGAATCGAGGCGGAGCTGTTGACGCCTTCGCAGGTCAAAGAGCTCGTGCCGTTCATCGAGGAGTCGGTGATCCTCGGAGGCTTCTACACCCCGTCCGTGTCGGTCGTCGACTCCTTGCGAGCTGGGACGATCATGCGCGAACGGGCGCAGCAGATGGGTGCCCTGTCGGTCTTCCCCAACACCGAGGTCCTCGACATCGAGGTGAACAAGGGCCACGTCGAAGCGGTGGTCACCGACAGGGGCCGTATCGAGGCCGACTACGTGGTGGTGGCTTGCGGCGTGTGGTCGCCGCGCATCGCCCGCATGGCGGGCGCCACCATCCCCCTCACCCCGGCGGTCCACCAGATGATCGACGTGGGCCCCATCCCCATCCTCGCCGAGACCGGAAAGGAGATCGGCTTCCCGATCGTCCGGGACATGGACACGTTCATGTACGAGCGCCAGACCGGCGGCTCGATGGAGATCGGCTCCTACGCCCACCGTCCCATCTTCCACGACCCGGACCAGATCCCATCCATCGAAGAGGCCCGTCTCTCGCCCACCGAGCTGCCGTTCACTCCCGACGACTTCGACCCGCAGCTCGAGGACGCTCTGGAGCTGATGCCGTCGATCCTCGAGGGGGCGGAGATCAAGTACGCCATCAACGGCCTGCTCTCGCTCACCCCCGACGCCATGCCCCTCCTCGGTGAGACCGTGGAGGTGAAGGGCCTGTGGTCGGCGGCGGCGGTGTGGATCAAGGAAGGGCCGGGCGTCGGAAAGCTCGTCGCCGAGTGGATGACCGACGGCTACCCCGAGATCGACCCGCACCAGTCGGACATCGCCCGCTTCTACGACTACGCCCGGACCCGCCACCACATCCGGGCGCGCTGTGCCGAGCACTTCAACAAGACCTACGGCATCGTCCATCCCCGCGAGCAGTGGGAGTCGGAGCGGAACATCCGCCTCGCCCCGTTCCACAGCCGCACGGAGGCGCTGGGCGCCGTCTACTTCCAGGCAGGCGGATGGGAGCGTCCCCAGTGGTACGAGCACAACGCTCCTTTGGTGGAGGAGTACGGGGTCGAGGATCGGCCCCACGAATGGGACCGCCGCTGGTGGTCGCCGATCTGCACCGCCGAGCACCTGGCCCTCCGGGAGCGGGTGGGGATGGTCGACCTCTCGGCGTTCGCCATCTTCGACATCACCGGCCCCGGTGCGCTCGACTACATCCAGCGGCTCACCGTCAACCAATGCGACCGTCCCGTCGGCTCGGCGATATACACGCCGCTACTCACTCCCCAGGGCGGGTTCCGGGCCGACCTGACCATCATGCGCCTCGGCGAGGACCACTTCCGGGTGGTCACGGGTGCCTTCGACGGCGCCCGGGACGCCTACTGGTTCAGAAAGCACCTGCCCGACGACGGCTCGGTCGTGTTCACCGACCGCACCTCCTCGTACTCCACGATCGGCGTGTGGGGCCCGCGGGCCCGGGCACTGGTGGAGTCGCTCACCGACGACGACATCTCCGATGCGGCCTTCCCCTACGCCACCTGCAAGCAGGTCACGTTCGGGTCGCTGATCGCCACGATGCTGCGCATCTCCTATGTCGGTGAGTCGGGCTGGGAGATCTACGTCCCGATCGAGCGGGGAACCCAGATGTGGGACATGCTGTGGGAGGCGGGCCAGGACCACGGCGTGGTCCCCGTCGGCGCCGGGGTGTACGGCACCAGCGCCCGCCTGGAGAAGGGCTATCGCCTGATGGGGGCGGAACTGCAATCGGAGTACGACCCGGTCGAGGCGGGCCTCGCCCGCCCGAAGGTCAAGTCGGCCGACTTCATCGGCAAGGAGGCGTACCTGAAGGCGCGCGAGGAGGGCCCGGCGGCGCTCCTGTGCACCTTCACCGTCGACGACCACACTTCGCCCCGCGACGGCATCCCCCGGTACATGACCGGAGGCGAGCCGATCCTCACCACCGACGGGGAGCGGATCGTCGACGACAAAGGCCGCCCGTCCTACGTGACCAGCGCCGGGGCCGGCCCGTCGGTGGGCAAGTACCTGTTGATGGGCTACCTGCCGGCCGACCTCGCCCAGGAGGGAGCGGCCTTTTTGGTCCGGTACATGAACGAGGACTACCCGATCACCGTCGCCCGGGTGGGCTCGAAGCCCTTGTTCGATCCCGACGACGAGAGGATGAAGGGGTGAGGGACCGGGCGTGAGGATCCTCGTCTGCGTCAAGCGGGTTCCCGCCCCCGGGGCCAAGATCTCGCTCACCGAGGACGGGCGGGCGATCGAGACCGCCCACCTGTCGTTCACCACCAGCCCGCACGAGGAGTGCGCGGTGGAAGCCGCCATCCAGCTCAAGGAGGCGCATGGCGGGAGCGTGGAGGTGCTGACCCTGGGGCCGCCCGAGGCCGAAGAGCAGCTCCGCTACGCGGCGTCGGTCGGCGCCGACGGCGCCACCCTCGTCCCCGCCGGCGATGGCGAGGTCGACCCGCAGGCGACGGCCTCCGGGCTGCTGTCGGCGATCCGGGCTCTCGAGGCCGACGGCACCTTCGACCTGATCCTCTTCGGCAACGAATCCGCCGACGCCGGCAACTTCCAGGTGGGGATCCGGGTCGCCCACGGCCTCGGCCGTCCCGTGGTATCGGGGATCAAGGGCATCGAGATCGACGGAGGCACCGTCGTCGCTCGCCGGGAGACCGGCGCCGGCTTCGAGGTCTACCGCCTGCCGATGCCCGCCGTCCTCGCCGTCAAGGAGGGCATCGCCCTGCCCCGTTACCCGACGCTGTCGGGGCGCCTCAAGTCGAAGAAGCTCGAGATCCGCCGCCACGAGGCCGATCTCTCCCCTGGAGGGCTGCGGATGGTCCGATTCGAGTCGCCGCCCGAGCAAGAGTCGACCACCGAGATCCTGGCCGACGCCGCCGCGGTGGCAGACGTGCTGGAAGAGTTGGGGGTCCTGTGAGCGTCCTGGTGCTGATCGACCACGACCGGGGCGCCGTCTCCGATGTGGCCCGCCAGGCCGTGACGTTGGGGAGGTCGGTGGCCGCAGCCGTCGGCGTCCCGCTCCGGGCCGTCGTGATCGGCCCCGAGCCCGTCGCCGTCGACGGAGTGGAGTCGGTCTGGCACGTCACCCACCCCTTGCTCGACGACTACGCCCCCGGCGGGTGGGGGGAGGCCCTCGCCCAACTGGTGTCCCGCGAGTCGCCCACGGCGGTGGTCGCCCCCGGCACCGACCGGGGCAACGAGGTCCTGGCCCACTCGGCGGCCCGCCTCGACCTGCCGATGGCGGCCAACGTCACCCAGGTCGAAACCGGCGGCGACGTCTGGGCCCTGCAGCGGGTCAGGTGGGGAGGCAGCCTCCTCGAACGGGCGGATCTGGAGGCTCCGATCCGGCTCATCTCCGCCGCCCCGCACGCCTTCGCCCCGGCGGGGATCGGCGGTTCGGCCCCCGTCGAGGAGTTCACCCCCGACCTCGACGAGAGCCACGTGATCGACCGGGTGGTGGAGCGGGTGACGATACAGGAAGGCACGACGCTGGCCACCGCCCGCGTCGTCGTCTCCGGCGGCCGCGGCGTGGGCAGCGCCGAAGGATTCGCCCCCCTGGAGGAGCTGGCCGCGCTGTTGGACGGGGCGGTCGGCTGCTCACGGGTGGCCACCAACAACGGCTGGAGGCCCCACTCCGACCAGGTCGGCCAGACGGGGACGAGGGTGGCGCCCGACGTCTACATCGCCTGCGGCATCTCCGGGGCCATCCAGCACTGGGTGGGGATGATGGCCTCCAAGCACGTGATCGCCATCAACACCGACCCGGAGGCGCCGATGGTGACGAAAGCCGACTACGCGGTGATCGGCGACGTGGCCGAGGTGGTGCCGGCGATCGTCGCCGAGATCCGGCGCCGCCGCTCCGCCTGAATCCCTTCGCAGAAGCTCGCCGCTCTGGTAGCGTGACCGACGCGCCGATTTGATCGTCCAGCTTGCGGGCGCGGAACAAGTGCAGCTAAAGCGGCGGTCCGAAGCATTCGTTGCCTGGCCGCCTCTCGAGGCGGCCGCTCTGTTCGGGAGCGTGCCACCTCACCGCACACCGGCGATCGACGTCGACACAGGAGGTGGGGCGCATGACCGACCGATGTACGACCTTCGAGGCCCTCGTTGCCACCCGTCCCGTCCTGGTGGCCGATGGCGCCATGGGCACCACCTTGTTCTCGCTCGGCCTCGAGGGAGGCGGATGCCCTGAGCTGCTCAACATCGAGCGCCCCGAGCTCGTCGCCCGGGTGCACAGCCAGTTCATCGCTGCCGGAGCCGACATAGTCCTCACCAACACGTTCGGCGGCAACTCCCGCCGCCTCGCTCTCCACCGGCTGGAGGACCGGGTCGAAGAGCTCAACGCCGCCGCCGTCGCCATCGCCCGCCGCGTGGCCGATTCCGCCGGCCGGCCGGTGGCCGTCGCCGGCAGCATCGGGCCCACCGGTGACCTGTTCGAGCCGCTCGGAACCCTCACCCACGAGGAAGGAGTGGCGGTCTTCGCCGACCAGGCCCGGGCGCTGGTCGAAGCGGGGGTGGACGTGTTGTGGATCGAGACCATCTCCTCGTGGGAAGAGCTGAACGCCGCCGTCGAGGCGGCCGCCCAGTTCGACGTTCCCGTGAGCGCCACTCTCAGCTTCGACACCAACGGTCGCACGATGATGGGTATCTCGGGCACCCAGCTCGGCGAGTGGTGGAAGACGAGCCCGCACGCGCCTCTCACCATCGGAGCGAACTGCGGCATCGGCCCGGGTGACGCCGTCTCCGTCGCCTTGGACATCACGGAGGTGGCGCCCAACGCCGTGGTCGTGGTCAAGGCGAACTGCGGGATGCCGCTCTACCAGACCGACGCTCTGGTCTACCCGGTCGGCCCCGACGAGATGGGCGACTACGTGGAGCTGGCGATCCGGTCCGGAGCGCGCATCGTCGGGGCGTGCTGCGGGTCGACCCCCGACCACATCGCCGCCATCCGCCGTGCCGTGGACGCCGGCGTGAGCGGGCCGCGACCCACCCACGCCGAGATCGAAGCCCGGCTCGACGCCAGCCCGGTCGCCGCCGCCTCCGGGAGGCGAGCGAACCGTCGCCGCGCCGGCTAGACCAGCACCGCCTCCTCCCAGCCCCGCACCGAGTTCAGCCGGGCCAGGCCGGTGGCACGGCGCAGGTCGTAGACCGTGACCGGCGCCTCTCGCAGCTCGCCGGCGTCGAGGCGCGCCGCCCTCTCGGTGCCGGGGAGGAGCCCGGATTCGACTGGCGGGGTCACCCACTCGCCGTCGAGGCAGACGGCCAGGTTGCCGATCGTGGTCTCCGTCACCTCGCCGTCGCCGTTGCGGAGGATCACGTCGTCGGCCCCGGGATGCCTCCGCCGGGCGTCGTCGTAGACGCGGCGGACCGTCGTCTTGTGGCGCAGGAACGGGTCTCGGCGGTCGATCGGCCGGTCGTCGAGGGCGAGCCGCACCGGCCCGGCCGCCGGCGGGAGATCGGCCACCTCCACATCCACCCAGCCGTCGCGATCTATCAGGACCCGGAGGCGAGCGGGCTCGGAGCGGCCCTCGGTCGCCCGGGCGATCGCCGCTCGCACTTCGGCGGGGTCGAAAGGTATGTCGAAGTAGTCGGCCGACGCCGCCGCCCGTCGCAGGTGGCGGTCGAGGTGGCGGGCGCCGAGGCCGGGCTCCCACCGGGTCGTCTCCAGCAGGCGCAGCTCGCCGGGGTGCCGCAGGACCTCGGCCTTGAGCAACGCCTCGGCGTACTCGTCGGCAGGATCGGAGTCGTAGGTGATCCCGCCGCCGGTGCCGTAGAACGCCTGCCCCGTCGGACGGTGGTGGACGACCGTGCGGATCCCCACGTTGAACGCCCACTCCGGCCCCTCCGGGCCGGGCCCTCCGAAGCCGACCGCCCCGCAGTACACGCCCCGGGGATGGGCCTCCAGGTCGGCGATGATCGACATCGTCGCCACCTTGGGCGCCCCGGTGATGGAAGCGCACGGGAACAGCGCCGCGAACACGTCGGCCAGCGACGTAGCGGGCCGGGGCCGAGCCGTCACCGTCGACGTGAGCTGCCACACCGTGTCGTATTTCTCGGTGGTGAAGAGGGCCGGGACCCGCACCGACCCGGTTGCGGCGATCCGCCCCAGGTCGTTTCGGACCATGTCCACGATCATGACGTTCTCCGCCCGGTTCTTCTCCGAACGCCGCAGCCAGTCGCGCAGGCGGGCGTCGTCTTCGAGGTCGACGCCCCGCCGCACCGTGCCTTTCATGGGGCGGGAGACGATCGAGCCGTTCCTCCACTCGAAGAACAGCTCCGGCGACGCAGAGATCACCACCCAGTCCCCGGTGTCGATGAGGGCCCCGTAGCCGCACGACTGTGCCCGGGTCAGCCTCCGGTAGAAGGAGGCCGGGTCGCCGCGGAACGTGGCACGCAGGAGGAACGTGTGGTTGACCTGGTAGATGTCACCGGCGCGGATGCGCTCGCGGATGGCGGCCACCGCGGCGGCGTGGTGGCCAGGCGGTGTCAGCGCCTCCCACTCGCCGATGTCGTAGGGAACATCGGCGATCGGCGGCGGGGGAGTGCGCTCGGCGGCGACCCCGAACCAGGCGAGAGGCAAGTCGCCGAACGCGGTGCCGGCCACGTCCCTGACCCTCATCGCCGGGTCGAAAGCGGGAGCGGCCTCGTAGGCGACCCAGCCGGCCACCCATCTCCCGGCGCGGGCCGCCTCCTCGGCGGCGGCCACCACCTGGCGGACCTCATGGAGGCGGGAGGCGACGAGCACCTCGGAGAAGCCGCCGAGGGCGAAACCCCGGCGGCGAGAAGGCCGCAGGTCGTCGAAGCGGGCCGACGGCGTCATCGGATCAGGAGTCGGCGCGGGCGCGGGCGAGGACCTCGTCGATCGGGGTGGGCTCGTCGCTCTCCTGGACGTATTCGTAGCCGAACCGGCCCTTGATGCACAGGTTCCCCCGGGTCACCGAGTGGTCGTCGGGGGAGGTCACCTTGACGATCCGGTTGTCCTGCACGTGCAGCTCGAGGTTGCAGCCGACCCCGCAGTACGAGCAGATGGTCGTCACCACCTCCTGGCGGTCGGGATCCCACATCCCCGCCTGGCGCAGCTCGTACTCGGAGCGGAACATCAGCGCCTCGGTGGGGCAGACGGCGATGCAGTTCCCGCAGTACACGCACGCCGATTGGGGTAGGGGCACGTCGAACTCGGTCGATATGCGGGCGTCGAAGCCGCGCCCGGCGACGGAGATGGCGAAGGTGTTCTGTGCCTCCGGCCCGCACGCCTGGACGCACTTGTAGCAGAGGATGCACTTGGAGTAGTCCCGCACGTACAGCGGGTTGTCGACCTTGACCGGCTGGTGCACGGTCTCGGCGGTCTCGCCGGTGGGTCGGCGGTGGTGCCCGGCCTGTCGGCGGTCCCGGTCGTCGGAAGGGGGCGCCGCCGGGCCGAACCGCTCCGGCTCGCAACCGTACTCTGCCATCCACGCCCGGATCGAGTCGTCGACGAGCGACAGGTCGACCGCGGACGCCAGGAGCTCGAAGACGACCTTGCGGGCGTGCCGCACGGCCTCCGAGTCGGTGCGGACCACCATTCCCTCTTCGACCCGGCGCGAGCACGAAGGGACCAGCGCCCGGCTGCCTTCCACCTCGACCACGCACACCCGGCAGACGTTGACCGGGGTGAGGGTGGACGCCCAGCACATCGTCGGCTGGTCGCTTCCGATCCGCCGACAGGCGTCGAGGATCGTCGACCCTTCGGGCACCGCCACGTCGCGGCCGTCGATCTCGAGCGTGACGAGGGCCGGGCTGGTCGTCTCCGCAGTCACAGGATCCCCAATTCGATCGCCGACTTCACCACCGAGGAGGCGGTGTGGCCCAAGCCACAGATGGACGCCGCCTTCATCGCCCGGTCCAGGTCGTCGATGAGCCGGCGGTCCACCGCCCCGTTCGCCCGGGCGATCGCCTCCTCCACCCGGACGGTGCCGATGCGGCAAGGGACACACTGGCCGCACGACTCGTCCCGGAAGAACTGGGCGATGCGCCGAACCACCTCTCTCATGTCGGTCGAGGCGCTGAAGGCCATGATCACCCCCGACCCCAGCGTGACGCCCGCCGCCCGGCTGTCCTCGAACGTGAGCGGCATTCCCCAGTGGTCCGACCCCACCAGCGACCCGGCCGCTCCCCCGAGGAGCAGATAGGGGATCTCCTCGGGCACGCCGCCGGCCGCTTCGACCGCCTCACGGAGGGTGGTGCCCGACTCGAGCTCGTAGACGCCGGGTCGGGCCACGTTGCCCGACAGGCAGAACAGCCTCGTGCCGGGCGAGTCCTCGGTCCCGGTGGCGGCGTAGGCCGCCCCGCCCTCGAGGAGGATGCGGGGGACGTTGATCAACGTCTCGACGTTGTTGACGACGGTGGGTCGGCCGAACAGCCCCGCCACGGTGGGGAACGGCGGCTTCTGGCGGGGCTCGCCGCGGTAGCCTTCGATGGAGGCGAACAGCGCCGTCTCCTCCCCGCAGATGTAGGCCCCCTGGCCGCGGCGGATCTCGATGTCGAACCGCTCGCCCGAGCCCATCACGTCATCGCCCAACAGCCCGGCCCGGCGGGCTTCGGCGATGGCATGGGCCAGGCGCCGTTGGGCCAGCGGGTATTCGCCCCGGATGTAGATGTAGCCCTGTTCGGCGCCGACGGTGAGCCCGGCGATGGTGAGGGCCTCGACCACCGCGAACGGGTCGCCCTCCATGACGACCCGGTCCTTGAAGGTGCCCGGCTCGGACTCGTCGGCGTTGCAGATCACGTAGCGGGGGCCGGGCTGGCCGGCGGCGCCGCGCCATTTCAGGCCGGTGGGAAATGCCGCGCCGCCGCGGCCTCGGAGGTTGGAGGCGACGATCTCATCGATGACCGCCTCGGGGCCCATCTCGATGGCCTTGGCGAGCGCCTCGTAGCCGCCCGCCGCCCGATAGTCGGGCAGGGAAGAGGGATCCACGTTGCCGACCCGGGCGAGGAGAGGCCCGGGGGAGACGAATCCCGGGGTGTCGTCGCCGACGTCGCCGTCGAGGGCCGCCAGCACGGCGTCGGGAGTGGCATGGGCGAGCACGACGTCGTCGGTGCCCGCCCGCTGCAAGAAGACGGCCGGCCGGCGATCGCATTGGCCCAGGCACGGGCTCTCGACGACGTCGTCCCGGTCTCCCAGCGCGGCTGCGAGGTCGGGCCCGCAGGCGATGTCGTTGCACACGTGGGCCACCGTCGGCGGGCGGGGCTCGGTCGAGACGAGGGCGTAGAAGCTGGCGACGCCGTAGACCTCGGCCGGAGGGACCTGGAGGCGGCGGGCGATCTCGTCCACCGCACCGGGGCTGACCCACCCCACCGCAGACTGCACGGCGTCGATCGCCGGCAGGAGGTAGTGGCGCAGGTCCCGTCGGATCCTGACCACGCGGCCGGGCACCTCCACCGTCAGCGCCTCGGGCACGGCCGACGCGATCGCAGCTTTCTCAGCTTCTGTGGCCTCTGCGCCGATGAGCTTCAGATCCATCTGCGTACTCCACTACGGCCGGGACCCACCTGCTTCCGCCTCATCACAGCTTCTCGATCCGGATCGCCGTGGCCTTGAACTCCGCCGTGCCGGATTTGGGGTCCCAGGCCTCGATCGTCAGCTTGTTGACGTCCACCTGCTCCGGATAGTGGATGGCCATGAACGTCAGGCCGGGACGCATCTCGGGGTCGATGCGCACCGGGGCGGTGACGCTCGCCCGCCGGGAAACGACCCTGACCACCTCCCCGTCGACGATACCCAACCGCTCCGCGTCCTCGGGGGAGATGTCGAGGGTCGTGCCCGTCCGGAGCGGTGAGTCGAAGCCGCTCGACTGCACTCCGGTGTTGTAGCCGTCGAGGTGCCGTCCGGTGGTCAGCCGGATCGGGTATTCGTCCGTCAAGGTGTCGACCGGCGGCACCCAGTCGACCGGGATGAACGGGGCCGGGTCCTTCACCTCCTCCTCCCACAGCCGGGCGTGGAGGAACTTGGTGCCAGGGTGGTTCTCGTCGGGGCACGGCCACTGGATGCCGCCCAGCTCCTCCAGCCTCCGGTAGCTCATCCCGGCGTGGGCCGGGGAGAGCGAACGGAGCTCGTCCCAGATCTCCTCTGCCGTCGGGTCGCCCCAGTCCACGCCCATGGCCCGGGCCAGACCCGAGATGATGGCGATGTCGGTGCGGGCCTCCCCGGGAGGCCGCAGCGCGGGGCGGACCCGCTGGACGCGCCGCTCCGACGAGGTGACGGTGCCTTCTCCTTCCACCCAGTCGGCCGCCGCCGGGAACACCACGTCGGCGAGCTCGGCGGTCGCCGTCATGAAGATGTCCTGGACCACGAGGAAATCGAGGCTGCGGAGGGCCTCGACGGCGTGGACGGCGTCTGCCTCCGACTGCGCAGGGTTCTCGCCGATCACGTACAGGCCGCGCAGCTTGCCCGCCGCCATCGCCTCGAACATCTGGGTGAGATGCCATCCCCGCTTGGGCGGGATCGACGCATTCCACGCCGCCTCGAACTTCGCCCGCGCCTCTGGGTCCTCGACGTCGTAGAAGCCGGGCAGCCGGTTGGGGAGGGCACCCATGTCGCCGCCGCCTTGCACGTTGTTCTGCCCGCGGATCGGCACCAGCCCGGAGCCGTAGCGGCCGACGTGGCCGGTGAGCAGGGCCAGGCTGATCAGGGCGAGGACGTTGTCGCTGGCGGTGTGGTGCTCGGTGATCCCCAGCGTCCAGCACAACTGGGCGGTGGGGGCGGTGGCGTATGCGATGGCCACCTCCCGGATGGCATCGGCGGGGACGCCGGTGATCTGCTCCGCCCGGGCCAGGTCGTACTCGGAGACCTTCTCGGCATAGGCGTCGAAGCCGGTCGTCGCCCGTTCGATGAACTCGCGGTCGTGGAGACCCTCGTCGATGATCACCTTCGCCATGGCGTTGGCCAGGGCGATGTCGGAACCGACGTCGATGCCGAGCCACACGTCGGCCCACTGGGCCGATTCGCTGCGCCGGGGGTCGACGGCGTACATGCGGGCGCCGTTGCGCAACCCCTTCAGGAGGTGATGGAAGAAGATCGGGTGCGCGTTGCGCGCGTTCGAGCCCCACAGAAGGATCAGGTCTGTGTTCTCGATCTCTTCGTAGGAGCTCGTGCCCCCGCCTGCTCCGAGCACTGTCACCAGACCGGTGACGCTGGGAGCGTGTCAAGTGCGGTTACACGAATCGATGTTGTTCGTGCCGAGGACGACCCGGGCGAACTTCTGGGCGAGGTAGTTCGTCTCGTTGGTCGCCTTGGAGCAGCTGAAAAGCCCGAGAGCGGTGCTGCCGTGGCGATCCCTCACCTCGCTCAGGCCCTGGGCCGCAGTCTGCAGCGCCTCGTCCCAGCTCGCCGGCACGAATTCGTCGCCGCGCCGGATCAGCGGGGTCGTCAGGCGAGGACGGCGTTGGGCCCTGCGCATCCATCACCTCCTTTCCTCTCTCCATGATGGCATCCCCGGCGGCGCCGGGTCGGCCCTCCGGAGTCAGATGGGAGGGATCAGCCGGCTCAGCCGCTCGGCGGTCTCCAGGAGCGCGGCGCCGATCTCCTCGGCGGTGCCGGGAGCAGGGAAGCGGTATGACGGTCCGTGGACGTGGATCGCCCCGACGAGCTTTCCCCGGGAATCACGCAGCGCCGTGGCGACCGAGCTGAGGCCTTCGGTGAACTCCTCGTGGGCCCACACGTACCCGTCCTCGTGGACCTGTCGCAGCCGCTTGCGCAGCTCCTCGGGGTCGGTGATCGTCGCCGGTGTGTACGCGTTGAGGGGCCGCTCCAGGTATCGCTCCAGCCTGTCCTCCGGCCAGTGGGCGAGGATCACCTGCCCGGACGGGACGGCGTGCATGGCGACCCGCTCGCCGGTCCAGTCCCGCACCTGGATGTCGTTGTCGGAGCTGACCTGGTCGATGTAGTGGACGCGGTTGCCGTCGGGAACGGACAACCCGGCATCCTCGCCTGTCAGGTCCGCCAGCAAGCGCAGATGGGGCCGGACGATCGAGATCAGGTTGGCGGTCGGGCTGGCCACCCCCGCCAGGTTGACGATCTGGGCGCCGATGCGATAGCGCCCGTCCTCGTCGGCCCGCTCGACGGCGCCGATGCGCTCCAGTGTCCGCACGAGGCGGGCGACGGTGCTCTTGGGCAACTCGGTGCGCTCGGCCAGCTCGGTGATCCCGAGATCACCGGCCGTCAGCGCTTCGAGGAGGTGGAACGCTCTGACTACTGATTGGACGTTGGGCATCTGCCCTTTCCCCTAGAGTGCCGAACAGGTTACTCCGTGGAATCGTTCCGTATGGCGGAACAGGACGTGCGCTCCATCAAAGAAGAGATCCGCCGCCAGATGGCGGCCCGGCCCCCCGCCGGCGTCGAGACGCGCCGCAGGGTGGTCGCCCACGTGGAGCGGTGGCTTCGGGAGCGCTCGGCCCGGGTGGTGGTCGGCTTCCTGGCCATGGGAGACGAGATCGACATCACCCCGCTGGTGGAATCCCTTCCCGAGATCCGCTTCGGGCTCACCCGGACCGCTCCCGGAAAGCACCTGACCGTCCACGACTTCCATGGCCCCCGGGAGCGGCATCCGTACGGCTTCGAACAGCCGTCCGTCGAGGCGCGGGAGATCCCGCCCACCGAGATCGACGTGGTGCTCGTCCCCGGGCTGGCCTTCTCCCTCGACGGGCGCCGGCTGGGGCGGGGTGCCGGTTATTACGACCGGTTCCTGGCCGGCGTCGAGGCGACGAAGGTGGGCCTCGCCACCCGCGATCGCATCCGCACCGACATCCCGCTCGAGCCCCACGACGTGACCATGGACTGGGTCGCCACCGAGGACGGGGTGTTCGAAGCCCTTTGAGGCGCCCGGCCCATCCATCGCCGGCCGCGATTCGATAGGTTCTGGAGGAAAGGACCGGCAGGGTGCTCGGGCTGGGCGAGGCGAGTCGCACACCGGCATTCCGACCGGTGCAAGTCCGATGGAGGCTTCCCCCGGCCTCGACTCGAGCCGGGGTGAAGGCGACGGCCTGATCCGCCGCCGTCGCTTGCTTGCCGATCGAGGGGTGGCCTGCGGGCCACCCCTCGGTCGTTGTCGAACGCCCTTGTCGTCCCCCGTTGGGCCCTTCCCTGTTCCGACTAAGATGTGTCCTGTTGCCTCGCTGGACGGATCGTCCGCTGGCTCGCGCGCCGCGACTTTGCGGTGCATCCAACTGCCCCGTATACTTGCCAACCGTGGTTTTCGCCACCTCTCCCCTCTCCTGAACGGGGCCAACGGCTGCGAGCAGGTCGATCTCCCGGGGGGTGGTCACCTTTTCGCGTAAGGAGTGAAATGCCGACGATCGAGCAGCTTGTCCGCCAGGGCAGGAAGCCGAAGAAGAAGAAGACCAAGACCGCTGGCCTCGCCGGCGCACCTCAGCGCCGGGGCGTGTGCACCCGCGTCTACACCGTCACCCCGAAGAAGCCGAACTCGGCGCTTCGGAAGGTGTGCCGCGTTCGTCTGTCTTCGGGCGTCGAAGTGACCGCCTACATCCCCGGAGAGGGTCACAACCTCCAGGAGCACTCGATCGTCCTCGTCCGCGGTGGCCGCGTCCGCGACCTGCCGGGCGTGCGTTACAAGGTGATCAGGGGCGCCCTGGATGCGGCCGGAGTGGCGGACCGCAAGCAGGCTCGATCCCGTTACGGCGCCAAGAAGGAGAGCTGATATGCGTCGTGCTCCTGCCCAGAAGCGTCCGATCGAGCCCGATCCGGTATTCCGCAGCGTTCTCGTCTCCCAGGTCATCAACAAGGTCCTGTGGAGAGGGAAGAAGAACACCGCCCGTTCCATCGTCTACGACGCCCTCGAGCTGGTGGAGCGGCGCGCCAACCAGGATCCGGTGACGGTCCTCAAGCGGGCCATAGACAACCTCAAGCCCCAGGTCGAGGTGCGCTCCCGCCGCGTCGGCGGCTCGTCGTACCAGGTGCCGATGGAAGTCCCGCCCCGTCGCCAGAACACCCTGGCGATCCGGTGGCTGGTCGACTACGCCCGTCGCCGCAAAGAGCCGACGATGGCGCAGCGTCTGGCCAACGAGATCCTGGACGCTGCGAACAACACCGGAGCAGCCATCAAGCGCAAAGAAGACGTCCACAAGATGGCGGAGTCCAACAAGGCGTTCGCCCACTACCGCTGGTAGCGGTCTCGGCCGGGTGAATCGCCGGCCCGCCCCCGGAGTATCGAATCATGACCACACAGCTGTCACGCCTGCGGCAAGTGCCCCTGGCCAGGACCCGGAACATCGGGATCATGGCTCACATCGACGCGGGCAAAACCACCCTCACCGAACGCATCCTCTACTACACCGGCCGCTCCTACAAGCTCGGCGAGACCCACGAGGGTGCGGCGACGATGGACTGGATGGAGCAGGAGCAGGAACGCGGCATCACCATCACCTCCGCCGCCACCACCTGCGTCTGGCACGACCACCAGATCAACATCATCGACACGCCCGGCCACGTGGACTTCACCGTCGAGGTGGAGCGCGCCCTGCGCGTCCTCGACGGCGCGGTCGCCGTCTTCGACGGTGTCGCCGGAGTCGAGCCGCAGTCGGAGACCGTGTGGCGCCAGGCCGACCGTTACGGCGTCCCCCGCATCTGCTTCGTGAACAAGATGGACCGCACCGGCGCCGACTTCTTCGCCGCTGTGGACTCGATCCGCGACCGCCTCGGGGCGAAGCCGCTGGTCATGCAGCTGCCGATCGGCAAGGAAGCCGACTTCGTCGGCGTGGTCGACCTCGTCCAGATGAAAGCCCACATATGGCAGGGCGACGACGGAAAGCACTGGGACACCACCGACGAGATGCCCGAGGGCATGGCCGACCAGGTCGAGCAGTACCGGGAGGCGCTGGTGGAGGCCGTGGCCGAGACCTCCGAGGAGCTGCTCGAGTCCTTCCTCGAGAACGGCGACCTCTCGGTCGAAGAGCTCAAGAAGGGCATCCGCGCCGCCACCATCAGCCGCGAGCTGACCCCCGTCTTCTGTGGCTCGGCATTCAAGAACAAGGGCGTCCAGCCGCTGCTCGACGCCATCGTCGACTACCTGCCCAGCCCCATCGACATCCCCGCCATCGAAGGGTTCAAGCCGGGCGACGAAGACGTCCCCATGACCCGGGAGCCCTCGGACGAGGCCCCGTTCTCGGCGCTGGCGTTCAAGATCATGTCCGACCCGCACGTCGGCAAGCTGACCTACTTCCGGGTCTACTCGGGCCACGCCTCGGCCGGTGACACGGTCCTCAACACCACCACCGGGAAGAAGGAGCGCCTCGGGCGCCTCCTCCGCATGCACGCCAACCACCGCGAGGACGTCCAGGACGTCTTCACCGGCGACATCGTGGCCGCCATCGGCCTCAAGAACACCACGACCGGTGACACGCTGTCGGACGAGAAGCATCCGATCCAGCTCGAGTCGATGGAGTTCCCGGCCCCGGTGATCTCGGTCGCCATCGAGCCGAAGACCAAGTCCGACGAAGAGAAGCTGTCCGTCTCGCTCCAGCGTCTCGCCGAGGAGGACCCGACCTTCCTCGTCCGCACCGACGAAGAGACCGGCCAGACGATCATCTCCGGCATGGGCGAGCTCCACCTGGAGATCCTCGTGGATCGCCTGGTTCGCGAGTTCAAGGTCGAAGCCAACGTCGGCAGCCCCCAGGTCGCCTATCGCGAGACGATCCGCCGACCGGTGGAGAACGTCGAAGGCAAGTACGTCCGCCAGTCCGGCGGCCGCGGCCAGTACGGCCACGTCGTCATCAACCTCGAGCCCACCGGGCCCGGCGGCGGTTACGAGTTCGTCGACAAGATCACCGGCGGACGCATCCCCAAGGAGTACATCCCCGCCGTGGACGCCGGCATCGCCGATGCCCTCGAGAACGGCGTCCTCGCCGGCTATCCGATGGTCGACGTGCGCGCCATCCTGGTCGACGGCTCCTACCACGAAGTCGACTCCTCGGAGATGGCCTTCCGCATCGCCGGCTCCATGGCCCTCCAGGAGGCGGCCAAGCGGGCCGGCGTGAAGCTGCTCGAGCCGGTCGCCGACGTGGAGGTCACCACGCCCGAGGAGTACATGGGCGACGTCATCGGCGACCTCAACGCCCGCCGGGGTAAGGTCGAGGGCATGATGCAGCGGGGGAACTCTCAGGTCGTGAGAGCCCAGGTCCCCATCGCCGAGATGTTCGGTTACGCCACCGACCTACGCTCCAAGACGCAGGGTCGGGCCGTCTATACGATGCAGTTCAATTCGTATCAGGAGGTCCCCGACGCACTCGCTGAGGAGATCATCGCTCGACGCAGCTCACGCTGAACAGCCGACACACAGGTAATCGCACACGTTCTGAACAGGAGGAAGCTCAGAAATGGCCAAGGCGAAGTTTGATCGGTCGAAGCCGCATGTGAATGTGGGGACGATGGGTCATATTGATCATGGGAAGACGACGTTGACGGCGGCGATTACGCGGGTGTTGGCTGATCGTGTGGGGG
>PKRG01000048.1 GCA_017577575.1 Acidimicrobiia bacterium | reverse complement strand
CGGAGGACCCTGCGGGCCGGGATCACCCTTGTCGCCCTTCGGCCCCGGAGGACCCTGCGGGCCGGGATCACCCTTGTCGCCCTTCGGCCCCGGAGGACCCTGCGGGCCGGGATCACCCTTGTCGCCCTTCGGCCCCGGAGGACCCTGCGGGCCGGGATCACCCTTGTCGCCCGTGCCGACGATCTCGGTCAGCCGTTCGGCGAACCGATGCATGAAGGCCGCCATCTGGCCCCGGGTCACGGGATCGTCGGGACAGAACCGGTCGTTGACGGGCGGATTGCAGCCCCTCGTCAGACCGGTGTCCCTCAGCCACTCGATGTCCTCGTGGAACACGTGGTCGTCCGGTACGTCGCGGAACTGATGGGAAGCGACTGCGACGCCGCTGAGCCCCAGCATCCCAACGACGAGTACCGCGAGGACCATGCGTCTAGGCATGATTCTCCTTTCCTTCCAGCCACAGGCGGGACCTACCGTAGTCGTTACCTCCGCAGATCGAGAAGGTTTGCAGATGCCCCGGCGCGCCACCGCCATTGCCCTGTTCCTCCTCGCCGCCTGTGCCGCCCCCGGCGGCGTCGAAGGTCCACCCGACGTGGCCGTCGGCGGCGACGAGCACTCGGTGGTCTCGGTGATCGACGGGGACACGATCGTCGTGGAGTCCGACGACCAGGAGGAGCGGGTGCGCCTGATCGGGGTCAACGCTCCCGAAGCGGGCGAGTGCCTCGCCGAGGAGGCCACCCGCGCCCTCGAAGAGCTGACGGGGACGTATCCCGTGCGTCTCGTCGCCGACGCCTCCGACCGCGACGGCTTCGGACGGCTGCTGCGCTACGTCTACTCGGGCGACGTCTTCGTCAACGAGGCCCTCGTCCGCCGCGGGCTGGCCATCGCCCACCGCTACGAGCCGAACGTGGCGAACCAGGAGATACTGGAGACGGCGGAGGCGGAGGCCCGAGCGGAGGGAGCCGGGATGTGGTCGCCCGATGCCTGTCCCAGCGAGCACGCGCTGCGGATCGGCGACTTCAACTACGACGCCGCCGGCCCCGACGACGAGAACCTCGACGACGAATGGATCGAGATCCTCAATGTGGGCACAGACACCGTGTCACTCGACGGCTGGGTCCTGAAGGACGAGTCGGCGTCCAACCGGTACCACTTCCCGGCGGATGCCGGCCTCGCTCCCGGAGGCTCGCTGATCGTCCGCTCCGGCTGCGGGCCCGACACCGCCACCGAGCTCCACTGGTGCGCCGAGCGCTCCGTGTGGACGAACCGCGGCGACACCGCCTTCCTCATGGATCCCGCCGGCAACGTGGCGGACTTCCGGTCGTATCCGTAGGTCAGTCGACGAACTTGTAGCCGAGACCCCTCACCGTGAGGATGTGGCGCGGGTTGGAGGGGTCCTTCTCCAGCTTGGTGCGCAGCCGCTTGATGTGGACGTCGAGCGTCTTGGTGTCGCCGAAGTACCACGGGCCCCACACCTCGTCCATCAGCATCTCCCTCGACGCCAGGCGGTTCTTCCGTCTCATCAGGACCTCGAGCAGCTCGAACTCCTTGGGACGCAGTTCCACCGGCTCGCCCTCGACCCTCACCTCGTGGGCGTCGACGTCGAGCTCGATGCCTCCTCCCCGCAGCACCTCGTTGGCCTGGGCGAAGGTCCCCGTGCGCGACGCCCGGCGCAGGTTCGCTCTCACCCGGGCAACGAGCTCCCGGGTCGAGAACGGCTTGGTGATGTAGTCGTCGGCCCCGATCTCGAGGCCCAGCACCCGGTCTGCTTCGGAGTCCTTGGCGGTGACCATGAGGATCGGCACGTCGGACTCCCTGCGGATCTCCCGGCAGACGTCGATGCCGTTCATGCCGGGCAACATCAGGTCGAGGAGCACCAGCGACGGGTTACGGTGCCGGACCGCCTGCAGGGCCGACGGACCGTCGGCGACCGCCGACACTTGGAAGCCTTCCGTTTCGAGCACGAAACGGAGTGACTCGACGAGCGTCTCCTCGTCCTCGACGATCAGCACCTCGTAGGGGCGGCGCTCATCCACTGTGGGGCATCCCTCCCAGGCCCACTTCGTTGAACTCGACTCGCTCCCCGGTCAGGAGGAAGACGAGTTGCTCGCCGATGTCGACGACCTGGTCGCCGACGCGCTCCAGGGCGCGGGCCACCATCATCGCCTTGGTGGCCCACTCCAGCCGTCGGGGATCGTGACCGACCTTCACGACCTCCTGGTACATGTCCCGGTTGAGCCGGTCCACCGGCTCGTCCATCGCCGGCAGCAGCCGCGCCTCGTCGGCGTCGCGCCGTATGACGGCTTCGATGACGGTGCGGATCATCGCCCGCACCAGGTCACCCATCTCCTGGAGGCGCTCGACGATGGCGTCGACCCTGGGCAGCCCGTCTGTGGCGCGGGTGAGCTTGGCGATGTTGACGGTCTGGTCGCCCATTCGCTCCAGCGTGGTGTTGACGTGGAGGAGCATCGACATCAACCGCAGGTCGCCGGCCAGCGGCTGCTGTCGGGCCATCAGGTTCATCCAGCGGTTGTGGATGTCGAGGTAGGTCTCGTCGATGGACTCGTCGGCGGCGATGACCTCCTCGGCGCGGTCGAGGTCCCCGGTGGTGAACGCCTCCACGGCCTTCTGGACCATCTGCTCGGCCTTGTCGGCGACGCCGAGCAGGGTGCGCTCCATGTCTTCGAGCTCCTGGCGGAAGGCGGTGCGGATCTCTGCCATCAGCCGAACCTCCCGGTTATGTAGTCCTCCGTCTCCTTCATGGCCGGCTGCGTGAACAGCTTGTCGGTGAGATCGAACTCCACCAGCTTCCCGGTCCGCTGGCCTCGCTCGTCCACCTCGACGGAGAAGAAGGCGGTGCGGTCCGAGACACGGCCCGCCTGCTGCATGTTGTGGGTGACGATGATGATCGTGTACTGCTCTTTCAGGGACAGCATCAGCTCTTCGATGCGCAGGGTGGCGATCGGGTCGAGAGCCGACGCCGGCTCGTCCATGAGCAGCACCTCGGGGTTGGGGGCGAGCGCCCGGGCGATGCACAGCCGTTGCTGCTGGCCACCCGACAGCGAGTAACCCGACTCGTGGAGCTTGTCCTTGACCTCGTCCCAGAGTGCCGCCTGCCGGAGTGCCCGCTCGACGAGGTCGTCCAGCTCCCCCCGTTTGCCCTTGAAGCCGTTGATGCGCGCTCCCCACGCCACGTTCTCGTAGATCGACTTCGGGAACGGGTTGGGTTTCTGGAAGACCATCCCCACCCGCCGCCGGACTTCGACGGGATCGACGTCGGGGTCGTAGATGTCCTGGTCGTTGAAGAACACCGCTCCTTCGACCCGGGCGTTGGGGATGAGGTCGTTCATGCGGTTCAAGCTGCGCAGCACCGTCGACTTGCCGCACCCGGAGGGGCCGATGAGGGCGGTGATCTCGTGACGGGCGAAACGGAGAGTGACGTCCTTCACGGCCAGGAAGTCGCCGTAGTAGACGTTGAGGCCCTCGACCCGCATGACCGCGTCGGCGGGCGTCGAATCCGTCGGGGCAGCGGGCCGGGCGGTGGCCGCTTGGGTCTGGGTGTCTTCCATCGTCTCTCTCGTAGTCTGGCGTGCGGTCGGGAGATTCACCATCGGGCCTTCCTGGTGTACCGGTTGCGGAGGAGCACTGCTCCGGCGTTCAACACGAGCAGCAGGACGAGCAGGGCGAGGCTGGCGGCGGCGGCGATGTTGCGGAACTCCTCCTGTGGATAGGAGGTCCACTGGAAGATCTGGATGGGCAGGGCGGTGAACTTCGAGAACGGCCCGGTCGGGTCGACGGTGATGAAGCTCGCCGCCCCGACGAGGATCAGCGGCGCCGTCTCCCCGATGGCGCGGGCCACGGCGAGGATCGAGCCGGTGAGGATCCCCGGCATGGCCACCGGCAGCACGTGGCTGCGCACCATCTGCCAGCGGGTCGCCCCCAGGCCCAGCGCCGCGTTGCGCAGCGAGTTGGGGACAGCCGTCAGGGCCTCCTGAGCGCTGATGATCACCACCGGCAGGGTGAGCAAGCCCAAGGTGATGCCGGCCGCCAGGATCGTCCTCCCGTTGTCGGAGGGCGGCGGTCCCGTCGTGAAGATCGCCCCCGAGGTCACCGGCTCCAGCGCCCGCACGAGGATCGCCAGCCCCAGCATTCCGTAGACGATCGAGGGAACCCCGGCCAGGTTGTAGATGTTCGTTTGGATGAAGTCGTTGAGCCGGGACGGCTTGGCGTACTCGACCAGGTAGATCGCCGCTCCCACTCCGACCGGGACGGCGAAGCCGATGGTGATCAGCACCAGCCAGGCAGAGCCGAGGATCGCGGTCCGGATCCCGGCGATCTCGGGGATCGAGGAGGCGGGCGTGCGGAGGAACCGCGGGTTGAACCAGTTGCGCCATTCGATGTGGACCGAGTCGATGTCGACGTCGGGGAAGCGTCCCGCAGCGAACCCCTCTTCCAGGCGACGGGTGAACCCGTCGGGGTCGAGGAGGGACGGAACGAGGTCGTAGGAGGCGATGACATCGGGGACGATCACCCGCTCCTCGACCAGGGTGAGGACGTTGGCGGGGTCCCGCGGCGGGGCGTGGCAGCCTGAAGGCGGTCCCTTTTAAAACTTTCGGGGCCAACGAACGGGCCCCCTTATCGGAGTT
>PKRG01000005.1 GCA_017577575.1 Acidimicrobiia bacterium | reverse complement strand
TTCTTCAACCTATTCAGCAGAGACTTGAGCTCAGTCAATCTGGAACGCCTCCGGCTCGACGCGCATGATCGTGGTCTCGTTGATGGTGACTTCGCCTTGGAAGGGTGGGAACCCGGTCGCCCACTCGTGCTTCAGCACGATGCGCACTCCTACGATGTCCAGCCGTACTCCGCCACCTGCTGTGACCTGTCGTGCAGTAGCCGGCAAGTTCGTAACGCGGGTCCAGCCATCGGATGGGAGAGGCGGTTCCGAGCATGCGGTTGGGTCGCCGCCAGCCTTCAGCCGAGCCGTGTTGGTGTTCCCTGGAAGCTGTTGGCCGTCCTGTGTCGCCACGTAGATCTCGACTCGGTCGAGCTTCTCCAGGTTGGCGTTACCCAAGAACTCACCGACCGCGACCAGTATCTGGCAATCCGCGTCGATCGCGTCCCCGGCGAAGGCTGCTACCCGAACACCCTCTCGAGACGCATAAGTGACCGTCAGATAGTCCTTGAAGTAGAGGCCGACCTCTGTGATCCCGACGATGATCAAGATGAGGATCGGAAGGACCATGGCCATCTCGACGATGGTCGCTCCATGGTCTCCGCGGCCCCACGCGCGATCACGCAGGCGCGAGAGCTGCCCTGGTCCAGACCCCGAACTCAGACTAGTCCCGTTAGGGCGCCGCACGTTACGCACAACCTTCCGTCCGTGATTGCCGTCTATCGGCTCAGAGCGCCCGGATCTTTACAGTCTCCTGGTCGAATCGAGCGAACTGCCGCGCAGGTGCAGCTCAGCTACAAAGCGTTGGGTTACGGCAGGCAAGCGCACCATGGATATCCCAACGCCGCCGTTCGGGAGGGGCGTACGACAGGCGACGATCAGCGTGTCGGGACAGCCTCGGGTGAGTCATCTACCTCTGTGAGCGCCTCGTCGAAGAGGGGTTCGATGCCCCAACCGGTGGCGCCGCCCAGGACGAGGATCACGCCGATCGCCACCAGCGCCTTGCCCCATGCGGTCAGGTGGTAGACCAGCCCCCAGCTGATGAGCGGGATGCCGGCGGCGAGGACGATCGGGAAATAGGAGGGGCGGGGGAGGGGGATCGGCTCCGGCGGGTTCAGGCCCTCGAACTCCAGTCGGGTGATGAGCTGGTCCGCATCGGGTCTGCGGACCGGCCGCCCCTCCGGGTCCTCCGTGTACTTGCGGTGCCAGAAGTCGTCGAGCTCGGACACGACCGGCACCACGGCGTAGTTGTACTCCGGGGTGGGGTTGGGGATCGTCCACTCGAGGGTGCGGGCGTCCCAGGGGTCGAGGCCGGCGACGTCGCCCTTGGTCTTCGAGCGCCACCAGTTGAACAGGAACACCAGGACGGCGAGGGCGATGATGAACGAGCCGACCGTCGACAGGCGGTTCCACCGCTCCAGGCCGAAGTCCGCCCCGTACTTCCACGTCCGCCGAACCATGCCCTGCAGGCCCAGCCAGTGCATCGGGGCGAACGTCAGGTTGAAGCCGATGAAGGTGAGCCAGAAGTGGAGCTTGCCCAGCTTCTCCGACATCAGCCGGCCCCGCAGCTTCGGGTACCAGTAGTAGAAGCCGCCGAAGAACGCGAACAGCGACCCGCCGAAGATCACGTAGTGGAAGTGGGCGACGATGTAGTAGGTGTCGGTCTGCTGCCAGTCGGAGGGCACCACGGCGTGCGTCACCCCTGACAGGCCGCCGATCACGAACATGGCGATCATCCCGAGGCAGAACAGCATCGGGGTCTTCAGTCTCAGCCGGCCGAGCCAGATCGTCCCCAGCCAGTTGAAGATCTTGATCCCGGTGGGGATGGCGATGGTCATCGTCCCCAGCCCGAAAGCCGCCTGGGCGACCGGCGGGATGCCGGAGGCGAACATGTGGTGGGCCCATACCCCGAAGCCCAGGAAGGCGATGGCGATCGTCGAGAAGACCATGGCGGCGTAGCCGAAGAGCGGCTTGCGGCTGAATACCGGCACCACCTCGGAGACGATCCCGAAGGCGGGGATGATCAGGATGTACACCTCGGGATGGCCGAACAGCCAGAACAGGTGCTGCCACAGGATCGGGTCGCCGCCGACGGCGGGGTCGAAGAACACAGCCCCGAACTGGCGGTCGAAGGTGACCATGAACAGGGCCACGGCGATGATCGGCAGCGAGAACAACAGGAGGAAGGCCGTCACCAGCGTGGTCCAGCAGAACACCGGCATCCGCAGCAGCCGCATCCCCTTGGCCCGCATGTTGAAGACGGTGACGATGAAGTTCACCGCCGAGATCAGCGACGCCAGGCCGAGGATCTGCAGCCCGAACGCCCAGTAGTCCAGCACGGTGCCCTGGGAGAAGTCGGGCCCGGCGTGGGGTTGGTAGCCGAACCATCCGCCGTTGGGCGCCGACGCCAGGAAGTCGAAGCCGCCCGGCCCGCCGTTGATCGGCATGTTCCCCACCGCCGCTCCGCCGGGATACGACGGGGGCAGGGCCGACCCGAACAGGAACGTCGAGTAGAGGAAGATCCCGCCGAAGAGGAAGATCCAAAACGACAGGGCGTTGAGGCGGGGGAAGGCGACGTCGCGGGCTCCGAGTTGCAGCGGCAGCAGGTAGTTCATGAACGCCGACGCCAGCGGCATGACGACGAGGAAGATCATCGTCGTGCCGTGCATGGTGAACAGGGCGTTGTAGGCGCCGGCGGTGAGGAACTCGGAGTTCGCCTGGGCCAGGTGGATGCGCAGGAGGAGCGCTTCGAGGCCGCCGATGAGGAAGAAGGTGAAGGCGGTGTACCCGTACATCACCCCGATGCGCTTGTGGTCGACGGTGGTCAGCCACGACGACAAGCCGCCTTCGGCCCGGGGGTGGTGATAGATCGTCGGCGCCCTCTCCGCCGTCGTCGCCATGGATCCCTCCTTTATCCACGGCCAACTTAGTAAAAACGACGGGGGGCGTAAAAAAGTTGGGGGCGCGCCGACAAGGAAGAGTGTGTGGAGCGGGTTGCGCCGGGGCTCAGTTGCTCTGGCTGAGGAGGCGCCGGTTCTTCACCTTCGCCTTGGCGTAGTCCCGGTTCATCATGGCGATGAAGTCGATGGAGATGCCCTTCGGGCAGGCCTTCTCGCACTCGCCGTGGTTGGTGCAGGACCCGAAGTACTGCTCCATCGTCTCCACCATCGCCTCGGTGCGCCGCCACCGCTCCGCCTGGCCCTGAGGCAGCAGGTTGAGGTGGGCGACCTTGGCGGCGGTGAACAGGTTGGCGGCCCCGTTGGGGCAGGCGGCGACACACGCCCCACAGCCGATGCAGGCGGCGGCGTCGAAGGCGGTGTCGGCGACCTCCTTGGGGACGGGGATGAGGTTGGCGTCGGGGGCCGAGCCGGTGTCGACCGAGATGTAGCCGCCGGCCTCGATGATCTTGTCGAACGCCGACCGGTCCACTACCAGGTCCTTGATGACTGGGAAGGCGGCGGCCCGCCACGGCTCCACGACGATCGTGTCGCCGTCCCGGAACTTGCGCATGTGCAGCTGGCAGGTGGCGGTGCCGAGCTGGGGGCCGTGGGGGAGCCCGTCGATCATCACCCCACAGCTGCCGCAGATCCCCTCCCGGCAGTCGTGGTCGAAGGCGATCGGCTCCTCGCCCTGGGCGATCAGCCGCTCGTTCAGCACGTCGAGCATCTCGAGGAACGACATGTCCGGCTCGATGTCCGTCACCTGGTAGGTCACGAACCGGCCCGGACGGTCGGCGCTCTCCTGTCTCCAGACTTGCAGCGTGATGTTCATTGGTGGACCTTGGCTCCGGGTTACTTGTAGCTACGGGTGGACGGGGTGACGTACTCGAACTCGAGAGGCTCTTTGATCAGGGCCGGCGCTTGGGGGTTGCCGGTCCACTCCCAGGCGGCGACGTAGGCGAACAGGTCGTCCCGCCGCAGCGCCTCGCCCTCTTCGGTCTGGTACTCCTCCCGGAAGTGGCCTCCGGCGGACTCTTCGCGGTGGAGGGCGTCGAGGCACATGAGCTGGGCCAGTTCGAAGAAGTCGTCGACCCGGCCCGCCTTCTCGAGGCTCTGGTTGAGCGACTCGTTGGTGCCCAGCACCCGCACGTCCCGCTTGAACTCCTCGTACAGGGCGGGGATCTCGGCGAGGGCCTTCTTCAGCCCCTCCTCGTTGCGGGACATGCCGCAGTGGTCCCACAGGATCTTGCCGAGCTCCCGGTGGAACCAGTCGACCGAGCGGGTGCCGCCGGTGTTGAGGTAGCCGGAGATGCGGCCCCGCACCTCGTCCTCCACCTCCCGGAAAGCCGGGTCGTCGGTGGGCACCACCGGGTCGCCGAGGAAGTCGGCCAGGTAGTCGCCGATCGTGTAGGGGAGGATGAAATAGCCGTCGGCCAGGCCCTGCATCAGCGCCGACGCCCCGAGGCGGTTGGCGCCGTGGTCGGAGAAGTTCGCCTCCCCGAGGGCGTAGAGGCCGGGGATCGTGGTCATAAGGTTGTAGTCGACCCACAGCCCGCCCATCGTGTAGTGGGGGGCGGGGTAGATGCGCATCGGGACCTTGTAGGGGTTCTCGTCGGTGATGCGCTCGTACATCTCGAACAGGTTGCCGTAGCGGTCGGCGATCACGTCGATGCCCAGCCGCTCGATGGCGTGGGAGAAGTCGAGGTACACGCCGTTCTTCAGCGGGCCGACGCCCTTTCCGGCGTCGACCATCCGCTTCGCCGCCCGGGAGGCGACGTCGCGGGGCACCAGGTTCCCGAACGCCGGGTACATCCGCTCCAGGTAGTAGTCGCGGTCCTCTTCGGGGATCTGGTCGGGGGGACGGTTGTCGTCGGCCCGCTTGGGCACCCAGATCCGCCCGTCGTTGCGGAGCGACTCGGACATCAGCGTCAGCTTCGACTGGAACTCGTCGGACTGGGGGATGCAGGTGGGGTGGATCTGGGTGAAGCAGGGGTTGGCGAACGCCGCTCCCCGCCGGTGCGCCCGCCAGGCGGCTGTCACGTTCGAGGCCATGGCGTTGGTGGAGAGGAAGAACACGTTGGCGTAGCCGCCGGTGGCCAGCACCACGGCGTGGGCAGAGTGGCTGCGGATCTCGCCGCTGATCAGGTCCCGGGTGACGATGCCCACCGCCCGGCCGTCCTTGACGACCAGGTCGAGCATCTCGGTGCGGCGGTGGAGCTTCACCGTTCCCGCCGCCACCTGGCGCAACAGCGCCTGATAGGCCCCGAGGAGGAGCTGTTGGCCGGTCTGGCCCCGGGCGTAGAAGGTGCGGGACACCTGGGCGCCGCCGAAGCTGCGGTTGTCGAGGTACCCGCCGTACTCGCGGGCGAAGGGCACGCCCTGGGCGGTGCACTGGTCGATGATGTTCAACGAGACGTCGGCCAGCCGGTACACGTTGGCTTCCCGGCTGCGGTAGTCACCGCCCTTGATGGTGTCGTAGAAGAGCCGGAAGACCGAGTCGCCGTCGTTGTGGTAGTTCTTGGCGGCGTTGATGCCGCCTTGGGCGGCGATCGAGTGGGCCCGCCGGGGGGAGTCGTGGAAGGTGAAGACCTCGACGTTGTATCCCAACTCACCCAATGTGGCGGCCGCCGACGCCCCCGCCAGGCCGGTGCCCACCACGATGATCTTGAACTTGCGCTTGTTGTTGGGGTTGACGAGCCGGATCGAGAACTTGTGGTTCTCCCACTTGTCCTCCAGCGGCCCGCCCGGGATCTTGGAGTCGAGTTGGCGGGACGAGATGGTGTAGGTCATATCAGGCTCCTACGAATCCGAGCAGGACGGACAGCGGCATGATCACGTTCGGCACGACGATCACCGCCGTCAGCGCCACCGCGAAGTAGCGACGCCAGCGGTTGAAGCGGGGGTGGTTGACGCCCATGCTCTGGAACATCGACCAGGCGCCGTGGAAGATGTGGGGGGCGAGGGCCAGTTGGGCGAGGACGTAGAACGCCGTCACCCACGGGCGGGAGAAGGTGGCGATGAAGTTGGCGTACACCTGCCCGTGCTCCCAGCTGTCCGGCGCCGCCGGCTGGATGCCCCAGGTCAGGTCGGCGAGGTGGAAGATCACGAACAGGATGACGATCACCCCCGACCAGCGCATGGTGCGGCTGGCGTAGTTGGCGGCCAGGTACTGGCGGGGGCCGGCGTAATCGACCGGGCGGGCCCGCCGGTTCATGATCGTCAGCGAGTAGGCGGCGTGGACGTGGAGCAGGAAGGCGATGATCAGACCCACCCGCAGGATCCACAACACCACGCCGTGGGGGGCGATGGGGAAGAGGAGGGATCTCAGGGCCTGGGCGTACAGATCGAGCTCGGGCACTCCGTCCACGGCGGGGAGGAAGACCTTGAGGTTGCCGATCATGTGAGCGACCAGGTACCCCAACAGGACGATCCCCGACAGGGCCATCACCCACTTCTTGCCGACGGCCGAGCGATAGAAGTCAACGAACCACGGATCGCGCCTACGTTCTTCTGTGGCGACCAACTCGTCCTTCCTATCCGGTCCGCCCATTATGGCAAGCCCAACCACCCCCCCTTGACGGCGCGCGTAAGACTCCGTAATCTCAAACGTGTAATTACACGCGTGTAAGGGGATGCGATGCAGAGCAAGCTCATCGAAGCCCTGGCGGTTGGGGAGCTGTCATGGCAGGACTACGCCAATTGCCGGGGAGCGGATGCCGACCTGTTCTTCCCCGAGCGCGGCGCTTCCACCCGCAAGGCCAAGGCGATCTGCGCCGAGTGCCAGGTGAGACAGGAATGCCTCGAGTTCGCCATCCAGATCGGTGAGAAGTTCGGGATCTGGGGAGGGATGTCCGAGAGGGAGCGCCGCAAGATCCGCCGCGAACGCCAGTTGGCCGCCCGCCGCGCCAGCTGACCCTTCCCGCCGCCGCTACCTCGTCCGGCGGCGATCGTCTGCGAAGATACGGGGATGCCTGTCTTCTTCGGCGAGATGAAACACGCCGACCACCCCAAGAAGCTGCCGGCGGTGGTCCACGTCGACAAGGGAAACATCCGTCTCCAGTCCGGCAAGACGGTGTTGGGGGAGTGGAAGCTCTACGAGGTCCAGATCGAAGAGCGCGACCCCCAGACGATCAGCTTCCGGGTAGACGACGACGAGGTGCTCCTCAACCTCCAGCAGCACGAGAGCTTCCTCGCCGAGACCGCCTCAGCCCGGGTGGACCCGAGGCGCCAGCGGAGGGCGCCCACCCACGAAGCGTTCCGCAAACCCGACGAAGGCCCGACCCTCGGCGAGGAGATCCGCGAGGACGTGACCAAAGAGGTCACCGGCGTCGTCGACGAGATCAAGGCCCTGTGGGAGTCGGTCTACGTCGGCACGCCGTTCTGGATCGGCGTGGGCGTCTTCGCCCTCGCCGTCGTGTTCGTCCCCGCCGTGCTGGTCGGGCTCTTGTTCGTCGTCGGCGTCGTCTCCCTCGTCGTGGGGGCGATCGCCTACGTCGAGTCGTCCCTGGCCGTCAAGCTGCCCGGATCCCTCACCCCGACGCGCCTCATCGCCGTCGGAGTCGTGGCCATCGGCCTCGGGATCGTCGTGAGCCTGATCCGCTAGAGGTAGGTCCCGGGCGGCTCCGGCCGCTCCTGGCCCCGCTGCAGGGCCCGCCGCTGCATCTCCGCCAGCTGGCTCTGGGCGGCCACCTGCTGGGAGAACAGCGTCGCCTGGATCCCATGGAACAGGCCTTCGAGCCAGCCGATCAGCTGCGCCTGGGCGATGCGGATCTCCGCTTCGGACGCGTCCTCGGACCTCAACGGCAGCATCACCTCGTCGAACTCCTGGAGGAGGCTCTCCGACAGCACGTCGCGCAGCTCGTCCAGGGACCTGCGGTGGATCTCGGCGATCCGGGCCCGGCCCTTCTCGTCGATCGGCGCCTGGCGCACCTCGTCGAGCATGGCGCGGGTCATCGAGGCGATCCGGATCAGCTTCGTCGGCTGGCTGATCGCCTCCCTGACGACGTCCGATTCCTCGTCGTCGGGTTCGACGACTTCCGGTTTGACCGCTTCTTCTCTGACCGCTTCTTCGTTGTGGTTCATTGCGTCATCCAGGGTACGCCCGCCCCGGGACGTGAACCACTCGGCGGCCCGCTGACGTACTGGAAGGGGATTCGACCGGAGGGATCGTCCCGTGAAGAAGCTGTGGATTCTCGTCGTCTCGTTGTCGCTGGTCGCCGCTTGCGGAGGCGACGGCTCCGACACCGCCGAAGACGACAGCGCTCCGCCCGCCGACACCACCGAAGCGGCACCCGCTACGACCGCGGCCGACGAGGCGGCGGAGAACCCCAGGATCGTCATCTCGGGCATGGCCTTCAGCGGGGCGACCACCGTCTCGGTGGGAGACACCATCGAGATCGTCAACAACGACGAGGTCCCCCACACCTGGACCGCCGAAGACGGCACGTTCGACGTGTCGGTCGGTCCCGGGGAGACCGCCACCTACACCTTCGAAGAGGCGGGCGAGTTCCCCTACTTCTGCGAGATCCATCCTTCGATGACGGGAACCATCATCGTCGAGGGCTGACCGCCCTCCTTCACATAGGTTCCTCGCCCCCATACGATGGCGGTGTACGTCATTGGAGGACGACACATGGCGAATGAGGATCTTCCCCCCATTCTCGACGCAGCGCAGGTAGCGGACCTGTTGGGGATGAACGTGCAGATGGTTCGGCGCTACGCGCGAGAGGGAAGGCTCCCCGCCTACAAGTTGCCCGGGGGACGGACGTTCAAGTTCTTCCGCGACGACCTCTTCCAGTTCATCCGCGCTCACCCCGTGGTCCCGGAGAGCGAGGAAAGAGCTGAGAAGAGCGATCGAGCAGAGGCGGAAACCGACTGAACACGAGGGCCAACACACCGAGCGGAATGTAGGTCCGCTTCCCGCCGCCCCCATCGACTACCAGGTGGTCGGCGGCGACCACTTCCAGCAAACCCTCTCCTCTCTCCCCTCCGGTGGTCACCACCGTCACTCGAGCACCCGCTTGCTCCAGTTCCCCGAGCCGAGCCCGCAGCGTCGCTGCTGCCGGCTTCCCCGACGCACCACCCGACGATCTCCTCTCGAGGCCGAGCGTCACGCGGTCGAGCGCGACATCCACCACTCCGTCGCCGTCGTCCAGCACCAGGTAGTCGACCCCGACGGCGATCACCGGATGCGCCAGCCGCAGGCCGGCTACCTCGACCGTCACCCGGTCCCCTCGGTGCATCGCCTCCCGAGCCACATCCGCCAGGGTCCGGGCGCGGCGCCGCTGCAGCTCCGTCAACTGCTCGTCGGCCGCCGCCTCCTCCCGCCACTCCCGGCCCGCACCCTGGCGCAGCGAACGGGCCAGCTCGTCGAACTCGTCAGGCATGGTTTTCGCGCTTCTTGGCGTACCGCAGGAGTTCAGCGTAGGTTCGTCACTGTCGTGGAGGAGAGGGGATGACAGTCGGACTTCCCTCGGGGGTGAAAGAGGGAGTCGGCGAGACACTTCGGACCCGTCGGCGGCGGCCCAGCCTCGGTCACCTGGCGGTAGCGGTGGCAGCGATCTTGGCCTTCGTGGCCAACATGGCGTTCCTGCGGTCGCGGGACGACATGACCCGGGTGGTGGTGGCGGCACGTCCCATCCAGGCCGGCGAGACCATCGAGACGGCAGACCTCACCACGACGGAGGTCCGCGCCGATGCCGGCATCCTCGCCACCTTGCTCACGTCGCTGGAAGGGCTGGAGGGTCGGGTGGCCCGGCGGTCCCTGGCCCCCGGCGAACTGGTCGGGGCGGCGGACCTCCTCACCGGGGCTTCGCCAGACGGCCTGGTGTCGATGTCGGTTCCCACCGACAAGGCCCACGCCGCCGGGGGGATGATCCGGGTGGGCGATCGGGTGGACGTCATCGACGTCGACGATGCCGGGAAGGCCGGCTTCGTCGTCAGGAACGTGCCCGTCATCGCCGTCTCGAGCGAATCGACCGGGGCTTTCGTCGGGGGAGACGAGGGATACGTCGTTCTCGGGCTCGAGCGGTCCGACACCCTGAGACTGGCCGAGGCCATCGCCGACGGACGCGTCGACATCGTGGTCACGACGGGGGTGGCCGATGACTGACATCGAGTTGGCGTTGGCGGCGTCTGCCCGCACGTGGGGAGGCGCCCTCCATCGCTTTCTCGCCGATCACGGCGGTGCCCGGGTGCGGGCGACCGTCATGGGCCCGGAAGAAGCCGTCGCCGAGAGCTACCACGCCCTCGTCATCGACGACGTCTGCTCCTTCCTCACTCCCCGGCTCGTCGACCAGGTCCGCCGATCGGGGCGCCTGGTGGTGGGCGTCTACGACTCCCGCGACGGCGCCGACGCCAAACGGCGCCTGTTGGACTGCGGAGTCGACGACGTCATCGAGGCAGACGCCAGCCCCGAGGAGTTCCTCGCCGTCGTCCGGGCCGTACTCGACCTGGCGCCGTACGTGCCGGGGATGCCCTCGCCCTCGGGCCCACCCGAGAAGAAGGGGCAGGTGGTGGTCGTCGGGGCGCCCCCCGGAGGATGCGGAGCATCCGAGGTCGCGGTGGCCCTGGCCGGGATCTACGACGCCCTCCTCGTCGACGCCGACGACGTGGCGCCGTCGCTGGCGCAGCGGCTGGGAGCGCCGCTGCTACCGAACCTGCGCACCGCCATCGACGTCGTCTACCACCAGTCCGGCACGCTCGACGACGTCGTCGTCGACGCCGGTGTCCGGCTTCTCGCCGGCCTGGCGACCGGGGACGACTGGGGCCAGCTCCACCCCGGCGAGGTAGACGCCGTCGTCGCCGAGGCGGCAGCCGTCCATCCGCGGGTGGTGGTCAACGTCGGCTCGGGGTTGGAGCGACCTCGGGTCGGCGAGGGCCGTTTCGGGCTCGCCCGGGCGCTCCTGCGGCTGGCCGACCGCATCGTCGGAGTGGGTCTCCCGTATCCGGTCGGAGTGGCCCGGCTCATCAGATGGGCGTCGGAGGCCGCCACGTTGGCGCCCGACACGCCGCTCGTCCTGGCAGTCAACCGGATCGACCGGTCGCCCTACCGGCGGGCCGAGATCGAACGGGAGCTGGCCGCCGCCCTCCCCGGGTCCCCGGTGGTGTTCCTCCCCGAAGACAAGCGGGTCACCGAGGCGGCCTGGGCGGGGACCCAGGTGCGTCGCGGGCCGTTCCGAAAGGCCGTGTCCCGCCTCGCCGCCGAGGTCGGGGCATGACCGACGCCTACGAAGACATCCGTCGCCGGGTCGTCGCCGCCATCGACGAGAGGAAGCTCGACGTCCACGTCGACCGGTCCGCGGTGCGAGCCTTGGTGGTGGAGGCAGTCGAGGACTACCAGAGGAGCGTCCAGCTCGGTCAGAGCCGCCCTCTCGCCGACCCGGCGGCGATGGTCGACCGAGTGCTCCGGTCCGTGGCGGACCTCGGGCCGCTCACCTCTCTACTCTCCCGCCACGACATCGAGGAGGTGTTCATCGAAGGGGGACGGGTCACCTATCTCGACGCCTCCGGCCGCCTCCGGGCGATCGACGAGCCGACGTCGGAACGAGAGAACCGCCAGGTGCTCGACCGGCTCCTCGCCGAGGCGGACCGCCGCCTCGACGCGTCGAGCCCGATGGTCCAGGCCCGGGTGCTCGGCGAGTCCGCCCGGCTCACCGCGGTGATCCCTCCGGTTTCGGACCGGCTGTCGGCCACCATCCGTCGCTACGCGTTGCGGCGGGAGACGCTCGAGACCATGGTCGAACGGTCGGCGCTGTCGGCCGAAGCCGCTCGGTTCCTGTGGGCGGTCATGCAGGCGACGACATCGGTCGTCGTCTCCGGTCCTCCCGGCGCCGGCAAGACTTCGCTGCTCTCTGCTCTCATCGGAGCGGTGCCGGCCTCGCACTGCGTGCGATGCTGCGAGGAAGTCCGAGAGCTGCACGTCCCGCTGGTGCACGGGTCGTTCTACGAGGCGCGTCCCCCCGCCCTCGACGGCACGGGTGAGATCAGCCTCCGCGACCTGGTCAAGCTGGTGCTGGCGATGCGTCCCGACCGCATCGTCGTCGGAGAGGTCCGGGGAGCCGAGGCGTTCGAGCTGACGAGGGCAGTGAACGCCGGATGTGGCTTCGCCTGTACCGTCCACGCCAACTCGGCGCCCGACGCGTTGGATGCCCTGGTCAATGCCGCCCTGATGGCGGGAGAGAACGTGACCGAGTCGGTGGTCCGCAAGGTCTTCGCGTCGGCGATCGACTTCGTCGTCCATCTCGATCGCGACGCCGCCGGGGACGGCCCGATCCGGCGGCGGGTGATGGAGATACTCGCCGTCGTCCCGTCGTTGCGCGACGACTTCTCCACCCAGCCGATCTTCGTTCGCGAACACCTCGGAGCGCCGCTCGAGTGGACCGGGGCGCTGCCGCCGCAGCCGGTGACCGACCGCATCGAACGAGCCATCGACGACGGGCCCGGCCTCCGGGCGATCCTCGGCGGTCACCGGGAGGGGGTGGCGTGAGGCTCGCGGTGTCGCTGCTCAGCGCTCTCGCCACCGGCGCCGTCGTGGCGGCCCTGCTCGGGCTGCTCCCCGAACCCGAGCGCCGCCACCGGCGGACGAGCCGGGCCCAGGAATGGCTCGTCCAGGCGGGGGTGTCGACCACGCCGGCGCAGTTCTGGGGCATCGCGGCGGGCTCGGGGGCCCTCACGTTCCTCCTGCTGTCGTGGCTCACCGCCAGTTGGGCCATCGCCTCGGTGCCGGCAGTGCTCGTCGGGATGCTTCCCCGTCTCTACTTCGCGGCGCAGCGGCGCAAGCGGCTCGGGGAGCTACGCCGAGCCTGGCCCGACGGGCTGCGGGACCTGGTGGCCTCCATCTCGGCGGGCAGGTCGCTGCCGCGAGCCCTGGAAGCCCTCGCCACCGAGGGCCCGATCCCGATCCGGCTGGCCTTCGCTCCGTATCCGTTTCTGGCGCGGAGCCTCGGGGTGGTGGCGGCGTTGGAGGCGATCCGCGACCAAGCCGCCGACCCGACCACCGACCGGGTGATCGAGGTCCTGATCGTCGCCCACGAGAAGGGCGGGGCGATCGTGCCCGAGATCCTCCGCGACCTGGCCGAGGCCACCGCCCGGGACGTCTGGGCCGCCGAGGAGATCGACACCGCGGCGCTGGAGCACCGGATCAACGCCCGGGTCGTCTTCGTGCTTCCGTGGTTGGTGCTCGTGGCGATGACCGTCCGCGACGGGCCGTTCCGCGAGTTCTACGCCACGCCGCTGGGGCTGATGGTGATCGCCGTGGGCGGGGTCATGTCGCTCGGAGGAGCCTGGCTCGTCGCCCGGTTGGGGCGGACCCCCGACGAGCCGAGGGTGCTGGGCAGATGACACCGCTCGTGGTGCTCGCTGCCCTCGCCTCGGCGACCGTCGCTGCCGGAGTCATGTGGATGCTCATCCCTCCTACGCCCCGGCTCGCCCCGCGGCTGCGGCCGTACGTCGCGCCGTCGGGCACGCCGATCACGAGCGAACCTGCGTCCGCGGTTGCCCGCGTCTTCGGGCCGATGATCCGGCGGCTCGCCACCGCCGTCGGCCGGCGTCTCGACCCGGCGGGTGAGGACAGCCTCGCCATGCGTCTTCGGCAAGCTGGCTACGACCCCCGGGCCGGCGACGAGGAACGGGTGGCGGCGTTCAGGGTCCGCCAGCTGCGCGCTCTCTTCTTCGGCGCAGTGCTGGGGGGTGCGGTCGGCATTTCCTTGCATGCTTCCACGCCGGCGGTGCTCACTCTGATCGTGGCGGGAGCCGTCGCCTCGGTCGGCCGGGTCCGGGGACGTCTCGAACGCGCCATCGAAGAGCGGCGACTTCGGATGCGGATCGAGATCTACACGATCGACCAGCTCCTCGCCCTCCGGGTGCGAGCGGGAGGGGCGGTGCTGCAAGCGGTGAGCCAGGTCATCAGCCGGGGGAGAGGAGAGGTGGTCGCCGAGCTGGCTGAAGCGGTCAGGCTGCACCGGGCGGGCATGACCGTGGCCGAAGCGTTCCAGCGGGTCGCCGACTCCACGCCGGAGTCGGCGTGCGCCCGCACGTACCGCCTGCTGGCGATCGCCGACGAGCGCGGCGTCGACCTGGCGGCAGGGCTCTTGGCGTTGGCGGAGGACGTGCGGGAGGCGCGTCGAGAGGCGATGAAGCGGGCGGCGACACGACGCCGGGCGGCGATGCTCGTACCGACGATCGCCCTCCTGGCTCCCACCCTCCTCCTGTTCGTTGCCGCTCCCCTTCCGTACCTGCTCACTGGTTGGCGATGAGAAAGGAGACCGAGCCATGCGCACGGCACTGAGAAAGGCGGCGGCCCTCGTCGCAGAAGCGCACCGCGACGAACGCGGCCTGAACACGGCCGAGCTGATGGGAAACGCCGCCCTGGCGATCGCAGCCCTGGTCGTGATCTGGGCGGCGCTCGAGGCGCTGGGCCTCGACGTGGTGAATTGGATCAGCACCCAGATCCTCGGCGGCTAGAGCGAGGCTTCGCCTCACTCCAGTTCGTCCTCGCCGCCGCCCTGGCCATGCTGATGGTGGTGGGGCTGGTCCAGCTCGTGGCGTACCAGTACACACGCGGGGCGGTGCTGGCGGCGCTGGAGCGCGGGGCGAGGGCAGGAAGTGTTGCCGGGGCCGGTGCCACCGAATGCGTCGCCGTCGTAGCCGACGCCCTGGCGAGCGTGGTCGGCGGGCTCGCCAGCTCGGTCGAGTTCGGATGCAGCGAAGAGGGCGGGGCGATCGTCGCCAGCGCCCGAGGCTCGGTGCCGGGATGGATCTCGTCGGCCACCGACCTCTCGTTCAGTCTGGAGACGTGGGCGTGGCGGGAGGATCCATGACCCAGCGCGGATCGGCGGCCATCGAGCTCGCTCTGGGCATCGGCCTTCTCGTACTACCGGCGGTGATCGTCGTCCTCGCCTTCTCGCCGTGGCTCGAAGCGAGGGCCTTCGTGCGGACCGCAGCGGCGGAAGCGGCCCGGGCTGCCGTGCTCGCCGACGGCGTCCCAGCCGGCACGGGAGAGGCCGTGGTGGCTCCGATGGCACGAGCGCGTGGCTACGACGCTTCGGTGGTGATGTGCGGCGGGAACCAGTGCTCGCTCGATCGCGGTGCGTACATCACCGCCGAGGTGACCGTGCACGTCCCCCTCATCGACACTCCCTGGGGAGGAATCGGGGGGCTGGCGGTCACCGCCTTCCACGCCGAGCCGGTCGACGTGTATCGCAGCCTGCCATGAATGGCGAGCGGGGATCGGTGACGCTGTGGATGGTCGGGCTGGTGATGGTGGTGCTCGTCGTCGGAGGAATCGCCATCGACCTGTGGCGAGGGCTCATCGCCTACCAGCACCTGAGCTCGCTCGTCGACTCGGTAGCCGTTGCGGCGGGAAGCGGAATCGACGAGTCGGTGTGGCGGCTGGAGGGGCGCCTCGTCCTCGACCCCGAACGTGTGCAGTCCCGGGTGAGCGAGGCGATCACCGCCCAGACGGGCCTTCCCGTGGCGTACGACGTCGACACCGCCGCCGACGGATCGGAGGCCACCGTCAGGGCGTGGACCTCAGTCGACCTCACGTTGCTGCGGCTGGTCAGCGCCGGGCCCCTGGAGGTGAGCGCCCGGGCCACGGTGACTCCGCTGCTCTCTCCCTGATGCGCCCCTCCCGGGTCGCCGCCGCCGGCGTCTTGGCGGTCCTGGCCGCACTGGCCGCATGGGCCATCCGGCCGCACCACGAGCCGACGGTCACGGGCACCACCGCCACCCTCCCGACCACGCCCTCGAGCATCGAAACGCCACCCGCCAGTCCGGCCTCCACGCCGGCCAGCAGGGCTGGGACGACGACGCCCATCGACGATCCAGAAGGCGTGATCCAGCGAGCTCTCGACGGCTGGGGAAGGTTCGCAGTCACTGGAGAGTTGAAGGAAGTGGAGCCCTGGTTCGCCGCCCGCGGGCCACAGATGGCCCGCTTCCGGGAGGAGGCGCAGGCTATCGCCCGCGATCCTCCCGGCGAGCCCGCTTACCGGGTGACGTTCGAGCCGATCGGAACCGAAGCGAACGATCGAGAACGGCGGATCCGCTCCGAGGTGGTGTTCGTCAGGACCGGTGAGCCGTCACAGCGGTTCGAGTGGGTGTTCGTGGTCCGTAGGATCGACGACAGATGGCAGGTTTGGACGGTCGAGAACGCACCGCGGACCGGACGGCGGCGGAGTATGACGAAACGCCGCCAACGGGCTACCATGTGAGCTCTCCTCCTGCCAGTCGGTTGGAGGAGACGCGTTCGGGGGTGGTGTAATTGGCAACACGACAGGTTCTGGCCCTGTTATTGAGGGTTCGAGTCCTTCCCCCCGAGCAACCGGCGCCCTCGTGGCGTCGGCCGCGCGGCCCCGTCGTCTAGCGGCCTAGGACGCCGGCCTCTCAAGCCGGTAACGCCGGTTCAAATCCGGTCGGGGCTGCCACACGAAGACCCCCGCCTCCGGGCGGGGGTCTTCCCGTTTGTGAAGATTCCTGCGGCTCTGAGCGCGGAGGATCTTCACAGAGACTCGGCCCGTGCGGTGAGCAGTTGCCGCTCGGCCTCGTTCTGGGTCAGTTGGGCGGCGCGGGCGAACTCGGCGCGAGCCTCGTCGAGCCTTCCCGCCCTCTCCAGCAGGTCCCCCCGCACGGCGGCCAACAGGTGACTGTCACTGAGCAGCGGCTCTGTGGCTAGCGCCTCGACGAGTTCCAGCCCTGCTTCCGGCCCGTCGGCCATGCCCACCGCCACCGCCCGATTGAGGTCCACGACGGGGGAGGGGAAGCGGAGGGCGAGTTGGTCGTAGAGGCGGACGATCTGCCTCCAATCCGTCTCCTCGAACGTCCGGGCGCGGGCGTGGCAGGCGGCGATCTCGGCCTGCAGGAGGTAGAAGCCCGGCTGCGACGCCAACGCTCTAGCCCGGTCCAGGGCGGCGATGCCCCTTTTGATGTGGAGGCGGTCCCAGCGGCGGCGGTCCTGGTGGGGCAGGCGGACCGGGTTGCCGGCGGCGTCGACCCGGGTCCGAAACCGCGACGCCTGGAGCTCCATCAGCGCCAGCAGCCCGTGGGCCTCCGACTCTCCGGGGACGATCCCCGCGAGGATGCGGCCGAGACGCAGCGCCTCCAGGCACAGTTCGGCCCGCAGCCACGAGTCCCCGGACGTGGCGGCGTAGCCCTCGTTGAAGATGAGGTAGATCACCTCGAGGACCGAAGAGAGGCGCTCGGCGAGCTCATCGGGAGGCGGGGTCTCGAACCGGACCTCCTGTCGGCTCAGGGTCCGTTTCGCCCGCACGATCCGCTGGGCGATGGTCGACTCGGAGGAGAGGAACGCCCGGGCGATCTCGGCGGTCGTCAGACCTCCCAGGAGCCGCAGGGTGAGCGCCACCCGGGCCTCCATGGACAGCGCCGGGTGGCAGGCGATGAACATCAGGCGCAGGATGTCGTCGCCCACCGGGTCGTCCAGGGCCGCGTCCCAGTCGGGGTCGTCGATCGCCCCGAGCTCGGCGTCGCGGGCGAGCACTGCCTGCTTGCTCTCATAGGTGACGTTGCGCCGGATCCGGTCGACTGCTTTGTTGCGAGCGGTGCGCATCAGCCAGGCGGCGGGACGGTCGGGGATGCCCGTCTTCGGCCATTGCTCGAGCGCGGCGACGAATGCGTCCTGGGCCAGTTCTTCGGCGAGCCCCACGTCGCGGACGAGGCGGCTGATGGCGGCGGTGACCTTCGTGGACTCGATCCGCCACACCGCCTCGATCGTCCGCTGGATGTCGGTGCTCATCGAAGGGAGTGAAGCAGCCCCGACGTGGCCGAGCCGGAGGCGGGCGAATCGCTCGCCTCCGGCTCTGCCGGGGGGATGTCGGTCAGCGTCGCTCTTGCTGGGCCTGTTCCCTCGCCCGGAGCTCGTCGTTCTTCGCCTGGAGCTCGGGGGTCAGAGCCTCGCCGAAGTCCTCGGGCTGGACGAAGGGGCGTATCTCCACCTCCCAGTCCTCGCCCTCGGTGTTGGGGATCCGCTTGGCGTACTCGATCGCCTCCTCCAGCGACTTGACCTCCCACACCCAGTACCCGGCGACGAGCTCCTTCGACTCGGTGAAGGGCCCGTCGATCACCCTGATGTCGCCCTTCTCCCAGCGCACCCGGGCGCCGTTCGCACTGGGGGCGAGCCCGTCGCCGTCGACCATCACGCCGGCGTTCACGAGTTCCTCGTTGAACTCCAGCATCTCGGCGATGGCCTGCTCGCTGGGCGACGCTGCCTGTTCCGTCTCCGGCGTGCTCTTCACCAGCACCATCACTCGCATCTCGGCTCCTTTCGGTACTCCGGCCCGCCTTCCGGGCCTCTCACTCAGACGTCGAACGAGAGGCCCGGTGATCGACACGCCATGCGGTTTTTTTCTCTGCGGGCCCGGATGATCAGGCCGGAGCGATGTTGTGGTTGAGGCGGAACAGGTTGTCCGGGTCGTAGCGGCGCTTGATCTCCTGCAGGCGGCTCAGGGTCGCCGGCGGGTAGGCCCGGATGGCCCCCCGGTCGCCCTCGTCGGTGATGAACCCCGAGTACCCGGCGGTCTCGCCCGGATACAGGGCCTCGGCCAAGTCCCGGGTCCACGCCGCGACCTCCTCCTTCTGGGAGGGGTCCATGTACATCGCCGCCACGTTGACCATCAGCTTGCGGTCCCGGTGGCCGAAGGCGGTGGCGTCGTTGGGCACCCGGGCGAAAGCCCCGCCGAGGACCCGGAACTGGACGGCGGACATCGCCGCCGTCGACGCCTCGATGTGCGATATCGCCGTTTTCGCCTCCGTCTCCGCCAACTCGTCGGCGAACAGGTTGACGCCCTCCATCATCGGATGGAAGTCGCCTTCCTCTTCGGGCTCCTCGAACAGGGCCGGGTACTTCGTCGGGCCCAGCATGTCGGCGATCGGCTCGCCGAGGGCCCGGAAGCGGTCCATGACCGCGTTTCCTTCGTCCGGGTCGCCGCTGAACGCCATCAACCCCAGAAGCACGAACTTGCCGTGGGCCGCCTCGGGAAGGAACGGCAGCGGCGGGGCTTTCATCACGTTGGCGATCGTCGACAGCTCCTCGGGGGCGGCCTCGGCCTCGGCGGCGAAGCCGGCGATCGTCTCGGGAGTTGCGGGCAGGATCAGCATCCCGCCCGTGATGTCGGACACCGGCACCAGGCGGTACTGGATCCGGGTCACCACGCCGAAGTTGCCGCCGCCGCCTCGGATCGCCCAGAACAGGTCCGGGTTCTCTTCGGCGTCGACCCGCAAGATGCGGCCGTCGGCGGTCACCACCTCGGCGGCGAGGACGTTGTCGATGGTCAGCCCGTACTTGCGGACCAGAAAGCCGATCCCCCCGGCGAGGGTGATCCCGCCGATGCCGACGGACGCGGTGTCCCCGAAGCCGGTGGCGAGACCGTACTCGGCCGCCGCTTTCGTGTACTCCCCGGCGGTGGCTCCGGTCTCCGCCCACGCCGTCCGGTTCTCGGGGTCGATCTCGATCCGGTTCATGTCCCCGAGGTGGATGACGATGCCTCCGTCGGTGGCGCTGTGGCCGGCGAGGCTGTGGCCCCCGCTCCGCACCGCCAGCTCCAGGCCGTTGTCGGCGGCGAACTCCACCGCCTTGGCCACGTCTTCGGCGTTGGCGACCCGGATCACGGCGGCGGGGCGCCGGTCGAACGCGTAGAAGATCTGGCGGTCGGTGTCGTAGGCGGGGTCGTCGGGGCCTACTACGCGCCCTGCGACCGCGCCCCGCAGGCGGCCGAGGTCGATCACTCGGTCTGTCATGTGTCTCCTCCGGTTGCTCAGTGGGATCGACCGCGTCCGGACCCTGGAGTCATCGGACCGTTGAGTCGACCCGTCCGGAGGGACGCTACAAGCTCAAGTTGACTTTAAGTCAAGGTATTTTCCGCGTCAGGCGCGGCCGTAGACCCGGACCGTCGCCCCGTTCATCACCCGCGACTGCTCGCTGAGGACGAAGGCGGCGACGTCGGCGATCTCTTCCGGAGTCGGCCAGTGCACGTAGTCGGCGTAGGGGAGCGCAGCCCGCGTGGCCGGCGTGTCGATCACCGACGGCATCAGGCAGTTGGCGGTGACGCCGGAGCCCTCCAGTTCCTGGGCCACCGTCTTCGCCAGGGCGACCACCCCCGCCTTGGCGATGTTGAAGGCGGCCTGGCCGGGTGGCGCCTCCTCGACGGCCTTGCTCCCGACGAGCAGGATCCGGCCCCAGCCCGCCTGGCGCAGGTAGGGAACGGCGGCGCGAACGGCGTAGAAGGCTGAGCGCAGGTTGAGGTCGATCATGCGCTCGAAACGCACGTCGTCCGTCTCTTCGACGTCGCGGCCGCCCGCCCAGCCACCGACGAGCGAGCACAACATGTGGATGGCGCCCCACGTGTCGGCCACCTCTTTCATGAAGGAGTTCACCGCTTCGGCGTTGGTGGCGTCGACGCGCCGGAGGATCAGCCGGTCCTCGTCGAGGTCGATCGCCTCCTCGAACGCGGCGGCTTCTTCGGGGAGGAGGTAGGTGATGGCGAACTTGAGATCCCAGTCTCGGAGTCGCTTGACGAGGGCCGTTCCGAGCCCTCCTGTACCCCCGGTGATCACTGCCACCTTGTCGGTCAAGTCTCCTCCTGCGTCAGGCCAACCGAGCGACTGACATGCTAGGTTGAGAGGAGCCCAGGCGGAAGGAGTCCCAACCAGATGGCTTCCATCACCTTCGAGAACGTCGGCAAGGTCTATCCGGGAGGAACTCGGGCGATCTACGACGTGAGCATCCACGTGGAGGATGGAGAGTTCGTCGTTCTCGTCGGTCCGTCGGGTTGCGGCAAGTCCACGCTGCTGCGGATGGTCGCCGGGCTCGAAGAGGTCACCGAGGGCAAGCTCTACATCGGCGACAGGGTCGTCAACGACGTGCCGCCCAAGGACCGGGACATCGCCATGGTGTTCCAGAACTATGCCCTGTACCCGCACATGACCGTCTACGAGAACATGGCCTTCGGTCTCCGCCTGCGGAAGATGCCCGACGACGAGATCGACCGCCGGGTCCAGGAGGCGGCCCGCATCCTCGAGATCCACGAGTACCTCGACCGGCGGCCCAAGGCCCTCTCGGGTGGTCAGCGGCAGCGGGTGGCGATGGGCCGGGCCATCGTCCGCGAGCCGGCCGCCTTCCTGATGGACGAGCCGCTGTCCAACCTCGACGCCAAGCTGCGCGTCCAGATGCGGTCCGAGATCGGCTTGCTGCAGGAGCGCCTCGGCACCACCACGCTGTACGTCACCCACGATCAGACCGAGGCCATGACCATGGGTGACCGGGTGGCGGTGCTGCGCAAGATCTCGCACGAGGGCGAGAGCAACCTCCAGCAGATCGACACCCCCCGCAACCTCTACGACAACCCCGACAACCTCTTCGTCGCCGGCTTCATCGGCAGCCCGTCGATGAACTTCGTGTACGGCACGATCCAGGAAGAGAACGGCAAGTTGGGGGTGAAGTTCGCCGGACACACCCTGAGCGTCGACCGCGAGGCGATCGCCAAGCGGCCCTCGCTCAGCAACTACGCCGGCAAGGAGATCGTCATCGGCGTCCGCCCGGAGGCGTTCGAGATCGCCCAGGCGGTGCCCAACGCCACCGACGACCAGAAGATGACCGTCAAGCCGCAACTGGTCGAACAGCTCGGCTCGGAGGCCTATGTCCATTTCGAGATGGACAGCCCTCCCGTCATCACGCCGGACATCCAGGAGCTCCTGGAAGACCAGGGCGCCGATGAGGAGACGCTGGGCTCGGTGACCAAGTTCACGGCCAGGGTCAACCCGGACCTGGCTCCCGAGACCGGCCAGGAGACCGTGCTCGTCGTCGACACGAGCAAGCTGCACTACTTCGACAAGGACACCGGAACTGCGATCCGATAGGAGAGCGGGCTAACGCGAGGCGAGGGCGGCCGATCGGCCGCCCTCCTCGCGTCAAGGGCGGATCAGCCGGAACGCCTCGGCCATCCGCAAGCCGGCCGGCTTCCCGCTCTCGGCGGCCAGGGCGGACAGCCGTCGGGTGAACTCCTCCCGGGCGGCGGGCGAGGAAGCGGCATCGCCCATCGTGGTGGCCGACTGGCTCGAATGGCACAGGAGCGCCTCCACCTTGACGTCGAAGGTGTCGGCGATGTCCTCGTAGTGGTTCGGCTCGTCCGCCTGCCACAGCAGGATCGCTTCGGGACGGTGCCGCTCGAGGTCCTGGTCCGGGAAGAACAGGTGGTCCCGCGCCGCCACCACGCCGTCGACCAGGGCGAGGCCGGCGGCTCGATGGTCCGGGTGGAGCATGTACCGGCGCCACGGGTCGTGGCCCAGCACCACCTGGGGCCGGACGGTGCGGATCCACCGGCAGATCTCCTCCCGCAGCTCCATCGAGTACTCGAGCTCGCCATCGACGTGGTCGAGATGGATCACGTCGGCCGCGCCCAGCACCTCGGCGGCCCGACGCTGCTCCTCCCTGCGGCGAGCCGCCAGCTCGGCGGGAGACACCCCTTCCTCCCAGGTCCCCTTCGAGCCATCGGTCATGACGAGCAACGTCACCCTGCATCCGTCCCGGGCCCAGCGAGCCAATGTGCCTCCGGCACCGAACTCGGCGTCGTCGGGGTGGGCGCCGATCGTCAGGGCCGACTCGGGAGTGGGCAGGCCCTCGGGGGCGTCGCGGAGGTCGTCGTAGAGGTTCGTCACGGCGAATAGCGGCGCAGCCAACGGCCCGCCGGCAGAGAAGCGGCGGCTTCGAAGTCTCGAGGGCCGTCCAGGTCCAGAGCCAGGCCCCGGCGGACGATCACCACCGGGTCGTCGGAGCGGGCCAGGTGACGGTGGAAGCTGCTCGGCCCGTAGGCGAACTCGAAGGGCCGATGCCCGCCGATGAGAGACGTGCCGCCGTCGTCGCTGGGGGCGATCGGCGAGCAGCCTCCTTCCAGCACCGAGGCCGCTGCCCGGATGTCCTCGGGCGTCACCAGGGGCAGGTCGGCGTGGACGATCATCCACGGCCGGCCCTCGGCGGCCGCCCGCAGAGTGGCGTCCCGGGCGGCAGCGTCGAGGCCTCCGCCCCGGTCCACCATCGGATCCCAGCCTCGCCCCGACAGCCACTCGGCGACCTCTGCGTCGGAGGCGAGCGGGACCACGTCGAGGCCGGCCTTCTCCACCGTGGAGATCGTGTGGGCGGCCAGGTCACGACCCAGGCGAGCGCGCGCCGCCGCGTCCAGGATCGGCGAGAGGCGCCGCTTGGCGACGAAGAACCGCTTCACGGGAACGGCGGCGAGCACGTCCATCCGCCACAGCGTATCCCGCCACGCCGGGCACACCGGACGACAGCCCAGCGTCAGGATCGGATATATCGTCGCCTCATGCGCTTCGGTTGCTTCATCCCACAGGGCTGGACTCTCGATCTCGTCGGCATCCCCGTCGAGGACCATTGGCCCACCATGACCCGGGTGGCGAAAGCCGCCGAGCAGGCCGGCTTCGAGTCGGGTTGGGTGTTCGACCATTTCCACACCACCCCCGTCGCCACCCAGGAGCCGACCTACGAGGCGTGGTCTCTGATGGCGGCGTTGGCGGTGGCGACCGACACCCTGCGGCTCGGCCAGATGTGCACCTGCAACGGCTACCGCCCTCCGGCGTACCTCGCCCACGTCGCCGCCTCCATCGACGTCATCTCGGGCGGTCGCCTGGAGATGGGCATCGGCGCCGGCTGGTACGAAGAGGAGTTCCTTGCCCACGGCTACGAGTTCCCGAAAGCGTCGGTCCGCATCGCCCAACTCGACGAGGGCATCGAGGTGATGAAGCGCATGTGGACCGAGGAGAAGGCGAGCTTCGAAGGCGAGTACTACCGCCTGGAAGGGGCCATCTGCCAGCCGAAGCCGCTGCAGGAGCCCCACATCCCGATCTGGGTGGCCGGCGGCGGTGAGAAGCGAACCCTCCGGGTGGTGGCCCGCCACGCCCAGTACGCCAACTTCTACGGCGATCCCGAAACCTGGGCCCACAAGTCCCGGGTGCTCGCCGAGCACTGCGCCGAGGTGGGGACCGACTTCGACGCCATCACCCGCTCCATGAACCTCCGGCTCGTGTGCGCCCCTACCGAGGCCGAGGCGCAGGAGAGGCTCGACGAGATCGGGGCGCGGCTGCGTCCCCTGATCGGCGACGACGCCCTGGAGCGCCATGAGCGCCAGGCGCGGCGGTGGTCGGGGCCGCCGGACAAGATCATCGAGATGCTGAAGCCCTACCGGGACTTCGGCTTGTCGTATCTGATCGTGTTCTTCCCCGACGTCGCCTACGACCTGTCGGGCCTGGAGCTGTTCGGGCGTGAGGTGATCGGCGCCCTCTGAGCCGTCAAGGGCTCGGAGCCGCGAGGATCCGGGCGAACTGGCGGCTGCGCGCCACGAGCCGACCCTCGGAGTCCCAGATGTCTCCCGACTCGTCGTGGTAGCCGCCTTCGACGACCGCGCTGTGGAACCAGACGGTGACCGGGCCGGGGGCCGGGTGGTTCCAGAAATGGACGGTCAGCTCGATCGTGGGGGTCCAGGCTGCATATCCGAGGTTGAAGGCGGCAGGGGGCATCCCGTCGGCGAAGACCGGCATCGCCAGCAAGTCCGGGTCCCGGCCGTCGGCGAAGGCGATCCGCCCGCCGATCTCGGGCTCGCCGGTCGGCTGGCCGATCGCCCCGCCCGCCACCCGTTGGGGGATCTCGAAGCGGAAGTTGTCGGGGAAGTTCTGGTCGAGCATGCTCCGCTGCTCCACGAACGGCGGCTCGAGGGTGGGCGGGGAGAGGTAGCGGTGGGTGGGCCCATCGCGGCTGTCTAGATGCCCGAGTGTCGTCAGCATCCTCACCCGCTCCCGGCCGTCCTGGCGGAGAGCGGCCATGAACGTCGAGGTGGACCGGCCCGCCTTCACCTCTTCGACTCTCATCTCGACGGGCCCGGCCTTGGTGGGGGAGAGGAAGTGCGCGGTGGCGGTCAGCGGGTCGGGGTGAGCAGACATCGCCTGGCAGGCGCGCAGCATCACCGCCATCGTGTACCCGCCGTTGGGCACGTTCTCGATCGTCCATCGCTCGTGCAGCGCCGCCTGGAAGACACCGCCGTCGCCGCCCGTAACCGCCGTGTCGGCATCGAACACGTAGTCGCTCATCAGCCGAGCAGGCTAACCGTCGGCGGCGGAGTTTTTCGATCGGCCCCGAGCCGTGGAAACATTCATCCATGGCTCCACGTGTCGTCGTCGCCGAGAAGATCGCCGAGTCGGGCATACAGACCCTCCGCGAGTGCTGTGAGGTGGATCTCGCCGTCGGCGTCGAGCGATCCGAGCTGTTGTCGCGTCTCGCCGACGCCGAGGGCCTGATCGTCCGCTCGGCGACCCAGGTCGACGCCGAGATGATCGCGGCGGCCCCGAACCTTCGCGTCATCGGACGGGCCGGCATCGGAGTCGACAACATCGACCTGGCGGCGGCGACCGAGGCGGGCATCGTCGTCGTCAACGCCCCCCAGGCGAACATCATCTCTGCCGCCGAGCACGCCCTCGCCCTGATGCTCGCCCAGGCGCGCAACATCCCCCGGGCCGACGCCACGCTCCGCTCCGGTGTGTGGGAGCGGTCCAAGTTCGAGGGGGTGGAGCTGCACGGCAAGACGCTGGGCATCATCGGCCTGGGCCGGATCGGGTCTTTGGTGGCCGAGCGTGCCCGGGCGTTCGGCATGCACATCCTCGGCCACGACCCCTACGTCTCCCAGGAGCACTGGCGGCGGCTGGGCGTGGAGATGGTCGACCTCGACACCCTGCTGTCGACCTCCGACTTCATCACCGTCCATCTCCCGCTGACGGCGGACACCAAGGGGCTGATCGGAAAGGACGCCCTCGCCCGGGTCAAGCCCACGGCCCGGATAGTCAACGCCTCCCGGGGCGGCATCATCGACGAAGAGGCCCTCGCCGAGGCCATCCGGGAAGGCCGCCTCGCCGGGGCGGCTCTCGACGTGTTCTCGAAGGAGCCCCTCACCCAGTCCCCGCTGTTCGAGCTCGACCAGGTCGTCGTGACCCCGCACCTCGGTGCCTCGACCGCCGAGGCACAGGACAAGGCGGGCACCGACGTCGCCAAGGCGGTGGTCAAGGCACTGCGGGGAGAGTTGGTGCTGTCGGCCGTCAACGTCGACCTGGGCACGTCGGTCCCGGAGGAGGTCGCCGAGTATCTCCCGGTGGCCGAGACCCTGGGCCGGGTCTTCACGTCCCTCGCCGGCGGGCTCCCGCAGAGCCTCACTGTGAGGGTGGCCGGCCGCATCGGCATGGGCGAGACCCGTCCGCTGACGCTGGCCGTGCTCAAGGGGGCCTTGTCGGGTGTCTCCTCGCGGATGATCACCTACGTGAACGCCCCCACCATCGCCGACCAGAGGGGGATCGCCCTCGAGCAGGAGACCTCCGAAGTCGCCGAGCACTACCAGTCGATGATCACCGTCCGCGGCGAGGTCGGTGGCCGGGAGGTGTCGGTGTCCGCCACCCGCACACGCAAAGGCCCGACCCTGGTCGAGATCCTCGGCCACGACGTCGAGCTGCCGGTCTCCGAGAAGATGCTGATCGTTCGCAACGCCGACGTCCCGGGCGTCATCGGCCGGCTCGGCTCCTACCTAGGCGACCTCGGCGTCAACATCGCCAACATGGTGGTGGGCCGGGCACCCGACACCGGCGACGCGGCGATGATGGGCCTCAACCTCGACGATCCGCTCACCGAGGATCAGCTCGCCGAGCTGCGGCGCCTGGAGGGGATCGAAGAGGCGCGGTACGTCTCGCTCAGTTGACCCGAGCCTCCGGTTGCGCCTCGATAGGCCAGTCGATGCGAAGAGGGCCGGGGCAAGCCGTCCTTCGGGCGTCTACGGGCCTGTAGTGGCCGTGACCCGGTTCGATTGCCGAGATTTCGCATAACAAACGGTTGAGTCTCCGCACGACGTGCCGACGTTTGTCGGATGAAGCGACTACTCACCACCTTCGTGGCAGCCGCCCTGGCTGTCGTCTGGTTCCCGGCCTCCCCGGCCCGAGCGGCTGACATCGAGTTGGTGGACTCCAACGAGCTGGCGGCGTGCGTCTCGGAGCGGATCCCTGCCGTCATCGACGAACTCATCGATTCGACGAAGGATTGGGACCCGGAGTGGGGTCGTAGACCCGACTACCAGAATCTCCCTGCATTTTCGATAAATCAGGCACATGCAAGCGCTCTCGCCGAGTATGTCGAAAGACATGCCGAGCTGGCCGCCGAAGGAGCGTACCCCGGGGAGCTGCGGCACGAGGAAATGCGGTCGCGCTACCCAGATGCCCACAGCCTCTACATCGACTCCGGGGGACTGTCTGGCAATCACGAGAGGCTGACCTTCGACGATCTCTGCTGGAGCACCGCGTACGGCGTCGTTTTTGCGATCGAGTGGATGGTCGAGGATTACCCGGAGTTCTCGTCAGTTCGTCCCCTCTACGTCTCGGTCGCGCTCGCCACGATCGACGGTGCGGTTCCCACCTGGGATGACAAGAGCATCAGGTTCTCCTTTGCAGAGGCGATCGAAGTGTGGACGCCGAAGAAGGCCGGTGCCGAGTTCCTCGACACCCCTCCGGGCCACGTGTTCGTGGACGACGTGAACGCGCTCGCCGCGTCCGGTGTGACCAAGGGCTGCAACCCCCCTCAGAACACCCATTTCTGCCCGGAGGACAAGGTCACCCGTGCCCAGATGGCGACCTTCCTCACGCGGGCCCTCGCGCTGGAGCCGGCCGAGTCCGACTTCGTCGACGTCTTGTTCGACAGCCCGCACATCGACGACATCGGTGCGCTGGCTGCGGCCGGGATCACCAAGGGCTGCAACCCCCCGAAGAACGACCGGTTCTGCCCCGACGACTACGTCACCCGGGCGCAGATGGCCACGTTCCTCGCCCGTGCGATGAAGCTGACCCCCGCTGCGAGCGACTTCGGGGACGTCGACGCCGACAATCCCCACCGTGACGACATCGGTGCGCTGGCTGCGGCCGGGATCACCAAGGGCTGCAATCCGCCGAAGAACGACCGGTTCTGCCCCGACGACTACGTGAGCCGCGGCCAGATGGCTGCCTTCCTGGTGCGAGCCGGACTGGCCGACTGACCCGAACGATCAGCGCCCGGGCCCCGTCGGTTCGAAGACCGGCTTCGAGTCGAACGCCGCCCGGGCGCTGGCGCGTCTCAGGGTGCGCAGGATCGTCCCGCCCACGACCAGGATCAGCACGGCGGTGGTGATCGCCCGCCCGACCTCCCAGGCGAACGAGGTCACCACCTCGAACGCGAGGAAGCGCTTCAGGTTCTCCCACATGGGGGCGCCGGCGACGAACGACATCGACGTGTCGGGGCCGAGGGTGAACGGCCAGAACGACAGGTTCATCAACAGGCCGAAGGCGAAAGACGCCACCGCTCCGTACACCGCCAACATCGCCAGCTCCAACCGCCCTTTCGCCTGCGGCAGCAGGCCGGCGCCCAGACCCACCCAGGCGGCAGCGAGCATCTGATACGGCAGCCACGGCCCGACCCCGGCTGTGATCAGAGCCGAGACGGCGAGGGTCGTCGACCCGAGGACGAAACCGAACCCGGGGCCGAACACCCGGCCGCCGAGCACGATCAGAAAGAAGACGGGCTCGATTCCCCCGGCTCCGGCTCCCAGCGGCCGCAGGGCCGCTCCCAGCGCTGCCAGGACCCCGAGCATCGCCACCGTCTTGGCGTCGAAGCCGCCCGTCGAGATCTCCGCCGCTGCCACCGCAGTGACCAGGGGGAGGACCAGGGCGAACAACAGGGGAGCGGCGTCGCTTCCCGCCACCACCGCTTCGGCGCCGGCGAAAAGCGGCCACACGAAGGCGACCGCGCTCGCGAATACGGCGAACACCAGGGTCAGCTTGGCCCGCCCCGACACCGCCAGGATGGATCGCCGCCCGCTCATGCCGGCTCCAATGCGGCCGCCACGTCGCCGACGGTCAGCCAGTCCCCGGCCAGCACCTTGGCGACCTGGGGCGCGAACACCGGCGAAGACACGACCACCGTCGCGGTGCGATCGTCGGCGACGATCTCGCCTTCTGCCATGACGACCACGCGATGGGCCGTCTCGGCGGCGAACTCGACGTCGTGGGTGGCCACCATCACCGCCGTTCCCTGGGCGGCGATCTCACCGATCAGGCCGGAGAGTCGCTGCTTGGCGGCGTAGTCCATGCCGCGGGTCGGCTCGTCGAGCAACAGCACCTCGGGCCCGGCCCCGAGCTGGATCGCCAGCACCAGAGCCAGCTTCTGGCCTTCGGACAGGTCGGCGGGGTGGGTTTGCGGATCGATGTCGCCCACCAGCTGCCGGAGCCGGGCCAGGCAGGTCCCCGGCGGTGAGCCGTTGGTGGCGTCGGCCCGGCCGCATTCGTCGGCGACCGTCTCCATGAACAGCAGGTCGGATGGCTCGTGGGGGACGAGGGCCACGAGACGTCTCGCCCGGCCCGCTTCCAGAGTCGCCGGGTCGACGCCGCCGATGCTCACCCGCCCGCCGCTGCGTCTGCCGGTGCCCTGGAGGGCCCACAGGAGAGAAGACTTGCCGGCGCCGTTGCGGCCCATCAAAGCCACGATCTCACCGGCGGCTATCCGCAGGTCCACTCCCCGCACCGCGGCCACGTCCCCATAGGCGACGGTCAGTCCCCGGGCCTCCAGCACGGTGGCACCGACATTCGGAGACCGCGGGGCGGGCGGCCTGAGACGTGACACGAGCGACGCCGCCCGCCTTCGGGCGTCCCGCACCGAAAGCGGCAGCGGCGACCACCCGGCGAGGCGGCCCAAGCGGACCACCGGCGGGGCCACGGAAGACGTCTCCATCACCTCGGCGGGCGCGCCGCCCTCCACACGGCCCTCGGGGTCGATGTGGATCACCCGGTCGGCGTACTGCACGACCCTCTCGAGCCGGTGCTCCGCCATCAACACCGTGGTCCCGACGTCGTGGACCAACCGGGTGATCGAAGCCAGCACCTCTTCGGCGGCGGCGGGATCCAGCGCCGAGGTCGGCTCGTCGAGGACCATCACCTTGGGATGGGCCGTGAGAACGGCTCCGATGGCGACCCGCTGGGCCTCGCCCCCGGACAGGTCGGCGAGGCGGCGGGATCGCAGATGCGTCAAACCCATGAGGTCGAGCACCTCTTCCACGCGCTTGCGCATCACTCCCGGGTCGAGGCCGAGCTGTTCCATCGTGAACGCCAGCTCTTCCTCGACGGTGTCGGCGACGAACCCGGCGGACGGATCCTGGGCGACATGACCGACCAGGTCGGCCATCTCTCCCACGGTGTGGTCGGCGATGTCGCGCCCGCCCACTTCGACTCGACCTTCCAGGCGCCCTCCGCTGAAGCGGGGGACCAGGCCGTTGACCATCCGCAGCAGGGTCGACTTGCCGACCCCCGTCGGGCCTACCACCAGCGCCAGCTCCCCCTCGCCCACGTGGAGATCGACCCCGACCAGGGTGGGGCGGTCGGCGTTGGGATAGGTGAACGTCACGCGGTGGAAGGTGATCACTGTGCCGCCTCCGGGATCGAACGCAGGGAGGGGACGGGCGGGGTCGGTGGCGCGGTCACGGCCGGAGTCGCCGCCACCAGGACCGAGATCGCCGCGACCGGGCTGAGCTGGGGCCACGTGAGGGGATCCAGGGTCGGAGCGAGGACCCCGGTCGTCGTCGCGGCCGTGACGTAAACGCCGACGGCAGCGACGACCCCCGAGAGACCGACCAGCCATTCCTGGCGCTCCCACCGGTCGGCCCGGTAACGCGTCCTCCGATCCCGGTTGCCGGCTCCGGCGATGCCCCCGACGACCAGCACGGCTCCCGCGCCGACGGTGGCGGTGGCACCCACCGTCTCGGATCCGGTGACGAGCCAGAACGACCCGACGGCCAACGGCGCCAACCCTCCGATGGCCACGGCTCCCCACTTGCGGTTCGAAGGCGACGGCCGGCCGTATCCCCGGCCCTCCATGGACGCGGCGAGGGACACCGACCGGTGGAGGGTCTCTTCCGCCAGCGGCACGAGGAGGGGCCGCAGCGATCGCCACCCGGTTCCCGACTCCCCCCGCAGTCGCCGGGCGCGGCGGATCCGGGCGAACGACTCGACGAGCTGGGGAGCCAGCGACAAGGCCACCACGACGGAAGTGGCGACCCCCGAGAGGGCTGCCGGGAGCGAGCGGGCCAGCCGGCGAGGATCGGCCAGCGTGTTGGCTGCCCCGACGCACACCAGGATCGCGGCCAGGCGGAACCCGTCGTACATCCCCGCGAGCACCTGCTGGGCGGTGACCGGCCCGCCGACGGTCAAGCCGCCCGGGATCGAGAGGCGGGGGAGATGGAACAGGACGTCCGCGCCCACGCCGCCGCCGAAGAGCGTCCGGAAGAAGATCCGGATCGCCACCACCACCGCCGCCACGACGAGGTAGGCGCGATAACCGCCGGCCCACGCCGCGCCGCCGCGGCGCCTGGCGACAACCACCCCACAGACGGCGACGACCAGGCCGAGGAGAAGGGGGTTGGTCGTCTGAGTCGCCACTGCCATCAACCCGAGGGCCCAGAGCCACCAGGCTCCCGCGTGCAGACGCCGGGGCAGCTTCCTCGTCATGGCTCTCCGGTTTCCCGTCGCCTGCGAGCCAGGACGAGACCGGCCACGCCGAGCACGACCACGAGGGCGGCGCCTGCCACGAACGGTCCCGCCCCTGGCCCGTCCTCGTCGTCGGCCGCGGGCTGCGTCGTCGTGGTGTCGGCCGCCGTGGCGGACGGAGTCGAGTCGGTCGCAGTGGTCGAGGTGTCCTCGGCCTCTCGGGCCGGAGCGGGCGGCACCTCGAAAGCCGGCGGCTCGTTCTCCCCGGTGGAGAAGGCCCAGCCCTCCAGGTGTCCTTCGATCGGGTCGGCCGGGCCCGTCGAGCTGAACGCCCAGTCGCCTCCGAGCTCGGCGGTCCAGTAGGACCAGAAGGCGTCACCGGGCGGGAAGCCGACGCAGTCTTCGGTGTCGGGGCCGGGGAGCCCGTCGATCCGGCACACGAAGGGACTTCCCTCCACGGTGGCGATGTCGAAGCCGGCTTCCTCGAGTGCTTCGAACCCAGTCGTCGCCGTCGGGGCGCAACCCACCTCGACGGATCCTCCGAACGCCGAGAAATCCACCACCACGGTGGTCCCCTCCCCGGGCGGACACACCCCGGCAGCCGGGGTCGTCTCGGAACCCCCCGCGGCGGCGTCGTCCGAGGATGGAGCCGTCAGCTGGTGGTAGGCAGGCCCGCCCAAGGCCAGGACCGCTTGCAGCGTGGCGTACCCGTTGGCCTCCGATTGGGTGGCGTCGAAGGCGAACCCGCCGTCTTCGGTCTGCAGCGAGAGGACGAACTCGGCTGCCCTGTCGGCGGCTTCGGTCTCGCCGGCGGCCCGCAACGCCTGGCCGGCCAGACCGGCCGTGTTGGCGTTCGGTGCGCCGAAGGGATTGGGCCAGGAGCCGTCGTCGTTCTGGGAATCGACGAGGAACGCAACCGCCCCGGCGAGGCCTTCCGTGGTCCCGGCGGCGAGCAGGGCCTGGACGGCCAGGGCGGTGTTGTCGATGCTCGGCTGCTCGGGGTCGAAGTCGTCGGGGAGCGATCCGTCGTCGTTCTGGCGGCTCACCAGGGCATCGACCGCGTCCTCGGGCACACCGGCGTCCGTCGCTCCCAGAGCGATCATCGCCAGGGCGTGGCGGAACGTGTCGTCGGCGAAGCTGCCGTCGTCGCGTTGGGCGGCGCGGAGCTCGTCCTCGAGGTCCCGACCTTCCAGGAAGCCGTCAGGGTCCTCGCCGGTCACCTGCACCGCCAGGAGCACCTTCGCCAGGGCACCGACGTCGATGTCGGCGCCTTCGCCGACGTAGTCGGCAGCAGTCGCTCGCAGGTCGTCTGCCGCCTGGCGGATCGCATCGGGTCGAGCGCCGAGCGCCGCCAGGGCGAATATGGCGTCGGCGCGAGCCGGAGCCACCCCGAACTCGTCGAAGCTCGGCTCGTCGGACGCCAGCTCACCGGCGATCCAATCGGCAGCTGCGAGACCCGGAGAGGCTTCCTGCGCCGACGCGGGCCCGACGAGCAGGAAGAGAGCGAGGAGGCTCGCCACGAGAGTGGCGACACGTGTGGTTCGTGCCATGTGATTGGGTTTCCTTCCTCTCTCCGGGTCTGCAGGTGAACCCAGTGAGGGAAGGTTCCGCTCGCATGGCGTGAGAGGGATCTTCCGTCCCCGGGCTCCCCCCGCAGACCACGACGGGGTTGTTCGGAGCCGCGACCTCTGCCTGGTATCCCGGCTCGCCGCCTCCACGGAGGAGGCGACCTACGGTTGCGGGTCAGCGCCGGACTTCGACCGGACTTCCCCAGACAGGGCCCGATTCGGTTGTGGGGGCGACCATAGCACCGCCCACCCCCGGTGACCTCACAAAAGGGCAGAGACCAGCCAACCGACCGCCAGCCCGTACAGGCCGGCGACGAGATCGTCGGCGGTCACCCCCACGCTGCCAGGCAGCCGTTCCGCCTGCGAAACGCCGAAGAAGAAGCGCTTGAAGATGTCGGCGACCCGGAACACCGCCCATGCCACCACAGCCGGTATCCCGGTCAGGCCCAGCGTGGCCAAGAACGTCCCCGCGGCCTCGTCGATCACCACCCACGACGGGTCGCCCTCCGTGCTGGCGAACGGCCGCACCGCCACCAGGGACGCCACGACCGTCACCGCCAGCGCGGCGGCCTGTGCCGCCGGGCCGATGCGAAACAGGGCCAGCGACGCCGCCAGAGCGAACAACGATCCGACGGTGCCCGAGCCGCCATCGGCTCCCCGCAGACGGCGGAGTATCAGGCCGGTGCCGAAGAAGGAGGCGATCATCCGTGCCACGGCGAGGAGAGTAGGGTTCCGTGGCCCCAGCCAGGAGAAACGAGTGCCCTCACGTCTGCACGGAATCGCTGCGCCATCCGATCCCGTCGTTTCCCCCGACGGGACGAAGATCGCCTATGTCGTCACCACGATCGACGTCGAAGGCGACCGCTACGTGCGCGACATCTGGCTGATGGCCGACGGCGAACATCGCCGCTTCACGACAGGAGGCAGCGACGCCTCCCCGCAGTGGTCGCCCGACGGACGCCGCCTCGCCTTCGTCCGCAAGGTCGACGACCACCCCCAGCTGGCGGTGATCGAAGTCGACGGTGGTGAGGCGGAAGTCGTCACCTCCTTCCCGCTCGGCGTGGCAGGAAGGCCCGCATGGAGTCCCGACGGGAGCCGGATCGCCGTCGTCGGCGTCGATTGGACCGACGAGTGGGCGGACCTCGACGACGAGGAACGGGCCCGCCGTCCCCGTCGCATCACCCGGCGGGACTACCGGGCGGATGGGATCGGGTGGACCCACGACCGTCGCCGCCACGTCTACGTGATCGATCTCGGCGGAGAGACCGAGCCCCGGCGGGTCACCGACGGCGAGGCCAACGAGCTCGCCCCCATCTGGTCACCCGACGGTGCCGCCATCAGCTTCCTCACCGACCTCTCCGACCGGCCCGGATATCAGCCCGGAGCCGACATCGTCACCGCCCCCGCCGAAGGTGGGACCGCCCGGCCCGTGGCCCCCCGGGGCTCCTGGCACGCCCTCGCCTACGACGCCGACGGCGTGCTCCACGCCATCGGCAACCCCGGACTCGATTTCCCCGAGCTCCCCGGCCTGTGGCGACTCGAGGAGGAGCCCCGGCCCGTGGTGGCCGATGCCGGGCGGGGCCTCTTCTCCCTGTCGGGAGGGCCCGACAGGTTCGGCTTCGATGGGGGCAGGGCCTACGTGCCGTTCGTCGACTCCGGCCGCGTGGCGATAGCCGCCGTCGACCCCACCGGCGAGATCGAGCTCGTCGTCGACGAGCGGGCGATAGTCACCGGCTTCGACCGCAGGGCAGGGACGACCGCCTACACGCTGTCGTCGATGGAGCACCCCGCCCGCCTCGTCGTCGAGCGGGCGGACCGCACCGAGACCCGGGACGAGTTCGGGGACCGGCGTCCCGACGTCATCCCCCCTCAGCACTTCGAGGTAGACGGGCTCGACGTGTGGGTGTACCTGCCGCCGGGTGACGAGAAGGTGCCGCTGTTGCTCAACATCCATGGCGGCCCCGCGGCTCAGTACGGGTGGGGCTACTTCGACGAGTTCCAGGTGTACGCCGCCGCCGGTTACGGCGTGGTGGCGACCAACCCGCGGGGCTCCGGGGGTCGGGACCGCGACTTCCTCCGCGCCGTGATGGGGGAGGGATGGGGAACCGTCGACGTGGAAGACATCGACACCGCCGTGGCAGCCGCCCTCGAGCGCTTCCCGCGCCTCGACCCACAGCGGATGGGCGTCATGGGCGGCTCCTATGGCGGATTCCTCACCGCGTGGCTGATCGCCCACCAGGACCGCTGGAAGGCGGCGATCGTCGAACGGGCGCTCCTGTCGTGGCCGTCGTTCGGCGGCACCTCCGACATCGGCGGCTGGTTCGCCCAGAGCTACCTGGGGGACCCCGAGCTGGAGTGGGACCGCAGCCCGCTGCGCCTCGCCTCGCAGGTCCGCACCCCGACGCTGATCATCCACTCGGAGAACGACTTCCGTTGCCCGATCGAGCAGGCCGAGCAGTACTTCGACGCCTTGTTGCGAAACGGGGTGGAGGCCGAGTTCGTCCGGTTCCCGGGAGAAGGCCACGAGCTCACCCGGAGCGGCAAGCCCCGCCATCGGGAAGAGCGGTTCGACATCGTCCTCGACTGGCTCGAACGCAAGCTGAAGACCGCTAACTGAAGCCCGGTCCGGCTGTCGAGGGCGCGTGGCGGTGTGCCAGAATGCGGAGATGGAGAAAGCCACCGCCATCTGGATGGACGGCGAGATGGTCCCCTGGGACGGTGCCCAGGTTCCCTTCCTCACCCACGCCCTCCACTACGGGACGGCCGTTTTCGAGGGGATCCGGGCGTACCAGACCCCCGACGGCACAGCCATCTTCCGTCTGCGCGAGCACATCGAGCGGCTGGGGCGCTCCGCCCGGGCCTACGGCATCCCGTGGGACTACGACGTAGAGACGATCATGGAGGCCTGCCGTCGCGTCCTACGCGAGAACGGCCTCGAGGCCGGCTACATCCGGCCGCTGGTCTTCTACGAAACCGGCGCCATCGGCCTCAACCCTGCCGCCGCTCGCGTACGCACCGGGATCGCCGCCTGGGAGTGGGGCGCCTACCTAGGCGAGGAAGGCATCCGCAACGGCATCCGGGTGCGCATTTCCTCGTGGCGGAGGATCAGCGGTGAGAGCTTCATCCCCACCGCGAAGGGAAGCGGACAGTACCTGAACAGCGTTCTGGCCAAGCAGGAGGCCGTCGCCACCGGCTACGACGAAGCGCTCATGCTCAACGCCGACGGCAACGTCTCGGAAGGCTCCGGCGAGAACCTGTTCTTGGTCCGCGATGGAGTCGTGTTCACGCCGCCGATCGCCGCCGGAATCCTCGACGGCATCACCAGGGCGTCGGTCATCGACCTCCTCAGGTCCGAAGGCATCGAGGTGCGGGAGGCGAACCTCACCCGGGGCGACCTCTACGGCGCCGACGAGCTTTTCCTCACGGGCACCGCCGCCGAGGTGACGCCGATCCGCGAGGTCGACGACCGTGCGATCGGCACCGGAAAGCCGGGTCCGATCACCCGCCAGGCGCAGTCCCTCTATTCGGACGCGGTGAGCGGCAAGCTCGAGTCCTGGCGCCACTGGCTCGACTTCGTCTGATCGTCGGAAAGGAGAACGGATGGCTCAACAGCCCAACGTCGAGATCTCGCCCTGGGACCTGCCGGCGCCGGTGCTGGAGCCGCCGCCTGCCCGTCGCCAACGAACCCGCCGTCCTGGCGTGATCCTCACTCCCGACGACAAGCCCAAGGATCCCCGGTTCGGCACCCCCGGCCCCGACACCGGTTTCGCCCTGCGCATCATCCGCCACGCCGGTGTCGCCGAAGACGACCCGCGCCTGCGGACGGTGCTGGCGGCGCTGATGGGGGCCCGTGCTTCCCACTTCGGCCGGGCGCCGACCCGCTACGACCTCGACGTCGCCCTCGAGCTGGTGGGTCTGGGAGAGAAGCGCTCCGAGGAGCTGGATGCCCGTCGGGAACGGTGGCTGGACGCCCTCTCCCACGAACGTCCTCCCGGCCGCACCGCCGTCGCCGAGGCGGGTGAAGAGCTGTACCGTCCGCTGAAGCGATAGTGGCGTTCAAGTATCTGACGGGGACCGTCGTCCCCATCGCCGACCGCGAGTGGGCCGAGTCGATGCCCCGCGAGCACATGCCGACCTGTTTCGGCTGCGGGCAGGACAACCCCGATCGGCTGGGGGTGGAGCCCCGCATCGAAGGGGACAAGGTGGTGGCGGAGCTCGTCTTCGACAAGAGGTTCGAAGGCGGGCCCGGGTTGGTCCACGGAGGCGCCACCGCCGCCTTCTTCGACGACCTGATCGGGTTCGTGGCGATGGCGCACCAGATGCCGGCGGTGACCGGGAACCTGCACGTCGACTACCTGAAGCCGATCCCGATCGGGGTGACCGTGCGGGGCGAGGCGTGGCTGACCGGCGTGCAGGGCCGCAAGCTGTACGCCGAGGCGGCGGGCTACCTGCCCGACGGCACCCGCTGCGTCGAGGTGCGCAGCCTGTTCATCGCGGTCGGCATCGAGCACTTCCAGCAGGCCGTCCCCTATCAGTCCGACGAGTACTACCCGTGAGCTCTCTTCCGAGCCGGCTCGAGACGCCATGATCCTCACGACGCCGTTCCACCCACGGACCGAAGCCGCCAACCGCACCGGACTGTGGAGTCACTGGCAGGGTTATCTGGCGGCGGAGCGCTATCAGACCTCGGAGAAGGCCGAGTACTGGGTGATCCGCAACTCCGCCGGACTCTTCGACACCTCGCCGCTGTACAAGTACCGCATCCGGGGAGTCGACGCCGAGAGGTTCCTGGCCGGCGTGCTCACCCGCGACATCCGCCGCTGCCCACCGGGCCGCGCCCAGTACACGGTGTGGTGCGACGGCGACGGCCACGTCATCGAAGACGGGGTCGTGTTACGGCTCGGGCCCGACGAGTTCCTGCTCACCGCCGCTCGCCCCAACCTCGCCTACTTCTCCGATCTCGCCTTCGGCCACGAAGCGGAGATCGTCGACGAATCCGTGGCCCTGGCCGGGCTGGCGATCCAGGGCCCTCGTTCCGGGCGGATCCTCTCGGCGCTGGCGCCGGAGGTGCGGGCGTTGCCGTACTTCGGGGTCGGGAAGGCACAGATCGCCGGCGTGCCGGTCGTCGTGTCGCGGACGGGCTTCACCGGCGACCTCGGCTACGAGCTGTGGGTCGGCGCCGACGACGCGGTGCGGCTGTGGGATGCGGTGGTGGAGGCGGCGGAAGGACATGGCGTGGTGCCGGTCGGCCAGCAAGCGATCCTCATGGCCCGGATCGAGGCCGGCCTGATCCTCATCGACGTCGACTACACCTCGGCCCGGTTCGCATGGACGGACACCGACCGGGTGACTCCCATCGAGCTCGGCCTCGGGTGGATGCTCGGCGACCTGGGAGACGACCGCCCGTTCATCGGACGTGACGCCTTGCGCCGTCATCGCGACGGGAAGACGGCGCGCTGGGTCGTCATCGGCCTGGTGATCGACTGGCGGGACTGGGAAGCCCGCCACGACGCCGCCGGGCTGATCCCGCCCAAGGACCACCGACCCGACCACTCCGAGCACATGGTCTACGACTCCGACGAGACCAAGGTCGGCTGGGTGTCCAGCATGATGTACTCGCCGCTGCTCCAGCGTCACATCGCCCTGGCCAGGGTGCGCCCTGACCTCGCCGAGCCCGGCACGCGGCTCCAGGTCGAGGTGACCGTCGACCACGACTACACCATGGTGGGGGCCGAGGTCACGAAGCTCCCGTTCTACGACCCGCCCCACAAGACATCAGAGGTGACCGAATGAGCGACGCCAATCGTTACGACGCCATCGTGGTGGGGGGTGGCCACAACGGGCTGGTCAACGGTGCCTACCTGGCCAAGGCCGGTCTGCGGACGCTGATCCTGGAGAAGCGCCACCTCGTCGGCGGGGCCGCCATCACCGAAGAGCTGTACCCCGGGTTCAAGTTCACCACCTTCTCCTACGCGCTCAGCCTCCTCCGCCCCCAGATCATCCACGAGCTGGAGCTGCCGAAGTACGGCTTCAAGCCGCTGTCGATGCCCACCAGCTTCGCGCCCGACGAGGACGGCACCTACCTCTTGCTGGGCCAGGACGAAGGCGAGAACATGCGCGAGATCGCCCGGCTCTCGCCGCACGACGCCGATGCCTACAAGCAGTACAAGCACGACCTCGCCGAGGTGTGCCGTGCGATCAAGCCGCTCCTCGATCAGGTCCCACCCGATCCCTTCTCCGACGATCCCGAGGAGGCGGCCCGCCTGGCCGAGCTCGCCTCCTACCTCCGCGGCCTCGACAAGCGCGTCCTCCACAACGCGGTGCGGCTCCTCACCGGGAGCGCCGCCGACTTCTTGGACTGGTACTTCGAGAACGAGCTCCTCAAGGGGTATCTGGCCAGCTCGGGGACCATCGGCTCCAAGGTCGGCCCCCGGTCGCAGGGATCGGGCCTCGTCCTCCTGTACCACGTGATCGGCGAGACCGACGGCGCGTTCGGGGCGTGGGCGTTCCACAAGGGAGGCAACGGCGGGTTCACCCAGGTGCTGGCCAGAGCGGCAGAGGGCTTCGGCGCCGAGATCCGCCTGAACTCGCCGGTGGCGTCGGTCATCACCGAAGGCGGCCGCGTCCGCGGCGTGGCCCTCACCGACGGCACCGAGTTCTACGCCGACGTCGTCGTCTCGGCGCTGGACCCGAGGAGGACCTTCTTCGAGCTGGTCGACCCCCGGGAACTCCCGTCGGACCTCGTCGAGGCAGTGTCCCGCATGAAGTTCCAGGGCGTGTCGTCGAAGGTGAACTTCGCCCTCGACGGCCTCCCGGTGTTCCCGGCCCTCGGTCCCGGCGACTACCTGCGCGGTTTCACCAACATCGCCCCGTCGATGGACTACCTGGAGCGGGCCTTCGACGAAGCCAAATACGGCTGGTACTCGTCGCGGCCGTTCATCGACTGTGCGGTCCAGTCCACCATCGACCCCGACATGGCCCCGCCCGGCAAGCACGTCATGTCCTGTTTCGTGCAGTACACGCCGTACGAGCTGCGGGAGAGCGACTGGGAGGCCGAGCGCCAGAACCTCGGTGACGTCGTCCAGGCGACGTTGGAGAGCTTCTTTCCCGGATTCGGCGACCTGGTCCTCCACCGCGAGGTGGTCACCCCCCTCGACATCGAGCAGGTGGTGGGGCTGACGGAAGGCAACATATTCGCCGGCGAGTTCCTGGCTCCCCAGATGTTCTTCTTCCGTCCCGCCCCAGGCTGGAGCCAGTACCGCACACCCGTCGCCGGCTACTACCAATGCGGCTCCGGCACCCACCCCGGCGGTTGCGTGATGGGCGCTCCCGGTCGCCTCGCCGCCCAGAAGATCCTGTCCGACCTGAGGCGCTGAGCACCGTTCGGAAAAGAGGGGTGACGGCTTATGTTTGGTCGTGACACCGTCTTTTCTCTGGACCGGAGACGAGTGGTGTGAGGGCGCCTACGCAGAAGACGAGCCTTCCCGCCTCGAGCGTGGTCATCCCGGCGGTGATCGAGGAGACGTCCCGCGGCACCCGCTCCATGGACATCTACTCGCACCTCCTGGCGGAGCGGATCATCGTGCTGGGGACTCCGATCGACGACGCGGTCGCCAACCTGATCGTCGCCCAGCTGCTGCACCTCGAGTCGGAGGATCCCGACAAGGACATCCATCTCTACATCAACTCGCCGGGAGGCTCGATCACGTCGCTGTTCGCCATCTACGACGCCATGCAGCACGTTCGACCCGACGTGAGCACGGTGGTGGTCGGTCTCGCCGCCTCCTCGGCGGCGGTGCTGCTGGCGGCCGGCGCCAAAGGCAAGCGGCTGGCGATGCCCCACGCCCGGGTGATGCTGCACCAGCCTTACGGCGGGGCCGAGGGGCCTGCAGCCGACATCGAGATCCAGGCCCGGCTGATCGTCCAGATGCGCGAGCAGCTCAACCGGATCCTCGCCGACCACACCGGCCAGCCTCTGGAGAGGGTGACCCGAGACACCGACCGGGACTTCTGGATGACCGCCGAGGAGGCGCTGGAGTACGGGCTGGTGGACCGCGTCCTGCGGTCCCGCCGGTCCGAGGCAGCCTGACGGCTCAGGTCACCAGTACTTCTCCGTGTGGATGTTGCCGACCGCGTCCTGGCGGTCGAGCTGGAACCCCCGTTCGGTCAGGAGCTGGCAGACACCCTTCGTCTCCGGCCAGATCGGCGTGTCGCCCTCCCAGCGGGGCAGGCCGATCATCGCAGGGTTCCCGCACAGGAAGACATGGGTCCGCTCGGGGTCCAGCTGGACGCCGAAGCGCTCGGCGATGAGATCGCGCTCGATGACGTCCTGGATGTACAGCTTTTCGACGTCGGGCTCGCGGGTGACGAGCGGCATGTAGTGATAGTTGGGGAACCGCTCCTCGAGCCGCCGGTGCTTCTCCAGGTAGGCGAGGTCGGCCCGGTACCTCACGCACACCACCGACACGATCGGCCCGTGATGGCCCTTGCGGAGGAGCTCGGTGATCATGGCGTTGTGGGGCGCTTCGCCGGTTCCGGTCGCCAAGAACACGACCGTCGCCTCCGGATCACGGACCGGTGCCAGCGTGTAGCGGCCGACGATGCGGGGGCCGACATAGATGCGCGATCCCGGCCCGCACAACGCCAGGCGCGGCGTGAGGCCCGGGATGTGGTCGGCCGTCGGGGGCACGAGCACGATGTAGAACTCCAGAGTCTCCGAGGCGGCGGGATCGTGGAGGTAACCGTCCTCGTCGAAGATCGGGCTCGAGATCGAATAAGACCGACGGACGAGGTTCTCCCATTTCCGCTCGAGGCCCGGGTCGCGGGCACCGTCGACCCGCGGCTCCCAGTATCCGAGACCCAAGGAGGCGTACTGTCCGGCCTGGTAGGAGAAGTCTTTCGTGTCGGGCTCGACGCGGATCACCCACAGGTCGGAGTGGGTGCGGTGGAAGTAGGTGATCGTGGCGTTGTAGTGGCGGCGGCGCAGCTCTTCGATCCGCTCCTCGTCGTCACCGGCGAGAGTGGGCAGGGTCGGAGGGGCGGGTATCTCGGGAAACGATCCCGCCCGGATCGTCGACCAGGCCTGTCCCGGAGGGATCGTCAAGTCGCTGACCCGCCACACGGGCCCTTCCGAATCCGGGCCGTCCACGGAAGCGTCGTCGACCAGCACTACGTGGTCGAAGAGCAAGTCCGGGGTGCGGACGTCGTCGAAGGTGACGAGGGGCTCGGTGTCGATTGAGGTGATGGCGAGCGGCCGAGAGTGCCACAGCACAGTGAGGCGCCGCTCCGCCTCACGGAGCAGCACCGCGCTCCGCGTGAGCCGAGAGAGGCGATTCGCCGAGGCGTTGGCGCGGGCGAGGACGACGTTCGCCCCCTCGTCGGAGAGCTCCAAGGCGACGAGCGCGGCCTTCTCTGAGCCACCCACCACCAGGACGTGCTCCCCGAGCCGGCCGTCGGGTCGGGTGTCGGTGTGGACCTTGTCGGCGACGTCGTCGGGAGCCGGTAGCTGCGGCAGGTGCAGCGGCCGGTCCTCGATCACCGCCGCGGCTCGTGCCGACAGGTCCTCTCCGTCGACGACCACCTGCGCTCGGCCATCGACCGCTGAGACCTCGGGCGTTCCCCACAGGATCTCGATGTCGGGGTGGGACTCGGGCGGGCGGGTGAGGTTCGACTCCGGGTCGACGACGACCACACGTTCCAGCCCGGCTTCGGCCGCGTCCATGGCGAGCGACACACCCGCTGCGGAGGCGCCGACGATGACGAAGTCCACCTCTTTCATGAGGCCGGATTGTGGCAGAGCCGCTGGCCGCCGGAAGCGCCGGTCGCTACGGTTCGGCGCGCAAGTCCCAAGGAGGATCGGGATGGGAACCTCAGTTCCCAGCGACATCGACATCGCCCGTGCGGCCCGTCTCCGTCCGCTCGCCGAAATCGCCGAGCGGATCGGCCTTCGAGAAGACGAGCTGATTCCTTTCGGGCACACCAAGGCGAAGATCCACCTCGACGCCCTGAAGCGGATCGGGTCGAACCCCAGGGGCAAGTACGTCGTGGTCACCGCCATCACCCCGACTCCGCTGGGGGAGGGGAAGACCACCACCACCGTCGGGCTCACCCAGGGTCTCGGTCACATCGGCAAGGAGGCCATCGCCTGCATCCGCCAACCGTCGATGGGCCCGACGTTCGGGATCAAAGGCGGTGCCGCCGGCGGTGGGTACAGCCAGGTGGTGCCGATGGACGAGTTCAACCTCCACCTGACCGGCGACATCCACGCCATCACCGCCGCCCACAACCTGGTCGCGGCCGCCATCGACGCCCGCTGGTACCACGAGACCCGCCTCAGCGACGAGGAACTGGCCGAGCTCGGTCTCGAACGGCTGAACATCGACGTCTTCAACCTGCAATGGAACCGCGTCGTGGACATCAACGACCGGGCGTTGCGTCACGTGGTGGTGGGCCTGGGCGGCAAGGCCGACGGCCGGCCCCGGGAGACCGGCTTCGACATCACCGTGGCGTCCGAGCTGATGGCGATCCTGGCGCTCGTCGACGGCGATTCCTACGCGTCGGCTCTCCGTAACCTGCGGGAGCGGATCGGGCGGGTCGTGTTCGGCACCTCCAAGGACGGCACGCCGCTCACCCTGGAGGACCTCCGCGTGGCCGGGGCGGTGGCCGTCCTGATGAAGGACACCCTCCATCCCAACCTGATGCAGACCCTCGAAGGGCAGGCAGCCTTCGTCCACGCCGGGCCGTTCGGGAACATCGCTCACGGCAACTCGTCGATCCTGGCCGACCGGGTCGCCCTCCACCTCGGCGACTACGTGATCACAGAAGCCGGGTTCGGCGCCGACATGGGCATGGAGAAGTTCATGAACATCAAGTGCCGCACCTCCGGGCTGAAGCCCGACTGTGTGGTGCTGGTCGCGACCGTGCGGGCGCTCAAGACCCACGGGGGAGGGCCCAAGGTGGTGCTGGGCCGCCCTCTGGCGAAGGCGTACACGGAAGAGAACCTGTCGCTGCTGCAGGCGGGGATCCCCAACCTGGAGGCTCACATCGCCAACGCCCGCCGCTTCGGCGTGCCGGTCGTGGTGGCGATCAACTCCTTCCCGACCGACACCTGGGCCGAGGTCCAACTCATACGCGAGGCCGCCCTCGGCGCCGGCGCGGTGGACGCCGTGGTCTCCGAGCACTGGGCGAAGGGCGGAGAAGGGGCGGCGGCGCTCGCCGAGGCGGTGGTCAAGGCCTGTGACGAGCCCAGCGAGTTCTCTTACCTGTACCCGCTCAACATGAGCATCCGGGACAAGATCGAAGTCATCTGCCGGGAGATCTACGGCGCCAGCGGGGTCGAGTACTCGCCGCTCGCCGCCCGCCAGATCGACGACTTCGAGAGGGCCGGATTCGGTTACCTGCCGATCTGCATGGCCAAGACCCACCTGTCGATCTCTCACGACCCGAATCTCAAGGGCGCGCCCAAGGGCTTTGTCGTCCCGGTGAGGGAGGTGCGAGCCTCTGTGGGCGCCGGCTTCATCTACCCGATCCTCGGCGAGATGCGGACCATGCCGGGCCTGGGCACGACTCCGGCGTTCATGAACGTCGACATCGACGAGGACGGGAACGTCGTCGGGCTCTTCTGAGCCTCGTTGACCGGTCGTCGACCCGGGCGGCCTACCCTGGCCGGGAGATGAAGATCGTCAGATTCAAGGCGGGTGACGACATCGCCTACGGGCTCGCCGAGTCGGAAGGAGTCACCCTCTACCAGGGGTCGCCTTTCGTGGCCTGGGAAGCGACCGAGACGCTGATCCCGTGGGAGTCGGTCCAGCTGCTCTCCCCGGTGCTGCCGTCGAAGGTGGTCGGGGTGGCCCACAACTACGCCACCGAAGACTCCGAGCCCGAAGAAGGCAAGGAGCCGGTGATCTACCTGAAGCCCGCCACGTCCGTGGTCGGGCCCAACGCCCACGTCGTGAAGCCGGCCTCGAGCAACGACGTGCGCGAAGGAGCGACCCTCGCCGTCGTCATCGGCCGGGTGGCCCACAACGTCTCCGCCGAAGACGCTTCCCAGTACATCTTCGGGTACACCGCCGCCAACGACCTGACCGCCGAGGACCTGCTGGCCCGCGACGGCCAGAGCACCCGCGCCAAGGGATTCGACACCTTCTGCCCTCTCGGCCCGGCGATCGAAACCGAGCTCGACCCGTTGGAGCGTCTGGCGATCGTCTCCCGCGTCAACGGAGAGGTGCGACAGGCCGGCTTCACCGTCGACATGACCTTCGGCGTGGCCGAGATAGTGGAGTTCGTGACCCGGGTGATGACGCTCCTCCCCGGCGACGTCATACTCACCGGCACCCCGTCGGGGGCGGGGCCGGTCGAGCCGGGGGACCTGATGGAAGTCGAGATCGACGGAATCGGAGTGTTGGCTAATCGAATGGTGGCAGGACGATGACCACGAGACTGCGTGTTGCTCCGTCTCCGACCGGCAACCTCCATGTCGGGACGGCTCGGGCCGCGCTCTACAACTGGCTCTACGCCCGCCACACCGGCGGCGTGTTCATCGTGCGGATCGACGACACCGACCGGGAGCGGTCGACGCCGGAGTACGAGGCGAACATCCTCGACAGCCTCCGGTGGCTGGGCCTCGACTGGGACGAAGGCGTCGGGGTGGGCGGCCCGCACGGCGACTATCGCCAGTCCTCCCGCTTCGACCGGTACCGGGAGGTCGCCGAATCGCTGGTGGCCTCGGGGGTCGCCTACTACGACGATCGCTCCGAAGAGGAGCTCGAAGAGCTCCGCCAGCGAGCCCAGAGAGAGGGAAAGCACCCGGCTTACTACATCCGGCGGCCGGACACTCCCCGATCCGAGGGCGCCATCCGCTTCGCCGTCGAGGAGTCGGTCGAGTTCGTGGATCTGGTGCGAGGCGAGATCCGCTTCGAGGCCGACGCGATCGACGATTTCGTGATCCTGCGGAGCGACGGGACCCCCACCTATCACCTCGCCTCCACCGTCGACGACGTCGACTACGAGATCACCCACGTGGCTCGGGGCGAGGACCTGCTGTCTTCGACGCCCAAGCACATCCTCCTCACCCGGGCGATGGGAGCCGAGCCTCCCGTGTACGCCCACCTGCCACTTCTCTTCGGGGCAGACGGCAAGAAGCTGTCGAAACGTCACGGGGCCACGTCGGTGACCGAGTTCCGGGAGGCGGGGTACCTCCCGGAGGCGATGGTCAACTACCTGGCGTTGCTGGGCTGGTCGCCGGGCGACGACCTCACCATCTTCGACCTCGACCTCGCCATCGAGAGGTTCGACCTCGCCGACGTGCAGCGCAACCCGGCGGTGTTCGACCTCGACAAGCTCACCTGGCTCAACGGCGAATACATCAGGGCCATGGCCGTGGAGTCCTTCGCCGAGAGGGTCCGGCCCTGGGTCGAAGACGAAGTGGGCCCGCTCAGCGACGACGAATGGGCCCGGTTCGAGGAGCTCGCCCCGCTGATCCAGGAGCGCACAAAGTTGCTGCGAGAGGCGGCCGAGCAGGCGCGTTTCCTCTACGTGTCCGAGATCACCTACGACGAGGCGTCCTGGAAGAAGGTGATGGAAAAGGACGGCGTGAGCGAGGTGCTCGACGCCGCCCTCGACGCACTGGGGGCACTGTCGGACTGGAACGCCGAGGCGATCGAGTCGGCTCTGCGGGCCCTGCCGGAACGTCTCGGCCTCGGTGCCGGCAAGGTGTTCCAGCCGGTGAGGGTGGCTGTGACCGGTTCGGCGGTGAGCCCGCCGCTGTTCGAGTCGCTGGCCGCCCTGGGCAGGGAAACGTCGATCGCCCGGTTGGAAGAGGCCCGTCGCCGGCTCTGATCCACGTTGGGGGAGAGGGCGGCGTGGGATACCATGCCATCGAGCCTTGGCCCCGTCGTCCAGCGGTCTAGGACGCCGGCCTTTCAAGCCGGTAACGCGGGTTCGAATCCCGTCGGGGCTGCTCGAGGCCCGGCGTCCTGTACCAGGGGCGCCGGGTCTTTTCGTTTGCCCGGAGGTGAGATTCCGGCGCTTCGGCGAGCCCGCCGTGGCGGTGCGAGGGTAACGTCTTGGCGCTGGACGGAGCTAGGAGGGTCATGCCCCACATCGAACTCGACGAAAGCCTTCCCGGGATCCGCGGTCTGTTCGCCTTCCGGCCCGAGACCGGACAGCCTCTGCAACAGCTCGCCGAGGCCCTCCTCCGGGGCGACTCGACACTGGAGCGAGGCGAAAGGGAGCTGATAGCCGCATACGTCTCCCGTCTCAACGACTGCAACTTCTGCTGCTGGTCGCACAGCGCGTTCGCCGCCAAGCAGCTGGAGGGCGGGTACGACGTGGTCGACGCCACCCTGGCCGACCTGGACACGGCCCCGGTGTCGTCGAAGATGAAGGCGCTGCTTCGCCTGGCGGGCAAGGTCCAGCAGAGCGGCAAGGCGGTGACCGAAGAGGACATCGCCGCGGCGCGGGCGGAGGGCGCCACCGATCAGGAGATCCACGACGCCGTGCTGATCGCCGCCGCCTTCTGCATGTTCAACCGCTACGTCGACGGCCTGGGTGCGATCACGCCGACCGATCGGGCGGCCTACGACCAGATGGCGGAGATGATCGTCTCGGCCGGCTACGTCCGCTGACGCCGGGCGCTTTCCCCGTTCTGTGGTCCGGAAAGGGCGCTGACGCGCCCCTTTCCGGACCACAGAACGGGGCTTTCAGCCACCCTCGCCTGCAATAGACTGCTCGGGCTGCCGCATGGACGTATTCACCTATTCGACTTTCACCGCCACGATGGCGCTCGTCGCCCTCGCCCTGGCGATCGTGGCCCTGGTCGCTCGATTCGTGACGACTGCCGAGACCCGCGCCGGGCTGGCGTCGCCGGCCCGATGGTTCGCGTGGCTGGTGGCCGCCACGTGCATGGCGGGGTCGCTGATCTACTCGGAGTACTACCACTTCCAGCCGTGCGTTCTGTGCTGGTACCAGAGGATCGCCATGTACCCGCTGGCGGCCGTCCTCCTGGTGGGGGCGATTCGCAAGGACGGAAGGATCCGGACGTACGGCCTTCCGCTGTCCGTCATCGGGCTGTGCATCAGCATCTACCACGTCCTGATCCAGAACTTCCCGCAGCTCGACGCGGGGGGAGCCTGTGATCCGGCGGTGCCCTGCACCGCCAAGTACGTGAACATGTTCGGGTTCGTGTCGATACCCTTCATGGCCCTGGCAGGATTTCTCTTAATCACCGTCCTGTTGGCAACCTTTAGCGGCGCCACCGTCCCAGAGAAAGACGCATGAACAACAAGCTGATCCTCTACATCGTCGGCGGGGTCCTAGGTCTGGGCCTCGTCATCGCCATCGCCATCTCCGCCGTCAGCGGCGGCACCTCTGACGAAGAGGTCTACGGCCAGGTGACGGCCGAAGGCCAGAACCTCCCCCCGTTCGGTGGCGACGCCGCCAACGACGACGCCCGCGGCCAGACCGCCCCCACGCTCACGGCCACCAACCCCGACGGCTCGACGGTGACCATCGGGCCCGACGGCCGCCCCAAGGTGGTGCTGGTGATGGCCCACTGGTGCCCGCACTGCCAGAACGAGGTGCCCCGGGTCGTCGACTGGCTCGAGGCGGGCAACAAGCCTGAGGAAGTGGATTTCTACGCCGTCTCCACGCTGCTGCAGAAGGTGCGGGGCAACTGGCCGCCGCAGGAGTGGCTCGAGCGGGAAGGCTGGGACGTGCCGACGATCCACGACGACCAGTCGAACACCGCCGCCGCCGCCCTGGGGTTGGTCGGGACTCCCTACTGGGTGGTGCTCGACGGGGACAACAACGTCGTGTTCCGGATCTCCGGTGAGATCACCGCCGCAGGCGGCGACGTGATCGGAGAGCTGTTCCGGATCGCCATCGAAGGGGTCGAAGCCCTGTCCTGATCTCCCCGGTCAGGACTCGAGAGCCTCGATCTTCTCGAGCCTCCGCCGGTGACGTTCCTCACCGGTGAACTCGGCGTCCAAGAACTCGGCGACGACTTCCTCGGCGAGCTTCTCGCCCACGACCCGCGCCCCCAGGCAGAGCACGTTGACGTCGTCGTGCTCCACCATCTGGCGGGCGGTGTAGGTCTCCTGGGCGACGGCAGCCCGGATGCCCCGGAACTTGTTGGCGGCGATGCACGCCCCGGCGCCAGATCCGCACACGACGATGGCCCGGTTGGCGCGTCCGTCGAGAACCGCCCGCGCCGCGGCGGCGGCGAAGTCGGGATAGTCGACCGGGTCGGTGGAGTGGGTTCCGAGGTCGTAGACGGCGTGCCCGTGCTCGGTGAGCCACTTCGCCAGGTGTTCTTTGAGCGGATAGCCGGCGTGATCGGCGGCGAGGGCGATGCGCATTGGCTCAGGCTACCTCTCGCAGACTCGCCTCGGGTATCGACGGCCGTGATCGAGAACGCCTTCGGGTCGCCAACCCGTACACTGCAGCCGGATGCCCCAGATCATCGTCGAGGGAGGGCAGACACTCCGCGGCACGGTCGGCGTCCTCGGCGCCAAGAACGCAGTGCTGAAGGAGATGGCGGCCACTCTGCTCGCCCCCGGACGCCACCGACTGACGAACGTCCCGGACATCCTCGATGTCGCCTTGATGTCCGAGGTGCTGGCGCATGTCGGCTGCCATGTGGACAGGCGGGACCACGAGCTGCACATCGTCGTTCCCGAGGAGCTGGAGCCGGAGGCGCCCCTGCACCTGGTGAGGCAGATGCGCGCTTCGATCGTGGTCCTGGGCCCTCTGCTGGCTCGGTGCGGCATCGCCCGGGTGGCCCAACCCGGCGGCGACGACCTCGGAGCGCGTCCCATCGACTTCCACCTCGACGGCCTGGAGCGGATGGGGGCGTCGTTCGAGCTGGTCCACGGAGAGCTGATCGGAACGGTCTCCGATCGCCTGATCGGAGCCGAGGTCGAGCTTCCCTTCCCCTCAGTCGGTGCCACCGAGAACCTCCTGTTCGCGGCGGTCCTCGCTAAAGGCAACACGACCATCGTCAACGCCGCACGGGAGCCAGAGATCCGCGACCTCGTCCGCCAGCTGCGTGGGATGGGCGCCGACATCTCGGGGGAGGGGACGGCGATCATCCACGTGCGAGGGGTGGACGAGTTGCGCCCCGCCGACCATCGGGTCGTGCCCGACCGCCTCGAAGCGGGAACGTATGCCATCGCCGGGGCGATCACCGCCGGCGACGTCACCGTCACGGGCTGCATCCCCGACGACCTGCGCATGGAGCTGCGCAAGCTGGAGGAGGCCGGCGTCGGAGTGGAGCGCGGAGACGGCTGGCTGCGCGTCATCGGTCCCGAGCGTCCCCGCGCCGTCGACTTCGCCACCCTTCCGTTCCCCGGCTTCCACACCGACATGCACCCTCAGATGGTGGCGCTCCTGTCCATCGCCGAAGGCACCTCCGTCATCACCGAGAACATCTACGACGCCCGGTTCCGCTACATCGGTGAGCTGCGGCGGATGGGTGCCGACATCACCACCGAGTGGCAGCACGCGGTCGTGAGGGGAGTGGAGCGTCTCTCCGGCTGCCCGGTGCTGGCCCACGACATCCGCGCCGGGGCGGCCGTGGTCCTCGCGGGGCTGCGGGCGGAGGGCACGACGGTCGTCGACGAGATCCACCACATAGACCGCGGGTACGAGGCCTTCGTCGAAAAGCTCGCCTCCTTGGGTGCGGACATCCGCCGCACAGGCTGAACAGCTGCTCCGCAGGCAGGTAGCTCGTTCTTTCTCGGACTTGCTTGACACGGGCGAGTTGGGCGCGTCATCATCTGTGGGAATGCCGAACGCCATACGTATTATGCGAACAGTCTCGACTGCGGGGGATTTTGTCGGGGGTGGATCGTGATCGGCACTCCAACGTGGGTCGGGTTCGTCGAAGCCCGTAGCGAGCGGACGGAATGACCGCGCAACCGCAACCCGGCGCCGAAGGACCCACGAGTCGGGGCCGGCGCCTGAAGACCGTCACGAACGCCGCTCGGCTGCTCCGCCTCCTGGCCGAGGCAGACAGGCCGATGGGGGTCTCCGAGATCGCCCGCCAGCTGAAGCTGGGAAAGAGCACCGTCCATTCGATCCTCCAGTCTCTGGCCGACGCCGGGTTGGTGGGAGCCAGCGCCGAAGGCGGCCGGTACGGGCTCGACGTCGGGGCGGTGGAACTGGGGGCGGCGGCGCTCGAGCACCTCAAGCTCGGCAACTACCTGGACCCGCCCATGGAACGGCTCGCCTCGGCCAGCAAGGAGGCGGTCTCGTTCGCGATCCGCTCCAGACGCGACGCCCTGATCGTCAAGCGCTTCGAGAGCAGCCAGGTTCTCCGCGCCGAGATCCGCGTGGGGACCCGGATGCCTCTCCACACCTCGGCTTCCGGCAAGTGCCTGTTGGCGGCGATGTCGGACGAGCAGATCCACGAGCTGTACCCCGAAGAGAAGCTGCCGGAGTGGGAAGGGCACAGCATCGAGACGAAGACGGAACTGTTCGAGGTCATCGAACGGGTCCGCGAGCAGGGCTATGCCGTGAACATCGACGAGTTCACGCTGGGTGTCACCGCGGTGGCGGTCGGCATCCAGGACGGTGAAGGGATGATCAACGGCGCCTTGAGCATCGCCGGGCCCTCGGCTCGTTTCTCGTGGGAGCAGTGGCTCGAGCCGCTCCGCGAGACGGCACGGGAGATGGGCGCCAATCCAGGTCCTAGAAAGAAGGAGGAGAGATGAGATTCGGGTTGCGGATTCCATCGTACGCCTGGCCCGACCTGGCCTACGAGGACATGGCCCAGTTGCTCGACTACTGCCGCCGGGTCGAAGACGGCCCGTACGAGGACATCTGGGTGATCGACCACCTCCTGGTGTCGAAAGGCGTGTACGGCGTCGCCTGGATCGACCCGATGGTGATGCTGTCTGCCGCCGCCGGCGTCACCAGCCGAGTCGGATTGGGAACGGCCGCCCTCGTGGTGCCCCTCCGTCACCCGGTGATGCTGGCCAAGGAAGTGGCGTCCCTCCACATGGTGTCGGGAGGGCGTTTCCGCTTCGGCGTCGCCGTGGGATGGGATCCCGCCGAGTTCGCAGCCGTCGGTGTCCCTCTCAAAGAACGCGGCAAGCGCACCGACGAGGCCCTGGAGCTGATCCGGCTGCTCCTCACCGAGGAGAACGTCACCTTCGAGGGCCAGTTCTGGCGAGTCGAAGACCTGACGATCTACCCCCGGGTTCCCGACCTCCCGCCGGTGTGGGTGGCCGGCGGCACCCTGACCCACGCCCCCGACACGCCCGACAAGCCCTTCATGGCCAAGACCGTGCTGGAGCGCATCTTCCGCGCCGACGGGTGGATGGCTCGCTCTTCGGGCTCGGATCCGGGAGATGTGAAGAACGACCTGGCGGTGGTTCGCCAGCACCTCGCCGACAAGGGCCGCGACCCCGACAGCCTGATCTACGGCGCCACCCAGTTCGTCCACGTCGTCGAGACGTCCGACCGGGACGCCGCCCTCGCCGAGCAGATGCCGCGCCTCATCGACGTGATGGGCCGACACCGCACGGAGGAGGACCTGCGCGCCTCGTATCTGACGGGAACGATCGACGACATCCAAGCCACCATCGCCGAACTACAGAACGCCGGCTTGGAATACCTGATCGTCACCCCCCTGGTAGGCGACCCCGAACAGCTCGACCTCGTGACGCGACACGTGGTCGAGCCGTTCCTCAGCTGAACACCACGAGGAGGAGGCTCACCGATGCAACTCGACATCCGCAAGATCGTCACCTACGTCGAGGACGTCCGCACGGAGGGCGGCAGGCCGGTGGCGACACCCATCCGCCGCGTGGTCCTGGGTGCCGTCGTGGGCAATCCGTACGCGGGCGAGTTCGTCGAGGACCTGAGCGAGTTGGCCGAAGCGGGCGGCGCCCTGTCCGCCGAGCTGGCGCCGCTCGCCGTCGCCGCTCTCGACGGAAAGCCCGTCCACTCCTACGGCAAGGCGGGCATCGTGGGGATGGCCGGAGAGCTCGAGCAGGTCGCCGCCATCCTCCACCCCAACTTCGGCGCTCCCCTGCGCGAGGCTTGTGGCGGAGGAAAAGCCATCATCCCCTCCTCGAAGAAGAGGGGCGCCCCCGGCACACCGATCGACGTGCCCCTCCACCACAAGGACGCCGCCTTCGTCCGCAGCCACTTCGACGCCATCGAGCTGCGCATCGTCGACGCCCCGGCTCCGGACGAGATGGTCATCGCGGTGGCGGTCACCGACGGCGGCCGCCCGCATCCGCGGGTCGGCGGACTGACGGTGGACGAGATCAAGGGCGAGGACGGTCTGCGATGAGTGATCTAGCGCTCACCAACATCGGAACCCTCGTCACCGGAGACATCGACCGGCCGCTGGCCGACGCCGACACGATCGTCGTCCGGGACGGAAAGATCCACTCGATCGGCTCGTCCGTCGACGGCGACATCGAACGGGTCATCGACGTCGCCGGCGCCACCGTGATGCCGGGGCTCATCGACTCCCACGTGCATCCCGTCATCGGCGACTTCACCCCTCGCCAGCGCACGCTCGACTTCCTCGAGAGCTACCTGCACGGCGGCGTCACCACGATGATCTCCGCCGGCGAGCCACACACCCCGGGGCGCCCCACCGACCCGGCCGGGGTGAAGGCACTGGCGATCCTCGCCGCCCGCTCCTTCGCCAAGTTCCGGCCCGGCGGCGCCAAGGTGATCGGCGGTGCTGTCCTCCTCGAGGAAGGGCTCATCGAAGCCGACTTCGCCGAGATGGCCGCCGCCGGTGTCCGCATCGTGGGCGAGATCGGCATCTCCGGCGTGAAAGACCCCGAGCAGGCCGAGCCGATGGTGCGGTGGGCGCAGAGCCACGGGATGAAGGTCGTCATGCACACCGGCGGCGCCTCGATACCCGGAAGCGGAGTCATCGGCGCCGACTACGTGCTGGCGGTGCGTCCCGACGTCGCCGCCCACGTCAACGGCGGCCCCACCGCGCTCCGCTCCTCGGAGGTCGAGAGGATCCTCGACGAGTCGGAGGCGATGATCGAGGTCGTCCACAACGGCAACGCCCGCGCCGTCGGGGACGTGGTGAGGCTCGCCGCTGAGCGGGACGCGTTGGGTCGCGTCATCGTCGGCACTGACTCGCCCGCCGGCACCGGCGTGGTGCCGCTCGGCATCCTCCGCACCATGGGATGGATGTCGGCTCTCGGGGGGATGGCTCCCGAGCTGGCCGTCGCCTGCGCCACCGGCAACACGGCCAAGCTCCACGGCCTCGACCGGGGAGTGATCGCCGAAGGCAAGGAGGCCGACCTGATCATCGCCGACGCCCCTCTCGGGTCGGAGGCAGGGGACGCCCTCGGCGCGCTCGCCATCGCCGACACCCCCGCGGTCTTCGCCGCCGTCGTCGACGGCGAAGTGCGCTTCGTGAAGTCCAGGAACACGCCACCCCCGGTTCGCAACATCCAGGTCCCGTGGGTGCAAGCAGGAGGCTCCCATTGAGTATCGAGACGCTACGCAACCTCGCCGGTGAGAACTGGGTCGAGCCGACGGGCCCGGTGATCGACGTCACCGACCCCGCCACGGGCTCGGTCATCGCTCACCAGCCGGCGTCGACGCGCGCCGAAGTCGACGCGGTCATCGAAGCCGCCGCGGCCGCCTTCTGGAAATGGCGCATGACGCCGGTGCCCACCCGGGCGGCGATCATGTTCCGCTACCGGGAGCTGGTCAACGCCGCCGTCGACGAGCTCGCCGACATCATCGTGCGGGAGAACGGGAAGACCGTGGCGGAGGCGAAGGGAGAGCTGCTGCGCGGCCTCCAGTACATCGAGCACGCCTGCGCCATCCCGGAGCTCATGAAGGGGTCGGTGTCCGAGGAGATCGGAACCGCCGTCGACATCGAGTACATCCGCGAGCCGCTGGGCGTGTTCGGGATCATCGCCCCCTTCAACTTCCCGGCGATGATTCCCCTCTACTTCACGTGGGCCGTGGCCTGCGGCAACACGGTCGTGATCAAGCCGTCGGAGCTCTGCCCCCTCACCACGATCCGCCTCGTCGAGCTGGCGCTCGAGGCCGGGTTCCCGCCCGGCGTCGTCAACGTCGCCCTGGGTGGTCCCGACGTCGTGGCCGCCATCGCCGAGCATCCCGCGGTGGCCGGTGTCTCGTTCGTCGGCTCGTCCCACGTCGCCGGTGAGGTGTACCGGATGGTCACCGCCCAGGGGAAGCGCTGCCAGAGCCAGGGAGGGTCCAAGAACCACCTGGTCGTCACCGACTCCGCGGTCCTGGAGCGGTGCATGCCCAACATCGTCTCTTCGATGTTCGGCAACGCCTCGCAGCGGTGTTTCGCCGGATCCAACCTCCTCGTGTATCGGAACGTCTGGGACGAGGTGATGGACCTGTTCCTCGACCGGGTCCGGGCGCTGCGCCTGGGGCCGGGCACCGATCCCGAGACGACGCTGGGCCCCGTGATCTCGGCGGCCTCCCGCGACCGGCTGGCGAAGGCGGTCGACGACGCCGAGCGAGCCGGAGCGGAGATACTCGTCGACGGCCGCGGCGCCACGGTCGAGGGCTACGAGAACGGGTATTGGATCGGCCCGTCGGTCGTCCACGCCGACCCGACCTCCCCCCTGTTCACCGAGGAGCTGTTCGGCCCGGTGCGGTGCGTGCTCCCGGTCAGCGGACTGGAGGAGGCCATCGAGATCATCAACCGCAGCTCCTACGGCCACACCGCCGCCATCTACACCGAATACGGCGCCGATGCCCGGGAGTTCCGCCAGAGGGTCCAGACCGGCCAGATCGGCGTGAACATCGGCACCCCGGCTCCGATCGCCTTCTATCCCGTCGGGGGGCGGAAGACCTCCCTGTACGGGTCGCATCGGGGACGGGCCAACGACGCCGTGGACTTCTACACGGACAAGAAGGTGATCGTCTCGACGTGGCACCGCTCGACGGCGGAAGCAGCCGTCGACCCGGCGTTCGAGCGTCCGACGACGCCTTAGCGCAAGCTCCTCGCCCGCTTCACAAAGGCAGTTGACAAAGAGAGGTGGCCTCATCACAATCGATGCGATACGAACGCTGTTCGCAATATGAGAACGCATCTGCTGGACGGCCCCGATATGGCATGAACGGCTGAAGATGGCTTACCTGGCGCCCACCACGCTCGACGCAGCGCTCCAGGCGCTCGGCGAAGACTCGTGGCTCGTCGTCGCCGGCGGGACCGACGTCCTGCCGGCCCACGTCGGGCGCTCACTTCCGGAGAGGGTGCTCGACATCTCGGGCATCGACGAGCTGCGCGGGGTGGAGGTCGGCAGCGACATCGTGCGGATCGGCGCCCTCACCACGTGGAGCGAGATCCGATCCCATCCCGGGCTCCCGGAAGCGCTGCGTGGGCTGCAGGTGGCGGCGGGCACGATCGGCGCCCGCCAGGTGCAGAACGCGGGCACGGTGGGAGGGAACCTGTGCAATGCCTCGCCCGCGGCAGACGGGGTACCTCCGCTCCTGACCCTCGATGCCTCGGTCGAGCTCGCCTCCGTGCAGGGCAAACGCAGGCTGTCGTTGAGCGACTTCTTGCTGGGGCCGCGGCAGACGGCGCTCCAGCCGGGGGAGCTGCTGACGGCAGTGGAGATCCCCGTGCCCCCCGCCGACGGCGTGGCCGGCTTCTCCAAGCTGGGCTCGCGCGCCCATCTCGTCATCTCCATCGTGTCCGTGGCGAGCCTCGTGCGCCTCTCGCCGGCGGGAACGGTCGAAGACATCAGGCTGGCGGTGGCCTCCTGCGCCCCGACCGGCAAGCGGCTCTCGAAACTCGAACGAGACCTCAGAGGCGAAGAGCTCTCGGAGAGCCTGGTCGATCAGATCGGCCCCCAGGACCTCGTCGAGCTCTCGCCGATCGACGACATACGGGGCTCCGCCGAGTATCGGCGGGAGGCCTGCGTCGTGATGGTCAGGCGCTTGCTCATGGAGGCATGCCGACGATGAAGCTCGATCTCACGGTCAACGGCACCCAGGTCTCCGTGGAGACGGAGCCCACCCGGCGGCTCAGCGACGTCCTCCGCGAGGATCTCGGGCTGAGCGGAACGAAGATCGGCTGCGAAGCCGGCGACTGCGGGTCATGCACGGTCCTGGTCGACGGCGAGCCGGCCAACGCCTGCACGACCCTGGCGGGCAGCGTCCAGCGGCGGACGGTGGTGACCATCGAGGGGCTGTTGGACACCCCCGAGTTCGAGGCTCTCGAGGACACCTTCCTCGACGAAGGGGCCGCCCAGTGCGGCTTCTGCATCCCCGGGATCCTCGTCTCGGCGGTGAAGGTCCTGCGGGAGTCGCCCGAGCCCACAGAGGACGACATCCTCACGGGGCTCGCCGGGAATCTGTGCCGGTGCACCGGGTACCGCAAGATCGTCCAAGCAGTGAAGCGGGCGGGCCGGAGGGATCTCGGCGGGGCCGAGTCGCCTCCCCCAGGCAAGGCAGTCGGTGCCCGGGTGCGGCGTGTCGACGGCATCGAGCGGGTGCGGGGCCAGGCACGCTACGGCGACGACGTCGCCCCGAAGGAATGCCTCGGGATCGCAGTCGTGCGCTCGCCCCACCCCTTCGCCGGGTTCCGGATCGGCGACATCGGGAGGTTCCTGGAGGAGCATCCCGGCGTGGTCGACGTCTGCACCGCCAGGGACGTGCCCGGTCGCAACGAGTTCGGGGTGCTGCCCGGTTTCGAGGACCAGCCCGTCTTCGCTGAATCCGAGGCCCGCTATCGGGGAGAGGCGGTGGCGATGATCGTCGGCGCACCCGACGTCCTCGAGCAGGCAGTAGCCGAGTTCCCCATCTCGTGGGAGCCCAAACCGCCGGTCCTCGACGTCGACGACGCCCGTCGCCCCGGCGCTCCGGAGCTGCACCGTGGCCGGGACGGCAACATCCTCGTCGAAGGGCGGGTCGAAAAGGGCGACGTGGCCGCTGCGCTCGAATCGGCGCACGTCGTGGTGGAAGGCGACTTCGAGACCCAGTTCGTGGAGCACGCCTACATCGAACCCGAGGCGGGTTACGCCTACCGGGTCGGCGACCGTCTCGTCGTGCACGTCACCACCCAGACGCCCTACATGGACCGTGACGGCATCGCCGCCATCTTGGGGATCGAGCCCGAGTCGGTGAGAGTGGTGCCGACCGCGGTCGGTGGCGGGTTCGGGGGCAAGCTCGACCTGTCGATCCAGCCCTTCCTGGCGTTGGCGGCATGGCGCACAGGCCAGCCGGTCCGGATCAGGTACACGCGGCCCGAGTCGATGGAGACGACCACGAAACGTCACCCGGCGAGGATCCACGTGCGTCTCGGGGTGTCGGAGACGGGCCGCCTGCTCGGCATGGATTTCCGCGGGGACTTCAACACCGGCGCTTACGCCTCTTGGGGGCCGACGGTCGCCAACCGCGTGCCCATCCACGCCGGGGGCCCGTACCGGTACGACGCTTATCGGGCGCTGACCGCCGCCGTCCACACCAACGGGCCGCCGGCGGGCGCGTTCAGGGGGTTCGGAGTCCCCCAGGCCGCCATCGCCCAGGAGTGCATGCTCGACGTCGCCGCCGATGCCCTGGGCATCGACCCCCTCGAGTTCAGGCTGCAGAACGCCCTCACGCCCGGCGACGCCACCGTCACCGGCCAGGTGTTGGAAGGGGGCCTCGGCTACCGCGACTGTCTCGAGGCGCTCAAGCCCTACTGGGAGGAGGCCCTGGAGGAGGCGGCGGCGTTCAACGCCTCCAACGACCGGCTCCGTCGGGGAGTGGGCGTGGCCGGCGCCTGGTACGGGTGCGGCAACACGTCGCTTCCCAACCCGTCGACCATGAAGGTCGGCCTGCGTGCCAGCGGCGAGGTGGTGCTGTTCCAGGGCGCCATGGACATAGGCCAGGGCTCGAGCACGGTCCTGTCCCAGATCTGCGCCGATGCCCTGGGAGTTCCCCTGGACGCCATCCGCTGCGAGAGCGCCGACACCGACCAGACGCCGGACGCCGGCAAGACCTCGGCGTCACGTCAGACCTTCATCTCGGGGAACGCCACCTACCTGGCGGCCACCCAGCTGCGCCGCAAGCTCCTCGCCGTGGCCGGCGCCTCCGAGGATGCGGCGCTGGAAATCCGCGACGGCCAGCTCGTCGTCCACGACCGGGGGAAGACCTCGACGGTCGATCTCGCCGGCCTGGCCGCCGACTCCGACGGCTTCGTGGCCGTCGAGCAGGCCACCTACGACCCTCCGACCAGCCCGCTGGACGAGCTCGGACAGGGCAACCCCTACGCCGTCTACGGCTACGGAGCACAGCTGGCCGAGCTGGTGGTCGACCTGGAGCTGGGGACGGTCGAGCTGATCCGGATCACGGCCGCCCACGACGTCGGGCGGGCGGTGAACCCTTCGCTGGTAGAGGGCCAGATCCAAGGAGGCATCGCCCAGGGCATCGGCCTCGCTCTGATGGAGGAGTACGTGCCCGGACGGAGCGCCAACCTCCACGACTACCTGATCCCCACGATCGGAGACGTTCCCGAGATCCGCACGATCCTGGTCGAGTCCCACGACCCCGAGGGGCCGTACGGGGCGAAAGGGGTGGGGGAGCACTCCCTGATCCCGACCGCGCCGGCGATCCTGAACGCCATCCGTCACGCCACCGGCGTCCGCGTCCACCGGGTGCCGGTGATCCCCTCCGCCCTCCGGGAGCTCCTGCGAGCCGGAGGCGTCGCCGTCGGGTCGGGGATATGAGGTCCGCTCGCGGGAGAGATGTGTCGTGAGAAGGGTTGGGAGGAGGCCGACGGTGTAGCGCCGACACAGCGCAGGTACATGGGATCGTCGAGGTTGCCGAGAGGGCACCGAACAGGCCGGGAGGAATCATGGTGAAGAGAGGTACACGGAGGACGGTGGGTATCAGAGGCGCGCTGGTCCTGGCGCTTCTTCTGCTGCTGGCAGCCTGCGGTTCGGGTTCGACGACGGGGACCGAAGACACGGGAACGTCGACCGCGGCGACCGAACCGCCTGCCACGACGGCTGCCGATTCGACCGAAGCCACGGGGCCGGACGACGGGGACACCGGCGGGGACGCCGCCGAAGGCGACCGGGTGTTCAAGGTCGGCGCCCTCAACCCTCAGACCGGCCCCTACACGCAGCTCGGCGTCGACGTCAACGCCGGCTTCCGCCACTACGTCGAGGAAGTGAAGGGGGGACAGCTCGCCGGCTGGACGATCGAGATCATCGAAGAGGACACCGCCAGCGACGTCGACCAGTCGAGCACCAAGGTGCGCAAGCTGGTCGAACAGGACGAAGTCGACTTCATGTTCGGCATCGTCCACAGCGGCGTGGCGTACGGCATCGCCCCGTACATCAACGAGTCCCAGGTGCCGTTCATCATCACTATCGCCGGCGCCGACGGGCTCACCCAGCACGACGCCAGTGACTGGATCTTCCGCATCAACTACACCGGGTCCCAGGACGCGATGCCGCTGGGTGACTACGCCTGCAACGAGCTCGGATACGGCACCGCGGTGATCGTCGCCCTGGACTACGCATACGGGTGGGAGTCCGCCGGCGGATTCGCCCGTGCCTACGAAGACGCCGGCTGTGACGTGATCCAGGAGATCTACTCGCCGCTCGGCACCGAGGACTGGGTGCCTGTCATGCAGCAGATCGACACCAACGCCGACGTCGTGGCCGCCTTCGCTCCCGGGCAGGATGCGACCCGCCTGGTGCAGGCGTACCGGGGCATCGGAGTGCAGACGCCGCTGATCGGCATCGGCGGCTTGACCGACGAGGCTCTGCTGCCGCAGATGGGCGCAGCCGGTGAAGGGATCATCACCTCCCTCCATTACTCGGCCGCCCTGGACACGCCGGAGAACGCCGAGTTCGTCGCTGCGATGGACAACATCGGGACCGTGCCCGGGTACGGGTCCGAGTCGGGATGGGCCACGGCGATGGTGCTCGAGGCGGCGCTCGAGCAGGCGGGAGACGACGCCCGCGATCCCGAGGTGCTGCGGGATGCCATCGCGTCGGTCGAGCTCACCGTCCCCCGGGGCCCGGTCCGCTTCGACGACTACCACCAGGCCGTCTACAACGTCTACATCCGCGAGGTGCAGGAGGTCGACGGCGAATGGGTCAACGCGGTGATCGAGACGATCCCCGACGTCGGCCAGTTCTGGACCTACGACCCCGACGAGTACCTGGCCCTTCCGTTGCTGACGGACCTGGTCGGGACCTGGGACGACTGAGACCGGATCCAGCAGATGGAGAACGCGGTGTGGCGCCCGGACGGTGCCCCGGAGGGCGCCACACCGTGACACACGACGCCAGCGACCTCGGGTGTAGAGATTGAGACACGTCGCAATCGCACTCAACGCCTTCTCGTTCGGGATGCTGCTCTTCCTCCTGGCGAGCGGGCTGACGATCACGTTCGGGTTGATGAGGACCCTCAACCTGGCGCACGGCGGCTTCTATTTGGTCGCCGGCTACCTCTCCTACGACATCGCCACCCGGTCCTCGAACTTCTGGGTGGGGTTGCTCGTGGGCGTGGCCGTCACCACGGCCGTGGGAATCGTCTTCGAACGTGTCCTGCTGCACCGAGTCCGCAACGACGAGCTCGGTCAGATCATGGTCACGATCGGGTTCGCGTTCATCATCGGCGACGTGATGCTGATGCGATACGGCGGCAACCCCCTGCTGGTGCCGCCACCCGAGTGGCTGGCCGGGTCGGTGGAGTTCGCCGGGGTCGTGTTCCCGAAGTTCCGCCTGGCGGTGATCGTGGTCGGCCTCGTCGTGGCCGCCGCCATCGGCTCCCTACTCAAATGGACCAAGATCGGGGCGAAGGTGCGGGCGGCTGTCGACGACAACGAGATCGCCCAGACGGTCGGCGTAGCCGTCCCGCGCCTGTTCATGCTCGTGTTCGGCATCGGCACCGCCCTCGCCGCCTTGGCGGGCGTGCTGGGGAGCTCGTTCATCGGGCTGGCGGTGGGCAACGAATTCCGGATACTGCTCTTGTCGATCGTCGTCGTGGTCGTAGGCGGCCTGGGATCGGTCAAAGGGGCTTTCATCGCCGCGTTGCTGGTCGCCTTCGTCGACCAGTACGGCAAGCTCTGGTTCCCCGAGCTCGCCCTCTTCACCCTCTACGCCCCGGTGGCGCTGTTCCTGTCGTTCCGTCCCCGCGGCCTGTTCGGGACCGAGGCATGAGCGAGCGGGATTCGGGCATGACGACGGCACGGCGCCGGACCTGGGTGAGGCTGGCTGTCGCGGTCCTGCTGGTCGCCGTCCTGGCGTTGCTCCCTTGGATCGGGTCGTCGTTCACGGTCTTCGTCGCCACCCGGATCCTCATCCTCGGGATCTTCGCGATGGCGTTCGACCTGGTTTTCGGTTTCGGCGGCATGCCGTCACTCGGGCACGCCGCCTTCTACGGCCTCGGCGCATACGTCGTCGGTCTCGGCATCACCCGTTGGGGATGGGGGGCGGGTACCGTCCTCGTCGTCGCCATCCTGGGGGCGGCGGTGCTCGGCCTCGTGACGGGCATGCTCACGCTGCGCACCCGCGGCATCTACCTGCTCCTCCTCACCCTGGCGATCGGTGAGGCGGTGTGGGCGGTCGCCTTCCAGCAGGTGAGCCTCACCCGCGGCGACAACGGGATCGCCAACATCGGCCGTGACACCCTGCCGGAGGTCGTCCGGTCCACCAACGGCTTCTACTTGCTGGCGCTGGCCGTCTTCGTCGTCGTGTACCTGGTGCTCCGCTGGTACACGCGTTCCAGCTTCGGCCGGGTGCTGGTGGGAGCCCGGGAGAGCGAGAGCCGGATGGCAGCCTTCGGGTACAGGGTCGGCGCCTACCGGGTGGCTGCCTTCACGGTCTCCGCCGCATTGGCGTCGATCGCCGGCGTGCTGTCCGCCTACCTCATCGAGTTCGTCAACCCGGACGTACTCGACTGGCCGGTCAGCGCCGAGATACTCCTGGTGACGATCCTCGGCGGGGCAGGCACGATCGTCGGCCCGGCGGTGGGCGCCGGCTTCCTCATCACCTTCGAGACGCTGGTCAGCCAGTACTCGGAGAGGTGGATGCTGGCGCTCGGTGTCGTCTACATCGTGGTCATCCTCTTTCTGCCCGAAGGGCTGGCCAGCCTCGGCAGGAGGGTCCGCCGTCGCCTCGGCCGCCAGGGTCCTGTGGCGGACCGCGACGAGTCGGACGAGGAGGAACGACTGGAGAGGGCGTCGGAGACGGCCCTGGCGTCCCTGGAGGCGGGTCGGACGGATGTGGCTCCGATCCCGGATCCGGGCCGAGACGCCCAACCGGCCATCGAGACCCGGGGACTGTCCTGCTACTTCGGCGGCGTCGCCGCCGTCGACAGGCTCGACCTGACGATCGCTCGGGGAGAACGCCGGGCGATCATCGGCCCGAACGGTGCCGGCAAGACGACCCTCTTCCGCCTCATCTCCGGGGAGCTGCGGCCGACGGAGGGCGCCGTGTCGATCCTCGGCACAGACGTCACCAAGTGGCCGGAGTACCGGCGCGCCCGCCTGGGGGTCAGCCGCACCTTCCAGATCACGAACCTGATGCGCCGGCTGACGGTCCACGAGAACGTCCTCCTCGCCGTCGCCGCCGGGGCCGGCAAGAGATACGAGCTCCGGGACCTGGAGCGCGATCCCGAGCTCCGGGAGCGGACTCGGGATCTCCTCGCATCGTGGAGGCTCGAGGCGTACTCCGGCGAGCCCGCCGGCGAGATCCCCTATGGAGCGCAGAAGCTGCTGGAGATCGTCCTCGCCCTGGCCACCGAGCCCGAGATCCTGCTGTTGGACGAGCCCACGGCGGGGCTCGCCCCCGGCGAGGCGGCCCAGGTCATCGACATCCTCCGGCAGATGCCCGAGAGTGTGACCCTGATGCTCATCGAGCACGACATGGACGTGGCCTTCGGAGTGGCCGACCGGGTGACCGTGGTCGTCGACGGCTCCGAGCTCGTGACCGGCAGCCCCGAGGAGGTCCGTTCCAGCCCCGAGGTGCTGGCGGCGTACATGAGGCAGGTGACACAGTGAGCGACTCGATCCTGCAACTCGCCGGCGTGCACACGTACTACGGCCCGAGTCACGTCCTCCGCGGTGTCGACCTCACCGTGGGCCACGACGAGGTGGTGGCCGTCCTCGGCCGCAACGGGATGGGCAAGACGACGCTCATCCACACCATCGCCGGGCTCGTGAAGCCGCGGGAGGGCACCATCACCCTCGAAGGCGAGCGGATCGACGGCCTGGCGCCGTGGCGGATCGCCCGCAGGGGCCTCAGCCTGCTGCCCCAGGGCCACAGGGTGTTCCCGAGTCTCACGGTGGCCGAGAACCTCAAGATCGCCGCTGACAACGGCGGGCCGTGGGATCCCAAAGAGATGGAGGAGAGGATCCCCATCCTGGCCGAGCGGCGCCGCCAGCCCGCCGGCACGCTGTCCGGCGGCCAGCAACAGATGCTGACCCTCGCCCGGGCGCTCGTACGCAACCCGAAGATGCTCCTCCTCGACGAACCGTCGGAGGGTCTCGATCCCGAGCACAGCCGGATCGCGGCGGAGCTGATCACCGAAGCCCGCCAACGTGGGGTGAGCATCCTCGTGGTCGAGCAGCGGGTCGAGTTCGCCCTCGGGGTGGCTGACCGGGTGCTCATCCTCTCCAAGGGGTCGCCGGTGTTCGTCGGGACCCCCGACGAGTTGCGGGCCGCCGAGGACGTGCAGCGCCAGCATCTGGGCGTGGGTGCCTGAGTCCGCGGGCACCACTAACCTGACGGGAACACGGCAGCGGCCGCGATTGTTGTTATGACCGACATGGCAGAGACCCCCACCCAAGAAACGCCGGTTCACATCTCCTCCCCCCAGGGGACGGACAGCGAGATCGACATGCAGTTGCTCGAGTCGACGCTCGACTACATCCGTCCCGCCATCCAGATGGACGGGGGAGACATCGTCCTCCAGAAGGTCGAAGACGGCGTCGTCACCCTCCAGATGGTGGGGGCCTGCGGCGGGTGCCCGCTGTCGATGATGACCCTGAAGGCGGGCATCGAGCGGATCCTCAAGGACCGCGTTCCCGGCGTCGTCGCCGTAGACGCGGTCGCCTGACCGTCTCTCGCTAGCCTCGCGGCGTGGACCCGACCGACCTGTGGGACGAGGCGCGCCGAGGTGACCGGCGGGCCCTGGCTCGTCTCCTGAGGATCGTCGAAGACCGTCACGACGAGGCCCGGCCCGTGCTGGCGGACGCCTGGCGGCGCCGTCCTCCATCGCACCTGGTCGGGATCACCGGCGCTCCCGGTTCGGGCAAGTCCACCCTCACCAACGCCCTGATCGCCACCTGGCGCGCCCTCGACCGTCGCGTCGGGGTGGTGGCCGTCGATCCGTCGAGCCCGTTCACGGGCGGGGCGCTCCTCGGGGACCGCATCCGCATGCAGGAGCACGTCGGAGATCCCGACGTGTTCATCCGGTCGATGTCGAGCCGGGGCAGGCTCGGCGGACTCGCCGACACCACGGCGGCGTTGGTCACCGTCCTCGGCGCCGCCGGTTTCGACCCCGTCGTCATCGAAACGGTGGGTGTCGGCCAATCGGAGGTCGAGGTGGTCCATCACGCCGACACCGTCGTCGTGGTGCTCACGCCGGGATGGGGCGACGGAGTGCAGGCAGACAAGGCCGGGATCCTCGAGATCGCCGACGTGTTCGCCATCAACAAGGCCGACCGGGGCTCGACCACAGACACCCGGCGCTGGCTCGAGTCGATGCTGGAGATGGCTCCCGACACCAACTGGGAGCCCCCGATCGTCGACACGGTCGCCACGGAGGGAACCGGCATCGACGAGCTGGCCGATGCAATCGACCGGCACCGCCGTCATCTCATCACCACCGACGAGGGACGGCGGCGGAGGGACCGACGCGTTCGCGGCTACGTCGAGGCGGCGGTCGCAGAGGGCATGCGGCGCCGCATGTCAGGGCCTGACCTCGACGGCGTTCTCGCCGCCGTGTCGAGTGGCGCCCTCGACCCCTGGACCGCCGCCGACCAGCTGCTCGGGTCCTGAGCGGTCAGACGTCCCGGCGTTCGGCCTCGCCTCGGGACAGAGCCGCCTGGGCGGCCGCCAGCCGGGCGCCTTCCACCCGGGGCGGGCTCGCCGACACGTAGTCGAGGCCGACCTCCATGCAGAAGGCGATGGAGGCCGGGTCGCCGCCGTGCTCGCCGCACACGCCGACGACCAGGTCCGGGTTGGCGGCCTTGCCCTCCTCGGTGCCGATGCGGATGAGCCGTCCCACACCGGCGGTGTCGAGCGTCTGGAACGGGTTGAACGCCAGGATCTGCTGTTCCAGGTAGTCGCCCAGGAACACGCCCTCGGCGTCGTCGCGGCTGAGGCCGTAGGTCATCTGCGTCAGGTCGTTGGTGCCGAACGAGAAGAAGTCGGCGGCCTTGGCGATCTCCCCGGCCGTCAGCGCCGCCCGCGGCAGCTCGATCATCGTTCCGATCGGGACGTGCAGCTCCAGGCCGGCCTCGGCGGCCACGGCTGCGATCTCCTCTTCGACCATCTCCCGCATCCGCTCCAGCTCGGGGGCGGTCGAGACCAACGGGATCATGATCTCGAGGTGGGGGTCGCCACCGGCCCGGATCCGCCGCACCAGCGCCTGGGCGGCAGCACCGGCCTGCAGCCGGTACAGCTCGGGGAACATCAGCCCCAGCCGGACGCCCCGGAGACCGAGCATCGGGTTGTCCTCCTCCCAGCGGGCCACCTCCGACCACATCCGCTGCAGGTCGGCCACCGACCGGCCCGCCCACACGCGGCGGAGGATCTCGTGCTCCAGTTCCATCCGGTTGGGGAGGAACTCGTGGAGCGGAGGATCGAGGAGGCGGACCACGACCGGCAGGCCGTCCATCGCCTCGAGGATCCCCTCGAAGTCCTCGACCTGCTGGCGCTCCAGCCGATCCAGCGCGTCCTGGCGGATTTCCGGGTCCTGGGTGAGGATGATCGTCTGGACGATCTCGAGGCGCTCACCCATGAACATGTGCTCGGTGCGTGCCAGGCCGATGCCTTCGGCGCCGAGAGCCCGCGCCTTCCGGGCGTCCTCCGGCGTGTCGGCGTTGGCCCGGATCCCGATCGTCCGCACCTCGTCGGCCCAACTCAGCAACTCGGCGAGCTCGGGTGTCTCCTCCGGCTCGACGAGGGGCACCTCGCCCACGTAGACGGTGCCGTTGGTGCCGTCGATCGTGATCATGTCGCCTTCGCGGATGTCGTGCTCGCCGCACAGCGCCCGCTTGGCGGAGTTGTCGATGACCAGGCCGCTGGCGCCGGTCACCGCCGGCTTGCCCATGCCGCGGGCGACGACCGCAGCGTGAGAGGTCTTGCCGCCCTGGGCGGTGAGGATGCCGGCGGCCGCGGCCATCCCGTGGATGTCGTCGGGAGTGGTCTCGGGTCGCACGAGGATCACCGGCCCGTTGCCGTCGGCTGCCATCTCCACGGCCCGGTCGGCGTCGAATGCCACTCGCCCCACCGCCGCACCGGGGGATGCGGCAACGCCGGTGGTGACGGGAGCGACGTCGGCCGAGGTGTCGATCTGGGGCCGGTGGAGTTGCTCGATCGAGTCCGGGTCGACCCGCATGATCGCCTCGTTGCGGTCGATCAGGCCCTCCTCGACCATCTTCACCGCCAGGCGGACCGCCGACTGGGCGGTGCGCTTGCCGACCCGGGTCTGGAGGATGTAGAGGACGCCCTTCTCGATGGTGAACTCGATGTCGAGCATGTCCCGGTAGTGCTGCTCGAGCCGTCTCATGATGTCGAGCAGCTCGGCGTGAGGGCCGGGGTGCAGCTCGGCGAGCTGGTCGAGGGAGAAGGTGTTGCGGATGCCGGCGACGACGTCCTCTCCCTGGGCGCGGGGTAGGTAGTCGCCGAACGGCTCGGGGGCGCCGGTGGCGGGGTCGCGGGTGAAGCACACACCGGTGCCGGAGTCGTCGCCGAGGTCGCCGAACACCATCATCTGGACGTTGCACGCCGTGCCCAGGTCGTCGGGGATGCCGTGGATCCGGCGGTAGTCGATCGCCCGCCGGTTGTTCCAGGAATGGAACACGGCCTCGATGGCGCCGCGCAGCTGCTCGCGCGGATCGGAGGGGATCGGCCGGTCGGCGTGCTCGCGGATCAGCGCCTTGAAGCGCCCGGCGGCGTCGCGGAGATCGTCGGCCGTCAGATCGGCGTCGCTGTCGACGCCCCGCTTTCCCCGCAGCTCGGACAGGACCGCCTGGAAGTGGCGGTCCGGCACTCCCAACACCACGTCCCCGTACATCTGCAGGAACCGCCGGTACACGTCCCACGCGAAATGGGCGTCTCCGGACCACTCCTCGAGGGCGCGAACGACCTCTTCGTTGCAGCCGAGGTTGAGAACGGTGTCCATCATGCCGGGCATCGAGAACACCGCCCCGGAACGCACGGACAGGAGGAGGGGGACGGGGCCGGCTCCGAAGGTGCGGCCGGTCTTCTCCTCGAGGCGGGCCACCGCCTCGTCCACCTCTTTCCACATCTGCTCGGGGAGCTCCCCCTCCGACAGCATCACCCGGCACGCTTCGGTGGAGATGGTGAACCCGGGTGGTACCGGCAGGCCCAGCTTCGTCATCTCCGCCAGACCGGCGCCTTTGCCACCCAGCAGGTGCTTGTCGCTCTCAGTGGCGCCGAAATCGAAAACGTAAGACACTGTCGTCCACTCCTGATCGTTCCGCTTCCGAACGGTATCAGACCCTCGGGCCCCCGACTCCGGGCGAAAGTCACAACCGTCGAGCAGACGACGGCGCCTGCAGGACCGCGGGCGCTCGGCCCGCTCTCAGCTCAGCGGGGCACTTCTCCGGTCACCGGCGCCGGGGTCCGCGCTTCGTTCCAGGGCTCGGTCCGCCCCACATCCGAGAAGCCTCGTTCCGTCTTGCGGCTGAGGGCCTTCATCAGCACGGCACCCACCACGAGGCCGATGACCATCGCCCAGAACGTGCGGCGACGCGCCTTGCGGGCGGTGACGAGGTTCAGGCGCTTCAAGGTGGCGTCGGGGAGCTGCTCCACCTGCTCGCCGAAGCGCTCCACCAGCATCTCCCCGACGTGCCGGGACTCGGTCCCGAGCTTGTCGAAGAGCTCGTCGGCGCCTTCCTTCATCTTCTCCGCCACGGGGCTCATCTGGTCCATCAAGCCGGTGGCCGTGGCCCCGAGGGTCTTGAGCACGTTCACTTGTTCCTCCAATGTCTCGACGTCTTCGCCCAGGTGGACGTCTAGACCCCTACCCCGAACGTACTCCGTTCAAATCCGAGAAGTCAGAACGCCGAGTAGCCGCCGTCGATGACCAGCTCGGTGCCGGTCATGTACGCCGATGCCGGGGAGGCGAGGAACACCGCCGCTCCCTCGAAGTCCTCGGCCGTGCCCCAGCGGCGGAGCGGGACGCGGAACCGCAACGCGTCCTCGAACCGCTCGTTTCCCTGCAGGTCGTCGGTCATTTCCGTCGCCACCCAGCCGGGGGCGATGACGTTGACCCGGATTCGGTGCCGGGCGAGACGCACCGCCAGGGCCCGGGCAAGCGCAGTGGCCGCCCCCTTCGAGGCCGAGTAGTGGGGCGCCGTCGGGTTGCCCCGGTTGGCGGCGATCGACGAGGTGATCACGATCGACCCCGGAGCGTCACGGGCGATCAGGTGGCGGGCGACCTCCCGGGCGACCAAGAACACGCCGGCGACGTTGACTTCGAAGACGTGCTCGAGCTCCGACAACTCCATGTCCGGGAACGTCACGCCCGACGTCACGCCGGCGTTGGCGAACACCGAGTCGACCTTGCCCAGCCGGTCGACCGTCGCCTCCAGGGCGTCGCCCACCGACCGTTCGTCGCTCACGTCACAGCCGACCGCCACGACCTCCCCTTTCCCGATGCCGTCGAGCCGCTCCACCGCCTCGTCGGCCTTGGCGAGGTCGCGGGCCCAGATGGCCACGGAGGCGTTGGCCTGCGCCAGGCCCCGCGCCAGTCCGAAGCCGATGCCCCGGTTGCCGCCGGTGACGATGCTGACGTGGCCGGACAGGTCGAAGAGGTCCACGTGCGCAGACTAGAGCTCAGGCGCCGAAGGCGGCGGCCAAACCCAGCGCCGCCCCGGTCCACAGCTCGAGGCGGGCGGTCTGGGCCAGCACCGGGATCAAGGCGATGCCTTCCGCTCCCGAAGAGATGGTGCGGTTGGGGCCGATGGCGAACGGGGCGAGGAGGGCGGCCAATCCCGTCAGGAGAGGGGTGAGCCCCATCACGGCGGCGGCCGCGATCACCACGTATGCCCCGTAGGTGAGCACGGCGTAGAGGCGTTCGGTGCCGCGGCGTCCCAGCACCACGGCGAGCGTGCGCTTGCCCACCCGGGCGTCGGTGTCGATGTCGCGGCGGTTGTTGGCGACGAGGATCGCCGCAGCCAGCATGCCCATGGGGACGGCGAGGATCCAGGCGCTGCGGGGAGCGCTGGCGTCGTGGACGTATCGGCTCCCGACGGTCGCCACCAGCCCGAAGAAGACGAACACCGCCAACTCGCCGAGTGCCCGGTAGCCGTAGGGGATGGGCCCACCGACGTACGTCAACATGGCCAGGACGGATGCCACCCCGATCGCCGCCACCACCCAGCCGGCGATGGCGATGAGCCAGATGCCGGCCGCCGCTGCCAACCCGACCGCCAGCCAGGTGGCCACCCACATGGACCGCGCCGAGATCCTCCCGGAAGCGACCATCCTGGGTGGCCCCACCCGATCCGCCGGGTCGGCGCCCCGGGCGGCGTCGGAGGCGTCGTTGGCGAAGTTGGCCGCCACCTGGATGGCGAGGGCTCCGACCAGCGCCGCCAGGAAGGCGTCGGCGCGAAAAACCCCGTCCCCGATCGCCAGCCCGCTCCCGACCAGAACGGGCGACGCCGCCGCCGTCAAAGTGCGAGGCCTCGCCGCCTCGACCCACGCGTCGAGCTTCATGTCCGAGCAGGTCCCGCGGCCAGCTCCGTCTTGCGGCCGACGATTTCCGGCTCGATCAATACATCCACGGGAACCGGCTGAAATCGGGCGGGCGCTTCTCCAAGAACGCGTCCCGGCCTTCCTTCGCTTCTTCGGTCATGTATCCGAGTCGGGTCGCCTCGCCGGCGAAGATCTGCTGGCCGACCAGGCCGTCGTCGACCAGGTTGAAGGCGAACTTGAGCATCCGCTGGGCCATCGGCGACTTGGCGGCTATCTCCTTGGCCCACTGCAGAGCGGTCTCCTCCAGCTCGGCGTGGGGCACCACCTCGTTGACCATCCCCATCTCCTTGGCCTCCTGCGCCGAATAGGACCTGCCCAGAAAGAAGATCTCCCGGGCCCGCTTCTGGCCCACCATCCGCGCCAGGTAGGCGGAGCCGTAGCCGGCGTCGAAGGATGCGACATCGGCGTCTGTCTGCTTGAAGATGGCGTGCTCGGCCGAGGCGATAGTCAGGTCGCACACCACGTGCAGGGAGTGGCCGCCGCCGACCGCCCAACCCGGCACCACCGCGATCACGACCTTGGGCATGAAGCGGATGAGCCGCTGCACCTCGAGGATGTGGAGGCGCCCGAGCCGGGCCCTGTCGATGGTGTCGGCGGTATCGCCTTCGGCATACTTGTACCCCTCCGGTCCCCGGATCCGCTGATCGCCCCCCGAGCAGAACGCCCACACGCCGTCCTTGGGGGAGGGCCCGTTGCCGGTGAGGAGAACGCAGCCGACATCGGGTGTCTGGCGGGCGTGATCGAGGGCGGTGTAGAGCTCGTCGACGGTGCGCGGCCGGAAGGCGTTGCGGACCTCGGGTCGGTCGAAGGCCACCCTCACGGCTCCGACGTCCTTGGCGCGGTGATAGGTGATGTCGGTGAAGTCGAATCCCGGCACCTCTTCCCAGGCGTCGGGATCGAAGATCTCGGAGACCATGCGGCGAGGTTAGATACGTCGGGCGGCGGTGATGGATCAGTTGGCTTGTCGCCGTAAAGTAACGAACATGTCGGCGGGCGGTCATCTGGCCGCCTGGCGAGCAACCGCGAAGGGAAATCCCAGATGATCTTTGCCTATCTCGACCCCGGTTCTGGAAGTCTGATCCTGCAAGCAGTGCTGGGCGGGGTGGCCGGGCTGGGTGTGGCCGCTAAGGCCATGCGCAGCCGCTGGAAAGCGCGCAAGGGCGAGCCGGCGACCGAGGATTCGGCCGAAGAGACCGAGCAGCCGGTGCCGGCCGAGGAAGCCCAGGAAGGCTGATCGCCTTTGGATCGGGCTGATCCCGGGTCGTTCCGGGACCCGGCATCTCGTGTCGTCCTGGGCGACTCCACGGCCACCCGGATCCTCGACGAGCGCGGGCTGGCCGACTGGCGCGCCCTGAAGGAGACGGGCTTCTTCCGTCGGGCCACCGCCGACGGGCGCCTCATCGCGACCACCGAGGTCGACCCTCCCGAGGGTGCGGCCGGGGCCCTCGAGCATCCGCGCCTCGGGGTCATCACCTACCCGTTCGAGTGGACCTTTTCGATGCTCCGCGACGCCGCCCTCCTCCAGCTCGACCTCATGTTGGAGGCGTTGGCCGAGGGGCTGATCCTGAAGGACGCCACGCCCTACAACATCCAGTTCGTCGGCGGCCGCCCCCAGTTCATCGACGTCGGATCGTTCGAGAAGTACCGCAAGGGCGAGCCCTGGATCGGCTACCGCCAGTTCTGCCGCCAGTTCCTCCACCCCCTCCTGATGGAGGCGTGGTGCGGGGTTCCGTTCCAGCCGTGGCTGCGGGGCGATCCCGAAGGCCCCACCAGCGCCCAGATGTGGCGTCTGCTGCCCGCCCGCCGCAAGGCGACCCCGGCTGCCATCCTCCACATCGGCCTCCAGGCCCGGGCCGAGGCGCGGCTCGCCGGACAGGAGGTCCGCCGCTCCCTGGCGGAGGCAGGGTTCTCCGCCGAGCTGATCAGGGCCAACGTCGAGAAGCTGCGGGATCTGGTCCAGTCCCTCGAGTGGGAGGGGAGCGAAGGCACCTGGGCGACGTACCACGGCTGTGACCACGTCGCCCGCGACCGCGACAAGAAGACGGAGTTCCTGGTCCAGGCGCTGGAAGAGGTCTCCCCGGCCACGGTCCTCGACCTCGGCTGCAACGACGGCCACTTCAGCCAGGTGGCCGTCTCCCGCGGGGCCGACGCCGTCGCCGTCGACGGCGACGAGGTGGTCCTCGACCGCCTCTACCGGTCGCTGGTGCCCGGCACCCCGATCAACCCCGTCCTCGTCGACCTGCAGAACCCGTCGCCCTCGCAGGGATGGGCGGGAGTGGAGCGGCCGGCGCTGTTCCAGCGGGTCCGGCCCGACCTCGTGGTCGCCTACGGCCTCATCCACCATCTGATCTACACGGCATCCATCCCTCCCCGTCGGGTGGTGGAATGGCTGGCGTCGTTCGGGGCCCCCGTCGTGGTGGAGTTCGTGGATCCCGCCGACCCGATGGTCGATCGCCTCACCGCCAACAAGCGGCCCGAAGAGCTGCATCCCGACCGCGACCGGGAGTCGTTCGAGCGGATCGTCTCCGAGCACTTCCGCGTGGTCCGCGAGGCCGATCTCCCCGGTGGGACCCGGCGTCTTTACCATCTGGATAGATGAGATCGACTTTCGAGGGGGTCGGAGAGATCCGCCCGCTGGCCGTGTTGGCGTCGATCGTCGGTCTCGGCACCTTCGCCGTTGCCCAACCCCTCCTGGATCTGCTCGGCCGGAACCCCGAGTTCTTCGTCGCCCGGCGGTTCCCCGCTCCCGACATCTGGCTGCTCGCCGCCGGTCTCCTCCTCGTCCCGCTGGTGGTGGCGTGCCTGGTCCTCGCCTTGCGCGCCGTGCACCGGCCCCTCGGCGCCGCGGCGCACCTGCTGGTGCTGGCGGTCTTCGGGACGCTGGCGGTGGCCACGATCCTCGTCAATGCCGGCTTCGGCTCCTGGCCCACGGTCCTGTTCTGCGTCGTCGCCGCCGGGGTGGCGGTGGGCCTCGTCTACCTGTACGCCCGGTTCGTCCCGGTGCGCACCGGCATGTCGTACCTGGGGCTGGCGCCGTTCGTGGTGGCGGGCTGGTTCGCGTTCGCCACCCCCACTTCGGACGTGCTCTTCGCTGCTCGGGCCGACGTTCCCGAAGCGGTCGACGTGGGCAATCCGGTGCCGGTGGTGATGGTCGTCTACGACGAGTTCCCCCTGGCGTCGATGGTCCGTCCCGATGGATCCCTCGACACGGAGCACTTCCCGTCGTTCGGTCGTCTCGCCGCCGACGGCGTCTGGTACCGCAACGCCGTCGGCGTCCACCAGCAGACCGAAGAGGCGGTCCCGTCCCTCCTCACCGGCCGGGTGGTCCCGGAGGGGAGCATCCCGACCACCGCCCATCACCCGTTCACGATCTTCTCCCTGCTGTCCGGCGACTACGACGTCGAAGCCGTCGAGAACGTCACCGAGCTCTGCCCTCCCTACATCTGCGGCAACGTCAGCCGGCCGGTGGCCCCGGCGCAGGAGAGATGGGGTTCGGTGCTCGGCGACCTGGCGGTCGTCTACGGGCACCTCGTCACCCCCGACGCGATCTCGGAATCCCTGCCCCCGATCGACCAGGGCTGGGGTGGATTCGTCGACCAGGACGCCGGCGAGTTCGACATCATCGACCGGTTCCTGACCCAGGTCACCAACGACCGGCGCCGCGACCTCGACCGGTTCCTCGAGTCCATCGAGGGGATCCAGCACCCGGCGTCGTTCAGGTACGCCCACTTCCTGTATCCGCACCATCCGTGGGATCTGACCGAAGACGGCCGGATCCACGGCGCTCCCCGGCCCCCGGGGAGGGACAACGTCGGCTGGGGAGACGACGCCTTCCTCGTCGCCCAGGGGTGGCAGCGCCACCTCATCCAGGCGCATTGGGCGGACACGATGCTCGGGAGGGTGCTCGACCAGCTACAGAGCCAGGGCCTCTACGACGAGGCGATGATCGTGGTCGCCGCCGACCACGGGATCACGATCCGGCCCGGGACGGAACACCAGCGGGTCGTCACCGACGGCACCACCGGGACGATCTCTTTCGTGCCTCTGTTCGTGAAGTACCCCCGCGGCTTCGACGCTGCCCCCGCTCCCGGCACGATCGACGACCTGCGGGCGGAGACCGTCGACGTGGTGCCCACCATCGGGGACGTGCTCGACGTGTCGATCCCCTGGAACACCGACGGGGTGTCCCTCCTCGACGAGCAGCGGCGCGCCGAGAGGACCGCTTCTGTCATGCACGGCTCCAACGGCGACGTCGAGATCTCTCTCGACATCGCCCCGCTGCTCGAGGTGGCAACAGAACAGGACCGGTGGTTCCCCGGCGGAGACCCCTACCTGCTGGCGCCGCCCGGCTGGGAAGGCCTCCTGGGCGTGAGGGTGCCGGAAGGGGTGGATCAGGCGGGCGTGGACGTTACCCTCGCCCAGAGAGAGGATCTGGCGGCCCACCAGCCCGGAGCCGAGCCGATCCCGTCGTACCTGTCCGGCACGGTGACCGTGTCCGACGGAGCCACCGGGACGGAGATCCTGGCGGTCACCGCCGACGGAGTCGTCGTGGCCGTCACCCGCTCCTACGAGCCGGAAGGCAACTCGGCACGGTGGGAGGCGATGGTTCCTCCGGAGCTCGTCGACGGCGGGGCGGAGTTCGAGGTGTGGCTGGTTCGGGGCTCTGCCTCTCGGCCCTCGTTCGTGCGGTGACGGGGATGCTCGACGACTGGGTCCGTGCTCACCCGCCGAAAAAGCCTTTCGTCGTCAGCGAAGAGGGTGTCCTCACCTACGGCGACCTCGCGTCGGCCCCGACGCCCGGCGGCCCCGGCCAGTATCCCGTCGAGCCCGACGGCACGCTCCGGTCGGTGATCCAACTGATGACGATCCCCGGGCCGGGCCGACAGCTGGTGTTGGTCGATCCTTCCTGTCCGCCCGAAGAGAGGCGCCGACGGATCGAGGTGGCCGCAGCCGCGGTATCCCAGCCGGCCGCGACGATCCTCTTCACATCCGGCACCACCGGGCCGGCGAAAGGGGTCCGCCTCACCGAGCGCAACTGGTCCGCCGCCGTGCGGGCCTCCGCCTCCCATCTCGGCCACACGGCCGACGACGTGTGGCTGGCCGCCATGCCCTTACACCACGTCGGGGGCCTCTCGATCCTGTATCGCACGGCCTACGTCGGGGCGACGGTGCGCTGGCTGCCCCGCTTCGACGTCGCCGCCGTGGCCGAGGCGATGAGAGAGGACGTGACGATCGTCTCTCTGGTCCCGACGATGCTGCGCCGCCTCCTCGACCACGACGACCGCTCCTACCGCGGCCTGAAGGCGGTGCTGGTGGGAGGCGGGCCGATCCCTCCCGGGTTGCTGGAGGAAGCTCATGCCCGGGGCCTGCCGGCCCTGCCTACCTACGGAATGACCGAGACCTGCGCCCAGGTGGCAACCCTCCTGCCCGGCTCCGGGCCCAGGTACGCCGCCCATCCGCTTCCGGGGATCGAGGTGCGGGTGGTGGACGGGCGGATCCACCTGCGGGGAGAGCAGATCTCCCCCGGTTACGTGGGAGAGCCGGACCGTCCCCCGGACCAGTGGTTCGTCACTCCCGACCGGGGAGCCCTGGACGAAGACGGCGCCCTGCGCGTCCTCGGGCGCGCCGATCGCGTCGTGGTGACGGGCGGGGAGAACGTCGATCCGGGGAGGGTCGAGTCGGTCCTCGCCTCTCACCCCGACGTCACCGCCGTGGCGGCGGTCGGTGTCCCCGACGCCGAATGGGGCGAGAGGCTCGTCGCCGTCTACGTGGGCGAGGTCGACGAAGCGTCGCTGCGCACCTGGGCCGCCGACCGGCTCGCCCCCTACGAGGTGCCGCGGCAGCTGCGGAAGGTGACGGAGATGCCGCTCACCGGGGGCAGCAAGCCCGACCTGGACTCGGTGCGGGCGCTGTTCTGAGGATCAGGGCTCAGGGGGACGGCGCAGGCGCTTCTTCTCCGCCAGACGTCGCTTCTCCTCGAGTCGGCGACGTCGGGCCGCAGCCGACGGGCGCGTGGGGCGGCGGGGCTCCTCCCTCCGCATCGCTTCCTCCAGGCGGGCGGCGAGGAGCCGCCGTGCCGCCGCCCGGTTCTGCCACTGCGACCGGGACTCGGAGGAGGTGACCTTCACGACCGGCCCCAGCCGGGAGACGATCCGGTCCCGGACCTCGGGAGGAAAGGCCCGGGTGGCCGCGACTTCGAAGCGCAGCTCCACGGCAGTCCGGGAGCGGTTGGCGTGCTGGCCACCCGGGCCGCCCCAGGTCGTGAACGTCTCGTGGATCTCCTCTTCGGGGATCTCGAACGAACCGACCTGGAGGCCGCCTCCCATCCCCCTACTTCTCGTAGTCGTAGTACTCGGTGCCCAGGTGGGTGATCAGCTCCTCACCCATCATCTGGCGGAGGTTGTTCTTCAGCTTGGCGAGCTGGATGAACAGGTCGTTCTCCGGATACACCTCGGGAGCGTGCTGCGGCGTCTTGTAGTAGAACGACAGCCACTCCTGGATGCCCTTGCGGCCCGCCCGATGGGCGAGGTCCATGAACAGGGCGAGGTCGAGCGCCAGCGGGGCCGCCAAGATCGAATCCCGGCACAGGAAGTCGATCTTGATCTGCATGGGATAACCGAGCCATCCGAAGATGTCGATGTTGTCCCAGCCTTCCTTCTCGTCGCCCCGCGGCGGGTAGTAGTTGATCCGCACCTTGTGGTACAGCTCGCCGTAGAGCTCCGGATACAGCTCCGGCTGGAGGATCTGCTCGAGGACCCCGAGCTTCGAGACCTCCTTCGACTTGAAGGAATCGGGGTCGTCGAGGACTTCGCCGTCGCGGTTGCCGAGGATGTTGGTCGAGAACCAGCCCCGCACCCCCAGCATCCGCGCCTTGAGGCCCGGCGCCACGATGGTCTTCATCAGGGTCTGGCCGGTCTTGAAGTCCTTGCCGGAGATCGGCACCCCGCGCTCTTCGGCGAGCTGGACCATCGCCGGGATGTCCACCGTCAGGTTGGGTGCCCCGTTGGCGAACGGCACGTCGGACTGGAGGGCGGCGTAGGCGTAGATCTGGGAAGGAGCGATGTCCGGATGCGACTCCTTGAGCCCCTTCTCGAACGACTCCAGGTCCATGTGGACCTCGGACAGGTCCTTGTAGGTCTCGGTCGAGCCGCACCAGACCATCACGACCCGCTCCACTCCATGCTCGGAGCGGAAACGATCGATGTCGGCCATCAGGGCTTCGGCCTGGTCCATCTTCGTCCCCTCGGCCGGCTTGACGTTGTCCACGCCGTTGAGGTTGCGGACCCACTTCGGGTCGAAGACGGCAGGCATCGGCTCGATCAGCCGCAGCTCGTCACCGACGGCCTCGATGTGATGGGGCTCCAACACGCCGGCCTTCATCGCCGCGGCGTAGGCGTCGTCGGAGTAGGCGTCCCAGCCGCCGAAGACGAGGTCGTCGAGCGAGGCGAGAGGGACGAAGTCCTTGATGAGCGGGTTGCGGGCGTCGTCGCGGCGACCCAGGCGGATGTGGCCGATCTGGGTCAGCGAGCCATACGGCTGGGCCAGGCCCTTGCGCGCCGCCAGAACCCCGGCATAGAGCGTCGTGGCGACGGCGCCCATTCCCGGGGTGAGCACCCCGAGCTTGCCAGTGGCGGGTGCTATGTCGACGGGTTTGGACACGACATCACCTCCTGGAAAGAACTTCGTTTCCTAACGATACGGGCAAGTGGCCGTCTCCCGCGAACTCCGGTGGCGACCTGAGGCCCGGTAGGGTGGATCCGTGGACTTCGGAGGCGGGACCCTAGAGCCTTCAGTGGACATCGCTCTCCTCGCCGACGCGGTGCAGGCGAGCCAGGGCAAGCTCTACGTCCTCGGCGGGGGATGGGACGTGCTCACCGTCCGTTCGCTGCCTGCCCGCCACCCCAGCATGGGGATAGGCCTGCGGGTACGGGTGCCGTGGGGCTGGCCCGGCGAGTCGGTCGTGTTGGAGGTCGAGCTCCAGGACGAGGACGGCCGGTCGGTGCTGCCCGGCAGCCTGAAGGCGCCGGTCCCCGTCCGCCGGCCGCCGCATCTGCCCGAAGGCCAGGACCTCACCGTCGTGCGGGCGCTGACGTTCACCAACATCGTGTTCCGGGAGGCAGGGGCCTACTCGTTCGTCATCTCCATCGACGGGGACGTGAAAGAGCGGCTTCGCTTCATGGTCCGGATCCGGGAGGCGCCGGCGTGACGACCCGGATGCCGATGTTCCCGCTCAACTCGGTCGTCTTCCCCTACACCGCTCTGCCCCTGCGGGTGTTCGAGTCCCGCTACCAGCACCTGATCGACGACGTCGCCTCGGGCGACGGGACTTTCGGGACGGTGCTCATAGAGAAGGGCTTCGAGGTCGGGGGAGGCGACGAACGTTTCGACGTCGGCACCACCCTCCGGATCGCTTCCATCAGCCGCCTCCCCGAGGCGGACCATCGCCGGGTGATCGCCGCCGCCGTGGGGCGTCTGCGCATCACCCGATGGATCGCCGAGGAGCCCTACCCGCTGGCGGAGGTCGTCCCCTGGCCGGACGAGCCGGAGGAGGTGCCGGATTCGCTGCTCGACGAGGCGGCGGCGGCGATCCGGCGGGTGCTGGCACTGGCGAGCGAACTGGGGGCGGACACCTCGGCGATCCAGGTGGACCTCGCGTCCGATCCCGTGACCGCCAGCTACCAGATCGCGGCGTTGGCCCCCGTCGACCCCCTCGACGGCCTGGCCATGCTGTCGTCGGCGGGGCCGGCGAGCCGGTTGCGGTTGTGTCTCGAGCTCCTGGACGACGTCGCCGAGGACCTCCGGGAACAGCTCGGCGGCTGATCGAAAAACCTCTCAAAACCGATCGGCCGGGCGCCGATAGAAGGTGAGCAACCATCCTGTAGCCAGGGAGTGAGCTGCTGTGATGGCACGATGTGAGGCCGGGTTCGAGCGACCCGGCCTCACACTGGTTCCGGGGCTTTGCTCGCCCTCCATGGTCCCGACGCGTTTGTGAAATAGATCACGAGCGGTCTAGGGTCCTCTCCTTCCAACGGTCGATTTCCACCAGTCCCCGTTCTGGAGTTCCCCATGATTCCCAAGAGCCTCGCCGCGCGCGTCGTGGCGATCACGTTTGCGATCTCCGCCCTCGCCCTCCCCGCCTCGGCGGCCCCCGACTTCGAGCTGACCTTCCCCCAGGAGGCGGAGGTGACCGAGTTCACCTCCAGCTGGGGAGCGGCTCGAGCCGGCCACAGCCACAAGGGCAACGACCTGATGGCCCCGAAGGGCACCGAGGTGTACGCCGCCGCCGACGGGGTGGTGGTGTTCGTGCGCGACCGGGGCTCCGCCGGCCGCTACGTCGCCATCGACCACGGCGACGGCTGGGAGACCTGGTACATGCACCTCAACAACGACAACCCCGGCACCGATGACGGGGCCGCGCCGATGGAGCTCGGCGTGGCTGTCGAAGTCGGCGACCGGGTGGAGAAGGGCCAGGTCATCGGCTGGGTCGGCGACTCCGGCAATGCCGAAGGGTCCTCGCCCCACACCCACTTCGAGCTCCACTACGACGGGAGCCCGATCGACCCCTACCCGTACCTCATCAAGGCCTATCAGCGGGCCCTGCGGAAGATCGACCCGGCCGCCACCGCCTTCAGCCCGATCTGAGAATCAGATGCTCGCCGCCTGGTCGAGGGCGTAGACGGCCTCGGCGAGGTCGGGGCGTCTGCGGTCGACGGTGGCCACCTCGGCAACCGACACCTCCGGGATCGGATCGTCGCCGGCCACCCAGATGACACGGCGGACCGAAGCCGACTGGACCGCCCTTCCCCAACCGGCGAGCACCGACTCGACGGTGGCGGCGAAAGATCGTTGCCGGGCGTCGGCCGCGGCCTCCGTCACCAGCACCGCCGAGAAGCAGTTGAGGCACGCCCCGGCGACGTGGGAGTCGTCCGACACGTCACCCAGCGCCACCTTCACGCCCAGGCCGCGCAGGGACTCGGCGGCACCCGCATCGGTGACGAAGGCGCGGACTTCCCGGTCGGGCGAGACCAGTCGCTCGACGATGCGCCGCCCGGAGGCGGTGTCCGCTCCGACCACGATCACCGGCATGGGCGCAACCTAGCGTCGTTCCCGACCAGAGGCGTTATGCGCATATGCGTATCGCAGCAGGCTTGGCCTGTTGTACACTCACCTCCCTTTTCCTGACAGATTGGAGGCCCCGCCCCGTGAATGCCGTCCCTCCCCTCTACGACCCCAGGTTCGAGCACGACGCATGCGGCGTGGGCTTCATCGCCGCCCGCGACGGCTCCGCCTCGCATCGCCTGACGCGGCTGGCGGTGGAGTGTCTGCGGCGACTCGACCACAGGGGAGCGAAGGCGGCGGACGGGACCGGTGACGGCGCCGGGCTGTTGACCCAGATCCCGCTGCGGCTGATCCACCGTGACCTCGCCGCCGCCGGGGTCACGATCGACCCGTCCCGGGAGCTGGGCGTCGTCGTCTGCTTCTTCCCGCCGGACCGGGCCGAAGAGCTGCGCAGCCTGGTGGAGGAGGCGGTGGCCGCCGAGCGCGCCTCGGTCGCTTTCTGGCGGACCGTTCCCATCGACCCTTCGGTGCTGTCGACCCGCGCCCGGGAGTCTCTCCCCGTCATCGAGCAGGCAGTGGTGGTCGCCCCGCCGGGGGTCCAGGGCGACGAGTTCGAGAGGCTGCTGTTCCTCGCCCGCAAGCGGATCGAGAGGGAGGCCACGTCGGAGGACTTCTCCATCCCGTCGGCGTCGTCGCGCACGGTCGTGTACAAGGGCCTCTTCACCGCCGCCGACATCGCTGCCTTCTACTGGGACCTGGCCGACCCCGACTACGAGACGGCGTTCGCCATCTTCCACCAGCGGTACTCGACCAACACGTTCCCGTCGTGGCACATCGCCCAGCCCTTCCGGGCCCTGGCCCACAACGGCGAGATCAACACCATCTCTTCGAACCGTTCCTGGACACGTGCCCGCGAGAACGCCGCCATGCGTCCCGGCCGGCGGCCCACGGTGTGGGGGGAGCGAATCGAGGACCTGCGGCCGTTCCTCCAGCCGGGCCTGTCCGATTCGGGCAGCCTCGACAACATGTTCGAGCTCCTGATCCGCTCGGGGCGCGACCTGCCCCATGTGAAGGAGATCCTGATCCCGGCGGCGTGGGAGAACGTCGCCGACCTGACGCCGCCGCTGCGGGCGTTCCACGAGTACCAGGCTTTCCTCACCGAACCGTGGGACGGGCCCGCCGCCGTCGCCGTCACCGACGGCGTCGACCTTCTCGCCGCCGTCGACCGCAACGGGCTGCGCCCGGCCCGGTGGGCGATCACCCCCAACGTCGTGCTGGTCGCCTCGGAGGCCGGTGTCTGCCCCGAAGAGGAAGCCCAGGCAGAACGCACCGGGCAGCTCGGTCCCGGCGACATGCTGTTGTTCGAGCGGCGCACCGGCCAGATCAGCTTCGGCGACGAGCTGCGATCCCGGATGGCGTCGCGGGCGCCCTACGAGGACTGGATCTCCAACGAGACGCTGTATGTGCAGCACCCGTTCGACCGCACGGCCGACGACCGCTTCGACGCCGCCGCCCTGTGCCGTGTGTTCGGCTACACCCCCGAGGAGCGGCGTCTGATCCTCGCCGAGATGGCCGAAGGCAAGACGCCGATCGGGTCGATGGGCAACGACACCGCCCTCGCCGCACTCTCCGACTACCCCCGTCGATCGTCGCACTACTGCCATCAGCTGTTCGCCCAGGTGACGAACCCGCCGATCGACCCGATCCGCGAACAGCTGGTGATGTCTCTGCGCACGTACCTCGGGTCGCGGGGGTCGCTCCTGGACGAGACGGCGTCCACCGCCCACCTCATCGAGCTGTCCTCTCCGATCCTCTCCGACGCCGAGCTGGAGGCGATCGTCTTCTCCGGCGACCCCGGCTTCTTCTCCCACTGGATCCCGGCGATGTGGCCGGCCGCGGAGGGGCCGGGCGGGATGCGACGGCGGATAGAGGCGATCTGCGACGAGGCGGAGGAGGCGGTCCGCGCCGGGGCGACCATCGTCGTCCTCTCGGATCGGGAACTGGACGCGGGCCACGCTCCCGTCCCCATGACCATCCTGGTGGGGGCGGTCCACCATCGGCTGATCGACGCCGGCATCCGCATGCAGGCCTCGATCGTGGTGGTGTCGGGCGAGCCCCGCGACTCCCACGACCTGGCGATGCTGATCGCGGCGGGGGCTTCGGCCGTCAACCCTTACCTGGCCATCGACCAGGTGAGGGCCCTCGCCGAGGAGGGGGTGGTCAACGTCGACCCGGTCGTCGCCCAGGAGAACTACCGCTCTGCGCTGCAGTCGGGCCTGCTCAAGGTGATGTCGAAGATGGGGATCTCCACCGTGTCGGCCTACCGCGGCTCGGAGCTCTTCGAGGTGATCGGCCTCGACGCCGAGATCGCCGATCTCGCCTTTCGCAACGCCCCGCGCCGCACCGGCGGTCTCGGGTTCGAGGACCTCGCCGAGCGGGTGCTGCAGCTGCACGCCGGCTACGAGGACGGCGAGGAGTTCCCGGGCGGCTTCTACAAGCAGCGGCGGGGCGGCACCTACCACGTCACCAGCCCTGCCACCGTCCTCGCCCTGCAGCGGGCCGTCCGCTCCGGGGAGCAGGCCGACTGGGACGCCTACCTGGAGAAGATCGAAGACCGCCCGCCCATGCAGCTGCGCGACCTGCTGCGCTTCGCCGAGCGGCGACCCGTCCCGTTGTCGGAGGTCGAGCCGGCGGAGCGGATCATGCGCCGGTTCGTCACCGCGGCGATGAGCATGGGGGCGCTGTCGGCCGAGGTCCACGAGGCGCTCGCCGAGGCGATGAACCAGATCGGGGCCATGTCGAACTCCGGTGAGGGCGGCGAGGCGCCGGAGCGGTATGGCACCTCCAAGAACTCCGCCATCAAGCAGGTGGCTTCGGGTCGTTTCGGCGTCACCCCCGGCTATCTCGCCTCGGCCGAGGAGCTCCAGATCAAGATGGCCCAGGGATCCAAGCCCGGCGAGGGCGGTCAGCTTCCCGGCCACAAGGTGTCCGTCGAGATCGCCCGCCTGCGCCACACCGAGCCCGGCGTCGGGCTGATCTCGCCGCCGCCGCACCACGACATCTACTCGATCGAGGATCTCGCCCAGCTCATCTACGACCTGAAGGCGTTCAAGCCCTCGGCCCGGGTGTCGGTCAAGCTCGTCTCCGAGCCCGGGGTCGGCACCGTGGCGGTGGGAGTGGCCAAGGCGCTCGCCGACGCCATCCTCATCTCCGGCGCCGACGGCGGGACCGGCGCCTCTCCGTTGGAGTCGATCAAGCACGCCGGCTCGCCGTGGGAGCTGGGGCTGGCCGAGGCGCACCAGGTGCTCGTCGCCAACGGCCTCCGGTCGGCGGTGGCGCTCGAGACCGACGGGGGCCTACGCACCGGCCGGGACGTGGTCATCGCCGCCCTCCTCGGGGCGGAGCGGTTCGGGTTCGGGACCCTGCCGCTCTTGGCGCTCGGCTGCAAGATGGTGCGGCAGTGCCACCTAAACACGTGCCCGGTCGGCATCGCCACCCAGCAGGAGGACCTGCGGGCCAAGTTCACCGGGGCGGCCGAGCAGGTGGTGACGCTCTTCCGGCTCCTGGCCGAAGAGGTGAGGCGGCACCTGGCCGCGCTCGGCGCCCGCACCCTGGGTGAGATCATCGGCCGGGCCGACCTGCTGGAGCCGGTGGACCATCCCATGGCCGAGGGGCTCGCCTCGTTGCTGGTCAGGGCCGAGGGCCACCTCCAGCACCCCGGGTTCCGCCGTCCGCCGATCTCGCGCCTGGCGCAGCGGCTGACGGAGGAGGCCAAGCACGCCATCGACACCGCCACCCCGGTCGAGCTTTCGTTCCCGGTGTCCAACGAGGACCGGACGGTCGGGGCCGGCCTGGCCGGGGCGATCGCCACGCGCTACGGCGACGCCGGGCTTCCCGACGGCACCGTGACCGTGCGGCTCTCCGGTACCGCCGGCCAGAGCCTCGGCGCTTGGCTGCCCCGCGGGGTGGACCTGCGCCTGTCGGGGACCGCCAACGACTACGTCGGCAAGGGCATGGGTGGTGGGCGCATCGTCGTGCGTCCGCGGCGCAGCGGCGACCATGTCCCCCACGCCGGCGGCAACGCCGTCCTCTACGGCGCCACGGGAGGCGAGGCCTTCCTGGCCGGGTCGGTGGGCCAGCGGTTCGCGGTGCGCAACTCCGGCGCCCACGCCGTCGTGGAAGGCTGCTCCGACCACGGGTGCGAGTACATGACCGGCGGCGTGGTCGTCGTCCTCGGTCCGGTCGGGCGCAACTTCGCCGCCGGGATGACCGGTGGCGTCGCCTACGTCTGGGATCCGGAAGCCCAGCTCAACCGCTTCGTCGCCGACACGTCGCCGGCGATGCGGCGGCCCGTCGAGATCGAAGAGCTCGAGATCAAGACGATGATCGAACGGCACCTCGAGTTCACGGGCTCGCCGGTGGCGAAGAGGATCCTCACGGAATGGGAGTCCGCCCGCGAGCGTTTCTGGGTGCTGCGGGCGTCACGCCCTCAGCCGCTCCCCGCCGAGCTGGAGTTGGCGGACATTCGGGGCGGCTGACGGTCCGGAACATCCGCCTTGGGCAAGGGTGGCGCCCGGCCTACAATTGCACTATCAGCATGGTGGAAAAACCGATGGCGGAAACCGCGGTGCCGGCATCGCGGGGCTGATCCTTCAGGGTTCGGCGCCATTCCCTCGATTTCCTCCGGAGAGGTGAGTTGACCAATGGCCACAGTCGATATCGATCTCGGTGCGTACAAGCTCGGATGGCGTGACGAGGAGGACTACGTCTTCAAGCCCCAGAAGGGGCTTAACGAGGACATCATCCGCCAGATGTCGGCCATGAAGGGCGAGCCCGAGTGGATGCTCGATTTCCGGCTGAAGGCCTACCAGCGCTTCCTCCGCAAGCCGATTCCGCAGTGGGGTGGTGGCGGCCTGCTCGACACCATCGACTTCGACGACATCTACTACTACATCAAGCCCACCGAGGAGCAGGCCAAGGACTGGGACATGGTTCCCGAGTCCATCAAGCAGACCTACGAGAAGCTGGGCATCCCCGAGGCGGAGCGCAAGTACCTGGCCGGGGTGACCGCCCAGTACGAGTCGGAGGTGGTCTACCACCGCAACCGCGAGGAACTCGAGAAGATGGGCGTCCTTTTCATGGACATGGACTCGGCGTTGCGGGAGCACCCCGATCTCGTCCGTGAGTACTTCGGCACCGTCGTCCCGCCCAACGACAACAAGTTCGCTGCCCTCAACTCCGCCGTGTGGTCGGGCGGATCGTTCATCTACGTGCCGCCGGGCGTGCGGGTCGAGCAGCCGCTCCAGGCCTACTTCCGGATCAACTCCGAGAACATGGGCCAGTTCGAGCGGACCCTGATCATCGTCGACGAAGACGCCTACGTGCACTACGTCGAGGGTTGCTCGGCGCCGATCTACTCCACCGACTCCCTCCATGCCGCCGTCGTGGAGATCATCGTCAAGGCCGGCGGGCGGTGCCGTTACACGACCATCCAGAACTGGTCCAACAACGTGTTCAATCTCGTGACCAAGCGGGCGGTCGCCTACCGAAACGCCACCATGGAGTGGGTCGACGGCAACCTGGGGTCCCGCCTGACCATGAAGTACCCAGCCGTGTACCTGATGGAGCCGGGTGCGCACGGCGAGGTGCTCTCCATCGCCTTCGCCGGCGAGGGCCAGCACCAGGACGCCGGCGCCAAGATGGTCCACGCCGCCCCCAACACCTCGTCGACGATCGTGTCGAAGTCGATCTCGAAGGGCGGGGGCCGGGCCGGCTATCGCGGGCTGGTGAGGGTCGAGCCGGGCGCCGAGAACGCCAGGAGCATGGTCCGCTGCGACGCCCTCATCCTCGACGAGGAGTCCCGCTCCGACACCTACCCGTACATGGAGATCGAGGAGAACGACGCCGAGATCGGTCACGAGGCGACCGTCTCCAAGGTGGGCGAGGAGCAGCTCTTCTACCTGATGAGCCGGGGCCTGACCGAGGACGAAGCGACGTCGATGATCGTCGCCGGCTTCATCGAGCCGATCGTCAAGGAGCTGCCGATGGAGTACGCGGTCGAGATGAACCGGCTCATCGAGCTCAACATGGCCGAAGCCGGCGCCATCGGCTGACCTCCCCCCAGTGGGATACGGCGGGCGAGTCGCAGCGCTGGTCTCCGCCGAGCTGGCCCGGCGAGCCGATCCCGCCAAGGCGGTGGCGATGGCCGCCTACATGAAGACCGACATGCCGTTCTACGGCGTGCAGAAGCCGGGTCGCGCCCAGATACTCCGCCGGGTTGCCGCCGAGCTGGCGCCGTCCGACGCAGGCGAGTACCGCGCCGGGATCGAGGCGCTGTGGGAGCTGGCTCACCGGGAGGAGAAGTACCTGGCCATCGCATATGCCCGCCGCTTTCGCCCCTACATCGACCTGCCCCAGCTCGACCTGTACGAGCGGATGGTGGTCGAGGGGGCTTGGTGGGACCTCGTCGACGACGTCGCCGCCAACCTGGTCGGCGCCCTGCTGTTGGGCCACAGGGCTGCGATGCGGCCGGTGATGGAAGCCTGGGTGGACGACGACGACATGTGGCGTCGCCGCACGGCGATCCTCAGCCAGCTCCGCCACCGAGACCAGACCGACGCCGAGATGCTGTTCGACTTCTGCCGGCGCCGGGCCCACGAGACCGAGTTCTTCATCCGCAAGGCCATCGGCTGGGCGCTGCGCGAGTACTCGAAGACGGACCCCGGCGCGGTGGCGGCGTTCCTGCGCCGACACGGCGACGAGCTGTCGGGTCTGAGCCGCCGCGAAGCGGCAAAGCACCTCTGAGGCTCAGGCGGGGCGGTCGCTGCGGCCGACGACGTACGAGAGCAGCAAGCCCCCACCTGCCCCGTAGACGTACGAGAAGCCGATCCCCACCCCGTAGATCGGGGGAGCGCCCGCCATGCGGGCGACGGCTGCGACGGCGATGGCGCCGATCACTCCCATCAGCGCCGTGCCGATCAAGCTGCGGGCGCCGGCGAGGAAACCTCCCACCAGCCCGGCGATCGCACCGACCGCGCCGATCACGGCGAGCCCGGCGAACGCGGCGTTGGAGAACATGGCGACAGGATATCCGCGCACCCCGCCGCCGGGAATGGCCCGGATCTGGGTCTATAGGACTGTGGTGACGAGCTCCGAGCGAAACGACGGATGGCGCAACTTCGCCAGGGCCCGGCCCTCGATCTGGCGGACTCGCTCCCGTGTCGTGTGCATGAGCTTTCCCACGTCGGTGAGCGTCCACGGCTCGGAGCCGTCGAGCCCGAAGCGCAACCACAGAACCTGCCGCTCCTCCTCGTCGAGCAGCTCGAGTGCTTTGATCAGCCGTTCTCGGGCGATCGACTCCACCGCCCGGGAGTAGGGGTCGACGCCGTCGTCGACCACGAAGTCCTGCAGCTCGGCGTCGCCGTCGTCTCCGACGGGCCGGTCCAGCGAGACCGTGTCACTGGGCGCTTCGATCGCCAGCATCACCCGCTCCCGGTCCACGCCGGAGGCCTCAGCCAGCTCGTCGATCGTCGGCGCCCGCTGGAGGCGGTCGTGGAGCAGCTGGCGCGTGTCGGAGACGGTGCGGACCACGTCGATGAGATGGACGGGCAGGCGGATGGTGCGGCCGGCGTTGCCGATGCCCCGGGTGATGGCCTGGCGTATCCACCAGGTGGCGTAGGTGGAGAACTTGAAGCCCTTCCGCCAGTCGAACTTCTCGACCGCCCGGATCAGACCCAGGTTCCCTTCCTGGATCAGGTCGAGGAGATCGAGCCCCCGGCCGGTGTAGCGTTTGGCGATGGAGATGACGAGGCGCAGGTTGCAGCTGATGAACAGGGCACGGGCCTCTTCGCCTTCTTCCACCTGCCGCTGGAGACGGCGCCGTTCGACGTCGTCGAGGTCTGGTTCCGACTCGAGGCGGGCGGCCGCCCGGCGGCCTTGCTCGATGGCGCGGGCGAGGCGGATCTCGTCTTCGGCGGTCAGGAGGCGGTGGTCGGCGACATCGTCGAGGTAGAGGCCGACTGTGTCGGCGGTAGCAGAGCGCTTTCGCTTCGTTCCCGCCATCGCTCCCCGACTGCTTGCGTGACTGGAAACTATCAGACGCGACCCAGCGTGACAATTGGTTTTCCACAGACCTGTGGAGAACTCGAGGCCCGGGTCGGCAACTCCCGGGCCTCGGTAGGCTGATTCGGCCCGTGTCCCGCAGAACCCAGTTCCGGCTCCTGGTCTTGGTGACGATCGGCTGGCTGACGTGGGCCGGCTGGTCGCTGATGGACGAGCCCGAGCCCTTCACCCTTCGGGTGGTCGACGACGAAGGCCGGCCCGTCGCCAACGCCGTCGTCGCCGCCGAGGGTCGCCAGCTCGGTCTCACCGGCGAATCCGGGCTCTTAGAGGTGGCGCCGTCGGGCGGCCTGGTGGAGGTGTCGGCGGCCGGCCACTTCTCGTCGACGTTCACGATCACGCCGCCCGACGACGGGGTGTTCGACGTCGTGCTCAAAGCGCTGCTGCTGCGGGGCCGGGTGGTCGACCCCGACGGAACCCCCGTCGCCGACGTCAGCGTCCGGGCGGGATCGGCCGAGGGCCACTCCGACGACGAAGGGCGGTTCGTCGTCCGCGGTGCCGAGCCGGGCACGGTGCGCGTGGCGCGCCCGGCGTGGCGGGAGACGACGTTCGAGTGGTCGGGAGGTCCCGGCGAGCAGCTCGTCCAGATCGAGCCGGTGATCGTCAAGGCCGTCCACATGACCGGGGAGGCGGTGGAAGAGCGGCTCGACGAGTTCCTGGAGCTGGCCGAGACCACCGAGCTCAACGGGCTGATGATCGACCTCAAGGCCGAAGAAGGGGTCGTCTACTACGAGTCGCGGGTCCCGACCGTCGCCGAGGTGGGCGCCGATCAGCCGCGCTACGACCTCGCCGAAGTGGTCGCCGCCGCCGAGGAACGGGACCTGTACATGATCGGCCGGATCGTGGCGTTCCAGGATCCGGTGGCAGCCCGGGCCGTGCCCGACATGGCGGTGTGGGACAGCCAGACCGGAGCGCCGTTCTCGTCCAACGGCCAGTACTTCCTCGACCCGACCGACCCGCAAGCCCGCCGATACGCCCTCGACCTGGCCGAAGAGGCCTGCTCGATGGGCCTCCACGAGATCCAGTTCGACTACGTGCGGTTCCCCGACGTCCGCCCCGAGTCGGTGCACTTCGACGCCGGTGTATCCCTCGACGTCCGCGCCGAGGCGATCCGCAGCTTCATCCGAGAAGCCACCGAGGTCCTCCACCCGCTCGGGTGTGCGGTGGGAGTCGATGTGTTCGGGTTCGTCACCACGTCGGTCGACGACGGTGGCATCGGCCAGCGTTGGGAGGACATCACCTCGGTCGGCGATGTCGTGTCGCCGATGATCTACCCCAGCCACTACGACTCCGGCTGGTACGGCCTGGAGGACCCCAGCGCCAGGCCGGACGTGGTGGTCGACCGGGCCCTGACCGATGCCGTCTCCCGATCCTCGGGCCGGGTCGTCATCCGGCCCTGGTTGCAGGACTTCGGCTACGACGCCGCCCAGGTGAGGCGCCAGATAGAGGTCGCCGAGTCCCACGGCATGGGCTGGATGCTGTGGAACGCCACGTCGCAGGTGACGGTCGCCGCCCTGGAGCGGGAATGACCGTGCACGCCGGGCTCACGGAGTGCCGGCTGTGCCCGCGGCTCGTCGAGTGGCGCGAGCGCAAGGCCACGACCGAGAAACGGGCCGCCTTCGCCTCCGACGAGTACTGGGGCCGCCCGGTGCCCTCGTTCGGGCCGATCGACGCCCCGATCCTCGTCGTGGGTCTCGCCCCGGCGGCCCACGGGGGAAACCGCACGGGGAGGATGTTCACCGGCGACCGCTCCGGCGATTGGCTGTACCGGGCGTTGCACCGGGCCGGACTGGCCACCTCCCCCGACGACGAGGACCCCGACCTGCGGCTGGTCGGAGTGAGGATCACCGCAGTGTGCCACTGCGCCCCGCCCGACAACAGGCCCACCCCGGCGGAGGTGGACACATGCGTCAGGACGTGGCTCGTCCCGGAGGTGGCGGCGATGAGACCCCGGGTTGTGGTGGCCCTCGGCCAGCTCGCCTGGACCCAGGTGCTGCGCAGGGGCGCCGAGTGGGGTTGGGCAGTCCCTCGGCCCCGTCCGAGGTTCGGCCACGGCGCCGAGGTCGATCTCGAGCCGGGGCCGGTGCTGTTGGGGTCGTACCACCCCAGCCAGCAGAACACCTTCACGGGGCGCCTGACCGAGGAGATGTTCGACGCCATCTGGCGGAGAGCGAAGGCACTCGCCGGGACCTGAAAGCCGGTTTCGCACTATCGAGATAGTGCCAATACCATCGGATCTCCCGTTCCCGCGTCCCGGAGAAGTGGATTGACCGCGCTGGATCAAATTTCTGTCGAGACCATCCAAGCGGGCCAGCCCGACTGGCGGGCGGCCCAGATCGCCGAAGCCCTCGCCGCCTTCCACGCCCAGGAAGTCCCCAGCGGTGCCGAGGAGGAATGGCGCTACGTCGAGCTGGATTTCGACCTCGACGTCCTCACGCTGGCAGCCGACCCGGGCCCGGCGATGGCCCCCGGGCCCTTCCTCAAGACCGCGCTGGACGGTGCCGCCGGTCGCGTCCAGATCATCGACGGCCGCGTCGTCGACGTGGCACTGGAGTCGGCAGACGTCACTGTGAAGCGGCTGGCCGAGGTCGACCGGATCGAGACCGCCGCGCCCGTCGACCGGGACAAGTTCGCCGCCGCCCATCTCGCATTCGCCACCGACGGAGCGGTCGTCACCGTCAGGCCCGGGGCGGTGGTGGAGGCGCCGATCGTGGTCGACGTCCAAGCGACGCAGGCGGGGACCATCACCTTTCCCCATCTCGAGTTCTCGGTGGGCGCCAATGCTCAGGCCGGTCTGATCGTCGTCTACCGCAGCCCCGAAGGCCTCGAGGCGGTGGTGGTGCCCGACATCGTCCTCACCGCCCAGGACGGCGCCCAGCTCCGCTTCATGTCCGTTCAGGGATGGGCCGAGGCCACGACAGGCCTCGCCCACCAGCGGCTCCAGCTGGGACGTGACGCCACGGGCCGGATCGGCGAGGTGGGCCTGGGCGGAAAGGTCGCCCGCTTGGACCTGAAAGTCGACCTGGAAGGTGCCGGCTCCTCCGCCGAGGTCGTCGGCGTGTACTTCGGCGAGGACAACCAGACGCTCGACTACCGGATGACGATCAACCACATCGGGCGCAACACCACCTCCGACGTCTTCATGAAGGGGGCGGTGGAGGACCACGCCCAGTCGGTGTTCACCGGCCTGCTCCGCATCGAGAAGGACGCAGTGCGGTCGTCAGCGTTCGAGACCAACCGCAACCTCGTCCTCTCCGAGAACGCAAAAGCCCACTCGGTGCCCAACCTCGAGATCCTCTGCAACGACGTGATGTGCGGGCACGGGTCCTCGGTGGGCCCGCTGGAAGAGGAGTACATCTACTACCTGCAGTCGCGGGGCATCTCCCGGGAGCGGGCCGAGAGGATGCTCGTCCGCGGCTTCTTCTCGGAGGTGATCGAGCGCCTGCCCATCGACACGCTCGCCGAGCCGATCGAGGAGGCCGTGTTCAGCCGCTTCACCCAGGCGCAGGAGGAGGGCCGCCTGTCGTGAGCTGGATCCAGGTCGTGGAGGCCAAGCGGATTCCACACGGCCGCGGGCTGCGAGTCGACATCGGCGAGCACCGCATCGCTCTCTTCCGGGTCGAAGGCGAGGTCTACGCGATCGGTGACCGCTGCAGCCACGCCGAGGCGTCGCTGGCGGAAGGCGACGTGTTCGGCCTGGAAGTGGAGTGCCCCCGCCATGGAAGCGCCTTCGACCTCCGCACTGGGGAGCCCCACGCCCTCCCAGCCACCCAGCCGGTTCCCGTGTACGACGTCAAGGTCGAAGACGGGATGGTCTTTTTGAGGATTGGAGAAGACTGATGACGTTGGCCCTCCAGATCGAAAACCTGAAGGCTTCCGTGGACGGGACCGAGATCCTCCGCGGCGTCGACCTCCAGGTCCCCTTCGGTGAGATCCACGTCGTGATGGGCCCCAACGGGTCCGGCAAGTCCACGCTGAGCCACGTGCTCACCGGGAACCCCGAGTACCGGGTGGAAGGCTCCGCCAAGCTCGCCGGCACCGAGATCCTGGGCATGGACGTCGACGAGCGGAGCCGCCTGGGCCTGCTGCAGGCGTTCCAGTACCCGACCGAGATCCCCGGCGTGAAGCTGGGCGACTTCGTCCGCGAGGCTGCCGAAGAGCGTGGGCTGGATCTCGACGAGGTGGAGAAGCGCATCGCCGAAGCCGCCGAGCGGTTCGGGATGACCGACTTCCTCGACCGGTCCGTCAACGACGACCTGTCCGGTGGGGAGAAGAAGCGGTCGGAGATATTCCAGCTGGCGGTGCTGGGCCCGAAGGTCGCCATTCTCGACGAGATCGACTCCGGCCTCGACATCGACGCGGTGCGTCAGGTGGCCGAGGCGGTCGAGGCGATGCGGAGCCCGGACATGGCGGTGATCATGATCACCCACTACGCCCGGATCCTGCGCTACCTGTCGCCCGACCGCGTCCATGTGATGCTGGACGGCCGGATCGTGGAGTCGGGCGGGCCCGAACTGGCCGAGCAGCTGGAGCAGGGTGGCTACGAGGCGGTGCGCGCCCGGCTCGGCATCGAAGCTCCCAAGACGCCCGAGCCCGAGCTGCCGAAGGCATCCGACTTCTTCACGGACACGCCCTTCGACCGCTGAGCCTTTGCGCCATCGCAGCCGGTCTGGGAACCTCCCGGCGATGGCAGACCGCAACTCCGAGCGTCGTTGGCTCGAGCAACTGACGGCCATCCCCACCGCCCCCGGTGTCGAGGGGCGGGTGCTCGAGTGGGTCGAGGCGTGGGTGGGGAGACGCCCGGACCTGACGCGGCGCCGCGACCGCCACGGCAACCTCTTCATCGCTCAGCGAGGCCGCAAACGGGCCGCTCCCGTGGTGGCGGTCGCCCACACCGACCATCCCGGCTTCGTCGTCACCGGCTCTGACGGCCGCCGCGCCGACGTGGAGTTCCGAGGGGGGATGCGCGGCGAGTACTTCGCCGGCCGGCCCCGCCTGGAGTTCTTCGGTTCCGACGGCACGCGCCATGCGGCCACCCTCGTCGACTTCGACCCCGACGCCTCCCGGGGAACGGTCGAGGTGGCAGCAGGCGGACGTCTGGAGGCAGGCGACATCGGGCGCTGGGCGCACAGGCAGCGCCTGGGCATCCACGGCGGGCGATGCCACGCCCCGGCATGCGACGACCTGGCCGGGGTGGCGGCGGCACTGGGCGCGTTGGATCGCGCCCGCAATGAGCCGGCGCTGAGGCACTTCGCCGTCCTGCTCACCCGCGCCGAGGAGCTCGGGTTCGTGGGGGCGATCGGCGCCGCCCGCGACGGCACGCTCCCGGCCGGGGCGCGGATCCTGTCGATCGAGTGCAGCCGCTCCTTCGCCGATTCGCCGCTGGGGGCCGGGCCCATCGTCAGGGTGGGGGACGCGTCGAGCGTGTTCGACCATCGCCTCACCAATCTCGTGTCGTCGGCGGCGAAAGAGAGCGGGATCGCCCACCAGCGGAAGCTGATGGACGGCGGGTCGTGCGAAGCCACCGCTTTCGTGGCCTACGGGTATCCCGCAACCGGGCTCTGCCTGCCGCTCGCCAACTACCACAACATGGGGAACCTGGACGAAGTGGAGGCAGGCGGCGGCCCGGCGCGGCCCGCACCGGAGGCTGTCAGCGTCGACGACTACCACGGCCTCGTCGACCTCCTGCTGGTGGCTGCCCGGGCAGTGGACGGCGACTGGGACCTCAGCCGCCGCCTCGACGGCCTCTTCGACGAAGGGAAAGGAGTCCTGTGAGCCTTCCGGTCGGCCCGTCACTGCCCGGATGGGAGCCTCCGCCGCGTCTTCGGCCCACGGTGCTCGAGGGGAGGCACGTCACGGTCAGGCCACTGGCCGAGGACGACTTCGGGCCGTTGTGGGAATCGTTCGCCGCCGCCGGCGACGAGCTGTGGACGTACATGTCCTATGGGCCGTTCGTCGTCGTGGCCGACCTGGAGCGGACCGCCTCCGCCTGGATCGGGTCCGAGGACCCGCTGTTCTTCACCTTCGCAGTGGACGGTGTCGCTCGAGGTTGGGGCGCCTACCTGCGGATCGAGCCGGCCCACGGGGTGGCGGAGGTCGGCCATCTCGTCTTCGCGCCCCATCTGCAGCGGACACCTGCGGCGACCGAGGCGATGTACCTGATGATGCGCCACGTCTTCGAGCTCGGATACCGGCGCTACGAGTGGAAGTGCGACGCTCTCAACGCCGCTTCCCGCCGGGCCGCCGAGCGTCTCGGCTTCACCTACGAAGGGACCTTCCGTCAGCACATGGTCTACAAGGGCCGCAGCCGTGACACCGCCTGGTACTCGATCACCGACGCCGAATGGCCGAGGCTGCGGGATGCCTTCGAGGCGTGGCTGGCCCCATCCAACTTCGACGATCAGGGCCGCCAGCTGCGTCGTCTCGCCGACTTCCGTCGATCAGTCGACTGAGCGAAGGACCAGCTCCAGCCCATCGTCGAGGGTGAGCTCGGCACCCGCGGCGATCAGCTGGTCGGTTCGTTCCTCCCCGATCTCGGTGGCGATCTCCTTGCGCAGCTCGTCGTGGATCGCCGTGCGGCTGAGACCCATCGCCTGCGACAGGTCGATCGACCGGGCGAGCCCCAGCACCATGGCCGAGTTGGCCACCTTGCCGCTCTCGAGGAGGACGCGGGTGGAGGCGTCCAGCAGGCGGGCGACGTGTAACTCACGCATCGGAAGGGAGGGGAGAGCGTCGATCACGGTTCGGACGTGGGCCCGTGCCTCGTCCACCAGGCCCAGCTGGGCATCGATGGCGGCGAGGTACCGATGGCCGGAGGCCCAGCACGAGATGTCGCCGCAGTCGCGCAGGTAGCCGATCGCCTCCGACCAGTACCTCTTGGCGGACTCGTGGCTGGCATAGTGGGTCGTCAGCAGGGCGCCGAGGAAGGCGGCGGCGTGCCCTCTCCAGAACGGAAGCTCGAGGTTCTCGGTGATCTCCAAGGCACGCAGCAGGTTGTCGCGCGCCCAGTCGACGTCGGGATCCTCGAACGACTCGCTGAGCGAGGCGACGAGCAGCGCCTCGTCGCCCAGCGATTCGAAGATGGCGATGGCCGCTTCCAGATGCTCCCTGGTCCGAGGGTCGGAGGCGGGCATGTATGCGCCGAGGAGGAAGTCGACGATGCCCTTCTCCCATTCGGGATCCCACCAGTACGGCTCGGGGTTCGCGGCCAACAGCCGGCGCGCCTCCTCCAGGTGCTGCAGGTAATCCGGGTCCGTGGTGGAATGCCGAATCGCGGCTCCCAAAACGAGCTCCATCTTCCCGATGAGGCGGGGGTCACCCAGTCGGCGGGCGACATCGAGGCCGGAGCGAGCGTGGTCGACCGAAGCGGGCCGCGTGATCTCCGCCCCGAGGAAGGCAGTGGTCCACCATGCCTTCACCGCCACGACAGGGTCGACGTCTCCCAGGTCGCGTTCCAGGACCGCCAACGCGGTGTCGATCGCCTCTACCTGCTTGCCCGACTGCATCCAGTACAGGAACAGATCGAACACTATGCGCAGGTAGCGCTCGTTGTCGCCCGCTTCCGACAGCGTCTGCAGCGCCTGCAGCAGGTTGGCGTGGTCTTCGTCGAGGGCGCGGCGGGTCGGGATCTGGCCCTGCCCGCCCAGACGCGGCGCCGCGTCGGAGGCGCGGCGGGCATAGTGGTCGGCGTGGGCGGCGTAGGCCGCCGGGGCGGCGCCGGTCGCAGCCAGTTTCTCCTGGGCGTACTGGCGGACCGGCTCGAGCAGCCGATAACGGGAACCGTCGGGCGTGGGCGTGGCCACCACCAGCGACTTGTCGACGAGCGAGTCGAGGAGGTCCACGACGTCCTCGCGGAGGATGCCGTCACCCGAGGAGACGTCCTCGGCGGCGGCGAGGTCGAAGCCTCCGGAGAACACCGACAGGCGGGCGAAGACCGCCTTCTCGGCGTCGGTCAAGAGATCGTGGGACCAGTCGATGGTGGCCTGCAGCGTCCGCTGGCGGGGGAGGGCGGTCTTGGCGGAGCCCGAGAGGATCCGGAACGAGTCGTCGAGACGGTCGGCGAGCTCGGAGAGCGACAGGCTCCGCAGCCGGGCCGCCGCCAGCTCCAGCCCAAGCGGGATCCCGTCGATGCGGCGGCATATCCTCGCCACGGTGGCGATCTCTTCGGGGCCGGGGGAGAAGTCGGGCCGGACCGCCCGTGCCCTCTCCATGAACAGCCGCGTCGACTCGGCGGCTTCCGGCTCGTCGTCGGAGGGGAGATCGAGCGAGGGGACGGGCACGATCGTTTCGCCGATTCCCAGGGACTCGCGGGAGGTGGCGACGACTCTCACCGCTGGCGACGCCTGCAACAGGTGGCGGATCGCCCGCACGGCCCCTTCCAGGACGTGCTCGCAGTTGTCGACCACCACCAGGAGGTCCCTGTCGGCCAGATAGCGGGCGACGACCTCTTCGATGGGGCTGCGGTCGCCGGGTCGCAGGCCCCACACCGCGCCCACGGCCGTCATGATCATCGCCGGATCGGTCACCGGTGCCAGCTCGACCAACCAGGCTCCGTCGGGGCGACGGTCGACCTGGCGGCGGGCCGCCTCGACGGCGAGACGAGTCTTGCCGGTGCCCCCCACGCCCGTGAGCACGACGAGTCGATGGCGGTCCACGAGCTCGCCCAGCTCCGCCAACTCCACTTCGCGGCCGACGAACGAGCTGAGGTACTCGGGCAGATTGTGGTTGGGCCCGATCGTCCGCACCGGGGCGGTCACCGCGGGCAGCGAAGGATGGCGCAGCTCGTACAGGTGCTCGGGCTCGGCGAGGTCCTTCAATCGATGGACGCCGAGGTCGTCGAGGAACGCCGGCTCGATCGCGAAGAGCGCGTGGGCCGTGACCGCCGACAGGAGGATCTGGCCGCCGTTGCCGGCCGCCATGATCCGCGCCGCCCGGTTCACGGCCGGCCCGAAGTAGTCGCCACCGCGTTCTTCGGCCCAACCGGAATGGATTCCCATCCTCACCTTCAGGGCCGGGCCCGACCAATCCGACTCCGTCAGGCCGAGCTGGATGGCGAGCGCCGCCGCTACCGCGGCCGGCGGCGAGGGGAACGCCACCCCGAAGCCGTCCCCGGCGGTGGAGAAGACGTGGCCGCCATGGGCAGCCGCGGCCTCTCTCACCAGAGAATCGTGGTGGGCGATGGCGGTCGTCATCCCGGCCGGGTCGGATTCCCACAGCCGGGTCGACCCCTCGACATCCGTGAACAGGAACGTGACCGACCCGGTGGGCGGTGTCATGGAGAGAGCGTACCGAGCCGGTTTGCCCCGTTGTCGGTCGCAGCGGGCACTTTGCAAACCACCTTCTCAGGGTGGCTACCGTCGTGCCGGAAAGGAGACCAGAGTGACGTACCGTATCGAGAAGGATTCGATGGGCGAGGTGCAGGTCCCCGCCGACGCTCTCTACGGGGCCTCCACCCAGCGAGCCAAGGACAACTTCCCCATCTCGGGGATCCGCTTCTCCCGCCGCTTCATCTGGGCGCTGGGCCTGCTCAAAGGCTCGGCGGCCACCGTCGCCGCCCAGGGCGGCCACATCGACCAACAGATCGCCGACGCCATTCGGGCCGCCGCCGACGAAGTCATGTCCGGCGACCTCGACGACCACTTCCCGCTCGACATCTTCCAGACGGGGTCCGGCACGTCGACCAACACCAACGCCAACGAGGTGATCGCCAACCGGGCGACGATCAGCCTCGGTGGTGAGCCCGGGTCGAAGCTGGTCCACCCCAACGACCACGTCAACTTCGGCCAGTCCTCCAACGACGTGATCCCGAGTGTCATCCACATCGCCGCGGTCGCCGCCCTGAGGGAAGACCTCATCCCGGCGCTCGAGGCGATGGAGTCGGCCCTCGCCGCCAAAGCGGAGCAGTTCGCCGACGTCGTCAAGTCGGGCCGCACCCATCTGATGGACGCAACCCCTGTGACCCTCGGGCAGGAGTTCGGCGGCTACGCCACCCAGGTCCGCAAGGGGATCGAACGGCTCCAGTCCGTCCTGCCCGGGCTCGAGGAGCTGGCGCTGGGAGGAACCGCCGTCGGGACCGGCCTCAACGCCCCCGAGGGCTTCGCCGCCGCCACGATCGCCCTCATCGCCGAGCGCACGGGCTATCCGTTCCGGGAGGCCGACGACCACTTCGAGGCGCAAGCCGCCAAGGACGCCGTGGTGATGGCCTCCGGGGCGCTGAAGACGGTGGCCGTGTCGCTGTTCAAGATCGCCAACGACATCCGCTTCCTGGGTTCCGGCCCCACCTCGGGCATCGCCGAGCTGCGCATCCCCGACCTCCAGCCCGGCTCGTCGATCATGCCGGGGAAGGTCAACCCGGTCATGTCCGAGATGCTCATGCAGGTCGCAGCCCAGGTGATCGGGAACGACGCCACCATCACCTGGTGCGGGGCCAACGGGAACTTCGAGCTGAACGTGATGATGCCGGTCATGGCCCACGCCCTGCTCCAGTCGATCGAGATCCTCGCCAACGCGGTCGACACGTTCCGTCGGCGGTGCGTCGAAGGGCTCGAAGCGAACGTGGAGAGGGCTCGCGAGCTGGTGGAGAAGAACGCCATCATCGTCACCGCCCTCAACCCGTACATCGGCTACGACGCCGGCGCCCGCATCGCCAAGGAAGCCGTGACCTCGGGTCGCTCCGTCCGTGAGCTGGTGCTGGAGCAGGGCCTGATGACCGAAGAGGAGCTGGATGCGGCCCTCGACATCAAGCGGATGACTCAGGGCGGCGTGATGTGACGAACACCGCGCCCCGGTCGTCCGCCGAGACCACGCTGACCGTGGCCGAGCTCCACGCTCGGCTGGTCACCGCGGTTACCGGGGCGTTCCCCGCCCCCGTGTGGGTGCGGGGCGAGGTGTCGGGCCTGCGCCGCACGTCCCGTGGCGCTGTCTTCTTCCGGCTCGTCGACCCTGGAGGCGGAGGGCAAGCCGTGGAGGTGGCGGCACGGGGCCGGGTGATGCACGACATCGACCGGACCCTCGAGGCGTCCGGGGTGGGGGCGATCCGGGACGGCGTGGAGATGCGGGTGCGGGCGGTGGTGGGGCTGGATCCGGCCCGCTCCGTGGTGAGGCTCACCCTCCTCGGGATCGACCCGGAGTTCATCGCCGGGCGGCTGGCGCTCGACCGCCAGCGGGTTCTGGCTCGCCTGGAGGCCGACGGTTCGCTGCACGCCAACCGCCGCCATCCCCTGCCGCTGGTGCCCCTGCGGATCGGGCTCGTGACGAGCCGAGGATCGGCGGCCCACGCCGACTTCATCGACCACCTCCGCCGCTCCGGGTTCCGGTTCGGGGTGCGGACGGTCCACGCCGCCACCCAAGGGGAGAAGGCGGCGGGATCGGTGGCTCGGGCACTGCGCCGGCTCGCTTCCGAGCCGATCGATGTGGCCGTGGTGGTCCGGGGCGGCGGCTCCCGGCTGGACCTGGTTCCCTTCGACTCCGAAGAGGTGGCCCGGGCGGTGGCGGAGATGCCGGTGCCGGTGATCGTCGGGGTCGGCCACGAGACCGACCGCTGCGTGGTCGACGAGGTGGCGGCGGTGTCGGTCAAGACCCCGACGGCAGCCGCCGAATGGCTCGTCGCCCGGGTCGGCGACTACGCCGGCCGCATCGAGGTCGCTCGCCGTCTGATCCGGGAGGAGGCGAGGTCCGTCTGTGCCCGCGCCCAGCGGCACCTCGACCACTCCGCCGCCGTCCTGGGCACCGCCCGGGCGAGCCTGGCCCGCCACGCCGAGATGCTGGCCGAGCTGCGGTCGTCGATCGGCGCCGAGGCGCGGCGCGCTGTCGCCCGCCAGCGGGAGATGCTCGAGGGGTTGGCGGAGATGATGGACGCGCTGGGAGTCGAGTCGACGCTGCGACGGGGATTCGCCATCGTCACGGCCGGTGATGGCAGCGTGGTCCGCTCGGCAGCCGACGTGAGGCCGGGCCAGCGGCTGTCGATCCGCTTCGCAGACGGAACGGTGGGAGTGGAGGTCGAGCGAGGTGCCTGAGCTCAGCTATCGGGAAGCGCTGGAGGAGTTGAGAGAGATCCACCGCCGGCTCCGCAGTGACGACGTCGACATCGACCGGGTGCTGGAGGACGTCCAGCGGGCCGCCGAGCTGCTGGCCTTCTGTCGGAGCCGCCTGGCGGCGGTCAGCGATCGCCTGGAAGAGGTGCTGGAGGACTTCGAGGAGTCCTGACTCAACCGGCGGGCCCGAGAGCCTCCTCCAGGGTGGTCCAGGGCAAAGCGGCGCACTTGATCCGGACCGGATACCGACGGACGCCCTGGAGTGCTTCGAGGTCTCCCAGCACGGCCCCCGGTCGGGACGGGTCCAGGCCGGCCGCGGTTTCGTCCTCGGCGGTCATCATCGAGTGGAACTTGGCGGCGATGGCCTCGATCTCGGCTCTGGTCTTGCCCTTGATCGCCTCCGACATCATGGAGCCCGAGGACTGGCTGATCGAGCATCCCTGCCCGTGCACGGCCACGTCGACCACCCTGTCGCCTTCCATCTTCAACTCGACCGTCACCTCGTCGCCGCACAACGGGTTGACGCCTTCGGCTCGCCGGTCCGGCGCTTCCAGCGGCTGGCGATGCCGGGGGTTCCGGTAGTGGTCGAGGATCACGTCCCGGTAGAGCTCTTCCAAGGCCATCAGATCACTCCGAAGATCTCGCCTGCGTCTCTCAACGCCTCGACCAGCGCGTCTATGTCCTCGGTGGTGTTGTACAGGTAGAAAGACGCCCGTGCGGTGGCCGGGACCTCCAGGATCTCCAGAAGAGGCTTGGCGCAGTGGTGGCCGGCTCGCACCGCCACTCCGTGCTGGTCGAGGATCGTGGCCAGGTCGTGGGGGTGGATGTCGGCCATCGTGAAGCTGATCACGCCGCCCCGGGATTCGGTGTCGACCGGGCCGTGGATCCTCAGCTCCGGCACGTCCCCGAGCGCGTCGAGGGCGTACCGGGTGAGCTCGGTGTCGTGGTCGGCGATCGCCTGCCGCCCGATCTTCTCGACGTAGTCGATCGCCGCCCCCAGGCCTATCGCTTCGATGATCGGGGGAGTGCCGGCTTCGAAGCGTTGGGGTATCGGGGCCCACGTCGCCGTGTAGCGGGTGACGGTGCTGATCATGTCACCGCCGTACTCGATCGGCTCCAGCTCCTCGAGGCGTTCCGGCCGGGCCCACAGCACACCGATGCCGGTCGGGCCGCACATCTTGTGCGCGGAGAACACGAGGGCGTCGGCGCCGAGGGTGGAGACGTCGACGGGCTGGTGGGGCACGAGCTGGGCGCCGTCGACGATCGAGAAGGCCCCGACTTCCCGGGCGGCCGCCAGGATCACGTCCAGCGGAGGGATGGTCCCCAAGACGTTCGACATCCCCGTGACCGCCACGATCTTCGTGTCCTCGTCGATGAGCCGGTCGAGCCCGCTCAGGTCGAGTCGGTGGTCCTCTCCCAGGGGGATGAACTCGAGGCGGGCGCCGGTTCGGCGGGCCAGCATCTGCCAGGGCACCAGGTTGGCGTGGTGCTCCATCTCGGTGACGATGATCCGGTCGTCGGGACGGAGCCGCAGCGACCCCCAACCGTGGGCGAGGAGGTTGATCCCGGTCGTGGCCCCCCGCACGAACACGATCTCGTCACTCGATCCGGCACCCAAGAACGCCGCCACCTTGTCGCGTACCGCCTCGTAGCGTTCGGTGGCCGACACCGACAGCCGGTACGCCCCCCGGTTCACGTTGGCGTAGCCATGGGCGGCGAAGTCGGCCATCGCCTCGATCACCTGCCTCGGCTTCTGGGAACTGGCGGCCGAGTCGAGGAAGTGCAGCCCTCGGTCCTCGAACACCGGGAAGTCTGCCCGGATGGCGGTGGTGTCGAGGAGGGGCATGCGGCCTACCTGGGTTCTGGGGTGTCAGTTGGAATCATGCCGTGGCGGCACGGCGGAAGGCGTCGTAACCCTCCTCTTCGAGCCGCTGGGCGAGCTCGAGGCCACCGGTCGTCACGATGCGGCCGTCCATGAAGACGTGGACGGTGTTCGGGGTGATGTAGTCGAGGAGGCGCTGGTAGTGGGTGATGATCAAGAAACCGCGATCGGGGCTGGTCAGCTTGTTGACGCCGTCGGCCACGATGCGCAACGCGTCGATGTCGAGACCGGAGTCGGTCTCGTCCATGATCACCATCTCCGGCTCGAGAACCGCCATCTGCAGGACCTCGTTGCGCTTCCGCTCACCGCCCGAGAAGCCCTCGTTCAGGTAACGGTCGGCGAAAGACGACTCCATGCCGAGCTCCCGCATCGCCTCCATCACCTTGAGGCGTAGCTCGAGCACCGTGTAGTCGACGCCGGTGCGGTTGGAGAGCGCCTGGCGGAGGAACTGGACGACGGACACCCCGGGGATCTCCTCGGGATACTGGAACGCCAGGAACATGCCCATTTGGGCTCGCTTGGTGGGGGCCTCCTCGGTTATGTCCTCGCCCTTGTAGAGGATGCGGCCCTCGGTGACTTCGTAGGAGGGGTGGCCCATGAGCACATTCGCCAGCGTCGACTTGCCCGAGCCGTTGGGGCCCATCAAGGCGACGATCTCGCCCTTTTCCACGGTCAGGTCGACACCCTTGAGGATCGGCGTGCCGTCGGCTTCGGCGTGGAGGTTTTCGATCTGAAGCAGCGGAGCATTCACGGCACCCATGGTACGGGGAAGGGGCGCGGGACCGAAAACCCCCGACCGGCGATGGGGCGGACCGGGCCACAGAAAAAGGCCCGCTGTAGCGGGCCTTCCGGGGACCGACGCCAGCAGGCGTCGGGTTCCGGCGAAACTCAAGCCGTGGCTACTTCCTTCTCCTCCGCAGCCTCGGCAGCCTCAGTCTCCGTCGAAGTCGTGAGGCTTTTGGTCTCCCCCCTGGCGATGGGGATCCGACGAGCCTTCGTCTCCTCGGCGTCGGGGCGGGGCACCTCCACCGTCAGCACGCCAGCCTCGTAGGTGGCGGTCACGGTGTCGGGGTCGATCTCGAAGCCGAGATCCCAACGCCGGCGGAACCGAGAGCTCGTCACCCGTCCATCGCGGCTCTCCTCACGACCGCCTTCCACGGTCAGCACCGTGCCGTCGACCTGGACCGTCAGGTCCTCATCGGCGTCGAGCCCGGGGGCCACCACCTCGAAGCGGTACTTGCCGTTCTCGGTGTGCACCCTGGCCTCGGGCATGACCGTCGTGAAGGTCTCGGGTGTGAGCGCCTCGAGCCGCCTCAGCAGCGGAGTCAGACCCCACTCGAACAGGTCATCGAAGACAGGCCACGGAGCCAGGTCGAACAACCGACGTGTCAGCATCCACATCCCTCCTTTCGCCCTTCATTTCTGAGTCTCATCGACTCAGATCCTCTCATGGCACCTATAGCAACTGAGGGCGAGGCGGCTTTATTCCCGACTCGACCCGGCGAGGTGCGGCGATCGCCTAGCCTCTCGGGGCATGGAGCTCCCCAAGGCATCACAGAAGGTGGTGGCCGCCGCGGCCGAGGCGGGACTGGCCATCGACGTCACCGAGTTCCCCGAAGGCACGAAGACCGCGGCCGACGCCGCCGCCGCCATCGGCTGCGAAGTGGCCGCCATCGTCAAATCGCTCGTCTTCGTCGTCGACGAGGAGCCGGTCGTGGCCCTGGTCCCCGGAGACCGGCGCCTGGACACCGACCGCCTCGCCGAGGTCGCCGGGGGCAGCGCCGCCAGACGCGCCAGCCTGGAAGAGGTGCGCGACGCCACCGGTTTCGCTGCCGGGGGCACGCCACCGTTCGGCCACGCCCGGGCGCTGCGGGTGTTCGCCGACAACGCCCTCAAGCGTCACGACCCGGTGTGGGCCGCCGCCGGGACTCCCACCACCGTGTTCCCGATCTCCATAGCCGATCTCGAGCGCCTCTCCCGACCCGCCTGGGCCGACCTGAGCCTGCAGGGTTGAGGAACCAGGGGGACTGTGACGACGTCAGAGGGGTGATGAGGCGCCTTTCGATCGCATTCCTGGTCGCCGTGATGGCGGCATGTGGCGGAGGTGCCGCCTCCGAGTCGACGCCCGCCACCACCGCCCCCATGATCTGCACCGAGATCGGCTGCAACAGCGGACTGCGGGTGGAACTCTCCGGGGTGGACCTCGTGGCCGACTCCACCTACCTCGTCGACGTGTGCATCGGAGACGAATGCGTCGAAGTGGAGGTCGGCCCGGGCCACGACGGCCAGATCACGCCCGGGGCCGACCCCGACACCCTCGAAGGCGGCTCCCTGCTGGTCGACTACGAGGGCGACGCCATCGACCTGATGGTCGGCTTCGCCGAGTTCGATCCCATAGAGACCGTCTCGTTCTCCATCACCGACGTCGCCACCGGCGAGGTGCTCGCCTCGGCCGATGGCCGCGAGGTGCCTTTCGAACGCAACCAGCCCAACGGACCGGGATGCCCTCCGGTGTGTTTCTTCGGGCGCCTCAGTCTCTAGCCCGCAGCGCCTCGATCGTGCGGGCGAAACCGTCCAGGTCGGATATGTCGAACCACTGCACGTAGTAGCGCTCGACGCCCGCCTCCTCCCACGCGGCCAGGGTCTCGGCGGCGCGGGAGGGGGTCCCGACGGGTACGCCACGGTCGACCAGGCGCTCCTCCAGCTCCTCGGGTGACACCCCGCGGGAGGCGGCCTCGGCGGCGAGACGCTCGGCGTACTCGGCGTCGGTCCTGCCCACCACGGCCGTTCCCATCACCGTCACCGTCACCCGGCGGTCACCGGCGGCCCGGCGCATCACCTCCACGCGGGAGCGGATCTCGTCGGGAGCGTCGAGGAGGGTGTTGTACTCGTCCGCCTTCTCCCCGGCCAGGCGCGGCGTGCGCTTGGCGCCGCGGCCGCCGAGGATGAGGCGGACGTCGGTCGGCGTCGGCTTCACTTCGGCGTCCAGTCGGTAGAACTCGCCCTCGAATCGGGCGTGGCCGGGGGAGAGGGCTGCCCTGACGTAGTCGACTGCCTCTTCGAGGCGCCGGTAGCGCTCGTCCCAGTCCGGGAACGGCAGCCCGAAGGCTGCGTGCTCCTCTTCCATCCAGCCGGTTCCCAGGCCGAGGTCGAACCGCCCACCCGACATCTGGTCGATGGTGGCGGCGTTCTTCACGATCACCGCCGGGTGCCGGAACGTGAGCGGGGTGACGAGCACCGCCAGCCGGATCCGCTCGGTCTCCCGGGCGAGACCGGCCAGGGTGGCGAAGGCGTCGGTGGCCTCGGCGGGTGGGGACCCGTTCCAGTAGTAGTGGTCGGAGCGGGCGAAGGAGTACAGGCCGTTCTCTTCGGACCAGCGGGCGAGAGCGAGCAGCTGCTCATAGGTCCCGCCGAGCTGAGGCTCGGTCATGCACGAGAGTTCCATTCGGCGGAGGCTACCGGCGCCCGCTCAGTTCACGAGGAGGCCCACCAGCCGGCGCACCTCGTCGGGGGAGTCGAAGGCGACCTGGATGTACACCCGGGATATTCCGATCTCCTCCAACCGGGAAAGCTCTTCGAGGTACTGGTCGCGGGTGGCGACCGGGATGCCCGACTGTGGCCATCTCTCCCGGATCCGCTCCGGCTCGACGCCCCTCGCCGCCGCCACCTCCTCGACACGGCGGTCGAGGTCGGCCCGGTCCTCGCCGACCATCAGCGGGAAGGCGGTGGAGAAGAGGATCGTGTCGGGGTCGCGGACCGCGTCCACCGCGGCGCGGCGGGCGGCGGCGATGCGAGCTTCCATGGGGTGGCGGGAGGGGAACACGTTGAACTCGTCGGCGTAGGTGCCGGCCAGTTCGGGGGTGCGGGCCGGGCCCGAGCCTCCGACGGCCAGCCGCATCCGCTCTCCCCTCGGCTGGGGCGCCGGTCCCGGCGCCAGGTGGTACCAGCGGCCGTGGAAACCTTGCTCGTTCCCGTCACGGGCCGCGGTGATGTACCCGAGCGCTTCTTCGAGGCGGTCGAGACGCTCCCGGGTCGGCGGGAAGTCGAAGCCGAACACGTCGTGCTCCTTTTCCATCCAGCCGGCGCCGAGGCCGAGCGTGAACCGCCCACCGGAGATCTCGTCGATGGTCACACCGGCTTTGAGGAGCACGGCGGGGTGGCGGAAGGTGATCGGGCTGACCAATGTCGCGAGCTGGATGGATTCGGTCCGGGCGGCGACCGCCGCCAACACGGTCATCTGGTCGAGGGCCCGGAAGTCCTCCTCGGTCCGCAGGTAGTGGTCGGCGACGGCGAACGCGGCGAGTCCCTGCGATTCCGCCCATTGCGCCAACTCGATGGACTGGGCGACGTCGGTCATGGTCTGGATGGCGAGCTCCACGGTCACCATCCTCGCGCTCGCCACTCACCGAGGTGCGGTCGCTCGTTTCCGATCGTGGTGGACGGCCCGTGCCCGGGGTGGACGATGGCGTCGTCGGGCAGGCGAGGGAAGAGCCTCTTCTCCAGGCTGTCCATGATCTGGCCGAAGTCCGAGTAGTCCCAACGTGTCGCCCCGGGGCCGCCAGGGAACAAGGTGTCGCCCGAGAAAAGGACGTAGATGTCTCCCTCGTCGGCGGGCTCGAAGACGAACGACACGGACCCGGGGGTGTGGCCGGGGGTGTGGATGGCGTGGAGGGCGACCCGGCCGAACTCGATCACCTGGCCGTCCTCCAGCGTCTCGTCGGGCCGGCGCCCGGCGATCTCGATGTCCGCCGGGTGGAGCCGCCAGGGGATGTCGAGAGCGGACTTCACCTCGTCGAGGGCACCGAGATGGTCCTGGTGGCCGTGGGTGGTGAGGATCGAGCCCACCGCCAGCCCATCACACGCTCGGATGATGCGGGACGCCTCGGCGGCGGCGTCGATGATCACCGCCCGTTTCGTCTCCGAACACGAGACCACGTAGCAGTCGTTGTCGTAGGGCCCGACGCTCAGCTTTTCGATCTCGATCACGGCTGCGCCTCCTCGCCTGTCGGCGCACACGGTACCGACGGAAAGGAACTTGCTCACCAACCGGTGTCTGGCAGACTGCGCCGAATGCGTCGAGTCCTACTGACATTCGTTCTTCTCGTTCTGGCCGCCTCGCCGGCCGCTGCTCAGGAGGACCTGCCGCCAGGGGGAACCTTCTACGACGACCAGGGGAGCGTCCACGAGCCCGACATCGAGGCGCTGGCCGCCTCCGGAATCACCCGGGGGTGCCACGACACCAAACCGATCTTCTGTCCCGACCAGCCGATCACCCGTGGGCAGATGGCCGCTTTCCTCGTCCGTGCCGTCGGCTTCCCCGCGGCGGAGGGGGGACACTTCCGTGACACCGAAGACTCGATCTACCGGGACGAGATCGAAGCGCTGGCCGCGGCGGGAGTCACCAAGGGCTGCAACCCGCCCGCCAACGACCGGTTCTGCCCGGAGCGGACGATCACCCGCGGCGAGATGGCGACCTTCCTCGTCAGGGCCTTCGAGTTGGCGCCGGCCGAGGAGCCATCGGGGTTCCGGGACCTCGGGGACACCGTCCACGCCGAGGACATCGAGGCCCTCGCCGCCGCCGGGATCACCAAGGGATGCAACCCCCCCGCCAACGACCGGTACTGCCCGCACAGCAAGGTGACCCGGGCGGAGATGGCCACCTTCCTGGTGCGGGCCCTGCCCGACCTGGAGCCGATAACGCCGCCGCCGCTTCCCGAGATCCAGCGGGTGTCGCGGTTCACCACCTATCACAAGTGCTGCGAGCCGCGGGTCCACAACATCCAGCTGATCGCCCGCACCCTCGACGGCTACGTCGTCTACCCCGGGGAGACCTTCTCGATCAACAAGGTGGTCGGCCCCCGCACCCGGGCCAAGGGCTACGTCCCCGCCCCGGTGCTGTGCGGCGGCGCGTACTGCGAAGGGATCGGCGGGGGGATCAGCCAGTTCGCCACCACGATGTTCAACGCCATCTTCTGGGGTGGCTACGAGGAAGTCACCCACCGGCCCCACAGCATCTGGATCGACCGTTATCCGCGGGGGATCGAAGCGACCCTGGGCTATCCCAACCTCGACGTGGCCTTCCGCAACGACACGGTGACCCCGGTCACGATCCGCACCCGTTACACCGACACGTCCATCACCGTGGAGCTGTGGGGCAACGCCGGGGGATGGCAGGTGTCCGGCTACCACCCGATCGGAGCGACCAAGTCGGTGATCGAAGTGATCGACGACGGCGGATCCGATGGCCGCAAGGTGTCGGGCAAGGCCACCGGGTTCCCGTCGGTGAGGATCGAACGGACCATCACCCAGCACGGCAAGTCGAGGACCGAAACCTGGTTCTGGACGTATCGGAACTGACGCAGCCGGAAGGCGGTGGCGACAGCGGTCTCCGCCACCGCCACGACGAGGAGCCGGCCGGCGGCGCTTCCTCGACGGTGGCGGCGATCCCGGGAGCGTGCCGCTCGGGTGGGGGGAGGGAGTGGCGGCGGTCGAAGAGATCGGCGGGTGGATCTCCGGCTCGCTGGCCGACTGAGCCGTGTCAGGCGCCGATCTGGAGCAGGGCCCGGGCGTAGCTTCGGAAGTCGAAGGACGGGTCCAGCAGACGGTGGAAGGCCATGCCGTTCAGGGCGGCGAGGAGGCCCTCGACGCGTTGGCGCACCTCCTCTTCCGGCATGTCGGGGCGGGCGGTCCGCAGGGCCCGTCCGAACAACTCGATCCGGCGCTCGTGGTGGCGCAGCATGCGCGCCCGGATTCCCTCGTCGGTCAGGCCGCCGCTGACGGCCACCATCAGGTACACGCGTGCTGTCGTCTCCGACTTCTCGACGAAATCCACGTAGGCGTCGACGAGCTCGTGGAGAGTCGCCTCTTCGTCCTCCGGTCCCACCGCCCGGATGGCGTCGGCCACCACGGTGAGGATCGCCTCCTCCTTGGACTCGAACAGGTTGTAGAAGCTCCCGACGAGGATCCCGGCCTTCTCGCAGATGGCCTTGATGGTCGTCTTCTCCAGGCCCTGGGCGGCGACCAGGTCGCGGGTGGCCTCCAGGATCCGGGTGCGGGTCTCGAGTCCTACGCGGTAGCGCATCGGCGTCACGCTAGTGGGGTTCCTTTGAGTGCATGATCAAATTAGAATGATCACTCAAAGTCGCCGGGGAAAGGCAGCGCATTGGGTCACTATCGCTCGAACCTGAGAGATCTGGAGTTCAACCTCTTCGAGGTGCACCGGATCCAGGATCATCTCGACGCCTGGCCGGACTTCGACGTCGACACCCTGAAAGACATCCTCTACGAGCTCGACCGCTTCGTCCAGGGCGAGTGGTCGGAGTCCTTCGTAGACGCCGACCGCAACCCGCCCGAGCTGGTCGACGGTGAGGTGCGGCTCCCCGAGAGCCTCAAGCGCAGCCTCGCCGCCGCCGAGGAGGCGGGATGGACGAAGCTGGGCCTGACCGCCGAGCTCGGCGGCATGGAGGTGCCTCCCACCCTGTTCTGGGCGGCCCAGGAGCTGCTGTTGGGTTCCAACCCCACCGCCGCCTTCTACGCCAGCGGATCCTTGTTCGCCCGCATCGTCTACGAAGAGGGCACCCCCGAACAACGCGAGTTCGCCAAGCTCATGGTCGAGCGGAACTGGGCCGGCACCATGGTGCTGACCGAGCCCGATGCCGGCTCCGACGTGGGCGCGGGAACGACCAAGGCCATCCACGTCGAAGGCGACACGTACCACATCGAAGGCGTCAAGCGCTTCATCACCGGCGGCGAGCACGACGCCGCCGAGAACATCGTCCATCTGGTGCTGGCCCGACCCGAGGGTGCCGGACCGGGGACCAAGGGCCTGTCGCTGTTCATCGTCCCCAAGTACCTGGTCAACCCCGACGGGACCCTGGGCGAGCGGAACGGGGTGGTGGCCACCAACCTCGAGCACAAGATGGGGCTCAAGGGCTCCACGACCTGCGAGCTGACCTTCGGGATGGGCAAGCCCGCCGTCGGTTACCTCGTCGGGGGAGTCCACGACGGGATCCGCCAGATGTTCCGGGTGATCGAACACGCCCGGATGACGATCGGCACCAAGTCGGCGGCGACGCTGTCCACCGGCTACCTGAACGCCCTGGAGTACGCCAAGGAGCGGATCCAGGGCGCCGACATGACCCAGATGACCGACAAGACGGCGCCGCGGGTGCCGATCATCCGCCATCCCGACGTCCGTCGGATGCTGCTCATGCAGAAGGCCTACGCCGAGGGGCTGAGGGCCCTGTGGATGTACGCCGCCTACTGCCAGCACATGGACGCGCTCGATCCCGAGGGCGGCTGGGACCGCCGCTCCGACCTGCTGTTGCCGCTGGTCAAGGGCTACTCGTCCGAGAAGGCGTACGTCCTCCTCGCCCAGTCGCTCCAGGTCTTGGGCGGGTCGGGCTACATCCAGGACTACCCGATCGAGCAGTACATCCGGGATTCGAAGATCGACACCGTCTACGAGGGCACGACCGGCATCCAGGCGATGGATCTGTTCTTCCGCAAGATCGCCCGGGACCAGGGCCAGACCCTGGCCGCCCTCGCCGCCGAGATCGGCGAGTTCGTCAAGGCCGGAGGCGACGGGGACCCCCTTGGAGCCGAACGCGGCATCCTCGGCAAGATGCTCGACGACGTCCAGGGCCAGATCGGGGCGATGGTCGAGGACCTGATGGCGTCGATGGGCGGCGAGGCGGAGCGGATCTACGAAGTGGGCCTGCACGCCAACTCCCTGCTCGAGTCGATGGCCGAGGTGGTCATCGCCTGGCAGCTCCTCCGTCACGCCGAGGTCGCCCATCCCCAGGCGGACAGCGACCCCTTCTACCTGGGCAAGGTGGAGTCGGCGCGCTGGTTCGTCCGCGACGTCGCTCCCAAGATCGCCGCACGTCGGGCCGCCGCCGAGGCCGAGGACGGCCGGCTGATGGCACTGGACGACGCCGCCTTCTGAGGATCTTCGCGGCCGCGGTGGACGCTCACCCGTCGCCCCGGGTACCGTGCCGGTCGACATGAGCGGCGTCTTCACCGAAGAGCAGGAGGAGCTCCGTCGCTACGCCCGCCAGTGGCTCGACGAGAACGCTCCGTTGGAAGCGGTCAGGAAGATCGCTGAGACGCCGGAGGGGTTCGATGCGGCCCAGTGGTCCGAGCTCGGCTCGCTGGGATGGCTGGGCATCGCCGTGGGCGAGGCCTACGGCGGATCCGGCTTCGGGTTCATGGAACTGGCGGTGCTCGCCGAAGAGATGGGTCGCACCCTGTACCCGTCGCCGTTCCTGTCGACGGTCGTGCTGGGAACGTGGCTGGTCGAACGGCTGGGCACCGACGACCAGAAGGCCGAGATCCTCCCCGCCGTCGTCAGAGGAGACCATCGGCTGGCCGTCGCCGCCGGCAGAGCCGCCGTCCACGATCTCGTCGCCCGTCGGCAGGGCACGGACTGGGTGGTGTCGGGCCGGGCCCGCTTCGTGCTCGACGGCCACACCGCCCACACGCTGATCGTGGAGGCGGCGGCCGATGACGGCACCCGGCTCTTCCTGGTCGACGGGGACGCTGGAGGTCTCGAGCGCAACCCCCTGAGCGTCATGGACCTCACCCGTCCCCAGGCGGAGGTGACCGCCACCGACGTGGTGGCCTCGCCGTTGGGGGATGGGCGGGCAGGCGACGCCGTCGACCACGCCCTCGATCGGGCGGTCGCCGCCCTGGCGATGGAACAGGTCGGCGGAGCCCAGGCCTGCCTCGACATGTCGGTCGAGTACGCCAAGGTCCGCCACCAGTTCGGGCGCCCCATCGGCTCGTTCCAAGCCATCAAGCACATGTGCGCCGACATGCTGGTGGGAGTGGAATCGGCTCGCTCCGCCGCCTATCACCTCGCGTCGGTCATCGATCACGACCCCGAGGAAGCGGCCATCGCGGCGCCCGTGGCCAAGTCCTTCTGCTCGGAGGCCTACGAGAAGGCGGCCGGCGACACCATCCAGATCCACGGCGGCATCGGCTTCACCTGGGAGCACGATGCCCACCTCTACCTGAAGCGGGCGAAGTCGTCGGCGCTTCTCTTCGGCGATCCCCGCTATCACCGGGCGGTCCTGGCGTCCCGACTCGGTATCGAATGAGCGGCGCCGGCCCTGTCCTGGTGGGCGCGGTCCTGTTCGCCCTCTTCTGTCTGATAGTCGGGCTGATGGTCTGGCAGGAAGCGCGGCGCCGGCCGGGGCCCCAGGAGGTCGCCTACGTCATCGACGACGCCGTCCGCTTCATCGTCGACCGGCTCGACCCGGAGGTGAGGAAACGTCTCGGGGCCGCCGGGGTCAAGCGAGTGATCGAATGGGAGGTCCACTACCTCCAGGGGCTCGCCCAGAAGTCGCGCCGCAACCCGGTCGAGACCGTGGCCGGAGGCACCGACGCTTCGATCGACTACATACAGACCCAAATCGCGGAAGTGAACGGAGCGATTTACGATCGGGAGGACGTAGCTGAGGTCCTCCGTCTCGAGGCCGAGTATCTCGTGTCGATCGGTGCGGTCGGCGAGCCGGTGGACCCCGACGAGTTGGATCAAGGAGGCAACCAGGCGTGATCGTCCGATGCGGCGCATGCCGAACCCAGTTCGACGTTCCCGGTGAGGGCCGGTTCGCCTGTCCCGTGTGTGGCTCCATCAACATGGTGCGCAGCCGACCCGGCGCACCCGGGCCGGGCGGGGCGCCTCCTCCGGGCTCGATGCCTCCCACCGGCGCTCCCGGCATGCCCGGCACCGAGCCGACGATCACGGAGCAGCCGTCGCCGAGGATCGAGTGCCCCGAGTGCGGCTTCAAGTTCATCGTCGGGGACATCGCCGTCGCCATCTGCCCGATGTGCTCGGCCGAGGTGCCGACCGGGCGGGGCCAGCCCGAAGAGAAGGCGGAGGAGTGATGGCCCGCCTGAAGCGATTCGAGGACTTCCGCTACGTGGGGGTGCGTGACACGATGCGGGTCTACGACTGCGACGATCCCGAGCAGTTCGCCCGCCTCGAGCGCCGGGTAGAGGCCGACGACCTGCTGAGACGGAACCTCCTGATGGGCTTCGCCCCCGACACGATCCCCGAGGCGGCCAACCGAGGCTTCCGCCCCGCCACCACCGGCCGGCGCTGACCCCGTTTTGTGGGTCGGAATCGGCGCCTTCGGCGCCGATTCCGGACCACAGAACCGTTCAGAACCCGATCGCCTCCAGCCAGTCGATCAGCAAGGCGGTCAGGCGCGCCGGCGAGTCCTCGGTGAGGAAGTGGAGGCCCGGCACCGATGCCACCTCGGTCTTCTTCCACCGAGCCGCCGTGCCCAGCACCGCCGGGGGGACCAGGTGCCCGGGCACGCCTCCCACCACGAACTTGGGGATCGGAGACTGGGAGCACCACAGGCGGTTGGCTTCGACGAGGCCATCGATCGGTCCCGGCGTCGACTGGATGGGGAGTTGGCGGATCAGCGACAGCAGGGCGCGGCGCGGCTCGCCCGGCTTGGGGAAGGGACGCCGGTAGCTGTCGATCTCGGCGGCGCTCAGCACCCGCAGGGTGAGCCGGGGCAGGTAGCGGTCGATCAGGACGTTCTCCTCCATCACGAGATGCTCGCCTTCTTCGCTCCGCGCCGCCAGCAGCAGGTCCCGGAGGTCGGGGTCGAAGAGGGTGTCGTTGGTGACCCGGAACACGCCCTCGATCAGGACCAGCGACGCCACCCGATCGGGGTTGCGGCGGGCGTACTCGATGGCGGTGGCGGCACCCAGTTCGTGGCCGACCAGCACGATCGGCCGCTCCGGTTCGGTGAGCTCCACCAACAGTTCCAGGCTCTCGACTCCGTCGTCGAACCGGTACGAGCCGCTGCCGGAAGGGAACTCGAGCTCCGAGTCGCCCATCCCGATCCGGTCCGGGGCTATGCAGCGGTAGCGCAGGGACACGAAGGGGATGATGTTGCGCCACGTGTACGAATAGGTGACGTTGCCGTGGAGGAAGTACACCGGCGGCCCCTCGCCGACGTCGACGAGCGACATCGAATGGCCGGCCACCTGGATCTGGCGGCGGGGCAGCTTGTCGGCTTCGTTGATCATGCGCCTCCCAGCGCAGGCACGTTAGACCGCGGCCCACGGCGCCGCAGGCCGCCCGCTCCCGAGGTTCGCCGATCCCACTAGTCTCGATTCGCAGCGTTGAGAAAGGTATAGGAGCGTGCACGACATCGTCGTACTGGGTGGTGGGCCAGGCGGATACGCCTCAGCGCTCTACGCCCACAACTTCGGCCTCGACGTGGCCCTGGTGGTGAACGAACGGCCCGGCGGCACCTGTCTGCACCGGGGCTGTATCCCCGCCAAGCAGTGGCTCCAGGTGGCGGAGGTGTACTCGACAGTCCGGCACGCCTCCGACTTCGGAGTGGTGACCAGCGCCCCCGATCTCGACTGGCAGGCGGCGCTCGAGCGCAAGGGCAAGACCGTCGAAGGTCTGGTACGCGGCCTCGAGGGGCTGCTCAAGAAGCGCAGCGTCACGATCGTCAACGGCCACGGCCGCCTCGACGGGCCCAACGCGGTGGTGGTCTCCGCCGACGAGGGTGAGCAGAGGGTCGAGGGCCGCCACGTCATTTTCGCCACCGGGTCACACGCCCGGTCGATCCCCGGATACGAAGTCGACGGTGAGAGGATCGTGACCTCCGACCACGCCCTCGACTGGCCGAGCCGGCCCGGACGGGTGGCGATCATCGGCGCCGGCGTCATCGGCTGCGAGTTCGCCTCGATGCTGGCGGACTTCGGCTCCGAGGTCCACGTCTTCGAGGTCATGGACCAGGTGCTGCCGGGCACGGACCCGACCATCGCCCGTCAGCTCGAACGGCAGCTCAACCGCCGGGGTGTCCGATTCCACCTCGGCACCAGCGTGGAGCCGCCCAAGATCGGGGCTTCCACCGTGGTGGTGCCGTTCGGCGGCGAGTCGGTGGAGGTCGACGTGGTCCTGGTGGCCGTCGGCCGCGGCCCCAACACCGAAGGCGTCGGCTTGGAGACCACCAAGGCCGAGCTCGACCGGGGGTACGTGGTCGTCGACCGGTCGACCATGCAGACCGCCGACCCCAGCCTGTACGCCGTCGGCGATGTCGTCGCCGGGACCCCGCAGCTGGCCCACGTGGGCTTCGCCGAGGGAATCGCCGCCGTGACCCACATCGCCACAGGCCGGCCCGCACCGGTCGACTACCGGGCGATCCCCCGCATCACCTACACGCATCCCGAGGTCGCCGAGGTCGGCTTCAACGAGCAGCAAGCCGCCGAGATGGGCATGGAGGTGGAGACCTACACGCACGGCTTCGCCGGAGTCGGCCGGGCGATCATCATCGGGCAGAACCAGGGAACGGTGAAGATCGTGGTGGAAAAGGACGGGCCGATCGTGGGTGCGTCGGTGGTCGGGCCCCAGGCCGGCGAGATGATCCACGAATTGATGTACGCCGTCGGATGGGAGGCGTTGCCGGCGGAGGCGGCAGCCTTCATCCACGGACACCCGACGTTGTCCGAAGCGGTTGGAGAGACCTTGCTGACGGCCGCCGGCCGCAGCTTGCACTGAGAGAGGTAGAGCACCAAATGGCGACGCAGGTAACCATGCCCCAGCTGGGAGAGACGGTCACCGAAGGGACGATCCTTCGGTGGGCGAAGAACGTCGGGGACACCATTGCCGAAGACGAGGTCCTTCTCGAGATCTCGACCGACAAGGTGGACACCGAGGTGCCTTCGCCCGTTTCGGGCGTGGTCCTCGAGATCCTGGTTCCGGAAGGCGAGACGGTCGAGGTGGGGACGCCTCTGGCCGTGATCGGCGAGCCGGACGAAGCCACCGGCGGCCAAGCCCCGCCCGCCGCCGAAGCTGCCCCCGCCGAAGCCCCGGCGGCGGCCGAAGAACCCGCCCAGCCCGAACCGGCTCCCGCACCCGAACCTGCGGAGCCCGCTGCCCCGGCGCCCGCGCCGGAGCCTGCCGCATCGGCCGCCGCTCCGGAGCCCGCGGCCGAGCCTGCACCGGCGGCGGCCGCTCCGTCGGCCGAGGCGCCCAGCGACGGCGCGTCTGCCGAGCCGCGGCTGCTGTCGCCGGTGGTTCGAAAGCTCATCCGCGAACACGGCATCGACATCTCCCAGATCGAGGGGACGGGCCAGGGCGGACGCATCACCCGCCGGGACGTAGAGGCGTACATCGAGGCGACGAAGGCCGGCGAGGTTCCCGCCGCGGCCCCGGCCGCCGAGGCCCCCGCTCCCGCCGCGGCACCGGCCGCCGAGGAGGCACCTGCCGCGCCCGAGCCTGTTCCCGCCCCGGAGCCGGCGCCGGCACCCGCACCAGCGCCCGCCGCCGAGGCGCCCCGCCGGCCCGCCCCACCCGCGCCGGCAGTCGGGGAGGGCGACGAGGAGGTCGAGCTCGACCGCCTGCGGGTGCGCATCGCCGAGAACATGCGCATGTCGAAGGACACCGCCGCCCACGTGTGGACGGTGGTGGAAGTCGACTTCGAGCGGGTCGAGCGGGTCCGCCAGCTCCACCGCGAGGCGTTCAAGCAGCGGGAGGGGTTCTCCCTCACCTACCTGCCGTTCATCGCCCGGGCGACCATCGACGCCCTCAAGGAGTTCCCGGTCGTCAACTCGTCGTTCTACCTGGAAGAGCGCAAGGCGGTGTTCCACCGGACCGTGAACCTGGGCATCGCCATCGACCTCGACCAGAAGGGCCTGATCGTCGCCACGATCCGCGAGGCCGACGGCCTCCGTCTCGTCGGGCTGGCACGGCAGATCTCCGAGCTCGCAGGCCGGGCCCGGTCGAACAAGCTGACGCCCGACGACGTCACCGGAGCCACCTTCACCATCACCAACCCCGGCCCGTTCGGGTCGCTGATGTCGGCGCCGATCATCAACGTCCCCAACGTCGCGATCCTGTCGACCGACACGATCACGAAGCGGCCGGCGGTGGTCACCGGCCCCGACGGCGAGGACATGATCGCCATCCGTCACATCGGCCATCTCGGTCTCAGCTGGGACCATCGCGCCTTCGACGGCTCGACGGCGGTGCTGTTCCTCAACCGGATCAAGCACAACATCGAGAACTGGGACTGGGAGCAGGAGCTCACTTGATAGATGCGCTCCGCTGATAGGTTGACCTCGTGAGCGCCACACCTCTCCTCCGGGTTCGCTGGCTCGGCCGGCTTCCGTACGCCGAGGCATGGGACCTGCAGAGGGCGATCCACGAAGGGCGTGCCCGGGGGCGCACCGGCGACGACTACCTGCTGCTCGTCGAGCACCCGCCGGTGTTCACGATCGGCCGCAACGGCGACCCGGCCAACCTGCTCGTCGACCGCGCCGCGGTGGAGGCGGCGGGCGCCGAGGTCTACGACGTGGACCGGGGCGGTGACATCACGTTCCACGGTCCCGGCCAGCTGGTCGGGTACCCGATCATCCGCCTGCCGGACCCCAAGCGGATCGTTCCCTACGTCCGCACGCTGGAACGGGCTCTGATCAGGGCGCTGGCGACCTTCGGTGTGGAAGCCTGGACCGAGGAAGGGCTGACCGGGGTGTGGACCGCCAAGGGGAAGGTGGCGGCGATCGGAGTGCGGGTCTCCCAGCAGGTGACCATGCACGGGTTCGCCCTCAACCTCGACCCCGACATGCGGTTCTTCCAGATGATGAACCCGTGCGGGATCACCGACCGGCCCGTCACGACCCTGTCCGATCTCGTGGGACGCCGGGTCACTCTGGAGGAGGCGGTCGAGGCGGTCATTCCCGCCTTCGCCGCCGAGTTCGGCTACGACCGCCGGGAGGTCCAGTTGGCGGCGTTCACCCGCCGCCAGGCCAAGAAAGCCCCCGAGCACGAAGTGGACCGGCTGCTGGCGTCAGGGACGTTCTCGCCGAACCGAGGGCCCGAGCCGGTGCTCATCAACGGGCGCCTGCCCGGGGAGCCTCCCCGTCCGGAGTGGATGAAGGTGAAGGCCCGCATGGACGGCGACTACATCCAGCTGAAGAAGATGATGCGGGAGATGTCGCTCCACACGGTGTGCGAGGAGGCGAACTGCCCCAACATCTACGAATGCTGGGGGATGGGCACCGCCACGCTGATGATCCTGGGCGACGTCTGCACCCGGGCCTGCTCGTTCTGCAACGTCACCACCGGAAAGCCCACGGAGCTCGACGTCCTCGAGCCGTTCCGCGCCGCCGAGGCGATCGCCAAGATGGGCCTGTCCCACGCCGTCATAACGAGCGTCAACCGAGACGACCTCGACGACGGGGGAGCGGGCATCTTCGCCCAGACGATCATCGAGAGCCGGCGGCGCTCACCGGGCACCGACATCGAGGTGCTGATCCCCGACTTCAAAGGCGACATCGAAGCGCTGCGCACGCTGATGGACGCCCGCCCCGACGTGCTCAACCACAACACCGAGACGGTGCTCCGCCTCCAGCGCGACATCCGCACGTCCGCCAACTACGGGCGTTCGCTGGCGCTGCTGTGGCGAGCCAAGCAGATGCATCCCGAAGGGCTCACCAAGTCGGGTCTCATCGTCGGGATGGGCGAAACCGAAGAGGAGGTGCTCGGGGCCCTCTCCGACCTGCGGGCCGTCGGCGTCGACATCGTCACCATCGGCCAGTACCTGCGGCCCACGGCCCGGCACCGTCCCATCCACCGCTACGTGCACCCCGACGAGTTCGCCCGCTACAAGGAGTACGGGGAGTCCATCGGGATCCCCCACGTCGAATCCGGCCCGCTGGTCCGCTCCAGCTACCACGCCAAGGAAGCGACCCGCCAGGCCGTTCCGGTGTCGATCTCGACGTCGCGCTGAGCCCTCAAAGGGCGTCGGCGTGGGCGTGGATCTTGGCCAGCGCCTCGGCCACCCCGTCGACCTGGTCGAGGGTCATGTCCGACCAGATCGGGAGGGCGATCACCCGGTCGGCCAGCCAGTCGGTGACGGGCAGCGCGCCGGTCTCGACATGGGCATACGCCTGCTGCCGATGCACGGGCGGGGCGTAGTAGGGGCGGGTGGGGACGCCCTCGGCGTGCAGAGCCGGCACCACGTCGTCGCGGTGGGCGCCGAACTGCTCGGCGTCGACGGTGATGATGAAGTCCTTGTAGGAGCTGCGTGACCCCTCGGGCACGTGTTGCCAGCCGATGCCCGGGATCTCCCCCAGGCGCTCCCGGTACCGCTCGGCGATCCGGGTCCGTCGCTGTACCCGGTCTTCCAGATGCCCGAGGGCGACGAGCACCAGCGCGGCGTGCAGTTCGGAGAGGCGGGCGTTGAGCCCGGCGAACCGGGTGTCGTAGTCGCCGGGGTTGCCGTAGTCGCGGGCGAGGCGGATCCGGTCTGCGAGCTCGTCGTCGTCGGTGGTGACGAGACCCCCTTCGGCGCCGCTCAGCACCTTGGTGGGGGTGAGGCTGAACACCTCGGCGTCGCCGAACCGGCCCAGCGGCACCGTCGCGTCTCCCACGGTGACCGTCGAACCGGCACCGTGCGCAGCGTCGAAGATCAGCCTGGCGCCGATCTCTCGAGCCCGCCGTTCCAGGCCCTCGACGTCGCAGGGCACGCCCGAGACGTGGGTCGCCATGATCAACGAGACGCCCTCCGGCACGTCCTCGGGACGGACCAGCCAGGTGTCGGAAGCGCAGTCCATGAAGCGGATCGGCTTGTGGTTCCACTCGACGGCGTGGGCCGTGGCCGAGAACGTGAACGACGGCACCGCCACGGGGCCGTCGGCGGCCAGGGCCTGGACGGTGAGCATCAGCCCGATGGTGCACGACGACACCGCCACGCAGTTGCGCACGCCGAAGTAGTCGGCCACCCGCTCCTCGAGCTGGGCTACGAGGCCGGCGTTCGTCAGCATGCCCGACTCGAGAGCGCCCCGGATCAGCTCGGTGACCTTGTCGGGTTCCTCGAGCGAGGGACGGGCGAACGGTATCGGCTCGGCGAACACGGGGTCTCCGCCCAGGACTGCGGGCTTGTCAGTCATCGGATGCGCTCCTCAGCAACGAACGATCGATCACAGTAACTCCAGATCTCCGATTGTCAGGTCCCAAGCTGCGAGATCGGTCACCGGGCCTATGTCGGCCAACGGCCGGGCGACGAGCGTCATCGCCTGCACCCGAGGCACGGGGATCAAACCGGCTCGAAGGGCTGCCCGCCGTTCCGGTGTGCCGGGACGGAAAGACCCGATCAGGTAGGCAGCCCGGGATGCGCGTCGGGCGCTGCGCAGTGGTGTTTCGGGGCGGGGGCCCAACAGCTCCGACACCACCAGCTCGGGGCGGCCGAATCGGTGGTTTTCTCGCAGCACCGCCCAGGAGCCGTCGGCTTCCACCGTCCGGTAGCGGGCGGTGGGGTGGGAGCCGAACCGCCAGCTCAGGTACTCCGGCGTCCGGGGCGTGCGCAGACCCATCGGCTCCCGCTCCGGCACCGGACCGGATGGGCCGCCGGCCGCAGCGTCGAGGAGCGGAGCGTCCGACTCGGGCCGGGGGCGGATCGCCCGCAGCGACGGGGCCACCATCACCCGCACCGGGCCCACCAGCGACCATCCCATCTTCAGGTATCCGGCGCCCGACTTGGCGTTCGGGGTGTTGAACACCAGGTGCACGCCTTCGGCGGCGGCCGCCTCGAGCGCGGACAGGGTGAGCGTGCGGAAGATGCCTCGCCGGTGGAAGTCGGGGTGGGTGGCGGTGTCGACGGCTCGCACGCACCGCAGCGTCTCCCCACGGGGCGTGACCAGCTCCCAGCGCATGAACGCCCGCACCCCGGCGATCCGGCCGCCGCTCTCGGCGACGAGCACGATCGAGCGGCCGAAGGGGTTGTCGAAGTGCTTCCAGTTCCACAGCGCCTCGGTGCGCTGCAGGCCCGGGGGCTCGCCCAGCGCCGCCCTCAGCACATCCAGGATCTCGGGAACGTCCGCGGGCGTCGCCTCGCGGATCGCCATCGTCGAAGTCATCCAGCCTCCCAGCCGACACGATGAGTATGGGCCGGGGCCGCCGGGTGTCAAGGGGGGTCTCATCCCCTCCGATAGGCCTAGAGGTGCGTTCCCGCACCGCAGATAGACTCGCCCAACCGAGGGGTTTCTTTCTTTGAGCGATCTGCACCAATCTCCGCCTCGAGTCGATGTGCTCGTGACCTCCGACGCCCGCCGCGGCGCCGAGGTCTTCGGCCGCCTGCTCGTCGACCGGTTGGCGGCACAAGGTTGGGACATAGAGCTGCTCTCTCTGACGGGTAGCTCCCGTCCCGGCCTCGAGACCGTCCCGCTGAGCGTCGGGACGCCGGTCGGGGGCGTGCAGCCGGCGATAGTCCGCGCACTCAGGCGCCGGCTCGCCGAGAGACGCCCCGACGTCGTCCTCGCCAACGGCGGCGCCACACTGCGGTACGCCACCATCACCTCCCGCCTCGTCGTGCCGCGGCCGCGCCTCGTCTACAGGTCCATCGGGGAGCCGTCGTACTGGCTGCGGAGCTCCCTCCACCGGATGTTCCAGAGGGCGCTGCTGGCTGGGTGCGACCACATCGCTGCCGTTTCCGAGGCGACTCGGAGCCAGTTGGAGGCCCACGGCACACCGGCATCGAAGCTGTCGGTGATCTATCGGGGGGTCGAGGAGCACTGGTTCGAGCTGCCGATCGTGGAGCGGTCGGAGCGGCCGCTGCACGTGCTGTTCGCCGGAAGCCTCTCCCACGAGAAGGACCCCTTGACCGCCGTCGACGCCGTGGCGGCGCTGGGGGACGGGGCGGTCCTGCGGATGGCAGGGGACGGCCCGCTGCGGGGGGAGATCGAACGTCGCGGCGGGAACGTCGAGTTGCTCGGCTCCGTCGCGGACATGACTCCGCAACTCCGCTGGGCCGATGTGCTGCTCCTGACATCGCGGACGGAAGGCCTGCCCGGGGTCGTGATCGAGGCCGCGGCGGCCGGTGTGCCCGCGGTGGCGTCGAACGTCGGGGGAACGGCCGAGGCGGTGATCCACGAGAAGAGCGGATACGTGATCCCACCGGGCGACCTCGACGGATTCGTCGGCGCCCTCGAGAAGCTGGCGGCCGACGAGCCCCAGCGCCTCGAGATGGCGAGGAACGCCAGGGCCTTCGCTTCCGAGAGGTTCTCGATGTCCGGAAGCGTGGAAGGCTACGGCCGGCTCCTGAAGGAGGTGGCGGGACGATGACCGACCGGCGCCCCAAGATCGCCCACCTCACCACGGTCGACCTGAGCCTCCGCTACCTCATCATGCCGCAGCTGCTGGCCCCGAGCGACCACGGCATCGACTCGGTCGGCATCTCGGCGCCCGGCCCATGGGTAGCCGAGCTCGAGTCGCGGGGCATCCGGCACGTACCTCTCGCCTCCTCGACCAGAGGCGTCGACCCCCTGGCCGATCTGAAGGCCATGTGGGAGCTGGTGAAGGTCATTCGCCGGGAGCGTCCCGACATCCTCCACACCCACAATCCGAAGCCAGGCATCTACGGACGGATCATCGGCCGGCTCATGGGCGTCCCGATCGTGGTCAACACCGTGCACGGCATCTACGCCGCCCCCGACGACCCGCTGCTGAAGCGAGCGGTGGTCTACACCCTGGAGGCCGTGGCTAGCCGCTTCTCCGACGCCGAGCTCGTCCAGAGCGCCGAGGACGCGGCGTTGATGAGACGGCTGCGGATCGCCCACCCCGACAAGATCCAGCATCTCGGCAACGGAGTGGATCTCGACCGGTTCGACCCGCGCCGTGCCGGGCCCGACGTCCGCGCCGAGGTGCGGGCCGAGCTGGGTGTCGGCCCCGACGACGTCGTCGTGGGCTGCGTAGGGCGGCTCGTGCTGGAGAAGGGGTTCGCCGAGCTGTTCCAGGCAGCGGAGGGCCTCGACGACCGTTTCGTGGTGGTCTGCATCGGTCCTCAGGATCCCGACAAACCGGACGCCGTGCCCCCGGAGCTGATCGAACGGGCAGCGGCCAACGGGGTGCGCTTCCTCGGCATGCGCACCGACATGGAGCGGCTGTACGCCGCAATGGACGTGTTCGTGCTCCCGTCGCATCGCGAAGGGTTCCCCCGGGCGGCGATGGAGGCATCGGCGATGGGCCTGCCGGTGGTGGCGACGGACATCAGAGGTTGCAGGGAAGTCGTCGATCCCGGTCGCAACGGACTGCTCGTGCCGGTAGGAGATCCCCGGGCGCTCCGCGAGGCGATCGAGGAGCTGGCCGACCCGCAGGTCCGGCGACGCCTTTCCGCGGGGGCGAGAACGAAGGCAGAGGAGGCCTTCGACGAACGCCGCGTCGTGGAGAAGGTCATGGCCACGTACCTCCGACTCGCCCGTCAGCGAGGGCTGTCGGCGATGGCCGAGGCGCTCTCGGGCCGATGGGAAGGGGCGGTCTCGCTCCGCCCGGCCGAGAAGACGGACGCCTCCTTCATGGCCGCCATGCACCAGCGGTCGATCACCACGGGGTTTCTGTCCACGCTCGGCACGCCTTTCCTGCGTCTGCTTTACCGGGCCTTGGTCACCGACCCCGATGGGGTGGCCGTCATCGCCGAGGACGACAGCGGCCCGGTCGGTTTCGTCGCCGGCACCCGGTCCACCTCGGCGTTCTACCGTCGGTTCGCCGTCAAGCACGGATGGCGCGCCGGCCTGGTCGTCCTGCCTCGGCTGGTTCGCCCCGGGGCGATTCGCCGGTTGTGGGAGTCGTTCCGGTACGGCACGGGTGAGGAGACGTCGGGAGCGGAGCTGCTCGCCATGGCGGTCGCAGCCGACAGGCGCGGGCGCGGCATAGGGGTGTCTCTGGGGAGAGAGCTGCTCAGTCGCCTGGAGACGCCAACCGTCCGCGTCGTCGTCGGCTCCGACAACCACGTGGCCATCGCTGCCTACAAGCGTATGGGTTTCGTCCCGCACTCCCGCATCGAAGTCCACAAGGGCGAGTCGTCCGAGGTGCTCGAGTGGTCGCAGTCCTGACCGCGATCGCGCTGTCGTGGCTCTGGTGCAAGGTCCTGCCGGTCATCGGGCCGCCGCTCGGGTATGTCGACGAGCCAGGGATGGACGAACTCAAGACCCACGTGGTCCCTGCCATTCCCCTCGCCGGTCCGGGGCTCTTGCTCGCCACGCTCGTGCCTTTCACCTGGGTCGGCGGCCTGCGCCCCTCCCTCGCTGCCGGGCTGGTGATCCTGACCCTCCTCGGAGCGATCGACGACCGGTTCAGCCTCTCACCCGGTGTCCGCCTCGGTGTCGAGGCGGTGGCGGCCGCCATCCTGTGCGCAGACCTGCTCGATGTCTCCGTCGCCCACTATTCCCTGTCGGTCCTGATCGTCGTCGCCGCGGTCAACGCGGTGAACCTCTACGACGGAATCGACGGGCTCGCCGGATCGACGGGGCTGGTCAGTCTCGTCGGGCTGGGGGCGTTGGCCGCTCTCCAGGGTCGGTCGGCGTGGCTGCCGCTGCTCCTGGCCGCGGCGCTCGTGGGGTTCCTGCCGTTCAACTGGCATCCCGGCCGGGTCTTCCTGGGCGACGGAGGCGCCTATCTGGTCGGTGCCGTCATCGCCACAGGAGTCACCGTCTTACGCGCAGAAGACGGGATCATCGGGAGCCTGGCCGCCGGCGGCTTCATGGGCATGTTCGTCGTGGACCTGATCGTCACGGTCGGAAGGCGCTTCCAACGAGGCAGCCGGCTGTTCGAAGGGGACCGCGGCCACGTCTACGACCGCCTGGTCTTCTCCGGCAGGTCGGTGCCTTCGGTGACGCTGCTCCTCGTCGGATGCCATGCGGCGATCGTCGCCGCCACCCTCCTGGTGTCGTGGCTGCTCCCTGGGCCGGCGGCGCTCGTGGTCGTCGGGGCCGTGGGGATGATCGCCATCACAATGACATGGCGGGGGGGCTCCCCGCCCCCCCCCCCCCCCCCACCCACCCCCCGGGGGGGCAGGGGTTCTGAGCTTCGCGCTCGTCCCTCAACCCTGTTTGGGCCCCCCCGCATGAGAACTCCCCCCCCCCACCCCGGACCCCCCCCCTCTTCTTTTGGGGGAAGGGGGCAGGGGGGGGGGCCCCCGGCCGCCTTGGGCCCCAGGGGAGCTCGGTCGGGGAGCGAGGCGCCACCCGCGC
>PKRG01000055.1 GCA_017577575.1 Acidimicrobiia bacterium | reverse complement strand
AACCACGGGATGACGAGGAGCGCGACGGCCGCCTCCGGGGCCGGTGCATCGGTCACCGAAACGCTGAGTCGCTGCATAGGCGTGCCGTACTACAGCGGCGGTGGGAGAAAGGATCCGGCGCGGCGGCGCCGCTCACAGATGGGAGACGATCGCCTCCGCGAAGCCGGACGTCGACACCTCGCGCGCACCCTCCATCTGTCGTGCCAGATCGTACGTCACCGTGCGCGCCTGGATCGCCCGCTCGAGCCCACGCACCACCAGCGCGGCCGCCTCCTCCCAACCCAGGTGCTCGAGCATCATCACGCCGGACAGGATCAGCGAGCCCGGGTTGACCTTGTCCAGCCCCGCATACTTGGGCGCCGTGCCGTGTGTCGCCTCGAACAGCGCCACCTCCTCGCCGACGTTGGCCCCGGGCGCCATCCCCAGCCCGCCGACCTGCGCGGCGGCGGCGTCGGAGAGGTAGTCGCCGTTGAGGTTCGGCGTCGCGATCACCGAGTACTCCTCCGGGCGCAGCAGGAGCTGCTGGAACATCGCGTCCGCGATCCGGTCCTTGATCACCACGCGCCCACCCGGATCGCCGCCCGCCAGCTCCGACTCCGGGACCGTCTGCGCGCCGAAGCGCTCGCGCGCCACCTCGTAGCCCCAGTCCCGGAACGCGCCCTCCGTGTACTTCATGATGTTGCCCTTGTGCACGAGCGTCACGGACGGGCGCTTGCGCTGGATCGCGTAGCGGATCGCCGCCGCGATGAGCCTCTTGGAGCCGAACTCGCTCATCGGCTTGATCCCGAACGCGCTGCCCTCGCGCGTCTTCACACCCATCTCTTCGTCCAGGAACCGCCAGACCCGCGCCGCCTCGACGCTCCCGGCCGGCCACTCGATCCCCGCATACACGTCTTCCGTGTTCTCGCGGAAGATCACCACGTCCACCTTCTCGGGCTCACGCACCGGCGAGGGCACACCGGGGATGTAGCGCACGGGGCGGATGCACGCGTACAGGTCCAGGACCTGCCGCAGCGTCACGTTGAGCGAACGGATGCCGCCGCCCACCGGCGTCGTGAGCGGGCCCTTGATGCCGACCCTGAACGCCCGCAGCGCGTCCAGCGTCTCATCGGGCAGCCACTCGCCGGTCACCCGATAGGCCTTCTCGCCCGCGTAGATCTCCATCCACTCGATCCGGCGCTGGCCGTCGTACGCCTTCTCGACCGCCGCGTCCAGGACGCGGCGCGTCGCGCGCCAGATGTCCGGCCCGGTGCCGTCTCCTTCGATGAAGGGGATGATCGGACGGTCCGGCACGACGAGCTTGCCGGCCTCGAGCGTGATCGGCTCGCCCCGCTCGGGGATGCGCGCGAAGCGGTAGTCGCTGCCCATGGGTCTAACCTCTCTGCTGGATCGGCACGACCTTCTTGCCCAGCGGCCCGACGTACGTGGCCTGCGGCCGGATCAGCCGGTTGTTCCGGAGCTGCTCGATCATGTGCGCCGTCCACCCCGGTGTCCTCGCGATGGCGAAGACGTTCGTGAACATGTCCGTCGGGATGCCGAGGGTGTAGTAGACGGACGCGCTGTAGAAGTCCACGTTGGGATAGATCTTCTTGCCGCGCCGGTCCATCTCCTCGCGCATCACGCTCTCGATCCGGCTCGCGATGTCGAGCCAGCGGGTGTCCCCGCCCTGCGCCGCGAGCTGCGCGGCGAGCGACCGCAGAATGGGCGCGCGCGGGTCCACGGCGCGGTAGACGCGGTGCCCGAAGCCCATGAT
>PKRG01000047.1 GCA_017577575.1 Acidimicrobiia bacterium | reverse complement strand
AGGTAAACGTGAACGGCGGCGCCGTCGCCTTGGGCCATCCGATCGGCGCCTCGGGCGCCCGGGTGGTGGTGACACTGGTGGCGGAGCTGATGCGGCGGGGGGGGGGGAGCGGGCCCCCCCCCCCGTGCCGGGGGGGGGGAGGGCCCGCGCCCGGACCGTCACGTCCGCGGCGGCGGTGGCCGCCGGTCTCGCCATCGCCCTGACCGCGTGCGGCCCCGGCCCGGAGGGGGCGGGTGCGCCGTTCGCCGCCCCGGGCGGCGACTCCGGCCCGGGACTTGCCGCTCGGGCGCCGGCCCCGGGCGGGCCCGCCGGTGGCCAGGTCGGCCTCGGCCGCGATCCGGTCGGACGTGACGGCCGGCGACTCGATGACCTCGCCCTTGTACACCCACACCTTGATGCCGATCGTCCCGACCGTGGTGTGGGCGGTGGCGGTCCCGAAGTCGATGTCGGCGCGCAGGGTGTGGAGCGGCACCCGGCCCTCCCGGTACCACTCCCGGCGGCCCATCTCGGCGCCGCCGAGACGGCCCTTGGCCTCCACCCGGACGCCCTCGGCGCCGGCCTTCATCGCCGCGGCGACGGCGCGCTTCATCGCCCGCCGGAACGCGATGCGGTTCTCGAGCTGGTCGGCGATGCCGCGGGCGAGCAGCGTGGCGTCGAGATCGGGGTCCTTGACCTCGTTGATGTTGAGCTTCACCGGACGGCCCGTCAGCTCTTCGAGGCCGGAGCGCAGCCGCTCGGCTTCGGTGCCCCGCCGGCCGATCACCACGCCGGGACGGGCCGTGTGGATGTCGACGATCAGGCGGTCACGGGTGCGCTCGATGTCGATGCGCGACACGGCGCCCCGGACGAGCTGGCCCTCCAGGTAGTCGCGGATCTTCCAGTCCTCGTTGACGAAGTCGACGTAGTTCTGGTCGGAGTACCACTTCGACTTCCAGTCGGTGACGATGCCGAGGCGGAAGGCGTAGGGATGTGTCTTCTGGCCCATGTCAGCTCACCTCTTTGGCGGGTCGTCGGGCATCGAGGTCGGATCGCTCGGCGACGACCACGGTGATGTGACTGGTGCGCTTGCGGATCCGGGTGGCCCGGCCGCGAGCGCGGGGCCGCCAGCGACGGAGGGTGGGGCCCTCGTCGGCGTAGGCCTCGGCCACGATCAGCTCGTCGGCGTCGAGAGCGTGGTTGTGTTCGGCGTTGGCGACGGCCGAGCGCAGGACCTTGCGCACCGGCTCGGCGGCGGCGCGATTGGTGAAGCTCAGGAGCTGGTCCGCCTCCTGCACCGGCAGGCCGCGGATCAGGCCGAGCACCTGTCGCACCTTGTAGGGCGACATGCGGATGTAACGGGCGTGGGCTCGTACTCTCATCCGCGCCTCGCAGCCTGCTCTTTGCGGCCGGCGTGGCCGCGGAAGGTGCGGGTGGGAGCGAACTCGCCGAGCTTGTGACCGACCATCGACTCGGTGATGTAGATCGGGACGTGCTTGCGGCCGTCGTGTACCGCGATCGTGTGCCCGATCATCTCCGGGATGATCGTCGAGCGGCGGCTCCAGGTGCGGATGACCCGCTTCTCGTTCTTTTCGTTGAGAGCCTCGATCTTCTCCAACAGATGATCGTCGACGAAGGGGCCCTTCTTCAGACTGCGCGCCATCTCAGATCACCTCCGACCCTTCTTCGTCCGGCGACGCACGATGTACTTGTTCGATGCCTTGTTCTTCTTGCGGGTCCGGGACTCGGGCTTGCCCCACGGGCTGACCGGGTCACGTCCACCGGAGGTCTTGCCCTCACCGCCGCCGAGCGGATGGTCGACGGGGTTCATGGCCACACCACGAGTCTGGGGACGGACGCCCTTCCAGCGGTTCCGGCCGGCCTTGCCCAGCTTGATCAGCTCGGCCTCGGTGTTGCCGACCTGGCCCACGGTGGCCCGGCAGTCGAGCGGCACCATCCGCATCTCCCCCGAGGGGAGGCGAAGGAGGGCCATCTCGTTCTCCTTGGACATGAGCTGGACCGCCGATCCGGCGGCTCGCGCCAGCTTGGCCCCGCCGCCGGGGCGGAGCTCGATGGCGTGCACCACCGTGCCGCCCGGGATGTTGCGCAGCGGCAGGGCGTTGCCGGGCCGGATCTCGGCGCGCGGGCCGGATTCGAGGACGTCTCCCACCTTCACGCCCACCGGGGCGAGGATGTAGCGCTTCTCGCCGTCGGCGTAGTTGAGGAGGGCGATGCGGGCATTGCGGTTGGGGTCGTACTCGATGCTGGCGACCTTGGCCGGGATGCCGTCCTTGTCGCGGCGGAAATCCACGATCCGGTAACGCCGCTTGTGGCCGCCGCCCCGGTGCCGGGAGGTGACGCGGCCGTAGGCGTTGCGCCCGCCCGTCGACTTCTTCTTGGCGATGAGCGACTTCTCCGGCTCGGACTTGGTGATCTCGGCGAAGTCCGAGACCGTCTGGAACCGGCGGCCGGGGGAAGTCGGCTTGCGCTTCTTGATTGCCATCTCAGACTCCAAACAGGTCGATCGAGTCGTCCGGGGCGAGCTTGACCAGAGCCCGCTTGGTGTTCTTGCGGCGGCCAGTCACCCAACCGGTCCGCTTCACCTTCCCCTTGCGGTTCATCGTGTTCACCGAGAGGACGCGGACGCCGAAGATCTTCTGGACCGCTTCCTTGATCTCCGTCTTGTTGGCCTCGGGTGCGACCTCGAAGGTGTAGGTGTTGTTCTTCTCGATGAGGTCGTAGGACTTCTCCGACACGACCGGGGCGAGGATGACGTCGCGAGGATCCTTCATCATGCCTCACCTCCCTCGGCAGCTTCGGTGCCGGCTTCTTCCTTCACGAAGTCGTCCTTTTTCACCGCGTAACGGCGGTTGGTGGCGCTCACCTGGCCGACGGTGGCGTTGGTGAAGACCACCCAGTCGGCGGCGAGGACGTCGTAGGCGGTGAGATGACCGGGCTCGACGATGGCGACGTCGCTGAGGTTGCGGAACGACTTGGCGGCGACCACGTCGGAGCGGTCGAGCACGACCAAGGTCTTCGAGTCGGCGCCCATGGCCCGCAACAGAGCTGCGGCCTGCTTGGTCTTGGGCTCGGCCCAGTCGATCTGGTCCACCACGAGGATGGCGCTTTCATTGGCCCGGGCGGACAGGGCCGAGCGCAACGCCAGCCTCTTCATCTTCTTGGGCGTGCGCTGGGCGTAGCTGCGCGGCTTGGGACCGTGGGCGATGCCGCCCCCGACCCAGATCGGGGAGCGGGTCGAGCCGTGGCGGGCCCGGCCGAGGCCCTTCTGCCTCCAGGGCTTGGCGCCGCCGCCGCTCACCTCGCCACGGGTCTTGGTCGAGGCGGTGCCCGACCGCTTGGCGGCGAGCTGGGCGGTCACGACCTGGTGCAGCACCGCCATGTTGGGCTCGATGCCGAACACGTCGGGGTCCAAGTCGACGGTCCCCTTCGACGTGCCGTCGGCCGCGAACAGAGGAGCTTTGATCTCAGCCACGGGCCTTCACCGCCTCTCGCACGACTACGTAGGAGCCCTTGGCTCCGGGAACGGCACCACCGAGCAGCAGCAGCCCGCGCTCGGCGTCGACTCCGACCACGTCGAGGTTGAGGGTCGTGACCCTGTCGTTGCCCATGCGGCCGGCCATGCGCATGCCCTTGAACACCCGGGCGGGCGTGGAGCAGGCGCCGATCGATCCGGGGGCGCGATGCTTCTTGTGGTTGCCGTGGGAAGCGCCCTGGCCGGCGAAGTTGTGGCGCTTCATCACACCGGCGAAGCCTTTGCCCTTGGAGGTGCCGGTGACGTCCGCCTTCTGGCCGGGCTGGAAGACGTCGGCGACGGTGAACTCCTGGCCGACCTCGAACGCGGAGGCGTCGGGGACCCTGACCTCGAGGAGCACCCGACCGGGAGTGACGCCGGCCTTGGCGTAGTGGCCCTGCAGCGGCTTGTTCACCCGGTTGGGCTTGACCTCGCCGAAGGCGATCTGGACGGCCGAGTACCCGTCCTTCTCCGGCGTCTTGATCTGCACGACGCGGACCGGCCCCGCCTTTATGACGGTGACGGGGCGCGCCTGGGCGTTCTCGTCGAAGACCTGGGTCATGCCCAGCTTCTGACCGATGATCGCGGTCAGCGTCGCCTGTGTCTGTTCGGTCGTCATAGCTTGATCTCCACCTCGACACCGGCGGGTAGCTCGAGACGCATCAGCGAGTCGACGGTCTTCGGCGTCGGCTCGAGAATGTCGATCAGCCGCTTGTGGATGCGCATCTCGAAGTGCTCGCGCGAGTCCTTGTGGACGTGCGGACCACGGATGACGCAGTAGCGGTGGATCTCGGTCGGCAGCGGAACCGGACCCTTGATCTTGGCCTGGGTCCGCAGCACGGTCTCGGCGATCTTGCGCGAGGACTCGTCGACCACGTTGTGGTCGTACGCCTTGAGCCGAATCCTGATGGTCTGTTCGTTTGCCACGCTTGCTTCCTGTCTTTCGCCTTCGACCGTCCGGGACGGGAGGCATCTCGAGCCAGGAAGCACAGGCGAGCCCAAGGCTCCCCCGGCCACCTGGCGAGAGGTACCCCCGTGTCACGCACGGCCCAGGTACATCGCGGGTTTGGTCGGGTATTCGGGTGCGCACCACTCGGACACAGGTGGTGGTCCAGCTGTGAACCGGGATGCGCCCGCGGAAACGCGAACGTGTGGAGTGTAGGGCAGCCGGATGCACAGATGCAAACCCCGCCTCCGTCGTTCGCCCCGGCGGAGGCGGTGCGTGGGCATCCGCCAGAAAAAGTCCGCTGGGCCCACTTGCAAGTGGGCGGCTGGCGACCATTCTATGGGGTGGGACGAAGTAACTGGGAGGCTTTCGATGGCCGCTTTCGAAGGGAAGCTGCGCGTCCAGGGCGAGCAGGATCCGCCGATCTCGGTGGAGATCGACCTGGACGGTGAACGCATGCGCATCCAGGCGGGCGAGGTGGAGATCGGCGACTGGAGCCTCGAAGAGCTCCGCATCTCGGCCATGCTGGACGGTTTCCACGTGCGCGTCGCCGGCGAGGAGATGATCCTCGACGTCGAAGACGACGGACGCTTCGCCCTCGACCTGGGGCTGAAGACCGCCCCTCCTCCGCTCCGCCGGCGCATGGCGGCCCTGCTGCGCGAGCGCGCCAACGCCGCCATGGAGGCGGACTCCGAGCTGAACTGACCTTCGAGCCTCGGCGCGCCGTGCGTCGGCGCGCGCCCGCCGTCTTCGTTCGAGCAACCCCCCGGTGTCCCGGCCGCCCTCTTGGCTGGGTGCAATGAGAAGGGCCCGCCTGCTGGCGGGCCCTTCCATAGCCAGTCCTGGGTTGGGTTATTTGATGATCTTGGTGACCCGGCCGGCACCGACCGTGCGGCCACCCTCACGAATCGCGAACCGCAACCCCTCATCCATCGCGATCGGAGCGATCAACTGCACCGTCATCTCAGTGT
>PKRG01000046.1 GCA_017577575.1 Acidimicrobiia bacterium | reverse complement strand
CTCGGTAGGTGGGCGTGGACCAGGTCGGGCCGGAACCGCTTCAAGAGGCTGCGCCACCGAAGGGGCACAAGGGGATCGAACCCTCTTTGACCGCCAATACAGGTGACTTCGATTCCCCGCCCCTCGATCTCGGGGACCAGAGCGTCCTTCCAGGGGAGGATGTAGGCGACGTGGTATTCGAACCGATCGGTGTCCCAGTAGGCGGATCCGGAGGAGACGAGTCGCTCGGCGCCGCCGATGCCCAGACCCTTGATGAGTACCAGGACGCGGCGCCGTTCATTCATCCCGATTCCGATCTTTCCTGACCAGTCTCGCCGCGGTGCGAGCCGTGTCGCGGGCCCATACCAAGCTTCGCGCTCGAAGGCCCACGGCGCCGGTCAGGTGGAGCTGGTCATTCCGATGCGGAGCCCACCGCTCCTTCCAACCTCCGAAGCCGGAGCCGAGGCTGATCTCTTGGATCCCCCGGGAGTAGGCGTCCTCGATGGCGGCTGCGATGAGGACCGTTCCGGCGCCGGATGGGCCGTCGGGGTGGCGGCCGCCGATGTAGTTGAGGAGACGGTTCCCGGCACGGATCCACACATCGATGGCAACAGGGGTGTTCTCGGCGTCGTACAAGGTGTGGAAGAAGACCTGGTTCGATCTGGCTCCGGCAACCGCCGCGCGTGAGAAGCGATCGAAGAAGGGCAGAAAGCTCGACTGTTTCCCGAATTGAAGCCGATGGAGTTCTTCGAGAGTCCTCAGCGCCTCGGGTAGTTCATCAGGAGACGCGACGTGAGCTCGGTAGCCCTCCCGCGTGAGCTTGCGCTGCAGTCGTCCGATCTCTTTCCGGAAGCTGCGTCCCAGAGAGCCGAGATAGTCGGAGAAGTCGGAACCGAGCGGTGCCGTCCACGTGGGTGCGATCGGGCGGACTTCCGCCCCCGTAGCTATGTGACTGTGGAGCCGCGTCGTCGAAGTGAGTCCGCGAAGCTCGATCAGGTAGTCGCTCCGCGACCGGAACCAGTCCCCGATCGCCGCGACGACCGCGTCGTATCGGGAGGGTTCGGCGACGACGTCGATATCCGAGGGCCACATGTCGTAGCCCAGCGCCCGGAAGCGTGGAAGACCGCGCCATCTCTCCACCTGGAAAGGAAAACCTCCGAGCAGACCGTCATCGTCGACAACGAGGACGAACAAGGGCTCGACGGCTCCGGCGGCTTCGAGCCACCAGGACATGACCGAATGTGTCGGTCTCGTCGCGCGCCTCGCCAGTCGGTCCCAGTCGTCGAGGAAGGGTGCTAGCCGCTCCGTGGTGACAACTTGGACTCCGGAAGAGTTCGCTCCGGCTCGGCCGACTGACTGCCTGATCACCGACATCGGCAGCCCTCTATCGCTTCTGGCGTCGTCGGCGACGCACTGCGACTACCCCATTCACCAGAGCCTGGACGCCCCTAGCGCGGAGGCCCATAGTCGATCGGATGTCGAACGACCTCCTCTCGACCGACGCCCACCGCTTCTTCCATTCCCCGTGGTACGCGCCCATGTCCAGTTCGACGATGTGGGGTGGGGCGTTCTCGATTCCGAAAGCAATCAACGCGTTCCCCGAACCTGGCGGGGCGCTCTTCGCCAGTCCGTGGGCGAACCCTTCCGCTCGCCGCCCGGCCATCAACCACACGTCGACGCCAAGAACGTCTCCTTTCGGATCGCATAACTCCAGCAACATGGCGTCGTGGCGGCTGATCGCTGTTCGGACGGCCTGGGCGAACCGATCGAACACCGGAAGCAACACCGAGTGCGACCCGAACTGCTCCCACTGCAGGCTTCGCAGAGCCTCCAGGGACCGGTTAGCTGCGTCGGGCGGCACCACCCGCATCTGGTGGCCGGTCTCGACGATACGCCGAATGCTACGGCGAATCTCCCGACGTAGATTGCTGGACACCGTCGGCAAGTAACCCTCGAGCCCACCACTCAAGGAAGCGCAGTAAGCCGCGGGAGCAGGCTTCATCCGCAAGGCACCGGGAATCACCTTGCGCAGACGTGATCCTTCTCCCACTCCCCGAAGGTCGAGGACACACGACCTGAGGGATCGGAACCACGCTTCGAGCGCGTGGCAGACGGCCTCTTCGTATCCCGGTTCAGCGATCAGGTCGTAGTGAGTGGGCCACAGATCCGTGGCCATGGTTCGCATGCGACTAACGCCGTGCCACTGATCCCGCTCCAAGGCGAGTCCTCCCCGGAGGTCGTCTTTCTCCTTGACGAGAACGAAGAGAGGTTCGCCCCGGACGCCGCTGAGCAGCCACCAGGAGCGCAAGTAGTGGGTCGGGAGCGGCTGTCTGTCGACGAGATGGTCCCACTCTTCCTGATGGGGTTCCAGGGCGCTGGTCACCACGACTTCGAGTGTTGGCCGCGTTCGCGGTACCGCGCCAACGAGTCGGTCAGTAGCCACTGAGGGCTCCGATCTTCCTTCCATACTCGAGGGTCCGGCCGAAGATCCAGAGGGCGATGGGGTACATGACGAGACAGAAGGCGATCAGGGCGATGATGGCGAACGACGTGTCGGGGCCCGGTAGCACTTCGCCATTGGGCATCAGCACACGCCTGAGCGCCTGCATCACATATGTGTGGGGGATCACCCACGACAGCGCCCTCAGCCAATCGGGGAGCAGCTCGACCGGGTAGAACGCGCCCGAGAGGATCGAGGCGGCGATGCTGTACAGGGCGAGTACCGGATCTGCCCGCTTCGACAGCACCTTGACGCTGGCCCCGGCTATCCCGATGGCGAGTGTCGCCACCAGCCCGAGCATCAAGATGACGAACGCCGAGGGGATGGCGGAGAAGTTGTAGCTGGCGCCGAGAGGGATGGAGGCCACCAGGGTCGCCACCGCCAACACGACCGCCATCAACCCGGGCATGGTCATCATGGCGAAAGGCAGGCTCCGCCACGGCACCGGCTCCACCAGGAACATCTCCAGCTGGCCCTGCTCGACGAGCCGGAGCATGGCGTTCCCGAACGAGTTGAGACTGGCGGCGAGCGCGCCCATCGCCACGATGCCGATCACCACGAACGTGTAGTAGTCGAAGGCGACGTCGGCGCCGCCGCCGTCGACCAGCTGCGCCACGAACAGGTAGGTGACGATCGGGACGAAGGCATTGAGGAACCTCATCGCCAACGCCAGCGGGTAGTTGGTCAGGTCGATCCAGTCGATCCTGAAAAAGGCGCCGGCGACCTGGGCCATGCGGCGGATCCCCGTGAAGGAGCGTTGAGCGATCGCCATCTAGCTTGCCTCCGAGTTCGAGCCGAGCATCTCGCCGAGCACGTCGCGCAGCCGCGGGGCCGTCCGCCCGATCGAGACGATGAGGTCGCCGTAGCCGTTGAGGGTCTGGACGATCCCGTCGATGGGCAGGTCCGTGGCGACGAACACGGAGCTGCCTTCGACCTGCAGGGAGTCGATCCCGTCGATGGTGCTCAGCGTCGAAGAGAGCTTCTCTGCGGCGGACTCGTTCTCGGCGACGATCTCGATCCGGGGACGTCGCGCTTGTGCGGTCATCGACGACAGATGGCCCGAGTAAACGACGCGCCCGCGGTTGAGGAGCACCACATGGTCGTTGAGCATCTCCACCTCGTCCAGGCGGTGGGAGCTGATCAGGACAGCCAGGTTTCGCTCGGTGGCGATGCGCTGGATCATGCTGATCAGCTCGAACGCCCCGAGGGGATCGACCGCCGATGTGGGCTCGTCGAGGATCAGCACGGTGGGCTCGTGGAGGATCGCCCGAGCCAGCATCAGACGGGCGAGCATGCCCGAAGACAGAGCGAAGCCGATGCGGTCCCGGGCCTCGTACAGGCCGACCGTCTCCAAGGTCTCGTCGATCCGGTCATGGAGCTGGGCTTCGGGTATGCCCTGCAGCCGGCCGTGGAAGGCGAGGTTCTCCCGGCACGAGTGCCTCAGCAGGAGCGTCCGGTTCTCGGCGGGCATGAAGCCGATGAGGCGGCGCACCTTGGCCGAGTCGCGGGTCGCGTCGAGGCCCATGATCGTGGCGCGGCCGGTCGTCGGCGTGGTGAGGCCGGTCAGCACGCGGAATAGGGTCGACTTCCCGGCGCCGTTGGGGCCGAGCACGGCCATGATCTGGCCGGGATGGACCTCGAGCGAGACGTCGTCGAGGGCGACGACCGGTTCTTTCACGGACGTGCGCAGCAGCAAGCGCATGCCGCGGGAGAAGGGCTCGTACACCTTCCCCAGATGCTCGATCGCAACGATAGGTTCGGACATGTTTCCCAGATTCTCCCGCCCCAAGAGGAAGCAGCGTGCTGCGTGAGTGAGAGTAGCCGTGACTCGTCGAAGTTCTAGGGGGCTATCGACCCAGGGGGTCTCGCCTTTTCGGAAACTGCGACTAGCTTGCTGGCGGGGTAGGGGACCGCACCGTGATCGCCCGCGGTCCGAAGGAGGTTGTCCTTTCGATGTCTGACCGCCCCAAACTGTTCGGGGTCATGGCGACGTTCCGTCGCCCGGATTGGCTCGCGGAGAGCCTCGACCGGCTCGCCCGTCAGACGCGGAGGCTCGACGACCTCGTCGTGGTGGACAACGGCTCCGACGAGAAAGCCGCGGCCCTGGTCGCCGAGTACGTCGGCAAGGGGCTGGCGGCGACCTACGTCGACCCCGGGGACAACCTGGGCCCGGCCGGTGCCTTCGCCCTGGGCATGGAGCGCCTGTTGCCGAAAGCCGGCCCCGACGACTGGATCTTCCTCTTCGACGACGACGACCCGCCCTTCTACGACGACGCCATCGAGAATGCGGAACGCTTCGCCGTCCGGATGGTCGAACAGGACCCGGCGACCGGGGCGGTCGGCATCAGCGGAGGGCGCTTCGACTTCAGGACCGGTCGGGTCGTCCGGATCGGGGATGCGGAGATCACGGGGGCGGTCCCGATCGACCACATAACCGGGCCCGGTCTGCCCGCCTATCGGATCGCCGCCATCCGCAAGGCCGGAGTCTTCCGAAAGGAGTTGTTCTTCGGATTCGAGGAGCTGGAGTTCGGGCTGCGCCTGGTGCGCTCCGGCTTCACCCTCTACGCCGATGGGGACCAGTGGGCGAGGCGCAAAGCCGACAAACGCGCCCGCGGCCTCCTCCCTCCGGAAGAGGTATCGGTCGCCCGACATCGCAAGAAGTCGATCAAGGTCTCCGACCCTGGGTGGCGCCGCTACTACAGCCTCCGCAACCTGCTCCTGATCCTGCGGGAGTCGGGGCATCCGGGGACCGCAGTGCGTGTCGCCCTGGGCAGGGGGATCCTGAAGCCTCTCGTCAACCTGGTCATCTCGCCTCGCCTGGCCTGGGCGAACCTGCGCCTCAACCTCACCGCCATCCGCGACCACCTCGCCGGGCGGATGGGGCGCACCGTCGAGCCGGGGACGGTGTGGGATGGCTGACCAGACCCTCGGCGTCATCGTGCCCACGATCGGGGACCGGCCCGAGATCCGACGCCTCCTCGAGTCGGTCGCCAACCAGGTCCGGCGCCCCGACCGGATCTGCGTCGTGGTCGACGCCGACGATCCCGCCTTCGTCGAGTCGGTCTTGGAGGGACTGTCCGCACAGATGGACGGGATCGATGTCGATGTCGTCGTCACCGGAGCGAGACGCCGCGCCGGCGAGTATCTGGCAGAGACCGGCTACGGGGTGGCGGTGAACCGCGGGCTGAAAGCCGTCGAGACGGACCTGATCGCCTTGTTGGACGACGACGACGAGATCCTTCCCGAGCACTTCTCGAACCTGACGGCGGCGCTGGCCAACACGCCCGAGGCGCGGGCGGCCTACACGCGAGCGACGGTGGTTTCGGTCGACGGGACGCGCAGGTCGTTCCAGAAGGGCCCGCTTCCCCGCGGCTGGGT
>PKRG01000045.1 GCA_017577575.1 Acidimicrobiia bacterium | reverse complement strand
ATCTACGGCTTCGGAAATTTGGCCCATTTTTCCGTCCGACAGGAGGCCCGAATTGCCTGGTCCTGCCCCGAAATTGCCCCACGAGCGGCGCCGTGCGAACAAGCCCGAGGCCGGCGAGTGGCGCCATGCGCCCGGCGTCGGCTGGCAGCACGGCGAGGTTCCTAAGCCTCCGCCCGGCCTGCTCAAGGCATCGAAGGAGGCGTGGGAGACCTGGTTCGGCGCTTGGTTCGCTGCCTTCTGGCTGCCGGAGGACCTGCCGGGGCTCCGGACGCTGATCAAGCTCTACGACCAGGTGGAGCGGAACCCCGAGGTCGCCGCGTTGCAGTCCCAGCTACGCCAGGCGATGGCCGCCTACGGCGTCACCCCTGAGGGCCAGCAGAAGCGGCGGTGGCTGCCGCCCGCGGACAAGCCCTACGGCGAGGAGTCCGCCGACGCGCCGAAGCGGAGACACCGGAACCGCCGGGAGGCGTCCCTGGAGGTGATCCAGGGCGGTGCGTGAGGCCGTCTCGCTGGGCTGGCAGGTCGTCGACTGGATCGAGACGATCCTCCGACACGGCCCCGGCGACGTTCAGGGCGAGCCGATCGAGCTGGACCAGGAGCTGTACAACGCCACGGTGCGGGCCTATCAGGTGGACCCTGAGACGGGCCGGCGCCTGGTCCGCCGGTACATCTTCTCCCGGCCGAAGGGCCGCGCCAAGTCGGAGTGGGCGGGGATGCTGGTCTGCGCCGAGGCGCTCGGGCCCGTGCGCTTCGACCACTGGGCGAAGAAGGGCGAGACGAGCTGGTGGGGCTACGAGTACGAGGAGGGAGAGCCGGTGGGCCGCCCGCCCCGGTTCCCCTTCATCCGCTGCCTCGCCACCGAGGAGGGCCAGGCCGGCAACACCTACGACAACGTCTATTGGATGCTCCTCGACGCGGTGGAGAACGGCCGGATTTCGGGCGTCGACCCGGGGCTGACCCGGACGCTGATCCACGGCGGCGGCGAGATCGTCCCCTCGACCGCCTCGAACGCCTCGAAGGACGGCGGCAAAGAGACCTTCGCGGTGTTCGACGAGACCCACCTGTACGTTCTGCCGGAGCTGCGGGGGATGCACGCCACGGTGCGCCGGAACCTGCGCAAGCGCAAGGCGGCGGAGCCGTGGTCGCTGGAGACGACGACGATGTTCGAGGCGGGCGCCGAGTCGGTCGCCGAGACGACGTTCCGGGCACTCGAGCAGGGCAAGCTCGGCCCCGACGTGGTGTTCGACCACCGGGAGGGGCCGGACCCCGACACCGATTTCGACTGGGATAGCGACGAGGAGCTGAAGGCGGCGCTGCGGGTCGCCTATGGCCCGTTCGCCGACGTGATGGACCTCGACGGGATCGTCGCCGAGATCCGGGACCCCGAGACGCTCAAGTCGGATGCGGTCCGCTACTTCCTGAACCGCCGCTACGCCACCGACCTGGACTTCATCAAGCTCTCGGACTGGGACGAGCTGCCCCGCGCCGAGCCGCTCCAGGTGGGCGACACGGTGTGTGTCGGCTTCGACGGGTCGCTGGCCAGGGACGCCACCGGGATCGTCATCGTCCGCGGGCACGACGGCGCCACCTTCAAGGGTGGACTGTGGGAGCGTCCGGCCGGGGCGTCGGCGGGCTGGTCGGTGCCCCGCGCCGAGGTTCGGGACCGGGTCGCCGAGATCATGGAGACCTACAGGGTCGTCCGGTTCTACGGGGACACGAAGTACTGGGAGTCGGACTTCGACGAGTGGGCCGACCGGTGGGGTTCGCCGCCGGTGGTGGAGATGCCCCAGTCCGGCCGCCGCCTCTGGGAGGCCGCCTCGCGGATGGAGACCCTGGTGCGGGCGACTCTCACCCGCAAGGAGGGCGAGCCGCCGCAGATCTCCCACGACGGCGACGAGGACCTGCGCCGCCACATCGGCAACGCCCGCCGTGAGCGCCTCGGGGGCAGGGGGGCCGACGACGGCCGCTACAAGCTGGCGAAGAAGGGGCCGACCCGCCGCATCGACCTGGCGGTGGCCGCCACCCTGGCGCACCAGGCCCGCGGGGACGCCATGGCGGCCGGTGAGCTCAAGGCAAAGCGAAAGGAGCCGCTGGCCGTATGGATCTGACACGCATCGCCGCAATCCTCTTCGTCGTCGGCCTGGCCGTGGCCACTACCGCCGCCTGGCTGACCAACTGGCTTTTCGGGCTGTTCATGCTCGGCGTCTCCCTGGCCGTCATCGGCGCCTCGTCGGGGGGTGAGTCGTGAACGTCCTCGCCGCGCTCCTCCCCCGCCGCTCCGAGGCCCGCTCCGACTGGCCGGCCCTGCCGTTCGGGGACTGGCTGGAGCTGTGGAACAACCCCATGAACCTGCTCTTCAGTCAGACGCTGAAGGGCAACCAGGAGACTCTCGAGTCGAGCTTCAAGGGCTACATCGCCGGGGCCTACAAGATGTCGGGGCCGGTGTTCGCCGCCGAGTTGACTCGCATGATGCTGTTCTCTGAGGCCCGGATCATGTGGCGGGACATCGTCGACGGCCGGCCCGGAGACCTGTCCTGGACGCCCGAGCTGGAGATCTTCCGCCGGCCGTGGCGGGGCGGTACCACCGGCGACCTCTTGGCCCGCTCGCTCCTCGACGCCGACCTGGGCGGCAACTCTTACACCACCATCCGCGGGAGCGGGTCGAGGCGGCGCTTCAAGCGGTTGCGGCCCGACTGGGTGTCGATCGTCATCGGCGTCGACGGCCCCGGGGACCCCGACGCCGACCCGGTCGCCGACCTCGACGGCGAGGTGATCGGCTACCTGTACCACCCGGGCGGCCTCTACTCGGGTAACGAGCCGGTCATCCTCCTGCCCGACGAGGTGGCCCACTTCGCCCCGGTCCCCGACCCCGACGCCCAGTACCGGGGCATGTCGTGGCTGACGCCGGTGCTGCGGGAGATCATGGCCGACAAGTCCGCCACCCTGCACAAGCTCAAGTTCTTCGAGAACGGGGCGACCCCGAACATGGTCGTGACCCTCGACAAGGACATCGACCCCGACGAGGCGAAGCAGTGGCTGGAGTACTTCAAGGAGAACTACTCGTCGGCCGCCAACGCCTACAAGACCCTGTACCTGGCGGGCGGCGCCGACGTGGAGGTGGTCGGGTCCAACTTCCAGCAGTTGGACTTCAAGGTGACCCAGGGTCATGGCGAGACCCGCATCCTCATGGCCTCCGGCGTCCACCCCGTCGTCGTCGGCTCCTCTGAGGGCCTCCAGGGCTCCAGCCTCAACGCCGGCAACTATGCCCAGGCCAAGCGCAAGGTCGGCGACGCCACCCTGCGGCCGCTGTGGCGGTCCTGGTGCGGCAGCTTCGAGACGCTCGTGCAGCCGCCGCCCAACAAGGAGCTCTGGTACGACGACTCCGACATCAAGTTCCTGGCCGAGGACCTGATGGACTCCGCCGAGATCCAGGCCCGGAAGGCGCAGACCATCACCGGGCTGATCAAGGACGGCTTCACGCCGGACTCGGCTGTCGAGGCCGTCATCAACGACGACTTCACGCTCCTCGAGCACACCGGGAAGCTCTCCGTCCAGCTCCAGCCGTCTGACGGCGCCACCGAGCCGTCGCCCGAATCCGAAGGAGACGCCAATGACGACCAGAACGCCTGAGTACGTCCCGGCCCCAGCGACCGCCGACGTGATGCGGATGGTGCCGCTCCAGGCTGCATCGCTGCGCGCCGAGGAGGACGGCGGGGAAGGCCGCACCCTCGTCGGCTACGCCGCCGTGTTCAACCGGTGGACTGAGATCGACTCCTGGTGGGAGGGCCACTTCATGGAGCGCATCGCGCCCGGGGCCTTCGCCAACACCCTCGCCAAACGGGGCGACCGGGTCAAGGTGCTGTTCAACCACGGCTTCGACCCCTCGATCGGGGACAAGCCGCTGGGAAAGCCCGCCCGCCTGGAGGAGGACGACACGGGCCTGTGGACCGAGACCCCGCTCGCCCGCACCTCCTACAACGACGACCTGATCGAGCTGCTGCGATCGGGGGCGATCGACGGCATGTCGTTCCGCTTCCGGGTCACCGAGGAGGAGTGGAAGGACGACCCCGAGCCCTCCGAGGACAACCCCCGCGGGCTGCCCGAGCGGACGATCAAGGCCGTCGACCTGCTCGAGTTCGGGCCGGTCACCTTCCCCGCCTACGAGGCCACGTCCGCGGGCGTCCGCTCCGCCGACGTGTTCCGCGTCTGGCAGCAGACCCGAGGTTTCCTCCTCCCCCAAGGCGCCGGGCCGCAGGCCACCGCCGAAGGGGAGACGAACGACGACGACAGCCGGGCTGAGGAGCCACCTGTCGCGGAAGAGCCGCCGGTCGACGACGCCGCCGTGCGCCGCCGGCTGGCCCAACTCAAGGAGATGACGACTGATGGGTCGTGAACAGATCCTCCAGCGCCTCCGGGAGATCCGCGAGGAGGCTGTCGCATTGCGTGACGAGCTTCGCTCGCTCTCGGAGGCAGACGAACTGACCGACGAACAGCGCGCCCGGTTCGAGGAGCTCGTCGGCGACGAGTCGCCGATCGACGCTCTGGAGCGGGAGCGTGCCGACCTCCAGCGCCGCCTCGACGTGCTGGAGCGGGCCGAGCGGCTCGTCGGCGTCGAGGAAGGCGAGGACCGGGGCGCCCCCCAGTACATGCGCCGCACCGAGACCGACGTGGACCCGATCCGGGCAACCCGCCGGGAGGTGCGCGACGCCGCCCTCGCCGTCCTCGAGCGGGAAGCCGACACGGTCGGCCTCGCCACCCGCCAGGGCGACCAGGTCGACCGCCTGCTCCGCCGCTTCGACGAGAACGTCCACGGCGACGAGATCGCCCGCAGGCTGCTGCTCACCGAGAACGACGACTACCGGTCGGCGTTCATGAAGGCGGTGACGGCCTTCGGACGGTCGCCGGCGTTCACCCCCGAGGAGGCGGCGGCCCTGGAGCGGTTCGAGTCGTTCCGGGCCATGTCGCTGAACAGCACCCAGGGCGGCTACGGCGTGCCCGTGCTGATCGACCCGACGATCATCCTCACCTCCGGCGCCGCGGATGCCCCCATCCTGCGGATCGCCCGGGTGGAAGTGATCACCACCAACGAGTGGAAGGGCGTCAGCTCGGCGGGCGTGTCGTGGTCCTACGACGGCGCCGACGCCTCCGGCACCGAGGTGTCGGACGACTCGCCGACGCTCGACCAGCCCACGGTCGGGACGAACACCGCTCGCGGGTTCATCCCCTACGGCATCGAGATCGGCCAGGACTACCCGTCCTTCGCCGAGGAGATGATGTCGCTGCTCAACCAGGGCTACGTCGACTTGCTGGCCCAGAACACCCTGGTCGGCAACACGACGAACGTCATCGGCATCTTCACCGCCCTGTCGACGAACACCAACGTCCAGACCGTGGTGACGACCGCCGGGACCCTGAGCGGCGCCGACATCCTCAGAACGTGGAAGAACCTGCCGGAGCGCTACCGCAGCCGCGCGTCGTGGGTCATGTCGGTCGACGTGGAGAACGCCATCACCGCCCTGGGCGACGATGCCGACGCGTTCTACACGAACAACCTGGCCGAGTTCGGGGTGCCCGGGCTGCGGAGCCGCCCGGTGTACACGTCGGACTACGCCCCCGCCATGGCCTCCGGCACCGCCGCCGGCGCCATCCTGGTGGTTGGGGACTTCTCCAACTTCCTGATCGCCCAGCGGGCGGGGATGACCGTGGAGCTGGTGCCGCACCTCTTTGGTGTGACCACCGGCCGCCCGGTCGGCCAGCGCGGCTGGTTCGCGTGGGCCCGCAACGGCTTCGACTCGATCAACGACAGGGGCTTCCAGCTCCTGATCAACAAGACGAGCTGATAGCCGCCTAGCTGTGGGCGCGGAGGGTCGCCGGACGGACGGCCCTCCCGCCCACTCACCA
>PKRG01000044.1 GCA_017577575.1 Acidimicrobiia bacterium | reverse complement strand
GGTAGGCGGCGTGCGACGGGTGGCAGTCCGGAGCCGATCCCGGTGGGTTGCACGTCTTCACCTCGTACATGTGGATGGCGATGCCATCCGGGTAGCCCGTGATGCGGGTGAACGTGTCTGGTGGGTAGTCGGTGATCGTTCCGTCTCCCCAGTCGACCCGGAGCAGATCTACCCACACCTCGACGTCGATGGTGTAGAGCGGCACTGAGATCGAGTCGGTCCACGTTCCCGGAACCGGAACGCCGAGGAAGGTGTCCATCCCCGTGAGGCCGCGACCAACAGGAGGATTGAGCTCCGGTTCGGGCGGAGCGTGGACGTATTCGGTGATGGCCTCCCAGGCCACTTCCTCGGGCGGGGGAGCGGTACCGGGCTCGGAAGTGCACCGAGGGATCCGGCCAGTGTCGAAGACGAGGAGGTCGTCTCGATAGACACCCAGGATCGCCGACCCGTCGGAGAACGTCGAGAGGATCACCCAATCGGTGTCCGATGATGTCAGAAACCAGCATTCTCCGTCTGTATCGGTGCCGACTGCTGGATCGAGTGTGCCTGGGACATTGCCGTCCGGGTACTCGACTACTTCTCCGCTCACCAATCGACACACGGTGATCTGATACCGCTCCCCAGATATAGGATGCGCGCGGTCTTCCACCCAGCACGAGATGAAGGACGCCTGCCCAAATGCGACAGTCGTCTGCGCAAACAGGAGGGTGACGGTTACGGCGACAACTCCGGTTCTATGTCGCAGTCTTGCTGCCACCGATCTTCCTTGTGTGTCCACGCTGTCCCGAACCGCCAATCGCCGCCGACCGGCAATAGCACTCTTACGCCGGAGACTGTTGCGTCCTCACCGAGCCACAACGTCAGATCAACCGTCGAGTAGGTGACGAGGCAGTTCTCGGTATCGCGCAAAATCTCCAGGTCTTTGATGACAATTTCGTCTTTGTTCGGAGGTCTCGGGTACTCAAGGGTTGTGACGGCAGTGCGGAAATCCTCCAGGTAACGCTCCGTGGCTATTACCTCTCTGACGGCTTCCTCATCCTTGTTGTGGATCGCCGTAAACCATCCGAAGTAGAGGTCCTGAAGGATTTGTCGAACCTGCTCCACGCGAGCTTCCGGGTCGGTCGTCGTGTCCGTGACAGTGGTTGACGGTCCAGCAGTCGTTGTGGTGGTGACCGTCGTCGACGTGGAGCTGGGCCGCGACTCCGTTGATGATGTCGTGAGTGTCGAGGTTGTCGTCGTGGGAGGAGGTTCGTCGCCGCCTTGCGAAACCGCTGCCCAGATGGCGATAGCGAGAGCTGCGATCACCCCTAGGCCGAGGCCGACTCGCGCCCTCATCTCCCGCGTCCCCCGCGCATGGGTCCACCCTACGCGCGTTCCGCGCTGTTTCGCCAGAGGCTCTACGGAAGCTGGCGGATCAGCTCGAGGACCTGCTCGGCGAGTTCTTTCCTGCAGGCCACGAAGCCGGAGAGCTTGGGGCTCGCTTGGTTGAACCTCACCTCGGCGCCATCGGGATCGGCCACCGAGCCTCCTGCTGCTCGGACGATGGCGGCCCCGCCAGCCACGTCCCATTCGTGTTTCGGCTGCAAGGTCCAGGTGGCGTCGGCCATCCCGGCGCCGACCATCGCCAGCTTCAAGGCGACCGATCCCAAGCTCCGGACAGAGACCGGAGTGGAAAAGACTGGCTGCCACTCGCCACGCTTCACCTCGCTGCGGCTGGCGAGGATCAGCGCACCTCGTATGTCTCTCGCCGGTTGCACCGGTTCGCCGCCGGTCACTTCCACGCCTTCACCGACCGCTCCGAGGATGCGGAGGCCCCGGTCCGGAGCGAGGATCCCGCCGGCCACGGGAATCCCGTCGACGGCGTAGCCGATCGACACGCACCACTCTGGTATGCCTTCGACGAACTCCCGAGTGCCGTCCAACGGATCGACGATCCAAACCCGGTCGCAGTCCAAACGCGCCGGATCGTCGGCAGTCTCTTCCGACAGCCACCCCTCTCCGGGAAGCGGAAGTGTCGACCGAAGAGCCGTGTCGACGGCGATGTCCGCCTGAGTCACCGGATCGTCCCCGCTCTTCATCGCCGCCTCGATCTTCCCGGAGGTGAAAGGAGCGAGGGCCTCGGCGGCCCGATCCAGGGCGGCGGCGATTCGAGTCAGGATCCGTTCCACGCCGCCCTCCGGTAGCTGTCCGTTTTCGGTGCCGCCGACGTATTGACAAGCAGATTCATGCGGGTGAAATACTGACACGAGTTCACGAGGTCACCCTAGGGCGGGCGACCCGTCGGCCGATCGGCCGACATCCCCTAACCTCAGCGGAGAACATGTCTTCCAAATACGAGCTGACTCACCTGCAGGCGCTCGAGTCAGAATCGATCCACATCATTCGCGAAGCCGTCGCCGAAAGTGAGCGGCCGGTGCTGCTCTTCTCGGGCGGCAAGGACTCGGCGTGCGTCCTCCATCTCGCCGTGAAGGCTTTCTGGCCGGCACGGCTGCCGTTTCCGATCATGCACGTCGACACCGGCCACAACTTTCCTGAAGTCATCGAGTTCCGCGACCGGACCGTCGAGCAGCTCGGAGCCGACCTCATCGTGGCCTCGGTCCAGGAGCTGATCGACGAAGGCAGGGTGGTCGAGGAGACCGGGCCCAGGGCGTCACGCAACCGCCTCCAGACCGAGGCGCTCGTCGATGCCATCGACAAGTACCAGTTCGACGCGGTGTTCGGAGGTGCCCGCCGGGACGAGGAGAAGGCCCGGGCCAAGGAGCGGGTCTTCAGCTTCCGCGACGAGTTCAGCCAGTGGGATCCGAAGAACCAACGGCCCGAGCTGTGGAGTCTGTACAACGCCCGGCATCGGCGCGGCGAGCACATGCGGGTGTTCCCGATCTCGAACTGGACGGAGATGGACGTCTACCAGTACATCCTCCAGGAGGGCATCGAACTTCCGTCCATCTACTTCAGTCACCGCCGGCGGGTGTTCGAGCGGGACGGCATGCTCATGGCCGAGAGCCCGTATCTGCAGTTGATGGACGGTGAGACCGTCTTCGAAGCAGACGTACGGTTCCGCACGGTCGGAGACATGACCTGCACCGCCGCCTTCGAGTCGAAGGCGAAGACGATCGAGGAGATCATCGAGGAAGTGGCCACGACTCGTATCACCGAACGCGGAGCCAGCCGCGCCGACGACAGGGTCAGCGAAGCTGCCATGGAGGACCGCAAGCGGGAGGGGTATTTCTGATGGCCCTCGCCCGCCACCACCAGCGAACCAGGAGCGGATCGTGACCACCGTGGCGAACCTCCAGGACATGGAGCTCGTCCGGCTCGCCACGACCGGCTCGGTGGACGACGGCAAGTCGACGCTGATCGGGCGCCTGCTGTACGACTCGAAGCAGATCTTCCAGGACCAGCTGGAGGCGATCGAAGAGGCGTCGCGCCGGCGGGGAACCGATTACCTCGACCTGGCGCTGCTCACCGACGGCCTGCGGGCCGAGCGGGAGCAGGGGATAACCATCGACGTCGCCTACCGCTACTTCTCCACCCCCAAGCGGAAGTTCGTCCTCGCCGACACCCCAGGCCACATCCAGTACACCCGGAATATGGTGACCGGCGCCTCCAACGCCGACATCGTGCTGATACTCGTCGACGCCCGCCACGGCATCCTCGAACAGACCCGGCGCCACGCCTTCCTCGCTTCGCTCCTGCAGGTGCCGCACCTGGTGCTGTGCGTCAACAAGATGGATCTGGTCGGTTGGTCGCAGGAACGCTACGAGGAGATCGTGGCGGAGTTCCGCCACTTCGCCTCCAGGCTCACTATCCACGATCTCCGGTTCGTGCCGATCTCGGCGCTCCTCGGGGACAACGTGGTCGAGGAGTCGGAGAACATGCCCTGGTACAACGGGCCTTCGGTCCTCCATCTCCTCGAGGACATCCATGTCGGCTCCGACCGCAACCTCATCGACTGCCGGTTCCCGGTCCAATACGTGATCCGGCCCCACACCCTCGAGTACCAGGACTATCGAGGCTATGCGGGGACGATCCGGGGAGGGGTGTGGAAACCCGGCGACCAGGTGATCGTGCTGCCCTCCGGTTTCGAATCGACGATCGAGTCGATCGACACCTACGACGGGCCCCTCGACGAGGCGGTGCCTCCGATGTCGGTGGTGATGCGCCTCTCCGACGACATCGACGTGTCCCGCGGTGACATGATCGCCCGCCCCAACAACCGGCCGCACGCCGGCCAGGACATCGACGCCATGGTCTGCTGGATGACGGAGACACCCGCGCTGCGTCCAGGGATGAAGCTGTCCGTCAAGCACACCACCCGCTGGGCGAAGGCGATCGTCAAAGACCTCCACTACCGCCTCGACATAAACTCGCTCCACCGCGACGAGGGAGCACAGGAGTTGGGGCTCAACGAGATCGGCCGGATCAGCCTCCGCACCACCGTGCCGCTCTTCTACGACGACTACCGACGCAACAGGTACACGGGTGCGTTCATCCTCGTCGACGAGGCCACCAACAACACCGTGGGGGCGGCGATGATCGTGGGCCCGACGGAGTAGTGGCCGACAACGTCGTATGGCACGAAGGCCGAGTCACCCGAGAGCAGCGGCATCGGGCGACGGGAGGTCCTGGTGCGACGATCTGGCTGACCGGTCTTTCGGGGTCGGGCAAGTCGACGATCGCCGCTTCGGTCGAGGAGGCGCTCATCGCCGAAGGCCGCGCCGCCTATCGCCTGGACGGCGACAACATCCGCCATGGGCTCAACGCCGACTTGGGGTTCTCCGCCGAGGACCGGGCAGAGAACGTCCGCCGGATCGGAGAGGTCGCCCGCCTCTTCGCCGACGCCGGCGTGGTTGTCCTGGTGCCGGTCATCAGCCCCTACAGGTCGGATCGGGACACGGTGCGGCAGCGCCATGTCGAGGCGGGCCTGCCGTTCATCGAAGTCTTCGTCGACACCCCTCTCGAGGTGTGCGAAGCGCGGGATCCGAAGGGTCTCTACGCCAAGGCCAGAGCGGGAGAGATCACCGGCTTCACAGGGGTCGATGACCCCTACGAGCCCCCTCTGGATCCGGAACTGTCGATCGACACCACGGTCACGTCGCCGGATGAGGCGACCTCTCTGATCCTCAGCCTGCTGCCTCGCTGACTTCGTCGGCGCCCACAGCAAAGTGGACTACGGTGGTCCATTATGTGGATCAGTCGGAGGACCGACTACGCGACCCGCGCCGTGCTGGCACTCGCGATCAGCAACAGCGTGCTCAACTCCCAGGCGCTGGCCGAACGGGTCCGAGTCCCCGAGTCGTTCATGAAGCAGATCATGATGCGGTTGCGGGATGCCGGGGTGGTGAGGTCGGTGCGTGGCCCGTCGGGCGGTTACCGACTGAACCACGCACCGTCCGAGATAACGCTCGGGAGGGTGGTCCGTATCTTCGAGGGGCAGCTGGCGCGCGCGGAGGAGGAAGCCGCTCGCCTGGCGCGCAAGGAGGAGCTGCTTGCCGGTGAGCGGCGGCGTGCCGAGGAGGAGATCGCGCGGCTCGAGGCGCGACAGGCCGAGGCGCGCGAGTCGATCGCCGCGCTGGAGGCGCGTCAGGCCGAGGCCGACGTGCGCTTCAACGACGCCCAGCGGCGTCTGTTCGAGGCGCGCGAGCGCATCGACGGACTCTCCGCGCGGGCGGCGGAGGCGCGCGCGACGCATGCCGCGCTCGTCGAGCGCGAGGCGGCGCTCGGCGCGGAGGTCGGGCGCCTCGAGGAGCAGGCGCGGGAGATCGAGGCGCGCGTCGACGCCCTCGGCGCGGAACGCACGCAGAAGGCGGCCGCTCGCGAGGCGCTCGAGACGGAGACCGCCGAGGCGGTCGCCAGGCTGGACGCGGCCGTCGCCGCGCTCGACGGGCTGCGCGCCGACGTCCAGTC
>PKRG01000043.1 GCA_017577575.1 Acidimicrobiia bacterium | reverse complement strand
GTGCTGCCACGTCGCCGGGTTGGTGGAGACGAACAGGTCGCCGGGACGGAAGGTGTCTGCGGGTCTGAGGGCTTTCACGTCGTCGGCGTATTCGCCGCCGAGGCCGGCGACGTTCCCGTAGAGGGTCCGTTTGTGGAGGCAGGCGATGTTTGCCTGCTCCGCCCGGGCGAGCACTTCGAGCATCGGTTCTTTGTGGATCTCGAGCGGAATGTGCAGCTCGTAGGAGAGTGGCCGCTGGTATCCCCACTGTTGGAGGAGCCGGCGAGTATCGATCCGGCCCTGCTGGTAGGTGGACATCCCGAAACTGGATCTCGGGGCTCCGCCAACGGGGCCGTTGTGGAGGATCGGCACTTCCTCGATCGGCTGGAGCACGAAGAAGTCGTCGTTGAAGAGGAGGAATGGGTCGGAGATGTCGGGGTGCTGGCAGGCGCGGATGACGTTCTTCGTGGAGTTGCGGTACTTCGATTCGTCCTGACGGACGAACAGGTGGTGGACCTTGTGGACCCAGTCGGGTCGGTGGCCGACGATCCAGACGCGCCGGTGGTTGAGGTTGCGGAGGGACCGGAGGGACCATCGCAACCATGGGCGGCGGCCGGGACCGACGATGTAGACGATGTCGGGTGGAGGGGCGGCGCTGGGCCGCCCCTCCTGTTGCTGCCTGTCGATCAGCTCGAACCGTCCAGGTGGACCGCAGCGAACGCCTCGGGCAGCGGCACCGCGAACGCGGCGCGCAGCTCGGCGAGGATCGCCACCATTCGCTTCGTGAAGAAGTCGCTGTGGCTGTCGCTGGCTCGCAGGGCCACACCCGACCGGAGGTACAGGGTGGCGCCGAGCCGGTAGTTGCCCACCAGGCTCGTACCCTCCGGGAACGCCGTGGTGATCGAGGTGGGGAAGCCCCAGATCGTGCGGCTGGTCTGCTGCGAGGCGGGCCCGAGGAGGTACTGCCCGTCGGAGCCTTTCTCGAACACGCAGGCCTCGTAGTCGGAGGGGTGGATGCCGATGGCGTCGGGCTCCATGAACAGCCCCAGACGGACGGCGGTGATGCCGCGGTGGATCGCTTCGAGGCGGGACTCGACCGGCGAGGACACGTTGCGGACGATCGACCCGATGCCGTCGGTCTCCAGGATGCCCTCGAGGTTTTCGCTCGAGCCGTCGCCGGACACGATCTGAGTCTCGAGGCGGGCCTCCACGCCGTAGGCCAGCTGGCCTTCGATCACGCCGCGGATCTGGCCTTCGTCGGCGAGGTTGCGGCGGTGCACCGGAGCGAAGTGGCCGATGTCACGCACCGGCGCCTGCCTCGCTTCGAACTCGTAGTCGGCTTCACCGTAGGCGTCCCCGGGCGCGGTCTCGGCGGCCGAGTCGTCCCGCTTGGTCTGACGGACGTAGTCCACCTGGTCCGAGTCGGTGGTGGTGACGTTCACCAGCTGGGTCACCCGGATCTGACGGACCGGGGTCTCCACCGGCGGCACGAGCCGCAGGTCGGGGGCGACCATGTCCTCGACGTCGGCGGTGGCGGCGCGCATGCCGGACCCGAAGCCGGCCTGGAGCATCCGCAGCGCCTCGTCGCGGCTGACGACCTCACCCGCGGCGATCTCGATGCCGGCCTGGGCGGCGCCCGATTCGAACACGCCGGCCTCCTTGAGGCGGCGGTAGCCCTCGGACTCGATCAGCCGATTGGTGGCACCGCGCCAGCCCGGGGCCTTGGTCGGCCGGGTGGGGGCGGAGTCGATCCGGCCGAGGAGGCGCTCGCGGCGCTGCCGCAGCTGGGACGCCTGCTCACGCAGCTCGTCCGCTTCCCGGTAGGCCGCGTCGACCTTGTCGAACGCGTCCTTGTCGAGGAGGGGGTTCTTCCCCTCGGCGCGCATCTCCTCGACCATCTTGTCCGCCGCCTGGTGCTTGGCGTCCGCCTCTGCGTCGAGGCGGCGGATTTCCTCGTTCAGTTGCCGGAGATCACTCTCCAGCATTGCGGGAGCGGTCATTGCTCCTCCTTTCTTGTCTCGCCGCCCGCGAGGGCGGGCACCGTCGAGTCGTCGGCCCGAAGGCCGAACAGCTCCCTGACCTTGCCGCGGCCGAGGAGCCGGAGCCGTTCCGCCGGGATCTCGGCTTCGGTGTTCTCAGCTGCGGCGGGTGTGTTGACCTCGATCCGGACCTCGCCCGTTGGGGCGGCCTCCGTCGGCGGGGTCGCCTCCGGATCCGGTTCGCCGCGCCAGCCGACGAGGTTGCGGGGTCGGCGGGTGCCTCGGGCGGCGTCGGCGACGACCTCCTCGAGGGTGGCGACCCGGTCGGCCATCCCCTGGCGGACGGCGTCCCGAGCGAGGACCATGCGGCCTTCGCCGAATCCGCCGCTGACGTCCTGGGCGGACACGCCTCGGCCGCTGGCGACGGCGTTGACGAACATGTCGTAGTAGGCGTCGACGTCGGCCTGGATCGCCGCGCGGGCTTCGTCGTCGAGTGGGGCGAAGGGGTGACCTTCGACCTTGTATTTTCCGGCCGAGATCAGGGTCGTCCGGACGCCCCGGTTGGCTTCGTGGACCGACCAGTCCTCATGCGCGGTCCACACCCCGATCGAGCCGACCGAACCGGAGGGGGTGACGACCAGCTCGTCGGCCTGGGAGGCGATCCAGTACGCGGCGGACGCCGCCTCGGCGTTGGCGACCGCCGTCGTCGGTGTCTTGAGCCGGCGGATCAGGTCGGCGGTTTCGGGGACCAGCTCGACCGACCCGCCCGGGGAGTCGACGTCGAGGACGATGTGGGCGATCTGGGGGTCGGCGTCCAGCCGGCGTAGCGTCGCCGCGAAGGTCGACAGTGACGTCGCCCCGGAGACCTCGGTGAACAGGTTCGCTTTCGGGAAGATCGGCCCGTACAGCGGCACCACAGCGACGGAGCCCCGGGTGCGGCCACCGGCCCGTTCGCCGTTCTGTGCCCGGGCGGCCTCAAGACGCTCGACGAGCTCCTCGTCGGTGTACCTGCCGCCGGCGGCGCGGATCTGGAGGACGTCCAGGATCGCGCCGAGGGCTTCGGGGCGGATCGCCCAGGGCGTGCTGAGGGCGTAGGCGATGATCCGGTCGTATTTCACAGGATGGCCTCCTCGGGTTCGTGGTGACCGTTTGGGCTCAGGGCCGCTTCCGCGAGCCGCCGGCCGTAGGCCCGGGCGGCTTCCTGCATGAATGCCGACCCCTCACGGAAAGCTGACAGAGGCATCGCGCCGGAGGCGACCCACGGCACATCGGAGGCGCCGGGGATGTTGAGCGGCGGCAGGTTCTCCTGGCGCCGTTGCTCGTCGATCGACTCCAGGTGCCGCATTTTCTGGTGGACATCCGCCCGCGCCTCAAGGTCGGGCCGCAGCTGTTCGGCCAGGAGGAATTCGACGAACAGGCCGCGCCAGGACGGCACCGGCTCAACGAGCTGGGACATCAGTTCGGACTCCAGCTCGGTCGTCCACGGCCCCACCGCCTCGCGGACGTACTGGGCCCGCAACTCCTTGACGTTGGCCATGATCGCCCGGTCGAGGATCCCGAGGACCGGAGGCGGCACCGAGTAGATGGCGGCGACCTCCTCCCGGGAGAGGCGGATCAGCTCAACGACCTCGGAATGTTCGGGCGACTCCGACGTCGTCTGCCATTTGCCGGAGGTGACGAGGATCTTGCCGGCGTTCTCGGGAGAGGTGTAGACCTCCTCCAGCATCTTCCGGATCTCCCGGGCCCGGTCGGCGGTGAGGTTGCCGTCGACCTCGATGTGGCCGGAGGGTCGGGCGGCGTTCTCAAAGTACGCCTTGAGATGCCGGACGACCGCCTCATAGAGGGCGATGGTGTGCTGGGCAGACTCCAGCGGGGAGGGGGCGCAGGGGTTCTCCGGGTCGACGCCCCGGCCGAAATGGATGACGTCGTCGGGGCCGATCCGCCTGGTCGTGCCATAGGGGTTCTTTCCCTTCCGGATCTCGTAGTAGAGGGGGAGGCCGTCGGCGTCCTCCTCGACCCAGGCGACGTTCCGCCAGCGGATCCGCTGGAGGCCTTCGATGCCGGCGGAGGTCGAGCTGCCGCGGATGATCTCGGCGAGGGCGTTGCCGTAGATCAGCCGGTCGATCATCAGACCCCGCCAGAAAGCGAACTGGGAGAGGCCGACCGGATGGTGGAGGATCCAGTCAAGCTGCATGGCCGCCGACCTCGGGCCCCGGGTGGGGACGTCGGAACGGACCCGTCTACGTTCGCCGGCTTCGTCGAGGGCGTAGACGTGCGTGGGGAGGCGGGCGAGGTCCTGGGCGAGCTTCGTGACGGCCGAATAGACCCAGGGATTCGTGAGGAAGATCCCCCGATAGGTGGCGTATCGCTGGAGTCCCTTGGACGCGACGAGGGGAATGTGACCCAGTACCGTCGAGGACCCCCGGAGATCTCCGGCGGGTTTGGCGGCTCCGATCCGCTTCGATCCGAGGTATTGGGCGCCGGCGACGGCCCCGCCGCCCAGGATGGCGGCGATCAACAGCTCAAGCATCGGAACCTCCTAGACGAGGATGGCGACGAGGTCGTCCTCGGGGGCCGACAGGAGATGCCAGCCCACACCGAGCGTCACGGCGACCAAGGGTGAAATGTCGGCGGTGGTCGACTTCCGGGACCACGTCCAGCCGTCCCCAACCGGCCGCTTGATAGCACCTTCCGCCGCGGCGTTGAGCTTCTGATGGGGCCGGATGGTGAGGCGCCGGTCGGCGAGCCGTTCCATGAACGCCGCCGCCGAGTGGGTGACCTCGCGGGTGTTGAACTTGGCCACCGTCACGCCTCGCTGCTCCAGTTGGGAGGCGAGGTAGCCGAGGGGGCCGCCGACGTCGAGGACGACATCGGCTTGCCAGCGGTAATGCAGCGCTTCGAGCCGGTCGAGGACCCAGCCGGTGCCGTCCCGGTTGTCGATCAGCTCGCAGGTGAGCTCGTGGTCGACGACGGCGATCGACGCCGACGACTGGTCGGGTGCGGCGTCGGCCGCGATGACAAGCCGGCCAGCCGGGGCGGCGTCCGGGTCGCAGACGGCGAGCCACATGGCCTCTGGGATCACTCGTGCACCGCCCGATCTCGTCGTCACGTTCCCCCATGCCCGCTTGAACTCGGAGAGGTCCCCGTCTTCGCCACGCATCTCCTCGAGTGCCGCCTGGACTGTCCGTTCGCTGATGGTGTACCCGAGGGCCGGCATGTTCGCCCACCAGGTGCGAGGGTCCTCGGGATCGTCGTCCTCGGCGAAGGCGAACTCCAGATAAGCGATGCCTTCGGTGCGGCCTTCGGTCACCGCGGCTCTACCCGCCGCTTGCTTGCGCAGGTAAAACGTGGATCTCTCGGTGCCGGCGGTGGACGCCAGAAGCTTCTGCGAGTCGTGGCGTGTCGCCATCGCCGGCCGGGCAGCCTGCTCTCTCCGGTCGTCGGTGTCCGCCCAGATCTCGTCCATGCAGACAAGATCGACGGTGAGAGAGTGGCCGGACTCGGCCGCCGTCGACCAGATCGTCAAGATGGCTCCGGTCTTGAAGTCGATGCCGGTGTCCTCTGCGGCGAAGCGGGGCCTCTTGACTAGGCGCCTGATCGTCGGGGAAGCGTTGATCATCGGCCAGTGCTCCTTGCGGAACTTCTGGCGGGCCATCGACCCGGACTGGCCGGAGTAGGCGATCGCTTGCGGCTTGCCGTCGTACGCCTGGTGGAGAATGGCCCGATGCAGTTCCTCGGATAGGACCCAGAGCGTCTTTCCCTGCTGGCGCATCACCGTGGCGAACGCCTCCGGGTACGCCGGCACCCAGATACCGGTCTCCTCGTCCTGGACCATCTCGCCGACCACGAGCGCCCAATGCTGCTGCCACGGCATGAACGGCTGGCCGAGCGCCTCAGCGATCCTCGCCACTTCGTGGCCCCTCGTCGGACGCGAGGGGGTCCGCGGTGTCATGTACTTCGGTTCAGCCGTCCCGTAGCCGCTCGATGGCTTCCTGGATTGGATCAGAGTCACCATCCGCAACTGCCTCCCGAAGCGACTTCAACGCGAGCCGGTACTCCCGCCACGCTTTCTCGTCGAAGCCTCCCCGGGCAAGCACCTCGTCGACCTGGTCGGCGAGATGCCGGCAGGCTTGCACTTCTGCGGCGTGCTCTGGACCTGTGGCCAAAGCTCTGATTGCCACCTCGAGGGCTTGCCGGTTCGGCCCGGGTGCGGGCCCCGAATCGGCGAGCCGGATGATCTCGGCGCGAGTCATCTTGTCGGTGACGGTGTGACCGAGCTGGCGGGCGTACTCCGCCCATGCCGCTTTCGACGAGCCCTTCCCTGTTCGGGGTGGCGGTTCCGGGGAGGGCCCGGGCTGCCGGTTGGCGACCTCGATCCACGTCTCCGCCACGCGTC
>PKRG01000054.1 GCA_017577575.1 Acidimicrobiia bacterium | reverse complement strand
GGCCGGCGGGCGCTGAGACCGCTCGCCGGCGCCCGGCCGTTCCGATCACAGACACACGAAGGGGCGGCAAGAACCGCCGCCCCTCCAGGGTGGGCCGTGGGTCTACGGCTCAGGCCTCCTTTGCCTCGTACTCGGCTTTCAGCCGCGCGACGACGGCCGGGTCCGCCAGCGTGGTCGTGTCCCCCAACGCGCGGCCCTCGGCCAGGTCCCGCAGCAGCCGCCGCATGATCTTGCCCGAGCGCGTCTTCGGCAGATCCGCGGCGAACAGGATGTCGTCCGGCCGCGCGATCGCCCCGATCTTCCGCGCCACGTGAGCGCGCAGCTCGTTCTTGAGCTCCTCGCTCGGCTGCACGCCTTCCTTGAGCGTGACGAAGGCGGCGATCGCCTGCCCCTTCACCTCGTCCGTGCGGCCCACCACCGCCGCTTCCGCCACCGACGGGTGGTCCACCAGCGCGCTCTCGACCTCCATGGTGCCGATCCGGTGGCCCGCGACGTTCAGCACGTCGTCCACCCGGCCGAGAATCGTGAAGTAGCCGTCGTCATCCAGCTTCGCGCCGTCGCCTGGGAAGTAGATCCCCGGCCAGCGCGACCAGTACTGGTTCCGGTAGCGCTCATCGTCGCCGTAGACGGTCCGAAGCATCCCCGGCCATGGACGGGTGATGGCGAGGTAGCCCGCACGGACGGACTCGCCCTTGTCGTTCAGCACGTCCGCGGAGATGCCGGGGAACGGGACCGTCGCGCTGCCCGGCTTCGTCACGGTGATCCCGGGCAACGGCGTGATCATGATCCCACCCGTCTCCGTCTGCCACCACGTGTCCACGATCGGGCACCGGCCTCCGCCGATGTGCTCGTGGTACCACATCCAGGCCTCGGGGTTGATGGGCTCGCCCACCGTGCCCAGCAGCCGCAACGTGGAGAGGTCGTACTTCGCCGGCCACTCGGTCCCCCAGCGCATGAACGCACGGATCGCCGTCGGCGCCGTGTAGAAGATCGTCACGCCGTACTTCTCCACGACCTGCCAGAACCGCCCACGGTCCGGCCAGTCGGGCGCGCCCTCGTACATCACCACCGTCGCGCCGCACGAGAGCGGGCCGTACACGATGTAGCTGTGTCCCGTCACCCAGCCGACGTCCGCCGTACACCAGTAGACGTCGTCTTCCTTCAGGTCGAAGACCAGCTTCGTGGTGGCGTACACGTGGGTCATGTACCCACCCGTCGTGTGCACCACGCCCTTCGGCTTCCCGGTCGTGCCCGACGTGTAGAGGATGTAGAGCAGGTCCTCCGCGTCCATGGCCTCCGGCGGACAATCCGCCGAGGCGGTCTCCATGAGCTCGTGGTACCAGAAGTCCCGGCCGGTCACCAGCTCGACCGGAACCTCGAGCCCCGCGCCGCGCCGGACGACCACGCACCGCTCGACCGACGGCGCCTCCTTGAGCGCCTCGTCCGCATTCGCCTTCAACGGCACCACCCGCCCACGGCGGAACCCGCCGTCCGCCGTCACCAGCACCTTCGCCTGCGCGTCGTTGATCCGGTCCCGCAGACTCTCCGCCGAGAAGCCGCCGAACACCACCGAATGCCTCTCCGAGCGTCTGATCCACGCCACCGGCATGCAGCAGGGCGACCTGCTGGTGGTCGTGGTCGGCCGGTTCCGCGGGCTGCCGCCCGCCGCCCCCGCAGGCAGCACACCCGGCGCGGAGGCCGCCCTGAGCGCCCTCCGGCTGCACCTGATCGGCCGTGCCGGGGTACCAGCAGTGCGGTCCCACGCCTGGCTCTGGGTAACCGAGTTCCCGCTCTTCGAGTGGGACGACGAGGAAGGC
>PKRG01000004.1 GCA_017577575.1 Acidimicrobiia bacterium | reverse complement strand
TAGTTGATACATGATTTTTTTTTTTTTTGTAGAGAACCGGCCCCCACAGGTTTCTACGCTTCTCTTTGGTGGGGTGGGGGGGAGTGGTTAAAAGGCACCGGTGGGGGGGGGGGGGGGGGGGGGGGGGGGGGGGGTGTGACACGGGGGGGGGGGGGGGGGGGGGGGGGGGGGGGGGTGTCGTCAGCGGGGGGTGGTGGGTGGGGTCAGGTGGATCATGCGCTCATCGCCTGACGCCGGCGACGGTCCCGTTCCGTGTACCAGTCGGTGAACCGGGCGACGGGGATGCTGACGACGAGAAAGAGGATCGCCGCCACGATGTAGCCGGTGTAGTTGAAGGTGCGGGCGTTGAAGATCTGCGCTTCCCGGACACCCTCCCGGACCCCCAGCACGAAGATCAGCGAGACGTCTTTCTGGAGTGACACGAAGCCGTTGAGGAGGGCGGGGATCACGTTGCGGATGGCCTGGGGGACGAGGACGTAGCGGAGGGTCTGCATCTGTGTCAGTCCGAGCGAGCGGGCCGACATTCGCTGGCTCTCGGGGACCGAGTCGATGCCTGCCCGATACACCTCGGCGGTGTAGGCGGAGTAGGAGATCACCAGGGCGGCGATGCCCCAGAACATCGGCGACTTGGGGACTCCGGGCAGGTCCAGGGCGGGGACCCCGAAGCCGAGGATGAGGATCAGGAGGATCAGCGGGACGCCGCGGATGAGGTCGATGAAGACCACCGCCAGCGCCCGGATGGGAAAGAAAGCAGGCCCGCGGAGCGAGCGGGCCATTGCGACTACCAGAGCGAAGAAGAGGATCAGCACCTCGGCGCCGAGGAACATTCGGATGTCCAGCCAGAAGCCGGACAGCACCGCAGGCCACACCTCGACGAACGCCTCCGGGTTGAAGAACTGGCGCTGGACCTGCGGCCACGCCTCCGAAGTGAGGATTGCCCACAACGCCAGGCCGAAGAAGACGACCGACGACACGAAAGCGATCAGGGCGCCGCGGGCCCCCTCTTCACGGGCGCGTCGCCGGGACCCGTTTCCGGGGTCCCGGCGAGCAGCGAATGCGGACGGCGCCGAGGGCCAGTTCACGGCGCCCGATGACCAGGGGTCACTGGCTCAGGACGGGGATGTCCCCCTCCTGGGTGAGCCATTCCTCGGCCAACGCATCCAGCGTTCCCTCGGCCCGCAGCTCCTCCAGAGCCCGGTCGATGCAGGGCTTGAGCGGGCTGTCGTTCTCCATGAGCATGCCGAACTTGTCGGCCTGCTCCTCGGAGGCGGGCAACGCTCCGACGATGGAGGCGTCGGGCATCTCGACGGCCGTGATGTAGTAGGCGGTCGGCAGGTCGAAGACGATGGCGTCGATCTGACCGGCGTCGAGTGCCGACTTGGCGTCGGCGTTGGTGTCGTACACCGCCGGCGGCGTGTCCGGCTGGATCACCTCTTCGATGTAGTCGAGCGAGGTGGTCCCGATCTGTGCCCCGAGGGCGTAGCCCTTCAGGTCCTCGAGCGAGGTGGCGTTGACGATCTCGGAGTCGCCATAGGCCACCAGCGCCTGCTGGGTGACGTAGTAGGGGACGGAGAAGTCGACGACCTCGTCCCGCTCCTCGGTGATCGAGTACTGCTGGACGTTGATGTCGAACTCCTTGGGGCCCGGGGCGATCGCCTCGTCGAACCCGGTCCGGATCCACACCACCTGATCGGCGGTGAAGCCCATCTTCTCGGCCATGGCGTAGACCACCGCCGACTCGAAACCCTGTCCGTTGGTGGGGTCGTCGTCGACGACCCACGGCTCGAAGGCGGGCTCGCCGGTGGCGACAGTGAGCTGGCCGGGGGTCTTCAGCGGCAGGTTCTCGACGGCGCATTCGTCGCCGACGGTGGCCTCGGTGGTGCCGGGCGCCGTCGTGTCGGGTGCCGCCGTCGTGTCGGCGGTCGTGGTCTCGGGGGTCGTCTCGGGTGTGGCGACGGTGGTGTCCGCCGCATCGCCACCGCCGCAGGCGGCGACGACCAGCGACAGGACCCCTACGAGCAATGTCAGCTTTCTCATCGTGGGATGCCTCCTTGGCGCAGGCGGAAAGATTAGGGCCGACGGGAGAGGGGCGGTCCGCCGCCCGACTTCTCCCGTCACAGCCGGCAGTCGGGGAGTAGCCTACGAAGGCGACGGCGTCACCCGCCAGGAGGAGGAACTTTGCGCGGTACTGCAGTCGACGTTGTCCTCGACGTGGGCTTCTTCCACGACTGGATGGGGAGGCTCGCCAGATCCATCGAGGAGAACTGCGACGAGCTGACCCGGCTCGATGCGGCCATCGGGGATGCCGACCACGGCATCAACATGCTCCGGGGGATGCGGGCCGCGATCGAGGCCCTGTCGTCGGAGGCGCCGAAGGATCCGGCCGGGGTGTTCCGGGTGACGGGGAGCCGATTGGTGGCCGTGGTGGGAGGAGCCGCCGGTCCTCTCTACGGTTCGGCGTTCCGGGCGGCCGCCGAAGCCCTCGGGCCCAAACCGGAGATCACCGTCCCCGAGCTGGCGCGAGCTCTGCGGGCGGGGGTGAAGGCCGTCCAGAGGATCGGCGCCGCCGAGCCCGGGGACAAGACGATGGTCGACGCGTGGCTCCCGGCCGTCGAGGCGCTCGAGTCGGCAGCGTCAGGCTCGGTGAGGAGCGCGGCGGCCGCCGCAGAAGCCGCCGCTCGGGAGGGCATGTTGGCGACCATCCCCATGCGGGCCCGCAAAGGACGCGCCTCGTATCTGGGGTGGCGCAGCGAAGGTCATCAGGACCCGGGGGCAACCTCCACGCGGCTCCTCTTCGCCGCTCTCGTCGACGCCACCCGCTGACCCAGGTTGCAGGCGATGCACATGTGATGCACATGTGTGTCGTCGGGGGAAACGGCCGCCCCCGCCATTCGATAATGTCGAACGCAGATGATCCAGTCGGTCGACCGCGCCATCCGCATCCTCCTCGCCCTCCAGGACGAGGGCGTGCTGGGGGTGTCGGAGCTGGCGTCGCGGCTGGGGCTGGCCAAGGGCACGGTGCACGGGTTGCTCCAGACCCTGGCCGCCCATTCCCTCGTCGAGCAGGACTCGACTTCGGGCAAGTACATGCTCGGCCCTGCCCTCCTGGTGATGGGCAACGTGTACCTCAACTCCCACGACTTGAGGGTGCGGAGCCTGCGGTGGGTGGCGTCGCTGAGCGAGTCCACCGGACTGGCCGTCCGTCTCGGGGTCCTGGTGTGGCCAGACGTCGTGATCATCCACCACGTCGGCCCCAAGGACGCTTCGGTGCCGGTGTCGGAGGTCGGCCTGAGCATGCCCGCCCACGCCACCGCCTTGGGCAAGGCCCTCCTGGCCTTCCACCCGGAGCGCCGCCGGATCCTCTCCGAGGAGCCGCTCGCCCGTCTGACCGGACAGACGGTGACCGACCCGGACCGGCTGAACGAGGAGCTCGACGAAGTCCGGGCTTCGGGGGTGGCTTTCGAGGACCAGGAGGCGGTAGTCGGCGAGGCATCGGTGGCGGGGGCGATCTTCGACCGCAGCGGCCAGGCGGTGGGCGCGGTGGCCCTGGTGGTGCCCGCCGACGACCGCGGCGTCGACCCGTCTCACATCGCCGCCATCCGCGACACCGCCCGGGGCATCAGTCGGGAGCTGGGTGCGGTCACCTGGCCCGGGTAGCGGGTTTTTCGGTGCAGGCGCCGCCGTGGGCGCGTATGCTTATGCGAAGAAACGATGTTCGGCATTACCGAACATTCCCACGCATGAGGAGGAAGGAGGACGCGTGGAAGGCAACATCTTCTTGGCCGAGATGATCGGCACGATGATCCTGATCCTGCTGGGCGACGGCGTCGTAGCCAACGTCTTGCTCAAGGACTCCAAGGGCGAGAACGCCGGCTGGATCGTGATCACCACGGGGTGGGCTTTCGCGGTGGCGATGGGTGTGTTCGCCGCCGGCGTCTACAGCGGTGCCCACATCAACCCGGCGGTGACGGTGGCCTTCGCCGCCGGCGGAGACCTCCCGTGGGGAGACGTGCCCGTCTACATCCTCGGTCAGTTCGCCGGAGCCATCGTCGGGGCCATCCTCGTGTGGCTCGCCTACTACAACCACTGGGGAGCGACCGAGGACCCTGCCCTGAAGCTGGCCGTGTTCTCCACCGCTCCGGCCCGCCGCAACACCGGTGCCAACTTCATCACCGAGATGATCGGCACCTTCATGCTGCTGGTCGGCATCGGAGCCATCACGAACACGTTCGGGCAGGCCACCTCGACCCCCGACCTGGGTGTGGGGCTGAGCCCGTTCATGATCGGCGTGCTGGTGTGGGCGATCGGCCTGTCTCTCGGTGGTCCGACCGGGTACGCCATCAACCCGGCTCGTGACCTCGGTCCCCGTATCGCACACGCCATCCTGCCGATCCCCGGCAAGGGCGACTCGGACTGGGGTTACGCCTGGATCCCGGTGGTGGCCCCGATCGTGGGCGGCATCATCGGCTGGCTGGTCTGGGGAGCCCTCGTACCGGCCTGAGACCGCGACCGTGAGGGTGAGGCGGGCCTGCCCCGCCTCACCCCGCCACCAGGAGACGCACATGAAGAAGCTCATCAACAACGTCGACGACGTAGTCCGCGACGAACTCGAAGGCATCCAGCTCGCCCATCCCCACGACGTCAAGGTCAGCCTCGACCCGTACTACATCTACCGAGCAGACGCCCCCGTCCAGGGGAAAGTGGCGATCGTCTCCGGCGGCGGCTCCGGCCACGAGCCGATGCACGGCGGCTTCGTGGGGATGGGGATGCTCGACGCCGCGTGTCCCGGCGAGGTCTTCACCTCACCGACCCCCGATCAGATGCTCGAGGCGACCAAGGCCGTGTCGTCGGGCGCCGGGGTACTCCACATCGTCAAGAACTACACCGGCGACGTCCTCAACTTCGAGATGGCCGCAGACATGGCCCGCGACGAAGGCATCGAGGTCGAGTCGGTGGTGATCGACGACGACGTCGCGGTCCAGGACAGCCTGTACACCGCCGGGCGGCGGGGTGTCGGCGCCACGGTCCTCGCCGAGAAGATCTGCGGGGCGGCGGCCGAGGAGGGCCGTCCGCTGTCCGAGGTCGCCGACCTGTGCCGGAAGGTCAACGACAACGCCCGGTCCATGGGCATGGCGTTGACGTCGTGCACCGTGCCGGCGGCGGGCAAGCCCACCTTCGAGCTCGGCGAAGACGAGATGGAGATCGGCATCGGCATCCACGGCGAGCCGGGACGGGAGCGGATGAAGGTCAAGAGCGCGGCCGAAGTCGTGGAGATCCTGGCCGGTGCGATCCTCGACGACGGGGTCATCGGCTCGGGAGACAACGTCCTGGCGTTCGTCAACTCGATGGGCGGTACACCCCTCATCGAGCTGTACATCGTCTACCGGGACCTGCACCGCTTCCTCGAAGGCCGCGGAGTGACCATCACCCGCAACCTGATCGGGCCCTACATCACCTCGCTCGAGATGCAGGGCGTGTCGATCACGCTCCTCAAGCTCGACGACGAGCTCACCCGACTGTGGGACGCCCCGGTGAAGACCCCCGGCATGCGTTGGGGAGCGTGAGGTGAACTCCGTCGGTCTCGAAGAGGTCCTGGCCTGGCTCCGCGAGGCGGCCGCCCGGATCGAGGAGCAGAAGGAGTACCTGACCCAGCTCGACTCGGCCATCGGCGACGCCGACCACGGGATCAACATGAACCGTGGGTTCAAGGCGGCCCTGGAACGTCTCGAAGCCAACCCGCCCGAGGACATCGCCGCCGCCCTCAAGTCGGTGGCGATGGCGCTCATCGGAAAGGTGGGGGGCGCCAGCGGGCCGCTGTACGGGACGATGTTCATGGAGATGGCCAAGGCGATCGACGGCAAGGAGCGCCTGGAGGCCGCCGACGTGGCGGCCGCCTTCCGGGCAGGGATCGACGGGATCAAGGCGCGGGGCAAGGCCGAGGAGGGCGACAAGACGATGATCGACGCCTTGGAGCCCGCCTACGCAGCCCTGCAGGAGGCGGTAGCCTCGGGCGCGGGGGTCGGCGAAGCGATCGCCGCGGCGGCGGACGCCGCGGCCCGAGGGATGGAAGCGACGATCCCGCTCGTGGCTCGCAAGGGGAGGGCCAGCTACCTGGGGGAGCGGAGTGCCGGCCACCAGGATCCCGGTGCGACGTCGTCGCACCTCCTGCTCGCCGCCGCCGCCGAAGCCTGGGGCAGCTGAGAGAGAAGGAGGAGAGAGGAATGGCCAAGTACGTAGCCGCTATCGACCAGGGAACGACCAGCACCCGCTGCATGATCTTCGACCACGGCGGCCAGGTCGTGGCGGTCGACCAGCACGAACACGAGCAGATCTACCCCCAGCCCGGCTGGGTGGAGCACGACCCGAAGGAGATCTGGTACCGCACCCAGCAGGTCGTCGACGGGGCGCTGAAGAAGGGGGGCGTGGACGTCTCCGACATCGCCGCCGTCGGCATCACCAACCAGCGGGAGACGACGGTGGTGTGGGACCGCAACACCGGCGAGCCCGTTTACAACGCCATCGTCTGGCAGGACACCCGGACGGACAAGATCATCGACGAGCTCGGCAAGGACGGCGGGCAGGACCGGTTCCGTGACAAGACCGGTCTGCCCCTCGCCACCTACTTCTCCGGCCCGAAGATCCGCTGGATCCTCGACAACGTCGAGGGTGCGGCGGAGAAGGCCGAAGCCGGCGATCTGTGTTTCGGCAACATCGACACCTGGCTCATCTGGAACCTCACCGGGGGAGCCAACGGCGGGCTGCACATCACCGACGTGACGAACGCCAGCCGCACCCTGCTGATGGACCTCAACACCCTCCAATGGGACGAGGAGATCTGCTCGGTGATCGGTGTTCCCATGTCGATGCTGCCGGAGATCCGCCCCTCGTCGGAGGTGTATGGCGAGGCGACCGGCTCGCTCGGCGGCATCCCCGTGGCGGGGGACCTCGGTGACCAGCAGGCAGCCACCTTCGGCCAGGTGTGCTTCGACGTCGGCGACGCCAAGAACACCTATGGCACGGGCAACTTCATGCTGCTCAACACCGGCACGGAGATGGTGCCCTCGAAGTCGGGCCTGCTGACCACGGTCTGCTACAAGATCGGCGACCAGGCCCCCGTCTACGCCCTGGAGGGCTCGATCGCCATCACCGGCGCCCTCGTCCAGTGGCTGCGCGACAACCTGGGGCTGATCCAGAGCTCCGCCGAGGTGGAGGCCCTGGCTCGCACCGTCGAGGACAACGGCGGCATCTACATCGTGCCCGCCTTCTCGGGGCTGTTCGCTCCCTATTGGAAGTCCAACGCCCGGGGCGTGATCGCCGGCCTCACCCGATACGTGAACAAGGGCCACATCGCCCGCGCCGCCCTCGAGGCCACGGCCTGGCAGAGCCGAGAGGTCCTCGACGCCATGAACAAGGACTCCGGCGTCGAGCTCAAGGAGATGAAGGTCGACGGCGGCATGGTCGTCAACGAGCTGCTGATGCAGTTCCAGGCCGACGTGTTGGGCGTGCCGGTGATCCGCCCGGCCGTCGCCGAGACGACCTCCCTGGGCGCGGCCTACGCCGCCGGTCTCGCCACGGGCTTCTGGAACGAGATCGACGACCTGCGTGACAACTGGGTCAAGGACAAGGAGTGGACTCCCCAGATGGACCCGGAGCGCAGGGAGCGGGAGTACGCCCAGTGGAAGAAGGCCGTCACCCGGACCTTCGACTGGATCGACTGAGGCTCGGCCCATGACCGACCACGGATCGCGCGCCCCGGCGCGCGATCCGTGCGCGCGGAGCGGATCGGGGGATCGTTGGTAGGCATCGTCGTCGTCTCACATTCGGCCAAGCTGGCCGAGGGCGTGGTCGAGTTGGCGCGCCAGATGGGGGGCGGCGACGTCGCCCTGGCGGCCGCCGGGGGAATCGACGACCCGGAGTCGCCGATCGGCACCGACGCCTTCGCCATAAAGGAGGCGATCGAGTCGGTGTGGTCGGACGACGGCGTGCTCGTCCTCATGGACCTCGGCTCGGCGATCATGAACGCCGAGACCGCCCTCGAGTTCCTCGAGCCGCCCGCCGACGCCTCCCGGGTGCTCCTGTGCGAGGCGCCCCTCGTCGAGGGGACGGTGGCAGCCGTCGCCACCGCCGGCATCGGCGCGTCGCTGTCGGAAGTGGCGGCCGAGGCGCGTGCCGGCCTCACCCCCAAGATCGAGCACCTCGCCCCCGCCGAGGCGGCCGAGAGCGAGGCGACCCCGGAGGTGGCGCGGGGCCGATCGATCGTCCTGCGAGTCGGCAATCCGCTCGGGCTCCATCTCCGGCCTGCCAGCCGGCTGGTGGAGACGGTGGGCCGGTTCGACGCCGAGGTCCGGATCGCCAACCGCACCACCGGCTCCGACCCGGTGCCGGCGCGGAGCCTCGCCCGGGTGTCCGCCCTCGGTGTCCGGCAAGGACACGAGATCGAGGTGTGGGCGGCCGGGCCCGACGCGGACGCCGCCCTCTCCGCCATTTCCGACCTCGCCGCCGACGACTTCGGCGACCGCGACCTGCCCGCTGCCCCGCCGCCGCCCAAGGCCGAGACCCCGGCGGTCGAGCCGCGATCCGAAGGGACCGTGGTCGGGGTGGGGGCGTCCCCAGGCGTCGCGGTCGGCCCGGCCCGCTACCTGCGCCGGCCCGCCCTGGAGGTGCCTACGGGCCCACCGGCTGACCCCGAGGCCGACAGACAGCGCCTGCGGCAGGCGATCGACGCCGTACGCGCCGACATCGAAAGCCAGCGGGAGCAGGTGCTGGCGCGGGCGGGGGAGGCCGAAGCCGACATCTTCACCGCCCACCTGCTGATCCTCGACGACGAGCACCTGATCGGGTCGGCCCTCGAGCGCATCGGCCCCTCCACCGGAGCGGCAGAGGCCTGGCAGGCGGCGACAGAAGCCGTCGCCGACGATTTCCGCCGCCTGGAAGACCCCTACCAGGCTCAGCGAGCAGACGACGTCGAGGCAGTAGGCCGCCAGGTGCTCGCCCGGCTGCTCGGGGTCGATCCGCGGCCGCGCATGGAGGCGCCGGGGGTGCTCGTCGCCGACGACCTGACTCCCGGCGAGACCGCCACCCTCGACCCCGAGATGGTCCAGGCGATCGTCACCGCTGCCGGGGCGCCCACCTCCCATTCCGCCATCCTCGCCCGCGGGCTGGGCGTGCCCGCGGTCGTGGCGGCCGGGCCACTGGAGGTGGAGGAAGGCACCCCGCTCCTGGTCGACGGAACCGCCGGCTCGGTGGTGATCGATCCCCCACCCGAGCAGGTCGCCGAGGCGCGGCGACGGGCAGAAGAAGACGCCCGGCGACTGGAGGAGGCCCGCAGTCGTGCCGCGGCCCCGGCGGTGACGACCGACGGAGTCGCCATCGAGGTGGCGGCGAACATCGGGTCGGTGGAGGACGCCCGTGCCGCGGTCGAAGCCGGCGCCGACGGAGTCGGCCTGCTGCGGACCGAGTTCCTGTACCTGAACCGAACCACCCCGCCGTCGGAGGAAGAGCAGGAGGAGACCTACCGCCAGATCGCCGAGGCCCTCGGCGGTCGGCCGCTGGTGCTGCGCACCCTCGACGTGGGCGGCGACAAGCCCCTCCCCTTCTTGCCCCGCCCACCCGAGCAGAACCCGTTCCTCGGCGTGCGGGGCCTTCGTCTCGGGCTGGCCGAGCCGGAGCTCTTGATGAGCCAGGTGCGGGCGGCGTTGAGAGTGGCCGCCACCCATCCGGTCCGGATCATGTTCCCGATGGTGTCGGTGCTCTCCGAGTGGGAGCAGGTGCGGACCATGGTGGGGGAGGCCGCCGAACAGATCGGGGGGCTGCCCGATGGCCTCCAGATCGGGGTGATGGTCGAGGTGCCGTCACTGGCGCTGGCCGCCGACCGCTTCGCCGCGGTTGTCGACTTCTTCTCGATCGGGACCAACGACCTGACCCAGTACACCCTGGCCGCCGAGCGGGGCAACCCCGAGCTGGCGAACCTGGCCGACGCCCTGCACCCTTCGGTGCTGAGCCTCATCGATCGCACATGCCGCGCCGCCGCCGAGCACGGGCGCTGGGTGGGTGTCTGCGGTGAGGCGGCGGGCGACCCGCTGGCCGTCCCGATCCTCGTGGGGCTGGGGGTGACTGAGCTGTCGATGAGCCCGGTGGCGATCGCCCAGGTCAAAGACGTCGTGCGCCGCATCGACGCATCGGACGCCCGCCGGTTGGCCGCATCGGCGCTGGAGATGACGTCGGCGGAAGCGGTGCGCCAGGCCGCCGCCGCCTTCTTGGGTACCTGAGCCGTCAGCCCCGAGCCGCGAAGACCTCGCGCAGGGCCACGGCGAGAGGGCCTTCCACCTCCACACCCAGCGAAGCGGCTACCACCTCGAGAGGATGGATGGAGTCGACTCCCGTGCCGTGGGTGATCTGCCAGCGGCACGTCTCCGAGTCGCACGCCACCACCGGGGCCCCTTCCCGTTCGACGAATTCGAACAGCGGGCGGCCGACGTCCATCGCTATCCGGTACTTCTCCTCCTTGTATCCGTAGGTGCCGGCGATCCCACAGCACGCCGCCCCGCTCTCGACCACTTCGAGGCCGGGCACCAGGTCGAGCACCTCGCGGGCGGGAATTCCGAGGCGATGGGCGCGGTACTGACATGGCGGGTGGTAGGGCAGCCGCATCGGGATCTCCCGCCAGCCGGTGAGCTCTCCGCGGGCGGCGAGGTCGAGCAGGAACTCGTGGATGTCGTAGGTGTGGGAGCCGACGAGCCGGCTGTCCTCGTCGTGCTCGTCGAGGAGGTCGGGCGCCTCCTCCTTGATCGTGAGGGTGCACGACGTCGAGGTGCCGACGATGGGGATCCCCGCCCGGGCGTACGGCAGAAGCGACTCGATGTTGGCCCGGTGGTAGCGGCGGGCGGCGGGGAACTCCCCGTTGGACAAGAGCGGCAGGCCGCAGCACCGCGCCTCGGGCACGATCACCTCGTACCCCAGATGCTCGAGCAGCTTCACCGCGGTGCGGCCCACCCGGGTCTCGTAGTGCTCGGTGGAGCAGGCGGTGAAGTACACGACGGTCCCGGCGGTGCCCCGCCGGCGGGGGCGGGAGCGGAACCAGCGGCGGAACGGAGGCGCCCCGTCGTACAGAGGCAGCGGCGCATCGCGGTGGATCCCGAACAGCCGCTCGGCGATGAGCCGGGTGGGCCGCCAGGTGAAGGCGAAGTTGACCAGGCCGGCGACGGGCGCGCCCAGGCGGGCGAGGGTCAGGGGCCGGGCGAGGAGGTTGTTGCGGAGCCGGCTCCGCATGCCGAACGCGCCGTCCTCGACCATCTTCGCCCGTGCCCGGGCGTTGATCTCGGCGATCCGGACGCCGGTCGGGCACACCTCGTTGCAGACCCGGCAGCCCGAGCAGTAGTCGACGGACCGATCGGGGCTCGGCTGGCGGTCGTGGCGGTACCTGGCCGCCTGCGGGCCTTCGTACTTGGGCCCCGGGAACAGGTCCGTGACCGGGGCGACGGGACAGGCCGTCACGCAGATGTTGCATTTGATGCAGTAGTCGAGCGTCGCCTCCACCGGGGTGACGCCTGCCGGAGTCGTCACTTCGATCATGGGGCAGCTCCTTGCGCCTGGGCGGCCCGGGCGGCGGCACGTCCGGCCACCAGCCCGGTGGCGAGGGCAACTCCCTCCAACGACAGCTCGCGGATCGGGTCGCAGCCTGCGAGCAGGCCGCCGGCGACGAACACGTTGGCGGGGCCGCCGTCGGCGGCGAGGTCCCTGCCGGCGCGCACGCCGGCACGGAACACGGGGTGCTCGGAGTCGCCGACGAAACGGCGGTCGAACCAGTCCTGGCGGGAGGTGGGCCCATCGACTGCCAGCCCGGCGACCGTCTCGGCCAGGGATCCGTCCGAGGCGCCGCGAATCCCGCCACCCAGCAGGCCCCCGGTGGCGAGGACCGCGCTGGTGGCGAGATGCCGCTGGTGTCGTGCCGGCGCCTCCGTGAGGATGGCGAGGCGGCCGTCGGCGGTCTCTTCCAGCCTCGAGGCGGCGGCGTTGTCGAGGACCCTCCCGCCCGCAGAGACGATGGCCCGGCGGATGATCGTCTGCAGCCGCAGCCCGGGGACGGATGGCGGGGTGGTGGGGATCTCGAAGATCTCGGCCTCCAGCGCCTCACTGAGGTGTGTCACGGCCTCGCGGGAGCGGTGCAGGCCCAACACGGCAGGGAATCCGATGCGGGGAGCGTGGCGACCGGTGGCCCGCACCGCCCGGATCACCTCGTCGCGGAACGGCTCCTGATCGAACAGCGAGGCGAGGATCTGGGCGGTCAGGAAGCGCCGCCGCTTCGCCGTCGGCACGGTGACCACGACCCCCTCCGCCTCGACGCCGCGGGCAGAGATGTTGTCGGCCACCAGGCGGGGATACAGGTCGCCGAAACGCTCCAGTCCCACGATCAGCATGGGGTCGGTGCGCCGGAGGTCTCCGGCGGCCATGGTGAACGGCGCCAGGCAGGTGGGCCGGGCCGCGCCCAAGCCGGTGGGCAGGAGGAGGTTCCGGTCGAGAGAGCCTACGAGGGGGTAGCCCGCTCCTTCGGCCAGGCGCCGGATCCATTCGACCGCCTCCTCGACCGCCTCCACGCCGACCAGGGCGTAGGGATGGTCGGGCCGTTCGGCGGTCAGCCGAACGATCGCCTCCCGGGGATTAGCGACCGGCTCGTCGGAGCCCGGCAGGTACCCGAGGACATCGATGGCTCCGGTGTGCCACAGGAGCGTCCCCCATCCTTTGGTGAGGACAGCCGTGGAAGCGCCGGCGGAGGCGGCATGGCAGGCGGCGGTGAGGCCACCCAGCCCGGCGCCGACCACGATCACGTCCCGGTCAACGCCCGCCACCACCGGCAGCTCCGCTCCCGTCTCCGTGCCTGCCGTGGGCGCGGTCACCGGCGTGGTGTCGGTCGGCGGCTCGTACATGGTCGGCCCGAGCGGCGACGACTCCGGTCCCGGCAAGGCGGGGACGTGCAGCAGGCTCTGGAAGATCAGGTCGTCGAGGCGCGCCTGGCGGAGCTGGTCACCCCAAACGACCGGCAGCAGGCCCTTCCATCGCTCCTGCAAGAAGTCGCGGAGGGCGACGTTGGCGTCCGCCACGGGCCGGGGCCGGTAGTCGTGGAGCAGCCCGGTCACACGGGGGACGCACCATCCCCCCTGGCACGGGCCCATGCCCAGACGCACGTCGCGGCGGATGTCGTCGATGGTGCGGGCGCCGACCTCGACGATCGACCGGACCACGTCGGCGCGGGTCGCCAGCTCGCACTCGCAGACCAGGTCGCCGTAGGCCTCCTCTTTCTCTACCCGGGCGAGGCGCTCTCCGAGCCAGTGATAGGTCTGCAGGTTTCGGCGGTCGGGGAGCGGCTCCAGGTGGGTGCGACAGGGACGGTCGACGCCGAGCTTGCGGCACACCGCGTCGACCGTGACCTCGGCCATCTGGCGGAACGTGCACCACTTGCCGCCGGTGATGGTCACGAAGCCCTCCACCCCGTCCCGGGTGGCGTGGTCGAGCAAGGCGTACGCCCGGGTGACGTCGCGGGTGTCGGCGGCGGCTTCCTCCTGGTAGAGGGGGCGGACGCCCGCCCAGGCCCGGAGCACTCGCATCTTCGAGATCCCGGGGACGAGCTTTTCGCCCTCCTCCAGCATCCGTTCGACTTCCCACGGCTCCACGGCGAACTTCTCGGGATCGGGGACGCCTTCGTCCGTGGTGCCGATGACCGCCACCGTGTGGATCGGGACGATGATGTCGCCGTCCGACGGCATCTTGCAGCGGTTGACCACCGTGTTCAGCATGCGGTGGTTCATCGCCACCATCGTCCCCTTGCCCGCCTGGACGACGAACTCGATCCCGGCGGTGGCCGCCACCCGGCCCGCCCACGCCCCGGTGGCGTTGACGACGATGTCGGCGGAGATCACCACGTCCTCGCCCGCCACCAGGTCACGGCAGCGAGCTCCCACGACCCGATCGCCTTCCCGGATCAGGGTCTCGACCTGGTGGTAGGGGAGGAACCGCCCTCCATACTCCCGGGCGGATTCGATCGTGGAGATGGCGGCCAGGAACGCGTCGGCGGAGGCATCGGGCACCTCGAAGACGTGGGAGATCCGCGGGTTCAGGTAGGGCTCCCGGCGGAGAGCCTCGCTCACCGGCACCTCCTCCACGGGGATGCCGGCCTTCCTGCATCCCTCCAGGAAGTCGGGGACGTAGGCCTCGTCGTCCCAGGGGGTGACCACGAAAAAGCCGCTGGTGTCCTCGAGACAGTGCGGCATGATGCGGCGCAGGACCCGGTTCTCCTCGATGCATTCGACGGCGGCTTCGGGGTCCTTGACGACGTAGCGACCCCCCGAATGGAGGAGGCCGTGGAAGCGGCCGGTCGTCCCGTGGGTGATGTCCCGTTGCTCGACGAGGATGGCGTCGAACCCCCTCATCACCAGATCGCGGAGGACGCCGGTCCCGGTGGCCCCGCCTCCGATCACCAGTACCTCGGTCTGGTGCCTCTGCATACGGGCGACACTAGGTGAGTGGCTCGGTCTTTGTACCTGGCTGTCAGAGGATCATCGAGAGGAATCGCCTGGTCCGCTCGTGCTTGGGGTTGGAGAGTACGTCCTTGGGCGGCCCTTCCTCGACGATCACCCCTCCGTCCATGAACACGACCCGGTCGGCGACCTCCCGGGCGAACCCCATCTCGTGGGTGACGACCATCATCGTCATCCCGTCCTGGGCGAGGCGACGCATCACGTCGAGGACCTCCCCGATCAGCTCGGGGTCGAGGGCGGAGGTCGGCTCGTCGAAGAGCATCATGTCCGGCTTCATCGACAGCGCCCGGGCGATGGCCACCCGCTGCTGCTGGCCCCCCGACAGCCGGTTCGGGTACTCGTCGATCTTGTCGATGAGCCCGACGCGTTCCAGGTTGGCGACCGCGATCTCCCGCGCCTCGTGCTTGGACCTCTTCAGCACCTTGCGCTGGGCGATGGTGAGGTTGTCGAGCACGGTCAGGTGCGGGAACAGGTTGAAGTGCTGGAAGACCATGCCGATCCGGGTGCGGAGCCTGTCGATGTCCACGTCGGGATCGGTCATGTCGACGCCTTCGATGAGGATGCGACCGGAGGTGGGCTCCTCCAACCGGTTCACGCAGCGCAGCAGGGTGGACTTGCCCGAGCCGGACGGGCCGATGACACAGACCACCTCGCCGGCGTTGACTTGCATGTCGATGCCCTTCAGCACCTCGAGCTCGCCGAACTTCTTGCCGAGCCCGATGATCTGGATGGGCGGTGCGGTGCGGTCAACGGCCACGGGCGCCTCGCTTCTCCAGCCTCCTGACCAGATAGGTCAGAGGCAGCGTGATGACCAGATAGATGAAGGCTGCCACCACCATCGGGGTGGCGTTGCCCAGGGTCTGCATGGTGTCGCGGCCGAACTTGGTCAGCTCACGGGTCAGCGGCGTCGTCCCCACGACGAAGAGGAGCGACGTGTCCTTGATCAGCAGCACGAACTCGTTGGTCAACGGAGGGATGATGATCCTGAACGCCTGGGGGAGGATGATCGAGAACATCGCCTGGCTCGGCCGCATCCCCAGCGACCTGGCTGCCTCCATCTGGCCCCGGGGAACCGCCTCGATCCCCGCCCGGATCGTCTCCGCCATGTAGGCGGCGGCGACGATCCCCAGGCCCACCGCGGCGATGCCGAGCAGGCCGCCGGGAACACGGCGCCCGAAAGCGAGGGGGATGCCGAAGTTGACGAGGAGGATCGTGACGAGGGCGGGGACGCTGCGGAAGAACTCGACGTAGGCGGTGGCGACCCACCGGTACGGGCCGACCGGGGAGAGGCGCATCAGGGCGAGGATCAGCGCCAGCACCAGCCCCAGCACGAACGCGACCAGGGTGTAGATGAGGGTGTTGACCGCGAATCGGGTCAGCACCTCGGGGAACATCTCGACCGCGATGTCCCAGCGGAAGAAGTTCCGCTGGATCGATGCCCAGTCGGCGAACAGCAGCGCGGCGGCGACAGCGGCGATCAGCAGCACGTACAGGCTGCCTCGGATGGCACGTTGCCTTTGGCGCGGAGTCATGGTCTTCCTGTCAGGTGCAAGAAGGACGGGGCGACCCTAATCGGGTCGCCCCGGTCCGTGACGCCTCAGATGGGCCTGATCATTGCCCCATCGGGAAGAACTGCTCGTAGATCTGGTCGTACGTGCCGTCCTGCCGAAGGGCGGCCAGCTGGGCGTTGACCGCCTCGATCAGCGCCTCCGAGCCTTCCTTCTTGGCGGCGAAGCCGTACTCCTCGTCGGTGGGGTAGGTCGCCACGACGATCGCCGACTCGTTGTTGTTGGCGTAGTCCTGGTTGGGCACCAGGTCCTGGAGCACGCCCTGCACCTGGCCCGACTCGAGCGCCAGGAAGAGGTCGCCCGGATTCTCGAACGACACGACTTCGGTGTCCTCGGGGGCGTTCTCGTTGGCGTAGATCTCGCCGGTGGTGCCGGTCTGGACGGCCAGGCTCTGGCCCGCCAGGTCCTCGAGCGACTCGATGCCGGAGTCGGCGAGCACCAGCAGCGACTGGTCACCGGAGAAGTAGCCATCGGTGAAGGCGATGTTCTCGGCCCGCTCCGGGGTGATGGTGATCGAGGCGGCGGCGATGTCGCACTCGCCCGATTCCATGGCCAGCCCGGAGGTGATCGGGTCGAAGCCGACGTTCACGACCGCCAGGTCCAAACCGAGGTTCGTGGCGACGGCCCGCATCAGCTCGATGTCGAAGCCGGTGTACTCCCCGGGGTTGTCCGGATCCTCGTACTCCATCGGCGGGTACGGGGCGTCGGTGCAGACCGTGAGGACACCCGGAGTGATCGTCTCGAAGTCGGCTGTCGCTTCGCCGTCGCCGGCGGCCGTGTCCGTCGTGTCCGGCTCGGCCGCGTCGGTCGGCTCCGTGCCGTCTCCGTCGCCGCCACCACAGGCCGCCAGGGCCAGGGCGAGTACGGCGAGGAGGGTGATCAACCGATTGGGTTTCATTCGATGTTCCTCCCTGGGTAGTGCCGGGGGATCCCCCGGCGGGCGGAATCTTAACCCTTGTCGGCCTACGCGGTCCGTCGGCAGCCGCTCTGCACCACTTCCCACAGGGCGGAACCCGCCGTTACGCTTGCCCGGATGCCGCATCCCGAGAGCGTTCTGGCCCGCATCGACGCTCCTTCCGACCTCCGCCGCCTCGACCCCGAGGAACTGGAGAGGCTCGCCGCCGAGATCCGCCAGTTCATCCTCGATCACGTCTCCCGCACCGGCGGCCACCTGTCGCCCAACCTCGGGGTGGTGGAGCTGACGCTCGCCCTGCACCGGGTGTTCGACTCGCCCCGTGACCGCCTGATCTGGGACGTCGGGCACCAGACCTACGTCCACAAGCTCGTCACCGGCCGCCGGGGCGAATTCGACAAGCTGCGCAAGTTCGGCGGGCTGTCGGGGTACCCGAGCCGGGCTGAGAGCCCGCACGACTTCGTGGAGAACAGCCACGCCTCCACGTCCCTCTCCTATGCGCTGGGCCACGCCCTCGCCGGCTACCCGGGCTGGACGGTGGCGATCATCGGCGACGGCGCCCTCACGGGGGGAATGGCATACGAGGCGCTGAACCACATTGCCGTCACCCGGCCCCCGCGGCTGATCATCGTCCTCAACGACAACGGCCGGTCGTATGCCCCGACGGTGGGTGGGCTGGCGGCTCTCGCCACCCTCGCTCACTACCGCTTCGATCCCCGCTACGAGTGGGCCAAGCGATCACTGGGAAAGATGCTGCGCGGCCTGCCTCTCGTCGGCGAGACCGCCGACGAGCTCGCCAATCGCCTCAAGGAGGCCGCCAAGCAGCTCGTCGAGCCGTCCACGGTGTTCGACGCCCTCGGGTTGAAGTACTCCGGCCGCATCGACGGTCACGACCTGCCGCTCCTCGAAGAGACGCTGGAGCGGGCCAAGGAGTACGACGAGCCGGTGGTGGTTCACGTCGTCACCGAGAAGGGATCCGGCTACAAGCCCGCCATCGAAGACGAGGAGGAGAAGCTCCACGGGGTCGGCTCCTTCGACGTGACCACCGGCCGTGCCCTGAAGAGCGAGCTCAAGCTGACCGACGTCGCCGGCCGCGCCCTCGTGGAGGTGGCGGAGAGGGATCCCGACGTGGTCGCCATCTCGGCGGCGATGGTGTCTTCCACCGGCTTGCGGGAGCTGGCGATGCGCCACCCGGACCGCGTCATCGACACCGGGATCGCCGAACAGCACGCCGTCACCCTCGCCGCGGGCATGGCCATGGCGGGCCGGCGCCCCTTCGTTGCCATCTACTCCAGCTTCCTGCAGCGGGCGATCGACCAGATCATCACCGACGTCGCCCTCCACCGGCTTCCGGTCACGTTCCTGGTGGACCGGGCGGGAGTCACCGGGCCCGACGGGCCTTCCCACCACGGGGTCTTCGATCTGACCTATCTGCGGATGGTCCCCAACATGGTCGTAGGGGCGCCCGCCGACGCCGAGGAGCTGTGCGCGATGATCGAGACGGCCGCCGCCCACGACGGCCCGATCGCCATCCGCTACCCCAAGGGGGCGGCGTCGTCGTTGCCGGCCCTGCCCGTCGAGCCGATGCCGATCGGGGAGTGGGAGGTGCGCAGCGAAGGCTCCGACGTGCTGCTCCTCGCCAACGGGAGGCTGGTGGAGACGGCGGAGAAGGTGGCGTCGACCCTCGGCCAGCAGGGGGTGCAGTGCTCGGTCGTCAACGCCCGCTGGGTGAAGCCGCTGGACCCGCGGCTGGCGGACTGGGTCGACGGGCACCGGCTCACCGTCGCGCTGGAGGACAACGTGAAGAGCGGAGGGTTCGGGGCCGCCGTGCTCGAGGCCCTTTCCGGCACGAAGCTGGCCGGCAAGGTGGCCTCCATCGCCCTGCCGGACGTGTTCCTCCCCTTCGGGAGCGCCGACGCGGTGATCGAATGGGCGGGCCTGGACCACGACTCGATCGTCGCCCAACTCCAGGTCCTCCTCAGCTGACGCCGTGCCGGTTCGCGCGGTCTCCTTCGATGCCGACGGCACGCTCTGGGACTTCCCCGGTGTCGCCGCCGAGGCCAACCGCCAGATCGTCGAGCGCCTGCGCCGCGACTATCCCGGCTTCTCGGCCGGGGTCGACGACCTGGTCTCCACCCACCGTCGGGTGGTGGAGTCGAGCCCGCCCGGCACCCCCTTCGCCGAGATGCGGCGGGAGGCGATCCACCGCTTCGTCCGGGAGCACGTGGGCGATTTCCCCGGCCTCGCCGACGAGCTGACCGACTGGTTCTTCGAGTACCGGGATTCCGCCGACCGGCTGTTCGACGACGTAGAGGAGACGCTGGACCGGCTCGATGGCCTGGTGTTGGGGGTGATCACCTCCGGCACGACCAACCGGCAGAAGACGAAGATCGGCGACAGGTTCTCCTTCTGGCTGGCGGCGGACCAGGTCGGGGTGCGCAAGCCCGACCCCCGGATCTTCCGGATGGCGGCGGCGGCCGCCGACTGCCACCCCCGCGAGTTGGTGCACGTCGGAGACGAGATCGAAGCCGACGTCCTCGGCGCCAAGCGCGCCGGGGTGCGCGCCGTCCTCCTCGACCGTCACGGCCGCATGGACGGGGCCCCGGCCGACGCCGTGATCCGCTCCCTCACCGAGCTACCGGACCTCATCCGCCGCTGGGACGAGGAGGAGTTGCGATCGGTGGGGGTGGGCCCTCACTCGAAGCCATGGCCCGACGATCCCCGCCTCGACCCCGAGCTGCTCGCCCACGGCGACCGCCGCAACGTGGTCGACCGCTACCGCTACTGGAGGAACGAAGCCATCGTCGCCGACCTCGACCGGAATCGCCATCCCTTCCACGTGGCGATCGAGAACTGGCGTCACGATCTCAACATCGGGACGGTGGTGCGGACCGCCAACGCCTTCAACGCCGCCGGAGTGCACATCGTCGGGCTGCGGCGCTGGAACCGCCGGGGGGCGATGGTCACCGACCGCTACATGCACCTCCACCATCACCCCGACATCGAGGCGCTCGTGCGGAGGGTGAGGGAGGAAGGGCTGCCCTTGATCGGCATCGACAACCTTCCGGGAGCGGAACCGATCGAACGGGCGACGCTGCCACGGGAGTGCGTCCTGCTGTTCGGCCAGGAGGGAACCGGATTGTCCGAGCCGGCCAAAGAGGCGTGCGAGAAGGTCTATTCCATCGCCCAGTTCGGATCCACCCGCTCGATCAACGCCGGGGTGGCGGCCGGCATCGCCATGCACACCTGGATCCGTCAGCACGCCGACATCGGCTGAGGATTCGCGTCGGCATTGCTCACTTTCTCCACAGCGTGAGGGGTCGGTCCGCTAGGGTGCCGTCACACCGGCGCCTGGGGGCGCGCTTTGCTGACCAGGAGGAGAGAACGAATGCAACGAAGACTGCTTGCACTGCTGGCAGTGCTGGCCTTGGTGGCCGCCGCCTGCACGACCGGCGACACCGCCGACACGGTCCCGGTGACGGACGGCGGGGCCGACGACACCTCCGCCGACACCACACCGCCCGACACCGGCGACACCGACGAGACGACCGACACCACCCCGGCGGTCCTGCCGCAGGACGAGGGCGGGATCCTCGCCGCGGTGCGGGATCGAGGCGCGGTGCGGTGCGGCGTCAACGACGTGCTGCCGGGCTTCGGCATCGTCGACGAGAACGGCGAGTACAGCGGCTTCGACATCGACTTCTGCCGGGTCGTCGCCGCCGGAGTGCTCGGGGACCCCGACGCCGTCGAGTTCGTGCCCCTGACCGCAGAGGCTCGCTTCACGGCCCTCCAGGGTGGCGAGATCGACGTGCTGATCCGCAACACCACCTGGACCGCGACCCGTGACGGCCAGGAAGGGGCGACCTTCCTCCACACCACGTTCTACGACGGCCAGGGGATGATGGTGCCGGCCTCCACCGGGTTCACCACGCTCGAGGACCTGGCTGACGCCACCATCTGCGTCCTGCAGGGGACCACGACCGAACTGAACCTCACCGCCGTGTTCAACGCCCGGGGCATCCCCTTCAACCCGATGACGCACGCCGACAACGAGACGCTGCAGCCCGCCTACGAGAGCGGACAGTGTGAGGGGTGGACTTCCGACGTGAGCCAGCTCACCGCCTTCAAGGCGTCCATCGAGGAAGCCGGCGGCGAGGAGCAGTACATCATGGCCGAGGTGTTCTCCAAGGAGCCGCTCGGCCCGGCCGTCCCCGACGGGGACTCCGCGTGGGCCCAGGCGGTGGACTGGTCGATCCTGGCCACGATCCAGGCCTGGGAGTTCGGCCTCACCTCGGAGAACATCGGGTCCTACGACGGCGACGACCCCAACATCCTCAACTTCCTGGGGACCGACGGCTTCGATCCGGGCCTCGGGCTGGCCCCGGACTTCGCGGTGACCATCGTGGAGTCCGTCGGCAACTACCAGGAGATCTTCGAGCGGCATCTGGCGCCCATCGGGCTCGAGCTCGAAGGGAGCCCGAACGACTTGTGGACCAACGGCGGGTTGATGTACGCGCCGCCTTATCGCTGATCGATGACCGGAGAGGGGGAGCGCCCGCTCGGGCGCTCCCCCTCCCCTCGACCTGCGTCCCAACCGGCCCCGAGTGACTACACGACAACCAACCACCACCAGGCCTCCCCTGTGGCGTGACGTCCGCGTGCTGCGCGTCGTCGGCCAGCTCGCCGCGCTGGTCGTCGTCTTCGTCGTCTTCCGCTGGCTGATCGGAAACCTGGTCACCAACTACAGCCGGCTGAACATCGGCTTCGATTTCGGATTCCTCAACGTCCCCACCCAGTTCCAGATCGCCTACCACCCAGAGTTCAATCCCCGTCTCCCGGTGTGGCGGATGGTGCTGGTGGGGGTCAAGAACACCGGCCTTGCCGCCATGTTCGGCATCGCCGTCGCCGGGGTGCTCGGGCTGGTCATCGGCATCGGCCGACTCTCACAGAACTGGCTGGCGGCGAAGCTGTCCGCGGCCTACGTCGAGTTCTTCCGCAACATCCCGCCCCTGGTGGCGATCGTCTTCTTCTCGTTCGCCGTGTTCCTGTACGGCCCGCTTCCCCACCTGCGGGACGCCATCGAGGTGGGCTTGCCCGGGACCGCCAGCACGCTCCTCGTCCTCAGCAACGGCGAGTGGGGGGTGCCCGGCCTCCGCAACACCGGCAACGCCCCCCTATTCGGTGTGCTGGCTCTCGTGGCGGTCGCCGCATCCGCGGCGGTGTGGGTGTGGAGGACCCGCGTCAACGAGCGCAGCGGCGAGCCGCACCACCGCGTCCTCTGGTCACTGGGCGTGCTGGCCGTCGTCCTGGTCGGCGCCTACGTGATCCTCGACGGCCCGGTCGTCATCGACTGGCCCCAACTGAGTGAGAACCGGCGGCGCCTCGCATCCGGCTTCTCCGTCAACTCCGGGTTCATGTCGGTGGCGGGCGCCCTGGGCCTGTACACGGCGAGCCACGTCGCCGAGATCATCCGCGGTTCGATCCTGGCCGTCCCGTGGGGCCAGACGGAGGCGGCCAACGCGTTGGCGTTGACCAACTTCCAGCGCTACCGCTTCGTCGTCTTGCCCCAGGCGATGCGGATCGCCATACCGCCGCTGATCAACCAGGCGCTCAACCTGACCAAGAACACCTCCCTGGCCGTCGCCGTCGGCTACGCCGAGATCACCACGCTGACGCAGACGTCGATCGGGAACGGGCGGCCCGCCGTGCAGTCGATCGTCATCCTGATGCTCGTCTACCTCGGCTTCTCGCTCCTGATATCCCTGATCCTCAACATCGTCAATCGTCGTCTGCAGCTGGTGACGAGATGACCGCCTCCACGTTGAAGCCGTCGACCCTCCCCTCTGCGACGACCTCCCCGCTCGCCTGGGTGCGCAGCCGGCTGTTCCCCAACGTCCGGTCGGGCATCCTGACGATCGTCCTCGCGCCTCTCCTCGTCTACGCCGCATACCGGGCGGCCCTGTTCCTGTTCGTCAACGGCCGATGGGAGGCCGTCACCCGCAACCTCACCCTCTTCATGCAGGGCACCTACCCGCGGGACCAGCAGTGGCGGATCGTCGCCCAGATCGTCGTGCTGGCCCTCGCCTTCGGCATCGGCGCCGGAACGGCGTCGGCAGTCCGGGCCGACGTGGCGAAGGAGGCGGGCCTGGCGCTGCCGAGGCAGAGCCCGCTCTCGGTCATCCGGCGGTTCTGGTCGCTCATCGCCTTCGTCCTGCTGCTGCTCTACTTCGCCTCCACCGCAACGCCATGGCTGGTGGTGGCGGGGGCGGTCGCCGCGTTTCTCGTCGGGACGCTGGCGCGTTTCATCCCGACTTCCCTCCGCAACCTCGGCTGGACCTTGGCGGCGCTGGCCTTGGTGGCCGGCTTCCAGGTGGTGTCGGGCACCGTGGGCTACAGCTGGATCGTCACCGCCATCGTGCTCGCCGCCGGCGCGTGGTCGACGTTCAAGTTCGAGAACGTCGAGGGCCGCCGTGCCCTGCTCTACCGGGCCCTGGTGGCGGTGGCGGCCTGGGTGGTGACCTATCTCGCCTACACCCAGCTGGTGTACCCCGGGGTGGGATGGGACTACTGGTCGGGTCTCCACCTCACCCTGTGGGTGTCGTCGCTCGCCATCGTCCTGTCGTTTCCCCTCGGCCTCCTCCTGGCTTTGGCGCGGCGGTCGACCCTTCCGGTCCTCCGGTGGCTGTCGACGGGGTTCATCGAGCTCATCCGGGGCGTGCCGCTCATCACGCTTCTGTTCATGGGCCAATACATCCTCGGCTTCATGCTGCCCCAGGGCACCAACCTGTCGAGCATCAGCCGGGCGATCACCGCCATGACCCTGTTCACGGCCGCCTACGTGGCCGAGATCGTCCGGGGCGGGCTGCAGTCGATCCCGTACGGGCAGACCGAGGCGGCGCTCGCCTTGGGCTTGCCGACCGGGAAGATGATGCGGCTGATCATCGTCCCGCAGGCCTTGCGGGCGGTGATCCCGGCCCTGGTGGGCCAGTTCATCTCGATCTTCAAGGACTCCTCGCTCCTGTACATCCTCGCCATCAACGAGTTCCTGGGCGTCCGGTCACTGGTGCACGCCCAGGCGGATTTCCGGGCGGTCGCCCATGCCGAGACTCTGGTCTTCGTCGCCATCGGCTACTGGGCGTTCGCCTACGCCATGTCGAAAGAGAGCCAGCGGCTGGAAGTGCGACTGAGGGCAGGTAGGAGATGAGCAGCGGACGAGCCCAGATCTTCGCCGACGCCACCGAGGCGAAAGGCGACGTGATCATCGAGGTGGAGGGGGTGGACAAGTTCTTCGGGGACTTCCAGGCCCTGAAGGACATCAACATGAACGTCGGCCGCCAGGAGGTCGTGGTGGTGATCGGGCCCTCCGGTTCGGGCAAGTCCACCCTCATCCGTTGCATCAACCGGCTCGAGAAGCACGACCGGGGCCGCATCGTGGTCGACGGCATCGAGCTCTCCGACGACCTCCGCAGCATCCAGGAGGTGCGCCGGGAGACCGGCATGGTCTTCCAGCAGTTCAACCTGTTCCCCCACCTGACGGTCCTCGAGAACATCACGCTGGCGCCGCGTGAAGTGAGGCGGATGCCCAAGAAGGAGGCGGAGGAGATCGCCATGCGCATGCTGGAGCGGGTCAAGATCCCCGAGCAGGCGCACAAGTACCCGGGCCAGCTCTCTGGCGGGCAGCAGCAGCGCGTGGCCATCGCCCGGGCCCTGGCGATGCAGCCCAAGGTGATGTTGTTCGACGAGCCCACCTCGGCGCTCGACCCGGAGATGATCAAGGAAGTCCTCGACGTCATGGAGGAGCTGGCCGACTCGGGGATGACGATGATCGTGGTCACCCACGAGATGGGCTTCGCCCGGGCGGTCGCCGACCGGGTCGTGTTCATGGCACAGGGCCAGATCGTCGAGGTGGGCACACCCGAGCACTTCTTCACCGACCCCCAGGAAGAGCGGACGAAGCTGTTCCTCTCTCAGATCCTCTGAGCCTCGTCGCCGGCGAACCCGACGCCGCGGTCGTGCGTTTAGCCGGCGATGCGCAGAACCTTCCAGATCGTCTCCGGCGGCATCGTCTTGGGGGTCGTGGCGTTCCTCCTCACCCAAGGGGGTCACGACGACGCTCTCGCCGCCCCGCCGACCACGTCGGTGACCACGACCACCCGGCCCAAGGGACGGCTGGTCATCCACGGCGTGGGCGACGTCAACACCGACTCCGACTACATCCCCGCCTTGGCCCAGAACGGCCACGCCCACGCCTGGAGCGGCCTCGGGGATCTCTTCGCCGCCGACGACCTGACGGTCGCCAACCTCGAATGCACCCCGTCGGAGCTGGGAGACCCGCTGGACAAGGAGTTCACGTTCCGCTGCGACCTGGAGTCCCTGCCGGTGATGCAACAGGCGGGGATCGAGGTCGTCAGCCTCGCCAACAACCACGCGGGGGACCACGGCAAGGAGGCCCTGCTCGACGGGAAACGACTGGTGGAGGCGGCGGGCCTCCACGCCGTGGGTGTGGGAGCAGACGCCGAAGAGGCCGCCCAGCCGGCCGTCGTCGAGGTGAACGGCTGGCGGGTGGCGGTGCTCGGGTTCGGCGGGGTGGTCCCCTCCCCGGACTGGATCGCCACCGACGACCGGGCGGGCATGGCCGATGGCGACACCATCGAGACGATGGCGGCCACCGTGCGAGCTGCCTCCGAGATCGCCGATCTGGTGGTGGTGACGATCCACTGGGGGGTGGAAAAGGACCTGGAGCCCAGACCCGACGACCGTGAACGAGCGGCGGCGATGATCGCCGCCGGTGCGGATGTCGTATTCGGGCATCACGCCCACCGCCTGCAGCCGCTGGAGATCGTCGACGGCGCTCCCGTGGCGTGGGGCTTGGGCAACTTCGTGTGGCCGAACTTCTCCGAGGAGAGCGCCCGCACCGCGATCGCCCGGGTGGTGGTGGAACCCGACGGGAGCAAGGAAGCGTGCCTGATCCCCGCCATCATCACCTCCCCGGGCCGGCCCGAGATCACCGGAGATGCGCCGTGTTGACGGGCGGCGGAGCCATCATGGCCCCGTGAAGCACCTGCGTGAGGGCCGGCAGGCCCCGGACCCGTCGGCGCGTCTGCGCACCGTGGTGACCGTCCTCGTCCTCGGCGCGGTCCTGGTCGGAGCCGCCCGGTTCCTCACCGAAGGGGTCGTCTCCGACGAGCTCGAGGCCTCAGCGGCCCCGGGGAGCTCGGGCACGGAGCCGTCGACCAGCCGCCACGATCCGACGGCGACGACGGAGGAGCCGACGACCTCGACGTCATCGACGACCACCACCACGCTGCCCGAACGCCCCGCCGACGTGGTGCCCGACTGGACGGTCGGCAAGCCCTGGGGCGAGGTCGAAGGCCTCACGATGTTCCGAGGCAACCCGACCCGCACCTGGTATGGGGTGGGCCCGGTTCCCGAAGACCCGGAGAACCTGTGGAGCTACCCGGAGTCGGGCGGGCTGTGCGGCCAGTCGACGGTCGGCGGGGAGACGACCACGTGGTGCGGCACCGGCTGGACCGGCCAGCCCGTCGTCTGGGAACGACCCGACGGCGTCACCGAGGTCATCTTCGGGGCGTACGACCACTCGGTGCACTTCCTCGACGCCGAGACGGGCCAGCCGACGCGTCCGGCGTTCCTCACCGGCGACATCATCAAAGGCTCGGTCACCCTGGACCCGGACGGCTTTCCGATCCTCTACACCGGCTCCCGCGACAACAAGCTCCGGGCGATCGCCCTCGACCGGGAGCGTCCCACCGAGCTGTGGGCGCTGGACGCCAACGTCGTCAGCGGGGTGTGGAACAACGACTGGGACGGCAATCCCGTCATCATCGACGACATCCTCTACGAGGGCGGCGAGAACTCCTGGTTCTTCGCCGTTCGGCTCAACCGCGGCTACGACGGCGACGGCCTCGTCACGGTGGACCCCGAGATCCTGGTGGCAGTGCCGGGTTACACGGACGAGCTGATCTCCCGCGTCGGCCGCAACGTGTCGATCGAGAGCTCGGTCGCCGTCTACGAGCAGAGGGTCTATTTCGCCAACTCCGGAGGGCGCGTCGTCGGCCTCGACGTGTCGAGGGTGAGGGAAGGCGAAGCGCCCGTCGTCTTCGACTACTGGGTCGGCGACGACGTCGACGCCACCGTCGTCGTCGATTCCGACGGGATGCTGTACGTGGCGGTCGAAGACGAGCGGAAGACGGATCGGGCTGCCGAGCTCGGCCAGTTGATCAAGCTCGATCCCTACACCGACGGCGACCCCTACGTGTGGGGAGTGCCCGACCCGGGCGGCGCCGGCGACGGCGGGTTCTGGGCCACCCCGGCACTGGGGGACGGGATGCTCTACGTCTCCAGCCACACCGGGCGTCTCCTCGGAGTCGACACCGACACCGGTGACGTGGTGTGGGAGGAGGACATCGCCCACCACAGCTGGTCGTCGCCGGTGATCGTCGACGACACGCTCGTCGTCGCCACCTGCGCCGGGGAGCTGCGGGCGTACGACCTGGAGGATCCCCGGGCCCCGCGGCTCGTGTGGGCGCACCAGATGACGGAGTCGTGCATCGAGTCGACCCCGGCGGTGTGGAAGGGGCGGATCTACGTCGGCTCCCGCGATGGGCGCTTCTACGCCGTCGGCGACATCTGAGTCGGCGCCTTCACCAGCTCGTCCCAGCGGCCGCTCTCGGCGATGTCCACGATCGTCCACGCCATCGCCACCGCCCCGTCGTGGATCGCCTTCTCGCCCTTGGGGGTGATCGTGTGGTCGGCGAACTCCTTCTGGTGGTTCACGGTGGGGTAGCAGTCGATGCTCAGGAAGGGATGGAGGGTCGGGACGACCTGGGAGACGTTGCCCATGTCGGTCGATCCCGCCTGGGAAGGGGGCACTGCCTCGCCCCGCAGCATCGACCGCCCCAGCTCGGCGGCGTTGCGTTGGAACAACTCCACGAGCAGCGGATCCGAGCGCAGCTCGTCGTAGATGTGGCCGACGTATTCGATCTCCACCTCGCAGCCCGTGGCCGTGGCGGCCCCGTCGAAGCAGGCGATCACCTTGGGGAGCAGCTCGTCGAGGCGACGGCGGGTGTCCGCTCGCACGTACCAGGAAGAGCGGGTGTAGTCGGGGATCACGTTCGGGGCCTCCCCGCCCTCGGCGATGATCCCGTGGACCTTGTCGGTGGCCAGCAGGTGCTGGCGGAGAGTCGAGATGTTGACGTAGGCCTGGACGGCGGCGTCGAGGGCGTTGATGCCCTGCTCGGGGAACGCCGACGCATGGGCCGTTCTGCCGCGGTAGTGGACGTCCAGGTGGGCGACGGCGATGCAACGGGGATCGACGACGTCCATCGGCGCCGGGTGGATCATCATCGCCACATCGACGTCATCGAACGCCCCGGCCTCGATCAGGTCGACCTTGCCCCCGTACTTCTCCTCCGCCGGGGTCCCGAGCACCGTCACCCGGATGCCCAGTGAATCGGCCAGCGGGGCGAGGGCGTAGCCCGCCCCGAGGGCGGCCGTGGCGATGATGTTGTGGCCGCAGGCGTGGCCGACCCCGGGAAGGGCGTCGTACTCGGCGCAGATGACGACGTGGGGCCCGGTGGTGCCGACCCGCGCCGCGAAGGCCGTTTCCAGCCCGTAGGCGGGATGCGTGACCGCGAAGCCGTTGCGGGCCAGGAAGTCGGCGAGGCGGGCCGAGGATTCGTGCTCCTCGTAGGCCAACTCGGGGTTCTCGTACATCCAGCGGCTGATGTCCGCCAACTGCGGCCTGACCTCTTCGATCCTCGCTCGGACTGTTTCTCTGTTGGGCGACAAGACGCTCCTTCTGGTCTGCTTGGGGCGACGCTACTCGTCCGATGGAGGCGCTGAAGGCGGCCGGTACCATCCCGGTCCGTGCGCTCCCTGGCATTGGTGCTCGTCATCGCCCTCGCCGGCTGCTCGGCAGACAGGGCCGACGAGACGTCGACGACCACTCCGACGACGGCGGTGCCCGACACCACCTCTACGACCTCCACGACCGCACCACCGCGCCCGTGCCCGCCCGCCCCGTACCGGCTCGATCACCTGCCGGCGACCGTCCAGCCGGCCGAGAGCAGCGACAGCCTCGGCGACCCCGACGAGTTCACGTCGATCGGCGGCACCCACGTGCGGATCTGGGTCGACGTCGACGGCAACACCGCCATCGCCCTGGTGCGGGGGTCTCTGCCACCGGTGGACTGGCCGGCCGAGAAGGGCGAGGTGTCCATCGCCGGTTCGCGTGGTGTGGCCGGGCCGCATCCGGACGGCAAGTGGGTGGTGGGTTGGTTCAACGAGCCGGGCGAGCGCTGCGACCAGTACACGATGGTGTTCTACCCGCCGATCTCCCCCCAGGAGGTGGAAGCCACCCTCGCCGGCATGGAGCGCATCCCCGGTTGAGGCGGAAAACACAGGAGACGGGGCGGTGGCCGCCCCGTCTCCGCGTTCCCGGTGTTTCGGTCAGGACGCCGCCGGCTCGGCTCCGTCGCCTTGGCGGAACAGCTCGCCCACCGCGGCGACGCTCCCCAACACCCCCGAGGTGTCGAGCGGCAGGAAGATCTTCGTCGCCTGGCCGTTGGCGATTCCCTGGAGCGCCTCCAGGTAGCGGATGGCGATCAGGTCGGGCGTCGGGTCGCCGGTGTGGATGGCGCTGAACACCCGCTCGATGGCCCGGGCCTCACCTTCGGCCAGCGTCTCCCGCTGGAACCGCTCCGCCTCGGCCACCCGGCGGATCGCCTCGGCCTGGCCTTCGGCCTCGAGGATCTGGGACTCCCGCACACCCTCGGCCCGCAGGATCTGTGCGGTCTTCTGCCCCTCGGCCTCGGTGACGATCGCCCGGCGGTCGCGCTCGGCCTTCATCTGGCGGTGCATGGCGTCGGTCACGTCGCTCGGCGGCTCGATGCGCTGGATCTCGACCCGCACCACGCGCACGCCCCACTTGTCGGTGGCATCGTCGAGGATCTGGCGCAGCTTGGCGTTGATCACCTCCCGGGAGGTGAGCGCCTCGTCGAGGTCCAGGTCGCCGACGACGTTACGCAGGTTGGTCTGGGCGAGCTTGGTGACGGCGAGGATGAAGTTGCCGACGTTGTACTGCAGCTTCACCGGGTCGGTCGCCTCGTAGTAGATGACGGCGTCGACGGTGACCGCCACGTTGTCCTTGGTGATCACCTCCTGCGGCTGCACGTCGACCACCTGCTCTCGCATGTCGACCTTGATCAGCCGCTTCACGAACGGCATCACCCAGCGCAGGCCGGAGTCCACCGTCTTCTCGTAGCGCCCCAGGAACTCCACCAGGCCCTTCTCGTAAGGGCGGACCACCCGGAACCCCGTCGCCGCGATCAGGATGATCGCCACGGCGAGGACGATGAACAGGACGATGATCGGTGTCATGGCTCTCCCTTTCTCTCAGTATTCGATCTCTTCGACGATCAGCCGCGCTCCCCGGACGTCCCGGACGACGATGCGGGCGCCGGCCGGGATCGTGTTGCCATGGAGGGAGGTGGCCCGCCACTCCTCGTTGTCCACCCGCACCAGTCCGCGGGCGCTGTCGGGGTCGATCTCCTCCAGCACCACTCCGGTCGCCCCGTACCAGCGGTTGGCTCCCACCCGGTGGGGCGTCGCCTGGTCCTGACGGTCGACGAAGCGCCGCATGTACACCAGCGCCACGATCGACACGGCGAAGAACACCAGCCACTGGGCCAGCACCGCGGTGCCCACCCAGGCGAGGACGGCGGCGGCCGCCGCCCCGATGGCGAACGGGAGCAGGAAGAACCCGGCGGTGAAGATCTCTCCGATCCCCATCACCACGGCCAGGCCGGTCCACAACCAGCGCCATACTTCGTTTTCCATGGGGTCTCCTCCTCTGCCGGCGGTGGCGACGGCGACGACCACTGCCACGACGCCCAGCGCCAGCGCAGCCAGTTCCCGGCGTATCCGGCGAGCGGCGGAGGTCGTCCCGCTCATCACTTCTTCCCAGGTGGGTGTCTTGGTCCCGGTGGGGGCGAAGGCCTCGGCCCATTCCTGGGCGAACTTGCCCACGTCCGGCCCGACCACTGATTCGGGGCTGCGGCCTTCGGCGGCGGCGGCCTCCAGGTGCTGGGTCAGCTCGAGGCGCATCTCGGCCACGCGGCGACGGGGGACACCGGCCTCGGCCCAGTAGCGAGCGCAGTCGTCGACGAGGCGGTTCACGTCACCTATCCAGGCCATCTGCACCTCCCAGTACGTGATCGACGCCATCCCGGAACGTTCGCCACTCCGCCACCCATTCGGCGAGGGCCGCTTCCCCGGCGGGCGTGATGCGGTAGTACTTGCGCGCCGGGCCCTCGTGGGACTGGACGAGGTAGCTCTCGATCAGGCCTCCCTTCTCGAGCCGCGAGAGCAGGGGGTAGATCGATCCCTCCGACACCAGGCGGAGGTCGCGGCTCTGCAGCTTGCGGACCATCTCGTAGCCGTACGAGGGCTCCTCCTTGATGATCGAGAGCAGGCACATGTCCAGCACGCCCTTGAGGAGCTGCGTGTCCCGTGCTGAACCAGCTACCATGTGATATATAATACTGGTCGAAAGAAAATAGTCAACCCCGTCAGATAGCTGTACTCGCCAGTCTGACGGGGTCGACTTCAGAGGGACGGGTCGAGCTGGGAGAGGAACTGGGCGCAGCGCTCGGCCTCTTCGTCCTCGCCGATCCATTTCGCCGCCTCGCCGAGGCCGCGCAGGCAACGGAGGAAGCCCCGGTTGGAGGGATGGCCCCAACGGACGTAGCCGGTTCCCTTCCAGCCGTTCTTGCGGAGGAGGTCGAGCCCGCGGTGGTAGCCGACGCGGTAGTAGGCGTAGACGGTGATGTCCGGTTCGCCGGCTTCACGGGCGGCGTCTCCCAGGCTGGCCCACGCCAGTGGCTCGGCGGGATGGGCGGCGGCGACGGCACGCATCCCGTCGAGGTCGGAGGTTGCCTCGAGGGCTGCGACCAGCGCCGGGTCGGGATCGGGGAGGACGACCTCGGGCGGACCGGCCGGCGTGAAGTTGACGTCACTCATGGAAGTGACGTTAGGGGGCGCTCGGGCCGAGCCGCGGCGTCAGCGGGTGGTGCGCAAGGCGTCGCGGATCTCGGTGAGGAGCACGATCTCCTCGGAGGGCCCTTCGGGCTCTTCCGGCTCACCTCTCTTGAAGCGGTTGTAGGCCTTGACGATGAAGAAGAGCACCAGGGCGACGAGGAGGAAGTTGATCACCGATCCGATGAACGCGCCGATCGATCCCCCGTCGGCGAAGGTGCCGAGCCCTTCGAGGTTGTCGAGGCCCGGCAGTATCAGGCCGATGACAGGATTGACGATCCGGTCCGTGAACGTGGTGACCACGTCGGAGAAGGCGACGCCCATGATGAAGGCGACGGCCAGCTCGACGATGTTTCCGCGGGCGATGAACTCCCGAAACTCTCGGATCATCTCTCTCTCCCTCCTTGGTTCCTCTGACGCCGGAGAACCTCAACTTAGCCGCCCGGGTGCGCTGGCTATCGTTTCGCCGGTGGAGATCACGCGTCCCGTCCTGAAATCCGTCGACGTCCACTTGGGGGACGTGGTCACCGTGTCGGTGACGCTGTCCACCAGTGACGGGACCCGGATCGGGACGGCGGAGGGCTCGATCGACCCGGCGGCCCGGGCTCGAGTGGTGGGGGAGGCGACGCTGCGGGCGCTGGAGTCGTTGATCGGGGAGTCGACGTTCGAACTAGTGGCGGTCGGCACCACCACCATGGAGGGTATGACCGTCGCCCTGGTCCAGGTGAAGGAGACGACCAACGGCGAGTGTTATGTCGGCTCGGCCCTGGTGCGGCAGGGGGATGCGATGCTGGCCACGGCCCGGGCGGTGCTCGATGCCCTGAATCGGCGTCTCGCCGCCATCCCCTGAGGTGGAATATCCCTTGCCCTGCCCGACTTGATATAACTGCACTCAAGTTTTCTATCGGAGGGCGAGAACCTTGAACCTAGAGAAGCTGACCACCAAGAGCCGCCAGGCGTTGCTCGACGCCCGTCAGGTGGCGACCGACCACAACCACGGCTCCATCGCTCCCATCCATCTCGGTCTGGCCCTCATGTCCCAGACCGAAGGACTGTTCTATCCGCTCCTGAACAAGGTGGGAGTCAACCCGGTGGCGCTGCGACGCGATCTCGAGGAGGGCGCATCGCGGCTTCCCAAGGTCTACGGGGCCTCCGAGCCGCAGATGTCGCCCGAGCTCGCCCGGGTGCTGGAGGCAGCCGACGGCTTCCGCGAGGAGATGCGCGACGACTACCTGTCGGTCGAGCATCTGGTCCTGGCGCTGGCGGAGGCGCCAGGACCGGCAGGGGAGGCGTTCCGCAAGCACGGCCTGACCGTCGAGGCGATCCGCTCCGCGTTGGTGGAGCTGCGCGGTCATCAGCGCGTGACCTCCGAGGATCCGGAGTCGACCTTCAACGCCCTGGAGCAATACGGGCGGGACCTGACGGACATGGCCCGCAAGGGCAAGCTCGACCCGGTCATCGGCCGCGACGACGAGATCCGCCGGGTCATCCAGGTACTGTCCCGGCGCACGAAGAACAACCCGGTCCTGATCGGCGAGCCCGGTGTGGGAAAGACCGCCATCGTCGAAGGGCTGGCCCGCCGGATCGCCGACGGTGACGTCCCCGAAGGGCTGCGTTCGAAGCGGATCGTCGCCATCGACCTCGGTGCCCTCGTGGCCGGTGCCAAGTACCGGGGTGAGTTCGAGGAGCGTCTGAAGGCCGTCCTCGACGAGATCAAGGCGTCCGAGGGGGAGATCATCACGTTCATCGACGAGATGCACACGATCGTCGGGGCGGGTGCCGCCGAAGGGGCGATGGACGCCTCCAACATGCTCAAGCCGATGCTCGCCCGCGGCGAACTGCGGATGATCGGCGCCACCACCCTCGACGAGTACCGCAAGCACGTCGAGAAGGACGCCGCCCTCGAACGCCGCTTCCAGCCGGTGTACGTCGCCGCCCCCTCGGTCGAGGACACGATCGCCATCCTCCGCGGGCTGAAGGAGCGCTACGAGGTCCACCATGGCGTGCGGATCACCGACTCGGCGCTGGTGGCGGCGGCGGTCTTGTCGGACCGCTACATCACGGCACGGTTCCTCCCCGACAAGGCCATCGACCTCATCGACGAGGCGGCATCGCGGCTGCGCATCGAGATCGACTCGATGCCGGAGGAGATCGACGAGCTCACCCGGCGCCGGATCCAGCTCGAGATCGAGCGGGAAGCCCTACGCAAGGAGACCGATGAACGGTCGAAGGAGCGCCTGGCCGACCTGGAGCGGGAACTGGCCGACGTCAACGAGGAGATCGCCGCGCTGACCGCTCGTTGGGAGCAGGAGAAGGAGGCGATCACCGCCATCCAGGACGCCAAGTCCAAAATCGAGGAGACGAAGGCCGAAGCGGCCCGCGCCGAGCGGGAAGGGGACCTGCAGCGGGCTGCCGAGCTCCGTTACGGCCGGCTGGTCCAACTGGAGAAGGAGCTGGTGGCGCGCCAGCAGCAGCTGGACGAGCTGAACGAGCAGGGCCGCATGCTGTCGGAGGAGGTCGACGAAGAGGACATCGCCGAGGTGGTGTCCCGCTGGACCGGGATCCCGGTCACTCGCCTGATGCAGGGGGAGATGGAAAAGCTCATCAACCTGGAGGAGCGGCTCCACCAGCGTGTCGTCGGCCAGGACGCCGCCGTCGAGGTCGTGGCCAACGCCGTGCGTCGCAACCGGGCAGGGCTCGCCGACCCCAACCGCCCGATCGGCTCGTTCCTCTTCCTCGGGCCCACCGGAGTCGGCAAGACCGAGCTGGCCCGGGCGCTCGCCGAGTTCCTCTTCGACGACGAGAGGGCGATGGTGCGCATCGATATGTCCGAGTACATGGAGAAGCACTCGGTCAGCCGGCTGATCGGTGCGCCTCCTGGGTATGTGGGCTACGAGGAAGGCGGCCAGCTGACCGAAGCGGTCCGACGGCGCCCGTACTCGGTGGTGCTCCTGGACGAGGTGGAGAAGGCCCACGCCGACGTGTTCAACGTGCTGCTCCAGCTCCTCGACGACGGGCGCCTCACCGACGGCCAGGGACGCACGGTGGACTTCACCAACGTCGTCCTCATCATGACCTCGAACCTCGGCTCGGAGCACATCCAGCCCGACCTGTCCGACGAGGTGATCCACACCCGGGTGATGGAGGCGGTCAGGGCGCACTTCCGTCCCGAGTTCCTGAACCGGATCGACGACGTGGTGGTGTTCAAGCGCCTCACCCGCCAGGACCTGCGCCAGATCGTGGACATCCAGCTCGGGCATCTGCGGAAGCGGCTGGAGGCACGCCGCATCGACCTGGAGGTCACCGAAGCGGCCGCCGACCTGCTGGCGGAGAAGGGCTACGACCCCGTCTACGGCGCCCGCCCGCTGAAGCGGGTCATCCAGAAAGAGATCGCCGACCCGTTGGCGATGGCCCTGCTGGAGGGGCGCTACGAGGACGGCTCGACGGTCAAGGTCGACGCCGAGGGCTCCACGCTCGTCCTGGCCTGACCCGGGCCGGTTGGCAGCTCCCCGCCGCTCACGAGCCGGCGGGGAGCTCCTCTGCCAGTCCCACCAGGATCCCCTCGGGGCCCCGGACGTAGCAGAGGCGATAGGCGCTTTCGTACTGAACGACATCACCCACGAGCGTCGCCCCCCGGCCCTGGAGGCGCTCGAGGGTCTCGTCGATGTCGCTCACGGCGAACATGGCGCGCAGGTAGCCGAGGGAGTTGACCGGATCGGTCCGGTGGTCGGCTGCGATCGGAGGGTCCACGAAGCGCGAGAGCTCGAGCCGGCTGTGACCGTCGGGAGTGACCATCATCGCCACCTCGACTCGCTGGTCGCCGAGTCCGGTGACACGTCCCGCCCACTCGCCTTCGACCGTCGCCCTGCCCTCGAGCGTCAACCCGAGCTCCGTGAAGAATTCGACGGCCTCGTCCAGGGACTCCACCACGATCCCCATGTTGTCCATTCGCAGCAATTCGCTCTTCGGCATCGGCGTCCCCTCTCGGCGTCGATCACGACGGTAACGCGGCCCAGAGCCCTCGCCACAGCCGGTGGCCGCCTGTCACATGCTGCTCGCCGGTGCCAGGGAGCCCCGACGAGAAGACGCCGTGGCCCAGAGGGCGATCGACAGGGCGGCGCCCAGGTGCCATAGGCCGTGGCCCTGGACGATCGAGTCCGGCACGCACAGCGGGCCGCCCGTCGCCGACAACCGGCCGATGGCTGCTGCGATGCAGAGGATCCCGAGAGCGGCCACGGTCGAACGGCTCCGGTCGCGCCACAGGACCGATCCGATGGCTCCCGCCGCAGCCAACGCTCCCAGCGGGTCTCCGGCGGCGGGAACCACGGCCAGCCCGAGCCCGACGACTGCCAGGGAAGGGGCCCCGCCCAGCCGTTCCCATCTGGTGCCGGCGGTGGCCACCGTCACCAACAGCCACGCCAGCGACACGTCGTGGGCCCACTCGGCACCGGGTGGCATCGGGCCGTGGAACAGGAACGACCCCACGCCGGTGGCGACAGACGCCAGCCCCACGAGCCGATGCGATCGACGCCACACGTGGACCCCGGCGACCACGAATGCGAAGCTGGTCAGGGAGTTGACGGGCTGGCCCAGCCATCCGGCGAGGATCCGCTCGCAATCGGCGATCGCACCGGTCACATCGCCGAGGGTAGGCGATCGAGGGCATCCGATCGTCCTCCCGTTTGCCGGCCCCGCTCGGTGGGGGAAGATGGGCCCATGGCCCCGGTCCATCCAGCCACCGCCTGCGTCGCCGACCCCGACCTGCCCTCCGTGGCGACGCTGCTGGGCGAAGCCGTGCCTGGACCCGTGGCGGCGGTGGCGGAGGCGACGGGCGGTGTGGTGACGGACTGCCATCCCGTCACCGTCACCTGGTGGCCCGGCGCCAGCATCACCGTCCGCTATTCCGTGGCCGTCGAAGGGGGCGAGCTGGCGGGCTGCCACGACTTGGTGGCTGCCGGGGGTCGCATCCCCGACGGGGCGCTGATCGTCGAAGCCGACGGCACGCCAGTGGGCGTGTGGCGCGTTCCCTTCGACCCGGCGCTTCCCGGCCTGGCGCCGGCCCTCGACGACACCCACGCAGCCCGGCTACTCGCCGACCTGGGATCGCCCGCGGCAAAGGTCACCACCCGTCTGCGGGGCTACCGGCCGGGCCGGCGCGCAGTCGTGTCCGTGAGGGGCGAGCGGGAGGGGATCTACGTGAAGGTGCTGCGGCCGGAGAGGATCCAACGGCTCCACCAACGCCACGAGCTCCTCGCCGCGGTGCTGCCGGTGCCGGCCAGTCTCGGCTGCTCGTCCGAGCTCGGCCTCATGGCCCTCCGAGCCCTGCCCGGCCGCACGCTGCGCGACGTCTTGGAAGACCCCGCCGGCCAGCTCCCGGCTCCCGAGGAGGTGGCGGCGCTGGTAGCCGACCTCCCCCCTCCGCCCGACGACCAGCCCATGGCCTCCATCATCGAGCGGGTCCCGGCCTTCGCCGACCTGCTCAGACGGGTGGTGCCGTCGGAGGCCGCGGCGGTCGACCGGTTCGTCGAAGAGCTGGGGGAGGAAGACGACGAAGACCTCGTCCCGGTCCACGGCGACTTCTACGAAGCCCAGATCCTCACCGAGGGGGGCCGCGTCGTCGGTTTCCTCGATGTCGACACGTTCGGCCTGGGGCGGCGAGGCGACGACCCGGGAGTCATGCTGGGGCATCTCGCCTTGTGGGAGACGATGTCGACTCGACCTGCCAGGGTCCGCGCTTACACCCAGGAGCTCCTGGAGATCTGGGACCGTCTCCACGACCCGAGAGACATCCGGCGGCGGGCCGCCGCCGCCCTCTTCACGCTGGCGTCGGGCCCTTTCCGGGTCCAGGCCCCCGATTGGCCGGGCGAGACCGCCGCTCGCATCGCCCTGGCTCGGTCCTGGCTGGAAAGAGCCAGAGCCCGATAGGGCAAGAAGACGAGAGGGATCTCCTCCGAGATGCGCGCGCCGATCAGGCCCGTCGGCAGGTTGGGTTACCGTCTGCGCAACTGACGCCGCCATGCTCGATCGCGCCTACTTCGAAGACCTCGACTCGTCCGATCCTCTCGCCGACCTCCGGAATGCCTTTTCGCTTCCCGACGGCCTGATCTACCTGGACGGGAACTCGCTCGGCCCGCTCCCAAGTCACGTCCCCGCCGTCGTCCAGCGCACCGTCGTCGACGAATGGGGCCACGATCTCATCCGTTCCTGGAACGACCACGGATGGTGGGACCTAGCCGAGCGGGTGGCGGAGCGCATCGCCCCTCTCATCGGGGCGCCTCCCGGTTCCGTGGCCGTCGGCGACACCACCACCGTCGCCGTCTACAAGGCGGTCGCCGCAGCTCGCCGCCTGCGCCCCGACCGCCGGTACATCCTCACCGACACCGGCAACTTCCCCACCGACCTCTACGTCCTCCACGCCGTCGCCGACCAGGCCGGCGCCGAAGTGATGTCGGTGCCCCCCGATCAGGTGCTCGATCGGATCTCCCCGGACGTCGCCGTGGTCTCCCTCACCCACGTCGACTACCGCACCGGGCGCCGTCATTCGATTCCCGACGTCGACGCCGCGGCACGGGATGCGGGGGCGCTGGTGGTGTGGGACCTGTCCCATTCGGTGGGCGCGATGGACGTCGACATGTCGGGATCCGATTTCGCCGTGGGCTGCGGGTACAAGTACCTCAACGGCGGGCCCGGCGCCCCGGCGTTCATCTACGTCCACCCGAGTCACCAGGCCGGGTTCCGAAACCCGATCACCGGGTGGTGGGGCCACGCCGAGCCCTTCGCCATGGAATCCGCGTACCGCCCGGCTCCGGGCGCCTCCCGCGCCCAGACCGGCACCCAATCCATCCTGGCGCTCGTGGCTCTCGACGCCGCCCTCGACGTCTTCGACGGCGTCGACACCAGGGCCCTGCGGGTCAAGTCGGAGCGACTGGTGGCCGACTTCATTCGCCTGGTGGACGAGCGTCTCCCGTGGTTCGAAGTGGTGACCCCGCGGGCTCCCGACCAGCGCGGCAGCCACGTATCCCTCGCCCATCCCGAGGCGGGGCGGATCATGGCCGCCTCGATCCAGAGGAGAGTGGTCGGGGACGTTAGACCGCCGAATCTCCTACGCTTCGGCTTGGCGCCCGCCTACCAGCGGCACGTCGAGGTGTGGGACGCCGTGGAAGCCATTCGGGGGGTGATGGAGAGCGACGCATGGAGGCACGCGCCGGAACGCACGGGCCCGGTGACATGATGCTCGACCGGATCTTCGTCTACGGGACACTCCGCCCCTCCGGGCACGCCTTCCATCTCGTCCAGCCGTTCGTCGTCCGGCACTGCCCCGCCGTCCTCACGGGGTATGCCCTGGTGGGGGAGGGTCACCGCTATCCCTGGTGCGTGAAGTCCGCCCGCGGCGAGGTGGTCGGGGAGCTGCTGTGGTTGCGCGACCCCGAACGCGCCTTGGAGGTGCTCGACCAGTACGAGGGCGTTGACGATCCCGAGCCCGAATACGTGCGGGTGGTCGCCGACGTCATGATCGGGAGGGAGATCGTCCCTGCGTGGGTCTACGTGGGTGGGCCCGCCGTGCCAGGTGACGCGGTCGTCGTCGAAGGCGGCGACTGGTACGCCTGAGCGGCTCAGAACGGCGCCGGGCCGATCCCCGCGATGTCGGAGAAGGCGACCCCGTCGGGCGACTCGGGGCGGGGATCCAGGACGGCTTCGCTGACCCCGCCGCCCGGCACCTCTATCTTCACCCGGAGGGCCTTCCCGGCGACGCCGGTCCCGGCGATGACTCGCAACAGGCCCCGCCAGGAGTTCCTCTCTGGGTCACGCTCCAGGTCGGCACTCCCCACCGTCAGGAGGATGCCGTTCGCGTCCAGGATTCGAACAGGCCCGGAGTAGCTGTCCATGCCGGGGCCATTATGGCCTTTCCGGCGGCCGCCCTGTTCGACACCGGGTGCGGGGGGAGTCAGGGTCGTCATGGGCTGGGGCGGCGGATGTCGGGCCACGCCTCCGAGCGGACCACGATCTCTCGGCGGTACGAGCGATGGAGCTCGCGCATCTTCTGTTCCGCCTCGCGGGTGACGGCGTCCAGGCGCTTCTCCATCTCGGCCACCTTGGCACGCAGCCGCTGCAGTTCGTCGCGCAGCGCCAGCACCTGCTTCACGCCCTCCAGGTTCAGGCCCTGGGACGTGAGCTGCTGGATGAGCTTGAGGCGTTGGATGTCCTCTTGCGAGTACCGTCGCGTCCCTCCCGGGGTGCGGTACGGATCGATCAGGCCCTTGCGTTCGTAGATGCGCAGGGTCTGGGGGTGCATCCCCGCCAGCTCGGCAGCCACCGAGATGACGAAGACGGCTCGCTTCTGTGCCCTGTCACTCATCGCTGCTCCATCATGTCAGGTACGGCTCGAAGTGGGCACGGATGTCCTCGCGGTCGTAGGAAGCCAGCTGCTCGAGCAGCTGCTTCTCCTCTTTCGAAAGCCTATTGGGGACCTGGATCTCCACTCGAGCCAGGAGGTCCCCGGGCTTGCCCCGGCCGGTGTCGAACCCTTTGCCCTTGATCCGGAAGACGCGCCCGCTCGTCGTGCCCGGCGGGATCTTCATCCTGACCGGGCCGTTCATCGTGGGCACCGTGATGCGCGCCCCCAGGGCGGCCTCGGCGTAGGTGATGGGCACCGTGACCGTCAGGTCCTTGTCGCGGCGCCCGAACAGGGGATGGGGGGTCACTCGCACGTCGACCAACAGGTCGCCGGGAGGCCCGCCGTTGCGGCCCGGCGCTCCCTTGCCAGGGATGCGGATCGTGGCGCCGTCCTTCACGCCGGGTGGAATCCGGACCCGGATCGATCGGGTGCGCACCTCGGTGCCCGATCCCCGGCACACCGTGCACGGCTGGTCGATGATCACACCGGCGCCACGGCACTGCGGGCACGCCTCGGCGAACGAGAAGAAACCCTGGTTGCGGGCCACCGTGCCGGTGCCGTTGCAGGTGGGGCAGGTTCGGGGCCGGCTGGGCGGTTCGGCGCCGCTGCCGCCGCAGTGGGAACACGTCGTCTGGCCCCTCACCTGCAGCGTGGTGGTGACGCCGCGGAACGCCTCCTCGAAGGAGATCGTCAGGTCGGCGCGGGTGTCGGCGCCCCGCATGGGCCCGGTGCTGCGGCGGCTCCGTCCCGTGAACAGGTCGCCGAGCCCGCCGAAACCGCTGAAGAGGTCGCTCAGGTCCTCGACGCGGATCTGCTGGCCACCGAACCCGCCGAAGCCGCCGAAGCCGCCGGGGCCGCCGCCCCCGAATCCGGAGGAGACGAGGCGGCGCACCTGGTCGTACTCCTTGCGCTGCTCGGGGTCGGAGAGGACCGAGTACGCCTCCGAGACTTCCTTGAAACGCTCTTCGGCTTTCGGGTCGCCGGGGTTGGCGTCGGGGTGGAGCTTCTGGGCGAGCTTGCGATAGGCGCGCTTGATCTCCTCCTGGGAGGCGTCGGGAGACACCTCCAGGATGGCGTAGAAGTCCTTCTCCACCCAGTCGCGATTCACTGCTCGTCGCTCTCCTGCGTGTCTTCGTCGGCCTCGTCGGCGTCGTCGACGTATTCGACGGCCACTAGCGCCGGCCGGACGAGGCGGCCCTTCAGGCGGTACCCGCGCCGCAGCTCCTCTTTGACCACCAGGCGCCCCGAGCCTTCGTTCGGGGCCATGACCGCTTCGTGGATCTCCGGATCGAACGGCTCACCCACCGACGGCACGATCTCGAGCCCCTGGTCGTTGAGGATCGTCAACAGTTGCTCCCGGGTGCGGTGCATGCCTGCCAGGAGCTTCTCTTCCGCCTCGGTCGTCGGCTCGAAGGCCAGGGCGGCGTCGAAGGTGTCGAGGACGGGGAGGAGCTCGGTGACCAGCCGCTCGGCGGCCCGCTGGGTGGCCTCTCCGATCTCCCGGGTGGCGCGGCGGCGGTAGTTGTCGAAGTCGGCTGCGACCCGTTTCAGGTCGTCGAGGTAGGACGACGCCTCCTCGCGGGCCTCCTGGACCTTCCTCAGGAGGTAGCGGACCGCCTCCTCTGGGTCCTCGGGCAGCACCAAGCCGAGGTCGTCGGCAGTCGGCTCTCGATCCGCGTCGTCGACCACCGCGTCCGCCTCGACGACCTGGTCCTGTTCTGTCTCGGTTCGTTTCTCAGTCATGCCCATGTCTCATCCATCGGTGGAGTGGCCGGAGGCCCCGGAGGGCCTCCGGCTTTCCCCACTCAGCTGTCGTCGCCCTCGTCGACGATCTCGGCGTCGACGACTTCCTCGTCGTCGGCCGTGCCGCCGTCGGCGCCGCCGCCCGCCTGCGCCTGGGCTTGCTGAGCGGCCTCCTGATACATACGCGTGAACGCCGACTGCGAGACCTGGGCGAGCTTCTCCATCTTGGAGTTCAGGTCATCGGTGCTGGTGCTCTCCGAGGCGACGGCCTCCTTGAGCTCCGACAGGGCGGACTCGATCGAGGTTCGCTCGTCTTCGGACAGCTTGTCGCCCTGCTCCTTGAGGACGCGCTCGGTCTGGTGCACCAGGGAGTCGGCGCGGTTGCGTGTCTCGACGGCTTCCCGGCGCTTGCGGTCCTCCTCGGCGTACGCCTCGGCGTCCTTGATCATCCGGTCGATCTCCTCCTGGGAGAGGGCGGAGCCGCCGGTGATCGTCATCGCCTGCTCCTTCCCGGTGGCGAGGTCCTTGGCGCTGACGTGCACGATGCCGTTGGCGTCGATGTCGAAGGTGACCTCGATCTGGGGCACGCCGGCGGGTGCCGGCGGGATCCCCGTCAGGCGGAACTTGCCGAGGCTCTTGTTGTCCGCCGCCATCGCCCGCTCGCCCTGGAGGACGTTGATCTCCACCTCGGGCTGGTTGTCCTCGGCGGTGGAGAAGATCTCCGAGCGGCGGGTGGGGATGGTCGTGTTCCGCTCGATCATCTTCGTCATCACGCCGCCCTTCGTCTCGATGCCGAGAGTGAGCGGAGTGACGTCGAGCAGCAGGACGTCCTTGACGTCGCCCTTGAGCACGCCGGCCTGGATGGCCGCGCCCGCCGCCACGACCTCGTCGGGGTTGACGCCCTTGTGGGGCTCCTTGCCCGTCAGCTCACGGACCAGCTCCTGCACCGCAGGCATGCGGGTCGAGCCGCCCACCAGCACGACGTGGTCGATGTCGGACATCGAGATGCCGGCATCCTTGATCGCCTGCTGGAACGGGCCCTTGGTCCGCTCGAGCAGGTCGGCCGACAGCTTCTCGAACTCCGAGCGCGTCAGCTTCTGCTGGAGATGGAGCGGGCCGTCGGCGGTGGCCGTGATGAACGGCAGGTTGATCTCGGTCTCCGAGACGGAGGACAGCTCGATCTTGGCTTTCTCGGCCGCCTCCTTCAGGCGCTGCATCGCCATCCGGTCCTTGGACAGGTCGACGCCGTAGTCGTTGCGGAACCCTTCGACCAGCCAGTCGATGATCGCCTGGTCCCAGTCGTCGCCACCCAGGTGGGTGTCGCCGGAGGTGGCCTTCACCTCGAACACGCCCTCGCCGATCTCGAGGATGGAGACGTCGAAGGTCCCGCCCCCGAGGTCGTAGACGAGGATGGTCTGGTCGCCCTCCTTGTCGAGGCCGTAGGCGAGAGAGGCCGCCGTGGGCTCGTTGATGATGCGCAGCACGTTGAGGCCGGCGATCTGGCCGGCTTCCTTGGTGGCCTGCCGCTGGGCGTCGTTGAAGTAGGCGGGGACCGTGATGACCGCGTCGGTCACCTCGGTGCCGAGATAGGCCTCGGCGTCTCGCTTCAGCTTCATCAGGATGCGAGCGGAGATCTCTTGAGCCGTGTACGACTTGCCCTCCGCTTCCATCCGCCAGGTGTTGTCGCCCATGTGGCGCTTCACCGACCGGACGGTCTTGTCCGGGTTCGTGATCGCCTGCCGCTTCGCCACGTCGCCGACCAGGACTTCGCCTTCCTTGAACGCGACGACGGACGGGGTGGTGCGCGACCCCTCGGCGTTGGGGATGATGACGGGGTCGCCACCCTCGAGAGCGGCGATGACGCTGTTGGTAGTGCCCAGGTCTATACCGACTGCTCTGGCCATAGCGGGTTCCTTTCGGGATTCGGACTTTTCGTTCGAAGAATCAGTTCCACAGGGTACAACCTGAGTGCCCCTGTGTCATATTTCATGAATCTCGTTGTTTGGTTTCGACTAGGCTAGTGCCCGCGGCAGGAATACCAACCCCGAGACAGTTGTTTCCTCAGTCCGCAAGGCTCAAATTCGAGAGAGGTTCACTCCCATGCCCCATACAGATCAACTCTCTCTGCCGGTCCTACCTCTGACCAACGGCGTCGTCTTTCCCCACATGGTGGTGACGCTGCGCATCGAGACGGCAGAGGGCAAGACCGCCCTCGAGGCGGCGCGTCGCGCCGGGGGCCGGCTGCTCCTGGTCCCGCGGGTCGACGGCCGTTACGCCTCGGTGGGCACTATCGCCGAGATCAGCGACCAGGACGAAGCCGGCCACGTCGTGGTGAGCGGCATCTCCCGGGCGCGCGTCGGCTCCGGTTCCACCGACGAGACCGGTGCCCTGTGGTGCGCGGCCGAGGAGGTGGCGGAGGCCGATGTCATCAACGATCCCGCCCTCGAGGAGCTCGTCGCCGAGTACCGCGCCGTCGTCAGCGAAGTCCTGGAGCTGCGCGGGGTCGGAGGCGGTGTCGCCGACCGGTTCCTGTCCATCGACAACCCGTCGCAGCTGGCCGACCTGGCGGTGTACTCGCCCGACCTGTCCCTCGAACAGAAGGTCGAGATTCTCGAGACCATCGACGTCCATGCCCGCCTGGGCAAGCTGCTCGGCTGGATGCGCGAGGTCCTCGCCGACCTGAACCTGCGCCGCAAGATCCGCGAGGAGGCGGCCGAGCGCATCGACAAGAGCCAGCGCGAATACATCCTCCGCCAGCAGATGGAGGCGATCCGCCGCGAGCTGGGCGAGGACGAGAACATCGCCGACCAGTACCGCCAGAAGCTCGAAGAGGCGCAGATGCCCGAGAAGGTCGCCGAGGCGGTCGAGCGCGAGATCGACCGTCTCGAGCGGATGAGCGAGCAGTCGCCCGAGCACTCCTGGGTGCGCACGTGGCTCGACACCATGTTCGAGGTCCCGTGGGGCACCTACACCGAGGACCGCCTCGAACTCAACGAGGCGTGGGCCGTCCTGGACGCCGACCACACCGGCCTCCACGACGTCAAGGAGCGCATCGTCGAGCACCTCGCCGTCCGCAAGCTGCGGCGGGAGCGGGGCCTGGAGGAGGCCGACGACCACCGCCGGGCCGGCGCCATCCTGCTCCTCGTCGGCCCACCCGGCGTGGGTAAGACCTCACTGGGCGAGTCGGTGGCCCGGGCCCTGGGCCGCAAGTTCGTCCGCGTGGCGCTGGGCGGCGTCCGCGACGAAGCCGAGATCCGCGGTCACCGGCGCACCTACGTCGGGGCCCGGCCGGGGCGCATCGTGCGGGCGCTGATCGAAGCCGGCTCGATGAACCCGGTGTTCATGCTCGACGAGATGGACAAGGTGGGCGCCGACTGGCGGGGTGACCCGGCGTCGGCCCTGCTCGAGGTCCTCGACCCGGCCCAGAACCACACGTTCCGCGACCACTATCTCGAGACCGACCTCGACCTCTCCGACGTGCTGTTCATCGCCACCGCCAACGTCCTGGAGACGATCCCGGCGCCCCTGCTGGACAGGATGGAGGTCATCTCGATCGACGGGTACACCGACCTGGAGAAGGTCGACATCGCCCGCGACCACCTGCTTCCCCGTCAGCTGCGGGCTGCCGGCCTGGAGCCGGAGGAGCTCACGGTGACGGAGGCGGCGCTGGCAACGATCGTCGACCGGTACACCCGGGAGGCCGGTGTCCGCAACCTCGAGCGGGAGCTCGGCAAGCTCACCCGCAAGGTGGCGACCTACATCGCCAAGGGCGAGGGCACGACGCCGGTGGTGGTCGACGCCGACGACGTGGCCGACTACCTCGGCAAGCCGAAGGTGTGGAAGGACGAGGCCAAGGACCGCACCGACGTCCCGGGGGTGGCCACCGGACTGGCGGTGACCGGCGCCGGCGGCGAGGTCCTCTTCATCGAGGCGACCAAGATGGAAGGCGGCCGCGATCTGGTCCTCACCGGGCAGTTGGGCGACGTCATGAAAGAGTCGGCCCGCATCGCCCTGTCCTATGTCGAGTCGCACGCCGAGGCGCTGGGCATCGACCGTGGAGCCCTCGACCAGCGGTTCCACCTCCACGTGCCGGCCGGGGCGATCCCCAAGGACGGCCCGTCGGCGGGCATCGCCATGTCCACCGCCCTCGCCTCGTTGCTGACCGGCCGCAAGGTCCGCCCGGAGGTGGGGATGACCGGAGAGGTCACCCTCCAGGGCAAGGTGCTGCCGATCGGCGGGGTGAAACAGAAGGTGCTCGCCGCCCACCGGGCGGGGCTCACCGAGGTGATCCTGCCCAAGCGCAACGAGGTGGATCTCGACGACGTGCCCGACGATGTGCGCAAGGACCTGCAGATCCACCTGGTGGAGGACATGAGCGAGGTCCTCGACTTGGCCCTGGAGTGACTCTCCAGGGCGACCCGGCAGGCGTCGACCCGAACCGAGGCGTCGACGCCTGCCACCGGGGCGTCCGGCACATGCGCTCCACCGCGGCGATACTCGGCACATGCTGGACTGGATCGTCCTGGCGATGCGCCTGTGGCTGGGCGCGGTGATGCTCGCTCACGGGCTCAACCACGCCCGGTCCATGACGGGGACCGCCAAGTGGTTCGCCAAGGTCGGGTTCCGCCGTCCCATCGTCACCGCCGCCCTGTCCGCCGGGGGCGAGGTGGCGATCGGGGCGGCTTTCGTTCTCGGTTTCCTCACTCCCGTCGCCGTCGCCGGCCTGGTCGCCACGATGGCGATCGCCTACTGGACCGTGCACCGCTTCGCCGGGTTTTTCGTGTTCCATCGTCCCGACGAAGGCTGGGAGTACGTCGCCACCCTGGCCGTGATGGCGGCGGTGATCGGGTTCCTCGGTCCCGGCCGCTTCTCGGCTGACGCCTGGCTGGGCTGGGACTGGGTCGACGGCTGGACGGGCGCCGTCGCCGTCGGGGCCGGTCTCGTGCTCGCCGCTCTCCAGATCCTCGTCGGTTGGCGCCGGCCTCAGGCCTCGGCGGACGAGTAGATCCAACCCGTCGCCGGCGGGACCTCGACCTCGCTCCGGGTCACCTCGCCTTCGGACCCGTCGGGCGAGTACTCCAGACGCCAATCGCCGGGCGGGAGCTCCACCCGGACGGTGTCGTCGTTCAGGTTGGACACGACCAGGACCTCCCCGTAGAGGGCGAGAGCCACTCCCGGAGGAGAGGGCAGCCATTCGACCTTGCCGGAACGCCGCGACTCGAGGCGCCTGCGAGTGAGAAGGAGACGGCGGAACCGGTGGAGGAAGGAGTCGGGGTCCTGGCGCTGGAACTCGACGGTCTCCTCGGGCCGACGCGGCGACGAGACCAGCCACGGCTCGCCAGTCGTGAAGCCGTTGTTCGGGCCCGAATCCCACGGCATCGGCGTTCGGCAGAAGTCCCGGCTCTCTTCGTAGGCGGCGAGCCCCACCGGGTCCTTGATGTGCTCGGGAGCCACGTAGCCGTTCTCGAGGCCCAGCTCCTCCCCCTGGTACACGAAGGGCAGCCCCGGGATGGCGGCGAAGATCGTCCAGATGGCGAGCGACCGGGCCCTCCCCAGCTCGCCGCCCCCGAACCGCGTCACCGGCCGGTCCTCGTCGTGGCTGGAGATCGTCCAGGCGAAGCCGTCAGGGGAGGCCAGCGACCAGGTCCGGATCTCGTCGACGAAGCGGACCGGGTCCCAGGGGCGGCGGTTGAGGGCGAAGAACAGGCACAGGTCGAGCCCTCCGACCCCCATGTAGGAGGCGCTCTTTTCGACGTCGAGCACGTACACCTCGCCCAGGAGCAGGACGCGGTCGGCGCCGGGGAGGCCTTTCCATCGCCGATAGATCTCCTTCGTCGACTCTTGGGTGAGGTCGTGGACGTGCTCGAACGCCGCCATCGCCTGGCTGGGCGTGGCGTCCTCCGGAAGCGGGAGGATCTGGGGGTTGTCGCGCAGCTCCGCGTCCTTCATCAGGGCGTGGGCCACGTCGATGCGGAGGCCGTCCACGCCCTCGTCCATCCAGAAGCGGAGGATGCGGTCGAACTCGTCGCGCACCGCCGGGTTCGACCAGTTGAGGTCCGGCTGCTCGCGGTGGAACAGGTGCAGGTAGTACTCGCCGCTCTTCTCGTCGAGGGTCCACGCCGGGCCGCCGAAATGCGACACCCAGTTGTTGGGCGGGCCGCCGTCGCGCCCGGGGCGGAAGATGTAGTAGTCGCGCTCCGGCGAGTCCGGGTCCTCCAGCGCCTTCCGGAACCACCGATGGTGGCTGGAGGTGTGGTTGGGGACGATGTCGATCATCACCTTGAGCCCCAGCTCGTGGGCCCGGGCGGCGAAACGGCGGAAGGCGTCCACGTCCCCGTAGGCGGGGTCGACGTCGGTGTAGTCGGCGACGTCGTAGCCGAAGTCGTACTGCGGCGAGGGGTAGAACGGCGTCACCCAGACGACGTCCACGCCCAGCCACGCCAGGTGCTCGAGTCGTTGGGTGATCCCGTCGAAGTCGCCGATGCCGTCGCCGTTGGAGTCCTGGAACGAACGGATGTAGACCTCGTAGCCGACGGCGTTGTGCCACCAATTCATCGGCGGAAGGGTATCGCCTTCCGCCTCGATGGCCGCCACCCTTGACCCGCCAGTGGCAAGCGCTTACATTCGCCGGGCGCCACATGTCTCGAGCAGCCAAGATCGAAGACGTGGCCAGCCGAGCCGGCGTCTCAGTGGCGACGGTCAGCCGGGCACTGCGAGGCCTCCCACACGTCTCCGCGGCGACACGGGAGAAGGTCCTCCGCGCCGCCGAAGAGCTCGACTACCGCCCCAACCCCCACGCCGCCCGCCTCGCCGCCGGACGCTCCGGGACGGTCGGAGTGGCTGTCCCCGTCCTCAACTCGTGGTTCTACGCCAACGTCCTCGCCGGAGTCGAGGCGGTCCTCGCCGAGGAGGCCCTCGACATGCACGTGATCGTGGTCGACGGCCCGGATGCCACCGAACGGTTCATCGCCGGGCTCCCGGCGCTGTCGAAGCGGGTCGACGGCCTCGTTCTGTGCGACCTGTTCATGCCGGACCAGCTCTGGGAGGATCTCGCCGGAGGGCCAGTTCCCGTCGCCACCGTGGGCGTCGACACCGGCTTGTTCGACTCGGTGACGATCGACAACGTGGCGGCGGCAGAGGCGGCCGTGGGCCACCTCCTCGATCTCGGCCACACCCGCATCGGCCTGATCGGCGCCGGGCCCGATGGCGCCACCGACAACGAGTCCGCCGCCCTGCGCCGGCGGGGGACGATCGCCGCGCTCGGGCGCCGGGGGCTCGACTTGCCGGCGGACCTCGACGTGGCGGGCAGCTTCTCGGTGGCGGGCGGCAGGGAGGCGATGCTGGAGTTGATCGGCCGGGGCGCTCCCACCGCCGTGTTCTGCATCTCGGACGAGATGGCGATCGGGGCCATGTGGGCCGCCGAGGAGGCGGGCCTGCGCGTCCCCGAAGACCTGGCGGTGGTGGGCTTCGACGACCAGCCGGTCGCCGAGGCCGTGGGGCTCACGACGGTGCGCCAGCCCGTGAGCATCATGGCGGCGCGGGCCGCCCATCTGGTGCTGGCGCGTCTCGACGGCGACGACGGCCCGGTCCAGCGCCACGTCATGCCGACCCTGCTCCAGAAGCGGAAGTCAACGGACTTTCGTCACTTGACGCCCGTTCACGCTCACTCGTAATGTCCGAAAGCGCTTTCAGTTGGCCGGCGCGAGCCGGCACTGGGACGTGTGCCGGTCCGTTCCGGCATAGAACAGCAAGTAGGAGGAATACATGAGGAGATGGGCGAGACTGCTGGCCCTCGTGACGGTCCTCGCTCTCGTCGTCGCCGCATGCGGCGGTGACGGGGAAGAGGGAGCCGAGACGACTTCGGCAGACGGAGAGCCAGCTACTACCCCAGCAGACGGAGGTGAAGCCGAACAGGTGGGAGCCTCGTTCGCCCTCTTCGGTGCCCCCACCGGCACCGAGGGTGAGGCCCTCCAGGGCTTCATCGACGTCTACAACGAGGTGACTGGATCCTCCATCACGTTCCGGGGTTCGACGGACTTCGAGAACGAGCTGAGGATCGCCGTCGACGGCGGCAATCCGCCCGACGTGGCCGTCACCCCTCAGCCGGCGTCCATCTGCGAGTTCGCCAACCAGGGGCACCTGGTGGCGCTCGAAGACATGGGCTTCGACATCGCCGAGATGGAGGCGAACCACTCGAAGTTCTGGATGGACCTCGGGCTGTGCGAGGACGGGAAGCACTACGGGATCCCGTGGTTCCCGAACTACAAGTCCGTGGTCTTCTATCACATCCCGACCTTCGAGGAGAACGGCTACGAGGTCCCCGAGACCTATGAGGATCTCGTGGCGCTGTCCGAGCAGATGGTCGCCGACGGTATCACGCCGTGGTGCTTCGGCTACGGCGCCGGCGGTGCCACCGGCTGGGCCGGTACCGACTGGATCGAGGACATCTTCCTCCGTCTCCACGGTCCCGAGGCCTACACCCAGTGGTACAAGCACGAGATCCCGTTCAACGACCCGATGGTCGTCGAGGCCTTCGAGCTCTTCAGCCAGATCCTCCACGGGGAGGGCTTCGTGCTCGGCGGGGCCGAGAACGTGCCGTCGATCGTGGTCGAGGAGTCGCCGGCTCCGATGTTCCAGGAGCCTCCGGGCTGCGTGATGCTGAAGCAGGGCTCCTTCGCCTCGAACTTCTTCCCGGATGCGCCCGAGTACGAGGAGGGCGAGGAGGCCGAAATCGGCGTCTTCAACTTCCCGTCCATCAACGGCAACACCGGGGCGATGGGTGGCGGTGACACGATCATCGTGTTCAACGACACCCCGGAGACGATCCGGGCCATCCAGGACTGGATCTCGCCCGACTGGCAGTGCACCCTGGCTTCGGCCTCCGGCGGTGGCGTCTCGCCGTACGGCGGCCACGGAGTGCCTGGCGTCGAGCGCCTGCCCGGCAATGCGAACACCGATCCCAACTGCCTCGAGAGCGAGTCGGGTCGGACGTTCGCCGAGGCCATCACCCAGGCCCTCGGCGACGGGTCGTTCGTGTTCGACGCATCGGACCTGATGCCGCCCCAGATCGGCCAGGAGGCCTTCTGGCAGGCGATGATCGACCATGCCGGCGGGGCCGACATCCAGGAGATCGTCGACCGCGTCGAGGCGGCTTGGCCGCAGTGACCTGAACCGGAGCCGGGAGGGGCGGAAACACACCGCTCCTCCCGGCTCCCGTCACACCCAGGGGCTATCGTCGGAGAGAGGAAGGACGCGAGGAGAGCCACATGTCGACCCCGTCGCTGATCAAGGATGAGGTGAGCGAACCGCCCCGCCCGCCCGGAGAGCCCGGGTCGACCGACAATCGTCTCTCCGTCTGGGTGCTGCGCATCCTCAGCGCCCTGATCGTCCCCGCGGTCCTCCTCCTCTTCTTCTTCACTTTCGAGTTCCTCCAGGACCCCAGGACCAACAAGGCCCTCCAGATCGCCGTCGCGATCGTCGTCGGCGTCGGAGGGGTATGGCTCCTGTTCTGGGCGATGGACCGCCTGGTCAGCGCCCTTCCCGACCGGATGGCGGCCGGGGTCCGGCCGTTCGTGTTCGCCGGGCCGGCGCTGATGATCCTCGGCTTCTACCTCGTCTACCCGACGGTCGACACGATCATCACCAGCCTCCGCAACGCCGACGGCTCCGAGTTCGTGGGGATCGACAACTTCGTCCGGCTCTTCACCGAGAGCACCTATCTCGTCTCGCTCCGCAACTCGGTGATCTGGGCCATCGTCGTCCCGATCTTCTGCGTCGGGTTCGGGCTCGCGGTGGCAGTGCTCGCCGACCTCCTGCCCCGCAAGACCGAAGCCGTCGTGAAGTCGCTGATCTTCCTGCCGATGGCGGTCTCTTTCGTCGGCGCCTCCGTCGTGTTCTTCTTCATGTACACCTTCCGGCCGGAAGGATTCGGCGAGCAGATCGGGCTCCTCAACGCCATCTGGACGGCGCTCGGCAACGACCCCGTCGACTGGCTGCGCCTCCCGTTCTGGAACAACCTCTTCCTGATGGCGATCCTGGTCTGGACCCAGACCGGCTTCGCCATGGTGATCCTCTCTTCGGCCATCAAGGGCGTGCCCGACGAGCTGCTCGAAGCGGCCCGGATCGACGGCGCCACCGAATGGCAGGTGTTCCGCAAGGTGACGATCCCCACCATCGCCTCGACGATCGTGGTGGTGTGGACGACGATCCTCATCACCACCTGGAAGGTCTACGACATCGTGGCTGTGATGACCGGCGGCCGTGACGGCACGTCGGTGGTGGCCGAGAGGATGGTCACCGAGTTCTACACCTTCCGCAACGAGGGGCTCGGCGCCGCCCTGGCGGTGGTGCTGCTGGTGGTCGTGCTGCCGATCCTCATCATCAACATCCGCCGGTTCCAGGAACAGGAGGCGACCCGATGACGGCCGTGACGGAGGCACCCCAGGTCGAGGCGAAGCCCGCCCGAGCCCGCAGGGTCAAGGACCCCCAGAACTCGTTCCGGGCTTCCCGCACGCCGGCCTATGTCGCCGTCGGCATCATCACGCTGATCTGGGTGATCCCGGCGCTGGGGATCCTGATCAGCTCCTTCCGGGACCCCCAGGCCATCCGGGCCACCGGATGGTGGACCGTCTTCGACGAACTGTTCGACGCCGGCACCTGGACCCTCCAGAACTACGAGACGGTGCTGCGGGGCGAAGGCTTCGCCAATGCCTTCGTCAACTCCCTGGCGGTGACGATCCCCTCGGTGGTGATTCCGATCACCGTGGCCGCCTTCGCCGCCTACGCCTTCGCGTGGATGAACTTCCCGGGGCGCACGGCCCTGTTCGCCCTCGTCGTGGGGCTCATCGTCGTGCCGCTGCAGATGGCGCTCATCCCCATCCTCCGCATCTACGTGGACCTCGGCGTGACCGGCAGCTTCCCGGGCCTGTGGCTGGCTCACACTGGCTTCGGCCTGCCACTGGCGGTGTACCTGTTACGCAACTACATGGGGTCGTTGCCGTCGTCGATCATCGAGTCGGCCGAGGTGGACGGGGCCGATCACTTCAAGATCTTCACCCGCCTCATCCTGCCTTTGTCGACGCCGGTGCTGGCCGCGTTCGCGACCCTGCAGTTCCTGTGGGTTTGGAACGACTATCTGGTCGCCCTCGTCTTCCTCGGCGTGGCGGCGCCCCAGAACAACGTCCTGACCGTCGAGCTCGCCGGCCTGGCGGGACAGTTCGGCGAGGGAGCGGTGAGCCTCCTGCCGGCGGCGGCGTTCGTCTCCATGGTCCTGCCGCTGGTCGTGTTCTTCCTGCTCCAGCGCTACTTCGTGCGAGGTCTCACCGCCGGCGCCGTCAAGGGTTGAGCCCTCCAGCCGCCACCCGACGGGGCAACTGGCTGGCGTTGTCGGTCGGCTCGGTCTTGATCGTCGTCGCCTACTTCATCTACGGGCGGGCGACGGCCACTCCCGGCCACATGGACATGCGAGGGGCAGCCACGGCGCTCGCCCTCTCCCCGGTCGCCTTCCTGTCGATGGCGCTCCTGTCCCGTCGGGAGTCCCCATGGAAGAGGGCGGCGCAAGCCACCGCGGTGCTCGTTCTCGTCGGCGCCCCGGTCGGGCTGCTGGCGCCGATCATCGGTGCTTCCGCCGGCTACGGCTTCGGCACCGCGATCACCCTCAATGCCCCGCCGTTCGATCACGTCCACCGCAACCGGATCATCGGTGTGGCGGCGGTGGTCGCCTACTCGTTCTTGCTGTTGTTGGTGCTGCCCCCGGCGGGCGTGTTGAGCGGTGCGCTCTCCCCGCCCCTGGCCGTGGGCATCGCCGACGAGTACTCCGCATGGCGGGCGGGCGGGTCGAAGGCGACTACCAACCCAGCCGGTTGAGGCGGTCGGCGACCATCCGGACGTAGCCGCCGCCGAACAGTCGGACGTGGACCAAGAGGTGGTAGAGCTGGAGTGCAGGCCGGCGCTCCTCCCAGCCGTCGTCGAGCGGCCACACCTCCTGGTACGCCTGCCACATGACGTTGGGGATGCCGCCGAACACGGCAGCGAATGCCAGGTCGAGCTCCCGGTCGGCATAGTGGACCGCCGGGTCGATCAGCCATCGCCCGTCGACGATGTTCCCCGACCACAGGTCACCGTGGACGAGAGACGGCCGCTGGCCGTGCTCCAGCAGCGCTTCCAGATGCCCGCTGTCGATCCGCTCACGGATGCGGTCGCCCAGCTCGGCGGGCAGGTCCCCGAGGTAGGGCGCCAGCCGCTGCTCGGCATAGAACTTCGCCCACGATCCGTCCCAGCGGTTGGACTGGGGGAGCGGGCCGATCACGTTGTCGATGTGGTACCCGTACCGGTCGGCGGTGGCACGGTGACACCGCGCCAAGGCCCGGCCCAGGCCTTCCCAGTCGGCGGGCCCTCCGACCTCTTCCAGCACCAACCGGTGGGCGCCGACCTCCAGGACCCGGGGGACCGGGGCGCCGGCATCGCCCAGCGCCCGCAGGCCGTCGGCTTCCAGGGCGGCGTCGTAGGTGGTGGTCTTGACGACCACCGGCATTCCGTCACGGAACTCGCGGGTGATCGACGACCAGGCCACGGTCAGGGGATACGGCCCGAGCGGATCGCCTCGACGATCCCCTCGGCGGCGGAGCGAGCCCACCGGATGGTGTCGTCGAAGGCGGCGTCGTCCATGCCCCAGGGGTCGGGCATCTCGTCGGAGTCGGCGTCCGGGTCGAAGCTGCGGTACAGGTACATGCGGTCCTCGAGCTCGGGGGCGATCCGACGCAGGGCATGGAGGTTCGAGCGGTCCATCGCCAGGATCACGTCGTAGGGCTCGAGGTCAGCGGCGGAGGTGATCTGGCGGCCGACGCCGTCGATCTCCAGGCCGGCGCGGCGGCCGGCGGCGCGGATCTGGGGATCGGGCGGCTCGCCCACGTGCCAGGGCCCGGTGCCGGCCGATTCGACTTCGAGGCGCAACCCGGCCCGGGAGGCGGCCTCCTTCAACGCCGCCTCTCCCGCCGGGGACCGGCAGATGTTGCCCAGGCAGACCACCAGGATCTTGAGGGCTTTCTCGTCGGGCATTCACAGTCCTTTCTCCTGCCGGAAGCGGGCGATGCGCTCCTCGGCCAGGGCGATGTAGGACGGGTCGGTGTCGAACCCCACGTAGTGGCGTCCGGTCTCGATCGCCGCCACCGCCGTCGTGCCCGACCCGATGAAGGGGTCGAGCACCAGGTCGCCTCGATATGTGTAGAGCTCGATGAGGCGGCGGGGCAACTCCACCGGGAACGGGGCGGGATGGCCCACCCGTGTCGCCGACTCGGGTGGGATCTCCCAGACGTCGAGGGTGGCCTCGAGGAACTCCTCCGTCCCGATCGTCGGCTCGTGGGGGAGCCCCAACTCCTGCCGCCGACGGCGGGAGAGGGCCCGGTCGAAGCGGCCCTTGGAGGCGACGATCACCCGCTCGGTCACGTCCCGCAACACGGGATTGGCCGGGGAGCGGAACGACCCCCAGGCGCACGACCCGCCGGCGCCTTTCGCCTTGCGCCAGATGATCTCCCCCCGCAGGAGCAGCCCGAGGTCGTCCTGGAGGATCGAGATCACGTCGGCGGACAGGGACCGATACGGCTTGCGGCCGAGGTTGGCCACGTTGATCGCCATGCGCCCGCCCGGCTCGAGCTTGTCGACGCAGACGGCGAGGACCTCGTACAGCTTCTCCAGGTACTCCACGTAGCTCTTCGGGACCTCGCCGGAAGCGAGATCCTCCTCGTACTCCTTGCCGGCGAAGTACGGCGGCGAGGTGACCACCAGCGCCACGGAGCGGTCCGCCACCTGGTCTTCGGTCATCTTTGCCGCGTCACCGCAGAAGAGGACGTCGGTGGCGGCGGGCCGGCGCACGTCGGAATCGTCGGAGAGGACCGGCGCCTGGAACCGACGGTAGAAACCGGACGCGTCGTGGCTCTCGCGTTTGCCGGAGCCGAAGCTGCGCGTCCGCGTCGGGCGGCGCCGCGGTGACGGGGCGGCGCGGCGGACGGGATCCGTGGAAGGGACGGTGGCCATTGAGCCAGCCACCCTACCGCGCCGATCGCGGACCGCCCGGAATCCTCAGTCGGGGGACTCCTCCTCGGCGAGCTCCAGGTCCAGCGCCGCCGAGTTCATGCAGTACCGCAACCCGGTCGGGTCGGGGCCGTCGGGGAAGACGTGGCCCAGATGACCGCCGCAGTTGCCGCACTTCACCTCGGTGCGGACCATGCCGTAGGAGCGGTCCTCGTGCTCTTCGATCTTCGCCCCCTCGAGCGGCTGGTAGAAGCTCGGCCATCCGGTCCCCGACTCGTACTTGGTGTCCGACGAGAACAGGGGTTGGCCGCAGCCGGCGCATCGATAGGTGCCCTTGCGGTGCTCGTCCCAGTACTTGCCCGTGAAGGCGCGCTCGGTGCCGCCCTGACGGAGGACGTGATACTGCTCGAAGCTGAGCTTCTCACGCCATTCGGCGTCGGTCTTGGGCAGGTCGCTCATGGAATCACCTCGATCCATTCAACCACCCTGGGCGAGCTGTCGTTCCAGGGCGTCGAGGATCGGCCCGTAGGCGGGGTTCAGCTTGCGCCGCGCGGTGTCCACGTCGAACCAGTCGGCCCGGTCGATCTCGGGGAAGGTGGCGGGCTTTCCTCGCAACGTCGTCGTGAAGGTACCCGGCTCGATGGTGGCGGGGTCGTAGTCGCCGGCGGCGGCCCAGACCCGAACCCGCTTCCCGGACCGGAGCCGCACCTCGCCGAGCTCGATCCACGGCTCGGGCGGCGGCTCCCACCCGGTCTCCTCGCGGAACTCCCGCCTCGCCGTCTCCCGGGGATCCTCCTCCGCTTCGACCAGGCCCTTGATCACCGACCAGGCGCCGTCGTCCTTTCCGGCCCAGAACGGCCCTCCGGGATGGGCGATGAGGACCTCGAGGGTCTGGCGGAAACGGTAGGGGAGGATGCCGGCTGAGATCACGGCCGTTTGGGGGTTGGCGGCCCACCGACGATACCCTCGGACGTCGTGGATCGAGGCTCGACGGCCGCACCCGTTCGACCCGTCGGCGGTCGCGGTGCGGCTCTCATCTGGCGCCAGCTGAAACGCGCCGCCCGACAGTTCACGATCGGTGGTGTCGGCACGACGCTGTTCGCCGGAGCCACCGTCGTGTCGTCGTACGTGCTCGGGTGGGTCACCGACAAGGTGCTGATCCCGTCGGTGCAGGCCGGCGAAGTCGACGGCGCCCTCCTCGCCGGTGCCGCCGTGGCCATCCTCGGGGTGTCGACGATCCGGGCGATCGGCATCACCACCCGGCGGTTGGGGGCCTACGCCGCCCTGTACGCGCTCCAGGCGAAGGACCGCACCGAGGTCACCGACCGCTATCTGCAGCTGCCCATCGAATGGCACCGGCGCCACCCGGCCGGCCAGCTCCTCTCCAACGTGAACTCGGACGTCGAGTCGGCCGCGTTCATCGCCAACCCACTGCCCATGGCCTTCGGCGTGGCCCTGATGCTCGTGATCACCGCCGTGGTCATGGTCATCACGGACCCCTTCCTGGCGTTGGTCGGGTTCCTGGCGGTTCCGGCGATCGCCGTCGCCAACCTCGTCTACCAGCGGCGGATGCGGGCGGCGGCGGCGGAGGCGCAGCGGCTCAGGGCCGAGGTCGCCGAGATCGCCCACGAGTCGTTCGATGCGGCGTTGGTCGTCAAGACCCTGGGACGGGAGGAGGCGGAGGTCGACCGCTTCGGCGAGAGGTCCGACCTGCTGCGTGACCGGATGGTCGAGGTGGGACGGCTGCGGGCGACCTTCGACCCGTTCATCGAGGGCCTGCCCAACGTCGCCATCCTGGCCATCCTCGCCGTGGGGGCGTGGCGGGTCGACCGGGGTGTGCTCTCGGCCGGCGACCTCGTCACCTTCGCCTACCTGTTCCGTCTCGTCGCGCTGCCGATGCGGGTGTTCGGGTGGCTGCTCGGCGAGCTGCCGCGCGCTGTCGTCGGCTGGGAACGGGTGGAGGCGGTGCTGCGCACCCGCGAACGCGTCACCTACGGCGAGGAGCGGCTCGACTCCGACGGCGCCGCCTCGGCTGCCGCCTCCGACGTCAGCTACCTGTACCCGGAGACGAAGGTCGTCGACCTGGCGGAAGCCGACCTGGAGCACTCCGCCGGCGAGGAGTCGGAACGTCGCGGCATCGAGTCGGTCACCCTCGACGTCGAGCCGGGCAAGACCGTCGCCCTGGTCGGGCCGACGGGAGCGGGCAAGTCGACGATCGCCCACCTCCTCGTCCGCCTCTACGACCCCGACCGCGGCGACATCCGCCTCGACGATCGGGGTCTGGCCGACCTGGACCGGGAGGAGATATCCGAGAGCGTGGCCCTGGTCTTCCAGGAGCCGTTCCTCTTCGACGACACGATCCGGGCGAACATCACCCTCGGCGGGGACTACACCCAAGAGGAGATCGAAGAAGCGGCCCGGCTGGCCCAGGCCCACGACTTCATCGCCGCGCTCCCCGACGGGTACGACACCCACGTCGGTGAGCGGGGAGCGGCCCTGTCGGGCGGCCAGCGCCAGCGGGTGGCCCTGGCCCGGGCGCTCATCCGCAAGCCGAGGCTGCTGGTGTTGGACGACGCCACCTCGGCGGTCGATCCGGCGGTCGAGGCAGCGATCCTCGAGGGCCTCGCCACCCTGTCGACCACGGTGGTGATGGTGGCGTACCGGCGCTCGTCGATCATGCTCGCCGACGAGGTCTTCTTCATCAGCGACGGCCGGGTCATCGGCCGGGGCAGCCACGAGGAGCTGTACCGGACCCTCCCCGAATACGCCGCCCTCATCGACGCCTACGACATCGAGAACACGGCATGACCGCCACCACGCTGCCTCCGCGATCGGCCCGGGCGGGCGCCCTCACCACCATCCGCCGCGGGCTGAGGCTCTCGCCGGAGCTCCGCCGGGGGCTGCCGGGGACACTCGCCTTGGCTGTCGTCGCCACGGCCGGGCGGGTGATCATCCCGGTCGCCATCCAGCAGGTGATCGACCGGGGCATCACGTCCTCGGGCGTGGACATGGGTTTCGTGATGCAGATGTGTGCCCTGGCTCTGGGTGCAGTCCTCGTCACCGCCGGCGCCACCGGATGGATGCACCTCCGTTTGGCGAAGGTGTCCGAGACCGCCCTGTCGGGGCTGCGGGTGCGGGCGTTCCGCCACATCCACGACCTGTCGATGCTGCACCAGGCGGCCGAGCAACGCGGCGCCCTCGTCTCCCGCGTCACGTCGGACGTGGACGAGATCAGCCGCTTCATGCAATGGGCGGGCCTCCAGCTCATCACCAACGGCGGCCAGGCCCTGCTCGCCCTGGTCGTCATGTTCGTGTACTCGGTGCCGCTCGGAGCGGTCGTGGCTGCCTCGTTGCCGTTGATCGCGGTGGTGATGCGCTGGTTCCAGCGGCGCCTCGACGCCGCCTACCTCACCGTGCGGGAGAAGGTGGGGCGCCTCCTCGCCGTGCTGGCCGAGGTGGTGGTGGGGGCGCCGGTGATCAGGGCGTACGGGATCGAGGACCGGGTGAGACGGCGGCTCGCCGTGGCCATCGAGGAGCACCGCGTCGCCGGAACCCGCACCGGCGTCCTCTCTTCGTCGTTCTCGGGTGCGGCCGAGGTCCTGTCGGCTCTGGTGCTGGCGGCGGTGGTGGTCGTCGGGACGCTCCTGGCGGTGCGGGGGTCGAGCACCGTCGGCGAGGTGATCGCCTTCATGTTCCTCGTGCAACTGTTCATCCAGCCCATCCAGATCCTCGGGGAGGCGGTGAACGAAGCGCAGACCGCGGTGGCGGGGTGGAGGCGGGTGCTCGACGTCCTCGACCTGGAGCCCGACGTCGCCGACCCGGGCCCCGACGGGGTGGACCTTCCCAACTGGCCCCTCGGGGCCACTTTCGAGTCGGTCACGTTCCGGTACCCGAGGGCGGGGGAATCAGCGGCCGAAGCCACCGGCCCGGCGGCTCTCATCGACGTCTCGGTCCGCATCGAGCCCAAACAGAAAGTCGCCGTGGTGGGTGAGACCGGATCCGGCAAGACGACCTTCGCCAAGCTCCTCACCCGCCTGATGGACCCGACCGAGGGGGTGGTCCGTATCGGGGACGTCGACGTGTCCACGGTGCGCTTCCGCTCCCTGCGGGACCGGGTGGTCATGGTGCCCCAGGAGGGCATGCTGTTCTCCGGGTCGGTGGCCGACAACGTGCGGATGGGGCGGCCGGACGCCACCGACGACGAAATCGAAGAGACCTTCCGCGAGCTGGGGTTGGACGGGTGGCTGGAGGAGCTCCCCCTGGGTCTCCACACCCCGGTCGGGGAGAGGGGAAGCGCCCTGTCGGTGGGCGAACGCCAGCTCGTCACGCTGGCGCGGGCGGCCATCGCCGACCCCGACCTGCTGGTCCTCGACGAGGCGACCTCGGCGGTCGACCCCGTCACCGAGCAGCGGATCAACCGGGCGTTGGAGGGGTTGGCATCCGGGAGGACCGTGGTGACGATCGCCCACCGGCTCTCCACCGCCGAGCAGGCGGACCGGGTCCTCGTCTTCGATCAGGGGCGCATCGTCCAGGACGGCCCCCACGCCCAGCTGCTCGCCGAGGGAGGCGTCTACGGGCGGCTGTACGAGTCCTGGAGGCGGGGCACTTCCGCCGATCGCCGCGGCCCCTGAAAAAGGGCCCGAAAGACCCATATCGGTCGGGTTCGCGCGGCCATGTGCCGATGTATGGTGCGAGCGGGGTCGAGCTCAGCTCTCTCTCGCTCGTCCGACGCCGCTTCGGGTCTGGAGGTCCGCACTTGGCCGGCACAATGCGCCGATTCCGTCGTACCGCACGGGTGTTGGCCGTCGTGTTGGCGCTGGGGGCGGCCGTGGTCACGGTGCAGGCAGCCGCCGGTCCTGTCACCCACTCGGGCTTCGACGCCGAGGAAGCGAAGATCGTCGAGTCGGCGGTGGCCCGCTTCCAGGCTGCCGGCCTCGAACTGCCCCTCACCCACGTCCGGAAGGTCTCGTTCGGGGAGCGCTGCCAGCCCCGCGGGCAGGCCGTGGACTCGTGGCCGATCAAGATCGCCAAGATCTGCACGGTGTCCGAGGACGTCGTCGTCCACGAGCTGGCTCATGCCTGGGCGTTCGTGAACCTCGACTCGGTCCAGCGCCACGAGTTCGCCCTGCGGCGCGGCACCCCCACGTGGCGGTCCCGGGAGCACCCGTGGATGGACCGGGCTTCGGAGCACGCCGCCGACATCATCACCTGGTATCTCTACTGGTCGGAGAACGACGGCGGCCCGTACCGCATCGGCGGCGACGTCAGCGTCGAAGCGTTCCTCAACGACCTTTCGTGGCTGATGGCCGCGGCCAACGCCCGTGAGGCATCCCAGATCCTCGCCGAACGGGCCGTGGACCTGGCGCCGCTGTGGGTCAGCTCCGAGAGCCAGTGATCAGCGGAAGCTGCGGCCGCTCTCGGCGGCCTCGACGAGGATCTCGGCGGGGGTGAAGCGAGGGCCCAGCCGCTCTTCCAGCGCCCTCAGCCGCTCGACGACTCGGCGCGCCCCCTGCTGGTCGATCCAGAAGAACGGCCCGCCGCGAAACGGCGGGAAGCCGAGCCCCATGACCGCTCCGATGTCGCCGTCCTCCGCGGATCGGAGCACGCCCTCCTCCAGGCAGCGGGCGGCCTCGTTGATCATGGCGAGCGTGATCCGCTCCTGGATCTCGGTGCGGCTGATGTGCCCGGTCGGCTCGATGCCCAGATCGGCGTAGACGGTGGCGTCGACGCCGCCCCGTTTCCCGGACTCGTCGTACGCATAGAAGCCCTTCCGATTCTTGCGGCCCTTGCGGTCGGCGGCGACGAGGTTCTCCATCGCCCGGGGCGGAGCCACCCTGTCCCCGAAGGCGTCGACCAGGACCACCGAGATCTTGGCGCCGACGTCGATGCCGACCTCGTCGGCCAGACGCAGCGGCCCGACCGGGAATCCCCACGCTTCGATCGCCTGGTCGATGTCTTCGACGGAGGCGCCCTCGGAGAGGAGGTGGAACGCCTCGGCCGAGTAGGGGCCGAGGATTCGGGTGGTGTAGAACCCGGGCCCGTCGTTGACCACGATCACGGTCTTGCCCTGGGCGAGGCCGTACGCAACCGCCGTCGCCTCTGCTTCTTTCGAGGTCTGGTCGGTGACCACGACCTCGAGGAGCGGCATCTTCTCGACCGGCGAGAAGTAGTGCATGCCGACCACGTTCTCCGGACGCGACGAGGCCGCGGCGATCTGGGCGATCGGGATCGACGAGGTGTTCGAGGCGAAGACTGTCTCCGGCGGGACGACCGACTCCACCTCGCGCAACACCTGGCGCTTCAGCTCGAGGTCCTCGAACACGGCCTCTATCACCAAGTCGACGTCGGCGAACCCCGACCAGTCGGTGGTCGTCGTGATCCGCAGCTGGACCTGCTCGGCGTCGAAGGGCCGCATCCGCTTCCGCCGGACGCGCTCGGCGAGCACCTTGGCGACGTAGGCCTTCGCCCGCGCCGCCGCCGCCGGGTCCACCTCCTTGACGCGGACGAGGCTCTGGGCTCGGAGGGCCGACACGGTGGCGATTCCCGAGCCCATCAGGCCGCCGCCCAGGATCCCCACCTTCCCCACCTTCCGGGCGCCGGTGGTGTCGGGCTTGTGGCGGGTGGCGAAGAAGATCGACCGGAGGGCTTTCGACTCCGGGGAGGCGACCAACTCGCCGAAGAAGCGCGCCTCGGCGTCGTAGCCGGCGCGCAGCCCCTTGTGGAACCCGACCCGCATCGCCTCGAGGGCCTTCTCCGGGGCGGGGAAGTTCCCTTTGGTCTCCTCCAGCAGCTTCTTTCGGGCCTGCTGGAAGAGGAGATGCTGACCCACCGGGTTGGTCTCGAGGGCGAGCTTCTGGAGGCCGGCCGGGTCCAGCCGGTCCCTCAGGCGCGGCTTCTTCGCCGGCCGCCCTCTGCCGACCAGCTCCTTGGCGCGGCGGCGGGCGACCTCGGCGAGGAGCTTGGGGGGCACGACCTCGTCGACGAGGCCCAAGCGGTGGGCGCGGCGGGCGTCGACGGTCTTTCCGGTGAGGATCAGATCGAGGGCGGGGGCGATCCCGATCAGGCGCGGCAGCCGCTGCGTCCCCCCACCGGCGGGGATGACCCCGAGCTGCACCTCGGGCTGGCCGAGACGGGTCTTCGGGTCGTCGGTGGCGATGCGGTACGAGCAGGCGAGCGCCAACTCGTTGCCGCCTCCCAGGCAGGCGCCGTGGATGGCGGCCACCACGGGCTTTCCCCGGTGGGTGTGGAGCCGCTCGAGACGGTCGAAGGCGGCGTGGGCGGCGCGGATTGCCTCGGTGCCCGTCTCGGGAGTGAGCTCGGAGAACCACTTGATGTTGGCCCCGGCCAGGAAGTCGGGCTTGGCCGAGGTGATGACGACGGCCGAGATCGAGGCGTCGTTCTCGAGCCGGTCGAGAACGGCGAGGAAGTCCTCCATCAACGACGGGTCCAGCGTGTTGAGGTCGTCGTCGGCCCGGTCGATCACCACCGTGGCGACGCCGTCGGAGACCTCGAGGCGGAAATGCTCGAGAGTGTCGGTCTGCGACATGTTCAGCGCTCCAGGATCACGGTCGCTCCCAGGCCGCCGGCGGCGCACTGGGAGACTAGGGCGGTGCCTCTGTCGCGGCGGACGAGCTCGTTGGCCATCGTCAGGAGCTGGCGGGCGCCGGTGGCGCCGAAGGGATGGCCGAGGCTGATCGAACCGCCGTAGATGTTGAGCTTCTCGTTGGGGATCTCGCCGATGGGCTCGTCCCGGCCCAGATGCTGGCGGGCGAACTCAGCCGAGGCGAATGCCCGGCGGACGGCGAGGACCTGGGCGGCGAAAGCCTCGTGGATGTCGATCACGTCGATGTCCTCGAGCGTCAGCCCCGCCCGGTCGAGGGCGACCGGAGTCGCCAGCGCCGGCCCGATGAGGAGCTGCCAACGCGGGTCGACCGCCGCCGTGGCGTAGGACCGGATGATCGCCTTCGGCTCGTAGCCGAGGCGGCGGGCGGTCTGCTCCTCCATGAGGATCAGGGCGGCGGCACCGTCGGTGAGAGGAGAGGCGTTGCCGGCGGTGATGGTGCCGTAGCGGCGGTCGAAGGCCGGTTTCAGCCGGGCGAGCTTCTCGAGCGACGTGTCGGCCCGAGGGAGGGTGTCGCGCTCCACCACCTTCTCGTATCGGGGCGGGACCGCAAACGGCATCACCTCGGCGTCGTATACGCCCTTCTCCCACGCCTCCACGGCCCGACGATGGGACTCGAGGGCGAACCGGTCCTGCTCCTCTCGGGTGATGCCCCAGTCCCGGGCCATCTTCTCGGCGCCCTGGCCCATCGTCTCCCCGGTGGACCGGTCGGCGATTGCGGGAGGATTGGGCGCCAGGTCTCGGGGGCGGAGGCGGGAGAGGATCGTCAGGCGGGTAGGGAGATCACGCGCCGCCTGGGCCGCCATCATCACGTCGACGAACTCCGGCGAGAAGGTCACCGGAGGGTTGGACAGCGAGTCCGCCCCGCCCACGATGGCCACGTCGATGTCGCCGAGGAGGATCGCCTGGGCGGCGTCGATCGTCGCCTGCGTGCTCGTGGCGCACGCCCGGGTGACGCTGTAGGCATCGACCGTGTCGGGGAGGGGAGTGGCCAACACGATCTCGCGGGCGATGTTGGGGGCGTGGACGTCCTGGACCACGGAGCCGAACACGACACGATCGACGAGGCTCGGGTCGAGGCCCGTGCGGGCCAGGAGCTCGGTGACCACCGCCGTCGAGAGATCGAGGGTCGTGGCGTCCGCCAGGTCGGTTCCCGCCTTGGCGAAGGGGGTGCGGAGACCGTCGACGATCGCCACTCGACGTCCGTTCACGGTTGCCGACATCTGTGAGCTCCTGACTTTGACTGTTCACTCAAAGTTAGTCCGGGTGCGTGCGAATTGCCCACCCTGCCGACCCTACGCCCGAACGGTGTCCCCGGCGCACCCATAGACTGAGCCCGTGGTCCTCATCGACGCCCTCCGGCGCCGCATCGTCGCCTCGGCGACGTCGCCGTTCGCCCATGCCCCCTATCCCCTGGCCGAGACGCTCCGGTACCGGAACGACCCGGGCCTCTTCGGCCCCGGGTCGGTGAGCTGGAAAGTGGTGGGCGACGTCTGCACCATGGTCGGGGGAATCCGGGCGCTTCTCATCCAGTCGGCGCATCCCGAGGTCGTGGCCGGGGTGGCCGACCACTCCCGCTACCGGGAAGACCCCCTGGGGCGTCTCTCCCGCACCTCCGCCTACGTCACCGCCACCACCTTCGGCGCCATGCCGGAGGTGGAGGAGGCCGTGGAGCGGGTCAAGCGGGCTCACCGGCGGGTGGTGGGCATGTCGCATCGCGGCCAGCCATACGCCGCCGACGCCGCCGACCTGTCGGCCTGGGTCCACAACGCCCTCACCGACTCGTTCCTCGAGGCCTACGCCCGGTTCGGCCGCGAGCCCCTGGCACCCGGCGAAGCGGACCAGTTCGTGGCCGAGCAGGCCCGTATCGGCCGTCTCCTGGGGGCGGACCCCCTGCCGGAGACGGCCGCCGAGCTGCGGCGATGGATCACCGATCACGAAGGGGTCGGTCCGTCCCCGGGGATGGCCGACACGGTCTCTTTCCTCACCGACCCGCCGCTCGACGGTGTGGGCTTGCGCGTCGGGTACCGGATACTCCAAGCGGGGGCGGTGTCCACCATCCCGGACAGGATCCGCCAGGTCCTGGGCATCGAGACGTTCCCGGGGGCCCGGGCGGCGACACGCTCGCTGATCGCCTCGCTGCGGTGGGCGCTGGGCTCGTCGCCGTCGTGGCATCTGGCGCTGATCCGCACCGGGGCGCCTATCCCGGAGGGCCTGTTCCGCCAGCGGCTGCCCGTCGATCCTGAGTCCGTCCGGTCGGCCTAGGTGAAAGGTGCGGGCGTCTAGTACGCTCAAGAGCGATGGCTGACGACGATTACATCCGCATGCGAGGGACCGTGAAAGAGGTGCTTCGTGACGCCACCTTCAAGGTGGAGATCGAAGGTGGCCTCGAAGTCATGGCGCGTCCCTCTGGCCGGATGCGACGGGGGCGGATCATCCGCATCCTCCCCGGTGACCAGGTAGACGTCGAGGTCTCGACCTACGACCCCACCAAGGGTCGCATCGTCTGGCGATATCGCTGAGCTCCCGCCGGCGCAGAGCTGCCGGGCCCGACGATTCACGACTTCGATGATGCTGCTGCGTGCCGACCCGTCGTCCCTCGCCCCTTTCGTCGAGCGCGGGTATGGGGCGAGGCGTATTCATCCAAACTGGTGAGTCAGCCGGAACCGATTTGGATCTTCTCGCCGGGTTTCGCTAAATAGGTGGACACCAACCTGCCGGTCGGTTAGGTTGGTTCTCTCACCTGACGGAAGGAGGTGCCAAATTGATCCTCATCACTCACCTCGGCGCTCCCTCCGTCACCGGCGTCGCCGGCTGACGGAGCCCCAGCGCCCGTCGTCGTCTGCTCGCATCGGCGAGCTTCTCTGAACCTCAGGCCGTCCCGCACGCGCCCGTATTCGTCAAGGAGGAACCATGTTCACCTCGTATCGCGCCGTCGACGCCGTCCGTCGTGCCCGGTATTTCCGGCCGGAAGCACAGCGACCTGTCGCGCGGAAAAAGGAAAAAGATCGCTACCGAAGACCACCTAGAAAGGACCGAATGTCCCGCCGTGGGTGATCGAAGAGCCCGCCGAATAGGCGGGCTCTTTTCTTGTGATGAAGCGGGGTCAGCCCAGCGGCTGGCAGACCCGGCACGGCCGCAGCCCCGCTCGTTCCGCCTCCGCCTCCGACCGCAGCGACAGCCGATGCTGGGGGGTTATCCGGCGAGCGTTGCGACACGAGGGCACGCAGAAGATGCCGGTCGTGTCCGAGCCGATGAACCGCACCTTGGCGGCTGCCAGCTCCTCCAGCAGTTCGGGCTCTGCGCCTTCGTAGCGGAGGAGCTTCCATTTGTTCTCGGGCCCGCCCAGGGAATAGGCCCCGATGCGCCCGTCGGATCGGACCACCCGGTGGCAGGGGATGATCAGCGGCACGGGGTTGGTCGCCATCGCCGAACCGACCGCCCGCGACGCCCCGGGCTTGCCCACATGGCGAGCCAGCCAACCGTAGGAGCGGACCTCTCCCTTGGGGATGGTGGCGGCCTTCTCCAGCACCCGACGCCGGAAGGGCGAGACTCCCTCCAGGTCGAGAGGCAGGTCGCCGGGTCTTCCCTCTTCGAGGGCACGCCGGATCCGGTCGCGCCACGCCCGCGGCGGCTCCGCTTCGATCGCCCCAGGATCGACCTCGTCGGCGAGGCGCACCGATCTGACTCCCCGGGGCGTGAACACGACCGCCACCTCCCCCACGGGTGCCTCGTAGACCGAGAATCCCGGCACGAGGCCGGTTCCCAGCTCCACCGCCGGGCGAACCGTGGCCGGGGCGGGGCGGCGCAAGCTCTGCAGTTGCTCTTCGATCGTCATGACTCTCCTTCCATCGCCGCTCGCAGACGTTCCAGGCCGCGGCGGACGTCGCTGCGCACCGTCGCCGGCGGGCGCCCCGTCGCGTCGGCGATCTCCTCGTAGTCCAGCCCCACCACGTGCCGGAGGACGACGGCCCGGCGCTGGGCCGGCGGCAGCGACCGGAGTCGGTGGTCCCAGGCCGCCTCGTCGGCGGGCTCCGGGTCCTCCACCCCGAAGCGGTCCTCGAGGCGAACCGGGGTGGGCCGGCGGGCCTTGTCCCGGGCGTGGTTGCGGCCGAGGTTGAGGGCGATCGTCCACACCCAGGCTCGCAGCCGCAGGTTGCGGATCCGCTCGGCGTCGTATTCGCCGAGCGCCCGATAGGCGCGGATGAATGTCTCCTGGGTCAGGTCCTCGGCGTCGTCGGCGCCGGCGAGCCTCCTCAGGCCCGAATACACGTCCGAGGCCAAGGCGTCGACGAGCTCGGGGAATGCGCCGTCGAGGTCGACGGCGAGTCGGCGGCACAGTTCGTCCATCACCAATCAGAACCCCACCGGCCCCGTGTCTGTTGCACTCACCCCACCGCCAACGAGAGGAGGAGCACTGCCACGGCGACGACGACGAGTGCGCCGCCGGCGAGGAGCAGCGGCAGGGTCGCCCACCGGACCGCCCTTCCCAGTCGGGGAACGATCGCATCGCGGGCTGCCGACAGCGTGGCGTGGAGCCTGTCGGTGGCGCTCCCGAACCGGTCGAGGGTCAGGGCCCGCTTCCCCGACGGCCACACCCGGAGGAGCACGCGGCTGACCATCGAGCCCGCCACCGGGCCCAGAACCATGCCCAGGACCGGCAGTCTCCTCTCGGTGACGCGGACCAGGGCGGGGACTGCCGCCACCACGACGATGCCGCGCGCCGCATCGGAAGCCGAGACCTGCAGGTCGCCGGCGGCGATGTCGGCGGCGACGCGATCGGCCAGCCGGGCCGACACCTCGAAGACGCGATCGACCTCGGTGGGGATGCGGCGGCGCAGCCGCAGGGCGAAGACGGCGAGTGCCACACCCAGGCCGCCCACCACTCCGGAGATCACCATGCCGGTGCTGGCGTCGGATTCCGCCCCGGAGGTGGAGGCCGCGACGATCGCCACCGCCGCCACGGCCACCCCTACGGCCAGGGAGACGGCCGCCTCCTTGACGATCGCCCACAGGCCCGACCAGCCCGTGATCGTGTCCACGAACTCGGCGTCGGCGTAGCCGGCGAAGTCGACGCCGGTCGAGGCCTGCAGTTGGGCGCGGAGCTCGGCGGCGGACGTCATCGGCGACTCTCGGGCATCCGCCTGCTCACCCCGGGAGCGATCGGGGCCCCGGAGTCCCGTTCTGCCACCGCGGCCGGGAACCCGACTCGCTCCGCCCGCTGCTTGAACCACATCCCCTCCGGGGTGTGGCGGGCGATCCCGTCGAACAAGGTCGCCAACCGCTGGGTGGCGGCCAGCCCCATGGCCTCCAGCGCCTGGTTGATCACCATCTTCTGCATCATCAGCTGGTTGCGAGGGACTCCTTCGATCCGGCGGACCAGAGCGTCGACCGCGGCGTCGAGCTCGTCGGCGGGGACCGCCCGCAGGACCAGGCCCATCTCCGCCGCCTCCCGGCCCGTCACCAGGTCGCCGGTGAAGAGCATCCGCTTGGCCCGCTCGGGGCCGAGCCTGTACACCCACATCGCCGTGGTCGGGCATCCCCAGACCCGGGCGGGCGGGTAGCCGATCCAGGCGTCCTCGGCCATGACGACCAGGTCGCATGCCAGGGCGATGTCCGATCCGCCGCCGACCGCCCACCCGCGGACCTTGGCGATGGTCGGCTTGTGGCAGTGGAACAGCCGCATGAAGTGGGCGGTGTTGGCGCCCATCACCCGATAGTCGAGCATCGGGTCCCACGGCATCTCCTGGCTGTAGGGGGAGTCGCCCTCGGCGTACTCGGCGAGGTCGTACCCGGAACAGAACGCCCGACCCGCTCCGGTGACCACGACGACGTGGACGTCGTCGTCCTCCTCGGCGAGATCGACCGCGGCGGCGATCTCGGCCGGCATCCGGTCGTCGATCGCGTTGAGCCGTTCTGGCCGGTCGAGGGTGATGGTGGCGACTCTCCCTTCGACCGAGTAGGTGAGCGTTTGGAATTCCATCCTCCGACGCTACCGCCCGGCCGACGGCTCGGGCGGGCGGCTCACCTGGCGGCTTCCCGAGGCTCCGCCGGACGACGGGGTTCGGGCCGGTGCGTTCTCGGGCCACGACCCGGCGGCCGGGTCGCGGCGAGTGCCGCCTCGACGCTGGGCGGGAGAGAGCTCGGCGGGTCGCTGGCGGGGAAGGACTCCTCTCCCCACACGTCGAGGATGGCGTCCACGACCTCCAGGTCGGCGGGACGCTTCCGATCCTGCATCGCACTCCTTTCGAGCCGACACTCCCAGTCTGTCACGACTCGGGAGCTTTCGAGGGGGCCACCTCGTCGAGCGGGACCGAGCCGTCCCGGCGATGCATCTCGGAGTGGGCGGCGACCATCGTCTCCCAGTCGGCCGGGTGGGCGACGTCGACCGCCAGCAGGTGGGTGCTGCGGGGACCGTCCGCCTTGTCGAAGGAGCGGGCCTTCCGGATCAAGGCACGCGACCGGTCGTCGATCCGGCGATGCTGAGCCAGGTGCTCGTCCCACGACGATACAAGGAATATCTCGCTGAAACGGTCGGGATGACCTACATCGCGGTAGAGGCGCCACCGGTAGGCCCCGGTCGAGAGGCGCACCCGCCGGATCCGGTTCATCACCTTCACGAACTCCTCGTAGTCCCCGGCGTCGATCGTCCAGGTGTTCACCACCATCACCGGGCCGCCCTCCAGGCCCTCCGGGTGGTCCTCGAGGCGAACCTCCTCGTTGTACTCGGGCGGGCGGATCTCCTCGAGGCTGGGGATCCGGAACAGCGGGACGCACAGCCCGAGGAGGATCGTGCCGGCGGACATGACGGCGATGGCGTTGCCGGGCCCGATCACGTCGGCCAGCGCCCCGGACAGGATCGCCCCCAGCGGGGTGATCCCGGTGAACGCCAGGGTGTAGAGGCTCATGGCCCGGCCCCGTATCCACTCGGGGCTCAGCGTCTGGGTGGTGGTGTTGAGTGTCACCAACGTCAACACCCAGCAGATGCCGACCACGATCAGGCCGGGGACGGCCAGGGCCACCGAGTCGACCAGGCCCACGTAGACGCCAGCCAGCCCGAAGACCGTCACGCCGATCTGGATCGACCGCTTGCCCAACCGGCCGGCGAGGCGGTGCCGGCCGAAAGCGGCCACCAGAGCCCCGACGCCCATCGCTCCCAACAGCAACCCGTACTGGGCGCTGGAGCCCCCGATTTGGTCGGTGTAGGGGGCGAGGACGCTCTGGATCGCCGCCGAGAAGACGGCGAAGGCGGCGACCAATGCAAGCAGGCGGGCGAAGCTCGGCGTGAAGCGGGCGAAGCGCAACCCGAGGGCGATCGCCGAGGAGAGAGGCGCCTGCTCGGGCTCGGGGAGGTCGAGGCTGCGGCCCACCAAAGCGACCGCCAGGATCACCCCGATGAAGGAGGCGGCGTTTACCCCGAACGCCACCGCCGCCCCGAACGTGGCGAACACGACACCGGCGAGCGCCGGCCCGACGGCGCGGGCGACGTTGAAGCCGGCCGAGTTGAGCGCCACCGCTGACGCCAGCATCCCCCGAGGCACGAGGTTGGGGACGATCGCCTGCCAGGACGGCAGGTTGAACGCCACCCCGACCCCGATGACGAGCCCGAGCCCCAGGAGCAGCGGCGGGGTGATGAGGTCGAGGAACGTGAGGACCGCCATTGCCGTGGCGGCGACCCCCATCAACGTCTGCGAGTAGAGCATCACCCGGCGACGGTCGGCCAGGTCGGCGAGCGCCCCGGCCGTGAGCCCGAGGAACAGCAGTGGCAGGGTGTTGCTGGACTGCATCAGCCCCACCCAGGTGGCGGAGCCGGTCATCTCGAGCATGAGCCACGAGGCGGCCACCGAGTAGAAGAACGACCCCAGGTTCGAGAAGATCGACGCGATCCACATCACGCGGAACCGGCCGATCTTCAGAGGGGCGACGGCGGTCATCGACCATCGAGTCTATGGCGGCTTGGGCGAGAGGCGGGGACCCCGCCAAGATGACGTAGACCAGAGAGAAGGATCGGTGGAACGATGGAGATGGAATACCGACGGATGGGTGGCACCGGACTCAAGTTGAGCGTCCTGTCGTTCGGCTCCTGGGTCACGTTCGCCAACCAACTCGATCTCGAGGCCGGCATGGAGTGCATGCAGGTCGCCTACGAGGCTGGCGTCAACTTCTTCGACAACGCCGAGGCGTACGCGGCCGGCAAGAGCGAAGAGCTGATGGGCGAGGCCCTCCGCCGGCTCGGCTGGCCCCGCAGCTCCTACGTGGTATCGACCAAGTTCTATTGGGGCATCCACGACGGGCCCAACACGAAGAACACCCTCAACCGCAAGTACCTGATGGAGGCGATCGACCCGTCGCTCGAGCGGCTGGGCCTCGACCACGTCGACATCGTTTTCTGCCACCGGCCCGACCCGGAGACCCCGGTGGAGGAGACGGTGTGGGCGATGTCGGAGATCGTGTCCAGTGGCCGCGCCCTGTACTGGGGGACCTCCGAGTGGCCCGCCGAGAGGATCCGCGAGGCGTGGGAGGTGGCCGAGCGGCACCATCTCCACAAGCCCGTGGTGGAACAGCCCGAGTACAACCTGTTCCGCCGGGAACGGGTCGAAGACGAGTACCGCGACCTCTACTCCGACATGGGCCTGGGCCTGACCACATGGAGCCCGCTCGCCTCCGGCCTCCTCACCGGCAAGTACCTGGACGGCATCCCCGCGGGCAGCCGCGCCGAGCTGCTCGACTTCGTGGCAGAGCGGGCCCGGGACGAAGAGACGCAGAACCGGGTGCGCCGCTTCATCGAGATCGCCGAGTCGCTCGATTGCACGCCGGCGCAGCTGGCGATCGCCTGGTGCGCCACCAATCCCGACGTGTCCACGGTGATCACCGGAGCGAGCCGGGTGGAGCAGGTCCGCGAGAACCTCGGCGCCCTCGAGGTGATGGGCCGTCTCGACGAGGAGACCCGCAACCGGATAGCCGAGCTCTTCGCCTAGAGCCGTTCCTTCAGGAAGCTGGTCGCCCGGGAGAACACCAGGGCGGCGGCGTCGGGGTCGTAGGTGGGGCTCTCCGGGTCGGCGAACCCGTGCTCGGTCCCCGGATAAGTGTGGACCGTCACGTCGAGATCCTCGAGCCCCATCGTGGCCTCCATGAAGGTCGCCTCGTCGGGGCTGATGTACCGGTCCCTCTCGGCGTAGTGGATCTGGTAGGCGGCGTTGGCGCCGGCGAAGTCGATCACCTGGCTGCCGTAGACCGACACCGCCGCCCCGACGAGGTCCGGTCGCCGCACGGAGAGCCACAGTCCCAGCGAGCCGCCCATCCCGTAACCGACGACGCCGATCGGGCCGGGCTCAGACTTCTCGGCGAGCAGGTCGGCCGACGACATGACGAGGAAGGCAAGGCGGTTGGGGTCGGCCTCGGCCAGAGCCTGCTCCGCCGCCTCTTCGGTCTCCGGCCTGACCCCGAAGGCCAGGTCGGGGGCCAACACCACGAATCCCTCCAGTGAGAAGGCGTCGGCACGTTGCTTCAGCTGGGAGGTGAGCCCCCACCAGGCGGACAAGAGGAGCAAGCCTCTTCCCTGACCGGAGGGAGGGGCGACGAAGTAGGCCTGGTCTCGCACCGCGCCCAGGCTATCGGGAGCGGACGCGTACCCTGCCGCCGTGCAGGAGCGGACCACCGGGCTGTGGATGACCCTCGCCGCCGCCGTGCTGTTCGCCGTGTCGGCGGTGGTGGCGGCGGACGTGTTCGAGCACGTGTCGCCGGCTCGGGTGGCGCAGTTCCGATCGGTCTTCGCCGCCATCGTGCTGGGAGCCGTTGCCGCCCGCCGCCGGCTCCTGGGGGTGGGCAAGGACCTGTGGTGGACCGCCCTGATGGGGGCGAACCTGGCCGCGGTCACGGTCACCTTCTACTGGGCGATCGACCGCCTCGGGGTGGGGCCGGGGACGACGATCCAGTTCACCGCCCCGGTGCTGGTGATGGTCTGGATGCGGGTGGTCGAGAAACGTCACGTCCCGCCTCTCGCCTGGCTCGCCGCGGTGGCGGCGGTCCTGGGCACCGGCCTGATGGCCCGGGCCTGGGAGGCGGACGTCGACGGCGTCGGCCTGGCGGCGGCGGTGGGGGCGGCGCTCACGTTCGGCACCTACCTGGTGCTGGGGGAGAGGCTGGGGAGCCGCCTCCCCTCGCTCACCACCGTCACCTACGGGTTCGCGTTCTCGGCGCTGTTCTGGCTGCTGGCGGTGCCGCCGCAGGTGGGGGACCTCGGCGGAGGGGAGTGGGCGCGGCTGGCGTTCATCGGGGTGGCGGGCACCGCCATCCCCTTCCTCCTCGAACTGTCGGCTCTGAGACGGGCGGACCCGGGATCGGTGGGAGTGGTCGCCACGGCCGAACCGGTGGTGTCGGCGGCGTGCGCGTGGGTGTTCCTGGGGCAGGCCCTGACTCCCGCCCAGGTGGTGGGAGGGGCGCTGACCGCCGTGGCCGTCGCCGCCATCCATCTGACCACGGCCCGCCGCCGGGCCCTGCCCCTGCCCCCCGCCTGACCGCTCAATAGTCGATGCCGCGTTTGGCCATGATGCCCTGGTCGTAGGCGTGCTTCACGTTGCGCATCTCGGTCACGGTGTGGGCTATCGCCACCAGCTCTTCGGGGGCGTCACGGCCGGTGCAGATCACGTTGACGTGCTCGGGCCGGCCCTCGAGGGCGGCGACGACTTCGGAGGTGGGTATCCAGCCCCAGTTCATCGGGTAGGTGATCTCGTCGAGGATCACCAGGTGGTGCTCTCCGTCGGCGATGACCTCGGAGGCCTTGCGCCATGCCTCCATGGCGATCGCCTGCGACTCGTCGATGTCCTCGGATTCCCAGGTGAACCCGTCGCCGAGGGCGAACCAGTCGACGCCCAGCTGGCGGGCGATCTTCTCCTCTCCCACCTTCCAGTCCCCCGACTTGAGGAACTGGACGACGGCCACCTTCCAGCCCCGGGCCAGGGCCCGGAGCATCGTCCCGAAGGCGGCGGTCGACTTGCCCTTGCCGTCGCCCGTGTTGACGATGATCAGAGAGGGAGCGCGCCGTGTCGCCGGGGGAGGTGGCTCGGTCGGCGGCTCGTGGACGGGGTCGGTCATCCGATCACGAATGGACGAAGCAGAACGGATGCCCCGCCGGGTCGATGTACACCCGCCAGGTCGGTCCCGGTTGGTGGTCGGCCTTGCGAGCGCCCAGCTCCAGCACTCGCCGCTCGGCGGCCTCGATGTCGTCGACGACGAAATCGAGGTGCGCCTGTTGGGGGTGCGCCGGGTCGGGCCACCGGGGCGGGATGTGGTCGGGGGCCAGCTGGCAGGCGATGGTCGCTCCCGTGTCCGATCTCAGTTGGATCCAGTGGATGTCGTCGTAGGGCTCGATCTCCCAGCCGGTGATCGCCGAATAGAACTCGGCGAGCCCCACGGGATCGGGGGTGTCGAGGGCGACTACCGAGAAGCGGGCGATGCTCATGGGACCTCCTCCGTCGCGGTCAGTTCCACCGGGTCCCCGACGTCGACTCGGCCTTCCGCCAGGACCCGGGCGTACACCCGGGACCAGCCCGGGTGGCGCCCGTGGTGCATCCGCATGAAGTCGCCGCCGATGAACCACTGGGCGTTCTTGTTGCAGGGGGTCGTGAACGAGGTCACCTCGAGCAGCGCCTCGCCCGCCCGGAGGCGCGTCCCGGGAACGACGGTGGACCACTCGATGCCTGCGATGGTCAGGTTCTCGCCGGCCGAGCCCGGATGGATGGGGTGCCCTTCTGCCTGGAGGGCTTCGATCACTTCCAGCGAATAGAGGCAGACCGCCCTCTCGGGGCCGCCGTGGTAGCGGGTGTCGTTGTGGGCGTCGCCGTCGAGGCCGTCGGCTCCGATGAATGCCGAGGGAACGGGCAGCTTGGGGACGCCTCCCGGCGACACATTGATCTGATGGATTCTTCCCGCCATGATTCGTCCCCCCGAAGGGTAGGAGCGTCATGGCCGACAACGTCACGGTTCTCGATCATCCGCTGATCCAGCACAAGCTCACTTTGATGCGCCGCAAGGACACGGCGTCCGCCGACTTCCGTCGGCTGCTGCGGGAGATCGCCGGGCTGATGACGTACGAGGTCACTCGCGACCTTCCGCTCTCCTACGAACGCATCGAAACCCCGCTCGCCGAGATGGACGCTCCCGTCATCGAGGGCAAGAAGCTCGTGGCGGTCTCGATCCTGCGGGCCGGCAATGGCCTGTTGGAGGGCATCCTCGACCTGGTTCCCAACGCCCGGGTCGGACACATCGGCCTGTACCGGGACCCGGAGACGCTCGAGGCGATCGAGTACTACTTCAAGGTGCCCGAGGACCTCCACGACCGCGACGTGATCGTCGTCGACCCGATGCTCGCCACCGGCCACTCGGCCGCCGCCGCCCTCGACCGGATCAAGGCGAGGAACCCGCGCAGCATCAGGTTCATGTGCCTCCTCGCCGCCCCCGAGGGAATCCAGCACCTCACCGAGCGGCATCCGGACGTCCGGATCATCACCGCGGCGATCGACGACCACCTCAACGACCACGGCTACATCGTCCCCGGCCTCGGAGACGCCGGCGACCGCCTCTACGGCACCAAGTGAGGGCCTATTGGCGAGACGCTCGCACACAGCGAGCCAGGACCCGCAGGCCCTCGGCGATGTCCTCTTCCGACACGAGCCCGTAGCCGAGAGCGAGCCCGGCCGGCCCGGAGGCGCTCGCGCTCATCTCGGCCAGAGTGTTGACGGCCACCCCTTCGCGGGCGGCAGCCCGGGCCGCTTCCTCCAGCCTCAGCTCCACTCCGGGTCGGAGACGGGCGGCGATGTGGAGGCCGGCGCCAGCCGGTAGCGGCTCGAACCACTCTCCCAGGTGGGACTCCACCGCAGCCACGAGGGTGTCGTGGCGCTGCCGGTAGCGTCGGCGGGTGCGCCGCAGATGGCGGGCCAGCTCTCCCCGTTCGATGAAGGTCGCCATGGCCTCTTCCAGCACCGGGTCGCCGTGCCAGTCGGTCACCAGCCGGGCGGCGGCCAACCCGTCCCGCAGGGCTTCGGGCGCCACCACGAAGCCCAGGCGCAGGGCCGGGTGCATCGTCTTCGAGAACGAGCCGACGTAGACCACGCGTCCCGTTCGGTCGAGGCTCTGGAGGGGATCCAGGGGACGCTCCGTGAACCGGAACTCGGAGTCGTAGTCGTCTTCTATCACCAGGGCGTCGTGGCGCTCGCACCATGCGATCAGCTCGAGGCGCCTCCGTAGGCTCATCGTGGTGCCGAGCGGGAACTGGTGCGAGGGCGTCACGTACACCAGGCGGGCCCCGGGAGGCAGCGAGGCGACCACGACGCCTTCAGCGTCGACCGGCACTGGGACCACGTCCGCGCCCAACGACTCGAACAGACGGCGGGCGGGGGGATAGCCGGGATCCTCCACGGCCACCACGGCTCCCGGCTCGATCACGGCGCGAGCGATCAGGTCGAAGGCCTGCTGGGCGCCGCGGGTGACGATCACGTCGTCGGGGCCGCAACGGACCGCACGGAACACGGCGACGTGGCGGGCGATGGCGGCCCGCAGCGAAGGCCGGCCCGCGGGGTCGTAGTAGGAGGAGGGCGAAGTCGTGGGTAGCCAGCCGGGTGTTCACGGCGCGTCGCCACTCGTCGCGAGGGAAGAAGGCCGGATCTCCCATCCCCAGGCGGAAGTCATGACGGATCGGAGAGGCGGGGGCGACGAACAGCGTCTGTCGCCACACCGGCCGGATGTGACGGCCGGATCCGGCCGGGGCGCGGGCCGCCTGGAGATCGCCGATCACGGCGGAGACGAACGTCCCCGCTCCCACTCGCGCCTCGAGAAAACCCTCCGCGACGAGGCGCTCGTAGGCAGTGGTGACCGTCACCCGGGCAACGCCGAGCTCCTCGGCGAGACGGCGGGAAGGAGGGAGGCGGTCGCCAGGGCGGAGGCGCCCGCTCAGGATGGCGTCGACGATGCTGCGGTAGATCCCGCCGATCCGGTCGCCCGCCGGGGCGGCGGGGATGTGAGCGTCCACCCGGCGAGCCTAATTGGCATGCCGAAATGGGGCCGAATTGGACCTTCCGACGGTCCAATCGTGGCCCGTAGTGTCGCCGCCATGACCGAGCAACGACGAACCCTGATCGGAGTGCTCGCCTGGGAGGGATTCCTCACCTCCGAGCTGGTCGCTCCGGTGGAAGTGTTGGGGGCGGCGATCGAGCGTGGCCTGCTCGACGCCGAGGTGAAGGTGGTGGCACCGAAGGCGGGCCCGCTGCGGAGCGCCGAAGGGCTCCGTGTCCTCCCCGACGTCACGATCGAAGACTGCCCTGAGCTGGACGTGCTGGTCCTCAGCGCTTCGGCGGAGATGGACGGGGCGTTGTCTTCGCCCGACATCGTCGACTTCGTGGCCCGCAGAGGCAAAGGCGCCCGCTACCTGGCCAGCAATTGCTCGGCGGCATTCCTCGTCGGCAAGGCCGGGCTCCTCGAGGGACGCCGGGTCACGACCTACCGGGGAGGGGAGGAGGAGCTGCAGGTCCAGTTCCCGGAGGCGGAGGTCAGCGCCGACGACGTGGTGGTCGACGGCGGCCTCATCTCCTCCAGCGGAGAGGTGGTCAGCTACCAGGCGGCTCTCGCCCTGTTGGCGGAGCTGGCCGGCGAAGATGCGGCCGACCGGGTCGCGGCCGACCTCTACATCCGCTGACTCAGCCTGCCATCACCCGGGCTTCCTCCACGGAGGTGGATTGGCGGCGATCACCTCTTTCGTGAGGATCATCCCCCCGAAGTCCCGGCGCGCCCGGCGATGGCCGCTGCATCGACGTCGATCCTGGCTTCGCTCGAGGCGGCACCTCCTCTCGCCGGGAGAGGATGCCAGGAGCGGCCGGGTGAGGCGGGAGCTGTCCGTCTCTTCCAGCGACCGGGTCGCGGCCGACCTCTACATCCGCTGGCTCAGCCTTCCATCTCGTCGAGGTCGGCTTCCAGGACGGCCCGCTCTTCCGGATCGTCGATGGCGGCGAGGAGGCGGCGGGCCGCCTCCATGTGGTCGGTGAACGAGTCGACGTCGTCCACCAGGGCGGCGGCGCGGGCGAGCGCTTCGTGGGCGAAGCCGGCGACGAAGGGGTCGAGGTCGGCCGCGGCGCGCAGGCAGCGTTCGGCGAACCGGCGGGCCAGGTCGGGATGGCCGGCGCGCACCGCGGCCCGGGACACCTGCCAGTCGGCGATGGCCCGGTTGCGGGCGTCGCCGACCCGGTGCCAGTGGGCCCACTGGGCGAAAGCCGACGCCATCATCTCGTCCACCTCGTCGGAGGTGAGCGAAGGCCGGTCCATCAGCTCCCACGTGCGGTTGAAGAACCGGGGAGCGAAGGTCCGATGCCAGCGTGCCGTCTCTTCCACCCCTGGGTCGGGGATGGGCTCTACAGCCATGGAGGTGAGGCTACGCCGCGCCCATGGCCCGTGACGGTCAGTTGTTCGGCGGGGCCTGGCTGATCTCGGCCAACGCGGACTCGGGGTCACGCTCGATCGCCAGGTCGCCGATCGACACGACCCCCACGAGCGACCCGCCGTCCACGACGGGCAGGCGCCGGATCGCCTGCTCGGACATGAGGCTCACCGCTCTGCCCACGCGGTCGTCGGGCCCCACCGCCTGGACGTCGCGGGTGGCGACGCTGCCTACCGTCATCGCCTCCACGCCGTTGCCGCTGGCCAGACCGCGGACCACCAGGTCGCGGTCGGTGACGATGCCCACCACCGACGACCCGTTGGTGACGATCACGTCGCCGATGTCGCGGTCGCGCATGATCTCGGCCACCTGCATGATGTTCATGTCCTCCGGCACGTGGACAGGGTCTGCGGTCATCACTTCGCGAATGGTCTGCATGGATCCACCTTTCCTCTCGATCCGGGCTGCCCGTACCACCGGAGGCGGCGGCCAAACGCCCGATGCCGCCAATAGAGGCGACTCGGCGGCAGAGGTTTGGCAGACTTGGGCGATGGCGGACACCTACATCCACGGGCACCACGACTCGGTGCTGAAGTCGCACCGGTGGCGCACTGCCGAGAACTCCGCGGCGTACCTGCTCCCTCATCTGCGCCCCGGCATGTCGCTCCTCGATGTGGGCTGCGGTCCCGGCACCCTCACCGCCGATCTCGCTTCCCGCGTCGCCCCGGGCAGGGTGGTCGCCATCGACCGTTCCGAGGAGGTCGTGGATGAGGCACGGTCCGCCACTTCTGCCGTGGGCAACGTCGAGGTCGAAGTCGCCGACGTCTACCGGCTGCCCTTCGAGGACGGCACCTTCGATGTGGTCCATGCCCACCAGGTCCTCCAGCACCTGCGGGACCCGATCGCCGCCCTGGTCGAGATGAAGCGGGTGTGCCGCCCCGGCGGCATCGTGGCGGTCCGGGACGCCGACTACGGGGCGATGACCTGGTGGCCCGACGCCCCCGGCCTGGACGCCTGGATGTCTCTCTACCAGCGGATCGCCCGCGCCGCCGGGGCCGAGCCCGATGCCGGCCGGAGGCTGATCGGGTGGGCGAGAGCGGCGGGGTTCGAGGAGGTCATGCCCTCGGCCTCGGTCTGGTGCTACGCCACGCCGGAGGATCGCCGGTGGTGGGGGACGCTGTGGTCGGAGAGGGCGACCGAATCCGACTTCGCCCGCCGGGCCCGGGACTGGGGGCTGGCGACGCCGGAGGACCTCGCGGCCATCTCCCGGGCGTGGCTGCGCTGGTCCGAAGCCGACGACGGCTGGTTCGTGATCGTCCACGGCGAGGCCCTGTGCCGGTCGAACCCGAACGAGATGGGAGGCTGATCCCGTGGCCAAGGACGAAGTCGAGGTCGAGGTCGGCGGCGAGAAGATCCGCATCACCTCGCCGAACCGGGTCGTCTTCCCCCGCCAAGGCTGGACCAAGATGGACGTGGTCGAGCACTTCCTGGCGGTGGTGGAGGGGGCGTTCCGGGGAATCGCCGACCGTCCCACGATGCTCAAGCGATACATGTCCAACGTGGACGAGGACCCCGTCTACCAGAAGCGCGCCTCGAAGAACACGCCGTTCGACACCGTCCAGATCCGCTTCCCTTCCCAGCGCCCCGGTCTGATGAACGTGCCGCGGACCGAAGCCGACGTCATCCGCCTCGTCCAGCTCGGCTGCCTCGACTTCCACCCCTGGCCGGTGCGTGCCGACGACATCGACCATCCCGACGAGCTCCGCTTCGACTTCGACCCGACGCCCGGGTTCGGGTTCGACGACGTGCGACGGGCGGTGGCCGGTGCCAAAGAGCTGCTCGACGAGGTGGGCCTCGTGGGGTGGCCGAAGACGTCGGGGAGCCGGGGCATCCACGTGTACGTCCGCATCGTGCGGGAGTGGGACTTCTTCCAGACCCGGCGGGCGGTGCTCGCGTTCGCCCGCGAGCTGGAGCGGCGGATGCCGGGTCTCGTCACCACCGCCTGGTGGAAGGAGGAACGGCGGGGGGTCTTCATCGACTACAACCAGAACGCGCGCGACAAGACAGTGTCGTCCGCCTACGGAGTCCGTCCCACCGGCTACGTATCGGCGCCGTTCACGTGGGACGAGCTCGACGACGTGCACATCGAGGACTTCCCCCTGGACCGCTTCGCCACCGAGCGCTACGCCGAAGTCGGCGATCTCACCGCCGGCATCGACGAGTCGGCCGGACGCATAGACACCCTGATGGAGTGGGTGGCCAGGGACGAGGAGCAGGGACTGGGCGACGCACCGTGGCCGCCCCACTACCCGAAACAGCCCGGTGAGCCGCCCCGGGTCCAGCCGTCCCGGCAGCGGCGCCCCGCCGACGAGTACTGACCTCCCGGTCCCAGGCGATCGACCGATCGTCGGCCGATCGTCGCCGATCGGTGGATGCGCTCGAAGCGCGGCCTCCGGCACGATCGGGCCATGGCAATCATCGAAGTACGCGACCTGACCAAGCGATACGGCGGGCGTGCGGTGGTCGACGAGGTGACCTTTTCGGTGGAGGAGGGGGAGATCTTCGCCATCCTCGGCCCCAACGGCGCCGGCAAGACCACCACCGTCGAGATGATCGGCGGCCTGCGCCGGCCCGACGGCGGCAGCGTCCGGGTCATGGGGCTCGACCCCATCGCCGACCCCCGACGGACCAAAGAGATCCTCGGCATGCAGCTCCAGGAGAGCCAGTTCGCCGACCGGATCCGGGTGGGCGAGGCGCTGGAGCTGTTCAGCTCCTTCTACCCCTCGCCGGTGCCGTGGCGCCAGCTCATGGAAGAGCTGGGGCTGTCCGAGCAAGAGCGGACCCTGTTCTCCCGGCTGTCGGGCGGACAGCGCCAGCGCCTGTCGATCGCCACCGCTCTCGTGGGCTCACCCAAGATCGCCGTCCTCGACGAGCTCACCACCGGCCTCGACCCGAAAGCGCGGCGCGACACCTGGGAGCTGATCGAGGCGCTCCGTGACCGGGGCGTGACGATCGTCCTGGTCACGCACTTCATGGAAGAGGCCGAGAGGCTCGCCGACCGGGTGGCCGTGATCGACCGGGGACGGCTCGTCGCCCTCGACACCCCCCGAGGCCTGATCTCCAGCACCGCCTCACGGCAGGTGATGCGGTTCCGTCCCGGCACGCCGCTCGATCCCGACGACCTGCGCGATCTCGCCGAAGTGGAGACCGTGACCGACGAGGGAGGGACTTTGACCGTGACCGGAAGCGAGGGGCTCGTCTACGCCGTGACCTCGCTCCTGGCCCGTCGCCAGGTCGTCGCCCACGAGCTGCGGGTGGACACGGCGACCCTCGACGACGCCTTCCTCGCCCTCACCGGTCGAGAGCCCGAGACAGAGGAGACCGAACGATGAAACCGTTGATCACGCTCACCAAGATCGAGACTAGGGTGTTCCTGCGAGAGCCGCTGGCGGTCTTCTGGGGGCTCGTCTTCCCCTCTCTCCTGCTCGTGGTCTTGGGGCTCGTGTTCCCCGGCGCCCAGCAGTTCAGCGAAGACCTCGGCGGCGCCCGTCTCGTCGACCTCTACGCCCCGACGGTGATCGGCCTGTCCCTGATCACGCTCGGGGTGTCCACCCTGCCCACGATCCTCGCCACCTATCGGGAGCGGGGGATCTTGCGGCGGATGTCGACCACACCCGTCCATCCCAGCCGGCTGGTCCTCGGACAGCTCGTCATCCACGCCGGGGTGGCGGTGGTGGCGTCGGCGGCGAGCATCGCACTCGGCCGGGTGCTGTTCGAAATCGCCCTGCCCGCCAACCTCGGGGGATTCGTCCTCGCCTTCGCCGTGGGCACGGCCGGCCTGTTCGCCGTCGGGCTGCTGATCGGGGCGCTGGCACCCACCGCTTCGTCGGGCCAGGGAATCGGGCTGGCGGTGTACTTCCCGCTCCTGTTCTTCGCCGGGGTGTACTTCCCGATGCAGGTGATGCCCGACGGGCTCCGCACCGTCGCCGAGCTGATGCCCTCCGGGGCGGTCGTCCGCTCGCTTGCGGACACCTGGGCCGGTCAGAGCCTGCAGATCCCTAACCTCGTCGTCATGGCAGCGTTCGCCGTGGTGTTCGGCCTGGCCGCCGTGCGCCTCTTCCGGTGGGAATGAGCGACACGGCACTCCCATCCCGGGAGAGGAGCTTCTGGGAGAGAGGGCTGGATTCGGCCGCGGCCTACGGCCCGTTCGTCACTCTGGCGTTGGGGGCGGCGTTCGCCTTCGCCGTCCCCAACGAGACCCCTCCCCTCCTCATCGCCGGGCTGGTGGCTCTGGCGGCGTCGTGGATCTGGCTCGCCTACCCCCGCCGCGCCCCCGACCGCCAAGGCCAGTTGCGGCTCTACTACCTCGGGTACATGGTCCTGGCCGCGGTCCTGATCGGCCTGCACCCGTTCTTTTTCATATTCCCGGTGGCGGCCTTCTTCCAGGCCTACCTGCTGAAGCCGGCGCCGGTCACGTTCCTCGCCGTGCTGGTGGCGTCGGTGGTGGTCAACAGCCTCATCGTCCGCGACGCCCCGACCACCCAGAACCTGTGGATCTTCGGGGTGGTCGTCACCATCCAGACGCTGGCGATCGGCCTCGGGGTCATCGGCGGGGAGAAGATCAACGAGCTGAGTGAAGCCCGGCGCCAGGCCATGGCCGAGCTGGAGCGCGCCCTCGAAGAGAACGAGGGCCTCCACGCCCAGTTGATGATCCAGGCTCGGGAGGCCGGCGTGGCGGACGAACGGGAGCGGATCGCCCGCGAGATCCACGACACGATCGCCCAGGGCCTCGTCGGAGTCATCACCCAACTGGAGGCCGCCGAGAACGTCATCGGAGACCGCGACGCGCTCGAACGGCATCTGCAGAACGCCGCTCGCCTGGCCCGCGACAGCCTCCTCGAGGCGCGGCGGGCGGTGAGGGGAGCGATCCCGCTCTCGCTCGAGGGCCGGACCCTGCCGGAGGCGATCGGCGAAGTGGTGGAGCGGTGGTCCACCGTCAACGAGGTGGCCGCCGAGTGGTCCAGCACCGGCCAGGCGGTCGACCTGCATCCCGAGATCGAAGTCACGCTCCTGCGGGCCGTGCAGGAGTCGCTCGCCAACGTCGCCAAACACGCCGAGGCCTCGAGAGTCGGCGTCACCCTCTCCTACATGGGCGATCTCGTCGCCGTCGACGTCCGTGACGACGGCAAGGGTTTCGCCCCTGCGACGGCCGACCACGGCTACGGATTGCGGGCGATGCGCACGCGGGTGGAGCAACTCGACGGCAAGCTCGAGGTCGAGTCGGCTCCCGGGCGCGGCACCGCCGTGTGCGTCACCCTCCCCACGGCCGGAGCCGGCGATGCCTGACACGGCGATCCGCGTCCTCCTCGTCGACGACCACCCGGTGGTGCGCGACGGCCTCCGAGGGATGTTCGCCAACGAGCCGGACTTCGAGGTCATCGGGGAAGCCGCCGACGGCCGGGAGGCGGTGGACAAGGCCGTGGCTTTCCTGCCCGACGTCGTGCTGATGGATCTCCGCATGCCCGGGATGGACGGGGTGGCCGCCATCCGGGAGATCGTCGAGCGAGAGCTGCCGACCCGGGTGCTGGTGCTGACCACCTACGACACCGACCGGGACGTGGTGGCGGCGATCGAGGCCGGCGCCACCGGCTACCTGCTCAAGGACGCCCCACGGGCCGAGCTGCTGCGAGCGGTCGCGGCCACCGCCCGCGGGGAGGCGGTGCTGTCGCCGCCGGTCGGAGCCCGCCTCATGGAACGGGTCCGAAACCCCGACCGGGAGCTGCTCAGCGACCGGGAGATGGAGGTCCTGAGGCTGGTGGCGTCGGGGTCCACCAACCGAGACATCGCCGAGACCCTCTTCGTCAGCGAGGCCACGGTGAAGACTCACCTGCTCCACATCTTCACCAAGCTCGGGGTGAACGACCGGGCCGCCGCCGTCGCCGCCGCCTACCAGAGAGGGCTGCTCGAGCCGGGCGAACCGGTGTGACGGTCACATCGCGTCGCGGCGTCGCAACGCCCACGTGAGCAGCGCCCAGCCGACGACGGCCACCACCGCCACCTTGGCCACCCCGCCGCCGGCGCCGGGGGCGACCGGCCCCAGCGCTCCAGCCAGGTCCCCGTCGCCCGAGGGCACGAGGTCGGCGTAGACGGACAGGGCGAACCGCCAGATCGACGTGTTCGCCACCCCGGTGACGAGGTAGGCGACGATCTGCTCCCACAGGATCACGTAGCCGAGACCCACCAGGATCACCCGGGGCACCAGATAGCCGGCCGGCACGAACAGGGGGGCGTAACCGAACGCCGCCACGACGTAGGCGGGGAAGGCGGCGAGGCCGAACCCGACGTCGGCTCCGACCAGCGCCGACGACGCCGTGATGGCGGCGGCGGCGACGACGCCGACCAGCGCGGTCACGGTCATCCCGGCCGCTATCGACGCCAGGGCCATGACAGGTCTCGGGATGGGCGACATGTACAGATAGGGGAGGGTGCCGTCGTCGCGCTCGTCGCGGAGGGTCGAACTGGCCAGGATCAGGGCGACGATGGGGAACGTCCGGGCGCCGATGTTGGCGACCAGACCGGCGACGTCGCTCGGTGGCGACGACTCCGCCAGGCCGCCCACGAGCAGGACGCCCGCAGGCGTGGCAGCCAGCAGCGTCACGAGGAACAGCCGCCCCGGCCGGGCGAGCATCCTGACGTGGTGGCGGAAGAGCGCGAAGGCGCTCATCGCTTCTCCACCAGATAGCGGAACACGCTCTCGAGTGACTCGTCGGTGGGCTCCACGCGGCGGAGGGCGACTCCGGCGGCCCGGGCCGTTCGCGGCAGCTCCCGCGCCAGGGCGGCGGCGTCCTCGGCTTCGATCTCGATCACGTCGCCCCGCAGCCGGACACCGGTCACCGCCTCCACCTCGACGAGGCGCATCGCCAGCCGGCGCGGCTCGTCGGCCACCACCCGGAAGAGGCGGGGTCGGTCGGTCATCGCCGCCCGCAGGTGGGCGACCGAGCCGACCGCCGCCAGCCGCCCGTCGACCATCGCCACGATGCGCCCGGCCATCCTCTCCACCTCGGCGAGGACATGCGAGGAGACGATCACCGTCCTGCCGGCCTCGCCCAGCCGCTGGAAGAGGCCAATCAACCCGGCCCGCTGGACCGGGTCGGCGCCGTTGAGGGGCTCGTCGAGGATCAACACGTCGGGTTCCGACACCAGCGCGGCAGCCACCTTGGCCCGCTGGCGCATGCCCTTGGAGAAGCCCTCCAGGGGCCGGTCGGCCGCCTCGGCCAGCTCGACGGTGGCGATGGCTCTCTCCGTCGCCCGGGGCGGGTCGTCGACGCCTTTCAGGTCGGCGGCGAGCCTCACGAACTGGCGGGCCGTGAGCCGGGTGTAGACGGCTTCGTCCTCGGGGACGAGGGCGACCCGGCGGTACACGGCGACGTCGTCGCGGGGGTCGACGCCGAGGACCTCCACCTTTCCCGCCGAAGGGCGCTGCAGGCCCGAGATCAGCCGCAGGAGGGTGGTCTTGCCGGCGCCGTTCGGCCCCAGCAGGCCGGTCACGCCCGGCCGGAAATCGACCGTCACGTCGGAGACGGCCACCTTCTGGCCGAACCACTTCGACACCCCCTGGACGCGGACGGTCTCGGTCATGCCAGCTTCCGGTACCTCCGGTACACCCACCAGGTGCCGACCACCGCCACCACGGCGATCACCGCCACCGACGTCCACATGCCGAACCCGGCCTGGACGGCGGGATAGTCGGCGGTGGTGATGTCGAAGACGCGGTCCCGGACGATGCGAGGATGCTGATCCAGGGCCAGGAGGGTGACCCAGCGGGCGAAGGGAACGTCCAGCAGGCCTATGCGGGAGGCGATCGAGCCGCCTGCGGTGAGGATCCCCAGAAAGATCGCCGCCGCCACCCCGGTCCTGCCCACGACGGCCGAGACGGCGGTGACGAGGCTCCCGTGGAGTGCCAGGTACCCGGCGGTGACGAGCGGGACCTTCCACAGAACGTCCAGGTTGGAGCCGAGGTAGGGGAGGAAGCCGTCGTCCGACAGGAACGCCAATCCGATGTGGAGCGCCAGCTGGGGGAGGAGGTAGATCAGGGAGGTGACGCCGAGGAAGGCCGCGAGCTTCCCCTGCAGGTAGGCGCCGACGGTGAGCGGACGGGAGAAATAGACGGCGAGCACGCCCTGGGTCCGGTCGGGGATCAGGAGGGTCGGGGCGGCGAGGGCGATGAACAGGATCCCCACCCACGAGAAGAAGTCGAACAGCTCGCCGTAGCGGGGGAGGAGCGACGTGTCCTCGATGCCGATCTGGCTCGAGGCGAAGTGGAGGCCGACGAAGACCACGGCGGAGGCGGCGGCGATCGCCAGCAGCGACCACGGGAGGATCTTGCGGCGGGCCTTCCGCCGCAGTCCCAGCACCCGCCGGATGCCGTCGCGGATCACCGCCCGCCGGGCGCCGGAGACGCCGAGCCGGGGCCCGTCGTAGCGGCGGTACCCGCGGTCGTAGATGACGTCGTCGGTCATCGTCGCTCCGCCCGCGCCAGGAACTCCTCTTCCAGCGAGCTGGCGCCGCGCACCATCCGCAGCAGGCCGGCGTCGGCTCGGGCCACCTCCTCGACGATGGCGGCCTCGGTGGCGCCGTCGTCGCCGGTCACCACGAACCGGTGCCCGACGAGCGTGACGTCGAAGCCGCGGCGACGCAGCGCATCGGCGACGGTGTCGGCGTTGTCGAGCACCTCCACGGTCACGGTGCGCAGATCTCCGCCGGCTTCGAGCGGCCCGGAGCGGACCAGGGCCCCGGCGTCGAGCATCACCACCCAGTCGCAGGTCCGTTCGATGTCGGTGAGGACGTGCGAGGACACGATCACGCTGATCCCGAACGAGCCGAGGCGGCCGATCAGGTCGAGCATCTGGTCGCGCCCGTCCGGGTCGAGGCCCGAGGCGGGCTCGTCGAGCAGCACGAGCGCGGGGTCGTGGACGATGGCCTGGGCGAGTTTGACCCTCTGGCGCATTCCGGTCGAGAAGTCGCCCAGGTACCGGAACCGTTCCTCCTCCAGGCCGACGAGGAACAGCGTCTCCGACGAGCGTCGCTTCGCCTCCCCGGGAGGGATCCCGGCCAGCTCGGCGGCGTAGGCGACGAAGTCCGCCGCGGTCTGGTCGTCGGGCAGGCATTCGCCCTCCGGCATGTACCCCACCATCCCCCGGACCCGGCCCGCCTCCCTGCCGACGTCGGCGCCGAGGACCGTCACCTCGCCGGCGGTCGGGTGGATCAATCCGAGCAGGATCCGAAAGAACGTCGTCTTGCCGGCGCCGTTGGCGCCCACCAGCCCGGTCACGCCCGGAGGGATCTCCACCTCGACGTCACGCAGCGCGACTACCGGGCCGTAGTCGTGGGTGAGGCCCCGGGCGGTGACGACGGGCTGCACAGCCCGCCAGTGTGCCACGTTTCCTCAGCAACCAACCGGTCGATCGTCGCCCGTCTGGACCACCACGTCGCTGAAGCCGGGGCCTTCGGGGAGCTCCAGCTGGTCCATCGTGCACTCGCGGGGGTCCTTGTCGGGCCGCCACCGGTGGAACCGGGTGGCGTGGCGGAACCGGTTCCCCTCGAGCTGGTCGTAGGAGACCTCCACAACCACGCCGGGCTGCACCGGTGTCCAGTCGAGGTCCTTGCCCGCCGACCAGCGGCTCTCCGCCCCGGGCACCCGCACGCCCTCGCCGAACGACCCGTCGGCGGCGAGCTCGCTGAAGCGTCGGAACAGCTCCTCGCGGTCGGCGTCGCCGAAACCCGAGCAGTGCCCGACGAAGGCGAGCTGGCCGTTGTCGTCGTAGAGGCCGAGGAGGAGCGAGCCGATCTTGCCGCCGTCCTTGTGCTCCCGGAAGCCGCCCACGACCACGTCGACGGTCCGTCGATGCTTGATCTTGATCATCGCCCGCTTGCCCGACACGTACGGGCCGTCCAGGTCCTTGGCGACGATCCCGTCGCAGCCGGCGGATTCGAACTCGTCGAACCAACGCTTCGCCGTCTCCACGTCGGTGGTGGACGGGGTCAAGTGCCACGGGTGCTCGAGGTCCTCGCACAGCTCCGCCAGCCGCCTCCGGCGTTCCCGGAACGGCAGCCGGCGCAGGTCCTCGCCTCGCAGCGCCAGGATGTCGAAGGCGACGAGCCGGGCCGGGGTCTCGGCCGCCAGCTTGCGGATGCGCGACTCGGCCGGGTGGATCCGCTGCTGGAGGGCGTCGAAGTCGGTGACGTCGTCGATCACCACCACGATCTCACCGTCGACCACCGTCCCCTCGGGCAGCTGGCGCAAGGCCGGCTCGAGCTCCGGGAAGTAGCGCAGGAGCGGGCGCTCGTTGCGGGAATCGAGGCGGATCTCCGGCGCCGACCACGACAGCGACCGGAAGCCGTCCCATTTCGGTTCGTAGGCGAAGTCGCCCTGCGGCCACTTCTCGGAGGTGCGGGCCTCCATCGTCGGGATCGGCGGTGGGAACGGATGAGGCATGGGTCAGGCAGTGTACGGGCAGTACGATCGGTTGACGGTGGCTGAGCCGAATGTCTCGTGGCCGAAACGGGTGTATCGGATCCTCGTCGCGGCCGGAAAGGAGTTCGGCCACGACAAGGGGTCCCGCCTCGCCGCCGCCCTGTCCTACTACACGCTGTTCGCCCTCGTGCCGCTCCTGTTCCTGAGCGTGGCGCTGATCGGGTTCGTGTCGACCGAATCGGCTCTGACCCGCATCGACTGCGACGTCGTCAGCGTCGCCTCCATCCCCGCCGGCTCCCCCAACCCCCTGGATCGGATGCTGCTCCAGGTGGAGGAGGTGGCGGGGCGCCCGGTCGCCGATCAGCTGGCGGGTCTCACCTGCCAGGCGAGCGCCCAGAGGAGCGGCTTCCTCGTGGTGGGCATCGCCCTCGCCGCCTTCAGCGGGTCGGGCATATTCCTCCAGCTCCAGGGGGTGCTCAACTTGCTGTTCCACACCCCGGACGAGCGCCTGCGGGGGTTCACGACGATGCTCGTCCAGCGGGGCGTCGCCCTGGTGTGGGCGATACTGCTGGCGATCGTGGCGGTCGTGCCCATGGCGGCGGTGGCTGGCATCGACTACCTGCGCAACCGGGTCGTCCCCGAGCTCCACCCCGTCCTCAACGTGGCGGTGCCGCTCTCGTCGCTGCTGCTCCTGGTGGGGGTCGTGGCCGTCACCTTCAAGACGCTCAGCCGGGCCGACGTCCCTTGGAAGGCGGCACGGGTGGGCGGCGCGTTCACGGCTCTCGTCGGGCTGGCCGGCGCCTTCCTCGTCGGCGTCTACCTGCAGCGTTTCGCCGGGGGAGGCGCGTTGGCGGCCATCGGAGGAGTGGCGATCCTCCTGTTCTTCTTCAACCTGATGTGGACCATCTATGTCTTCGGTGCCGAGGTGACCAAGGTCTACGCCGACTACCTGGCCCACGGCGACATCGTCGCCCCCTACGAACGTGCCGCCCGCGAGCCGCTCGCCGCCCATCCGGTGGGCACCGACGCCGACGAGCGGGCGGAGTCCGCGCTGCGGACCGGGGTCGTGGCGTTCCTCATCGGGCTGTTCACCGGGTGGGCCGCACGCCGCCGCTCCTAGCATCCGCACCATGCCGGTCAACGGCCAGCGCGTCGACATCCGAAGCCGACACGAGTCGGCCCTGGACTTCATCCGCCACGACCTCGGCCTCACCGGCGCCAAGCTGGTCTGCGGCACCGGCGTGTGCGGGGCGTGCACGATCTCCGTCGACGGGGTGCCGGTGGCCTCCTGTGTGCTCCCGGTCGAAGAGCTGGAAGGCCGCGACGTGCGCACCGTGGAAGGCCTGGCCACCGATGGCCGGCTCCACCCCGTCCAGGCCGCCTTCGTCGCCCACGACGCCCTCCAATGCGGCTACTGCACGCCGGGTTTCGTGGTCGAGGCCGCCGCCTTCTACGACCGGTGGCGGCAGGAGAAGGGAACCCAGCGTCCCGACCGGGCGGAGATCGCCCGCGCCCTCGCCGGGCATCTGTGCCGGTGCGGGGCCTACGAGAACATCTACCGGGCAGTGGCCGACGCGTGCGCCGGCGTCTTCGACGACACCGACGACGTCTCCGGTCCGCGCCCCGACGCCAAAGAGAAGGTCACCGGGGCAGCCAAATACACCACCGACGTGCTGGTCGACGCCGCCGTCGGCCGCATCGTCCGCTCCGCCGTGCCGCACGGTGACCTGGAGTCCGTCGACCTCTCGGGAGCGCTGACCATCGACGGGGTGCTGGCGGCGATCAGTCTCGCCGAGCCCGGGGAGCGGATCCGCTACGTCGGCCAGCCGCTGGCGGCGGTGGCAGCCGTCGACGAGGCGACGGCCCGGCGGGCGGCGGAGGCGGTGGTCGCCCACATCCGCCCCCGCCCGGCGGTGTTCGGTGCGTCGCAGTGCCTGGCCGAAGACGCTCCCGACGTGCACGGATGGTGGCTCCCACCCTCGAACAACGAGGCGCCGGCGCTTCCCAACCTGCGCCGCCGGAACCTGGTCGGCCCCACCGTGCCGCCCTCGCCCAACGCCTGGCGGGTGAGCCGGCGGCTGCGCCGCGCCGAGGAGGAAGGGACCATCGTCACCGGGACGTGGCACACCTCGGTCCTCTCCCACACCGCCTTCGAGCCGCACGCCGCCGTGGCCGAATGGAAAGACGACGGGAGCCTCGTCGTCCACCTCTCCACCCAGGGGATCTGGCCCAACCGGGAGCGGCTGGCGAAAGCCCTCGACCTGCCCGAAGAGAGAGTCGAGTTGCGGGCCGAACACGTCGGAGGTGCGTTCGGGGCCAAGCAGAGCCTCGGCGTCGAAGCGATCGCCGCCGCCTTGCTCGCCCGGGCCGCCCGCCGTCCCGTCCGGGTGGTCTTCGACCGCCCCGAAGAGCTCGCCGTCGGCGGCAACCGGCCCGGGGCCGACGTCGAGTTGTCGCTGGCCTGGTCGGCCGACCTCGACATCTCCGCCCTCCGGGTGAGGTCGGTGGCCGACTCCGGCGCCTCCGCCGGCAGCCTCGTCGCCTCGTTCCTCCCGCGCTTCGTTTACCCGGGCGCACCCCGCACGCTGCTCGACTACGACGCCGTCTCCAACACCCCGCCCGGCACCGCCTTCCGTGCTCCCGGCGGACCTCCCGCCCTCCTCGCCCTGGAAGGGGCGGTCGACGAGATGGCCACCACCGTCGGGGTCGACCCGGTCGCCCTGCGCCGCCGGTGGAACGACCGGCCGCTCCGGGAGGCGATGTACGACTGGGTGGAGCACCACGAACTGTGGCGGAGCCGCCGGGATCCCGGGCGCGGCCGCATCCGTCGCGGCGTGGGGGTCGCTTTCGGGTCGTGGTTCCAGGGCCACGACCCGAAAGGAGAGGTCACCGTCGGCGCCGGCCCCGACGGGGTGCGTGTTCGCGCCGCGGCCCAGGACATGGGAAACGGCACCCGGGGGATGCTGGCCACCGCCGTCGCCGCCGTGTTCGGGCTCGACCCCGCCGAGGTCGAAGTCGAGGTGGGCAGCACCGCAGCCGGGCGTCCCGCCCCCATGTCGTCGGGGTCGCGCACCACCGCCACCCTGTGGCCGGCCGCCAGGGCCGCCGCCGAGGAGGCTCGCGACCTCCTCGTCGAACAACTCGCCGCCATCGGCCTCGAAGGCGCCGTTCCTGCCGACGGCGGGGTCGTCCACTCCGGAGAGGAGCTGGCGTGGCGGGACCTCCTTCCCCGGCTGCAGACGGTGACCGCTTCCGCCACCCGCCCCGCCGACACCCGGCGTCTCACTCCGTTCACCCACCGCATCGGCGGCGTCCAGTTCGGCTGGGGGCTGGCCGAGTCCGCCCACATCGTGGAGGTGGAAGTCGACGTGCGCCTCGGCACCGTGCGGGTCCGCAACGTCGCCACGTGCCTCGCTGCCGGCAAGATCCACGCCCCCGACCTGGCCCGAAGCCAGGTGCACGGAGGCATCGTGCAAGGCATCGGCATGGCCCTGACCGAGCGGCGCCGCCTCGACCCCAACACCGGGGTCGTGATCAGCGCCAGCCTCGAGGACTACCACCTCCCGGGGATCGGCGACCTGCCCGAGCTCGGAGTGGAGTTCATCGAATGGGGATTCGACCACGTCTCCGGAGGAGGGGTGGGTCTCGCCGAGTTGGCGCTGGTGGCCGTCCCCGCCGCCGTCGCCAACGCCGTCTCGCACGCCACGGGCAGGCGGGTGCGCCGCCTGCCCATCACTCCCGTGGAGGTGGTGGCGCCGTGATACGGCCCGCCACCCTCCGAGAGGCGGTCGCCGCCCGTGGCGAGTACCGGGCGGGAGGCACCGACCTGCTGGCCCGCCGGCGTCTCGGCCTCCACGACGGCGAGGTGGTCGACCTCACCCACATCCCCGGGCTCGCCGGAATCGAGCGGCAGGAGGACGGAGCGGTGAGGATCGGAGCGCTCACCCGCATCGCCGACGTCGCCTCCCACCCCCTCGTCGCCGGGGCGTACCCGGCGCTCGCTAACACCGCCGGCTCCCTCGCCACCCCCCAGATCCGGGCGGTGGGCACCATCGGCGGCAACCTGCTCCAGCGCAACCGCTGCCCCTACTACCGCCACCCCGCCTTCTCGTGCTTCAAGTCGGGGGGCGACGGGTGCCCGGCCCGTCACGGCGACCACTCCCACGGGGTGATCTTCGATCTCGGGCCTTGCGTGTCTCCCCACCCGTCGTCGATCGGGGCGGCGCTCCTCACCTACGAGGCCGGGGTCGAGGTCGCCGGCCGGGGGCGCCTCTCGGTCGCCGACCTGTTCGGCGACGGCACCGACGGCCGCCACGATCATCGGCTCGGGCCCGGCGACGTCCTGGTGGCCGTATACCTCCCCCCGCCGCTGGAGGGGGAGAGAGCGGCGTACCGGCGGGTCACGTCGCGGGCTCTGGCCGAATGGCCGACCGTGGAGGCGGTGTGCCGGCTGGCGCTGGACGAAGAGAACCGCATCTCCGTGGCGCGAGTGGCGGTGGGCGGGGTGGCGCCGATCCCGCTCCGCCGGCCGGAGGTGGAAGACGCCCTGGTGGGGGTGTCCGCCTCCGACCGGACTGCCATCGAACGAGCCGCCCGCCGGGCCACCGAAGGAGCCGATCCGCTCCCCCAGACCAGCCACAAGGTGCCGCTCCTCGAAGCGCTCGTCGCCGACGTGGTCGAATCGGCTGCCGCAGGGGACGCCCACACGGAGGCGGGGCGGGCGGAAAGGGGCTTACCGACGAAGTCGGGACGCCTGTAGGCTCGCGAGGGTGGCAATCGACATCGCCGGCTTCGTCGCCGATCTCAAAGAGCACGCCATCGACCACGGTTTCCACGTCCACGACGAGCGTCACATCATCGAGACCTACTCGCTCCGCCAATCGTGGGAGGTGGACCTCCACCCCGAGAGCGGATGCGGCCGGCCCCTCGACCTGCACCTGGCTCTCGACGTGGATCCCAGGGTGCTGCTCGCTCTCCAGGACAAGCTCGAAGAGATGGCCGACGAGTGGGAAGAACCGCCCGACGAGTATCACCTCGACCTGTTCTTCAACTGGGCCGTGCCCCCGCTGTCGGAGCCGCCCGACCTCCTCGTCCTCGCCACCGACCTCGCCGGCATAGGCGGGGTGGCGCTGTCGGTGGAGGTGTCGGCGATCGACTCCTATGCCGCGGTCACCGACGCTCCCGAACGAAGGCTGACGCTGGTCGGCCGCACCACGGTCTCGCTCGTGGACATGCTGATGGGCCGGGAGCAGCTGTGTGAGGCGCTCGACCGCTCACGCGAGGTGAGCGAGTACCTGCTCGAGCGGGTCGACGACTGGCTCGGCCACGACGTCTGAGGTCACTGGCCGGGCTGCACCCTGAACCGGATGACGTCGTTGCTCACGTCTATGGAGTAGTCCACCCCGTTCCGGCTGAGCGTGCCGCCCATGTCAGCGACGTTCGGGTTCCCCACGTCGACGCCGAGCGCCCCGAGCACGTCCCGGCGGCCCTCGGGCGACAGGGAGGGGTCGGCCCATGCCACCGCGATGCCCATGGCGAAGAGGATGTCACGGTCGGACCCGGTTCCTTTCGGGGCCATCGTCATCTCGAGCACGCCGTTCTCGTCGTAGACGACGTGCACCGCCGGCACGGGGGCGACCGATATCGGGAGGGCGTCGCCGCCGATCGTCAGGTGGTGGTATCCGTACTGGGCGGCGATGGAGTTCCATCCCTCCACGAAAGCGGCGGCGGCTGCGGCGTTCTCGGGAGGCACCGTCGCCGCGGTGGTCGGCGGCGGAGCGGTCGTGGTGGTCGTCGGCGGGGGAAGCGTCGTCTCGGCGGCGGCCTCCGGGCCGGGTGCGTCCTCGGGCTCCCTCCCGCCCAGGAACGAGAGGATCGCCCACGCCGCAACCGCCAGGGTGGCCACGAGCACCACGCCCCCGCCGATCACGATGGCCCACTGGCGCAGGTTCTCGGAGTCGGACAGCGGCGTGGGGGAGGCGTCTTCGGCCGCCTCTTCTGCGGCCGGCTCGGTCCTCTCTTCGGGAGCTCGCTGATCCCGTGCCTCGCGCAGGAGCTGCGCGAACCGGGGTGGAGGGACACGAAAGTCGCCTGCGGGCGTCGCAGGATCGCCGGCCGCCGTGGCGTCGGCGTCGCCGGGCGCAGCAGGCGGCAGGGTCGCCGCCGCTCCAGTCTCCGTCCCTTTCCCCGTCGGGGCTACGGCGCGCGGTGCGGAAGGAGACGGTGCCGGCCGGGGTGGAGCCGGGCGCACGGGAGCCGAGGAGGAACCGGACGTGGGCGGTCCCTCGAGGCCGGCGGCGAAGAACTCGTCGACGTCCTCGTCCACCGCCAGCCCGGGCGGCTGGTTCCCCGCCCGCGGAAGAGGGGTCGCCTGCGGGGCTTCGGCGAGCGGGCCCGGAGCCGGCCGGTGCGCCTCGACCGGCCGGGGCGGCCGGATCGTCGGGGCCTCGACTGAGACGGGAGGTGCCACCGCCGGTGCCCCCGCGGCGTCGGGGGAGTCGGCACCGGTCACGAACGCCTCGAAGTCCGACGCCCGTTCCGGCAGGAAGACCAGGGAGTCGCCCTCGGCGTGTAGTTCCCAGCCGTCGTCCACGGGACGGAAGTCCACCTCGGGACGCGGCCAGGCGCCGACAGCGTCACCGACGACGTAGAGGCGGACGGACCCGTCGTCGAACTCGACGGTCGCCGGAACGTTCCCGTCGGGGAGGATCACGGCGCCAGGGAAGACCCGGCGCACGGTGGTGCTGCTCGAAGGGCTCACGGTGACTCATTGATCGTCATCGACCCGGCGCAGCTTGAACGATTGGCTACGCTCCTGCCGATGGGCAGCCACACACTCGAGCGGCTCCGCCGTGTTCCTCTGTTCGCCGACCTGGATGCCGACGGGCTCGACCGCCTGGCGTCCATCGCCAACGAGTTCGAGGCTCCCGCCGGTCACGTGCTCATGGAGCGGGGCCAGGCCGGCACGGGCGTGTTCATCGTCGAGGAGGGCACGGTGCGGGTGGAGGTGCCGGGCGACGAAGACGTCGTCCTCGGCCCCGGCGAGTTCGTCGGGGAGCTGTCGGTCCTGGCCGACACACCCCGTACCGCCCGGGTGGTGGTGGACACCGACATGTCGGGTGTGGCGATCCGCCGCCAGGACCTCGACGCGCTGTTGCTCGAGGAGCCGACCATCGCCGTGGGCATGTTGCGGGCGCTCGCCCGCCGCTTCGTCGGCCACGACTGAACCGGCCGCGTTACGCTCCGAACCGTGCCCTACCAGGCCGGTTGGCGACCCAGTCTCCGAGAGGAGCGACGATGAAGCCGTCCCAGGTGCTGTCGATGGTTCTGGCAGGAGGGGAGGGAAAGCGGCTCCTGCCTCTCACGCGGGATCGGGCCAAACCGGCGGTCCCGTTCGGAGGGCACTACCGGCTGATCGACTTCGCGCTGTCGAACCTCGTGAACGGCGGGTTCCGCCGGATCGTGGTGCTCACCCAGTACAAGAGCCACAGCCTCAACGTGCACCTGTCGCGCACGTGGCGGATGTCCACGCTCCTGGGCAACTACGTGACATCGGTGCCCGCCCAGATGCGCATGGGACAGCGGTGGTTCCTCGGCTCCGCCGACGCCATCTTCCAGAACCTGAACATCATCAACGACGAGCAGCCGGAATACATCTTCGTGTTCGGGGCCGACCACATCTACCGGATGGACCCCGCCCAGATGTTGGAGGCGCACGTGGAGAGTGGCGCCGGGGCGACGGTGGCAGGCATCCGCGTCCCCCGCGAGGAGGCCACCGCCTTCGGGGTCATCGAGCTGGAGGGCTCGACCAGCCGCATCGCCCGCTTCTGGGAGAAGCCTTCGGACCCGCCGGCCACGCCCGACGACCCCACGACGTCGCTGGCGTCGATGGGCAATTACGTGTTCACCACCGAGGTGCTCATCGACCAGCTGCGGGCCGACGCCGAGGACGAGACCTCCCGCCACGACATCGGCGGCGACATCATCCCCAAGCTGGTCGACAAGGGCCTGGTCCACTGTTACGACTTCACCACCAACCGGGTGCCGGGGGTGACCGAGAGAGAGCGGGGGTACTGGCGGGACGTCGGGACACTCGACTCCTACTTCGACGCCCACATGGACCTGGTCTCCGCCGATCCGGTGTTCAGCCTCTACAACGACGACTGGCCGATCTACACGTCGATGCGCACCGCCCCTCCCGCCAAGCTGGTGGCGGTGGCAGAGCACGGCGCCGGACAGGTTTCCGACTCCATCCTCTCCCACGGCGTGATCATCTCCGGGGCGTATGTGTCTCGCACCGTCGCCTCCCCGGGGGTGAGGATCGACGCCGGGGCGGTGGTGGACCGGGCCATCCTGCTCGACGACGTCCACATCGGCGCCGGTGCCGAGGTGCGCAACGCCATCATCGACAAGAACGTCGTGGTTCCGCCCGGGTTCCGGATCGGCGTCGACGCCGAGCGCGACGCCGAGCGCTACACGGTCTCCGAAGGCGGCATCGTCGTGATACCGAAAGGCGAGTTCCTGGCCTAGGCGGCCGGCCCCAGGACCAGGACGCTCCAGGAGGGGACGGCCACCCCGCCTGCGACCTCCCCGGACCGTTCGGGAGCCGACGAGTCGAACAGGAGCTCTCTGGTCGTGGGGGGCACCGGGATGCGGTGGTCGTCCCCGGTGGGGTTGCAGATCACGAGCAGCCTTCCCACCTCGACGACCGCGACCGGGTGGTCGTGGACCAGGTGATGGTCACCGGAGCGCAGCTCCGGCCATCTCCGGCGCAGGGACGACAGCTTTTCGACGAGTGCGGATCTCGGGTGCTCATCCCACCGGTACCAGTTGGGCTGGTCGAGGGGATAGGAGTTGTTGTTGCCGCCCTTGGTCCGCCCCAACTCGTCGCCTCCCAGGAGCATCGGCACTCCCTTCGCCAGCAACAGGGTGGCGGTCAAGGCGTTGGCGCGGCGCCGGCGGATCTCGGTGACCGCCGGATCGTCGGTCGGCCCCTCCACGCCGGAGTTCCAGGAGCGGTTGTCGTCGTGGCCGTCGCGGTTGCCCTCTCCGTTGGCTTCGTTGTGCTTGTGGTCGTAGGAGACCAGGTCCTGCATGGTGAAGCCGTCGTGGGCGGTGACGAAGTTCACGGAGGCCGACGGCGACCGATCGCCGAACACGTCCGCCGAGCCACCGAGGCGCGCCACCAGCGTCCAGGCGTTGCCATGGCCCCGCCAGTAGTCGCGCACGTCGTCGCGAAAGCGGGCGTTCCACTCCCGCCACTCGCCCCCGAACCCGCCCAGCCGGTAGCCGTGGGGGCCCAGGTCCCACGGCTCGGCGATCAGCTTGCGGTCGGCGAGCACGGGGTCGGAGGCCAGCCAGCCCAGGTGGGAGGGATCGAAGTGGCCGTGGCCGTCTCTTCCCAGGGTCACGGCCAGATCGAAGCGGAACCCGTCCACACCGAGGTCTTGTGCCCACCACCTCAGCGCCGAGACGATCGCCTCCCGGACCCGTGGATTCGAGGTGTCGACCGTGTTGCCGGTACCGGTCCAGTCGACGTACCCGCCGTCCGCCCACCGGTACCAGCCGGTGTTGTCCAGGCCCTTGTGGGCGAGGATCGGCCCCTCGAGGTCCCCTTCGGCGGTGTGGTTGAACACCACGTCGACGACGACCTCCAGGCCGGCGGCGTGGAAGCGGTCCACCATCTCCGCGAATTCGGCCACCTGCCGCCCGTCGTCGGCGGTGGCGTATCCCCCGTGGGGAGCGAACCACAGCAGAGTCGAGTAACCCCAGTAGTTGCGCAGGCCGCGGCGCTGGAGGAAGGCCTCGGTGACGTGCTGGGCGACGGGCATCAGCTCCACGGTGGTGACTCCCAGCCGAAGGAGGTGGTCGATCACCGGCTCGGAGCACGCACCCAGGTAGGTGCCCCGCAGGGAAGGCTCCACGTCGGGGTGGGCCATCGTGAGCCCTCGCACGTGGGTCTCGTAGACGACGGTGTCCTCCCAGGGGACCTTCGGGCCCGGTCGGGGCCTGGGCGGCGCGTCGACCACCACCGAGCGGGGGACCCAAGGGGCGGTATCGGCGCGGGGCCCGTCGTGGTGCAACGTCGGATGGTCGACGTAGGTGCCGGTCATGGCCCGGGCGAAGGGGTCCTGTAACAGCAGATCCGAATGGTGCCAGACGCCCCGGCCGGGATCCCACGGTCCGTGGGCCCGGAACCCGTACCTCTGTCCGGCCCTCACACCGCCCACCTCCCCGACATGCCAGCCGTCGGAGGCAGTGAGCGGATGGCGCTCCTCGGTGCCGTCGGGTCGGAACAGGCACAGCTCCACCAGCTCCGCGGCAGGAGCGAACACCTCGGCGCGAACGCCCTCGGAAATTCGGTGGAGTCCCGGCAACGGGGCAAGCGTAGGCTCGCGGCCATGGCAGCCATAGCCCTGTCTGGGGTCGGGCTGGCCAGGCGCGGGACGTGGATCCTGCGCGACATCGACCTCGTCGTCGAGGACGCCGAGAGGGTCTGTCTCCTCGGGCCGTCGGGCGCCGGCAAATCGGCGCTGCTGCGCCTCGTCGCCGGTCTCGGCCGTCCCACCACCGGCAGCATCACCGTCGGCGGGAGGCCACCGGAACCGGGTCGTGGCGGCACGACGTTCCTGGGCGAGGACCACCCGGTCTACTCCCACCGGGACGTGCGGGCCAACCTCGGCTTCCCGCGGCGAGACCACGACGTCGACGTGCGGGAGCTGGCCTCGAGGTTCGCGCTCGGCGATCTCCTGTCGCGCCCGGCAGGCCGCCTCTCGGCGGGGGAGCGCACCGCCGTCGCCGCCGCCCGCGCCCTCGCCCGTCCCGACGTGGGGACGGTGCTGCTCGACGCGCCGGGCCGGGGGGTCGACCCGGCGCGGCGGCGGCGGATCATGGAGGCGGTGATGGCCGTTCGGGGACGGACCGTCCTCTTCTCCACCCGACTACCCGAGGAGGCGTTGCGCTGGGCGGACCGGGTGGTGGTGCTGGTCGGGGGCGCCGTACATCAAGTGGCTCCGCCGCGGGAGGTGCTCGTGCGCCCGGCGTCGATCGAGGCGGCAGCGGCGATGGGAGAGGTGAATCGGCTCCCCGGCACTGGTCACGACCGCGCCGGCAGGGTCCGGGTGGGGTCGTCGCTGGTGTCGGTGCGGCCGGTCCTGGAAGGCGTCGAGCCGGGCCGCCGGGTGATCGTGGGCGTCCGGCCCGCCGATCTGGCCCCCGCCTCGCCGGAAGCGCCGTTCCAAGAGCGGCTGCGGGTGACGATCGGCCGGGTGGCGAGCGTCGGGGCGAGACAGAGGGTCGAGTTCGGGGTGGGGACCGAACCGGCGGCCGCGTTCGCCGCCGAGTTCGAGCCTGCCCGCCGCCTGACGGTGGGCGACCGGATCGATTGGCACGTGCCCCCGGAGGCGGTGCGCCTCTACGACCCGGTCACCGGAAGGGCGTTGTGACGCGTCAGGGACGGCAGGTCCAGGGAGCCCACGGGCTCTGGCCGCGGCTCTCGTAGTAGCCGCTGAGCCAGGCCGCCGTGCCGATGTTGGCTTCGGCGTCGAAGGGGCTCGCTCCTCCGAAGCCGGCGCTCTGGGACACCGTCGCCCAGGTGGAGGGGAGGAACTGGAAGAGGCCCGACGCCCCGCTGTAGGGGTTGTAGGCCCCCGGGTCGCCTCCGCTCTCGCAGCGGATGACCGCCAGGGCGGCGTCCACCCGCTCTGCCGGGAAGTAGCTCGCCACCAAGCTGCGCCAACGCTCGACCGCCGGAGGGAACGTCCCCCCGCCGACCGGGTCGGGGACCGGGGTGGTGGTGGTCGGGGTGGGCGCGGTTGTCGTCGTGGTGGTGGAAGAAGAGGTGGAGGACGGGGGCGGCGTGGCCGGCGAGGCCCCGGCGGGATCATCGGCGCCGGCGGCCATCGGGTTCGGGTTCTCCTCGCGTTCGGCTTGTCGCCTCTTCTCTTCCTCCCGCGCCTTCGCCAGCTCCACGGCATCCAGGGCCGCCCGGTACTCGGCGTCCGCCTGACGGGCCTCGGCGGCGCGGCGCGCCAGCTCGGCGTCGGCCTCGGCCAGGAGAGCCTCGAGGTGAGCGGTCTCCTCGTCCACCTGTCGCTGGATCTCGGCCACCTCCGCCTGCTCCTGCTGGTAGCGGGCGCGCAGCTCTTCGAGGTCGCGGCGCTTCACCGTGAGCGCCGCCATGTCGGCATGATCGGACTCGATCACCGACTCCAGGCTGACGGCGGCGACGAGAGCCGATTCGGCGGTCTCGGCGCCCACGACCGTCGCCGCGGAGGAGGCGACGGCCCGCACATAGGCGTCGACCGCCTGGAGGTTCAGGTTGTGGTCGATGGCCTCCATCTCGGCGTCGGCCTGCTCGACCGCGAGGCGCAACTCGTCGAGGTGCACCGACACCCTGGTCAGCTCGGCGTTGAGCTCGGCGAGCCGGGTGAGCGACAGGGCGAGCTCGTCTTCGATGCCGGCGCGCCGCGAGATGGCGTCGGAGAGGAGCGACTTGGCCTGGTCGGCCCGGCGGCGGGCGGCATCCGCCTGGTCCTCGGCGGAGGCGAGGTCGACCGCGCGCGCCGGCGACGGCCCGCTCCACACGAGACCCACAGAGAGGCACAGGATGAGGGCGGCACTCAGCGCCCGGAAGAGCCGCATCGGAGCGGTCAGCCTACCGACGGGTCAGAGTCGATGAGAAACGGGACACGACGCCACACAACGCAACCGTGTGTGGGCGGGGCTCAGGAGAAGGTGTCGCATCGGCCGGGATCGCCAGAGTCGAATCCCCGCTGCAACCACTCGGCCCGCTGTTCGGCGGAGCCGTGGGTCCACGTCTCGGGGTTCACCATCCCGGTCGCCTGGGCCTGGATCCGGTCGTCACCCACCGCAGCCGCCGCCTCCAGCGCCTCGGCGATCTCGCCCGGGTCGATCTCGATCGCCCGCTCGCCCTCGACGGTCTCGGTCTCGTCGACCCGAACCGTCGAGAGCCACGCCCCCGCGAAGCAGTCCGCCTGCAGCTCCATGGCGATCGACAACTGGTTCGCCTGGTCCGGGTTCTGCTGCTGGAGCGCCCTGACCTGCTCGGAGATGCCCAGGACCGTCTGGATGTGGTGAGCGAACTCGTGGGACACCACGTAGGCGGGAGCCAGGTCCCCCCGGGCGCCGAACTGGTCCCGCAACTGGGCGAAGAACGAGAAGTCGAGATAGATGGTCTCGTCGAGGGGGCAGTAGTGGGGGCCGACTCGCTCGTCGGCTCCGCCACAGCCTGACTCGGTGAAGCCCTCGAAGAACACGAACCGGGGTGGCCGGTACTCGAGACCCGCCTGGTCGAACACCGCCTGCCACATCAGGTCGTTGTCGACGTACACCGCCTCCATGTACTCGACGAGCTCCGCCTGAGGGTCCTGGTCCCGGGGGACCGTCTCGATCGGCCGGGTGTCGACGGGGATGCTGACCGGGGTCAGCTCTCCGATCAGGCCGCCGAGGCCTCCCGTCCCGCCTCCCATGCAGACGTTGAGCAGGAGGAAGATGAGCAAGCCGCCCAGCCCCAGGCCACCTCCCCCGATCGCCACGCGGCGCCCGGTTTGGCCCCGACGATCCTGGATGTTGGGGCTCTGTGCTGACTTGCGATACCTGACCATGCGTACCCTCCGTCGCCGATCGTAACCTGCCCCCGGCGGGAACCATTGGCGCCGGTTCGGTGTTGACTGGTATTGCACGCGACGGGAGAAGCGACATGTGGTTTGGACGAGAGAAGCTGGCGATGGTGGAGCCCGACCAGGCGCTGCCGGGCCGTGACGAGCCGATGGAGGTCCCCGGCGAGCACTACGTCAAGGGGACGCCTCTCCGGCCGCCCTTCCCGGAGGGGATGGAGACGGCGGTCTTCGGCAACGGCTGTTTCTGGGGAGCCGAACGGCGCTTCTGGCAGGTCCCGGGTGTGTACACCACCGCGGTCGGCTACGCCGGCGGGTACACCCCCAACCCGACGTACGAAGAGGTGTGCACCGGGCTGACCGGGCACGCCGAAGTCGTCCTCGTCGTCTTCGACCCGAACGTGGTCACCTACCGCGACCTGCTGGCGATGTTCTGGGAGATCCACGACCCCACCCAGGGGATGCGGCAGGGAAACGACATCGGCACCCAGTACCGGTCCGTCATCTACACGACCTCGGCGGAGCAGGAGGCGGCGGCGAAGGAGTCCCGGGACGTCTACCAGGAGGTCCTGACCCGGGCGGGCCTGGGCGAGATCACCACCGAGATCGCCCCGCTCGACACCTTCTACTACGCCGAGCCGTACCACCAGCAGTACCTGGCGAAGAACCCCAACGGGTACGACTGCCACGTGACCACCGGCATCCCCTACCCCCGGGGCTGAGGCCGGGCGTCAGCCGACCACCCGGTCCACCACCTCGGCCGGGTCGGTCACGTCGGTCAGGTCCTTCTCCACGTCGGGGGTGATGCCGGTCCCGCCGAAGTCGTGGCCGGCCGGGGTCAGCCAACGGGCGATCGTGAGCTTCAGCGCCCCGCCGTTGGAGAGCGGGAATCTCTGCTGGACGGTGTTCTTGCCGAAGGTGGCCTCGCCGACGATCGTCGCCCGGCCGGCGTCGGCGAGGGCGCCGGCCACCACTTCGGAGGCGGAGGCGCTTCCCCGGTTGACCACCACGAACACCTCGAGGTCGGGGTCGGTGGCGACGCCGTCTCCACGCACCGGGTAGGGCGTGACCGACTCGGGCGACTCGGTGGTGACCACCAGGCCCTCGTCGAGGAACTCTGAAGTCACGTTGACCGCGGTCTCGAGGAGGCCGCCGGGGTTGTCCCGCAGATCGAGGACGATCGTCGTCGGGTTCCCGGCGAGCAGATCCTCCAGCTCCCGGCGGAGCTGTTCGTCGGCGTTGTCGGTGAACACGTTGAGTCGCAGGTAGGCGACGTCGCCGACCATCTCCGATTCCACCACCGGGACCTGCACCGCGGCCCGGGTGATGGTGATGGTGAACTCCTCGCCGTCGCGGAGCATCGTCAGCTCGACCTGGGTGCCGGCCGGGCCTCGCACGCGGGAAGTCACCTCGTCGACGCTCAGCCCTTCGATGGGCTCGCCGTCGACCGCCAGGAACTCGTCGCCCTCCTGCAGGCCGGCGGCTCGGGCCGGGCCGCCCTCGATGGTCGAGACGATGCGGAGACGGCAGGTGTCGGAGATGATCTGGCAGACGTTGGTCTCCTCGGACCCCTCCTCCATCGTGGCGACCAGGGCGCCGATCCCTTCGATCTGTCCCGACTGCTCCTCTTCGACGAGTTCGAGCGTCTCGGCGTCGAAGTAGCCGCTGTTGGGGTCGAGGGCCAGAAAGGTCATACCGGCGATCGCCGTCTCCTCGGCGGCGGTGGCGTCGAAGCCGGAGCCGTCGATCATCTCGCACACCTCGACGAACTCGTCGGATGGGAGGGGGCAGACGTCGATGCCGTCGCCTTCGGGCACTTCGGAGGTGGCGAGCGCCTCGAGGGCCCCTGCCACCAGGTCGGCGTCCTCGACGGGATCCACGTAGTGGCGCCTGATCAGTTCGTAGGCTTCACAGATCAGTGCCTCGGTCTCGCCGCACGGCACCACCTCGAAGTCGCCGGCCGGCTCGGGCAGGGTGTCGGTGGTCGTGGCCGAGTCGGTGGTGCCCGGGGCGGTGGAAGTGGTCGCCTGGCCGGTGACGGTGACGGTGATGCCGTCGGCTTCGGCGCCGCTGCGGCACCCGGCCACCAGCACACAGATGGCGGCGACGATCGCCCACAGCGATCTGGACCTGTGGAGAGCTGTGTTCATCCGTTCATCCCAGGGCGAGGTCCACGACTTCTTCCGGTGAGGCATCCGGGGGGATCTCGACGATGACGTCCGGCACGACACCTCGACCGGCCACCGTGGATCCTTCGGGCGTCACCCAGCGGGCGACCGTCACGCGAAGCTCCCCGTCGTTCCTGAGCGGGAATCCTATCTGCACAGTGTCCTTACCGAACGTCGCCTCACCTACGATCGTCGCACGTTCTCTCTCCTGGAGGACCGCAGCCACGATCTCCGCCGCCGAGGCCGATCCTCCGTTGACTATCACCGTCAGCTCCGGCCCGGACGTGGCGAGCCCGCCCTCCTGGACCGGGTAGTCGAGCACCTCGGTGGGCGCCTCGGTGCGCATCACCGATCCGTCGGGCAGGAACTCGCTGGCGACCAGAGTGGCCACGTCCACGTAGCCGCCCGGGTTGTCTCGCAGGTCGAGAACCAGCGCGTCGGCGTCTCGCCACTCCTCCAGGGCCGAGTGGATGAATTCGGGGATATCGGGATTGAAATCCGGCAGCCGGATGTAGCCGACGTCGCCCACCTGTTCGGCGACGAGGGTCGGGACCTCGGGCGGTCGCCGCTCGACGAGGATCTCCTCGATGGAGCCGTCGGGCCGCTCGACGGTGAGAGTCACCTCGGACCCTTCGCCTCCGTCGAGCAGGGCGGCCGCCTCGACGAGGGTCATTCCCTCGGTCGGGATCCCGTCGATCGCCTCGATCACATCGGCCGGACGGACCCCCGCCTCGTATGCGGAGCCTTCCGCCACCGCCAGGACGACCTCCATCCGACAGGGGGGTTCGGCCACCGTGCACCTCGAGCCGGCCGGGTTGACGATCTCGAGCAGGAGACCCACCGCGGTGACGAGGCCGTCCTCAGTCAACGCTCCCGACAGCTCGGGCGGGATGTAGTAGGTGAACGGGTCGAGGCTGTAGGCGATCATCGACGCGACGCCGGCTTCCACCACGTCCTCGAGGTCGCCGGTGCCCGCGCGTGCCCGGTCGGCGACCGAGCCGCAGATGCGTTCGAACGCCTCGTGGGGGACGGCGCACACGAATCTCTCCGGCGGGCCCCCGGGCCGGTCCGGCTCGTAGGCGTCGATGCCCAGCTGCGCTCCGGCGGCCAGCTCGGCCGGGTCGAACGGGGCGTCGACGTGATGGGCGGCGATCAGCTCGTAGACATCGCACAACAGCGCGAATGTCACGGGCGGGGTTCCGCAGTCGTCGACCGTGTACTCGGCTAACGGGGTGGTGGTCGTCGTCGGGGGCTGGGTGGTGGCGACCGTCGTCGGTGTCGTCGGCGCCGGGTCGGTCGCCGGGGTCGACGACGGAGGCGATCCGCACGCGACAGCCACGAGGGCGACGAAGAGGGCGAGGCGGCGCACGGTCACAGCATACGGCTCGGTTACCGTTGCCCCCGATGCAGGTGGTCCTACGCCCTCCCGGCGGGGCAGAAGCCCTGGAGCTGTCCGTGGGAGACGATGGACGATGGCGGGAGCCCGCCGGCGGAGACACAGAGCTCGGCTCCGGATGGTGGGCCCTGCCCGGGCTCGTCGACTCCCACTCCCATCTCGCCGCCGACGAGCTGGAGCTGAGGCCCGGCGAGCCGGGACGGATCCGTGAGCGGGCTTTTGCCTGTCTCGAGGGCGGGGTCTTCCTGGTCATGGACAAGGGATGGTGCGACGGCTCCGTCGTCGCCACCCTCACCGACGCACCCCCCTCGGCGGCGCCCGAGTTCGAGGGGGCGGCGAGGATCGTCGCAGTCGAGGGCGGCTACTACCCGGGCTTCGCCGTCGAGACGGACCCGGACGGTCTCACCGAGGTCGTCCGCCGGGCGGCGTCCGAAGGCGCAGGGTGGGTGAAGCTGGTGGGGGACTGGCCCCGCAAGGGAAGGGGGGCGTTGCCCAACTTCGACTTCGAGCAGCTCCGGACCGCGGTCGAAGTGGCGCATTCGGCCGGGGCGCGGGTGGCGGTCCACACCATGGCACCGGATGTGGCTTCCTGGGCGGTGGCGGCGGGCGTCGACTCGATCGAACACGGCTTGTTCCTCACTGCAGGCGACCTGGAGGTGATGGCCGCCCGGGGAGCGGCATGGGTCCCCACGGTCCTCCGCTGCGAGGCGCTCATCGAAGCCCTCGGCCCCGACTCCAGTGGCGGCAGGCTCCTCGCCGCCGGCCTCGACAACGTCGCCTCCCTGCTCTCCGACCTCCCGGATGGAGTGCGGGTGCTGGCAGGCACCGACCTGGCGGTGCCGTCGCCCGAGGTGGGTCGGGAGGTGACCGCTCTCGTCCGCCTGGGCCTCGACCCGCAGCGGGCCGTCGACGCCGCCTCCGCCAGCGCCTATTCGTTCACGCAGAGGGAGGCCGCCTTCGCTCCCGGGGCGCCCGCCGACGCCGTCTTCTTCGACCGTGATCCCTACGAGGACCCCACGGCGTTGGAACGCCCCGTGGCCGTGCTGCGGAGAGGAGTGAGACTGCGGTGACGAAGGTCGTGTTGGCTTCCGGGTCTCCCCGGCGGTCGGAGCTCCTGGCCCTGTTGGACATCCCCTTCGAGGTGCAGCCCGCTGACGTGGACGAGTCGCGCCGGCCCGGAGAGGAGCCGCTGGCCTACGTGGAGCGGCTCGCCCGGGACAAGGCCCGGGCCGTCGCACGCGAGGGCACGGTGGCGGTCGGCGCCGACACGATCGTCGTGCACCGTGGCACCGTGATGGGCAAGCCGGAGCACCCGGCGGAGGCCCGGGCGATGCTCGAGCGGCTGTCGGGGGATGTGCACCAGGTCATGACGGCGGTGGCGGTTGCCATCGTCGAGAAGGGACGGGTCGTGCTCGACTCGACCGTCGAGACGGCGCTCGTCCGATTCCTGCCCCTAACGGATCGGGAGATCGACGACTACATCGCCACCGGCGAGCCGCTCGACAAGGCCGGCGCCTATGCCCTCCAAGGCAGGGGAGCGGTACTGGTCGAGTCGATCGAGGGCCACCCCACCACGGTGGTGGGGCTGCCGCTTCCGGCCACGCGCCGCCTCCTCGCCCGGGCGGGCGTCTCGTCGATCGGCTGATCAGCTCTCTTCCGGCGGTGAGGGCGCCGGGGACCGGAAGAGCAGGAGCCGGGCCTCCTGCTGGCCGCCGTTGAAGTACCCGTACTCCTCGCCTTCGGCGATGTGGATCACGTCGCCCCGCCGTATGTGCACCCGGCTCCCCTCGACGGTGAACTCCACCTCGCCGCTGATGCCCACGTATACCCGATCCTTCTTCTGGGATCGTCGAGGGGGGCGCTCCACGCCGATCGGCAGGACGATCTCGGCCAGCGAGCCTGCCTGCATGGCGTCGGGGGACAACTCACGAACCCACAGGTCGGAGAACTGGTAGGCGGGCGCGTCCTCGTAGCGCATCACCTGCATGACCATCCGAGGCTACTCCGCCGTTAGGGTTCCCCGCTGAGATGGTCGACTTTCACGCCGGAATCAACTACGTCACCCACAGTGACATCGAGATCACCGAAGCGACCGCCGACCGCTGCGTCGGGCGCGTGGCCGTGCGTCCCCACCACCATCAGCCCTACGGGGTCGTGCACGGTGGCCTCTACTGCACCCTCGTCGAGACGCTGGCCTCGACCGGCGCGGCCCTGTGGGCGATGGAGCGAGGCCTGATGGGCTGCGTGGGGGTCAACAACTCGACCGACTTCCTGCGTTCGGTCCGGGAAGGGGTGCTCGTGGGCGAGGCGACGCCGATCCACCGCGGCCGCACCCAGCAGCTGTGGGACGTCTCCGTGACCCGCGAAGAGGACGGAAAGCTCGTCGCCCGGGGGCGCGTCCGCTTGCAGAACATCGCCGACGCCAGCGTGCTGGGCGGCTGAACCGGCCCACCCGCCTACCCTTTCTGTGTGACCCCTCTCTCGATCGGATCCTTGCGCGTCGACCCGCCGGTCGTGCTCGCCCCCATGGCGGGCGTCACCAACGCGCCTTTCCGCACCCTCTGCCGCCGGTACGGGGCGGGGCTCTACGTATCGGAGATGATCGGGGCGCGGGCGCTGCTCGAGCGAGACGAGAAGACGCTCGCCAACGCCAGGTTCGCTCCCGAAGAGGACATCCGCTCGATCCAGCTCTACGGCACCGAGCCCAACTCGGTAGGGGCGGCGGCGCGGCTGTTGGTGGAGGAGTTCGGCGTCCACCACATCGACCTGAACTTCGGCTGCCCGGTGCCCAAAGTCACCCGCCACGGCGGAGGGGCGGCACTGCCCTGGAAGATCGGGCTGTTCTCGGCCATCGTGTCGGCGGCGGTGGAGGGAGCCGGCGACGTGCCCGTCACCGTCAAGTTCCGGATGGGAATCGACGACGAACACCTCACCTACCTCGACGCCGGGCGGGCGGCGGAGGAGGCCGGGGCGGCGGCGGTGGCGCTCCACGCCCGCACCGCCGAGCAGAGGTACTCGGGATCCGCCCGGTGGGAGGCGATCGCCGAGTTGAAGGCACACGTCCGCATCCCGGTGCTGGGCAACGGGGACATCTGGACCGCCGAGGACGCCGTGCGGATGATCGAGACGACCGGATGCGACGGCATCGTGGTGGGACGTGGCTGCCTGGGCCGTCCGTGGCTGTTCGCCGAGCTGGCGGCGGCGCTGTCTGGCCGGCCGATCCCCGAGCCGCCCCGCCTCGGCGAGATCGCCGACACGATGCGACTCCACGCCCGTCTGCTCGTGGAGCACTACGGGCCCCGGGTGGGCATCAACCTCTTCCGCCGGCATCCGACCTGGTATTTGAAAGGATTCCCGGTCGGCCGCGAGCTCCGGGCCCGTTTGTCGCAGGTGGCCGACCTCGACGAGCTCGACGAGCTGCTCGCCCAGCTCGACCCGACCATCCCGTTCCCGCCTGAGGCGGCCCGCATGGTGAGGGGCCATGCCGGCGGCCCCCGCAAGGTCAAGCTCCCCGCCGGCTACCTCGACAGCCGGGAGATCGACCGGCTGGATCCCGAGGCCGAGCTCGTCGTTTCCGGGGGCTGAGCGCCGCTCAGGGGGAGAGCGGCGACGGCTGGCGGGCCACCGTGTAGTAGCGGATCAGCATCAACGCCGACGTGGTCACGTAGGTGACGGCGAAGATCATGATCGGGGCGTCGCCGTGGAACCACCCGTAGTACCCCCACAGCGCCCCCTCACCGCCGGCGATCCACCACGTGGCGGGCGCGATCCCAGTGGGACGGGAAGTCCGATACGCGGTGAAGATCGCCGGCGCCACCTGGAGGAACTGGGAGAACCCCAGGACCGTCCCCAGAGCCAGCCACCCTCCGACGAGGGTGATCACCACCAGCGTCGCCGTCCACACCGCGCCGCGCAGGAGAGAAGCTCCGAGCGATCTTCCCGCCCGGGCGAGCCCCCACATCACGACGCTGTAGAAGACGACCATCAGCATCGTCGAGATCGAAGCGGGCCAGAGCCCCGCCTGGATGAGGTAGGCACACCAGGCCCCGTTGGTGACCAGCCCGATCGCCGGCCACGTCGCCGAGACCCCGGCGGCGTCGCGGGTTCTGACCAGCTTGAGGATCTGGGGGATGAGCGACAGGCCGGCGAGGATCGTCGCCAGCACCACGGCGAGGGTGGCCAGCACCTGCGCCATCAGATGCCCAGCTTCGCCTTCTCCAGGGCCTCGACCGCGGCGGAGTCTCCGGACAGCTGCACCCGGGCGGCGGACCGGCGGCCCATCAGATAGAGGATCAGCTCGCCCGGTGGCCCCGACAGCACCGCCCGTGGCTCGGCGCCGTGGCGGTACAGCACCCCGCCGTTCCAGACGACGTCCACTCCGCTTTCGACCCGGGACAGGAGGCGGGCGCCGGTCGCTCGGATCAGGCGGGCGAGGGCCTCGTCGAGCTCGGCGGGCCCGTGGCGCGGCTCCGAGCCGTTGGCGCGGCGCACGTCTTCGTGGTGGACGAAGAACTCGGCGAGCTGGGCGCCGGAAGGGACCAGGCGGTAGATGCGGGGAGCGCCGCCGCGGACGATCTCGACCAGCCGCTCGAGGCCCTGGCCGCGTCGGCGCCGCATGGCCTGTTCGAGCATGGGGCGGAAGGGACCGCCGACCACGATGCCCGGAGCCGCCCACAGGTCGTGTTCCCGCACCACGAGATGGGCCGCCAGGTCGATGACGCTCCAGCCCTCGCACAACGTCGGCGCGTCGGGCCCGAGCTCCAGCATGAGGTCGCAGAGCAGCATCCTCTCGGACCGGGCGAGCGCCGCCATCGACATGAGCGAGAAGACTAGAGCCGGTGCGGGCTCTCACCGCCGGCGTGGGCTGAACAGGCTCCGCAGCGCCGTTCCCGCAGAGGTCAACTGAGCAGCAGCTTCTCCAGGCGGCGGCGGGTGATGGCCAGGCCGATCAGGCCCATCACCAACAGGAAGGCGGCGTGGCCGAACATCGACGGGTCCGGGGAGGACAGCATGAACCCCCGGGTCAACTCGACCCCGTGGTAGAGCGGAGAGAACTTGGTGATTTGCTGCAGGACCGGCGGGTAGACGTCCAGGGGGTAGAAGGTGGCGGAGAACAGGAACAGGGGCACGGTCACCAGCTGCACCATGTCGAAGTCCTGCCAGCTCTTCATCCACGTGGTGGCGGCGAAGCCGCAGGCGGCGAAGGCGAAGCCGATCAGCACACAAGCCGGCAGGGCCAGGATCCACATCCAGCCCCGGACGAGGCCCATCACCAGGGCGATGACCAGGAACGCCGCCGCGTAGAGGAAGCCCCGGAACAGGCACCAGATGATCTCCCCCACGGCGATGTCCATGGGCTTCATCGGCGTGGTCAGCATCCCGTCGTACACCTTGCCGAACTTGAGCTTGAAGAAGATGTTCATCGTCGACTCGAGCACGGCACCGTTCATCGCCGACGAGGCGAGCAGGGCGGGCGCCACGAACGCGGTGTAGCCGACGGACTCACCACTCGGGAGCGTCACCTCGCCGATCAGGGCACCCAGCCCGATCCCGATCGAGAACAGGTAGAAGACGGGTTCGAAGAAGCCGCTGAAGATGACCTTCCAGACCCGCCTGTAGACCAGGTAGTTGCGTTCGAGCAGGCGATGTGCCCTGGAGCCGCGCCGGACCGGGCCCCGGGTGGTGGTGGCGGGGGCGGTCATTTCTGCAACCTCTCTCGCATCGATCGGATCGCCAGCACCCAGGCCACCGTGATCATCGCCACCAGGTAGGCGACGTTGACCCAGGTAGGGACCGTCGTCACGACGGGGGCGCCGACGCCGGGGAGGGCGACCTTGCGGGTCAGCTCCACCGCATGGAAGAGAGGCGTGGCGAACGCCACCGGCTCCAGCCAATCGGGGAGCTGGGAGATCGGAAAGAACGTGCCGGAGAACAGGTACAGCGGCATGATCACGAACCTGAAGGCGTTGGTCAGGTTCATGTCGTCCTCGAGCCGGGCGCTGTAGGCGGTGGCCGCCGCCTGGAATGCCAAGCCGCCGAGCGCGGCGGGGACGATCGACAGGAGGGCGGGGCCCGGCTCGAGCGCCCCGAAGACGGCGGCGAGGACGGCGAACACCCCGGAGGCGAAGGCGAGGTGGATCGCACCCCAGATCAGGATCCCGTTGACCAGGTCGGCGACGGAGAGGGGGGTGACGACGATGGCGTGGAACGTCTTCCGCCATTTGATGCCGGCGAGGATCGGCCACGCCCCTTCGCCGAACCCGGTCTGCATGGCCGTGGCGGCGATCAGCCCGGTGGCGACGAACGTGAGAAAGGGCACCGGGAGCTGCGCCTCGCCCTGGCCCCGGTCGACCAGCTGGCCGAGGATGAGGCCCATGCCGGCGAGGAACAGGATCGGGTTGAGGAAGGTGGAGATGATCCGCCCGCGCCAGGTGCGGCGGTAGTTGATGTAGTCCGCCTCGACGACACGCAGGGCGTTCGTGAGCGTCGCCATCAGTCGATGAGCCTCCGCCCCGTCAGGTGCAGGAACACGTCCTCGAGGGTGGACCGGCGCGTGAGGCGCTGCTCGAACTCCACTCCCCGGCGGTGGATCTCGTCGATGAGGGCCTCGGCGTCGTCGGTGTAGATCAGCACCCGATCGGCGAGCGCCTCCATGCGGTTGCCGAGGCCGTCGAGGCGGTCGAGGTTCGTCTCCACCGCTCCCGGAGCGAACCGCAGCTCCACGACCTCCCGGGTGGAGTAGCGCTGGATCAGCTCCTGGGGCGAGCCTTCGGCGACGATCTTTCCCTTGTCCATCACGACCAGCCGGTCGCACAGCTGCTCGGCCTCGTCCATGTAATGGGTGGTGATGATCAGCGTCGCCCCTTCTTGCTTCAGGCGGTAGAGGCGGTCCCAGAGGACGTGGCGGGCTTGCGGGTCGAGGCCGGTGGTGGGCTCGTCGAGGATCACCAGGTCCGGCTCGTTGATCAGGGCGCGGGCGATCACCAGCCGCCGCTGCATCCCTCCCGACAGGTTCTCGACCCGGGCTTTCCGCTTCTCGACCAGTTGGGCGAACTCGAGGAGCTCCTCGATGCGGCGGCGGATGACCGGCTTGGGGATGTCGTGGAACCGCCCGTAGATGTAGAGGTTCTCCTCCACGGTCAGCTCCTCGTCGAGGTTGTTCTCCTGGGGAACCACCCCGAGGCGCGACCGGATCTCCGCGCCGTCGTCGCGGGGGTCGAGGCCGAACACTGTCAGCTTCCCGTCGGTGATCGGGCTGACGGTGGTGATCATCTTCATCGTCGAGGTCTTGCCGGCCCCGTTGGGCCCGAGGAACCCGAAGGCTTCGCCCGGGCGGATCTCGAAGTCGATGGCGTCGACCGCGACGAAGTCACCGAACTTCTTGGTGAGGCCGCGCGCCTCCACGAGAGGGGATGGCATCTGCCTGACGGTACCGGAACGCGAGGACGGGACGTGAGCCGATTCTTTCATCGGCGCAACCCTACGAGTTCAAGTCGACTTCAAGTCAAGAGGGAACCCAGACCCTCTTGGTGAACTCCGGCCCGACGAGCACAGCCCGTGTCAGCCGGGTCTCGACGAACACCAGGTCGGGATTGTCCGGCGATCCCCAGAACGTCGTCATGTCGTAGGGGAGGACACGGTTCCACAGGCGATGCCTCGACTCGTCGGTGTCGTGGATCCGCGCCACGCCCCGGGCGAACAACTCGCCGGGGCCCGAGCCGGTCGTCACCGGCCAGTGGAAGGCGACCTCGCCGTTGGCGACGAGGTTGCGGGCCTTCTGGGACTGCCGGCGGGTGGCGAACCACAGCCGACCCTCCTCGGGAAGGCCCGGAGCGACCACCGCCACGTGCGGCCGGCCGTCGCGGCCCACCGTGGCGACGTGGGTGACCCACGAGATCGCTTCGGCGGCGTCGGCGAGCTCCTCCCAGGTGAGAGGGAGCGGGGTCACGAGTACCGCTCTCGATGGACGATCGCCTCGCGGGGCTTGCGGCCGCCCATCCGGGCCGGGGCGGCGTCCTCGGCGGGGTAGCCGAGGGCGATGCCGTAACGGGCCCGGCGGTCGTCGGGGATCCCCAGCACCGTGCGCACGTCGGAGTCCCGGTGGAAGGTGATCGGGCAGGAAGCGACGCCGATCGCCTTGGCGGCCAGCATGATGTTCTGGGCGACGCGCCCGGAGTCGAACTCGTAGCCCCCCGGTTCCTGCACGATCACGATCGTCGCCGCCGATCGCCGCACAGGGTCGGTGAAGTCGCCGCATTCCGCCAGCCGCATCAGCTGCTCCTTCTCGGTGACCACCACGAACGACCAGTCCTGGCGGTTCTTCGAGCTGCCGGTCCAGCGGGCCGCCTCGAGGATCGCGGCGAGGTCCTCGTCGGACAGCGGCTCGTCGCGGTAGGAGCGGATGGCGCGGAGGCCGAGGATGAAGTCGTAGAAGTCGCGGCTCATGGGAACCAAGTATGGCCCCGGGGAGTTTTGTCCCACGAACGAGCCCGAGGGCCCGTTTAGAGTGTCGCCCTCACCGACGGTCGCGCCGTCGGGGGAGACTCGAAGCGATAGGGGGAACAACCATGACTCTGCGCCGCCTGATGACATCCGCGTCCGTCGCCCTGCTGACGGTGCTGCTCGTGTCGTCGGTCTCGGCGGCGGCGTCGGAGGGGCCCACCGTCATCGACCGGGGTGACGACGTCTTCCTGATCCCCGGGGAGCCCGGGGACGCGCTGGAGCTCCAGGCCTCCGACCCGCTGGGCCTGCTGGTGGGCGTCGACGCCATCCGCCAGCACAGCCTCGGCCGCGACGTGTTCGACGTGTGGACGTGTGGGGTGAGCGAGTCGGCCCAGTCGATCGTGGACCGGCTCGAAGCCGAGGTCGCCCCCTACTTCGCGTATCACTCCCGGGGCCGCTACGAGCCCCGCTTTCGGGCCAAGGGCGACGCTGGCAGCTTCTCGGAGGAGGGCCGGAGGTGCCTCGAACGGGCGCTTGCGGAGCGCTCCGACGCCAACGGCGTCCTCTTCGCCGCCAAACCGCTAGAAGGCGGGTTCGCCACTCCCGGGGTCTATTGCGGCTTCGCCGCCTGCAGCCAGGACCAGCTGCGGGAGGGGAACAACCGCTACGGGTTCGTGGGGTGGGGCGACGGCCTCGCCGCCACCGCCGCCCACGAGATGGGGCACATGCTGCATTGGCCCCATTCGTACACGGGGGCGAGCTCCGACCAATACGACAACGCCCTGGACGTGATGTCGGGGAACTACGGCAAGCTGGCCGCCAACAAGTGGGGCAGTTTCCCGGCCCCCTACGGGACCGCCGCCATCAACCTGTACGCCGCCGGTTGGATCGACCCCGACGAGGTTTATGTCGTCCGGACCGGTGACACCACCATCGACCTCGTCACCGGCAACGCCGACGGGTACCGGATGGTCGTCATCCCCGCCGGCAAGCGCTTCTACGTGCTCGGCCCCCGGCTCCGCTCCACCTACGACCCGATCCCGAGCCACTGGGCCGGTGTCGAGGTGTACGAGGTGGAGATGTGCACCGGGTCGGCGGAGAGCTGCTTCCGGGACGAGTCGAAGATGCCGGGTTTCCGTCGGGTAAAGCCCCACCCGGCCGTGCCTTTCGATCCTTACGATCCGAAGCTCTACGACCAGCCGCTTCCGCACGTGATCCGGCCCGGCGGGACCCGCTCCATCGCCGGCGTGACCGTGAAGGCGGGCAAAATCGACGGGAACAAGATCTCCGTCACGATCGACGCGCCCACGTTCTCCGACACCGGCACCCACGTGTTCGTCGACGACATCGAGTGGCTGGCCCAGTCCGGGATCACCCGCGGGTGCAACCCGCCGTCCAACACCCGCTTCTGCCCCGACCAGCCGGTGACCCGCGGGCAGATGGCGGCGTTCCTGCACCGCGCCCTGCCCCGGCTCCGGACCGGCAAGGCGACCGACTTCGCCGACGACAACGGCCACGTGTTCGAAGCCGACATCCAGTGGCTGTCCGCCACGGGGATCACCAAGGGCTGCAACCCGCCGTCCAACACCCGGTTCTGCCCCGACCAGGTGGTGACCCGCGGACAGATGGCGGCGTTCCTGCATCGCGCCCTGCCGAATCTGAAGACCACCGGCTCGGTCGACTTCAAGGACGACAACGGCCACGTGTTCGAAGCCGACATCGAATGGCTGGCTGCCACCGGGATCACCCGCGGGTGCAACCCGCCCGCCAACGACCGGTTCTGCCCCAACGAGCCAGTCACCCGCGGCGCCATGGCCGCGTTCTTGAACCGCGCCCTCGGCGGGTGACCCCTCTGACATACTGACGGCGTGAACGAGCTCCGTTCCCTGGTCGACACCTCGCAGAAGGTGGCGGCGACTCGTTCACGCCGGGCCAAGATCGGCCACCTCGCCGACTACATCCGCTCGGTCGATCCCGATTCGGTCCTGTGGGCGGTCGCCTTCCTCTCCGGGGTCGTTCCCCAAGGGGCGCTCGGGGTGGGCTGGGCGACCATAGGGGAGCCGCCCGAGCCGGCGGCGGAGCCGTCGCTTCGCATCGGCGACGTCGTCGAGGTCTTCGACGAGCTCGTGGCGACGTCGGGGCCCGGGTCGAACTCCCGCCGCAAGACGCTCGTCACCGGGCTGTTCGAACGTGCCACCGCCGACGAGCAGCGCTTCCTGCACGGTCTCATCACCGGAGAGATCCGCCAGGGCGCCCTCGAAGGGATCATGGTGGACGCGGTGGCGGCGGCCGCCGACGTGCCCGTCGATGCGGTGAGGAGGGCGACCATGCTCACGGGTCGAGTGTGGGAAGCGGCCGCCCTGGCCATGCAGGGAGGGGAGGCGGCGCTGGCCGAGGTGGGTCTCACCCTGTTTCGGCCGGTGAAGCCGATGCTGGCCCAGACCGCCGAGGATCTCGCCGAGGCGGTGGGACGGGTCGGCGACGCCGCCGTCGAATGGAAGCTCGACGGGATCCGCATCCAGGTCCACCGTCGGGGCGACCGGGTCGAGGTATACACCCGCAACCTCAACCGGGTCACCGAGCGCCTGCCCGAGATCGCCGATGTGGTCCGCGGGTTCGATGCCGACGAACTGGTCCTCGATGGTGAAGCCCTCTATCTCGCCGAGGACGGGACCCCGGCCCGTTTCCAGGAGACGGCGGGGCGTTTCGGCACGGAGGTGATGGAAGCCCGCGGCATGAAGGCGTTCTTCTTCGACATCCTCCACGTCGGCGACCGCGACGTCATCGATCTGCCGCTGCGGGAACGACGGCGCCTGCTGGAGGCCACGGCCGGTGACCACGTCATCCCCCACGTGCCGGTGACCGACGCCGACGAAGCCCGCCAGGTCCTCGACGAGGCCCTGCGCCATCGCCACGAGGGGGTGATGGTCAAGGCTCTCGACTCCCGCTACGAGGCGGGCCGTCGCGGGGCGGCCTGGCTCAAGGTCAAGCCCGTCCACACGCTCGATCTCGTGGTGCTGGCCGCCGAGTGGGGTCACGGCCGACGGCAGGGGTGGCTGTCCAACCTCCATCTCGGCGCCCGGGGCAAGGAAGGGTTCGTGATGGTGGGCAAGACCTTCAAGGGCATGACGGACGAGCTGTTGGCCTGGCAGACCGAAGAGCTCCAGCGACGCCAGGTCCGTGCCACGAAACACGTCGTCTACGTGCGGCCCGAGCTCGTCGTCGAGGTCGCCCTCGACGGGGTCCAGATCTCGCCCCGCTATCCCGGCGGGGTGGCGCTCCGGTTCGCCCGCATCCGCGGATACCGCCCCGACAAGGACCCGGCCGAAGCCGACACCATCGACACCGTGCGGGCCATGGCCGGGCTGCCTCCCCTCGACGAGTGATGCGATACTGAGCGCCGCTCAGTCCGTAGAGGAGTGTCTTTCCGATGCCCACCCCACACATCTCAGCCCAGAAAGGCGACTTCGCCCCTTCCGTCCTGCTGCCCGGTGACCCTCTCCGCGCCAAGCACATCGCCGAGACGTTCCTCGACGACTTCCGTCAGGTGACCGCCGTCCGCAACATGCTCGGCTTCACCGGCACCTATCAGGGCATGCCGGTCTCGGTGATGGGCACGGGCATGGGCATCCCCTCCGCCTCCATCTACGCCACCGAGCTCGTCACCGAGTACGGGGTCGAGCGGCTCGTGCGGGTCGGCTCCTGCGGCGCCCTCCAGCCCGACCTGGCGCTGCGGGACGTGATCCTGGCCATCGGCGCCTGCACCGACTCGGGCGTCAACCGGATGCGCTACGGCGGATACGACTTCGCTGCCACCGCCGACTTCGGGCTGCTCAGCGCCGCCTACCAGGCCGCCTCCCGTGCCGGGGTCCCGGTCCGGGTCGGCAACGTCCATTCGACGGACGTGTTCTACAACCCCGAAGCGGGCGCGTTCGAGCGAATGCGGGACATGGGTGTGCTCGCGGTGGAGATGGAAGCCGCCGGCCTCTACGGCATCGCCGCCGAGCGGGGCGCCCGGGCGCTCACCGTGCTCACCGTCTCCGACCACATACTCCAGGGCACCGAGGTTTCGTCCGAAGAGCGGGAGACCACCTTCGACGACATGGTGAAGGTGGCTCTCGAAGGCCTGCTCATCGACGCCGGCTGATCCCGTGTCCGAAGAGGACCGCCGCCGCTGGGACGAACGTCACCGGGAGGGCGGCGGCCGGCCGGCGCCACCGCCGGTGCTCGCCCACGTCGTCCATCTCTTCCCGACCGAGGGGACGGCGATGGAGGTGGCGTGCGGGCGGGGAGAGGCGGCGGTGTGGCTCGCCCGGCGCGGACTCGAGGTCTGGGCGTCGGACGTGTCGGAGGTGGCGATAGGAGCCGCCCGCCGCCTCGCAGAGCGCTGCGGGGTGGCACACCGGTGCCAATTCCAAGTGCACGACCTCGACGACGGCCTGCCCTCCGAGCCTCCGGTGGCCGACCTCGTCCTCTGTCACATGTTCCGCGACCCTCGCCTGTACGGACCGATGGCCGAGCGGCTGCGTCCCGGCGGGATCCTGGCGGTGGCGACGCTGAGCGAAGCGGGCGGTGAGCCGGGCCGGTTCCGCGCCCGTCCCGGCGAGCTCCCGGATGCGTTCGCCCGCCTCGAGATCCTCGAAGCGGGCGAATCCGAAGGAAGGGCGTGGATGGTGGCGCGGGCGCCGTCTACATGATCCCGCGCTGCCAGGGGATGGCGGCGAACACCAGGATCAGGGACAGGAGGCTCATCAGCCCGATCGTGCGCCAACCCTGGCCCCCGCCGGTCTTGCGGCCCCGGCCCAAGCCGATGTGGAACACGGCGATGGCGGCGAGCATGCCGATCGGGTGGAAGTAGGCGATGAAGCCACCCTGGGTCCAGCCCTGGTTGACGAAGTACAGGATGATGCCCAGGGCGACCTGGATGTCGAAGAGGATCGCCACCCACTGCAACCACCCCGCGTCGGGGCCTTCGTCGCGGGAAGAGCGCACGAAGGCGGTGACAACGGTGGCGATCAGGCCGATGAGCACCAGCCAGCGGATTCCGGAGTGAGCTTCGACGAGGATGTCCATGTGCTGAGGCTACCCGCGCCACTCAATCGTCGGGAACGTGGCGGGGAGGCAGGCCGACCCGCTCCGAAAGCGCCTCCTCGCGGTCGCGGACGATCCTGCGGGCGATGGTGCGGGCGGTCTGGGTGAGCCACATGGCGGTGTGGGAGCCCTCGGTGTAGTCGGCTTCCCCGAACGCGTCGATCCGGTCCTGCTCCAGGAGCCGGTTGGCCTGGGCGAACTCGACCTCGGAGCCCGGGCGGTAGACGGCATAGGTGCGTCCCCCGTTGGCCTCGACCACCGAGAAGACCGGGACATCGGAAGGGCCGTCGGCGACGTAGATCATGTTCTGGAACGGCACCCGCCGATCCTCCCTGGCGATCTTGGCGTTGACGTCGATGGCCGGGTTCTTGTTGGTGCCCTTGTTGATCTCGAAGATCGCCCGGGTCTTGGTCGTGTTGTCGATCGCGTAGATCAGCTGCTTGATCTCACCGTCGGGCGAGAAGAGCCGATCCTGGCTCTCGAGGTAGCCGGGAGGCGCCACCAACTCGGTGAACTCCGACGCCCACACGTCGGTGACGAAGGGCGCCACCGCCGACCCGAGGATCATCTGGCGCAAGCCGGTGGAGACGATGTAGTGCTCGACGTGGATCTGGTGCTCGGCGAACTCCGGGTCCGACTCGATGTTCTTGCGGAGCCGTTCCATGAACTCCGGCATCCCGTCGTAGAACTCGATCTCGCCGCCCAGCTCCCGCAACAGGGCGTTGCTCAGCCCCGGCATCTTCCCCGCCTGGACGTAGCTGAGCAGGTGGTTGAGGTAGAGGGTGTCGCGGGCGATCAGCGTGGAGCCGTGGCTCCGATAGAACGCCTCCAGGCCGTCGACTTCCTCCCAGAACGCGGCCTCGTCGATGCCGTAGTGGCGAAACAGCGGCTTCTGCATGTTGCCGGGGATCAGGGTCTTGTCGAAGTCCCAGATCACGGCGATGACGTTCTGGGGGAACAGTTGGCGGGCCATGTCGCGAAAACCAACGCTACATGGAGTTTTCCACAGGACGCAACGGCATCGACCGCTCGGGCGGGGTCAGTGGAGAGAGAGGCCGATCGCCATCACGGCTGCGGCGACGACCGTGCCGGCCAGATAGACCGCCCCGATCCTCCAGCTCCGGAGCAGGCGGAGAAAGCCCAGATTGACCGCACTGTGGAGCGGGGCAGTGGCCAGGACGGCGAAAGGGGCCGCCGCCACGACGAGTGTGAGGCCGATGTGGAGAGCGCTGGCCCAGATCCGCTCGACGACGCCCCACCACGGCCCGGACTTGGTGAAAGCGACCTCCGGGAGCATGGATCGGGCCCGCTCTGCCTCGGGGTCGTCGCGCTCGGCCAACGCGGCCACGACGAAGCCGTTGGCGATCGAGTACACGACCTCGATCGCTGCCCAGCCGAGGCCGAGCCACAGCGCCGTCGACACGTCTCGGCCGGCGACGGCCACCGCCCCCACGCGGACGAGCTCTTCGAGAGGGCCCGAGGAGGCGATCACCGCCTTCTGGGCCGTCTCCTGGTGGCGCGTGACGCGCATCGCCACCAGCGCCACCGGCCCTCGCAGCACGAGAGCGATCGACCAACCGGCCGCTCCCACGCCGATGGCCGCCGGCATCGGGTCGTGGCCGGCCATCACGAAGGCGAGCCCGAACGCCACCGGGACCGCAAGCAGGAGCGGAGTCGCCAGCGCCAGGGTGGACCTCATGCGAGCCGATCATGGCCCCCGGAGCCGCAAAGGGGAAAACGCCGGGTAGCGTTGCGGCCCGGTGCCCATCCATACCGATGTCCGCCGAGGCATACGCGACGTCATCCCGGTGCTCGTCCCCGTGGTGCCGTTCGCCCTCGTGCTCGGCTTGGCGATCGCCGAGTCGCCCCTCCCGAACCTGGTGGGATGGCTCGGCTCCAGCCTCATCTTCGGTGGCTCTGCCCAGCTGACCGTCGTCACCCTGTCCGCCGAAGGCGCCGGGTTGGCCGCCGTCGTCGCCGCCGGGCTCGTGGTCCAGACCCGCCACTTCATGTACTCGGCGGCGTTCGCCCCGGTGTTCGCCGGCCAGCCGAGCTGGTTCCGATGGCTCGGGCCGTACTTCCTCATCGATCAGCAGTTCGCATTGACCAGCCTCCGAGTCGACGACCCACCCGACTCCTTCCGCCGGTACTACCTCACCGTCGGCCTCGCCTTCTGGGTCGTGTGGCAGGCGACGGTCGCCCTCGGGTTGGTAGTCGGGCCGGTCGTCCCCGGGGAGTGGTCGCTCGACTTCGCCGTCCCGCTGCTGTTCGTCGGGCTGTTGACGGCGGCCATCGACTCGCGTCCCGCGCTGGTGGCGGCCGTCGCCGCCGGCGCGGTCACGTGGGCCACTCTCGGCGTCCCCAATCGCCTGGGGATCGTCCTGGGCGCGTTCGCCGGGATCGCCGCCGGGGTGGGAGCGAGTCGTCGATGACCCTCTCCGTGGTCGCCCTGGTCGCAACGGTCGCAGTGGGGATCGGCACCTATGCGATGCGCTCGTCGTTCATCCATGCCCTCGCCGACCGGGACCTCCCGCCTGCGGTACGGGAGGCGCTGCGGTACGTGGCGCCCTCGGTGATGGCGGCTTTGGTGGTCTCGCTCGGTTTCGGGGGCTCTGCCGGAGTCGGGTGGGCGGAGATCGCTGCTCTCTCCGTCGGGGGAGTCGTGGGCTGGCGGACACGTTCGCTTCCCCTGGTGCTCGTGGCGGGGATGGCCACGCTGTGGGCGCTGCGAGCCGCCCTCTGAGAAATTAGTTGCATCGATGGAAAGTACTTCGTATAGTTTCCGTTGTGGCAACTATTGAAGGAGGGGAAATGGAAGACCTCGAGAGGACGCTTCAGCAGGTCGAGCGTGACCGGCTCGAGACGTACGTCGGCGGCCCCTGGCAGCGGATCCCCTGGTGGTACACGCTCGGGTTCGCCGTGGCCGGTGCCGGAGCGATGATGACCCTGGGCATCGAGACGAAGTGGCTGGGGGTCGTCGCCGCGGTGGTGACTGCGCTGCTCATCGGCGCCCTGGCCGGCGTGTCGGTCCGGAAGGCAGGAGCGGTGCCCCGGCTGCGCACGATGCCGTCGCCTCTTCGCCGGATCATGGTCGGCTACTGGGTGGTGGCGATGGCCGGTATCGCCGTCATCCTCCTGTGGGCGTTCACGACCGATACGGCCCGGCCGTTCGTATGGGCCGGTGCGATGTACTTCGCGCTGGTGGTCGTGGTCGGATCGGTGACCGACGTCCTGTTCCGGCGCCGCGCCCGGCGACTGGCGATCGAGGCCGGGATCGAACATGGATGAGTTGGACCCCCTCATCCACGCCCCGAAGCGGCTGCGGATAATGACGGTCCTCTCGACGGCCGAGGTGGAGTTCTCCCGCCTCCAGGAGCGGCTCGGCCTGTCGGCTCCCGACCTGTCGAAGCAGATGCGCCAACTGGTCGACGCCGGATACGTGGAGGCGCGCAAAACCGGCAAGGGCCCCGGCAGCACCACCTGGTACAAGCTCACCCGCCAGGGCCGGCGCGCCTACGACGATTACCTGGCCACCCTCCGCCGGCTGCTCGACGGGGCCTCGGCGTCGTGACCCGCGTCACCGGCCCAGAGTGAAGAACTCCGGGTTGGGCTGCAGGTCGGCGAGGTGGGCCAGACGGTTGGAGAGGGCGAAGAAGGCGGTGATCGAGCCGATGTCCCAGATGTCGCCGTCGTCGAATCCGGCCGCGCGGAGCGCCTCCACGTCCTCCTCGCCGACCTCCTCCGGTGTCCGGGCCAGCTTCACCGCGAACGCCAGCATGGCCCGTTGCCGGTCGGTGACCGGTGCCGTGCGCCAGTTGGCGGCGATGCGGTCGGCGATCTCGGAGTCCTTGGCACGGACCCGGAGGATGGCCCCGTGGGCGACGACGCAGTAAAGACAGTCGTTGGCGGCGCTCGTCGCCACCACGATCATCTCCCGCTCCGCCTTGGTGAGCCCCGATTCCCGTTCCATCAGGGCGTCGTGGTAGTCCATGAACGCCCGCAGCTCGTCCGGCCGGTGGGCCAGGGCGAGGAACACGTTGGGCACGAACCCGCTGCGCTCGGCGATGGGCTCGATCCGGGAGCGCAGATCCGCGGGGAGCTCGCTCAGCGCCTGAACCGGGAAGCGGGAGATCGGGCGCTCAGTCATCCTCTTCGTCCTCGTCGTTCCAGACCGGGTCCTCGTCCCATTCGACGTTGCGGGACTCGACCTTTTCCAGGGCCCGCTCGGCCTCCTCACGCGTGGGGTAGGGGCCGAGCCGGGTGGCGATGCGGCACCCGAACTTCGGTTCGACCCGGCGGTGCTCCACGCAGTAGTACCACTCCTCTGCCATGAGCTCACGGTACCCGTGCCACAATCGCATCCCATGCGACGGTGGCTCATGAAGTCGGAGCCCTCCGAGTACTCGATCGACGACCTGGAGATGGACGGGCGGACGCACTGGGACGGGATCCGCAACTACCAGGCGCGCAACTACATGCGCGACGAGATGCAGATCGGAGACCTCGTCCTCTTCTACCACTCGGTCGTGAGGCCGCCCGGCGTCGTCGGTCTCGCCGAAGTGGTCAGCGAGCCGTACCCCGATCACACCGCCTGGGATCCCGACTCCAAGTACTTCGACCCCGACTCCACCCCCGAGGATCCGCGGTGGTTCATGGTGGACGTCGCCTTCGTCAGGAAGTTCCCCCGCAAGGTCACGATCGACGAGATCCGCGCCCATCCCGAGCTCGGCGACATGGTCCTCCTGCATCGTCCGCGCCTCTCGGTGCAGCCCGTGACCGAGAAGGAATTCGAGATCATCGTCGCCCTGGCCGAATCCTCCGATGGCTGACCGGTTCGACTTCGCCGTCATCGGGGCGGGCATCGTCGGCCTGGCCACCGCCACCGCCATCAGCCGCCGCCATCCCCAGGCGTCGATCGTCGTGCTGGAAGCCGAAGAGCGGGTCGGCTTCCACCAGAGCGGCCACAACTCCGGGGTGCTCCACTCCGGCCTCTACTACACACCCGGGTCGCTCAAGGCCCGGCTGTGCGTGGAAGGGCGGCGGAGGATGGTCGAGTTCTGCGAAGAGAACGGCATCGCCCACGACGTTACCGGCAAACTCGTGGTCGCCCTCGACCGGCGGGAGGCGGCCCGGCTCGAGAAACTCCACGAACGCGCCATCGCCAACGGCCTGTCGGGAGTCCGATGGCTGCAGGCGGGGGAGTGGCACGACATCGAGCCACACATCTTCGGGCTGGCGGCCCTCCACGTCCCCGAAGCGGGGGTGGCCGACTTCCCGGCGGTGGTGCGCCGGCTCGCCGAGAAGCTCCCCGGGGAGATCCGCACATCCTGGCGGGTCGTCGCCATCCGCCGCCACGAGGGGAGGTGGCACATCGGGTCGGAATCCGGCGTGGTCGTCGCCGACCGTTTCGTCGCTTGCGCCGGTCTCCAGGCCGACCGGGTCGCCGAGCTCGCCGGCGCCACGCCGCCGGTTCGCATCGTCCCGTTCCGCGGCGAGTACTTCGCGCTGGGTGGTCGCTCGGAGCAGCTCGTCCGCCACCTGGTGTACCCGGTTCCCGACCCTCGGTTCCCCTTCCTCGGGGTGCACTTCACCCGTCGCATCGACGGCACCGTCGAGGTCGGCCCCAACGCGGTGCCCGCCTTGGGCCGTCATCACTACCGCGGGACCGCCCCGAACTGGGCCGAGTTCTGGGAGACGCTCCGGACGCCCGGGTTCCTCCGGCTGGCGCTCCGCTACGCCCCCACCGGCGTCGCCGAGATCGTCCGGTCCCGGTCGGCGCGGCTGTATGGGAGAGCGGCGGCCCGCCTCCTTCCAGCCCTCGACACCGCCGACCTGGCCCCGGCGGGTGCGGGGGTGCGGGCCCAGGCGGTGTCGCCCGACGGGCGGCTGGTGGACGACTTCTCCCTCCTCCGCCAGGAGAACGCGCTCCACGTGCTCAACGCCCCGTCACCGGCTGCCACCGCATCGCTGGCCATCGGCGATCACATCGCTTCCCTCCTCGACGATGCCTGACCGCGCTTTTGGGATCGGGCCCACACAGTCGTAGGCTCCCGGCGTGGAATCGACCGCTCCGCCGATGAGGCTCGGGCGGGTCGAGTTCACCGCTCTCCTGGCCTTCTCGATGGCACTCGCCGCCCTGGGGATCGACATGATCCTCCCGGCGTTCGGCGAGATGCGCGCCAGCTTCGGATTGGCGGAGGACTCGACCGCCGTCGCCGGCACAGTCACTGCCTACTTCTTCGGCCTCGCCATCGCCCAGGTCGTGTACGGGCCGCTGGCCGACCGGTTCGGCCGCAAGCCCACCCTCTATGCCGGCTACAGCATCTATCTGCTCGGAGCGGTGGCGTCCGCCCTGGCGCCGAGCCTGACGGCGCTGCTCGTCGCCCGGTTCATCTGGGGCCTGGGCGCCGCCGGGCCCAGGGTCGTCACCTTGTCGGTGATCCGCGACCGCTTCGACGGCAACGAGATGTCGAGGGCGATGTCGTTCATCATGGCCGTTTTCGTCCTCGTGCCGATCATGGCCCCCTCCCTCGGAGCGGTCGTCGCCTCGGTGTCGTCGTGGCGGTGGGTGTTCGGCTCGTGCGCGGTGCTGGTGATGCTGATGGCGCTGTGGGCGACCCGCCTCGAGGAGTCGCTCGACCCCGCCGACCGTCTCGACCTCCGGTTCGGCCGGGTGCTCGCCGCCGGACGTCTCATCGTCACCAACCGGCTGACCATGGGCTACACGCTGGCCCTGACCGCCCTCTTCGGTGTCTTCGTCTCCTACCTCGGCAGCTCGGAGATCATCTTCGGAGAGGTGTTCGGCGCGGTCGACGAGTTCCCGCTGCTGTTCGGTGCGCTGGCTGCGGTGATGGGATCCGCCACCCTGGCCAACGCCTTCGTCGTCCGCCGCTTCGGGACCCGGCGGATGGCACACGGTGTCCTCTTCATGTACGTGGTGGTCGCCGCCGTCTTCTTGGGTGTGGCGCTGGCCACGGGCGGCCGCCCCACCCTCGGGGTGTTCATGCCGACCCTGGGAGCGATGCTGTCGTGCCACTCCCTCCTCATACCGAACTTCAACACGATCGCCATGGAGCCGATGCGGCCGGTCGCCGGGACCGCCTCGGCCGTCATCGGCACCGTCTCCACCGCCGGAGGTGCCCTCATCGGGGCAGTGATCGACCAGTCGTTCGACGGGACGATCCTGCCGATGGCCACCGCCTTCGCCGTCCTCGGGTGTGTGGCGCTGGGGCTCGTCATCTGGGCCGAACGAGGGCGTCTGTTCGAGCGGCGGTGACCGTCGACGCCGCCTCGGTTTTCACTTTGACACACACATCTGCATAGCCTTTCCCGAGTCGACGAGCCCTTGTGCTCGTTTGCAGGCTCCGGCGATCGCCGGAGCCTTCTTGTTTCCCCGGTCCCGATCGAAGAGAGATCGCGCCTGCGCCAGGCGGGCGAAGGACCGAACCTGAGCAAGGCCCCAAGCGGGGCCACGCGGAGGTAACCACCATGAAAACGAAAACGAGTTGGGTGCTGGCCGTGGCCGGCGCCATGATGTTCATCACCGCGCCGGCCCTCGGCGCCGCCGCCAACGAACCCGACGGGCGAGGCCCGTTCGCCGACGTGGACGGCTCGATCCACGAACTGGACGTGGCCTCCCTCCACGCAGCCGGGATCACCACCGGGTGCGGAGAGTGGCTGTTCTGCCCCGACGACGACGTGACGCGTGCCGAGATGGCGGCGTTCCTGAACCGGGCACTGGAACTGCCCCCTGCCGACGCCGCCGCGTTCTCCGACACGTCCCGGTCCCGATTCGCCGAGGACATAGCCGCCATCGCCGCCGCCGACATCACCGCGGGATGCGGCGCCGGCCAGTACTGCCCCGACGAGCCCGTCACCCGGGGCCAGATGGCCAGCCTGCTGGTCCGCGCACTCGGGCTGTCGCCGGCGGAGGGTGACCCGTATCACGACGACGACGGCAACGTCCACGAAGAGGACATCGCCGCCATCACCGCGGCCGGCATCACCCACGGGTGCGGCGACGGGCGCTTCTGTCCCGAGGACCCGGTGACCCGGGCGCAGATGGCCAGCTTCCTCGCCAGGGCGCTCGACCTCGAGCCTCCCGCCCAGATGCCGGAGATCCCGATGGACGTGGTCGAAGAGCTGAAGTCGCTGCAGGTGCCGACCGGGCCGGGCGCCGAGGGGTGGCGGCCTCTGGTCGAGAAGTACTTCGAGCCGGGCGACGTCGACCGGGCCATCCGCGTGATGGCCTGCGAGTCCAACGGGGACCCGAACGCCCGCAACCCCAGCTCCGGCGCCGGCGGGCTGTTCCAGCACCTGCCGAGTGCCTGGGCAGAGCGGGCCGCCGGGGCCGGCTTTCCGGGAGCGTCGATCTACGACCCGGAGGCGAACATCGCCGCGGCCGCCTACCTGCTGTACGGCCGGGGCGGGGGATGGGGTCACTGGGTCTGCAAGTGACCCATCGGTAGGCCGCCGGCCCTTCCCGACATCCCCCAACGGGAAGGGCCGGCGACGTCCTCAGCGATCGGCGACACCCACGATCCGGACGGCCCTGCCGTTGGGGTCGTGCTGGTTCCCGTAGGCGACCAGCGACCCATCGGGAGACGGCAACATCAGGTCGACGAATCCGCCCAGATGGGAGACGGACACCGCCTGCCATTCGGTGAGGTCGTCGGACACGAGGAGCAAGCCCTGGGTTTCCACGTCTTCGACGCCTCGCCCGCCGGCTCGATCGCCGGCCATGTCACGGCCGAAGATCGGCTCGACGAGCTCGACGATCGGGTTGGAGCGCTGTTCGACGGTGCTGGAGAGCATCACGGTCAGCGCCACGCCGGAGTCGTCGATCACAGCAGCTCCCGTCGGCCACACCTGGGCGTCGCCTTTCGTCAGCTCCGCCAACGCGTCGGCCAACGGGACTTCCTCCCACGGGCCGTCCAGATCGGGGGCACGGTAGACGGCGAGGTTGCCCTCGGGGGCCTGGGCCACCATCGCCATCCCGGCGTGGGTCTTGCCGATGGCGGAGAGGAACCCGGGGTCGGTGTCCTCCGCGATAGGTCGCCACTCCCGGGCGTCCTCGGAGGCGAACAGGCGGGTGGGCCCCATGCCGGCGACGCTGACGACCACCGTCCCGTCCACGGACGTCACCGTGTCGACGAACCCCTGCCCGAACGGGTATTCGATCTCCTCGAAGTCCTCTCCGTCGGGAGACCAGAAGGCGATGTTCTCGGTCGTCTCCCCGAACGCCGCCCCCGGGATGCCGAGATCCTCCCACGAGAAGAAGGCGGTGGCGTCGGTCTCGATCATCTCGGCGCAGCGGGCGGCATCGCCGCCGAAGCACGCCTGCTCCGCTTCGAGTGATACGTCACGGGGGAACACGGCGATCCCGTCTTCGATCATCAGCGGCTCGACCTCACCCACCAGGGCCTCCGGCGGGAGCAACGAGAACGGGTCCGTGACCTGACGGATGGTCGCGACCGCCAGCACGCCGTGGTCGGCGGCGATCAGCTCGGGGAGGAAGTAGGTGCCGGCGGGAACGGTGACCGGCAGCTGGATCGACTCGAAGCTGGCGCCGCCGTCCCGGGAGATGCGGACCTCCAGCGTCTGCGTGTCGGCGGCGGCGCCGGGCGCGGTTCCGACCACGTAGAGCAAGCCATCCGCGGCAGCCAGCCCGGCCGGGCGCCACTCGCCGAACGGGGTCGGGCTCCAGTTGCGGCCGTCGCTGGAGACGTACAGCGCCTTGGGGAGGTTCCCCATCGGGAAGTCCTCCCACCTGACCCCCGGAGCGGTCGACAAGGCGTAGAAGACGCCGTCGTCGGCGGCGATGTCCTCCGCCCAGCCCAGGGAAGCGGCTTCGATCGCCCAATCCCGGGTACCCAACGACAGCGACAGCTCCGCCTCGGCGGCCGCCACCTGGTCGGCGTCGGGCGCGTCCTCGTCGGACATGATCCCCGAAGCCATCACACCGACGACGCCGAGGACCACGACGACGACGGGTGCCGCCGTCATCACGGCCCGGCGGCGGCGACGAATCGTCTCTCCTCGCTCCATCACTCCTCCGAGGTCGCTCACCGGGGTGTTGGCCAGCTCCGACCTCATGTGTGCGCGGAGTCGTTCCTGCAGGTCCATCAGGCGTCTCCGTGGTCGAAGTGGGCTAGAAGCTCCGCCAGCCGCGCCAGGGCGCGATGGAGGCGGGACTTCACCGTTCCGGGCTTAATTTGGAGCGCTTCCGCCGTCTCCTCGGTCGACCAGTCGAGAAGCACTCGACACACCACCACCGTCCGTAGCTTCAGGTCGAGCTGGGCCAATGCGGCGGCGATCTGGGGATCCGCCGGCAGCGTGGCCTGCTCGACGTGGTCGGCGTGGGGGATCGAGTGGCGGCGGGCCAGCTTGCGTCGCCAGGACAACGCCCAGTTGAGGCCCACCCGGTAAACCCACCCCGCCGGGTTGTCGTAGTGGCTGACGGTCGCCCAGTGTGCGTAGCAGCGCGCCATCGCCTCGTCGGCGGCCTCGATCCCGAGGTCCCGGTCACCGAGGGTCGACGAGAGCGCCGCCGCCAGCCGGTGGTAGGTCTGGCTGTAGAAGGCGGCGAAGCCCGGCCGGGCGTCGACGTCAGCCGAGACGACGTCGGCGGTCCGGGTCACGGGCGCGTTCCAGGCTGTGGCATGCACATCGGATACACGCCCCACCCGCCCGCTCGGTTCACTTCTTTCGCCCGTCGTCGCCGGCGGGCTGTCGGAGGGCGTCTTCCAGGTCGGCGATGGCGGCATGGTCGGGATCGAGGCGGCGGGCGGTTTCCAGCGACTCGCGGGCGAGCTCGACCTCGCCGGCGGCGATGTAGAGAGCGGCCAAGCGTAGATGCGGGGTCGGGTCGGAGGGAGCGAGGTGGGCCGCGGCCAGCCAGGAGCGCTCCGCCTCGCCGGGTCGCCCCGCCTGGGCCTGGACGTCGCCCAGCAGTATCCGCAGCTCGGGGTGGTTCGGATCGGCCTCCACCGCCCCCTCGAGGACGCCGAGAGCCGAAGCGGTGTCGCCCGAGGCGGCCACCACCCTGGCCCGGGCGATGCGCACCGCAGGATCCCGGGGCGACAGCGCCGCCGCTTTCTCCACTCCCCGGAGCGCACCGGCGAGGTCGCCACGCCGGAAGGCGACGTCGGCCGCCAACAGCGCGTACCGGAACGAGTCGGGACGCAGGACGAGGGCGTCGTCGGCCGCGGCCAGGTCGCCCCTCTCCACGGCTTCGGCGGCCCGGTGGTCGGCCACCACGTCCAGGAGCCCGGCGACGGCGGCCACCACCGCCAGGCCGGCGGCTGCCGCCGCTGCGCTCTTCGAGCGGGCGGGGACCGACGGCTGCGGGGAGGCCGAGGCGATCACTGCCCCCGCCACGGCCCACATGCCCGCGCTCACCTCCAACGTCGGGAAGAGGAACAGCTCCTGGGCCAGAACCGCGACCACGCCGGCAGCCATCCCCGACAGGACGGGGTCCCGGCTGGCGATGGCCCGGCTGCACCGGAGAGCCAGCCAGGCGGCGGCGGCCACCCAGGCCACGACTCCGGGAATCCCGAGCGTCACCCCGAGGTCGAGCGGCCCCGAGTGGGCCCGGTCTGTGATCGTCGCCCGTCCGTAGTCCCGGACGTAGCCGACGTCGACGTGGGCGGGAAAGACGATCCGGTATCCCTCCAGGCCGGCCCCGGTGACCGGATCGGCGGCCAGGGCCCGGGACGCGATCCGCCATTCGGCGACGCGTCCGCCGACCGGTTCGGCGACCCGCTCACCCAGCGGGGAGAAGGAGACCGCCGCCGCCAGGGCCACAGCGGCCGCCACGCCCATCACCGGGCGGCGACGGAGGAAGGGAAGCCAGCGAGGGAGCAGCAGCACGCCGGCGACTCCGAGGCCCACCGCGGCCGCTCGGGTGCCCGAACCGGCGAGCAGGCCCACACCTCCGGCGCCGGCGACGATGGCCAGGGCACGCCAGGCGCGAGGCTGGCCCGGGTCGGCGGCCGTGCCGACGGCCACCGGGACGAAGAGGCAGGCGGCGGCTCCCAGGTAGGCGGGCGAGCCGAAGGTCGATCCGATCCGCGAGGTCGTCGTCGTGAGTGCCACCGGTGCCGCGCCCAGTGCCTCGGCCACGCCGTACACCGCCATGCCGCCGAGGGCCACCACCGCGGCCCGCCCCAGGAGGACCGCCGCGGCCCGGTCGCGCACCGCCTGTCCGGTGACGAAGGCGGCGGCCAGCGTCGACAGCGCCACGAACCCGAAACGGCGGTCGGGCGTGCCCAGCCACGCCGACAGCGGGTCCTCGGCGACCACCGACGTCACCGCGGCCCAGGCGACGACCATCGCCCATCCGATGAGCGAGGGACGGTGCAACTCGACGTCGTCGGACAGGGCGGCGGCCGCTCCGCCGAGGGCGCCGACCGTGATCACCAGCCATTTGACCGGCCCGAAGACCTGCCACCCGCCGGGATCGAAGACCAGCGCTCCTCCGGCGAGGAGCACGGCGGCGAAGTAGGCGGCGTTGGGGCGAGGACGCACGGCGCCATGTTGGTCGCCGGCGTCGGATGTGTCGGTGGGGGTCAGCTATGTGCCCGGATGAACTCCAGCACCCGTCGCCAGGCGTCCGCCGACTCGTCGGCGTACTCGGCCTGTTTGCGGTCGAAGAACGAGTGGGGTGCCCCGGGATAGGTGACGACCTCGTGCTCCACGCCGGCTTCGGCGAGGGCCGATTCGAGCGCGGCGACGGATTCGGGCGGGATCCCGGGATCGTCGCCCGCCATCAGGGCGAGGATCGGGGCCTCGACGAGGTGGCACCGTTCTATGAACGGTCCGTCACCTGCGGGCCGGTCGATGTCGGGCTTGCCGTAGAAGCCGACGGCCCCGGCCAGCCCGTGCCCGTGGGTCGTGGCGGCCCACGAGCAGGTGCCGCCGAAACAGAAGCCGACCGTGAAGATCGCCACGTCCTCCCGGCGGGCGCGGAGGTGCTCCACCGCGGCGGCGATGTCGGAGTTGATGCCCTCCGATGTGGTCAGAGGCACGTGGGCCGAGAAGTCGAAGTCCTCGTCCCGCGGCTCGGTGTCGGCCGTGCGCCCGAAGTAGTCGATCGCCACCGAGTCGTATCCCGCTTCGGCGAAGCGGACCGCCAGCTCCTCGTAGAACCGGAACAGGCCCCGAACGTCGGGGAGGACGATCACCGCTGCCTCGGTCGGGCCACCCTGTGCCCAGGCCTCGTAGGCGGCGAAGCGGGTCCCGTCGGCGGAGGTGAGGATCAGCCGGCGGCCATGCGCCGTCCCGTTGGAGGGGACGGGAGGGATGGCATCGGCGTCCACGCACATGGGCCCATATTGCCAAGTCGGGGAATGAAAGACCCCTGGCAGCGGGGCCCGGAGGCTGCATACTGCTGGCATGAAGCCGGAGCGGGTCCTGGCCGTCGTCGTCGGCATCATCGTCGTGATCGCCGCGGTGGCGGCGGTGGTGGCCTCTCGCCGCGACGCCGTCGTCTACGATGCCGACACCCCCGAGGGAGCGGTCCAGGCGTATCTCCGCGCCGTGATCGACGACGACCACGACGCCGCCGACGCCTATCTGGATCCGGCGGCGGATTGCGACTGGGCCGACGCCGGCCGCGTCGGCCGCGACGTGGCACGTGCCGTCCTCGTCGACAGCGAGATCGAGAACGGGGAAGCGGTCGTCCGGGTCGAGATCGTCCACGCCACGGGAGGCGGCCCCTTCGACGTCGTCGAGTTCACCGAGGACGAGACGTTCCGGCTGGTGCGTCATGACGACCGGTGGCTGATCACCGGCTCCCCCTGGCCGTTCTATCTCTGCGGGAGCGGCCGATGATCCTCTGGTCCCTTGCTTGGCTGCCCCTGGTGGTGGTCCTGGCACTCGTGTGGCTGGCCGTGAGACGGCGGCCAGGGGCAGGGACGGGCGACCCCCATGCGGTGCGACGGTTCTTCCAGTACCTGCTCCTCTACGGCCTCTTCGTGGTCGTGGTCATCGGTCTCGGCGGCCTCGTCGGCCGGCTTTTCGGGCCCCGGCCCGAATCGGTGTTGGTCGGGCAGGGGGAGGCGCTCCTGGCGAGGGACCTGAGCTTCGTGGCCATCGGGACGCCGCTCTACGCCATCCTCGGATGGGTCTCCCTGCAGCGCCTCCGCGCCGATCCCGGGGAGAGGTCTTCTTTCGGATGGCTCGTCTACTCGACTTCCGCCACGATCACCGCCCTGGCGTTTGCGATGCCGCGACTCCACGCCGCGGTGGCGGCACTGCTGGGCCCCCGGCCCTTCCAAGCGTGGGAGATGGGCGGCCTCCTGGTCGGCGGTCTGGCATGGTGGGGTCACTGGCTGGCCGTCCGGCGCCTGCCTTCGACGGTGCCGGAGCTGCCGCTCCTGATCGGCTCGGCGGTCGGCCTCGTCGCTTCGGCGCTCGGCCTCGTCGGGCTCCTCTCCGAGTCGCTGGAGGTGCTGGCCCCGGGCCGGGAGATGCTCGTCGTCGGGTCGGGCATGGATCGGGCGGGGGCGAGTCTCGTCGCCGGTGGGGCGGTGTGGGTTCCCCACTGGTGGGCGGCGATGCGGGGCGAACGGACACCGCTCTGGTTCGCCTACGTCTTCGTGTTGGGAGTCGCAGGCGCCTTGTTGGCCGTCCTGGCTTCTTCCGGAGTCGTCGTGTGGGATGTCCTCGTCTGGTGGATCGGCGACCCCCGCGTCGCCGACGCCGGGGCCCATTTCGAGGACGTGCCTGGTGCCGTGGCCACCGCCGCCGTGGGTGGCCTGATCTGGTGGTACCACCGGGCAGTCGTCACCAGCGGAGAGACCGAGCGAGGCGAGCCCCGGCGGATCTACGAGTACCTGATGGCCGGAGTGGGTCTCGTCGCCGCCGCCGGGGGAGCAACCGCGTTGCTGATCGGACTCCTGGAGGCGGTCGGCCAAGGGCCCAGCGTCGTGGCCGGGGAGACGGCCGCCAACACCCTCCTCGGGGCGGCGACGTTCCTCCTCATCGGCGGGCCGGTGTGGTGGTACTTCTGGCGCCGGATCCAGCGTCTGGCACCGGGGTCGGAGGTTCGCAGTCCCACCCGGCGCGTCTATCTGTTCGCCGTGCTGGGATCGGCGGTCGTCGTGGCGGTGACCACCCTCATCGCCCTCGCATTCGTCCTCATCGAAGCCGTGCTCGAGGGCCGGGGTGGGACGGAGACCCTGCTCAGCGTGCGTCTGGCCGCGGCCAGCCTGCTCGTGTCCGCGGCGGTCGCCGCCTACCACTGGGCCGTCTACGCGTCGGATCGCGACCAGGTCCCGGCGGTGACCCCGGGTCCCCGGCACATCCTGCTGCTTGGCTCGGCCGACGACGCCACGGTTCGAGACATCCGCCAACGGACCGGTGCCCGGGTCGAGGTGTGGGGGCGGACCGACTCGGCTCCGCCCTGGTCGGCGGGCGAGGTAGTCGAAGCGCTCGCCGGGGTGACCGACGAGGAAGTGGTGGTCGTCGCCACCGTCGATGGCCCGCAGGTGATCGGCGTCGAACGCCGTTGAGTCTCAGACGAGGGCGGTGAAGGCGGCTCGGACTGCCCGCTCGGTCGCCTCCTTGACTATGTCGCGGTGGGGGTCGTACCCCTCCATGTCGGCGTCGCCCTGAGCCAGCGGGTTGCCGTCGATGGCCAGGATCGCGCCGGCCGCCGCGCCATGGAGGGAGGCGGTGACGAACAACGCCGCGCACTCCATCTCCACGGCGACCACGCCTGCTCGCTGCCACATCTCCAGGTCGGAGCCGAGCACCTGATGGGGGTAGAAGACCGCCGATGTGAGCACGATGCCCTCGTGGGCGTCACCGGCGGCCTCCACCAGGGCGGAACTGAGCCCGCGGTCGGCGACCGCCGGGAATCCTTTCGGCACGACCCCGTCGGTGTACCCGTCGGCGCGGACCGCGGCGGTGGCCACCACCAGGTCCCCGTCGGTGACCGACGGCTGCATGCCACCGGCGGTCCCGGCCCGGACGACGCGTCTCACGCCGCCCCGGAACAACTCCTCGAAGCAGGCGGCGGCTCCGGGGGCGCCGACCCCGTGGGAGATCACCCCGACGGTCGATCCCCGGTAGGTGCCGACGTAGGAGACGTACTCCCGGTTGTGCCCGAGGAGCCGGGGGGAGTCGAGGAGCTGGGCAGCCCGCTCGGCGCGCCCGGGATCGCCGACTACGACCATCGCCTCCGGAAGCTCGGAGGAGTCCACGGCGATGATGGGGAGGAACGTGTTCGACATCTAGATCACCCTTTCGGATCCGCCGTCGATCGGGATCTGCGCCCCCGTGGTCGCCGAGAACCGCTCGGACAGGAGCTCGGCCACCACCCCCGCCACGGTGGCGGAGGTCACCTCCACCGACAGCAGGTTGCGTCGCTTGTACTCCTCCACGGTGAGGCCGTACTTGGCGGCCCGCTCGGCGAGGAGCTCCGGTGTCCACAGGCCGGTGTCGAACACGGCGTCGGGGTGGACGATGTTCACCCGGATGCCGTCTTCGGCCCACTCGAGCGCCGTCACCCGGGCGAGCTGGGTGAGGGCCGCCTTCGACGCCGAGTAGGCGGCGGCGCCCTTGCCGGGGGCGGGGACGTTGCGGGATGCGACCACCACCACCGACGGGCTCGCCGGAGACTCGGTGAGCAGGGGGTGGAGCCGGGACAGCAGATGGGCGGCGGAGTCGACGTTCACCGCCTGCACCCGCCGCCACTCGTCGGGATCCAGGTCGGCGACCGGCCGGGACCCTCCGAAGATGCCCGCGGCCAGGACCGCCATGTCCACTCCGCCGAACCTCTCGACGCCGGCGGTCAGGGCGGCGGCGACCGCATCCGGGTCGGTGACGTCGGCTTCGACGCCGAGCCAGGCGGGGCCGTCGAAGGTCCCGGCGACGTCGGGCGAGATGTCGATGCCGATCACGGCGGCTCCCCGGGAGAGGAGCTCGGCGGCGCAGGCCCGGCCGATGCCCGATGCGGCTCCGGTGACCACGGCCACCCGGCCGGCCATCGGCGGCGGGCTGCCGGCGCGGCGTAGCTTCGCCTGCTCGAGATCCCAGTACTCGACGTCGAACAGTTCACCTTCGCCCAGGGCCACGTAGCCGCCGAGGTGGTCCTCGGCCCGCTCGAGCACGGGGATGGTGTGGTGGTAGATGTCGGCGGCGATGTCGGCGTCGGCGGGGCGGCGGCCGACGGTCAACATCCCCAGCCGCCGGTCGAGCACCACGCGGGGAGCCGGGTCGAGCATCGTCAGCTCCATCTCGGAGCGGCCCTCGTTGCGCTCGAAGTAGGCCCGGTACTCGGACACGAAGGCGTCGACATCGGTGCCGACGAGGGGGATCCGCTTGGTGCGGATGATGTGGTCGGGAGTCAGCGGGCCCCGTCTCGCCAGCGACTCCAGGTCTGGGCGGGACACGAACCGGGCGACCATCGGGTTGCGATGGCGGGTGACGATCATCGGCGCTCCGGCGGCGGCCGAGATGCGACGCCGCAGCCGGGCCAGGTCGGCGGGGTCGACGTCGGGCAGCGTGGCGGTGTCGTCGGTGGCCAGGGGAGCGTGGCGGTCTAGGTACTCCTCGGCCCGGGTGATCAGGTCGACGTGGCGGGCGTACGCTTCCCGGGTGGTGTCCGCGAAGGTGAACAGGCCGTGGTTCATCAGCACCATGCCCCGGGTGTCGGGCCGGCCGTGCTGCGGCCACATCCGGGACACCACCTTGGCCAGGTCGTAGCCCGGCATCACGTAGGGCACGATCACGACGTCGTCGCCGAGGGCCTCCCGGACCCGTGCCTCGCCGTCGGCGAGGTTCGTGAGGGTGACGATGACATCGGCGTGGCTGTGGAGGACCGCCCGGTGGGGAAGGATGGCGTGGAGGAGCGACTCCACCGACGGCTGCGGAGCCGACGGGTCGAGTCGAGCCGCCGAGAGCGAAGCCACCATGTCGGGGTCCGAGAGCTCATCGAGCTCGAGCAGCCGTCGCAGCCTCGAGAGGGGCAGCGGTGCGAACCCTGCCGCCTCGATGCTGCCCAGGTCCCAGCCGCTTCCTTTCACGTACAGGGCGTCGATCTCCTCACCGGTGACATCGGTCCACGGCGCCTTCACCGACGTGTTGCCCCCGCCGTGGAGGACCAGGTAGGGGTCGCTTCCGATCAACCGCGACCCGTAGACGCACTCGTCCAGGGGGTCGTCGAAGGCCAGTGAAGGATCCCATCTGTCCTGCATACGGCTCCTCTCGTCTCAGTAGGGGGTGTCGCCGGCGTCGACGTTGATCGCCTGCCCGCGGATGATCCTGGCGTCGTCGGAGAGCAGGAAGGCGATGACCGCCGCCACTTCCTCGGGTCGCACCTTCCGTCCCAGCTGGGCGGGCCCCATGCCGGCGAGCAGTTCGTCGGGATCTGCCCCGACTCGGGGTGCCAGCCAGTCCGCCACCTTGGCGAGCATCGGCGTGTCGACCCCGCCGGGGCAGACGGCGTTGACGTTGATGCCGTCCTTCGCCCATTCCATCGCCAGGGAGCGGGTCAGCGAGATCACCGCCGCCTTCGAGGCGTTGTAGGCGGCCATGTTGGCGTAGCCGACCTTTCCGCAGTTGGAGGCGACGTTGACGATGGCTCCGCCACCGGCTTCCCGGAGGCGCTCGCCCACCTGGCGGGCGGTGACGAAGGTTCCGGTGACGTTCACCTCCATCTCGCGTTCCCAATCCTCCGGGGTGAGGTCCCATGCCGTGCCCAGGTGGACGGTCCCGGCGTTGCTCACCGCCCCGTCTAGTCGCCCGAAGCGGGCCACGGTGGCCTCCACCGCCGCCCGCACCGAGTCGGCGTCGGTGACGTCGCAGTGCAGCCCGATCGCCCGCGGGCCGATCTCGGCTGCGACCCGCTCGGCGGCGTCGCCGTCGAGGTCGGCCAGTGCCACCGAGGCGCCACGGTCCGCCAGCACCCGGCCGGTGGCGGCTCCGATGCCGCCGCCCCCGCCGGTCACCAGGTAGACGCGGTCGGTGAGCATCACCATGTCGGGTGTGTGGAGACCCCGCCGTCGACCACGAGGTCGATGCCGGTGATCCAGCGGGCGAGGTCGGAGGCCAGGAACACGCAGGCGTCGCCGATGTCCTCGGGGGTGCCCAGCCGCCCGAGCGGAGCGGCAGCCTTCCAACGGGCCACCCCTTCCGGCCAGTCCCGGTCCAGGCCCGGGCGGTCGATCAGCCCCGGCGACACCGTGTTCACGCGGATGCCTCGCCTACCCCACTCCAGGGCGGCAGCGCGGGCGTGCATGATCAGCGCCGCCTTCGAGACGGCATAGTGGCCGTGGGCAGGGGCGGGTTTGGTGCCTTCGATCGAAGCGATGTGCGTGATCCAGCCGCCTTCGGTCATGTGGGCTGCTGCTGCTTGGCTGAGCCGGTGAGCGGCGGTCAGGTTCGTGTCGATCATCGCCCGCCACGACTCCTCGTCGAGGTCCGCCAACTCGGCGAGCGGCTGGATGGCGGCGTTGTTGACGAGCCCGGTGATCTTCCCGGCCTCTGCGACGACCTGGTCCACGATCCGGGCGTCGGGGTCGGTGACGTCGCCGGAGACGACGAACGACCCGGGCAGCTCGGCGGCGAGGGATGCGGCCTCGTCGGGACGTGCCCGATGGTGGATGGCCACCGTCGCCCCGGCGGCGTGGAAACGGCGGGCGATGCCGCGGCCGATCCCGCCGGTGGCTCCGGTGACGAGCACCACCTGGCCGGAGAGGTCGATGGCGATGCTCATGTCTCGGCCGCCAGTCGCGCCGCCCGGGTCGCCACCTCGCGGCGGGCGGCGTCGACGTCGACGGTCGTGGGGCGGCCGTCGGCGACGACCTGGCGGCCCTCCACCCACACGGAGCGGACCAGGGCGGGCGTGCCGGAGTAGACGACGTGGGTGATGAGGTCCGACGGCTCGATCACCGGGCCCAGCGGGGCCGTGTCGATCAGCATCATGTCGGCGCGGGCGCCGGGAGCGAGGCGGCCCAGGTCGGGGCGTCCCAGGACGTCGGCCGCCTCCCGGGTGGTCATGGTGAGGACGTCGGCGGGCGTCATCGCCCCCGCATCCCCGCTGCGGAGCCGGGCATACCGCAGTGCCGCCCGCATCTCCTCGAACAGGTCCAGACGGTCGTGGGACGACGGGCCGTCGGTGGCTATCCCCACGGGGATGCCCGCCGCCCGCATGTCGGTGACCGGGGCGATGCCCGAGGCGTGCTTGCCGTTGGACATGGGGCAGTGGGCGACGCCGACTTCGTGGCGGGCGAACAACGCGATGTCCTCTTCGGTCAACCACACGCAGTGGGCGGCGACCACCCGGCAGTCGAGCATCCCCAGCCACTCCAGGTAGGCGGGGACCGTCATGCCGTACTTCTCGGCGATTACGTCGCCTTCGTGGCGGCCTTCGGCGACGTGGATCTGGATGTGGAGGCCGCGCCGCCGTCCCAGTTCCACCACCGCCCGCAGGGCCTCTTCGGGAAGGGAGTAGGCGGCGTGCGGCCCGAGCCCGACGGAGATCAGGTCGTGGCCGGCATATCGGTCGACGAGGTCCTCGATGCCTTCGAGCTGCTCCTCCCAGGTGCCGAAGCGAGCGAGATCGGCTCCGACCAGCACCGGCGCCGTGACCACTGCCCGCAGCCCGGCGGCGGCCGCCGCCTCGGCGGCGGCATCGGCGAAAAAGTAGTGCTCGTGGGAGGTCGTGATGCCGTTTCCGAGCAGCTCGGCCGCCCCCAGCGTCATGCCCCACCACACGTCCTCGGCGCTCAGGCGGCCCTCCCGGGGCCACATGACCTCGGTGAGCCAGCGGTCGACGGGAAGGCCCTCGCCTGCGCCCCGCAGGAGGACCATCGGGCTGTGGGCGTGGGTGTTGACGAAACCAGGCATGAGGAGCCCGGCCAGCCGCTCGACGGGGCCCTCGTGGCGGGGGGCGTCGGGCTCGGCTCCCGCCCACACGACCCGCCCTCCGTCGACGTCGACGACTCCGGGGGACAGCACCTCCGGGTCGCCGGCCATGGTGATCAAATGGTCGACCGTGTAGCGGATCAGGGCCGGGCCTCCGTTGCAAGAGCCATGGTGCGGGATGCTACTCTCCACGCCCAGTTGTCAGACAACTCGGATGGTCCGGCGAGTTGCGCTCCACGCCGCGACTCACGAAACGACGGAGGCGACAGATGAGAGGCAAGAGATGGTGGGCGTTGCTGGCAGCGCTGACCCTGCTGCTGGCGGCGTGTGGCGGCGGCAGCTCGGAGGAGACGAGCGCGCCCGAGACGACGGCGGCGCCTTCCGGCACCGAGGAAGACACCTCCACCGAGACGACGGCGGCGCCGGCCGAGGGTGAAGACGAAGGCGCCGAAGCCGAAGGCGGCGAGGGCCCGCACTTCATCTACATCACCCCGAACCCCATCGGCGAGAACGAGTTCCTCCAGATGGGCGAGACCGGCACCCAGGCCGCGGCCGAGCGCCTGGGCGGCACCGCCGAGACCTTCGAATCCACCGACCCCTCCAGCAGCCGGGCCAACATCGAGGCGGCGGTGGAGGCGGCCCCCGACATCATCGTCCTGACCACCTTCCAGCTGACGGACATGGCCGTCGAGTTCGCCTCGGCCAACCCCGACCAGAAGTTCATCCTCATCGACGACTGCCCGCCGGAGGGCCAGCCCGAGAACCTCTACTGCGTCGGGTTCCGAGAGCACGAAGGGGCCTATCTGCTCGGCATCATGGCCGGCAACCTCACCGAGACGAACAAGATCGGCTCGGTGGTGGCCCTCGACATCCCGTTCTTCCACCGCTGGTCGGACAGCTTCTACCTCGGCGCCCAGTCCGTGAACCCCGACCTCGAGCCGGACACGCAGGTGTTCATCGGCGGTGACAACCCCTTCGCCGACCCGGCCCGGGCAAAAGAGCAGGCGCTGTCCCTCGCCGCGCAGGGCCTGGACCAGATCTTCTCGGTGGGTGCCGCCTCCGACATGGGTGTCTTCGAAGCCGCCCAGGAGCAGGGGTTCATGACCTACGGCACCGACGTCAACAACTGCCCGGTGGCGCCCGAGTACATCGTCGACAACAACCTGAAGCTGGTCGACAACGCGGTGCAGACGGCCATCGACCTGGTGATGTCCGGCGAGGCGACACCGTTCACCTCGGTCGGTCTCGCCGAGGGCGGCGTGGGCGTCATGGCCCTCGACGACGAGCGGCTGGCCGACTCGCAGTGCCTCGTCGCCCAGCATCCCGACATCGTCGAACAGGTCCGGGAGGCGGCTGAAGGGATCATCTCGGGGGAGATCGAGGTTCCCGATCCGCTGGCGGCCGCCGGCTGATCCAGACGTCTGATACAGGTGACCACCGAGCTGGAACTCCGGGGAATCACCAAGCGGTTCCCCGGAGTCCTGGCCTGTGACGGCATCGACCTCACGGCCCGACGGGGCGAGATCCACTGCATCGTCGGGGAGAACGGGGCCGGCAAGACGACGCTCATGTCGATCCTCTACGGCCTCATCCCACCCGACGAAGGCGAGATCCTGGTCCGGGGCGAGCCCGTCCGGTTCCACTCGCCGCTCGATGCCATCCGCCGCGGGCTGGGCATGGTCCACCAGGCGTTCAAGCTCTTCCCCAGCCTCACCGTCGCCGAGAACGTCATCTTCCGGGAGGAGCCGGCCAAGCTCGGATGGATAGACCGCAAGCGGGCCGTAGCCCGGGTCCAGGAACTGGCCGACGCCTACGGTCTGGCCGTCGACCCCACCGCGGTGGTCGAAGACCTGCCCGTGGGCGTCCTGCAGCGGGTAGAGATCCTCAAGGCGCTCTACCGCCACGCGTCCATCCTCATCCTCGACGAGCCCACCGCCGTCCTCACCCCCCAGGAGAGAGATCGTCTCTTCGACGTGATGCGGCGGCTGCGTGACTCCGGGCGCACGATCCTGTTCATCACCCACAAGCTGGCGGAGGTCATGTCGGTGGCGGACCGCATCACCGTCCTCCGCAACGGAAAGGCGGTGGCAGAGCTCGATCCGGCCACCACCACGCCAGAGGAGATCTCCCGGCACATGACCGGCCGCGACGTGGAGCCGGTGAGGGCCGGCGCCCCGACCGCTCTCGGAGATGTGGTTCTGTCGGTCCGGTCGCTGACGGTCCGCGGCGCGCACTCACTGCCCGTTGTGTCCGACGTCTCCTTCGACGTCCGGGCCGGCGAGGTCGTGGGGATCGCCGCCGTCGCCGGCAACGGCCAGACCGAGCTGATCGAAGCCATCGCCGGTTTGCGGGAGATCGAGTCCGGGACGGTGACCCTGGCGGGCGTCGACATCACCCACCTCGACGTGGCGGGCCGCCGCCGTGCCGGGATGTCCTACATCCCCGAGGACCGCCACCGGGTGGGCACCGCCGCGGCTGCCTCGGTGTCCGAGAACCTGCTCATGGGTTATCAGCGCACCGACCGGATGCGGCGGGGGGCGTGGCTGCGTCGCCGCGCCGTCGCCGACCACGCCGGCCGGCTCAAGGACGAGTTCGCCATCAAGGTGAGCGGGGTCGACGTGGCGGCGGGCACGCTGTCGGGCGGGAACCTGCAAAAGGTGGCGCTCGCCCGGGAGATGGCCCACGACGCCCCGCTGATCATCGCCGAGCAACCCACTCGTGGCGTCGACATCGGGGCGATCGAGTTCATCCACACCCGGCTGGTCGCCGCCCGCGATCGGGGGGCGGCGATCCTGCTCGTGTCGGCTGAGCTGAGCGAGATCCAGTCCCTCGCTACCCGGATCCTCGTCATGTTCGAGGGGCGGATCGTCGCCGAGCTCGACCCGGACCGCGTCGACGAGGCCGAGATCGGCCTCCACATGACCGGAGGGAAGGTGGCCGGTGCCTGAGCGGCGAGGCCTTCGGCCCCTCGACCTGGTGGGTCACCCGGTGACGGTCGCCCTGGTCGTCGCGTTCGGCTTGGGTGCCGTCGTCATCGCCCTCACCGGAGGTGACCCGCTCGCCGCTTTCGGCGAGATGCTCACCGGCGGGTTCACCGGCAGCGGCCTCCGCAACACGTTGAGCCGCATGATCCCGATCGTGGGAATGGCCCTCGCCTTCTCCCTCGCTTTCCGATCGGGCGTGCTCAACCTCGGCGGCGAGGGGCAGATGCTCATGGGAGCGCTGTTCGGGACGATGACGGCCATCGTCCTCCCCGGGCCCGGACCGGTGGTGATCGTGGCCGCCCTGCTCGTCGGTGCCGCCGTCGGGGCCCTGTGGGCGCTCCTGCCGGCGCTGGGCCAGACGAAGTTCCAGGTGCCGTTGCTCATCACCAGCCTCCTCCTCAACTACGTGGCCCGGGCCACCACCAGCTACCTGGTCAGGTACCCGTTCGGCGAGCCGGGAGCGGCGTTCGCCTCCACGGTGGCGGTGCCCGAGTCGAACCGCATCCCGGACTTCCCGTTCCTCGGCGGCGGCATCTCGATCTCGCTCTTCTTCGTCTTCGGCCTGGTGGCCCTGCTCGCGGTGGTGTACCGGCGGAGTGTGTTCGGCTACGAGACGGCCATGCTCGGGTTCTCGGGTCCGTTCGCCCGCTACGGGGGCGTCGACGTGGAGCGAAAGACGCTGCTGGTGATGGCCTCGGCGGGCGCCATCGGCGGGCTGGTCGGGAGCCATCTCGTGTTGGGCGAGACCTACCGCTACATCGACGCCGACATGATCGCCCAGACCGGCTTCGCCTGGACGGGCCTGATGGTCTCGCTGCTCGCCGCCAACCGGCCCGTCGCCATCCTCCTCGCCGGGTTCTTCTTCGCCGGTCTGCAGATCGGCGGCTTCGCCATGGAGAGAGCCACGAAGGTCTCCTGGCAGTTGGCCGAGATGATCCAGGCGCTCGTCATCGTCGCCGTCGTCAGCCGGTTGGGCCTGACGTGGCGGCGGCGGCGCAAGCTCGGTGAAGAGGTCGGGCCGCCCCAGCCCGAGATGGAGACCGCCCACGTGGGGGAGGTGTGATGCTCGCCCAACTCGTCGACATGTCGCTGTGGGAGTCGGTCGTCAGGGCGCTGATCCCCGTCCTGCTCGCCGCTATCGGCGGGCTGATCTGCGAGCGGGCGGGTGTGTTCCAGATCTCGCTCGAGGGGATGATGCTGGCCGGCGCGTTCGCCGCCGTCGCCGCCGCCCATGTCACCGGAAGCGCCCTCGCCGCCGCGGCCGCGGCCGCGGTCGCCGGGGTCCTGCTGTCGCTCGTCCTCGCCTTCGGAGCGGTGTCCAGAGGAGGAAACGCCATCGTGCTGGGGGTGGCGATCAACATCCTCGCCGTCGGCCTGACGAGTTTCCTCCTCCCCCAGCTCTTCGGGGTGCGGGGCTCCTTCCAGCCCGAGGGAGGGGTGCGCATCCTCCGGATCGCCATCCCCGGGTTGTCCGACCTCCCGTTCATAGGGCCGGTCCTGTTCAACCTCTCGATCCTGGGCTACGCCGCTCTCCTCCTGGTCCCCGCCACGTGGCTGTTCCTGTTCCGCACCCAGTTGGGGTTGCGGCTCCGCGGAGTCGGCGAGCGTCCCCTTGCCGCGGAGACGTTGGGCGTGTCGTCGACGGTCTACCGCTACGCAGCCGTCGTCGCCTCCGGGGTTCTCGCCGGCCTGGCCGGCGCCCAGCTCGCCCTCGGCAACGTCGGCGTGTTCACGGAGGGGATCAGCTCCGGCCGGGGATGGATCGCGGTGGTGGCCGTGATGCTCGGGCGGGCGCACCCGTTCGGGGTGCTCGCCGCCTGCTTGCTGTTCGGGTTCACGGAGGCGTTCGGGTTCCGCCTCCAGGGACAGGGGTACCCCGTGCAGATCACCGACGCCCTCCCGTTCGTGGTCACCCTGGTGGCGCTCGTCATCGCCCGGAAGCGGTTCCGCCGGCTCCTCGACCTCACCGCCTCGACGGTCTGAGCGTCAGGTCCGGGACAGGGCCGACCGGCAATCGCAGTCGCGTTCGGCAGGGATCGAGGCGACGATCGCCGCCAACGCCGCCTTGATCCTCGGCTGGTTCTCTTTCAGGCGCCGCCACACCGCCGCCGCGGTCACCGGAGGCTCGGAGCCGTCGGAGGTGCCGGCGTCGGCGTCGGTCACGAACGACAGGTTCACACAGCACATCTCGGCCTCGCGGATGAGAGTGACCTCCGGGTGCTGGGTCATCGAGAGGACGTCCCATCCCATCGCCTGGAACCACTCCGATTCGGCGCGGGTGGAGAACCGCGGGCCGGAGAACACGACCGCCGTGCCCCGGGGGTGGAACCTCTCGCCGAGCTCGCCGAGCGACTTCGTCGCCGCGCCGCGCAAGACCGGGCAGTAGGGCTCGACCATCGACACGTGCACCACGTCGGGGCCGTCGAAGAAGGTCACCGGAGGGGTGGTGGTGCGGTCGACGAACTGGTCACAGAGCACGAAGTCGCCGGTTCGGATCTCGTCGCGGAGGCTCCCCACCGCCGAGGAGGTGACGACGGCGTCGCAGCCGATGTGCTTCAAGGCGGCGACGTTGGCGCGGTGGTCGATCCTGTGCGGGGGAATGGAGTGGTCTACTCCGTGGCGGGTGATGAATGCCACCCGGCGCCCGCCGATCGTGCCGGTCGTCACCGGGCTCGACGGCGTCCCGTACTCGGTCGTCACGTCGTGGGTGGTGGCGTCGTCGATGAGCGAGTAGAGGCCGGATCCCCCGATGACGCCGATCAGGGGCCCGTCGCTCAAAGCTTCTCGCCTCGGTCGAAGCGGACGACGCGTTCTTCGGTGACGAGGGCGGTGATCAGGTCCACTGGCGTCACGTCGAAGGCGGGATTGATCGCCTGCGTCCCCGGCGGGGCGGTTGGTGTCCCGTTGAACCCTACGACCTCGGCCGGCCCGCGGTCTTCGATCTCGATGACCTCCCCGTTGGGCGTGTCGAGGTCGATCGTCGACTCGGGGGCGACGACGATGAACGGCACCCCCGCCCGGGCCGCGCCCAGCGCCAGGCTGAACGAGCCGATCTTGTTGGCGGTGTCGCCGTTGGCGGCCACCCGGTCGGCGCCGATGAGGACCACGTCGGCCAGGCCCCGGCTGAGGAGGAAGGGCCCGGCGGAGTCGACCAGCAGGCGGAACGGCGCCCCCATCTTCTGCAGCTCCCAGGTGGTGAGACGTCCACCCTGCAGCAGCGGGCGGGTTTCCAGAGGCAGCGCCTCTGCCAGCTTGCCCCGCTCGTGCAGGGTCTGGATGACGGCGAGGGCCGTGCCCCGCTCGACGGTGGCGAGCCCGCCGGTGTTGCAGATCGTCATCGCCCGGACCGGGCGATCACCCACCAGGTCGAGGACGAGGTCGGCGCCTCTCTCGCCCATCGCCATCGAGGCTTCCAGCTCCTCCTGGCGGATCCGGTGGGCCTCCTCGAGGATCCGATCCGGCCCTTCGGGGGCGCAGGCCGCGGCCCGGTCCACCATTCGCGCCAGGTTGACCGCGGTGGGACGGGCGTCGCGGAGCTCCGCCACGGCCCGCTCGAAATCCGGCGTGCCCGTCCCGTAGCGGCGGGCCGCCAGGGCGACCCCGTAGGCGCCGGCCACGCCGATGGCGGGGGCACCACGCACCGCCAGCCGCTTGATGGCATCGACGAGCTCCTCGGGCGTGGTGATCTCGAGGATCCGCTCGGTGTGGGGGAGAAGGGTCTGGTCGATCAGGCGGACGGTGCCGTCGGCCCATTCGATGGTGGGAATCGACATCTATCTACTCGGTACTTGTCAGACAACGATCCCAGGGTAGGGAAGAGTGCGCTGTCAGCCAAGGTCACCGGTGCCGGACCAGGCCCCACTGGAAGCGGCCTTCGATGAAGTAGGTGTCGGCCAGCGCCACGGGTGTGCCGCTGCGGTCGAAGTGGAGCTGGGTCAGCAGCAGGTACGTCGGATCGGCGGGCCGGTCGTCTCCCCATCCGATGGCCGGGTCGTGGACGGCGTGGATCTCGGTGACTGCCGACACGGCCCGGACGTCGTGTCGTTCGAGGAGCTCGAAGAGCGATCCGGTCACGTCGGTGGGGGAGAAGTCCGGCCCCAGCAGCCGCCGCGGGATCGTGTCGTGGGAGAAGGCGACGGTCTCACCGTCGGCGCTGAGGGCCCGTTCGGTCGCCAACACCTCTTCGTCTTCGTCCAGTTGCAGGGATCGCCGTTCCCGCTCGTTGGCCGGCCGGACCGCGATCGACCGATACACGACCCCGGCCTTGCGCCCGTGGGCGCCGATGGTGGCCGACAGCGACTCGAGCTGGCGGAGGTCGGCGCGGACGCCTTCGGCTTGTCCGGTGACGAACGTGCCCACCCCCCGTCGGGTGACGGTCATGCCCCGGCTCTCGAGGTCCTGGAGAGCCGTCCGGATGGTGGCTCGAGACACCCCGTAGTGCTCCGAGAGGGCGTGCTCGCTCGGGAGGCGATCGCCGTTGGTCCATTCCCCTCTGGCGATGCGCTGGCGGAGGTCGGCGGCCACGGTTTCGGAGAGGGTCCTCGTTGTCGTCTCCCCGGCCATGGCGGCACCATACCGCCTCGATTGACAACTTGTCGTTGTGCTTCCAAGCTTGTCAGACATGCCCGATACTCATCTGACCGGCGAAGACATCGTCGAGCTCCTCGGCCTGGAGCCTCTTGCTGAGGAGGGCGGCATGTTCCGCCGGGTATGGGGCAACGACTACGGCAGCGCCATCTATTTTCTTCTCCGTCCGGGGGACTTCTCCGCGTTCCACCGGCTGGATCGGCCCGAGCTGTGGCACTACTACGGCGGCGACCCGGCGCTCCTGGTCCTGATCGACGGAGACGGTCGGGTGACCCGTCACACACTCGGAATGGAACTGCGGTCGGGCCAGCGGCCGATCCGGATCGTCGAGCCGGGCACCTGGATGGCGGCCGAGACCACCGGCGAGTGGACCCTCCTCGGCACGACCATGGCGCCCCCGTTCGACGAGGCGGGGTTCGAGCTGGGCGACCGACAGGAGCTCATCCGCCTCTGCCCGGCTGCCGCCGACGAGATCACGCGGCTCACCCGGGCGAGTCGAGCCGAGACGGACGGGGAACGTCGAAGACCACCCGGGAGTCACCCGTGATCCAGAACCGGCCGGTTTCCTTCCTTTCCTGGCGGGTCGAGTAGCGGTAGTCCACGATACGGCCGCGGATGCGGGCGGGCGGACGCCCCTCGAACGGGTCCCGGGCTAGCAGGCGCAGCGTCGCGGGATCGGCTTCGAACAGCTTCTCGATCAGGGCGTCCAGCCACCTGCCCGCATAGCTCCACGACAACGGCACGAACCACATCAGCCAGTCGAGCCTCAGGTGGTACGGCGCCCACTGACGGGGCCGGCGATACGGGTCCCCCGGCTTCCCCTTGAACTCGTACGCGTTCCACTCGCCGCCCTCATCCAGGAGGCCCTCGATGATCAGCTCCCGGCGACGGCGGGTCACGCTGCCGAAGGCACCGTAGGTGTTCACCAAGTGCAGCCGGTTGAAGGCGTAGTTCATCAGCTGGCGGCGGCCGAGGAGGTTGCGCACCGGATGCCGGCTGAGCCAGACGACGACCGCGGCCAGGGCAACGGTGAGGGCATCGAACCACGCCGCGGACACAGCCGCCCCGGGGGCCGCCGCCCACCCCAGGGCAGCGAACCACGAGTCGGGCAGCGCCGCGAAGGCGAGCAACAGGGTCAGCCAGTTGAGCCACGCGTAGTTGCCGGACACGATGAGATAGGCCTGCGTCACGATCACGCCCAGCGCGCCGACCCCCGCCAGCGGCTGCGGGAGGAACAGCGAGAACGGCACCGCCAGTTGGGCGACGTGGTTGGCGGCGACCTCGATGCGGTGGAGCAGCGGCGGGAGATGATGGAACCAACGCGAAGTCGGTCCCGGCATCGGCTGGGTCTCGTGGTGGTAGTACAGGCACGTGAGGTCCCGCCAGCACGGGTCGCCGCGCATCTTGATCATCCCTGCCCCGAACTCGACGCGGAAGAGGAGCCAGCGGAAGGCGAGGATGGTCAGCCATGGAGGGGCCGTGTCGGTGTTGCCCAGGAAGGCGGCGTAGAAGCCCGCCTCCAACAGGTCGTCGTCGCCCTGCGGATGGTGCTGCTCCTGCAGGGTGTGTTGCTGGTCGTGTTCGCCTCGCTCGTGATCGCCCTCGGCCTCCAGCCGACCATCCAGTTCTTCGAAGACCGGGGTCTCGGCCGGGGCTGGGCGTTGGCGACGATCATCGTCCTGGTCACCACCGCGCTGGTCGCCGGAGCCCTCGTCATCGTCCCCACCGCCATCGACCAGGCGGACGCCATCGCCTCCACTCTGCCGCAGATCCGGGAGGAGTTGCGGGACATGGGCGGCCTCGGCGCGGTGCTCGCCGACCGGCTCCAGTTCTCGGAGATGATGACCGAGGACCAGGAGATGGTGACCCGCACGGTCGGCACGGCGGCGGCGACGATCTTCAACCTCTTCACGGTGGGGGTGCTCGTCCCGTACTTCGCCTACGCCATCCCCCGGATGAAGAACTGGGTGCTGAGGCTCGTGCGCCGGGAGGAGAGAGCCGACCTCCTGCGTCTGGTCAACGAGTCGACGGAGCGCATATCCGGCTACATCCTCGGAAACCTCACAGTCTCCCTCGTCGCCGGGGTCGTCAGCTTCGCCGCGTTCCAGCTGATGGGGCTCGACTTCCCGCTGGTCCTCGCCCTGTGGGTGGCGCTGACCGACCTCATCCCCATCGTCGGTGCCTTCATCGGAGCGGTGCCGACGGTGGCGGTCGCCGCCCAGCAGGGGGTGGGCATGGTCGTGGCGGTCGCCGCCTTCCTCACCGCCTACCAACTGTCGAGAACTACTTGGTGCAGCCCCGGGTCATGACCCGCGCCATCGACCTGAGCCCGGCCGCCGTCATCATCGCCGTCATGGTCGGTGGCACTCTGGCGGGTGTGACCGGCGCGTTGTTGGCGCTGCCGGTGGCGGCGATGGTCAAGATCGCCGTGGAGCAGTACCTGATCAGCACGCGGCTCGACAAGGTCCGTGAAGACGCCGCCACCTCCTCACTGCCCCGCCGTCGGCGCGGCCGCAGCCGGCCGCTCCCGTGATCCTCAGCGACGGCCGAACATGCCCTTGACGTAAGCCGCCTGACCGACGTGCTGCAGGCAGTCGCTGATGACGCTCACCAGCCGCACGCCGACACTGACCGGCGGGTCCCAGCGGGTGTCGATGATCCTGTCCAGCTCGGTCGGGTCGAAACTCTCCAGATAGGCGGTGCACGCCTCTTGGACGGCGTCGTGGTAACCGCCGAGCAGGTCGGCCGATGCCCGCACCTGGCCGACCCGCTCGCTCGAGTGGCCGTAGCCGGTCTCGCTCACCGGGAACGGGAGCCCGAACCTCTCGGCCCAGCCGTCGGCGATCCACACCTGCTCGCGGCCGGCGATCTCACAGACGTGATCGTCCATCACCCGCGTCAGGTGCCAGATCAGCCACGCCACGGAGTTGGCGTCGGGATCCGGCCGGTAGAAGAGCAGGTCCTCGGGCGCTCCGGAGAGCACCCTCCCCACCTCTCCTCTGATCCGCCCGAAGGCGTCGAGGAGCACGTCTCTCGTCTCCATGCCACCGACACTAGAGACGGCTCCGTCGCTGTTCGATCCAGGCGAGGAAGGAGTCCAGTGGGGCTGCGTTGACCACCCCGTCCCGTCGTACGCCGGCGCGCTGCATGATCCCGACCGCCACCGCCATGTTGTCGAACTCGGCGGGCCGGTGGGTGTCGCTGTCGGCCGCGAGACGCACCCCGGCCCGGGCCGCCTCGGAAGCGAAGTCGGCGGACAGGTCCATGCGGTCCCGGTGGCCGTTGACCTCCAGGGCGGTGCCCGTCTCGGCGGCGGCCTCGAAGACCGCCCGCAGATCGACGTCGAAACCCGGCCGTATCCCGATCCGCCGGCCCGTGGGGTGGGCGAGCACGTCGACGGCTGGGTGGCCGACGGCGGTGACGAGACGGGCGGTCTGGAGGTCCCGGGGCAGGTCGAAGTGGGAATGGGCGCCCGCCACCACGAAATCCAGGAACGCGAGCGTCTCGTCGTCCAGGTCGATCCCTCCCTCGGCGTCGATGTTGACCTCGGCGCCGTGGAGGATGTGGAGGCTCGGCAGCAGGCGCCGCGCCTCCTCGACGATCCGGCGCTGCCGACGCAGCCCCGCCGCATCGAGACCGCCGAAACGCAGGCCGAATGTGTGGTCGGTGACCACCAGGTACTCGTAGCCGCGGGCGAGGGCGCGTTCGCCCGCTTCCACCAGCGACATGTGGCCGTCGGGCGACCAGTCGGTGTGGACGTGCAGGTCGCCGCGGACGTCCTCCAGCCGGATCGACCCGGCGGCCGCGTCCGGCCGCACCCGCGCCGGAGCGGGGATCGGTGGCATCCCCACCCACCGGTAGACGTCCTCTTCGGTGCGATGCGGGGCGTCGTCGGAGATCCCGAGGCTGCGTACGTGCTCGTCGGGGCCGGTCCAGCGCACCAGGGCGGTGCCGGCCGCCTGCCGGTCGGTGAGCCGCACGGCGGCGGGTATCCGGTCGTGGGTGACGAGATCGACGGCCCAGCCCGGCTCGGAGGCAGTCGATGCGACTGCGGCCGAGTCCTCGAGGAAGCCGACGATCCGGGCCGGGTCGTCGGTGGCGACCACGAGGTCGATCCGATCCACCCACTCGTCCAGGCGTCGCACCGCTCCGGCCACCCTCACCTCGTCGCCGGGGAGATGCCGCTCGAGATGGCGGCGAAGCATCGACGCGGTGACGGACGCCTGATGGGCCGGCACCGCCCCCGGAGAGGGACCCAGGGCGAGGATCGCCGCCCACTTCTCGGCGGTCGCCGGCCCGATACCGTCGACGATCGTGTACGCCCCGGTGTCGATGGCGGCCGCCAGGTCGGTGACGGTGTCCACGCCGAGGGCCTTCAGCTCCTCGAGGCGCGCAGGGGTCATGCGGGGGAGCCGGGAGAGCTTCTGCACCTCGGCGGGGAACCGGGGATGCAGGCGCTGCAGCTCCGCCAGTGTGCCGGTGGTGCGGAACTCCTCGATCAGGCGGACGATGCCCTCGCCGATGCCCTCCACCCGGCGCATCGCGTCCGGTGGTGCGTCCAGGTCGGCGGGGAGGGAGTCGAGGGACCACACCGCGGCCCGGAACGCCCGCGCCCGGAAGGACCGCCGCCGATCCGCTGCCTGCACCACCTCGGCGAGCCGCCACAGGCGTCGGGCGAACTCGCGCCGTGTCCGCCGGTCGGGAGGTGCCGAATCGGAGAGTCTCACGTGCTGATCGTGGCAGTTCCCCGGGGGTTTGTGCGTGGGGAAACCGGACTCGCGACCTACGGCGGGCCGGGGGTGTGGGGCTAGATTGCCGGGCGCGGTGCTGGCCTTCTTCATCGAATGCGCATGTCCACCCGACCGGCGGAGTGCCATCGTCGGAGCGGGTGACGAACTGAAAACGGTCGAGGACTTCCTCGCCAGCTACCCGTTGACGCACATCGTGTGCGGGGCGTGCGACACCTACTACCGCCTGATCGGGTACATCGACGAGTCCGGTGTCGAGCGGTCGATCGATCCGCTGGTCCGGCCTCGAGCTCCGGCGGCCCGCCGCGGCTGGCGTCTGCGCCGAGGGATCAGCGCCCGCTACTGATCCGTCCAGGTCATCGTTCCCGGCTCGTCGTCGACCAGCCCGTACACGACGACGATCGGCGGCGCCCCGTCGACCATCCGGGGGTGGTATCCGATGCGATACGTCGAGCCCTCGCGTATGTGGCGGTACGCACGGACCGTGGAGCGGCGGAACCCCGCACCCATCACCAAATCGGCCAGGGTCGTGACGGGGCCGGTGCGGTTCTCCTCTTCCAGCAGCAGGTGGGCCATGTCGTCGAGTGAGGCGATCCCGATCGAGTGAGCGGCGGCGTTGGCGTAGAGCAGCGTCTCGCGGTCGTGATCGAACACCGCCACGGCCAGGGGGGCGTCGTTCATGATCCCCTTGACGACTTCGTCGAGGCGAGCGACCTCTGCTTCCCGAATGTCGAGCATCCACCGGCCCAAGCTCAGGACGAACACGAAGGCGGCGAGCAACGACGCCCGGAACAGGGCCGGCGCCGTCAGCTCCACCGTGATCAGCACCACGATCAGGTAGGCGGCGATCGCCGTGAAACCGAGATAGCGGAACAGGCGCTGCGGCAGGTCGAGGACCTGCCAGCCGAGGATGAGCAGGACCCAGAAGAAGAAGGGCGACTCCACGCCGCCGTCGACGACCAGCACGGCGTAGGCGAGAACGATCGACACCAGTGACCGTGCGAACTGGATCCGGGTGACGTCGTGGCGGCCCCACCATCCCAGCGCCAGTCGGGACACGGCCAGGGCCACCGACAACGTCGAGACGAGCAGCGGCGACGCGGTCTCGCCGGCCAGGGACATGGCCACGCCGTGGCTCAGCAGGATCCATGCGAGCGGATCCCAGCGCCGTATGGCCGCCAGAGTGCGCTCATGAGGTCGATGCGAGAGCATGGGTGCCGCCTAGGCCGAGGGACGGAGGTAGGGGCGAACGCTCGCTTTCTGGGCGGATCGACACGCGGGGAGCCCGGCCTGCGGGGCCGCTTCTTCCTTTCCCACGAACCCCCACATGGTTCCGAGCATCGTTACACGCTAATCGACGTAGACCACCGTGATGCCGATCCGGAGAGGACGTTCCTTATCCTGGCCGCCATGTCCCTGCCGGTGCTGACGACACGCGAGCTCAATCGGGCGACCCTCAGCCGGCAGATGCTCCTGGATCGGGTGCCGCTCGAGCCGTTGGACGCGGTCGAATCGCTGGCCGGATTGCAGGCCCAAACACCCACCGATCCCTACATCGGCCTCTGGTCTAGGTTGGATGGCTTCGATCCCGAACGACTCAGCCGACACATCGAGGAGCGGCGGGCGGTGCGCGCCCCGTTGATGCGAGCGACGATCCACCTGGTCAGTGCCGCCGACTACCCGCTGTTCGCCAATGCGACACGGACCGTGTTCGAGCGGGTGTTCAGGTCCACTCCGTTCGCCAGGAACCTCGATGGTGTCGACCTCGACCGCGTGCTCCGACTGGGCCGCGAGGCCCTCTCCGACGGACCGCTGACCAGAGCGGAGATGGCCCGGCTCCTCGAGACCGAGTTTCCCGGCGTCGACCCCGCATCGATGGCCCAGGCCGTCACCTACCTGACACCCGTGGTCCAGGTACCGCCACGCGGCTTGTGGCGTCGATCAGGCTCGGCGCGCTGGGCACTCGCTGTCGACTGGCTGGGGGAAGGCCCGGATCCGTCGTCCCGGGTCGAGGAGCTGATGCTCCGCTACCTGGCCGCCTTCGGGCCGGCGACCGTCTCCGACGCACGGGCATGGTCCAACCTCGCCGGTCTGGCGGAGGTGTTCGAGAGGCTGCGTCCCCGGCTGGTGGTGTTCCGGGACGAGAAAGGGCGGGAGCTGTTCGACCTGCCCGACGCTCCCCGGCCGGCCCCCGACGCCGAAGCGCCGGTGCGGTTCCTGCCCGAGTTCGACAACGCCTTGCTGGCCCACGCCGACCGCTCCCGGACGGCAGGCCCGGCCCGGCCGACCTGGACGATGGGCTCGGTCCTGGTCGACGGTTTCCTGTCCGGGAACTGGAGGCGCGAGCAGAGCCGCGACCGGTTCCAGCTGACGGTGAAGCTGGCGGTGCGGAACCGCAGGGCGGTCAGGGAGGTGGCCGAGGAAGCGGGCCGTCTCGCCTCCTTCCTCGCTCGGCCCGGCAGCGACTTCGACGTGGCCGTGGAGGACTGGGAGGAGTGACGGGCGTCCCGATCCCTGTCAGCCCAGCCACACCTCGAGCAGGAGCACCACGCCCACCACGGCGAAGAGCGCCGAGGAGACGTAGCGGACGGTTCGAGGGCTGAGCCGTTGCCACACGGCCGCGCCGATGAGCACGGCGAGTCCGCTGCCCAACGCCATCCCCAACGTGCCGCCGATCCACACTCCCAGCCCGGAGGTGGTGGCGGCCAGGGCGAACGTCGACACCATGGTCTTGTCGCCGAACTCCGCCGCGCACAAGGCGAGGACCGCGGTCACGAAGCCCGAACGGGCGGTGGCGGCCTGTTCGCCGTCCGCTTCTTCCTCGTCGTCGCCGAAGAGAGTCAGGGCGGCGAAGACGAGGAACAGGATCCCCGCACCGGCGCGCAACACCCATGTCGGCAACAGCCCGCCGATGAGGTCGCCTACGAGCACCGCCGCGCCGATCGTCAGGGCGCTGGCGGTGAGCACCGCCGCCAGCAGCACGGGCCGCCGGTAACGGGCGGACAGCGACAACGCCAGCAGCTGGGACTTGTCGCCCAGCTCGGCGAGGAAGACGGTCAGGAACGCCACCCCTGCCGCCTGCAGCACGGAATCGTTCATGAGCAGCCAGATGATGGCCCCCGCCACCACCGACGCCGAATCCGGGGGGTTACCCGTCGGCCCGCTCGGGTAGACCTGGCCGGAGGAGGCGGTGATGGTCCAGACCAAAGACCTGAACGAACTGACCAAAGAGGAGCTGTACGAGCTGGCCCAGGAGCGAGACGTCGAGGGGCGCTCGAAGATGGCCAAAGACGAGTTAGTCGAGGCCTTGGGAGGCGACGGGAAATCCGACGCCGAAGAAGCGAAGACCGAGAAGTCCGACGACGGGCTGGATCGTCCCACCACGTCCCAACGCGCCATATGGCGAGGAGCCATCAATTTCGGGCTCATCACCATCCCCGTGGGCCTCTATGCCGCCACCGAAGATCGGGACATCTCGTTCCATCTCCTCAGCGGCAAGGACGGCTCCCGGATCCGCTACAAGCGGGTGAGCACGAAGTCGGGGCGAGAGGTCGACTGGGACGACATCGTCAAGGGCTACGAGTACGAGGAGGGCAAGTATGTCACATTCACCCAGGACGAGCTCGACCGGGTGCCCGTCGACAGCATCCGCACCATCGACATAGTCCAGTTCGCCCAACAGGAAGCCATCGACCCGATCTACTTCGACAAGACGTACTACCTCGCCCCCGAGGAGTCGGGTCTCAAGGCGTACCGGGTGTTCATGGAAGCACTCGAGAACACCCGCCAGGTCGGCATCGGCAAGGTGACGATCCGGGAGAAGGAGCGACTCTGCGCGATCCGTCCCGCCGACGACGTCCTGGTCCTGGAGACGATGAAGTGGCCCGACGAGATCAGGGTCCCGGCCTTCGACGAGCTGGAAATGGACGTCGAGGTGAGGCCGCAGGAGGTGGAGATGGCCGAGTCGCTCATCGAGCACCTCAGCGGCGATTTCGATCCCGCCGCGTTCTCGGATTCCTACCGAGAGCGCCTGGAAGAGATGATCGCCGCCAAGATCGAAGGCGAAGACCTCCAGCTGGCCCCCGAGGAAGCGCCCGAGCCCGAAAAGGTCACCGACCTGCTCGAAGCTCTCCAAGCCAGCGTCGAGGCCACCCGCAAGCGCTCGGCGTGATCCCGGCCGCCGCGGACCTCTATTCGCTGCCCATCGGCGAGTTCACCGCCGAGCGCGACCGGCTGGCCCGCAGACTGGCCGACGAAGGGTCGAAAGAGGATGCCGTTGCCGTCTCCAGGCTGCGCAAGCCGACCACCGACGCCTGGGCCCTCAACCAGGTGGCGCGCACGCGATCCGACTTGATCGAACAGCTCGTTGGGGTGCACGAGGAGTTGCGCCGAGCCGCCGACCGCGACGTCCTCAGGAATGCGTCGGAACGACGGGTCCGACTGTTGGAGGAGATCACCGCCGCTGCCGCGTCCGCCCTCGCCGAAGCGGGGCACTCCGCCTCGGGAGGGGTCCTCGACCGCATCGGCCGCACGTTGCTGGCCGCGGGCGGTGACGAATCGACCGAGAGGTTGCTCCAGGCGGGAACGCTGACCCAGGCGGCCGAGATCGCGGGAGGATGGCCGGGGGAGTGGACCGCTCCGGTGTCCGCCGCGGAGCGCGGGACCCCCGATCCGGAGCTCTCCCGAGAGCTCCAGCGCCTGCACGAGCGCGCCGACGCGGCCGCCCGGCGGGCAGAGGACCTCCGGGCCGAGGCGAGGCAGGCACGGCAGGTGTTGGAGGAGGCTCGGCGTCGGCTGGATGCCGCCGTGGCCGCCGCCAAGGAAGCCGAACGGGAGGCCCGCGAGGCGCAACGGGCGTGGGACGAGGCGAGACGCGCCGGCGGCTAGGTCACCGCCGCCACAAAGTGGGCGTGAACAGCACCAGCACCGGGAAGAGCTCCAAACGGCCCACGATCATCAGCCCCGACAACAGCCACTTGCCGAGGTCGGGGAGCTCGCCGAAGTTCGACGTGGGGCCCACCGCCCCCAGCCCGGGACCGACGTTGCCCAGTGCCGTGGCCACCGCCGAAGCGGACGTCACGAGATCGAGCTCCTCGGAGATGTTGGCGTCGATGAAGCCCAGCAGGAAGGTCCCCGTCATGAAGATCACCATGTAGAAGAGGAAGAACGACTGGACCGACTCGACGATCGGCTCCGGCACCGTCTTGCCGCCGAAGCTCACGTTGGTCATCCGGCGAGGGCTCAGGAAGTGGGAGAGCTCGGCTCGGGCCGCCTTCCCGAGGATCCCGATCCGGTAGGTCTTCACCGATCCCGATGTCGAGCCGGCCATCCCGCCGAAGAACATCAAGCCCACGATCACCACCTGGAGAGCCGGGCGCCAGGCACCGAAATCGGCGGTGGCGAACCCGGTGGTGGTGAGGATCGAGACCACGGTGAAGGTGGCGTCGGCGAACGCCCGTCCGATGCCCAGCTCGGCGAGCAAGCCTCCGGCCACGATCGCCACCGCTCCCAGGGTGATCCACGAGTACAGGCGGAACTCGGCATTGGAGGCGTAGACGCCGGGGTTGCGCAGCGCCCTGTAGTGGAGTGCGAAGTTGGCGCCGGCCAGGAACATGAACAGGGTGATCACCCATTGGGTGTAGGGCGAGAAGCCGGCGACCGAGGTCGGCTCGGTCCCGAACCCGCCGGTGGATACGGTGGCGAAGGCGTGGACTACCGCCTCCAGGACGTCCATCTCGCCCACCGCCAACAGGACGATCAGCACGACTGTCAGCGCGGCGTAGAGGAGCCAGAGTCGCTTGGCGGTCTCACGGAACCGAGGCGTGATCCGTTCCGGGGCGACGCCCGGTGACTCGGCGCGGGCCAGCTGCACGCCGCCGACCCCGAGAACGGGGAGGATCGCCACGGAGAGGACGATGACTCCCATCCCGCCCAGCCATTGGGTGAGGCCGCGCCACAGGGCGATGCCGGTCGGCAGAGCCGACGGGTCGGGGAGTATCGACGCCCCGGTGGTGGTGAATCCGGAGGCGGTCTCGAAGATGGCGTCGGCGAGCCCCGGGATCGTTCCGGTCATCAGGTAAGGCAGGGCGCCGGCCGCGGTGAGGGCGAACCAGGTGAGGCCGACGGCGGCGAAACCATCCTTCATCCCGATGCTCGAGGGCCGGCCCGACGTTATCGCGGCGAGGGATCCGGCGGCGACGGAGATGGCGGCGGCGCCGAGGATCCCGACCGCCGTCTCGGGCTCACCGGTGAGAAACGAGACCGCCGCCGGGATCAGCATGGCCAACCCCACGGTGGTGACGGACACGCCCAGCACGAAGCCGACCGTGCGCGCCGTCGAGTGGCGGGCTGAGGTGGAGATGGACAAAGGCGCCCCGCTGGTATCGGACAGTGCCGCGCCCCATTTCACTCCTTCTGCGGGCCTCCGCGTCCACTTTCTCGGCTCGGAGCTCCGCCGGCTCGTCTTCCCGAAGCCCCGGTCTTCGCCGATCCGGTGATGACCGGTCGACCAGTGCCGTTCGGCCCTGGCGCATGGCCAGCATCATCGGCAATCTCGTCACCGATCGGTCGGGAGCGGAGATGGGCGCAAGAGCAACCCTCGAGCCCCGCCGAGCGGCGGCCGATGGCCGATCCGTGGCGGCGTGGCCAAAGAGAGTCTGGCCGAATCCCCGGGTGGCCATGGCGGCCGCATCCGTCCTGGTCGCGGCCTGGGCGTCCGTGAGCGTGTCGCTCACACCCCGGGGGCCGGTGACCACGGCGCAAGCCCTGTGGGCGATGGGCTCGGCGCTGATAGTGGGCGTGCTGGCCGGGTACGTGGCGGCCGGTCCGTGGAGCTTCGTGGTGCTCCCTTTCGTGTTCGTCTTGGCGTTCGAGGCAGGCAGGGTCTCGATCGTCGGCCCGACGGTCGACGCCATCCACCTCGACGCTTTCTACGGGGTCGTCGCCTTCGTCGTGGGTCGGGTCTTCCACGGCGTGCTGGTGCTGTTGCCGTTGGAGGTGGGCGTTTCGCATGGGGCGTGGTTGGCGTCTCGTGCCGGTCACCCTCGGGCGACGTCTCCCGGCCGCCTGCGCTGGGCGCTGACCGCGGTCGGGTCGCTGGCCACGGTGGCTCTGGCGGCTGCGGTGGCTCGGCCTGCCACCACCGCCCCCATCGTCGGCGCCGACGGGGAGCCGATCGCCGGCTCGGTCGCCGAGTTGGTGGCCCTCCCGATAGGGGGTCACCAACAGATGCTGATGATCCGGGGCCGGGACGTGAGCGGCCCCGTTCTGCTGTATCTCGCCGGAGGGCCCGGCGGCACCGACCTGGGTGCGGTCCGGCGCGACGTCGGTCTCGAGGAGGATTTCGTCGTGGCGGTCTGGGAGCAGCGCGGGGCGGGGAAGTCCTACGCCGCCTTGGACCCGGCCGAGACGCTGACCGTCGACCAACTCGTCTCCGACACGATCGAGGTGACCGACTACCTGAGGGAGCGATTCGGCGTGGAGAAGGTCTTCCTGGTCGGCCAGTCCTGGGGGTCGACGCTGGGTGTGCTCGCCGTCCAGGCCCGGCCGGACCTCTATTACGCCCTCGTCGGGGTCGGCCAGATGGTCAGCCAGCGCGCGACCGACGTGATGTTCTGGGAGGACACCCTGGCCTGGGCGGAGGCGACGGGCGACGAAGAATTGGCGGCCGCTCTCCGGCGCAACGGGCCACCTCCCTACGCCGAGCTGTTGCGCTACGACCCGGTCGTGAGCCACGAGCACGACTGGAACTCCTACCCCGAGCTGGACCTGAGCAACGAGATGCCGGGCATCCTCTTCGTGCCCGAGTACTCGTTCATGGATCGGGTGAATGCGTTCCGCGGATTCCTCGACACCAACGCCACGCTCTATCCCCAGCTCCAGGAGATCGACTTCCGCCGGGACGTTCCCAGCCTCGGCGTACCGTTCTACATGGTGCTCGGCGAACACGAGGCGCGGGGACGGGCGGTGGTCGCCGAGGAGTGGTTCGCCATGGTCGAGGCGCCGATGAAGGAGCGGTTCGTCATCGAGGGAGCGGGCCACCGGGCCCACTTCGACCGACCGCCCGAATTCCGGGCGCTGATGAGACACGTGCTGGAGCAGTCGGCACCTCGGTCGCGCCGGTACAACGATGTCTGACCGAGTCGCTCCTCGACATCGGCGCCGCTCCGTCCTGTCATGTGGTGGGGCCGCGATCCAGTCTCGCGTCGGGTGGCCAGCCGATAGCGGGGATCGAGCGGGCTGACCGGTGGCCGGTCCCCGATGTCCATCCATGTCTCGACGGTCTCGTCCCTGGTCACCTGGAAGCCGAAAGAGGCGAGGATCCCGATCTGGGCTTCGTCCGAGAGGTCGACGGTGATCTCGATCCGGTCCAGGCCCTCTCCCGCGGCGTGGGCCAGTCCGCGTTCGACGACGTGCGCCACCCAGGCCGGGCTCGAGCCCGGCAGCACGATCGGGGCGAGGCTCGTGGCGGCGGGCCAGGCGGTGGCGACCACCGCGGCGGCGGGTCGACCGGACTCGTCGAACCAGAAAAGCTGCGGGAACGTGTCGGTCGGACGGGGGATCCGCCACCACCATTGGAAGTCGGCTGCCTCGTAGTGGCCCGCGGTGGGGTGAGCCGAGCGCACCCGCCGGAGGAGGGCTGTCACCGCTTCCAGGTACTCCAGTCCAACCAGGTACTGCTCGTGCACGCTCGGATCAGGCCACGGCGGCTCAGACCGCCTCGGGGACAGGGCGGGGCGCTGGGGCCACGAACTCGTGGTAGTCGGCGAGCGGTCTCCTCACGGCCACGACTCGAGCCGCGTTGAGGATCGCCAGGAGGTCGATCGCCTCTTGGGCGATGGCTCCGAGGAGCGGCGGCAGCATTCCCATCACGGCCAGCACCATGCCGATCATCGACAGGGCGATGCCCCCTACCGCGCTCTGGAGGGCGATGCGGCGCATCCGCTCTCCGATGTGGAGGAGCTCGTCGAGGCGTTCGAGAGACGAGTCCAGCACCACGGCTCCGGCGGCTTCGGAGGTGATGTCGCTCTCGCGGCCGAAGGCGACCCCGATGTGTGCTGCGGCCATGGCGGGGGCGTCGTTGATGCCGTCGCCGAGGAACAGCGTCGTTCCCTTCTCGTTCTCCCGCCGGACGATCTCCAGCTTCTCCTCCGGCGACGCCTCGGCGTGGACCTCCTCGATACCGACCCTCTCGGCGAGATACTCCACCTCGCTCGCCCGGTCGCCGGAGATGAGCATGGTGCGGGTCACGCCGTGGCGCGGGCCCAGATGGCTGATGAACTCAGCCGACCCGAGTCGGGGTTCGTCGCGGAACTGGAACGTCGCCGCGTACCGATCGTCGATGATCAGGATCGACTCCATGCCGGCTCGCCGGGGCGGAAGGGAGGAGGCCCCAGGGCCGAGGAGCTCTTCGGCGACGCGGCGGCTCGTGATCCGCACCTCTCGTCCGTCGACCGTGCCCACGAGGCCCATCCCGGGCACTTCTGCCAGGCGCTCGACGTCCGCGGCGAAGTCGGGCCCGAGCTCTTCTGTCGCCGCGTCCACGATGGCCGAGGCGAGCGGGTGCCGGGAGTAGCGTTCCAGCGCGCCGGAGAGCCGCAGCACCTCGGCTCGTTCGAACCCCGCTCCGACGTCGATCGTCGTGAGGGTGGGACGCCCGTAAGTGAGGGTCCCGGTCTTGTCGAACATCATGATCGTCGCCTTGGGGATCCGTTCGAGCACGCCGGGGTCCTTGATGATGATCGCCGACCGGGCCGCCAGGGAGATGGCGCCGACGATGGCCACCGGCACGGCGATGAGCAGGGGACATGGTGTGGCGATCACCATCACGGACAGGAACCGCTCTGGGTCCGATGAAACGACCCACCCGAGGATCCCCATCGCCAGTGCCACCACGGTGTACCAAGCGCCCAGGCGGTCGGCCATGCGCCGCATGCGGGGGCGGTTCGCTTCCGCTTCTTCGAGGACTCCGACGATCTGGGCGTAGCGGGAATCGGCGGCGGTCTTGGCGGCGCGGATGACGAGGGCGTCCTCGCCGTTGATGGCCCCGGAGAGCACCTTGGAGCCGACGGATTTCGTGATCACGTACGGCTCGCCGGTCAGGTACGACTCGTCCATCGTGCCCCGCCCGGACACCACCTCGCCGTCGACCGGGCACACCTCGTGGGGCAGGACGAGCAGATGGTCTCCCACCCGGATCTCGGACACGGGGATGTCCTCGGTCCTCCCGTTGCCACCGTCGACGAGGCGATGGGCGAGTGTCGGGGCGCGTTTGGCGAGTGCCTCGAGGACCCGCGAGGCGCGGGCGGTGGCGGCCTCCTCGAGCGCCTCCCCGCCGGAGAGCATCAGGACGATGATGGCCGCCACCAGCCACTCGTCGAGGAGGACGGCGGTGACGATGGCGAGGGCGGCCAGGAGATCGGCTCCGGGGTTGCGGGCGATCAGGTCCTTGGCGATCTCCCACACCAGGGGGATCCCGCCGATCACCACGACGGCGACGAGAGGAGCATTCCGCACCGTCTCCGAAGCGCCGGCCGCCGAAAGGATCAGCGAGGCGGCGATGGCGGCGAGCGACGCCACGGCGATGACGCCTTGGCGCGACTGGAGAAAAAGGCGGAGTCGGCTCATTCCGCCCCGAACCTTAGGGCGCCAGGTCGAGCTCCCATGTCTCGCCGATGAGATCGTGCCCGAAGCTGTGGTGCGGCTCCCCCCGGACGAGGACGTCGTTCTCGCCGGGTTCCAGGTCCAATTCGCGGGCGAGGTGGGTGGCCGTCATCTCCTCTCGCTGGGCGAGCTCGTAGATCGCCGTGCCAGCTCGTCTCCCATGATGATTGCCGAAGCTGATCGAAGGGTTGACGGAGGCAAGTAGTCAGGAGGTGGGGCTGATCCATAGAGTGGGGGCGTGGCATCCCCGCAGACGCTGAGCGAGAGCGATCGGCGGCTGGTGGCGGGATGGGCCGCCGACTGCGCCGAACGAGTGCTCGAGCTGTTCGAGGCGGAGGCTCCCGGCGACGACCGGCCCCGCAGGCTCATCGAGCGGGCCCGCGCCTATGCCCGGGGCGAGCTGGACACCGCTGGGGAGATCCGGCGCCGCTTCGCCGGTGGCGTCGGAGCCGGCGAGGTGGAGACCCAGGCCGCGGCGGCGGCCGCCCGCGCCGCCGGCCAGGCAGCCGCCGTGGCGCACATGGGTGCTCACGCCCTGGGCGCGGCCGCCTACGCCGTCCGGGCGGTGGCGTTGGCCCGGCCCGATCGGCCGGACCTCGTCGACGAGGAGGTCGCCTGGCAGCTCGGGCACATGACCCCCGAGGTCCGGGCTGCCCTGGCGAAGCTGCCACCGGTGGGCGAGGATCGCTCCGGACCGCTGGGCCCCGGGATGCTCTCGTCCGGCGAGCTCGGGGAGATCGTCCGCCGGCTCCAGGCGGGGATCGTTTCCGGCGCATAGCTCGACCGCGCTGTCCTGACGAGTCTGTGA
>PKRG01000042.1 GCA_017577575.1 Acidimicrobiia bacterium | reverse complement strand
CTCCCGCCCCGGCGACGAGGGGGACCTGAACCGGCTTCGGGACCGCCTTCGCCCCGCCGCGGAAATCGCGGGGCTGCTGGGGGGGCCGCTGCCCGGTCTCGACCCCGGCCGCGACCAGGTGGGGGCGGCGGTGGCGGGTTTGCAAAAGGCCGCCCGCCTCGACCCCGAGCTGGAGCAGCTGGCGGAGGCGCTCGCCGGCTCGGCCGCCGCCCTCGACGACCATGCCCACGACACCCGCGTCTACGCCGAAGGGATGGACCTCGACCCCGAGCAACTGGCGGCGGTGGAGAGCCGCCTCACGCTGTTGGGTGAGCTGCGTCGCAAGTACGGCAACACCCTGGAGGAGATCCTGGCGTTCGGCGCCGCCGCCGAGCGCCGCCGAACCGAGCTGGAGTCGCTGATCGGCCGCGCCGAACGGATCGACGAAGAGGTGGAGGCTGCCGAGAAGGAGGTGTCGGCCGCCGCGTCCCGGCTGCGGGAGGCGCGGCGTCGGGCGGCGGCGAAGCTGTCGGAGGTGGCGAAGAGCCATCTCACCGACCTGGGGTTCAGCGACCCTCACCTCGAGGTGTCCGTGGAGCCGGCCGATCCGGGCCCCAGCGGCGCCGACTCGGTGACGATCCTGTTCGCGTCGGATTCCCGTCTCACGCCGGGGCCGGTGGCGTCGGTGGCGTCGGGCGGGGAGCTGAGCCGCCTGGTCCTGTCGTTGCGCCTCGCCGGAGGCATGGGCGGGACGGAGACCCTGGTCTTCGACGAGATCGACGCCGGCATCGGAGGGACGACCGCCCTCGCTCTCGGCCGCAAGCTGGCTGCTCTCGCCACGGAGCGGCAGGTGCTGTGCGTCACCCACCTCCCTCAGGTCGCCGCCTTCGCCGACCGCCACTACGTCGTCCGCCGGGAAGGCAACGCCGCCACCGCCGAGCGGATCGAAGGCGAGCAACGGGTCGGCGAGCTGTCGAGGATGCTGGCGGGCCTCCCCGAGTCGGAGCGGGGCCGGGAGGCAGCAGAAGAGCTGCTGGAGATGGCGTCTTCCCGCTGACTCCGCCGGCGTCGTCGCTACTCTCGGGTGCCATGGGATGGAGCCACATCCGGGTAGAGCATTCCAGCCCGCGGCTGACGATCACCCTCGACCGCCCGGACCGGCGCAACGCGCTGAGCCTGGAGCTGATGACGGAGGTCACCGAGGCACTTCGGGAGGTGCCCGACGACGTGCGGGCGGTGGTCCTCTCCGCAGAAGGGCCGGCGTTCTCGGCCGGGCACGACCTCTCGGAGATGATCGGCAGGGAACCGAGCTTCTACGAGGAGCTGTTCGCCGTCTGCACCGAGATGATGACCACGATCCAGCGGATACCCCAGCCGGTCATCGCCCGGGTGCACGGCGTCGCCACCGCCGCCGGCTGTCAGCTCGTCGCTTCGTGTGACCTGGCGGTGGCGTCCACCGAGGCGTGGTTCGCCACCCCCGGCGTCAAGATCGGGCTCTTCTGCACCACCCCGGCCGTCCCGCTGGTGCGAGCGATCGGCCGGAAACGGGCGATGGAGATGCTGCTCACAGCCCGGCCGGTCGACGCCGCCACCGCCCTCGAGTGGGGCTTGGTCAACAAGGTGGTGCCCCCCGAAGAGCTCGACGCCGCCGTGGACGAGTACGTCGAGACGATCAGCTCTTACAGCGGGCACGTGATCGGCCTGGGCAAGGAGACCTTCTACCGCCAGGTCGGCCTGCCCCTCGAGGAGGCGTACGCCGTGGCCCAGCCCGTCATGGCCGACAACGCCGGCGCGCCCCACGCCCAGGAGGGCATGTCGGCGTTCCTGGAGAAGCGCCCGCCCGCCTGGCCCGACTGAGAACTCCCGGAGTCCCGCATGGATCGCGTAGATGTCACCCAGCTGACGCCGCTCCTGTTCCTGGAGCGTTCCTCCCAAGTGTTTCCCGACAAGGTGGCGATCTCCTACGGAGAGCGCACAGTCACCCACGCCGAGATGGCAGACGAGACCCAGGCGGTGGCGGCCGGCCTGGCGGCGCTGGGCGTGGGGGAGGGAGACCGGGTCGCCTACCTGCTTCCCAACATCCCCGAGATGCTCATCGGCCACTTCGCCGTGCCCCTGCTGCGGGCGATGCTGGTGGCCATCAACACCCGGCTCTCGCCGCAGGAGATCGGCTACATCCTCCAGCACTCCGGGTCCAAGGTCCTGGTCGTCGACACCGTGCTGCTCGAGCCGATCGTCGACGTCCTCGCCGAATGCCCCGACCTGAGGATGGTCGTCCAGGTGCCCGACGCGGCGCCGCCGCTCCCGTTGCCGTCGCCGTCGATGACCTACGAGGAGCTGACACAGAGCGGAGCCGGCGGATGGCGGGAGTGGCGGGTCGACGACGAGTTGCGGCCCATCTCCATCAACTACACCTCCGGTACCACGGGGCGCCCCAAGGGGGTCCAGTACAGTCACCGGGGCGCCCACCTCAACGCCCTCGCCGAGCTCGTCCACGCCCGGGTCGGTCCCGACTCGGTCTACCTGTGGACGCTGCCCATGTTCCACTGCAACGGCTGGTGCTTCACCTGGGCGGTGACCGCGGTCGGCGCCCGCCACGTGTGCCTGCGGTCGGTGGACTTCGACGAGATCTGGCGGCTGATCGACACGGAGCGGGTGACCCACTTCAACGGAGCCCCGCCCGTGCTGGCGGGGGTCGCCTATCACGAGAAGGCAAAGCCGCTCCCGGAGGGGTTCACCATCACCACCGCCGCCGCCCCTCCCAACCCGACGACTCTGGCACGCCTCGAAGAGCTGGGGGCGCACATCGTCCACGTGTACGGCCTCACCGAGACCTACGGCCCGTACACGGTGTGTGAATGGCAGCCGGGCTGGAAGAGCCTCGACAGCGCCGATCGGGCGCTGGTGCTGAAGCGTCAGGGCGTCGCCTACCTGGGAGCGGACCCGATCCGGGTGGTCGACGAGAACATGAACGACGTCCCCAGGGACGGCCAGACCCTCGGTGAGGTGGTGATGCGGGGCAACAACGTCATGATCGGCTACTTCGACGACCCCGACGCCACCGAGAAGGCGTTCCGGGGAGGCTGGTTCCATTCGGGCGACCTGGCCGTGTGGCATCCCGACGGCTATATCGAGCTGCGGGACCGCTCGAAGGACATCATCATCTCCGGCGGCGAGAACATCTCCACCATCGAGGTGGAGCAGGCGATCCTGTCCCATCCGGCCGCGCTGGAGGCGGCGGTGGTCGCCGTCCCGGACGAGAAATGGGGGGAGCGCCCGAAGGCGTTCGTGGTGCTGCGCCCGGGGGCGGAGACGTCGGAGGAGGACATCATCGCCCACGTCAGGGACCGTCTCGCCCACTACAAGGCGCCGGACAAGGTGGAGTTCGTCGACGAGCTGCCCAAGACCTCGACCGGCAAGATCCAGAAGTTCGTCCTCCGGGAGAAGGAGTGGGCCGGCCACGACCGGCGCATCAACTGAGCCGGCGACAGCCCACCTAGAGTCGGGGCCATGGCAATCACCACCCTCGTCTCCGGCGTGCCCGGCAAGCTGGCCTCCGCGGTCGCCAAGGGCCTGCGGGAAGCCGACGACATCGACCTCGTCGCCGTCCACAACCCGAACCGCACGGGGGAGTGGGAGGGCGTCCCCTACGTCGACGAGCCCGGCGACGTCGACGTGATCGTGGAAGCAGCCCCCGCCGGGCCGGTGATGGACAACCTGGCGCGATGGCGCACGACGGGCGCCGCGGTCGTCGTGGGGACTTCCGGTTTCACCCGCGACCGGATCGAAGAGGTCCGCCGGATGTGGGAAGGAGCCGACTCTGCCTGCCTGATCGTGCCGAACTTCTCGATCGGGGCGGTGCTGATGATGCGCTTCGCGGAGCTGGCCGCGTCACACTTCGCCACCGTCGAGATCGTCGAGCGCCACTCCGAGCGCAAGCCCGACGCCCCCTCGGGGACCGCCCTGCAGACCGCGGCCCGGGTCGCTGCCGCCGGCGGGCGCTCGCAGCAGAAGTCCGAAGAGCTCGTCGACGGAGCGCTGGGAGCCGACGTCGACGGTGTGCGCGTCCACTCGCTGCGCCTCGCCGGGCTGTTGTCCCATCAGGAGGTGGCCTTCACCAATCCGGGGGAGCAGTTCTCGATCGTCCACCAGTCGACCTCCTACGACTCGTTCGCCGCCGGGGCGGTGGCCGCGGTGCGAGCCGTGGTCGGGATGTCGGGAGTGGCGGTGGGCCTCGACGACGTGTTGGGGCTGAGATGAGAATGAGGGGGATTGGAGTCCGCGGCTGCTACCGTGGGCTCCCGTCATGAACGGGCTTCCTTTCAGCGAGCCAGCCGCCTCCCCGGTCTCCGAATCGGTCGCTGCCTCCGCTTCAACCACCACCAAGTACGTGTTCGTCACCGGCGGTGTCGTCTCCAGCCTCGGCAAGGGCATCACCGCCGCCTCCCTCGGAAGGCTGCTCAAGGCCCGGGGCCTGCGGGTCGTCAACCAGAAACTCGACCCCTACATCAACGTCGACCCGGGGACGATGAACCCCCTCCAGCACGGGGAGGTGTTCGTCACCGACGACGGGGGCGAGACCGACCTCGACCTCGGCCACTACGAGCGATTCACCGGCGAGAACCTGAAGCGCCACTCCAACGTCACCGCCGGCTCCGTGTACCTCACCGTCATCCAGAAGGAGCGGCGGGGCGACTACCTCGGCGACACCGTCCAGGTCATCCCCCACATCACGAACGAGATCAAAGAGCGGATCCACCGCGTGGGCCGCGACTCCGACGTCGACGTGGTGATCACCGAGGTGGGAGGGACCGTCGGCGACATCGAATCGCTGCCGTTCCTGGAGGCGATCCGCCAGTTCGGCAACGAGGTGGGGCGGGCCAACGTCCTGTTCGCCCACGTCACCCTGGTGCCGTACCTCGCCACTTCCGAGGAGCACAAGACCAAGCCGACGCAGCACTCGGTCGCCGAGCTGCGCAGCCACGGCATACACCCCGACGTGATCATCGTGCGCTCCGACCGCCCGATCGACGACGGGGTGACCCGAAAGATCAGCCTGTTCTGCGACGTCGAAGAACGGGCGGTGATCCCCGCCCCCGACGCCCCCGACATCTACCAGGTGCCGCTGCTGCTCCACGCCGCCGGCCTCGACGACGTGGTGTGCGACCGCCTCGGCATCGTCACCGGTCCTGCCCGGCTCGAGACGTGGGCCAACATGGTGGACCGGGCGCTTTCCGCCACCCAGCCGGTCACCGTCGGGATCGTCGGCAAATACGTCGCCCTGCCCGACGCCTACCTGTCGGTGGTCGAGGCCCTCCGCCACGGCGCCGCCGCCCACGGAGTGGCGCTCGACCTGCGTTGGATCGACTCGGAGGACATCACCGGGCTGCTCGCCGACAGCTACCTCGCCGACCTGGACGCCATCGTCGTCCCCGGCGGATTCGGCCACCGGGGAGTGGAAGGCAAGATCGAGGCGATCCGCTACGCCCGCGAGAACGGCGTCCCTTTCCTGGGCCTCTGCTTGGGGCTGCAGTGCGCAGTGATCGAGTTCGCCCGCTCGGTGCTGGGATACGTCGACGCCAACAGCACGGAGTTCGACGCTTCCACCCCGCACCCCGTGATCGACCTGATGGCGAGCCAGCACGACGTGGAGGACCTGGGGGGCACGATGCGGCTCGGCCTGTACGCCGCCAAGCTGGCCGAAGGCTCGAGGGTGCGGGCGCTGTACGGCAAGGAGCTCATCTACGAGCGCCACCGCCACCGCTGGGAGGTGAACAACCGCTACCGCAAGGACCTGGAGGCGGCGGGCATGCGGCTGTCGGGGCTGTCTCCCGACGACAACCTCGTCGAGTTCATCGAGCTGATCGACCATCCGTTCTTCATCGCCACCCAGGCCCATCCCGAGTTCCGGAGCCGCCCCGACGACCCCCATCCGCTGTTCGCCGGGCTCATCGAGGCGGGGCTGGCCCGCCGCCGCCAGAGACAAGCCGTCGACGAGTCGGTGGAGCGCCTTTGAGCGCGGAGAGCGGGTTCGAAGTCGTCTCCACCCGGACGATCGGCGAGGGCGTGTTCCTGCGCCTGGAGGAGGTGATCCTGCGCTCGCCGACGGGCGAAGAGGTGAAGCGGGACGTGATCCGCCACCCCGGAGGCGTGGCCGTCCTGCCGATCGACGGGGACCAGGTGTGGCTCATCCGCCAGCACCGGGTGGCGCTGGGGAGGGAGGTGGACGAGATCCCCGCCGGCAAGCTCGACGTCGACGGCGAGGACGTCGCCGACGCCGCCCGCCGCGAGCTGCTGGAGGAGCTGGGTGCGACGCCGCGGCGGCTGGAGCACCTCGCCACCATGGCGCCGTCGCCCGGCTACACGGACGAGATCATCGAGATCTACGTCGCCGAAGGGCTCGACTTCACCGAACGCGCCCCACAGGGCGCCGAGGAGCACGGGGCCACCTTCTACGCCCTGCCGATAGCGGAGGCGCTGGATAGGATCAGCCGTGGAGAGCTGACAGACGCCAAGACGTTGATCGCCTTGCTCGAGTGGAACAGGAGAAGGGCTTGATCGTCGGGGTACCCAGGGAGATCAAGACGGCGGAGCTGCGGGTGGCGCTCACCCCGGTCGGGGTCCGGGAGCTGGTGGACCGGGGTCACACCGTCCTCGTCGAGAAGGAAGCCGGCGTGGGATCCAGCATCACCGACGCCGAATACGAGGCTCAAGGCGCCCGGATCGTGCCCACCGCCGAAGACGTCTTCGCCGAAGCGGACCTGGTCCTCAAAGTGAAAGAGCCCCAGATGTCCGAAGTCGAGCTCTTCCGGCCGGGCCAGGTGCTCTTCACCTACCTCCACCTCGCCGCCCATCCCGATCTCGCCGCCGCCCTCCGCAAGAAGGACATCGTCGCCATCGCCTACGAGACGGTCCAGCTCCCCGACGGGACCCTGCCGCTGCTGGCGCCGATGTCGGAGATCGCCGGGCGGATGGCCACCCAGGTGGGCGCCTACTTCCTCGAGGCGGCGCAAGGCGGCAGGGGCATCCTCCTGGGCGGAGTCGCCGGGGTGCGGCCCGCCAAGGTCGTCGTGCTGGGAGCGGGCATGGCCGGCACCAACGCCACGAAGATCGCCGCCGGGATGCAAGCAGAGGTGGCGGTGCTCGACGTGGCGGTCGACAAGCTGCGCCGCATCGACAACCACAACGGCGGGAGGGGGGGGACGCCGGCGTCCCACCCCCCCAACCTGGGAGAGCAGGTCACCACCCCCCCCCCCGGGGTGGGCACCGGGGTGGCCGCGATGCCGACCGTGCCGGCCGGCGGGGACGGCGTGCTCGACGTGCTCGTGATCGCCGGCCCCGAGGAGGCCGCCGTCGTCGACGAGCTGGTCGCCCGAGGCCAGGGGCAGACGCCCTCCGGATCACGGTCGCCGCCCCCTTCGCGTGCGACCGGGTCGAAGGGGCGACGTGCGCCAACTGGCTCGCGGAGTGGCCGCGCCTGGTCGCCGACGTCGACCCCGACGTGGTGCTCCTGCGCGAGACCACCTGGGACCCGGCGGCGGTCGCCGCCCTCGCCGGCACCGCCGACCGCGACGAGCAGGCCGCGTGGGCAGGGCGGGTGCTGGAGGCGGGCGTCGACCTGCTGACCGCGCGAGGGGCGGCGGTCCTCTGGAGCACGGCACCGGTG
>PKRG01000053.1 GCA_017577575.1 Acidimicrobiia bacterium | reverse complement strand
CTGTTCGAGCGCACGACCTCGGCGCCGTCCGACCCCGTCGACGACCCGGACTTCCTCTTCGGCCTCGAACGCCTGCTCGACGGCATCGAGGTCTTGTGCCGGCGCCGGCGAGGCGAGGCGTGACCGAAACCTGCTTGCCGCCCGCGCACCCCACGAGATGGTTCCTGGCGCGACCTCAGACTCGGTCGTGCACATCCGCTGCAGGGTCTACGCAATGAATCCTCAGTTGTCCGGCGGGATGCGGATATAGTCCGGCGCCCAGCGGACCCAAGGAGTTGCTTTGAAACGTGTACGAACCCTGGCGGTTGCCCTCCTCGTCTTCGCCCTGGCAGCGCCGGCGGGGGCAGATGTGACCGACCCTGGCGGGTCGTTCTTCGACGACGACGGAATCGTCCACGAGGGAGCCATCGAGGCGATTCGGATCGAGGACGTCACCCGCGGCTGCAATCCGCCGCAGAACACCAACTTCTGCCCCGATGAGCCGGTGACCCGAGGACAGATGGCAGCGTTCTTGGCCCGGGCACTCGACCTCGAACCCGGGAAGTCCTCTCGCTTCGTCGACACATCCGACTCTGTTTTCGCCGACGACATCGATCGACTCGCCCACGCCGGGATCACCCGGGGCTGCAACCCGCCCGAGAACTCGAGGTTCTGTCCCGACGCTCCGGTCACCAGAGGACAGATGGCCGCCTTCCTGGTACGCGCCTTCGGCTATTCGGACCCGGGCCCCGGGGATCGGTTCGACGACGACAACGGATCGGTTTTCGAGGGAGACATCGATCGGCTGGCCCACGCCGGGATCACCCGGGGCTGCAACCCGCCCGAGAACAACCGCTTCTGTCCCGACGCACTGGTCACGCGAGCCGAAATGGCGACCTTCCTGGCTCGCGCCCTGGAGCTTCCCATCACCGAACCGCCTGCGCGGGCGGACACCCAGGATGGTGAGCGCCTGAATCTCTTGGAGTTGGCGGAGGCACAGGGGTGCGACATCGCAACCGGCACGGAGGGCGGCCCAACCGTCTGTGAGGCCTCGGCCGAGATCCCAGCCGGAGAACCGTTCTGGGTCCAGCACGGTTGGTTCCTGGAAGCCGACGGATCATTGGATGCCAACACCTTCGAGTTGACTCTGAACGGCACAACCCTCGACATGTTCGAGGAGGTTGTCGTCGAGGACGGACGGACAAGCCGGCAATTCAGTTTCCAGTTCCCTGGGTCGTTGACTCCGACGACTCACGAACTGGTGGGCACTTGGCTCTGGGACGGAACGCCCGACGTTCAAGTCATCTTGGAGCTGAAGATCACGCCCTAGGCAACACGGCACCGAGAGCGACGATTCGGGACCCATCCTCGGATGGGTCCCGAATCTCCCGGTAAACGTTGTCCATGAACGGCCGATAAGTGTTCTACAACGTGTCGATCGATCGTCGACTGGGTATATCCGATGGAAATGACTACACGCAGAACGCTCACCCGCAGCCGATTCTTTCGGCGCGTTGGCGTGCACGACGAGGACGGGCGTGTGGTCCGGCATGCTCCAGCCATCCTGACCGAAGACCAATGGGGTGACTGGAAAGGCGTCCTCCATCACGAGCTGGTCGGGCTGCTGGGAAAGGAGATGGTGATCTACACACCGGACGGCCAGAGCCGCTGCCTCGTCGAGGACACCGCCCACGGCCAGACCCTCTTGATCGGCCGCGGTCCCGCTCCGTTCTAGATCGCCTCACCCGACCTGCTGATGGGGCCGTCCCGCATCGGTGCGGGACGGCCCCGATCATCAGCGACGGATGTTCACCAGGTCGGCGAGCATCTCGTCGGAGGCGGTGATCACCCGGCTGTTGGCCTGGAAGCCGCGCTGGGCGATGATCAGATTCGTGAACTCCCGGGCCAGGTCGACGTTCG
>PKRG01000052.1 GCA_017577575.1 Acidimicrobiia bacterium | reverse complement strand
GGCCCAGGGCGATGCCGAGCGGTGAAATGCGACGACCGGCGAAGAGCAGCCGCTCATCGCCGGCCAGGAGCATGAACTCGTCCCAGCGGGACCGGGGGTGCGGGTACGGGTAGTGGCTGGCGTGGGAGCCGACGGCGAGGGCGAGGTCGGCGCCGTCGTCGAGCCGGCCGCAAACGAATGCGGCGAGGAAGCCGGAGCGGTAGAACGGCCCGTAGACGTGGACGCGACCGCGGCGCTCCCGCCGCCACACCGGCTCACGCGGGCCGGCGGCCGTTGTGGCGCGCGGATCGGCCGGTGGAGCGACGGGGCCCGGACTCGCTGGCGTCTCCGGTTCGGCGTGCATGCGCGCCCTGTCGGTACAGGATCGGGGAGTCGCCCCGGCGGAGGCCCGGCGGCGACGACGCCGGCAGCCGGCTCGGCGCTATGGAACGATCCACCCCCTCATGCGCCCAGCAGCGGATCGTGGCGCGTCGAAGGTGCGCCCGCGGCGGCGGCCTTCTCGGCGTCGTCGCCGAAGACGAGCCCCGTGCCGGCCGCCTGGGCCGCGATCGCCTCACGCAGCGCCTGGATCTCCTCCTCCGTCCGGCCCGCGGCGCGCAGTTTCCGGTCCATCTCGATGCGCTTGACCGCGGCCTTCAGCGTGCCCAGGGCGAGCGTCGCACACCGGGGGCGGGAGCCCACGATGTCCCGGCCGAGCAGGTCGATCATCTGTTCGTAGGTGAGGTCCATCACCTCGGCGAACGTGGGCCGCTTGCGGTTCATCCGCTCCGCCAGGATGGACGCCGCGGCCTGGCTGATGGTGCACCCTGCACCCTCGAAGCCGACGGCCTCGATCCGGTCCTCCTCCGGGGCCGCCTTCACGTAAATGGTGACGACGTCGCCGCAGCCCGGGTTGCCGCCGGGCATGCGGACGTCCGCATCCTCGAGCGGGGCCTTGTGGCGCGGCCGCTTGAAGTGGTCCAGGAGGATCGCGATGCGCGTCTGCCGGTCCACCGGTGACTCCTCTCTCGCTCAGCGCTCGATGGGCAGGCGGACGGAGTTGCCCCACTCGGTCCAGGAGCCGTCGTAGTTGCGCACCTTCTCGAAGCCGAGCAGGTAGGTGAGGACGAACCAGGTGTGCGAGGAGCGCTCGCCGATGCGGCAGTAGGTGACCACATCCTCCTCGGGCCTGAGCCCCTGCTCCTCCACGTAGATCGCCCTCAGCTCCGAGGCCGGCCGGAACGTGTGCGTCTCGGGATCGACCGCCCGGCCCCACGGCACGTTCTTCGCCCCCGGAATGTGGCCGCCCCTCAGCGCCCCCTCGTTCGGATAGTCCGGCATGTGGAGCCGCTCGCCCCGATACTCCTCCGGGCTCCTGACATCCACCAGCTTGCCGCCCCGCGCAATGTGCGCCAGCACATCCTCCCTGAACGCCCGGATCCGGCTGTCGTCCCTCGGGCTCACCACGATGTCGCCCTCCGGATACGTGGGCACCTCCGTGGTGAGCGGCCGCCCCTCGGCCTCCCAGAGCGCTCGCCCGCCGTCCATGATCTTGAGCTTCTCGAGCCCGAAGAGCCGCAGCACCCAGAACGTGTAGGTCGCCCACCAGTTGTTCTTGTCCCCGTAGAGCACGATCGTGGTGTCCCGGTTGACCCCCCGGGCCCTCAGCACCGCCTGGAGCCGCTCGTGGTCCACGTAGTCGCGCTGGAGCGGATCATTCAGGTCCGCCACCCAGTCCAGCTTGACCGCCCCCGGAATGTGCCCCGTCTCGTAGAGCAAGACGTCCTCGTCGCACTCGATCAGCCGCACACCAGGATCGCCCAGGTGCCGCTCCACCCACTCCGTCGACACCAGCACCTCCGGCCGGGCATAGCCCCGCTGCTCAATGGGCGTGATCGCGGGACGTGTCTTCGTGACAGCCACGGTCATCTCCTTTGCTC
>PKRG01000041.1 GCA_017577575.1 Acidimicrobiia bacterium | reverse complement strand
TGTGTTCTTTCTGTTGTCGTGTCTACTCCGCTTCGTGTCTTGTACGTCTTTTTTTTTTTTTAACGTCGCCCCGCCCGACCTGTCTCCCCCTTCCTCTTCTGCGGGCGGCGTCAGTTGTGTATAGGAACCCGCCCTGGGCCCGCGGCCCTCGGGGGCCGCGGGCCGGTGGGGTGTAACCCCAACACAATGACGGGGCGGGTGCCCCCCCGCCCCCCCGCCACGAACGACTAGACCCGAGGTCGGGTCAGGATTCCTGAGCTTCGAGCTCGTCCATCAACTCGTTGAGGCCCGCCTCGAATGAGACCTCCGCCCGCCAACCGAGGACCTCCTCGATCTTCTTCGGGGAGACGGTCGAAGGCGGGACGTCACCGGGCCGCTTGGGCCCGAAGGTGACTTCGGTCGGGTAGCGAGCCGCAACCCGCTCGGCCAGCTCGCGGATCGTGGTCGTCTCGGGCGCCACCGTGTTGAGGGCGATCCCGGAGACGTCCGACTCGGCGGCGAGGACGAACGCCCGCGCGATGTCAGACGCGTGGGTGAACTGGCGTCCCTGCGAGCCGTCACCGGCGACGGTGATCGGCTCACCCCGCTTCGCACGGTCGATGAAGATGCGGAACACGGAATTGGGGCGCAAGCCGGACCCGTAGGCGGTCCCGAGCCGCAGTGCCACGCCCGACAGCCCCCGGAGCTCGCAAGCCGACAGCAGCATCATCTCGCCACCCAGCTTCGTGATGTTGTACGGATGGTCCGGTCGGCAAGGATGCTCCTCGTCGATGGGCTCGTACTCGGGCTCGCCGTACACCTCCCAGGTCGAGGCGTACACCACGCGCTTGCCGTGGGCGACGGCGGCGTTGGCGATGTTGGTGGTGCCGACCACGTTCACCGCCGCGGCGAGCTCGGGCTTCTCGGCGGCCAGGTACACGTCTCCGATGGCGGCGACGTGAGCGACCACGTCGACGCTCGCCACGGCCGCGTCGACCGCCTCGACGTCGAGCAGGTCCCCCTGGATCGACTGGACGCCCTCGACATCCGATTCCCGGGTGTCGAAAGCGATCACTTCCCAGCCTTCCTCGAGGAACTTGCGGGCGACATGTCGACCCAAGAAACCGGCTGCGCCAGTAACCAGCGCTCTCATTTGATCGGTCCTCCCAGCAGACGCTTTCTCGCAGAGAGGCTACATCCAGGAGCGGATCTGTCTAGATCCCGTATCTCAGCAAGGGGCGTGCGACTCATAAAGGTACCTAGACGAAAACGCGGTCTCGGGTACTCTTTCGAACGGGCCAAGGGAGCTGGGAGGCATGGGAATCAACGAATCGGCCGACCGACGTCATACGCGTGGCGTAACCAGCCGCGGACCGCTCGGCAAGACACTGGCGATCAAGGCGGCTCGGGTTCGAGCCGACTTCGCTTTCGCCATCACCGATGCGCTCGTCGTCGTCGCGGCATATGTGATCGCGCTGGCAATCCGCATGTTGGACCCGGGGGTGTCGCCCCGCTACTGGCCGGAGCTGATGACCTACCTGCCGTTGTTGGTGGTCCTCCACATCGGCGCCAACGTCCTCACCGGCGCGTACGGCCATGTATGGGAGCACGCCAGCATCGCAGAAGCCCGGCAGGTGCTCACGTCGAACCTCGGCGTCCTCACCGTGATGGTGGTGGTCGTGGCCGTGCAGTCCGACCGTCCCATTCCCCTCTCCACGTTGATCCTGGGCATGGCGATCGCCACGGCCGGCATGGGCCTGGTGCGGTTCCGCTCCCGCATGTTCTCGTACCGGCGCATGGCGAGCGCGCAGCGGCGTCCGCGGGCCATCGTCGTCGGCACCAACCGCGCCGCTGCCGTCTTCGCCCGTGAGGCGAGCCGGTCGCTCGAGATCCTTGGCTTCGTCGAGACCGTCGCCACCGAGACCGAACGCTGGTTGGCGGGCATCCCGATCATCGGCACCATCGACGACCTCGAGAGGTTCGTCTCCGACCTCAACGTCGAACAGGTCATCGTCGTGGGAGGAAGCGACGAGCTCGTTCGGCGCATCGTCGACCTCTGCCTGGGAATCGACGTCCGACTGCGGATCGTCCCCGACCCCGAGGCGATCCTGTCCCGGACGCAGGGTGCGGTCGACGTCCGCGACATCGAGGTGTCCGACCTCCTTCCCCGGCCCACCGTCCAGACCGACCTGGTGGCGGTCCGGGAGCTGCTCAAGGGCAAGCGAATCCTCATCACCGGTGGCGGGGGCTCGATCGGCTCGGAGATAGTCCGCCAGGTCGTCCAGTTCGCTCCCGCAGCCGTCTACGCGCTGGACCGGGACGAGACCCTGCTCCACGAGATGCTGCTGAGCCTCGGATCCCGCAAGGACGAAGTCACGCCGGTGCTCTGTGATATCCGCGACTTCGAGACTCTCAAGAGGCACGTGACGGAGATCCGCCCCCAGGTGGTGTTCCACGCCGCGGCCCTGAAGCACGTCCCGGTCCTAGAGGAGTATCCCGACGAGGCCCAGAAGACGAACGTGCGCGGCACCGTCAACGTGCTCGACGCTCTCCGTGCCGCCGGCGGTGTGGAGCGTTTCGTGCTCATCAGCACCGACAAGGCGGTGCGGCCCAGCAGCGTGATGGGCGCCTCCAAGAGGGTCGCCGAGATGGTCGTGCAGCAGGAGGCTGTCCGCTCCAAGGAGGGGATCTTCACGTCGGTGCGCTTCGGCAACGTCCTGGGGAGCCGGGGCTCGGTCGTTCCGACCTTCGTGCGCCAGATCCAGGCCGGCGGGCCCGTGACCATCACAGACCCGGAGATGACGCGCTACTTCATGACGATCGACGAGGCGGTCCAGCTCGTGCTGCAGGCGGCGTCGATGGCCGAGGGAGGCGAGGTGTTCGTCCTCGACATGGGCGAGCCGGTGCGCATCTACGACCTGGCTCGGCGACTGATCCGGCTGGCCGGGCTGGTTCCGGACCGGGACATCGCCATCCAGATAGTCGGAACCCGGCCGGGAGAGAAGCTCTCGGAGTCGCTCGCCCACGGCGAGCTGATTCCCACCCTCCACCCGAGGATCAAGGTCACCCGGCCCCCTTCCCCGGGACCGGTCACCATGTATGATTTCGTCGCTCTGCTCGACCAGCTCGCGGCCGAGCAGGATCTGGTGGGGGTACGCGAGGGGCTTCGAGATCTGGCCACCCATGAATGGGATGGCTTCGAAGTCATCACACTCGAAGAGTCCGAGAAGGCAAACATCTGATGGCAGGCAAACCGTTTCGTATCCTGCGTTACCGCTGGCGCACCGTCCTCTCGATAACGCTGCTCACGGTCGCCACCGCGGTGTGGGCGACCAACCTCCGCAACGACTCCATACATCCCACCTTCCAGGCCACGGCGTCGGTCACCTTCGTGAGCGACGTCGAGGGCCTGGAGGTGCTCGGGGAGCAGCTCCTCGAATCCGTCGAGACCCAGCTGGAGGACGCTCGCCTGGCGGCGATCGAAGCCAACGAGGAGTTCCTCGCCCGACCCGGTTTCAGCATCACCGCCGATCCGGGCCTGGGGAGACTGACGTTCGTGGCGACGGGCTCGTCGGCGGCGGAGGCCGAGGCGAACGTCGATGAGATGCGTCGACGGCTCGTCGAACTGGACCCGTTCGACATCGAAGGAGAGCTGACCCGTCAGATCGAGTCGACGCTGGCGAAGCTCGACGCGGTGCGGGGCGAGATCGCGGCGCTGATGGAGGCGACGCAGGCAGATCCCGAGATCGAAGACCGCAGGTCCCAGCTCCAGGCGCTGCTCGCCGACCTCGAGGCAAGGCAGCTGACGCTGGAGCGTGACATCCGGGTTCCCCCGACGGGAGAGGACGCACCCTCCCAGTCGGAGCTCCAGGCCGAGCTGCGGCAAGTCCAGCAGGCGATCATCGACGTCGAGACGGAGCTGGCGGCTCTTCCCCAGGCACTCGATCCGCTCTCCCCAGAGGCGACCCAGCTTCGGGTGCTCCAGGGCCAGTACAACGCCCTGGAGGAGAGGTACCAGAACCTCCTCATCGAACGGACGGACCTCGAGGGGCTGCCGCTCCTGGGGACGATCGAAACCGTCGAACAGACGCCGTCGAAGATCCCGGTGGAGATGGCTGCATTGGCCGCGCTCGTGGTGGGGCTCGGCCTCTCTCTCGGCGTGTTGGTCCTCTCGGAGAGGCTGATCGGGCCAGTGTGGACAGCCAACGATGCCGGCCCGGTCCACTTCCTGCCTTCGGTCGTCACCCGTCCCCGAGGCGGGGTCGGCTGGTATCTGAAGTCGGGCTCCAGCAAGCGGAAGTCGGCGATCCAGCTGATGAGGTCGACGATCAGGGCGAGGGCGAAAGGCGACGAGTTCGTCCTCGCGATCGTCCGTTCGGGGGTCGGTGCTCACGACGCCCACACCCTCGGTGTCGACCTCGCCTCGGCGTTCGCCAGCACCTCGGTCCAGACGGCGCTCATCGACGCGTCGTTCGACACCGCCTGGCGCCAACCCGAATTCCGTCATCACGCCTTCACCCTGCACGAGGTGGTCGATGCCGACGAGGAGACGATCAACTCGCTCGTCGACAGCGCGTCGTCGTCCGACGGGGCGTCGCAGGAAGACCTGATGGTCATCTCGGCGGGTGAGCCCGGTGTGTCCGTCGACGTCCTGGCCGGACCGGCCGTTTCCCATCTGATCGACGTACTGCGGGAGACACGCGACGTCGTGATCGTCCTCTGCGACGAGATCGGCTCGGCGACCACGCAAGCCCTGCTCGACCGGTGCGACATGGTGCTGGTCGCCACCCGCCCCGGCGTGACGACCCGGACCTCTCTCCTCGAGCTGCACGACGAGATGGCCTACCGCCAAATCGACCTCGTGGCTTCTTTCGTCCTCACCCCCGTCGTCTCCTACTTGCAGCGTCCGGGCGACCACCTCCGCGAGTGGCTGCACCGGGTGCGGCGGCAGCGTCTCGAGATCGAGCCCGGTGCCACGCACCGGCCATCGGCTGAGCCGGCTGAGCCTGCCTTCGTGCCGGCGGCCGCGTCCGCGGAGGGTGTGTTCGTCGACGAGGACACGAGCGTCGAGGAGCTGCTCGGTCAAGCGGCGATCGGCGCGGACAACGAAGACGGGGAGCCGGCGGCTGCGACCCGGTCCGATCGCCCGACGCTCGTTGCGGTCCCGTCCGGGGAGCCCCCTGCCAAGTCGGCGCCACCGCGGATGGACGCCCTCTACGACCTCCTCCGGTCGGAGGCTCCCGAAGCAGTGGTGAGCGAGGCCGAACAGTTCCTGGTCGACTGGGTCACCGCCCTGGTTCTCGCCGACGGCGACTCCGGGCTCGACCCGGCGACGGTCGCGGCGGTGCAGGAGGCGGGTTTCATCCCGCTTTCGACCTGGAAGGGGCACCCGTCGCTGGGCTCGCGTCTGCGCAACGAGTTCCGCAACGAGCTGGGTCGTGCCGACGCCGGCAAGTTCGAAGAGCTCCTCCTCAAGGCCCTGGCTGCCGGTGAGGAAGGCGAGGTGGCGACCAGCATCGACCGCTGGGTCGATCAACGCTACTTCCAGCTGCATGCCGAGCAGGAGAACTGGGAGCCGAGGGTGTGGCACATCACGAGCCGTCTCGGCACGATCTCGGCGTTGGTGGCGGCGGAGCGCTTCGAACGCCAGCGGATGGAGGCCTTCGTCGACTCCGTCGTGATCCGGGCGATCGACCGTTTGGCTCGTCGCCGGCGCCGCAAGGAGGTCGTCGGTGACGACGCCGCCGTCGCCAAGCTCGACGAGCAGATCGAAGATGCTCGCCAGCTCGGGCTGGCCATCGCCTGGCTGCTGGACGGCAGCCGTCCCGAGTCGAGGATCTGGTATCCGTCGCTCGACGAGAGGGAACAGCCGATGGGATGGCAGCCTCGCTGGGACCAGGGCATCAAATCCAACCTGGCTCCCCTCCAGCGCCTCGGCATCATCAAGGTCCCGGTGCTGACAGACCGCGAGTTGTCGGCGCTCGAACCTGCTGGATGAGCGGGGTCCTTCGGCAGGTCTCCAAGGCGGTGTTCGCGGTCGGTGACCGCCTCCTGCCCGACCTCCCCGGCCCCCGCATCCTGATCTACCACCAGGTAGGGGGAGGGTCGGACCTGGAGATGGAAGTCGCCCCCGACGCATTCCGGAGCCATGTCGAATGGCTGGCGGACAACGCCGACGTGGTCCCTCTGGAGCGAGCCGAAGGAACCGATTCCGTCGTCCTCACCTTCGACGACGGGTACCGATCCTTGTACGAGGAGGCATTCCCCCTCCTGCAGAAGAGGCGCATGCCTTTCACACTCTTCCTCACCACTGCTCCGGTGGAGACGGGGGAGCCTCTTAGAGAGCATCCCGGCGCCGAACCACTCACCTGGGACATGGTGAAAGAGATGCTCGACTCCGGTCTGATGACGATCGGCGCCCACACGCACACCCACCCGGACTTCCGTCACCTGACACCGGCCGAGGTCGAGGCAGAGCTCGACAGATCGGACGCGTTGATCGAAGAGCGGCTGGGCACTCGGCCCCGGTACTTCGCCTACACGTGGGGCTACTGGTCGCCGTCAGCCGACCCCGCCGTGCGACGGAGATACGACCGTGCCTTCCTCGGAGGGCCGCCGCCGTTCCCACGGCTGTCCGATCCCCACCTCGCGTATCGCGTCCCGGTTCAGCTCAGCGATGGGACTCGCTGGTTCCACTCGCGGATACGAGGGGGTCTTCGCTGGGAAGAGGCCGTCCGGCGGCGCCTGCGCGGATACCGGGGTCCGTGAGGCGGCGCTCGAGGACGGCTCCGGGCCGGACGTCGAGCGAGTCGCGCCACCCCAGGCCGACGACGAGGGCCAGGATGAACGGGATCACCAGGGAGCGCTGCCGGGCGATGATGCCGAGGTTGCTGATGGCGCTCCATGCGAAGATGAACCCGCTGATGTAGACGAACGACATCAGCATGTAGGGGGTCCGCAGACGGCCGGCGTTCCTGACCAGCGCGGGGAGCCGCCAGAGGATCAGGGCGATGAGGAGTGTCCCTTCGAATGCGGCGGCGGCGGTCTGGATGTTCGAGATCTCGTTGGGCAGGGGACGGAACACCACCTTGAGGATGCCGTTGGGGATGTCGGCGGGGGAGGTGATGATGCCCTCGGAGACGGCCGATCCTCCCTCTTCGGTGCGGGTGCTGATGTCGTCGAAGGCCGGCTCGAGGCTCTCGATCGAGAGTGATCCCTGGAGGGCCACGCCGAACTCCTGGGCGACGCCCGAGGCCAGGGGCACCATCGCGGCCAACCCGAGAGCCACCATGCCGAATCTCCTCAGACCGGCGGCGAAACCCCGCGGGCCGCGTGCGAACACCGCCCCGATGAGGATCGAGCCCACGAGCAGTGCGGCGACATGGATGCGGATCAAGCCGATCCCCGCCACCGAAGCTCCCAGGGGGATGAGCCACGCGAACCTGAAACGCCGGTAGAGGTGGGATGCCCCCCAGGCGGCGATGCCCATGAAGAAGATGATGACGGCTTCCTTGCCGATACTCGACGGCCAGTAGAGCAAGGTCGGCCAGAAGAAGACGACGAGCGCATACCTCCGCCACCCGGGGACCGCGGCGGTGTTCCTGAACGCCAGATACAGGAACACCTGGCCGATGAAGGCCAGGACCGAGAACAGCCAGAAGCCTCCCAGGATGGACTGCTCGAAGGGGGTGTACACCAGGCCTGTGATCCAGGCGACGAGCTTGGTCCCGAAGCTCCCGGTGATCGGAACGGTGTCGACGGCGGGTACCGACAGCTCCCTGAACATGTGAGCCATCTGGGTTCCGGCCCGGTGGTACTCCACGGCGTCGCCGGTGCCTCCGTAGATCGAGAAGAGGAGCCAGTAGCGGAACGACGCCCCGATGAGCTTGGCGACCATCGCCCACAGCAGGAGCGCGGGCAGCCATCGCCGTTCTTCCGGAAGCGCCACCCTCCGTCCGATCAGGTAGGCGATCGCACAGCTCAGGACGAAGAGGACAGCGATGTGGCCGGCGATGAGCCCGAATCCGACCGCCATGGCCAGGCCGACCGCCGCCAGCACCCCGACTCCGGTGGTGAACACCAGCTCCGCCCTCATCGCCGCACCGCCCCTAGAACCTCGTCGTAGACATTCTCGTACCTCTCGACCATCCGTGCGAGGCTGAATCGGCGCTCTATGAGGGCACGGGCATTGCCAGCCAGCCGTCGGCGCTCTTCGGAGGAGGCAAGTAGCTCTGCCATCGCGGAGGCGAGGCCTTCGGGGTTTTTCGGCGGCACCAGCCGGCCCGTCTGTCCGTCGAGGACGACTGAGGGCACACCGCCGACGGCGGTTGCCACTACCGGTTTCCCGAGGGCCATCGCCTCGAGGATCGCCACCGGTAACCCCTCGACGTCGGCCGGGTTGACGAACACGTCAGCCGCGGCGACGAAGTCCAGAGCATCGGCTCGGCTGCCGAGGAAGCGGATCTTGCTGTCGATTCCGCGCGCGGCCGCCTCGTTCCGAAGACGCTCGAGATCGCCGGGGAACTTCTCGCCCCCGATGGAGACGATAACGACGTCCTCGTGCGAGGCGAGCAGCAACTC
>PKRG01000040.1 GCA_017577575.1 Acidimicrobiia bacterium | reverse complement strand
ATTTTGATTGATTCCGGACAGAAACTGTCCGCATTGACGAGATTCGGTCCCGGTTCGTCGAGATTCGGCCCGAAACTGATTGATCATGGCTGCCGACCGTTGCCCTGACTGCGGGAAGCCGCTCACCACCCGGCCCCGGTTCGCCACGAAGCCGACCCCCCGAGCTCGCGGATGGTGGCGGCAGATCCACGACGCCGCCGAGCAGCTGGGAACCCCGCTCATGCCCTGGCAAGCCGGCGCCGCCCGCCTGATCGGCGAGCTCCGACCCGACGGCCTCCCCCGTTACAAACGCGTCATCATCTCCGTCCCCCGGCAGCAAGGGAAAACCACCATCTCGAAGGCGGCGATCAAAGCCGTCGCCGAAGCCCGCGGCGACCAGGAGATCTACGGCACCGCCCAGACCCGCCAATACGCCGCTAAGCACGTCGTCAACCTCGGCCGGCAGCTGAAGCGCCTCTCCTCCGACGTCAAAGTCCTCGCCGGCGTCGGCGCCGAATCGGTGACATGGCCGAATGGCACCATCTACCGGCCCCTCTCACCGACCGAAGGCGGCGGCCACGGCGACTCGATCGACTGGCTTCTCGTCGACGAGGCCTGGACGATCACCCCCGAACTCCTCGGCGGCGTCGTCCCCGCCATGATCGCCCGGCCCCTCTCCCAGCTGGTCGCGATCTCGACGATGGGGACCGTCGACTCGACTAGCTGGAACGGATGGGTGGCCGAAGGCCGGGAGGCGGTCGACGACCCCAACGCCCTCATCGCCTACGTCGAGTACTCGGCGGAGGAGGACGAGCACGTCTTCGACGAGAAACGCTGGCACGAATGGATGCCGGCCCTCGGACGCACCATCTCCCACGAAGCGATAAGGGAAGCGATGCGAGCCCTCGAAGCCGCCGAGGGTACCGCCGAGGTTGTCCGAGCATTCGGGAACCGCACCACCCGCGGCCTCGTCACCCTGTTCCCGACCGACCGCGTCGAGAAGGCGTGGCGGATCATCGACCCGCCGCAACGTATGGTCCTCGCCGTCGACGTCAACGACGAGCCCGTCGGCGCCTCGGTCGCCTCCGGCCACGTCACCGACGAGCACACCGCCACCCGCCTCATCCGCTGGCAGTACGGATCGCCCCGCTGGGTGCCCGACCTCGTCAAACAGGTCATCGCCCATCGCAAAGTCGAGGCTGTCGTCTACGACCCTGGCTCGCCGACGAAACAGATCGAAGCCGACCTACAAGCGATATGCGAAGCCGCGTTCGTGCCTTTGGTCAAGCGGTCCCCGCGGGACTTTGGCGGCGATTGCGCCCGCTTCTACGACGCCCTCGCCGAAGGCCGCGCCGCTATCGAGAAGGCCGAACCGCTCGCCGAGGCGATCGTCGCCGCCCAGCGGAAAGACATAAGCGGCGGGGAGCTTTGGGTAGTGTCCCGGTCCCGTACCCCCGTCGACGCCTCCCCGCTGATCGCCGTCATCATGGCCCACGGCCTCGCCGAGGAGCTCGCCGTCTCCCCGAAAGTCACCGAGGTCGCCTTCGCCTGGTGACTAATCACCCTGGCGTAATTACACGTTTGGTATCCTGAGCGGAACGATGGGCCTTTGGAACTGGCTCCGCACCGGCGAATGGGAGCCGGCCGACGGCGAGAAACGTGAGCTCGCCCGTGTCGACATTGGCGCCGCCTTCGATGAGCACATCGTCGCCACTAGCCGCGGCGAAGCGGTCCTCCCGGCCGTCTTCCGTGCCCGCCAGTTTCTCGCCGACACCGTCGCCTCATTGAGCCTCGACGAAGTCGACGAGCGCACCGGCCTCGTCACCGGCACCACCCCGACTCTTCTCCGGTCACCGTCGCCGTTCGAGACGTATCACGAATTCATGCATAAGACGGTCAACTCGCTGACCGGCCGCGGTAACGCCTACTGGCGCATCATCTCCCGCGACGCGCAGGACCGCCCCTCCGCCCTGGACGTCCTCAACCCCGACGAGGTCACCGTCACGTGGGACCGAAACCGCATCTTCCCCGAGTATCGCTGGCGGGGCCAGCCGATGAGACGGGACCGGGACATCATCCACATTCCCCTGTTCCTCGTCCCCGGCGACCCGGTCGGCAAGAGCCCTATTGAGATCGCCCGCATCGCCCTCGAAGCCGCCGAGGCCGAGCAGGACTTCCACCGGTCGCTGTTCCGGGACAACGCCACCCCCACCGGCATCATCCAGGTCCAGGACAAGACCCAGGCGGAGGTCGACGAGATCCAGAAGCGGATCGACGAGAAGGCGAGAGAAGGCAAGCGCCTCCCCCGCGTCATGTCGAACGCCACATTTCAGCAAATCACCATCAACCCCGCCGACGCCCAATTCCTCGAAGCCCGCCAATTCTCCGTCCAGGAGATCGCCCGCCTGTTCGGCATCCCCGGCCTGTTCCTCGGCGTCACCACCGGAGACTCACTCACCTACAGCACGACCGAATCCCTGTTCCGCCTGTTCGTCACCGGGACTCTCCGCCCCACCTACCTCGAACGGATCGAACAGGCCTTCACCCGCCTCCTGGTCCGCGGCAAAGCTGCCCGTTTCAACATCTCCGAGCTCCTGCGAGCCGACATCAAAGCGCGCTACGAGGCGTACCAGATCGGTCTGGCCTCCGGCTTCCTGACCAAGAACGAGGTCCGCCGGGACGAAGGCCTCCCACCGATCGCCGGCGGAGACGAGGTCCCCGACACGCAGCCCGCCCCCTCGGAGGTCGCCAATGCCTGACGAACTCACCACCCTCGACGCCACCCCGCAGACCATCGAGGTCCGATCGGTCGAACGGCGCGAGATCGCCGGCCGCATCTTCCCCTACAACGTGACGATCCGCGTCCGTGGCCGGGAGGAACGCTTCACCCGCGGCAGCCTCTCCGGCGTCGACTGGTCCCGAACTCGCCTTCTCCGCAACCACGATCCCCGCCAGCCGCTCGGCCGCATGATCGCGTTGGAGGAACGGGAGGACGGCGCCTATGGCGTCTTCCGCGTCGCCCAGACCGAAGCCGGCGACGAAGCCCTCGCCCTCGCCTCTGAAGGCGTCCTCGAATTCTCCCCCGGCTTCCTCGACGACGACCTCGACGGCACGCATCGCCGCGTCCGAGCCCTCCCCGAGGTTTCTTTGGTCACCTTCGCTACCTACCCGCAGCCCCCGATCTCCGTTAGAGAAGGAGCACCGCCCATGCCCACCGAACCGACCCCCGAATCGACCCCCACCACGACCTCGACACCGGATAACGCCCCGGTCTTCACCGAGGAACAGGCCGCCGAGCTCGAACGGCGCCACCAGGAGCTCATGCAAGCGATACAGCGGATCGAAGCGGCCGCTTCGGCGCCGGCGCCGTCCGCGCCCCGCATCTCCCCGCTGGAATGGTTCCACGCCGAGGTACAGCGCCGGCACAACAACAACCCCGAGCCGTACCACCGGCTAGAGGAACGGTTCGAGGAGCTTCGGACCCGAGCCCTCGCCGACGTCACCGGCGGAGAGGACGGCCCTGCCGGTTCCGCCGCCGACACCGGAACGGACCTCACGGGAACAGTCGTCGAGGAGTACGTCGCTTCGCAGCTGGTCAACGTCCTCGACGCCCGCCGGCCCCTGTTCCGTTCGTTCGGCAGTTTCCCGGCGATCCGTTCCGGCTACGCCCGAATCCCCATCGTCACCGGCCATGTCACCGTCGGCGACCGCGGCGCCCAAAAGTCCGAGGTCCCCTCGCAGGCGCCCACCGTCACAACGCAACTGTTCGAGGCGGAATGGGGCGCCGGCGCCGTCGATATCGCCCTTGAACTGATCCGCACCGCCGAGCTCCCGGTCCTCCAGTTCATCTGGGAGGACTTCTTGGCGGCGTACGCGATCTACCTCGAAAACAAAGCCCGCGCCCTGCTCGAAGCCGACGACAAGGGATGGACGTACACCGGAGAGGCCCTGACCTACAGCGACTATGCCACGTTTGCCCGTGCGGTCGCCGAGGCGTCGATGGCGGTGCGGGAAGCCACCGGCGCCCCCGCAACCCGTCTCGCCGTCCCCAAGGACCTCTGGCTCGATCTGGTGTCCGCCGTCGACGCTTCGGATCGCCGGCAATTCTCATCCGGCGACCACTCCGACGGCACCGTCACCCTGACCGCCGAGTCCCTGAACCTGACCGGCGGCATCACCGCCTTCTACGCTCCCGGCATCACCCGAGCGTACGCGTACAACGAGGCGGCGATCCGCGCGGTCGACTACGGCCCTGAACGGTTCGACGCCCTCAACGTCGCCCAGATGGGCCAGGACGTCGGTCTGCTCGGCCGGCATATGCTGGTTCCCCGCATCCCTGCCGGCGTCGTCGTCTTCGACACCGAGCCCGCCTGATCGAAACGATGGCTGACACGCCGACGCCCGACCAAGCCGAAGCAATGAAAATGGCGGTCACCTACAAGGCTGTCCGTTTCCTCGCCTTCCCCGGCGCCCCCCTCGGCGCTTGGGGAGAGGTCGGCGAGGGAGGCGTCGGCGTCGTCACCGTCCGATCCGACGCCCAGATCCGGGAGCTCCTATACGGCCTCGGCGGCCACGAATGGGAGATCCCCGACGTCACCGCCGACGACGTCATCCGAGCCGGCTTCGAGACGGACCCGGCCACGTTCCCGGCCGACCGCGTCGCCGACGTCGAACGCGCCATCGTCGCCGCCAAACAATGGGTGTCCGAATACCTCCGATCGAACGGGGTAGGCGTATGAGCGTCGACCGGCTTCTCGACGAGCTCCGCACCGAATTCGAGGGAGAGGTCGCCTTCCATGCCACCGTCCCGGCGAACCCGACCGCCCCGTCGATCATCGTCGCTCCCGCCGACCCGTTCCTCGAACCCGGCACTCACGGCACCGTGCGGGAATCGTGGGACGTCCTCGTCGCTTTCCGTATCGACGCCCCCGAGAGGAACGTCGGCCCCATGCGGGACTACTCGCTCCGCATCCGCGCCGCCGCCGCCCGCGCCGGCGCCGTATGGGAATCGGCGTCTGGTCCTCGCCGGCTGGGCGACGAAAAGAGCACGATCGCAGTCTCCGCTAACCGTATCCACTACCGATACCCGCCGACCGAAAGGGAGTAACTCATGGCCCTGCCTACGTTCGTTCCTGGCTACCTAGGGACCGTCACCATCGACGCCGAGGACGTGTCCGCCATCGGCAACGTCCTGTCCCTCAACCTCAACAAGCCGACTCTGAACAAGCCCGTCTTTGGTTCGAAGTGGGGGAGAAGCATCCCCGGCCAGCGGACCGGGACGTTTTCCGCCTCCGGCCATATCGCCGCCGAGCGAGTCGCCGCCCTGTTCGCCCTGTTCGACGGCGACGAGCCGGTCGACTTCTCGTTGCAGATCGGCGAAGCCGGCCAGGCCACCGATGGCGGACTGATTCAGGGTAAATGCAGCATTAACTCGTTCACGATCGACGCTAACGCCGATGGCGAGTGGGAGTGGTCGATCCAGGCCGCCATCGACGGCGCCGTCGAGCACACCCCGCCGGCGTAAGAAGGGCCGGCTATGGCCGAGGCTACCGGCGTCCGCGTGGAAGGGATCGCCCAGCTGGTGCGGTCCCTCCGCCGCGTCTCCGACCGGTTCCCGAAAGAGCTCAAGCGCATCCACCGGGAGCTTGCGGAGCCGATCGCCGACAAGGCGAAAAGGCGGGTACGTTCACGCTCCGGCCGCCTCGCCGCCTCCATCCGCCCTCAAGCTGGTCAACGGTACGCCCGTGTAGCCGCCGGCCGTAAGGGCCTCGACCGCCGCACCGGATACAACTACGCCGCGATCAACCACTACGGCGGGTACCCCGGCGGGTACTCCGGCAACCCCTTCTTGACCGACACCCTCGCCGCGGAGGAACACCGCATCTACCGGGACTATGAGACGGCCGTCGTGAAGCTGATAGAGACGAACTGGGAGACGATATGAGTCTCCTCGAAGACGTCGCCGCCCGCCTCCTCCCCGACGACAAGCTAACTCTCCGTGTCCACCAGGAGGACGGGACCACGTCCACGTTCACCATCGATCTCCGCTTCGACGACCTCAACCCCGACGAGCTCGCCTTCGTCGCCGGCCACCTTGGCGACCCCCGCGCCGTCACCGCCGCGTGCCTGTACGTCAAGATCCGCCGCCACGAACCGGCAGTTACCGTCGACGCCGTCGCCGAACTCGTCGAGGCCCTGTTCGACGGCGACCCCGCGGCCATAGAGATACCGGAGGGATAGCGCATGGCCGCTAATTCGGTTATCCGTGTCACGGTTGTCGCCGAGGACCGGATGACACAGACCCTCGACCGCACCGCCAAAGCGACCGAGGGGATAAGCCAGAAACTGTCGAACATGGGGAAGGCCGTCGCCGCGGCGGTCGCCGTCCGAGCCCTCGGAGCCGTCAAAGACTTCGTTGACGACTCCGTCCGCGCCTTCTCCGACCTCGAACAGTCGATCGGCGGCACCGAGGCAGTCTTCGGGGAATTCTCGAAGGTCATCGACGAGCACGCCAGAAGCGCCGCCGAGTCGATGGGCCTCTCCGAAGCGGAATTCCGCACCGCCACCACCTCGATCGGCGGACAGCTGAAACGCATGACCGGCGATGTCCAGTTCGCCGCCGAGCAATCCGTCGAGCTTGTCCGCGTCGCCGCCGACCTCGCCGCCACCTACGGCGGCACCACCGCCGAAGCCGTTCAAGCCCTCGGCGCCGCCTTCCGCGGCGAAGCCGACCCCGCCGAACGCTTCAACCTCAATCTCAAGGCAAGCGTCGTCAACGCCAAAGCCGTAGAAATGGGCCTCGCCGCCACCGAGCGGGAAGTCGACGATAACGCCCGCGCCCAAGCGATCCTCGCCCTCGTCACCGAACAATCAGCCGACGCCCAAGGCCAATTCGCCCGAGAAGCCGACACCGTCGCCGGCCAGGCCCAGATCACCGCCGCGAAGATGGAAAACATGAAGGCGATCGTCGGCGAGACCCTTCAGGCCTATTCGTCGTTGGGCAACTACCTACAGCTCACGATGGGCAAGGCCCTCGCCAACCTCGCCGTTGGTATCCAGGAGGTCACCGGCGCTCTCACCAAAGGCGAAGCCGCCGTCAGGAACTTCGAGCTCGCCACCGGCCAAACCGTCCGCTCCGTCGATGACCTCATCGCCGCCGGCCTCGAAATGCGCGAGCTCGCCGCCGACAACTTCTTCGAGGACCTTTTCAACGACTGGGGAGAGGCCCAACAGCGTGTTGCGCGGGATATGCCCGACGTCATCCGGGGGATGGAGCTCACGTCCGAGGAGCTCATCTACCTCAAAGACAACATCGACAAGCTCACCTTCGCGTACGGCCTCAACGACGAACAGGCCGCCGAGCTCGCCGAGACGATCGACTCCGAGCTCCGCGCCAACGCCGAGGAAGCCACCCGCGCCTACCTCAACCAAGGCGGCGCCGCCAATCTTCTACGCGAGGACACCGAGGATCTCACCGAAGCCATCGACGAGAACACCGAAGCCATCGATGAGAACATCGAGAAGCTCCGTATCTCCCGCGAGGAGAAACGCAGAGAGGTCGACGCCACCTTCAACCTCATCAAAGCCCACCAGGAAGCCGAAGCCGCCCAGGACGCCTACAACGAGGCCGTGAAAGAGTTCGGCCCCGCCTCCGACGAAGCCGTCGAAGCCGGCCAGGAGGTCTGGGAGACACAACAGGCGCTGATCGACGCCGCCCTCGAATTCAAACAGGAAGCCGGCCCTAACTGGGAAGCCGGCTTCCGCCAGCAGATGGAGTCCGCTGGCGTGTCCGCCGACACCATCCAGAGGATCATCGACAAGGTGAAAGACCTGGAGGGCACCATCAAGGATGTCAACGGGTCCACCATCAACATCAAAGCCAACGTGCGGGTTCCCAAGTTCAAATTCGAGCAGAAGGGCGACTTCTACACGCCCAGCCAGACCGGTACCGTCACGCTCCAGCATGGCGGCGTCGTCACCGGCCCCACCATGGGCTTGATCGGTGAAGCCGGGTCCGACGAGGCGGTCATCCCTCTCAACCGCCAGGGGATGGAGTTCCTGGTCAAGGCCCTGCGGGAGACCATCACCCCCATAGTCGGTCCCAGTTCAGGGGTCGGCCAGCCGGTAAACATCACTGTCAACGCTCTCGACCCCCGCGCCGCCGCCCGCGCCGTCGTCGAAGCCCTCCAGGAGTACGAACGCGGCAACGGCCCCATCCCGATCCACGTCCGATCAGCATGACCGTCGTTGCTGTCCCCCCGCCCGCTCAGCCCCTACGGTGGCTCGGAGGCCCTATCGACGTCCGCGTCGAGGTCGACACCGGCGGCGGCGCCGGCCTCGAAACCGGCCTATGGGATATTTCCCGCTGGGGAGAGGCCCTTTGGGGATCGGTCGACCCCGACTGGCAGGACATGACGCGCTACGTCATCGACGTCACCATCGACCGGGGAGCCGAACGCTGGGGACAGCGTTTCCGCGTCGGCACATGCACGATCCTCGTCGACAACACGAGCGGTATCTTCACCCCCGGCGTTGACGTCCCGAGTAGCCCGTTCTTCCGCGAGTTCCGTCCCGGCCGGCGAATCCGCGTCGTCGCCCTCCCCGACCCGGACGACCCCGACCTCAAAGTCCCGCTTTTCACCGGCCGCCTCGACGCCAGCGTCGACCAGTTCGGGGAGGCCGCCGTCGCCCCCGTCGCTGTCCTCCATTGCCTCGACCCGCTCGCCGAATTCCACGCTTCGAACCCGCCCGAAGGCGCCCCCACCGGCGTCCAGCTCACGTCGGAGCGCGTCCACGCCGCCCTCGACCGCATCGACTGGCCCGAAGACCTCCGGGACATCCAAACCGGCCTGCACAGCGTCCAGTCGTCCACCCTCGCCGACACCACCCTGGAGGAATGCGCCCGAGCCGCCGACGCCGAGGGCGGCGCGTTCTTCGCTTCCGCGGACGGCAAAGCTGTTTTCAAAGCCCGCAACTGGCTGTCCGAGGACGACCGCTCCGTCAACGTCCAGGGATGGATCGGCTTCGACGAGGTCCCCGAGGGAGCCCAGGCCGCCCCCGTCCTCGACGCCTCCGGCAGCTGGGAGCTTGCCCGCGTCGTCAACGATGTCGGCTTCGCCCGGGCGGGCGGGACGATGCAGTTCGCCGAGGACCCCGCCTCGATCCAGGCTTACGGTCGCCGCTCATACAGAAGAACGGATTTCCTCAACTTCTCCGACGGCGAACTCGCCAGCCTCGCG
>PKRG01000039.1 GCA_017577575.1 Acidimicrobiia bacterium | reverse complement strand
CGTCGGGAGCGAGTGAGCGAGATGGGTGAGCACGTCGCCGGCCGTCTGGTCCGCCCCTACACGATGACCGGGGGCCGGACAGGCCGCGAGCTCCCTCCGATCGCACTCGAAGCCCTGGTGACCGCCACCCCGGCCGGACGCCAGATGAAAGACCAGTTCCGGTGGGAGGCGGCGCGGATCATCGACCTCACCCGCCGCAGCATGGCCCTCGTGGAGCTCGCCGCACGTCTCGACGTCCCGATCGGCGTGGTGAGGGTGGTCGTGTCAGACCTGGCGAAGCGGGGAGCCGTCGAGCTCACCGAGCCACAGCACCAGGAACCCGCCACCGAAGACGACAGCCTTGCCTACGCCGCCCTGTTGAAGAAGGTGCTCGATGGAATCAAGAGCCTCTGACAACCGTCGCACACTGCCCGTCAAGATCGTCGTCGCCGGCGGGTTCGGCGTCGGCAAGACGACGTTCGTGGGGGCGATCTCGGAGATCGAGCCGCTGCGTTCGGAAGCGGTGATGACCGAGGTCAGCGAGGGGATCGACGAGCTCTCGGCCGACAGCACCAAGACCACCACCACCGTGGCGATGGACTTCGGGCGGATCACCCTCGACGACGACCTGATCCTCTACCTGTTCGGCACCCCCGGCCAGGACCGGTTCCATTTCATGTGGCACGAGCTGGCCAAAGGGGCGATCGGGGCGGTGGTCCTCGTCGACACCCGCCGACTGGAAGCTTGCTTCGCCGCCGTGGACTTCTTCGAGCAGCGCCAGACGCCGTTCCTCGTGGCGATCAACACCTTCAACGGCCAGAAGCTCCACGACCTGGAGGATGTCCGCGAGGCGCTGCAGATCTCGCCGACCGTCCCGATGACGTACTGCGACGCCCGGGTGCGGGCCGACGTCCAGGCGACGCTCGTCAGGTTGGTCGAGCACGCCCTGGCGAGAGCGCTCGAAGGCTCTCCGATCCGCTGAGAACGGTCACGTCCGGCGACGGAACGCCTTCAGCGCCTTCTGGACCTCGGGATCGTCGGTTCGTTCCGCCATCTCGGCGCGGATCGACCACGGATACGACGGGCTGGGCGTCGGCGCAGGACGCGGCTTCGGGCTCGGCGCCGGCTGGGGCGGCTGATCCTGGACCGGAGGCCGCTGCGGAGGCGGCGTCGGCGCCGGAGGAAGCGCCGGCTGGGCCTTTTCCATCCCGGCGAGCTGGTCGCGTAACTCGGCGATACGCGCCCGGACCTCCAGCTCCTCGTCGCGGAGGCGCCGCTGCAGGTCGCGGTGTTCCTTCCGCAACTGCTCGACTCGCAGGCGGGCTTCCGCCTCTATCGCTTCGGCGCGCCTTCTCGCCTCTTCGATGATCTCGGCGGCGCGAGCTTCCGCCTCGGCCCGGGCGACCCGCAGGATCCGGTCGGCTTCGGCGCGGGCGTCGGCGGCTTCGGGCCCGTTCCCGCCCGTCGACGCGGTTCGGGGCGGGATCTGGTTGGCCCGTTGGACGATCTCGTCGTGGGTGGCGCGGGCCTGGGCGAGGAGGGCGTCGGCCTCCTCCCGAGCGGCGCGCCGTGCCTCTTCGGCCTCGCGCAGCATCTCGGCGGCTTCGGCTTCGGCGGTCCTTCGCAGCTCCTCGGCTTGGGCGACGAGCTGTTCGACCTTGCGCTTCGTCTCCTCCCGCGCCGAGCTGACGATCCGCTCCGCTTCCTGCCGAGCGACGGCCACCAACCGTTCGGCCTCGGCGACGAGCGACTCGATGTGCGCCTTGGCGTCCGGCTGCTCGGATGATTCGGGAGGAGGGACTGCAGGCACGACTTGTTACATCGGCACGCTCAGAGGGCGATCTTCAGGAAAATCCTCCGCAGAACCTGAGAAATCCCCTCGCCTGTCCCTGGGCATGGCTCAGCCGTCGCTTTCCTGTCGGGCCCTGGCCAGCTGCCTCAGCGCATCGAGGTCGATCTGGTGGGCGTCGGCGACGGCCACACGGGCGTCGGTCACGGCGGAGATGGTGGCGGTGCGTCGCCCGCCTTCGAGCCCGGCCATCTCCCCGAGGACCGCACCCGGGCCGACTTCGGCGACGGTCTCCCCGTTCACCTCGACCGCCACCATCCCGTCCAGGATCAGATACAGCTCCGACCCTTCCTCGCCCTGGCGGGTGAGGACGGATCCCGCCGGCAGGCGGCGGACCCGGGGCTTGGTGTCCGCCTGCATGATGCTGGCCGACAGCGACCTCTCGAGCTGGGTCTCGACGTCGGTGACGAGCAGCTCCTGTTCGCGCTCCGCCCATGGGGTGAGTCGATCCTCGATCGACTCGGCCCACGACCGGTAGTCGGCGATGCCGGACTTCTTCACGAGCCTTCCCGAGTCGTCGTAGAACCAGTGGCGGGGAAACGGAGATGCCCCGACCACCTCGTATTCCGATCTGCCGTCGCGGTGGATGGTCAGAGCGAGCGTCGTCCACACCGTCGGCGCCGTGACCCGCACGAAAGGAGGTCGGTTGATCTTGCGGGGCATCGGCGCCCCGGTCCGTCCGCCTGTGGTCTGGACGAACCGCACCCAGCCGTCGCCGAATTCGGGGTCCCGTTGCAGGTCCGGGTACTTCACCGGCGGGAAGGCGAAGCTGCCCACACCGAGGTCGGCGACGGTGCGGCAGATGAGGCCCTCTCCGTCGTAGCCGGCGTCGACGATCTCGCCGTCGGAGACTTCGATCCACGCCGAGAGGCGGTTGGCGAACCTAAACCGACCGGTGGCGTGGAGGTGCTCGAGGTCGGTCAGCTCGTCGGGAGGGGGAGGGTCGTAGTGGGCGATCCCCAGCATGATCGGGATCTTGATGAGCGACATCGGAATCGCCTCCGACGGAATCCACGACACGGAGGTGATCGACGAGCGATAGATGGTCACGGAGGCTCCTGATCGGTCGACGGCCGTGGTGACGATTTTCGTCCGCGCGGTGTCGGCGTGTCGGGATGTTTCGCCTGGTGTCAGCCGGCGCCTTCCCTGGCGTTCCTCAGGGTGAGCCCAGGGGAATCACCCATGGTGCGATCCGTCGCCGTCGTCGACGATGGGGTCATGACGCAGCACAACCAATCCCGTTTGGTCAGGCCCCGCTCCGGGAGGATGGTCGCCGGAGTCGCCGCCGCCATCGCCCGCCAGTTGGGAGTCGATGTCACCTTGGTTCGGCTCGCTTTCGTCGTGTCGCTGTTCTTCGGCGGTCTCGGCGTGCTGGTCTATCTGGCTGCCTGGCTGCTCATCCCCGAAGAGGGACAGGAGCGGTCGACGGCGGAGCGGATCGTCGGCGGCTGATCAGGGCCCGACCAACCAGCTCACCGATGCGTGGGACACCAGCCCGGCGGCGAGTATCAGGAACATCGATCGCGTCCTGACCGCCGCCAGGGCTCCCACCACCGCTGCCAGTACCGGCCAGTCGTCGATGCCGGCGGCCGAATCCGTGAGCGCAACCGCCGCCAGTGCCGCGAAGAGCGGGGCCGGCAGACGCTCGATGATCACCCCCAGGCGCCCCTCCGGGGCCGGCAGGACCGCCGTGGTAGCCACCCGCGAGGCGTAGGTGATCGCCCCCGCCGCCACGAGGAGGAGCCAGATGTTCACCGCGGCTTCCCCGGGACGCAGACCGCGGCGGCGACCGCCATGCACCCGAGAGCGCCCGCACCGGGCCACACGGCGAGCAACAGCAGCGACGCCGCACCGGCGACGAGGGCGCGGACGACGTCGGGGCGTCGCCGGGCGGTGAGGGCGGCCAGCGCCACGAACAGGACCGGGAACACCACCTCGGCCAGAGACTCGAGGTTTCCGAGGTCGGCTCCCATCACGCCGAGCACGGTGCCGACCACCCAGGCGAGATAGGAGAAGGCGCCGGCGACGAGGAGTGTGCTGCTGGCGGAGCCCCCGCTGGCGATCGCCAGCCCGGCAGTCTCATCGATCAGGAACCACGCCCTTCCCATGCGAGCCGCCAGACCGCCTTCGAGGCGCGGCCGCAACAGCGCCCCCAAGGGGAGATGGCGGAGGGCGAGGATCGCCACGACCGCCAGCACGGCCAATCCACTGGCACCGGAGGCGAGCAGCCCCACTAGCGAGAACTGGGCGGCGCCGGAGAAGACGATCAGAGAGCTGACGATCGCCGGCATCGGCCCGATGACGCCGCTGGCGGCAGCTCCGTAGATCACGCCGAACACGCCGATGGCGAGGACCACCGGGACCAGCGATGCCGCCTCCAGGCCGGATCGTTCATTCGTGGCGGAGCGAGCCGAAGCCATCCGCGCAAGTTACCGACCGTCCGAAGTCACCACGAGCGAGTTTCGAGGCTTCGAATCTCTCTCGGCAGCGGATACCGTTTCGGCCCATGACCGCCTCCCTTCTCCAGGCCTCGACGCTCGTGGTAGAGCAGCGCCGCAAGCTGTTCGAGTTGCGCAACCAGTACCGGATCTTCGACAGCGCCGGCACGCAGATCGGCGCCGTCGAGCAGGACCAGCAGTCGATCCTCAGCTTGTTGGCCCGTATCGGGACCGACCTCGACGTGGCGCTGCCCGTGACGCTCGATGTTCTGGACGCGGGCGGCACTCCCGTCCTCACCATCCACAAGCCGTGGTTCTCGATGCGGCTGTCGATCTCCCGGTCCGACGGGTCGGCGGTCGGATCCATCCGCAAGCAGATCCGGATGGGAAAGGCGCGCTTCGAAGTGCACGACTCTGCCGGGACGCGCATCGGAGAGGTACGAGCCGAGAACTGGCGGGCGAAGGACTTCGCCATCTTCGACAGCTCGTCGAACGAGGTGGCTCGTGTCACCAAGAAGTGGCGAGGCCTCGCCACCGAACTGTTCACCGACGCCGACACCTACGTCGTGAACCTCACCCCAGCCGCGGTGGAGCCACTCCGGAGCCTGGCATTGGCGGCGTCGCTGGCGATCGACGTGGTGATGAAGCAGAAGGACTACTGAGCCGCAGGGTGGCTCGGCTACGCACAGTCGAGAGGGGACGACCATGACGCAACCGATCGCGTCCGCTACGAACACGCCGGCTGTCGTCTGGGGCGAACTTGCAGACAGGGAGCCGGAGCTCGCCGCCTTCGGCATGCGGTTGCTCGGAGCGCGGCCGGCTTACCTCGCCACCATCCGTCCGACCGGCCGACCCCGAGTGCATCCGGTCACCCCGATCTTCTCCGGTTCGGGACTGTATCTGTTCATGGAACCCACATCGCCCAAGGGCAGGGACATCGAAGAACGCGGCTGGTATTCGATGCACAACGGCGTCCCCGACAACGCCGGGACGGGAGGGGAGTTCTTCCTCAGTGGTCGAGGCCGTCGCGTGGACGCCATCGAGGTGTGGCATACCGTCGCGGAGGCGGCGAGCTACGAGCCCCACTCCAGCTATGTCCTGTACGAGCTGCTCGTGTCTGAAGTGCGGGCCCGGGGGTACGGCGATGTCGAACTTCCCGATCGCAGCACCTGGAAGGTCTGACCGTCACCCGATCGCGGCGATCTCTCTCTCAGAATCCGGGGGACGAATCGGAACGGGAGTGCCGGTTGGGCGACGTCGAATGTCCCGGCGATGACGACTGCCAGGTCGGGGCAGTGGAACAGCCAGGTCGCCGTCGAACCGGTGTGCCCGACCACGGCCGGCAGGCGAAATCCCGGTGACATCCACCTCGGTGGGGCGTAGCGCATCACACCGAGGCCGTAATCGACCGGGAAAAAGACCCGGTGGAACCGTGCCGTCATCCGGTTCCAAGTCGAAGGGTCGGAGAAGACCTCACCGCCGACGAGAGCCGACATGAAGCGGAGTTGGTCGGTGACTGTCGAGACGATTCCGCCTTTCGCCCTCTGCGTGGCCAAAGCCCCACTGATCCGCAATACCACGTCCTTCGACCAGACCGCCACGTCGGGGCTCGGGCGAGGCCCCTGACCGGGGCGGATGCGGAAACGACGACGTGTCGGCCATGCCCAACGGCGCGAAAAGGAACGCGTCGAACAGGTGGGCGATGCGCTCGCCCGTCACGGCCTCGAGCACAGCACCGAGCAAGTGGAAGTTGGTGTCGGCGTAGTGGGCCTTCCGACGCGGCCGATCGAGGGCCTGGGGCTCGAAATGCGGTGTGAGGCGTCTCGGACCAACGCAACCACTTCTTCGAGAGGGACCGGGGACAGGGTCGCCATGGTTCGCGTTCATTCCAGGACGCGCCGCATCAGCACGCGAGGGAATCCGTCGAGAACGGAGTCGGTGTCGGCGACTTTGGTGAAGCCCGCCTGCTCGAACAGCGACCGGGTTCCGACGTAGGCCATCGTGAGGTCGACCTTCTCACCGCGGTTGTCGACCGGATAGCCCTCGATTACCGGCGCTCCCTGCTCCCGGGCGAGATCGACGGCTCCCTGCAGGAGGTGATGCGAGATTCCCCTGCCGCGGTAACCGGGTCGCACTCGTATGCACCACACGCACCAGACGGCTTGGTCGTCGATCTGGGGGATCTTGCGGTTGCGGGCGAACGAGGTCTCTGCTCGGGGAGCTACCGCAGCCCAGCCGACGACCTCGCCATCCTCGTAGGCGAGAACCCCGACCGGGCCTTCGGCGATCAGCTCTCGGACCTTTTCCCCGCGCGCCGGACCGACCAGGCTCCGGTTCTCCTTCGAGCTGAGCCGGTAGCTCAAGCACCAGCAGACGTTGGCGTCGGGACTCTTCTTCGGGCCCAGCATCGTCGCCACGTCTTCGAAGCGCACTGCCGGATGGACCTCGATCGTCATGGGCCCATGGATACCACGGCGTGCCGATCCATGAGAGGTCGTTTGGCTCACGGGCCGTTGCACTATTCCACCTCCTCCCAAGCGAGTGAGGCGGTAACTTTCTGTGCAGGCGAACGCGCCGATGAGGAGGGAAGCGCCGTGCTGACTCGCGTGGCGGACGGGGTGCTGGTCCATGAAAGTGTATGCATCCAGAGCAACGCCGTCGTCGTGGAAGGTGACGCCGGGGCGCTGCTGGTCGATCCGGGAATCACAGAGCAAGAGATGGCACAGATCGCCCTCGACCTCGCCGCACTCGACCATGCTGTCGTTGCCGGCTTCGCCACCCACCCGGATTGGGACCATGCCTTGGGGCACCCGGACTTCGGTGATGCGCCTCGTTACGGTACGGCCGGCTGCGCTGATTTCCTACGAGACCAGCTGGCGGATCCGGAATGGCGCAAGTACTTCACTGAAGGTTTGCCTCCCGAGTTCGCCGCTGACATCCCGCTGGATCTGTTCGGCCTCGTCACCGGATTGTCCCCGGCGACTCGACATGTCCCTTGGGAAGGGCCGCAGGTGCGGATCATCGAGCACCGCGGCCACGCCCAGGGACATGCCGCGTTGCTGGTCGAGGACCGGGGCGTGCTCGCCGCCGGCGACATGGTGTCCGACGTCTTGGTGCCGATGCCCGATCCCGGGGCGGCCAGCCCGCTCGGCGATTATCTAGCAGCCCTCGACCTCTTCGAGCAGGTGGCGGATGGGATCGATGTGTTCGTTCCGGGGCACGGGTCGGCCGGCGATGCCGTCGAGTTCCGGAAGAGGATCGAGATGGATCGTGCCTACTTGGACTCCCTGGGCGACGGCGCGGGAACCGATGACCCGAGGATCACCGCGCCGAGGCCCGGGTGGGAGTGGGTCAGCGACTTCTACTCCTGGCAGGTCCAGCGTTTCGGGCCCAGACACCCGCACGGCTGACGCCCGGCGCGTTCCGATTGCCGAAGCGGCGAAGACGGGGCGGCGTCCTAGCTGCTCGTAGGTCGCCGTATCGGCTTGCGCAGGCGCCGCGCCCAGAACCCGCTGAGCGCCATCACCACGGCAGAAGCGAGGACGACGGCCGGAGCCGGCACCGAAGCCAACACTGGTTCCTTCCAAGCTGCGGCAGCTACGACCAGCGCGATCACGAGAGTCATCGCTGCGGCGGGGCGGGCAACACCCACTCGTCCGCGAAGGAATGCTTCGAACGCCGCCCAGACGGGCCAGGCCAGGCCCGCGAAGACGATTCCCAGGCCGAGCACATGGCCAGGCCGCAACGTCACCGGCCGGGACGAAGCGAGAGCGAAGAGCCCGGCCAGCAGCCCCCAACACCCGGCGATAAGCAACGCCCCGAACAGGAGATCCGAGAGCGTGAGCCGCGAAGCCACTGCGCCACGCGACCGAGCGACTTGGCGGGCGTAACCCTCGGCTGGGCCGAACGCTTTCTCCGGCGTTTCCCCGGATAGCGCGAGGTGATCTTTGGCTTCCTCGATCACCGCTCCGATCTCGTCCCCCGACAGCCCTGCCAGGCGCAGATGGACCGTCAGGTCGTTGAAGTAAGCGACATCACTTGGTGTCATCGAGTGCCTCCTCCACGGCTTCGGCGAGCACGTCCTCCACCCGCCGGGCGAACCCCAGCCAGGCAGAAGCGCTTCGCGCGAGTTCATTTCTTCCCGCGGCATTCAATCGGTAGTACTTGCGGGCGGGGCCGGGTCCGGTCGACCCGTCCCAGCGGACGTCGACCAGTCCGGTGGTCTCGAGCCGACCGAGGACGGGATACAGAGTCCCTCCTTTGATGTGACCCAGGCCGGCCTCGTCGAGTTGACGAGCGAGGTCGTAGCCGTATGTCTCCCCTCGCTCCAGGATGGCCAGGACGAGAAGAGGTAGGACTCCTCGCAGCCATTGGGGGTCACGTCCGGTGGTCTGCTCCACCAACTAGATAGTAATGCTGTCTAGATAGTTATGCAACCTAGATGGTGATGCTACCTACGCACCGCAGATGACCCGACAGACGAAGGAAGACGGAGGACGGAGTGGGCCCCCAGGGACTCGAACCCTGAACCAACGGGTTAAAAGCCCGCTGCTCTGCCAATTGAGCTAGAGGCCCTTAGCGCGATTCGAATTCGCGACCTTGGAGCTGACGTAGAGCAGCCACGCTACTTCTCGCTCGTCCATCTCCAGGTACTCGGCGAGCTTGGTTCCGTGCTCGGGGCTGGGGACGTACATCCCAGCTTCCCAGGCGTCATAGGTCTGGGGCGAAACGTGGAGACGACGATAGATCGGGGCCTTCGCGCCTCCGGCCCGCTTCTGTCTGAGCAGGTCTGCGATTGTCTTCGTCCTGGTGGCCATGGGGGATGTCTCTCCTTGTCTATGCCCCACCCTTCCTGGTGGGTTGTTAATTCAACCGTCTACCCGTGAGGTTGTCAACCTAAACATGTTGTTTGGCCTACACCAAGCGAGGGTGGTTGACAACACCCAAGGTTGTAAGGTACCTTGCAACCTCACATGGCTAGAGACGACGAAACCCCCACCCGTCAGAAGGTCGCCGAGCTGATCGACAAGGGCTT
>PKRG01000003.1 GCA_017577575.1 Acidimicrobiia bacterium | reverse complement strand
TGGGGGACGAACTGGGGCTTGGAGTAGGGGTCGGGATACACCCGGGGTGTGGCCGGGAAGTCCCGCTTCGTCACCGCCGGGACGAACACGACGTCCCATTCCAGGCCCTTGGCCCGGTGGATGGTGAGGATGGCCACCGCGTCCTCACCCGAGAGGCGGGCGGCGTCGAGCTCGTCGGCGGGGTTGTCTTCCATCAAGTCCAGATGGGCGAGGAAGGCGGCGAGTGAAGGCCGGCCCTCGAGCGGGCTCCACTCCTCGGCCAGGTCCAGGAACCGGTACAGGTTCAGGCGAGCGGACAGACGAGCCGGAGGGCTCATCGCTTCGACCTCCTGCCAGGTCCCGGTGACGTCGAGGATCGTGCGGGCCAGCTCGACGAGGCTGGCGCCCTGCGCCGATTCGAGGAGCCGGCCGAACTCGCCGCGGAACCGGACGAGGGCGTCGCGGGCCCGGGCATCGAGGCCGTCGATGTCCTCCAGATGCTCGATCGCCTCGAGCATCGTGTGGGCGGGGATGCGTTCGTGGTCCAGGTCGGCTTCGCCGTCGGCGGCGCTGCCCGGGGCGCGGCGGGCCCAGGAGGCGAGATGGGCCAGGTCCCCGAGCCCCAGCCGATAACGGGGCCCGAGGAGGATCCGCAGCAGGGCGGGGCCGTCCTCGGGCGAGTGGATGATGCGCATCCAGGCGCGCACGTCGGCGACTTCGGGAACCGACAGGAGACCTCCCAGATTCGCCACCTCGACGGGAACGCCTCTCTGCACGAGAGCGTCGTGGACCAGCCCGATGTGGCGGTTCTTGCGGAAGAGCACGGCCATGTCCTTCCAGGCGACACCCTCCTCGTGGAGGCGGGTCGCCTCGTCGGCGATCCAGTCCGCTTCGGCGGCGGCGTCGGTGGCCCATCTCACCCCGACGAATCCCTCTTCGGCGTCGTCGCGGGCGACCAGAGGATGCGTGTCGGTCCCGATCCGGTCGCGGATGCGGTTGGCCAGGTCGATGATCAGCCGGTCGGAACGGCGGTTCAGCGTGAGTTTCCGGTCGGTCGCCGGGGTCCCGTCCGCTTTCGGGAAATGGGTCGGGAAGGCGTGGAAGTTGTCGGGTGTGGCTCCTCTCCACTCGTAGATCGTCTGATCGCTGTCCCCGACCGCGATCACCGGGAAGCCGCCGCCGAAGATCCGCTGGAGGAGGATCCGCTGCGCCGGGTTCGTGTCCTGGTACTCGTCGAGCAACACGGCCGAGTACCGCCCCCGCACTCGGTCGGCGACGTCGGGGTGGCGCTGCACGAGCTCGACCGCCGAGCTGATCAAGTCGGCGTAGTCGACCACCCCCAAACGGCGCTTCTCGGCCCCATAGTCCTCCCAGGCCGCCAGGAGCTCGAGGCGGGCCGGCCAGGGATCCCCGTCACCGGCGGAGCGGGCGAGGGCCTCGAGGTCCACCAGGTGGTCCCCCAGCGCCGAGCCGAGGCGCTGCACCCATTCGACGACGCCGAGCCAGGTGCTGTCGATGTGGTGGAAGCGGCGTCGCTGGACGACGTCGAGGAGGAGCTGGCGGGAGAAGGTCGGGGTTATCACCGAGGCGCGGCGGTCGATGCCGACCAAGGCCCCGAACTCACGCAGGAGCTGGGCGGCGAACCCGTGGTATGTGTGCACTTCGCATTCCCGTCCCGGGCCGACGCCGGCGGACACCGTCCGGATGCGGTCGGCGAGCTCGGCGGCGGCCTTCTGGGTGAAGGTCAAGCCGAGGATCTCCTCGGGGGCGACGCCCCGCTCGGTGACGAGCTCGCGGACGAGGAGTGCGATCGTGGTGGTCTTGCCGGTGCCGGCGCCGGCCACGATCCGCATAGGCTGCAGCGGGGTGGCGAGGATCGCCTGCTGCTCCAGGCTGGGCTGGATCCGGAGGAGAGCGCGAGCGGTCATGCGAAAGCCTCCCTGCCTTCCGGCCAGGCGGGACAGACCTGGCGGAACGGGCAGCGCTCGCAGTGTGCCCCCACCCGTGGCTCCCAGTTCTCCGCCCGGATCTGGCGGGAGATCTCGACGAGCGTCTGGCGCACGCTGTCCAGGTTGGCCATGTCGAAGGGATAGACCTTCCTCCGCTCGACCAGGGGATACCACAGCTCTGCTCCGACGGGAGGGCCATGCTCCTGCAGCCGTGGGTGATGGGCGGCGGCGAGGACGTAGAAGCCGAGCTGCAACGACGCCGCCGCCTCCTTGAGCGTCGGCGGGGACTTCGAGGTCTTGTAGTCGACGATCTTGATCCCACCGTCGACGATGTCGACCCGGTCGGCCCTGCCCACCCAGCGGACTCCGTCGATGGTCAGCTCGAGGTCGATCTCCAAGGCGGCGGCCGGCCGGTCCCCGCCCGGCCAGTCGGCGTACATCTGTTGGAGGAGGGCGATCGCCCGCTGTTTCCAGGCGGCGTCCCACTCGGGCGGCCCGAACGGCGGGTGCTGCTCCCAGACACGCTCGAGCTCGGTCAGGGCGCTGTCGAGGTCGCCGTGGGGGAGGCCGGCGCGCTGGGCGTTGCGCTCGGTCTCCTCCAGAGTGGCGTGGACGATCGAGCCGAACAGGGCGTAGGGGGAGACGACGTCCATGGCGCGGAGCCTCCGATCCAGCACGTACAGGCGGGGGCATTTGGCGTACAGGTCGGCCTGGCTCGGGGAGAGCCGGATGTCGGGGCCGACGACGCCGGTGTCGGGGCCTGGCTCGGGGACGCCGGCGAAGGTCCTCGGATCCCACGCCGGATGGGTGGTGAGGCCGTGGAGGGCCGCCAGCCTGTCCACCGGGCTGCGGCCGGGATCCACGGCGATCCGACGCAGCTCCGCCTGGGCCTCGGTGGGAGTGAGGGGTCGGAACTCGCCGTCGTCGGACGGCGCCGGCGGCCCGATCTCGTCGAACGAGGTGGCTCCCACCGCGGCGAGCATGAACCGGGAAGGGCGCCGCTCGCCCTCGTCGATTCCGGCGGTGGTGGCCGTCCATACGACCCGGCGGCGGGCCCGGGTGGTGGCCACGTAGGCGAGTCGGCGCTCCTCTTCCAGCCGGAACCGGGCTTGGGCGGCCGGGTCGGTGGTCAGGTCGGGGGACAACAGATGGGGCTGGAGGAGACCGGCGACGCGCCGGTTGTCGGGGAACGTGCCTTCGATGGCGTCGGCGATGAAGACGACCTCGAACTCGAGCCCCTTCGCCTGGTGCAGGGTGGTCACCGCCAGGCGGTCGGTGGACGGTGAGACGTGGCGGAGTTGCGGTGAAGCCTCGAAGTCTCCCGAGTAGGTGGCGGCGAGCGAATCGGCGAGGGTGATCGTCGGATCCCGCTCGGCCTGCCTCTCCAGCATGCGGGAGAAGATGCTCCACGCCTCCCGGAACGAGGCGAACTCGGGTCCCGTCGCCAGCCGCTCCAGGCCGGGGAGGCGGTCCCACAGGTGCCAGAAGCCCTCGACCGCGGCGCCGGTCACAGCCCACGACGGGTCCTCCAGCAACGTGGCGAGGGAGGCGACCTCCGGCAGTTCGCGGCGGATCAACTCGGGCCAGGACAGGCCTCTCCTCTGCCTCTGGCGCTGGAGGTCGCGTTCGGTCGACAGCGGAAGGGCTACGAGCGGGCCCAGCAGCAGGCGGCGCACCGCCAGGTCCCTGGCTGCCGACCCTTCCGGCGCCAGCGCCGCCTCGACGACGTCGGCCACGATCCGGATGGCGGGATGGTCGACGAGCCGTGTGTCGGGTCGGTCGTGGGGGATCCGGCGGCGCTCCAGCGCCCGGGAGAGCTCCGGCAGGAACTGGCGGGTGGAGCGCACCAGCACCGCCATCGAAGACAGAGGGACTCCCTCCGTGAGGTGCAGCCGCTCGACCTCGGAGGCGATCCACTCGGCTTCGGCGGAGCGCTGGTCGAACGTGTAGGCCTCGACGGTCCCGGGGTGGGGAGCCGGGACGACCTCGAAGCGGGGGAGCCGATGGCTGCCGTTGGGCTCGACCAGTCGCTGCGCCGACTCGAGGATCTCGGCGGGCACCCGAAGCGACCGGGTGAGCGCCACGTAGCGGACCTTCTGGCCGCGCCGGTCCATGGAACGGGGGAGGTCCTCCACGTTGGCCAGCTCGGCACCGCGGAACGAGTAGATCGACTGGTGGGGGTCGGCGGCGACCGTGAGGTTGCAGTCTTCGCCGGCCGCCAGCTCGGCGAGACGGGCCTGGGCGGGGGAGGTGTCCTGGTACTCGTCGACCACCACGTACTCGTAGCGACCCGCGGCGCCGTCGTCGGGATCGGCGAGGATCTCCACCGCCTCGGCGACCAGCACGCCGTAGTCGATCTTGTTCTCCTCCCTGAGCCTGAGGCGATAGCGGTCGAGGAAGGCCGGCAACGCCCTCCAGTCGGAGCGGCCGGCGGCCAGGCTGGAGAGGGCCGCCGAGTCGAGCAGCCGCTCGTGGCAGCGCATCACGAAGTCCGCCACCTCCTCGGCCAGGGTGGAGGTCGTCAAGAGCGGTCGGAAGGTGAGCGGCCAGTCGGCCGGGTCTTCCTCTGCGAGGAGCCGCCCGACCAGCCTCACCTGCTCCGGCCCGGTCAGCAGCACCGGCATGGGTTCGCCACGGCGGTGGCGCTGCGTCTCGACGAGCCGGTGCGCGAACGAGTGGAACGTCGACGCGGTGGCCCCGCTCACCGGACGGGGCAGCAGGGCCGAAATGCGGGCTTCCAGCTCTGCGGCGGCGCGGCGGGAGAAAGTGAGGACGAGGATGCGGCTCGCCGGCACGCCGGTGCCGAGGAGGTGGGCGACTCGGCGGGCGAGGAACTCGGTCTTCCCCGTGCCGGGCCCGGCGAGGATCAGCTGGGGCCCGGACACCTCGGCGACCGCCTCGTTCCAGTCGGCGGGATCGGAGAGGACGAGGGCGTCGGAGGGGACGGGCACTCGGGGCGATGTTAGGTGGCGGGTGAGGCGGGCGGGGGCGGTCACTACCTCCAAGCTAGGTGACCGGTGTGACACGCCCGGAGCTCCGTTCGTTACGGTTGGTGACGGAGAGAGGAGCGAGGAGATGACGTCTTCCGACCGCACCATGCTGGAGTGGGAGTCGCCCATGTACCGCGAGGCGGTGGGCCAGTTCGACCAGGTGGCCCGCCTCATGGGGCTCGACGAGAACGTGGCCGACCGCCTGCGTTTCCCCCAGAAGGCGACCGTCGTCACTTTCCCTTTCCGGCGCGACACCTACCGGGACGTGGAGACCCTGTTCGGCTACCGGGTCCAGCACCTGACGACGATGGGGCCGACCAAGGGCGGGATCCGCTTCGCCCCCGACGTGAACCTGGGAGAGGTCGCCGCCCTGGCGATGCTGATGACCTGGAAGTGCGCCATCGTGGGCGTGCCCTTCGGCGGGGCGAAGGGTGGTGTCCGCGTCGACCCCCTGGAACTGTCTCGGGCCGAGCTGCAGCGTGTGACCCGCCGGTTCACGATGGAGATCATCAACGTCATCGGCCCGGAGACCGACATCCCCGCCCCCGACATGGGGACGAACGAGCAGGTCATGGCCTGGCTCATGGACACCTACTCCCAGCACGTCGGCCATGCGGTCCCCGCCGTGGTCACCGGGAAGCCCCCGGCCCTCGGGGGCAGCGTCGCCCGCCGGGAGGCCACCGGGCGCGGGCTGATGTTCCTGCTGCCCCAGGCCGCCCACCACGTCGGTTTCGACGTCGCCGGGGCGAGGGTGGCGATCCACGGCTTCGGCAACGTGGGGCGTTACGCCGCGGTGGCGGCCTCGGAGATGGGCTGCCGGGTGGTGGCCGTCTCCGACATCACCGGTGCCATCTACCGGGACGACGGCCTGGACGTGGCCTCGGTCGCCAAATGGGTCGACGAGCACCGATTCCTGGAGGGCTACCCGGACGCAGACCACATCCCCGGGCCCGACCTGTTCCTGGTCCCTTGCGACGTGCTGGTGCCGGCCGCCACCCAGGGGGTGATCACCCGCGAGAACGCCCCTTCCATCCAGGCGAAGGTGATCATCGAAGGCGCCAACAACCCCACCAACCTCGACGCCGACGAGATCCTCCGAGAACGAGGCGTGTTCATCGTCCCCGACGTGTTGGCCAACGCCGGGGGAGTCACCGTCAGCTACTTCGAGTGGGTCCAGGACGTCCAGAAGTACTTCTGGACCGAGAACGAGATCGTCGGCCGGCTGCGGGAGATCATGACCCGGGCCTTCGACGACGTCCTGTCCATCGCCAACTCGGAAGGCGTCGACATGCGGACCGCTGCCCTCATCAAGGGGATCCGGCGGGTGGCGGACGCCAAGCTGGTGAGGGGGATCTTCCCCTAGGCGAAGGCGGGGCAGCGGTCCCGGAATGCGCAGAAGTCGCACAGGCGGCCGGGCCGTGGGGGGAATTGCTCGCTGCGCAGGGCGGTCTCGATCCGGTCCCACAGTGCTCGCAGCTGCCGCTCCATGGCGTCGAGCTGGCGGTCGTCGACCTCGCACCGGTACATCACCGGCCCGTTCAGGTAGAGGAGGCGGATCTCGGCGGGGGTCTCGCCTTCGATGCGCCGGGTGAGGAGGGCGTAGATCTTCAGGGCGAAGAACGCGCCGAGGGCGAATCGCTCCGGCGGGGCCTTCCCGGTCTTGTAGTCGGTGATGACGAGGCGGCCCTCGTCGTCGCGGTCGATGCGGTCTAGGATCCCCCGGATGACGATGCCGTCGAGGTCCTCGCACATGTCGAGCTCCCGGTCCACCGGCTCGATCCGCGAAGGGTCTTCGAGGCCGAAGTAGTTGGCCAGGAGCCGCAACGACTCGATGCCCCATCTCCGCTCTTCCTCCAGCGTCGGGAACAGCTGCCGGTACTCCTCTTCGGTGCGCAACTCCGTCCACGCCTCTCGGAAGAGGTCGAACAGCCGCTCCGGTGTCCGTTGGTGGCTGGGCAGGTCGAACAGGCGCTGCAGCGCCAGATGAGCGGTCGTGCCCCGCGCCTGGTGTGGAGTGACCGGCTCGGGGAGCCGGTCGATCGCCCGGAACTTGAAGAGCTGAGGGCAGGTCTTGAAATCTCCCGCCCGGCTGGGCGACAGCGTCTCGAGGAGTGGGGCTGCCTCGACGGTCATGGGCCGGACCATAGCCGGGGGGAATGACACGCATGTAGTTTTGGTGTCCTGGGTAGAGTCGAACCCGGTGGCCCGCAAGCTCATCGTCAGCAACTTCCAGACCCTCGACGGCTACTACGAGTCCGCCGACAAGACGTTCCACCGGTTCTTCGACTACTTCCTCCCCGAGTACGGGCGCAACGATGCGTTCGACGTCCACAACCGGGACCTGCTCCGCTCGGCCGACACGCTGATCCTCAGCGGCCGGGACTCGTTCCTCGGGAACAAGGAGTACTGGACGGGCGTGCCGTCCGACCCGGATGCGACCGAGGTCCGTCGCTCTTTCGCCGAGCTCATCGCCGACATCGAAAAGGTCGTCGTCTCCGACACCATCCAGCCCGAGGACCTGCCGCCTTGGGACCGCACCACCCGCATCGTCCGCGGGCCGGACCTGCTCCCCGAGATCTCTGCCCTGAAGGAACGGGAGGGCGGCGACATGGTGATCCTGCAGGCGCGCCGGCTCTGGAACCAGTTGTTGGTCCACGGCCTCGTCGACGAGCTGCAGATCACGATCTTTCCGGTGGTCGCGGGTGAGGGAATCCCCCTCTTCACGGGGCGACCGCCGGTGTCGCTCCGCCTGCTGTCTGTCCGCACTTTCGAGGGATCGGGCAACATCCTCGCCGTCTACCAGCCGGTGCTCGCCGACCGGGTGTGACCTCCCGGCCGTCGCCGGCTGGTGTCGTGCCCCGCTCGGGTGGTCCAACAACGAGAAGGCCCCGAGAAAGCCGGTGCCGAAGCACCAACCCTCTCGGGGCTCCTCATCCCCACTCGATCTTCGGGCAAAGCCCGAGCTCCCAAGCGGGTGGCCACCGAAGTGGCCGGTCGCAGCCTCTCGGCTGCTGGATCCCCGTTTCCGAGGACCCGGGATCCGGTTCCGCACCATTGCCGGAGCTCCGATGCGGTGGCCCGGCCCGAGGGCCGGTCCGTCGGACCCTCTCCGACTCGCCCGAAGGCGATCCGGAGATCCCGTCCGAGGGTTTCCCCTCGTTTCGGGCGCTGCGGGGTCTCCCCCGTCAGCGTTGGCGGCAAGGTAGGGGAGGGCGCACCGCCATGCAAGTGGAAATGGTTCCTGATTTTCGCGAATCGGTTCTTGTTTTTCGCGACCGCTGTCCAGGGAATTTCAGGCAGTAGGACGCGAAAAACAGGTTGCATTTCTGCTTGACGGGCGAGCGATGTCCCTATAGGTTTCCACTCGCCGGATCGGGGGTGACCCCGGACCGGCATCGCAGAGGAGCCGAGAGGCACACTGCGAGAGGCCTTGCGCAGACCGGGCTTCGGCTCGGAGTGCGGAAGGTCGGAAGACCCCGAGAGGGTTGGTGCTTGCACCGGCTTTCTCGGGGTTCTTCTTTTGCGGCGCGAATTCCCCCAGGTTTGCCGGGATCGGCGCGACCGCTTTGGTTACCCTGCGCCGCGACCCCCATGCGACGCCGGTTCGGTGTGGAGGCGGGTCGCAGTCTGTCGAGGAGCGGACCTGGAAGGAGGAGCCGAGTGACGCACATGCAAGACGACTTCCCGCTGCTTCTCTCGACGCTCTACCAGCGGGCGGTGGACCTGTACCCGAAACAGGAGATCGTCTCGGTCGAATCAGACCGCTCGCTCGTCCGATTCACCTATGCGGAAGTCGACGACCGGGTGCGCCGCCTCGCCGCCGCCGTGGCCGAGAGGCTCGGCGTCGACCAGGGCAAGCCGGTGGGCACCTTCGCCTGGAACAACGTTCGCCACCACGAGCTCTACTGGGCTCTGGCCAACACCGGCCGGATCTGCCACACCATCAACATCCGGCTCTTCGCCGACCAGATCGTCTACATCGTCAACCACGCCGAGGACGAGGCGATCTTCGTCGACCCCGACCTCGTCCCCCTCCTGGCGCCCATCGCCGAGAAGTTCGAGACGGTCAGGCACTTCGTGGTCATGGGGCCCTCCGCCGACGACCGCCTCCCGAACTCGATCGCCTACGAGGACCTCATCGCCGGGATCGACGGGGTGGAGGAGTGGCCTCTCCTCGACGAGGCGTCCCCCATGATGTTCTGTTACACGTCGGGCACGACCGGGAACCCGAAAGGGGTCGCCTACACCCAGCGGTCCACCTACCTGCACACGGTTTCGGGGCTCGCCAATTTCCACATCGGGCCCAACGACAACGTGCTGCCGGTGGTGCCCATGTTCCACGCCGCGGCGTGGGGCTACCCGTTCGCGGCCACCACGGTGGGCGCCAAGATCACCTATCCCGGCCCCGACCTGACCCCGGAGGGCCTGGTGCGCCTCTTCTCCCAGGAGAAGGTGACGTTCTCTGCGGGGGTCCCGACCGTGTGGCTGGGCATCCAACAGTACCTGGAGGCACACCCGGAGGCGGACGTGTCGTCGCTGCGGGCATTCCTGTGCGGGGGCTCGGCCGTCCCGAGAGCACTCATCGACTGGTACTGGAAGAACAAGGGGATCCTGGTCCAGCAGGGCTGGGGGATGACCGAGACGAACCCGGTGGCTTCGGTCGCCACGCTCAAGCCCCACATGGAGGACTGGGACTGGGAGCGGAAGCTCGACTACCTGGAGACCGCTGGCCTGCCCCTTCCCGGCCTGCAGGTGAAGATCGTCGACGACGAGGGAAACGAGCTGCCCCACGACGGCGAGGCGTTCGGGGAGCTGCTCATCCGGGGCCCGTGGGTCGCCGCCGAGTACTACAAGGACTCCCGGTCGCCGCAGTCGTTCGTCGAGGGGTGGCTTCGCACGGGCGACGTCTGCAAGATCGACCCGGAGGGCTACATCCGGATCACCGACCGTGCCAAGGACGTGATCAAGTCGGGCGGCGAGTGGATCAGCTCGATCGACCTGGAGAACACCCTCATGGCCCACCCGGCAGTGTCCGAGGCGACCGTCGTCGGCCTCAAGCATCCCAAATGGCAGGAGCGGCCGGTGGCTTTCGTCGTGAAGACGCCCAACGCCGACGTCGATGCGGACGACCTGCGAGCCTTCCTGGCCGACCGCGTCGCCAAGTGGTGGATTCCCGACGAGTTCGTGTTCGTCGACGAGATCCCGAAGACCGGGACGGGCAAGTTCGACAAGAAGGTGGTCAGGGACCAGTACGCCGACCTGCTCCTCTGAGCCGGCTCAAGGGACCTCGATCAGCTCGCCGGAAGTGAGGTCGAGGACGAACTCCTTGCCGCTCGTGGAGTCGGCGATCCAGCGGGCCAGCTTGGCCCCCTGCTGGCGCACGAGCCACCAGGCGTAGTCCTCGGCGTCTCCGAACGCATCGCGGGCTGCCCGGGCCGCCTCCACTGCCTCGGCCTCCGTCGGAAACACTCCGATGACCCTCTCTTCCGGCGGAGCGGTCGGCTGAGCCTTACGGTCGATGTACTCAACCGCCTCGAACATCTCCCAGCCCTTTCGTTGTCAGACAAATCTAGCGTGACGGCTCGGCCGGGAGCGGGGGCGCCGGCATCTATCCTCAGCCAGGATGCGAGCACTCCACGAGACCTGGGCGTGGGTGGCGATCGCCGCCACCGGGCTCGTGGGGGCATGGGGGCTCGTCCTGGCGCGGAGGAAACAGGAGCCGGGCCGCCCCTTCTGGGTGGCGATGGGCGCCGCCACGGTGATCATGCTCGCTCAGGTCGGCCTGGGGGTGTACCTGATCGCCGCCGAGGGCCTCCAGCCCGGCGACCAGCACGTGTTCTACGGCTTCCTCATCGCCTTCACGTTCGCCTTCGCTTACATCTACCGGGCCCAGATGAGTCGCCGGCCCGCCCTGTCGTACGGGCTGCTCCTCTTGTTCGTCATGGGGCTCGGGATCCGGTGCGTGTACACGTGGGGCGTGGATTTCTGACAAGATGCCGCCGACAGGAGGAAGGCGAATGCTGCTCGAAGGCAAGAAGCTGTTGATCACCGGCGTGCTCACCGACGACTCGATCGCGTGGCACGCCGCCCGGGTGGCCCAGGAAGAGGGGGCCGAGATCCTCTGCACCGGGTTCGGCCGGGGCCTGCGCCTGACCCAGCGCTCGGTCCAGCGGCTGCCCCAGCCTCCCGACGTGATCGAGCTCGACATCAACGACCCGGAGCACGTCCGCAACCTCCAGGACGAGATCGACAGGCGCTGGGGGGTGATAGACGGCGCCCTCCACGCCATCGCCTACGCACCCGAGGACGCCTTGGGTGGCAACTTCCTCAACACTCCGGCCGCCTCGGCGCAGACCGCCTTCCTCACCTCGGCGTTCTCCTACAAGACGCTGGCGGTGGCGCTGCGCCCGTTCATGGAGAAGGCAGGAGGGGGCAGCCTCGTCACGCTGGACTTCGACAACCGCCAGGCGTGGCCGGCATACGACTGGATGGGAGTCGCCAAGGCCGCCCTGCAGGCAGTGACCCGCTACCTGGCTCGCGATCTCGGCCCTTCCAACATCCGGGTGAACGCGGTGTCGGCGGGGCCGCTGGGAACCGTTGCCGCCAAGTCCATCCCCGGGTTCTCGGCGTTCGACAAGGAATGGAAGCGCAGGGCGCCACTCGGCTGGGACCCCTCGAACCCCGAGCCCGTGGCTCGCATGATCTGCGTGCTCCTCTCCGACTGGGCGCCGATGACGACCGGTGAAGTGGTCCACGTCGACGGCGGCTTCCACGCCGTCGCCGCGGGTCTCAGCGAAGACCCGAGCTGACCGTCCGGGCGAGGGGGAGCGAGACGACGAAGGTGGCGCCGCCGCCTGGAGTCTCCTCCACGTCGGCTTTGCCCCCCATGGCCTCTGCCAGGCTGCGGACGATCGACAGGCCGAGGCCGGTGCCTCCCACCGACCGGGTCTGGGACGCCTCGAGCTGGGTGAACCGCTCGAAGATCCGCTGCCGCTGATCGGGCGGGATGCCCGGGCCGTGGTCCACGATGCGGATCTCGCCGGTGCCTCCCCGGGCCCGGCCCACCACCTCGATGGGGCTCCCGGGGGCGTACTTCCCGGCGTTCTCGAACAGGTTGATGAGGATCCTCTCCAGGTGGTCGCGGTCGGCGACGACCTCCATCCCCGCCGGGTCGATGTCGACGGAGATCTCGGAGGACACGGCGATGACGTCGAGGACGTGGTCGACCACCGCCTTGACCGGCAGCGGCTCGGCGTTGACGGGGATCGACCCACGGTCCAGCCGGGAGACCATGAGCAGGTCCTCGATGAGCCGCTGGAGGCGGCCCGCCTGGCGGCGGGCGGTGGAGATGAGCTCCCGGGCGGTGTCCGCCTGCGGTGCCAGCTCCGGGCGGTTCACGGTGTCGAGAGAGCCGATGATGGAGGTCAGAGGCGTCCGCAGCTCGTGGCTCACCACCGACACGAAGTCGGTCTTCATCTGCGCCACCTCTTCGAGGCGGCGGTTCATCTCGGTCTGCTCCTCGTAGCGGCCGATCTGGGACAGGACCAGCCCGGCCGGGCCGGCGAGGAACGAGAGCTGCTCCAGCTGGTCGGGGCGGAAATGCCCGCTGACGGCGTCGCCGACGGCGATCACCCCCACCTTGAACTGCTCGACGCGGAGCGGCGCCACCATCGCCTGGCGCAGCCCCAGCTCGGCTAGGAGGCCGTGGGTCGCCGACCCGGGGTTCACGGGGTCGACGAGCATCGACCGGCCCGAGCGGAACACCTGGGGAAGGATGCCGGCTTCGGCGACCCGGACGCGGATGGCGCCGATGTCGAGCGGATAGCCGTTGACCCAGATGGGCGACATCACCTCCAAGGAATGGTCCTCGGGCACGTACAGCAGCACGACGCCGACCTGGGCGTCGAGGTAGCGGCAGATGGTGCCGACGAGCTGGGGGAGGACCTCCGAGAGCGAGTCACCCTGGGAGAGGGTCGCCATCACCGCGTAAAGGCGCTCGAAGTCGACCCGCTGACGCTGCAGCTGGCGTAGCCGCTGGTTGGACCGCTCGACCGCCCGCTCGAACTCGATTCCGAGCAACGACGTGGCCACCGCCACGGTCCCGAGGGACATGAACGGGACGAAGATCTGCGTCCAGTCGTCGGCGGTTCCCGCCATCAGGGCACCGATCATCACCAGGCCGGCGGCCAGGATCGAGACGAAGGCGTGCTTGGGCCGCTCGAGGACCAGCCCCGACAGAGCCACCAGCGCGAAGAAGATCGGCTGGCAGACGAGGGAGAGCTCGCTGACGGTGGCTATCACCCCGGTGGAGAGGGTCACGCCGACGATCCATCCCCACGAGATCCATCCGGCGAAGGGCTTCTCCATCAGCCCGTCCCAGTCGGCGAGCGCAGACATCACGAGCAGCAGCGCGATCGTGACTATCGGGACGAGGAAACGCGGCTCGCCGTAGACGGAGGTGCGCACCGCCTGCCCGGCGAGGACGATGACGGCGAACCACCCGATGGCGACCGAGCGTCGCAAGACGGACGCTCGAAAGCGCGTCATCGAACTCTCGCCGCTGTCGGGCCGCGAGCCGGTGGTAGTCATCGAAGAGGTCATCGAACCGGATCAGTATGCTCTGAAGCCCTCTCGTCACTCCATAGGCTGATTGTCCCGATGCCTCTCGTCTCCATCGCCGGCGGCGCGCTGTTCGCCGAACGCCTCGGAAACGGCCCACTGCGGGTGCTCGCCCTGCACGGCTGGGGCCGCCGCGGGGCCGATTTCAAGGCGGCCCTGGGAGACATCGGCGCCCTGGCCCTGGACCTGCCGGGCTTCGGCGCCTCTCCGGCGCCGAAGGAGGTGATGGGGGCGGCGGGATACGCCGAGCTCATCGGACCGGCCTTCGACGTGTTCGACGAGCCGCCGGTGGTAGTGGGCCATTCTTTCGGCGGGAGGGTGGCAGTGGCTCGCCAGCACCGCTTCCCGGGGTCGGCGGCGGGTCTGGTGCTCACCGGCGCGCCTCTGCTCCGGCTCGGGGAGAGGAGAAAGCCTCCGGTCGCCTATCGGATCGTCCGGCTGGCGCATCGGATGGGGCTCATCTCGGACGAAAGGATGGAGCGGGAGCGGCGGCGGCGCGGGTCGGCGGACTACCGGGCCGCCCAGGGAGTGATGCGCGACATCCTGGTGAAGGTCGTGAACGAGAGCTACGAAGAGGAGCTCTCCGGTCTGGGGGTCCCCGTCCACCTGTTGTGGGGGGCCGACGACACCGAGGTTCCGGTGGCGGTGGCGGAGGAGGCGCAGAGGATCGTGGCTGCTTCGGGTGCTCCGGTCACCTGTGAGGTCATCGAAGGGGTCGGTCACCACGTTCCCTTGCAGGCCCCCGAGGCGCTGCGGAAGGCGGTGGAGTCGATGCTGGAGAGGGTGGGACGGTGAACGCCGCCGTCTCGGCGGCCGTGGTGGCCGCGGCCGGGCTCGGCACCCTGCGGTGGCTGCGGGTCGCCCAGCGCGAGCACTACCTCCCGGGCTCGGTGACGCGTTTCGCCTTTCGCTGGTGGCGGCTCGACGCGTTCAACGTCGCCCTGGCGGTGGCGGCTGTCGCCGGCGCGGCAGCGGCCTTCGCTTGGCCTCTCCCCGCCTTGGTCACGGCGGCGGTGGTGGCCGCCGGGCCGGTGGGGCTGGGCTTGAGAGGGCGGACCTCGCCTCTCGCCTGGACGGCCCGCCTGCGCCGTGTCGCCGCAGTGACCGCCGTGCTGCTCCTCGCCGCGGGAGGCGCCGGCGTTGCTGTCTCGCCGGGGATCACGGCGGCGGCGGCGATCGCCTCGCCGCTGCTCGTTGACCTCGCTCTGTTGGTCATGGCCCCGATCGAGCGGCGCCTCGGCGCCCCGTGGGTGGAGAAGGCGGCGCAGGCGCTGCGCACCTCGGGGGCGTCGGTGGTGGCGATCACCGGCTCGTACGGGAAGACCTCCACCAAGGGCTATGTCGCCCAGTTGCTCGCCGGGCGAAAACAGGTCCTGGCCAGCCCGGCGTCGTTCAACAACCGGATGGGGCTCGCCCGGGCGATCAACGAGCACCTGTCGGGCCACGTGGAGGTCTTCGTCGCCGAGATGGGCACCTACGGGCCGGGCGAGATAGCGGACCTGTGCTCGTGGATCCCGCCCGACATCGCGGTGATCACCGCCATCGGGCCGGTCCACCTGGAGCGCTTCGGGAGCGAGGACCGCATCGTCTCCTCGAAAGCCGAGATCCTGGAGAAGGCCCGGGCGGCCGTCCTCAACGTCGACGACCCGCGCCTGTCGGCTCTCGCCGACCGGGAGGAGTCGGCCCGCCGGGTCATCCGGGTCGGCACATCGCCCGGGCTGGACGTCAGCGTGGTCGGGGGAGTCCTCTCCGTGGGAGGCGAGGCGGTGGGCCCCGTCCCCGAGACCGCCCACCCGACCAACGTCGCCTGTGCCGTGGGGGTCCTGGTGGCCCTGGGCGTGTCGCCGGATCCCGACCGGCTGCGGGCGCTCACCGAGCCCGAGCACCGCAGGACCGTCACCCGGGGCCAGAGTGGCGTGCTGATCATCGACGACACCTTCAACTCGAACCCGGAAGGAGCCCGAGCGGCGCTGCGGGCGCTCGAGTCCGCCGCAGTGGCCGGACGCCGGGTCGTGGTGACGCCGGGGATGGTCGAGCTGGGCCCCAGGCAGGCGGAGGAGAACCGGCGCTTCGCCGCCGAGGCGGCCCGCGTCGCCGACCAACTCGTCGTCGTCGGGCGCACCAACCGGAGGGCGCTCCTCGCCGGCGCCTCCGGGGGCAAGGCCGAGGTGCGGGTCGTCGGGACCCGGGAGGAAGCGGTCCAGTGGGTCCGTTCCGAGCTGGGCCCCGACGACGCCGTGCTCTACGAGAACGACCTCCCCGACCACTATCCGTGACGGAGGGCGGGGAGGCCGACCTCTCTCAGGGGGCCCACTCGTCGACGGTGAGGCCCACCACCTTCAAAGCGCCTCCCTCGTAGGAGAAGGACACGATCCAGCTGTTCCAATCGAGCCCCTCGTATTGGGGGTCGTCGCCGGGATCGAACACGGTCACGAAGGGAAACCCGGCGAGCTCGGTGGGCAGGGCGAACTCCACCGGCCGGCCGTTGGGGCCCTCGACGGCTTCGTTCACGTACACCTCCCGGTTCGGGTCGTCGAAGGCTGCCGCCAGCCGCCGGGCCACGGCGTCGGCGAACGTGCGGGGCCGGATCTCCTGGCTGTCCGGCTCCAGGGCCGGAGAGCCCCACCGATAGGTGGTGTTGGAGGAGAGGATCCCTTTCAGCTCCTCTGGCCGGAACCGGATCGGGTCGGCGTGATGGGCCACCCACAGGCCCCGGCTCGACACCAGGTCCGTGAAGTCCTTCCCCGCCTCGATCCGGGCCACCAGGGCGGCGACCGCCCCGACGGGATCGGTGCCGGAGGGGAAGGCGTCGCCGGCGACCGTGGGCGTCAGATAGAAGCCGTTGACCCAGCCGTTGCCGGCGGGGGTGCGGATCTCGTGCCAGGTCGAAGCCCCGACCTCGGTGGTGGCGCCGGTCGCCTCCACGGCCACCCCGGGGAGCAGCCGGCCGACGATCTCTCCGTCGGTCCCGGCGGAGCGGCGGACGTTGAGGAAGTCGTCTGCCGCCACCAGCACCACCCGGTACACGTCGGAGTCTCCGAGCTGGACGGCCGGTAAATCGTCCTGGTCCCAGGTGGGAGCCGCCGTGGCGGGACGCTCCGATGCGAGGGGCACCGCTCCGGTGAAGTCGGCCCGTGTCAGCGGGCGGGAGACGTCGACGCCTTCCCCGGAGAAGGTCGAGACCTGCTGTCCGTCGAGCAGCAAGCGGACCCGCTCGATGCTGTCGAACTCGGTGAGGGTGTAGACCAACTGGGCGAGGCGCCCCAGCACGGAGGCGGATCCGCCGCCTCCCGCGAACTCGAGGGACATGTCGACGAACGCGGTGCCGTCCTCCACGCGGATGCCCAACAGCAGCGAGTCGGCGGGAAAGAGCGTGGAGAGCCCGGCGGCGGCCTCGGAGCGGTTCGGGCCGGCGATGAGGGCTTCCACCGCGGCCCGGGCCACTCCGGTCTGGGACGTCGTGCGCTCCACGGGGACCGCCCGGCCGGTTTCGTCGACGAAGTACACGGTGATGTTCGCTTCCGACGGGACCGCGGTCGTCGAGGTCGTGGCCTCCGGCGACTCGGGGGCAGTCGTCGGCGTCGTGTCGGTGGTCGGCGTGGGAGCCGTGGTGCTCGCCGGTGGGACGGTCGTCGACGTGACGGCCGGCTGTGAGGTGGGGACGGTCAGCGGTCCGCCGCTCTGGGCGCCACCGCCGCCGCAGGCGACGGCCGCCAGGGCCAGGGCCACTAGTGCTACGGATCTCTTTCTCATCGCATCTCCTCGGTGGACGGTACGCCACCACCTTGGGAGACCGACTTCTCGGCGCCCTCACCGTCGTGTAACAGTTCCGCAACAGGTATCCGGGCCACGACGGCCAGGCCGCCGCCGTCCCGGTTGAACGCCTCCACGTGCCCGCCCAGCCGGGTGGCGTGCTGGCGGACGATCGCCAGGCCGAGCCCCGTGCCCGCAGAGCGCGCCTCGTCCACCGTCGTGAAGCGCTCGAAGATCGTCTCCAGCGCCTCGGCGGGGACGCCGGGCCCGCGGTCGGCGACGACGATCTCGAGCCAGCCGCCGTCGAGGCGAGCCGTGACGGTCGTCTCGGCGCCCGGGGCGTGCAACCGGGCGTTGTCCAACAGGTTGGCCACTATCCGTTCCAATGCCCGCCCGTCGACCGTCACCGGCGCCGAGATGTCGGATTCGAAGGTCGCCTCCGGGTGCCGCTCGGCGATGAGGGCGGAGACCAACGCCTTCACATCGGTGGGCGTGGGCCGGGACGGCTCGCCGTCGCTGTCGAGACGCGAGATCTCGAGCAGGTCCTCCACCAGGTGGCGGAGGCGGGCCACGTCGGAGTCCAGCAGCGAAGCGAGGGTGCGCACGTCGTCGGTGACCTCGTTTCCCGTCTGCAGGCGGCGGCTCAGCATCTGCGCCTCGTTCACCAGGCCGGTGAGGGGGGTCCTCAGCTCGTGGGACACGTCGGCCACGAAGCGGCGTTCCCGGGCCCGGGCGGCGTCCAGCTCCTCGATCGTCGCCTGCAGGGACTCCGCCATGTGGTTGAACGACGCCGACAGTCGCCCCAGCTCGTCGTCGCGCTCGGCGGGCAGGCGGACCCCCAGGTCGCCGCTCGCCATCCGCCCGGCCGCGTCCCTGGCTGCCGCCACGGGCCGGAGGATGCGCCGGGCGGCGGCCGCTCCCGCCGCGGCCCCGACGACCACGGCGGCTGCGCCCGCCAGGGACACCACCGCGATCAGCTGGCGGGTGGTGTCGGCGAGCACCTGGGCCGGGGTCACGAAGTAGAACAAGGGCCCCGACGGGGGGAGCCGCGCCGCCGACACGACGACCTGGTCGCCCCCGGCGTCCACGAACTCGTAGGCGATCTCGCCCCGCCGGGCGATCTCGGCCAGCTCCGGGGAGGTCTGGACCGGCGCCAGCCCACCGCTGACGCGGGAGCCGTCCTCGAACTCGACCCAGGCGCCGGCGGTGCCCCGGCGGAGGAACCGGTCGATGACCCCGGCGGCCTCGAGGGCCTGCGGGTCGGCCGGGTCGCCGATCCCGGCGGCGGGCAGCAGCACCGTCAGGTTGAACTCGGTGGTGGCGATGACCTCTTCTGCGAGCCGGCTGCGCAGGGAGCGGTCGACCAGGAAGACGGAGGTGACCCCCACCACCACGACGGCGAGGGCGACGACGGCGGTCAGCGTGGCGACGAGCCGGCCGCGCAGCCCCAGCGGCCTCATCCCGCCGCCCGGTATCCGAACCCCCGGACCGTCTGGATCAGCTCGGGGTGGGAGGGGTCCCGTTCCAGCTTGGCCCGGAGACGCTGGATGGCGACGTCTACCAGGCGCGTGTCGCCGACGGCCGGGTACCCCCACACGTTCTCCAACAGGATCTCCCGGGTGAACACCCGCCCGGGCCGGCGCGCCAGTTCGCAGAGGAGGCGGAACTCGGTGGGGGAGAGGTCGATCTCGTCGCCGCCGCGTGTGACCCGGTGGGCGGCGACGTCGACTCTCACATCGCCCACGCGCAGCTCGTCGCCCACGTCGGCCCGGTTCGCCCGGCGCAGTACGGAGCGGAGACGGGCCACCAGGACCGGCATCTCGAACGGCTTCGTCATGTAGTCGTCGGCTCCCAGCTCCAGGCCGAGGACCACGTCGGTGGTGGTGTCGCGGGCGGTGAGCATCAGCACGGGGACGCTCGAGGTGTGGCGGATCGCCCGCAGGACCTCGAGGCCGTCGCGGCGGGGGAGCATCACGTCGAGCACGACCGCGTCCGGGGCGTGCCGGCGGAAGGCCGCCAGAGCCTCTTCGCCGTCGCCCGCTGTGACCACCGTGAACCCGGCGTCGGACAGCCCCATCCGGGTGACGTCGCGGATCGAGCGGTCGTCCTCGACCAACAAGACCAGAGCTTCCACGGCGCCAGTATCGCCGCTGTGGACCGAGGCTGGTCGCATCCGGGAGGTCAGCCCCGGCGCGTTTGCCTAACGACGGGAGCTGCCTAGCGTCGATGTCTGCAAGAGGGGGAGGCGTCCAAACCGAAACCGAAAGTCCCTGCGCGGGACCAGAGGAGAAAGCGAGGACGACATGGGACGAACTACCAAGCCTCGATTTGCGATCGGGGTACTCATTCTCAGCCTCGGCCTGGCGCCCCTGTTCGCGGCGCCGACCGTGGCTCAGGAAACTGACCTGCATTTCATCAGCGAGCTCCCGGACGGGAGCAACATGGAAGGCGAGCCCCTGGAGGTCGGACTGGATACGTGGTGGAAACGCCACGACACCGCCTACCAGCCGGGCATCTACGAAATCGTCGATGACCCGGTCAACGAGGGCTCGGCACACAGCTTGCACCTGGCGATCGACGCCGGGGTGGCCGACCCCGAGGACCATGCACGGGTCATCTCCTATTTCCAGGCGGCGGAGCGACCCGACTTGCGCGAGTTCTTCGAGTCGGGCCTCGGCTACACGCTGTACGTCGACGAAGCGACCAACGTGAACGCGTCGACTCAGCTCGTGGTCGAAGTCTTCTACGGCTGGGACGGTGACAGCCCTCGGTTCACGACCCTGAGCCTCATGCCGGGCGCGAACGGGCTGGAGCTCGACCAGTGGCAGACGTTCGACTGGTCGGGGGACACGGTGACGCTGAGCACGGCCGCTGGAGCGACCGACTCGCTGGACAACTGGCTGACTCAGATCTACGAGCAGGCCAGCGAGGACAAAGACACCTACCCGGACGACGCCCTCGATCCGGTGGCGATCGGCGTCGGCCTGAACCTGGGCGCCGATGCAGGTGTCACGGTCTCCAGCTACGTCGATCAGGTCACCATCGGCGACCAGACCTACAAGTTCGGGGAGGACCCCCGGCCGATCCTCACCGAGTGGCCCGAAGAGGCCGCCCGGGGTGACACCGTCACCGTGACCGGAAAGAACCTGGCGGACGTCACCGTGCAGCTGAACGGCGCCGGTGTGGTCGACGCGACGTGGAACGACGAAGGCACCGAGCTGTCCTTCGTCGTGCCCGACGACGCCGCCCTCGGCGACCGCTACGTGAGGATCTCCAACGACTACGGCCAGACGCAGTTCATCCTCCGGGTGGTGGCTGCTCCCTCGCCGGAGCATCCGGGCTTCCGCGACGTCCCGGAGACCCACCTGTTCTGGGGTGAGATCATGTGGCTCGCCCGCCACGACATCACCCGGGGCTGCAACCCGCCGGCGAACGACATGTTCTGCCCGGACGACAGCATCACCCGCGGCCAGATGGCGGCGTTCCTGGTCCGGGCCCTGGACCTGCCGGCGTCGGATGTCGACGGGTTCGTCGACGACGGCCACTCGATCTTCGAGGGCGACCTGAACGCGGCCAAGGCCGCCGACATCTTCCGTGGCTGCAACCCGCCCATCAACGACCGGGCGTGCCCGGACGAGCCGATCACCCGCGGCGAGATGGCGGCGGTGATCGTGCGGGCCCTGGATCTGCCGCCGGGTGAGGACGACGCCTTCACCGACGACGACCGGTCGATCTTCGAAGGCGACATCAACGCCCTGGCCGCGGCGGACGTGACCCGCGGGTGCAACCCGCCGGTGAACGACCAGTTCTGCCCCGACCGGGACATCACCCGCGGCGAGATGGCCGCGTTCCTGTTCCGGGCGTTGCGCGACGTTCTCGACGAGTCCAACGGCTGAGACGCAGGAGACTGGGAGAAAGCCTCCTCCTCGGAAGCGGGGGCCGGGACCATCCCGGCCCCCGCCTCGCGAGCACATCTCCACGCCGCCCGTCCCCGCCCACCACCCGGTTCGATTCCGCGCCGCCCGTCCCCATCCGCCACCCGGTTCGATTCCGCGCCGCCCGTCCCCACCCACCGCCCCGTTCGATTCCGCGCCGCCCGTCCCCACCCCCCACCCGGCAAAGCGACCGAGCAGTCCTAGAAAGGCCGTACCATCCCGCCCATGACGCAGGCAGCCGTCCTCTTCGGGGGACCCAGCGACGAACACGACATCTCGATCCTCACCGGTCTCCAGGTCGCCCGCGCCCTTCCCGGCGACCCGCTCGCCCTCTACTGGTCGAAGACGAGGGAGTGGTTCCTCGTCGACGCCACCTCCGAGGCCGCCGACTTCGTCGAGGGCGTGCCCCGCAAGGCCCGCCCCGTGACGTTCGTCGCCGCACCCGGCGGCGGTTTCGTGCTGAAACGCAAGCCTCTCCCGATCGACGTGGTGGTGATCGCCTGCCATGGAGGGCCGGGGGAGGACGGTTCGCTGCAAGGGGCGCTCGACCTCGCCGGGATCCGCTACACCGGGCCAGGCCAGGCGGCGTCGGCCATCGGCATGGACAAGTTCGCTTTCGGAGCGGTGATGCGGTCGGCCGGGCTGCCGACGCTCGATCGGGTGCTGGTCGGCCCCGACCACCTGCCCGACGCGCCCTTCGAGGGCCCGTACATCGTCAAACCCCGCTTCGGGGGCTCGTCGATCGGCATCGAGGTCGCCGAGGACTGGGACACGGTGAAGGCCCTCGTCTCCCAGAGCCCCTACTTCGGCTCGGGTGGGGTGGTGGAGCCTTTCGTCGCCGGGAGCCGCGACCTCCAGATCGGCGTGAGGACGTATCCGCAACTGGAGCTGTCGGCGATCGAAGCGCCCGCCCGGGAGGAAGGCGGCGCCATCTACGGCTACGCCCAGAAGTACCTCGCCTGGGGAGGGGAAGTGTCGTCGGGCCGGGAGCTACCCGCCCGGATCCCGGCGGAGACGGAGGAGCGGATCCGGTCTTTGGCGCGCACCGTCGCCACGGTCACAGGCATCCGCGGCATCGCCCGCATCGATTTCCTCGAGCGCGACGGGGAGGTGTGGGTGAACGAGATCAACACCATCCCCGGCTCGATGGCCGCTTACCTGTGGACCGACCCGCCGCGGACGCGGCAGGAGCTGTTCGGCGACCTGGTGGCCGAAGCGCGGGCCAAGCCGGCGAGGGTCTTCTCGACCGCAGGGTCCGACGGCACCGCGTTGCGCAACGCGGGCACGATCGCCTCGAAACTGGGCTAGAAGGTCAGAGGTTGACGACCGGGCAGGTGAGGGTGCGGGTGATGCCCTCGATGGCCTGGATGCGCGCCACCACCAGCTTGCCCAGCGCGTCGACGTCGTCTGCTGTCGCCTTGACGATGACGTCGTAGGGGCCGGTCACGTCGTCGGCGGTGTCCACGCCGGGGATCTGACGGACTTCTTCGGCCACCAGGGCGGCCTTACCAACCTCCGTCTGGATCAGCACGTACGCCTGGACCACTAAACCCTCCTCGAGGTCTCGAATGGCGGACTATACCCAGCGCGTTCAGGCTGCGTAGGAGCGGTTCAGTACGTGTCCTGGCCGACCCGTACCTTGCTGACGTAGACGGTGCCGTCCTCTTCCACGGGGTCGAAGATGATCCGCTGGCCCTGGCGCAGGGTGCGGAAGATCGAACCCTCGAGCGATCCAGGACGCAACAGCACCAACGAGCGGTCGTCGTCGCGGACGACGACACCCACTCCGGTGACCGGGTCGTATGTCTGGACCACGCCCTGGACGGCCATCGCGGTCTCAGGCCTTTTCGACTTTGCCGGCGCGGATGCAGGAAGCGCACACGCGGGCGCGGCGGGTGTTGGATCCGTGCCGGACCCGGATGCGCTGGATGTTGGGCAGCCAACGCCGGTTGTTTCGCTTGTGGGAGAAGCTCACGGTCTTGCCGTAACCGGGCCCCTTCCCGCAGATCTCACAGCGGTAGGACATGGAACTCCTCGGGAACAGCCGGGAATGATAACTAGGGCCAGAGGGCTGCCGAAATTCGACGTCCGTGCCCGGTCGGTATCCTCGCAGTTCGTGGTGTCTCTCCCCCCGATCCCATCGACGTGGCGACCCTGAGCCGTCTCGCCCGGATACCCGTGGAGGAGGTCAAGACGTTCGGCGGCAGCCGCGGCCGAGAGCTGCGGAAGGCCGGCATCGTGAGCGTCGCCGACCTCCTCATGCACGTGCCGCGCACGTACATCGACCGGTCGCGCAGCACCCCCATCGCCGAAGCGCCCCTCGACACCGAGGTGACGGTGATCGGCCGTGTCCACTCGCTCGACTCGCGCCGGGTGCGCAAGAACCTGGTGATCGTGGAGGCGACCATCACCGACGGCGTGTCCCGGTTGAAGGCGATCTGGTTCAACCAGACCTACCGGGAGCGGCAGCTGGCCACCGACTCGGAGGTGGCGCTGTCCGGCAAGATCGAGCGTTTCCGGGGGCGCCTGCAGATGAAGAGCCCGGCGGTCGACGTCCTGTCCTCGCCCAGCGAGGCGCTCAACACCGGCCGGATCGTGCCCATCCATCCCTCCGTGGGATCGGTGACACCCGGATACATGCGACGGGGAATCCACAATGCACTGCGACGGAGCCGTCCGATACCCGACCCGGTCCCCGAGCCGATCCTGCGCCGGGCAGAGGTCATGGACCGTGACCGGGCCTTTTCCCTGATCCACTTCCCCGACGACCTGTCGGAGGTGAGAGACGCCCGCCGCCGGCTCGTCTTCGACGAGTTCTTCCGCCTGGAGCTGGCCCTGGCGATGCACAAGAAGCGCCAGGAGCTCGCCGCCACCGGCATCACCCACCGGCCCGACGGGTCGCTGACCCGACGTTTCCTCGCCGGCTTGCCGTACCGGCTGACCCCCGCCCAGGAGCGCGTGCTGGACGAGATCCGCCGCGACCTCGAGCGACCCCAGCCGATGCACCGCCTCCTCCAGGGAGAAGTGGGGTCGGGCAAGACGGTCGTCGCCGTGGCCGCCCTCCTCGCCGGGATCGAAGGCGGCTACCAGGGGGCGGTCATGGCCCCGACCGAGGTGCTGGCCGAGCAGCACTACCTCGGCATCACCCGGCTCTTCGTCGAGGCGGGGATGGCCGCAGAGCCGGTGGGCGAAGGAGCCTCCCTGGGCATGGAGTCGCTGTTCGCCGGCGAACGGAAACCGGGCGTGTCCGTCGCCCTGCTCACCGGCACCCGTGCCGTGCTCTCCAACCACCCCGGGGCCGGGCGGCGGGAAGTGATCGAGGCGATCCGCACCGGCGACGCCCAGCTGGTGGTCGGGACCCACGCACTCATCCAGGAAGGCGTCGAATTCCACCGGCTCGGCGTCGCCGTCGTCGACGAGCAGCACCGATTCGGAGTGGGCCAGCGGGTGGACCTCAAAGCCAAAGGGTCGGGGGTCGACCCCGACCTCCTGATCATGACGGCGACCCCCATCCCGAGGACACTGTCGATGACCCTCTACGGCGACCTCGACGTGTCCGTGATCGACGAGCTGCCTCCCGGCCGCACACCCATCGAGACGATCGCCCTGCCGTGGAGCCGCCAGGACGAGGCATGGGACCTAATCAGACGCGAGGTCTCCAAGGGCCGCCAGGCGTTCGTCGTCTGCCCCCTCGTCGACGACAGCCCCAAGGTGGAAGTGTCGTCCGCCACCGCCGAGTACGAGAGACTCCAGGAAATACTCGACGGGGTGAGGGTCGGGCTGATCCACGGGCAGCTGCCCCCGGCGGACAAGGAGGCGGTGATGGCCGCGTTCCGGGACGGCGAGATCGACGTGCTCGTCTCCACCACCGTCATCGAAGTGGGCATCGACGTCCCCAACTCCACCGTCATGGTGATCGAAGACGCCGACCGCTTCGGGTTGTCCCAGCTCCACCAGCTGCGGGGTCGGGTGGGCCGCGGGCGGCATCCCGGCACCTGCATCCTCATAGCCGACCCCACCACCGAGGAAGGCGAGCAACGGTTGGCGGCGATGGTCCGCACCAACGACGGGTTCGACCTCGCCACCGTCGATCTGCAGATCCGGGGCCAAGGCACGGTGTTCGGCAAGCGGCAGTCCGGCATGACCGACCTGAAGATCGCCGACATCCTCACCGACTTCGACGTCCTCGAGATCGCCCGCAACGAGGCGTTCGCACTGGTGGGCGCCGACCCCGAGCTCGAGCGCTACCCCGACCTGCGCGAGGAGGTCGAGGTCATGATGGGGGACGCCGTCGCCTGGCTCGTGACCGAGGCGCGGGCCTGATGCGAATCATCACCGGCGCGGCCAAGGGCCGCCGCCTCGTCGCCCCCGACACGCCCGACACCCGCCCGGCCACCGACCGGGTCCGGGAGGCGGTCTTCTCGGCCCTCGGGACGTGGGTGGTGGACGCCGACGTGCTCGACCTGTACGCCGGGTCCGGCTCCTACGGGCTGGAGGCGCTGAGCAGGGGCGCGGCATCGGCCACGTTCGTGGAGAGCGGCCGGGCGGCACTCGAGGCGCTCCGTGCCAACATCGCCGCCGTGGGGCTGGGCGGCAGCGTCGTGGCCACCACCGTGGAGGCGTTCCTGGAGAGGCCGGGTACCCGCCGCTACCACCTCGTGTTCATCGACCCGCCCTGGGACCTGCCGACCGAAGTCGTCGACCGCCAACTCGCCCAGATCGACGCCATCCTCCACGACGACGGGGAGGTGGTGGTCAGCCGCCGGGCCGGCGATGTCCCCCCGCAGCCGCCGGCCGGCTGGGAACTTGCCGCCGATCGGCGCTACGGAGACGCGAGAATCTACCGGTACGTGAAACTGAGCGACGAGGACGACCGAGGATGACCGCCGCACTGTGCCCAGGGAGCTTCGACCCGCCCACCAACGGACACATCGACGTGATCGAACGGTGCCTGCGGGTCTTCGATCGCGTCGTGGTGGCGGTGGTCCGCAACCCTTCCAAGGAGCCGATGTTCTCCGTCGAGGACCGGGTCGACATGATCCGCAAGTCGTTCGGGGAACGTGTCGAGGTGGAATCTTTCGACGGCCTTCTGGTCGACTTCGCCAAAGCCGTCGGCGTCGACGTGATCGTCAAGGGCCTGCGGGCAGTCGGGGACTTCGACTACGAGTTGCAGATGGCCCAGATGAACCGCTCGCTCGCCGGGGTCGAGACGGTGTTCATGCCCACCAACCCCGAGTGGTCCTACCTGTCTTCCTCGTTGGTGCGTGAGGTTGCCAGACTCGGGGGCGAATACCGAGGTCTAGTGCCCGAACACGTCGCCGCCGCGTTGGAGGAGCGATTGGGATGAACCAGGACCCGCCCACCCGTCAGGACCACGTGGAGCCGGACCCGCTCGACGAGATCCCCGTCGGGTTGGACGACGTCGAGGAACCGGCCGACGACGCCGTGGAGGGGCCGGTCCACGCCCCGCGCAACCGGGCCACGGTCGGAGAGCTCCAGGACATCGTCGACGACCTCATCGCCCACCTCCACGCCGCCAAGACGATGCCGCTGTCCTCGAGCGTGCTCATCGACCGTGACCAGTTCCTCGTCATGCTCGAGAAGCTGCGCGCCGAGCTTCCCGACGAGCTGAGGGCAGCCCGGTGGATGGTGAGGGAGCGCGAGGCGTTCATCGCCCGGACCAACGAGAAGGCCGAGGAGATCATCGAGAAGGCCAAAGCCGAGTCACGTCGCCTGGTCTCCGAGTCGCACATCCTCGCCGAGGCGGTCGAAGAGGCGAACATCCTCGTCCGGCGGGCGGAAGGGGAGGCGAGGCGCCTCCGACTCGAAGCAGAAGACGAGATCGAACGTATGCTGGAGAGGGTGGAGAACCTGCTCAGCGAGCTGTTGGGCAAGGTCCACTACTCCCGCGAAGAGCTGCACAAAGCGCGTCCCAAACCACCAGAAGTCCCCCTGTGAAAGAGCTGCTGTTCCAAGTCTCAGACCTCGTGGGCCGACCCGGCGAGCGCCGGTCGGTCAGCGGGACCATGGACGTCGACCTGCGCGTCGGCGAGTCGTGGGTCCGGGGCCCCGTCGCGGCCGAAGCGACCCTCGAAGGGATCCCCGACGGGGTCCGCGCCCGGTTCCGGGCGACCGCCAGCGCCCACCTCGTCTGCACCCGCTGTCTCATCGAATGGGACGTGGACCTCGAAGTGTCCGAGGAGCAGCTGTACGAGCCCGAGCCCGACGACGACGGCTACAGACTGGGCGCCGACGACACCATCGACCTGGCCGGGCCGGTCCGCGACGAGATCGCCCTCGCCATCCCGCTCCGCCCGCTGTGCCAGCCCGAGTGCCTGGGACTTTGCCCGACGTGCGGAAGCGACTTGAATAGAGACCCCTGCGGCGGTCACGACGAGCCGGTGAGCTCTCCATTCGCCGCTCTCCAGGGACTTTTCGATCCCCCGGATCATTGACGTCGACCATCGATGGAGGAGTGCTCCGCATGGCGGTGCCCAAAAAGAAGATGTCGCGCAGCCGCACCCGGCAGCGCAAGGCGGCTTGGAGGCTCGATCGGCCTTCACTGTCGACATGTCCGCAGTGCAAGGCGCCACGGCGCCCGCATCGGGCCTGCCCGAACTGCGGCCACTACAAGGGTCGAGAGGCTCTCGAGGTCGACTGACACTTGACGCTCATCGCCCTCGACGCGATGGGGGGTGACCACGCCCCCGCCGAGCCCGTCGCCGGGGCCGTGGAGGCCGCCCGGGCGGGCGTCGAAGTCGTGCTCGTGGGCGACGAGGAGGCGATCAAGCCCCAACTGGAAGAGCTGGGGGCGTCCTTGCCCATCGTCCACGCTCCCGAGGTCATCGGCATGCACGAGGACCCGGCGCGGGCGATCCGGGAGAAGCCCAACGCCTCGGTGTCGGTGGCGGCGAAACTGGTGAAATCCGGCGAAGCCGCTGGGTTCCTCTCCGCCGGTTCCACCGGGGCGGCGATGGCCGCCGGTGCCATCCACATCGGGCGCATCCCCGGCGTCAAGCGGCCCTCGATCGCCTCGATATGGCCTACCCCGCCCCGGCCCACCGTCGTCCTGGACTCGGGCGCCAACCCCGACGTCAAGCCCATCCACCTCCTCCAGTTCGCCCTGATGGGGGCCGTGGCAGCCGAGGTTTTCCTGGACATGCCCGACCCGCGAGTCGGCCTGCTGTCGATCGGCGAAGAGGAAGGCAAGGGCCGGGATCTGGAGCGGGCCACCTACCGGCTGCTCGCCGAGTCCGGCCTCAACTTCGTCGGCAACGTCGAGGGCCGGGACGTGGGCTTGGACAAAGCCGACGTGATCGTGACCGACGGGTTCACCGGCAACGTGTTCCTCAAGTCGGTCGAAGGCACCGCCCGGATGGTGATGATGCTGGCCGTCGAGGCGATATCGCATCTCCCGGCCGAGGACCAGGCCAAGATGCAGCCCGCCCTGACCGAGCTCCGGGCCCGCCTCGACCCGGAGACCTACGGAGGGGCCCACCTGTTGGGTGTCGACGGGGTCGTGGTGATCGGGCACGGATCCTCGACGGCGCGTTCGGTCGCCAACGCCCTCAAGATGGCCAGCGAAGGCGCCCAGGCGGACCTGGTCGGCCGCCTGGCTCAGCGGATCAGCGAGGCATGAGAGACACCGAGCCTCTCGAAGAGGCGCTCGGCCACACGTTCTCCGACCGGGAGCTGCTGGCCGAGGCGCTGACCCACAGCTCTTATGCCGCCGAACACCCCGGCGTGGGCCACAACGAGCGCTTCGAGTTCCTGGGCGACGCCGTCCTGGGCCTGGCCGTCACCGAGTTCCTGTTCGCCACCTACCCCGGCTATCCGGAAGGCGAGCTCGCCAAGATCCGGGCGGCGTCGGTCAGCGGCGAGGAGCTCGCCGCGGTGGCCCGCTCCCTCGACCTCGGGGCCTATCTGCGGATGGGCAAGGGAGAGGAGGCCTCCGGCGGCCGGGAGAAGGCCTCGATCCTCGCCGACGCCATGGAGGCGCTCATCGCCGCCATCCACCTCGACGCCGGGTACCCGAAGGCCCGCCAGATCGTCCTGCGCCTGTGGGAGGACCGGGTGCGAGCCAAGGCGGCCTCCCCGGGCGCCCGCGACTACAAGACCCGGCTCCAGGAGCTGCTGGCCGCCGACCAGCGCCGCCCCGAATACGTGGTCGAAGGGCGGGGGCCCGACCACGCCCGGGTGTTCACGGCGGTCGTGCTCGTCGACGGCGATGAATGGGGCAGGGGAGAGGGCCGCTCGAAGAAGGAGGCGGAACAGGAGGCCGCCCGCCACGCCCTCGAGACCAGGGGCTGACAGAGGCCCGGCCCTCAGGCGTCCTTTTCGGCGAGCAGCTGGATGAGGAACCGCTCGTCGTCCAACTCGGAGCCGCCGTCCACACGCGGCCGCAGTTTGGCGGCGAGCTCGGAAGCCAGACGGCGGCGGGCCTCCGGCGTGAGCTCGTTCCGCCTCTCCACGAACCGCCTCACCAACGCCACCTCCTCGCGGGTGATCGTGGCGGTGTCCCATCCCCTGCGTTCGCCCCGGGCAACGGAGGCCGGCTGCGATGCCCTGGAGCGGGACCGGATCACCACGGTGCCGGCGACCAGGTCGCCCAGCCGCTGGTTCTTGGACGACACGACGATCGAGATCGCTCCAACGGCGTACAGCACCGGCAGGAAGTCGATCAGGCGCATCAGCGTGCGCAGCATCACCGCCCCGAGGGTCAACGGGGTGCCGTCCGCCGACACGACCTGGATCCCGAACGCCGCCTTGCCGGGGGTGCGACCCCCGTTGAAACCCTCGAAGAGCACGTAGTAGCCCACGACGACGACGGCCAGCACGAAGGTCCCCACTCCCTGGAAGAAGACCAGGAGGTCCGGGTCCACGACCGTGCCCGCCAGCCCGAGCACGGTGATGATCACCACCATCAGCACGCCCTGGATCAGCAGGTCGAGCGCACAGGCTCCGAAACGGGACCCGAGCCCCGCTAGCGTCAACTCGATCGTGACCCCCTCGGGGGTCTCGATCTGCAGACGGTCGTCGAGGTGCATGTGGACACGCTACGTCGGTTCGAGGAGGACCGCCAGGCCCGCTGGGAGGAGCTCGAGGCGCTCCTGGACGAAGCCGGAAAGCGGCCCGAGAGGCTCGGCGGTCGGCGCATCCGCCGCCTCGCCTCCCTGTACCGGGCCACCGCCGCCGACCTGGTGGCGGCCCGCCGCCGGTTCCCCGACGCTTCGGTCGTCGACCGCCTCGAACGGCTGGTGAGACGGGGTCACGGCCTCATCTACGAGCGGTCCAGCCGCCGCGGCAACCTCGCCGACTTCTTCGCCGACCGCTACTGGCAGCTCCTATGGGAGCGCCGTGGCGCTCTGGCGCTGTCCGCGGCCCTGCTCGTGGTGCCGGCGCTCCTGATGGCGGCGTGGGCGCTCACCGCCCCCGAGCTCGTCTCGGGCATCGTCCCGCCCGAGTTCCTCTGGGTCACCCAGGCTCAGACCACCGACCAGGGCCTGAGCCCGGTCGGGCTGGCGGGCTTCTCCACGTACGTGCTCACCAACAACATCCGGGTCGCCTTGACGGCGTTCGTCGCCGGGATCACCTGGGGGGTCGTCACCGGCCTCCTGGTGGCCTACAACGGGCTGCTGTTCGGGGGCCTGACCGGCCTCGCCGCCGGAGCGGGCAACCTCCGCCTGCTGGGGGAGGCCACGCTCGCCCACGGGATCCTCGAGCTGTCATGCATCGTCGTCGCCGGGGCCGCCGGCCTCAGCCTGGGGAAGGCGATGCTCCGCCCCGGCCACCTCCGGCGCACCGAGGCGATGGCCCGGGAGGCTCGGAACTCGCTCGCCCTGGCGCTGGGAACGGCGCCGTGGCTGGTCGTGGCCGGCCTGGTGGAGGGCTACGTGAGCCGAGTGGGCCTGTCCCTCGTCCCCACCACGATCGTCGGGGTCGTCCTCGGGGGTGCGTTCTGGGGCCTGGCGTGGTGGCGCGGCCGGAGGGTGGTCACAGGCGGGCGCGGCTCTTCGCCCGCAGATAGGCGGCCACGCATCGGCGCGCCAGCTGCGGCGCCGGCACGTCGATGACCGTCGCCCCGTAGCGTTCTATCCGGCTCGCCGCCCTGCGGCGGGACGACTCGATGTCCACGGCGACCGCGGTGCGGATCGCCTCGGCGGCGTTCGGTGCCGGCGTCGTCAGCGCCTCCTCCACGGCGGGATCGCTCACGCTCGCCACCGCCAGCGCATGGTGGCGGGCGAGGATGGGCATCGCTTCAGCGAGCGGGGCCGACGCGGTCTCCTCGAGGAAGTCGGTGAGCAACAGGACGAAGGCGCGCTTGTTGTGGGCGATGGCCCGGAACGCGAGCGAGTAGTCGCTCTCCTCGTCGACCGGTTCCAGGTCGAAGACCGCGGCCAGCACCGCCTCCCCTCCGTTTCGCCGCGGGTTGAGGCGGCGCCGGATCGTTCCCGCGAAGGCCAACACTCCGACACGGTCGCCCACCTCGTCGGCCACGGCCGCCATGGCGGCGACGGTGTCGACCGCCACGTCGAGGCGGGTCCGCTCGGAGCCGTCACCGACCGGGGAGGCCATGAGCCGTCCGGTGTCGAGCAGGACGATCACCTCCCGCTCCTGGTCGATCCGGTAGGTGTTGGACATCGGAGAGCCGACGCGGGCCGTCGCCCGCCAGTTCACCTGGCGGATGTCGTCGTCGGGGAGGTAGTCGCGGATCGACTCCAGGTCGGTCCCCAACCCGAGCGGCCCCCGCGAGCGCCGGACCGCCTCCCCGAACCGGCCGTGCCGCACCTCGGCGGCGATCCTGCGGGCCTGCGGCATGTCGGGGTAGACGACCACCTCCGTCTCCTCCCCGGCACGGTGGTACCAGCAACCGAGCCCGAGCGGGCCGACGCGCAGAGTGGTGGGGCGGGGGATGGTGTGCTTTCCGCGGCGCATTGCGGTGATCGTCGCCTCGAGGCGGCCGCTGCCCTCGTCGGGCTCGATGCGGAAGTCGGCGCTCTGGGCGACCTTCACCCGAGTCCCGGTCGCCGGGTCGGCTTCGACCACTACGGCGGAGGGAACCCCTCGCGACAGGATCGCCGGCACGGCGACTCGCACCGCGGGGACGTGGCGGACCACGAATGCGTCCGTGACGATGGCCACGAGGGCGCCGCCGAACGCGGCGAACGCCAGGCCGCGGGGCACGATGAGCCCGAGCGCTGCGCAGGAGGCGAGCAGGACGATCCCGCGGGAGGTGATGCTCACCGGGGGACTTCCACGTCTTCCAACGCCGCCGCCACCGCGTCGTGGGGGCGGTAGCCCTCGAGTTCGGCTTCGGGGCGGACGAGGATCCGGTGGGTCAGCACCGCCGGGGCGAGGCGGGTGATGTCGTCGGGAGTGACGAAGTCGCGGCCCGACAGCCTCGCCAGCGCCTTGGCCGCGCCCAGGAGGTGAACCGCGGCCCGGGGCGACGCCCCCAGCTCGACGGAAGGGAGCTCACGGGTGCGGCGCACCAAGGCGACGGCGTAGCCGGCCACCCTGTCTTCGACGTGGGTTTCGTCGACGACGGCACGGAGAGACATGAGCTGGGGGCCATCGACCACCGCCTCGATGTCCTCCACCCCCGAAGGCGCCAACCCGGAGCGGGGGAGCATCACGATCTCCTTCTCGTGGTCCTCGGAGGGGTACCCGACTTCGACCTTCATGATGAAGCGGTCGAGCTGTGCCTCCGGCAGCGGATAGGTGCCCTCGTATTCGATCGGGTTCTGCGTCGCCACGACGAGGAACGGCTCCGGCAGCGGCCGGGAGACGCCGTCCACGGTGACCTGGTGCTCCTCCATCGCCTCGAGGAGGGCCGCCTGCGTCTTCGGGGGAGTCCGGTTGATCTCGTCGGCGAGGAGCAGGTTGGTGAAAACCGGCCCGGGCCGGAAGGCAAGCTCGCCTCCTCGCAGGGTCATGGTCCCGATCAGGTCCGAGGGCAGCATGTCGGGGGTGAACTGGGCACGGGAGAACGACACGCCCAGGGCCTTGGCGACGGCCCGGGCCAGCAGCGTCTTGGCGGTCCCCGGGACCCCTTCGAGGAGCACATGGCCGCCGACGAGCGCGGCGATGAGCAAGGCGTCGACGGTGGCGGTCTGGCCGCGGACGACGGCTTCCGTGGCGGCGTGTACCCGGTCTCGCAACTCTCTCATCTCGCCTTCTCCCGGCTCAGTTTCGCTAGCGCACGATCGACCGAGACGAGGGACTCCTCGCTGACGTCGTCGGCGAAGAGCGCCTCGATCTCTGCATCTTCCAAACCGGCGGCCACTGCGGCCGCCCGCGGGTCGCCGCGCTCGGACAGGCGGCGGAGCGCCTCTTCCCGCAGGACCTCGAGGGAGTCGGAAACCGCTCCCGCCCGGCTCAGGATCCCTGCCACCGACTCGAGGTACGTTTCGCGCCCCGGCGGCAGGCGCCGTTCCAGATCGTACGGGGGCCCGAAGCGCCGCCCATAGGCGACGAGCGCCAGGGCCACCACCACCGCCCCCAGAAGGAGCGCCGTCTGCCAACCGGAGGGTATGACGTCCCACAGCGAGGCGTCGTCGCGGTAGCCGTGGCGGTACTCGTCGAAGTACACGGGCCCGGCCGGATCGATCATGCCCACGACCGCCACCGCGTTGCGTCCCCGCCCGATCCCCCCGTTGTGGAAGGGGAAGGAATCTGCGATCCAAACGAACGTTCCCCGGCCGACCCGGCGGCTGACACCGATCACGGTGTCGCCGTCGGTGAGGAAGGGCTCGTCGGCCGCGGTCACCTCGAAGGACCCGAACCTGCCCAGCCGGACCTCCTCGCCGGCGCCGGCGACGTCTCCGACGGTGAGGGCCGAGTCGGCCCCGGCCGTGCGCCAGCGGGGGGCGTCGGGGAAGAGCCGCTCCACGAACTCGGCCTGCCCCGCCACGACCAGGCGACCGCCCGCCGCCATGAACTCGTCGATCGCCTCCAGCTCCGAGGACGTGTACGGGGAGGAGGAGACGTCCAGGGCGAGGAGGGTCCCGGCAGGGTCCAGTTCGATCTCGTCGAGGGGGCGGCGGATACGGACCGTGGCCACACCCAGGCGGTCGAGGAGCCCTTCCACCGCGGCGGCGCCGTCCGGCGTCGTCACGTACGAGGAGCCGTCGGGGCCGTCCACTCCGCGGCCGCTGGTCAGCCGCGTGATGCCCCAGGCGAGGAGGTTCACGGCCACCACCAGGCCCGCCAGCCACAAGAGCGCCCGCCGGGTGCGGCGGCCTTCTTCGGTGATCGTCGTCGACGGCGGGATCATGTGCGCTGGGCCTCCAGGAGGGACGCCAGCACCTCCCTCGCCGACGCGGGATCGGAGGGGTGGGCCGGCCTGCCTCCGTACACCACTGCGTCGAACCGCTCCACCAGCGCGGCGAACTCGGCCGAGCCGAGGGCCTCGGCGACGGTGCCGGAGGTGGTCCCCGGGCGGAGATCGATCAGCCCGGCGCGGTCGAGGCGGATCAGGCCCGCCTGGAACGCGAGCCGCAGCGCCGTGGCGTAGTCGCCCCGGGACTCGGCCTCCGCAGCCCTGCGGTCCAGATCGACCGGATCCAGGCCACGCACCGCTTCGTGCTCCCGCCTGAGCCGCTCGTCGATTCGACGGGCCCGGCGGCGGCCGAGATTCACCGTGATCGCCGCTATCGCCCCGCCGAGCACCACGGCGACGATCGACGCCAACACCAGAGGGCCGCCGACGAGATCGGAGATCTCGGTGAGCCACTCCACGAAGACGATCCATGCCCGGGTGAGCCACTCGATGACCCGCTCCCACCACGGCGTCCCCATCCGATACTGCGGCTCCGCCAACTCGGCGGCGATCTGGGCGAGGATCTCCTCCGGCGACGGAGGCTCCGACCTCATCGGGATCCCGGCGACCCCAGACCGAACGGGTCGTCACCCGCAGGAGGGAGATCCCGCCGGTCGTTCCCTTCCATGCGTTCCAGGTCCCGGGCCATCAACTCCAGGTCGTAGCCCTCTTTCCGCACCCGCAAGTCGAAGTAGATGATCGTCACCATCGACGCCACGAACGGCGCCGCCACGACCTGGACGATGGCGGATCCGATCACCGAGGGGAGGAACGAGAACTGGTCGCTGGCGAGGGCCGAGACCACCGTGATGGCCGACGCCACCCCTCCGATGATTTGGCTGACGACGATGTACAACAGGTACGACAGCACCAGCGCCCCCAGCACCGGCCAGAACCTGCCCCGGACCAGGTCGAAGGACCGGCCCATGGCCCGGATGGCGCCCAGCCTCTCGGTGACGAGGGCGGCGGGGGTCACCGACCACATGGTGAACAGGTAGATGCCGGGGACGAGGCAGAAGACCAGGCCGATCCCGGAGCCGAGCGAGATGAGGACCGTCGCCACCACCAGAGGGACCAGCCGGCGCGCCCCCGTCTTCAGCGACGTCTGCCAGTCGATCGTCTCCCCGCGGTAGCTGTGGGCGAGGACCGAGATCGAGGCACCCTGGACCAGCGTGGATCCCAGGAACGAGAGCACCGACGTGATCGTCAGGACGACGTAGAGGGGGATCAGAGGCTCGAAGACCTCCATGGGGTTCGCCTCGGGGTCGACGAGGAGCATGGTGGACATGTCGACGGGCCCGATCGCCGCGGTCGCGATCACGTCTATCAAGGCGATGGGTCCGAGCACGACGGCGGCGATCTTGATCAGGGTCGTGAAGTGGGTGCGGTAGAGGCGGATCGCCCCGTCGACCATCTCGCCGACGCTGAGAGGGCGCAGGTCGGGCCGGGAGCTGTACATCGGCGGGTACGGTAGCCGATCCATGCCCGAGCTACCCGAAGTCGAGACGACCCGCCGCCACATCGCCCCCGTGCTAGAAGGGGCGAGGATCAGCGCGGTCGAGCTGGGCCGTGACCGGATGGCTCGCCGCAACATGCGCCCCCAGGACATCCCGGAGCGGCTGCTCGGTCGGCGGGTGGGACGGGTCGGCCGCCGGGGCAAGTTCCTGCTGATCGAGGTGGAAGGCGACCTCACCTGGGTGATCCATCTCGGCATGTCCGGGCGGATGCGCATCACCTCCCCGTCGGATCCGCTCGACCCCCACACCCAGCTGGTCGTGACCACCGACCGTGGCGACCAGGTCCGTTTGATCGACCCCCGCACGTTCGGCTTCGTGGCCGTGTTCACCCCCGAGGAGCTGGAGCACGATTCCCTGGCGGCGTTGGGGCCCGATGCGCTCGAGGAGTTGCCCGACGCGGCGACGCTCGGCGCCCGTCTGGCCGGACGGAGAGCGCCGATCAAGGCGCTGCTGCTGGATCAGCGCATCCTCGCCGGTCTGGGCAACATCTACGCCGACGAGGTGCTGTTCCGGGCCCGCGTCCGGCCGACCCGGCCGGGAGGGGACCTGACGCCCGAGGAGCTGGCCGATCTCGTCGCCGCCATCCCCGAGGTGCTGCTCGCCGGCGTCGAGATGGGAGGAACGTCCCTGGACGACCTCGCCTACCTGCTGCCAGACGGGCGGGCGGGGGAGTACCTGGACCGGCTGATGGTCTACGGGAGGGCAGGCGAGCCGTGCCTCGTGTGCGGAACGCCGATCGAGCGGGTGGTGGTCGCCCAACGTTCCAGCCACTTCTGCCCCACCTGTCAGAGATGAGAGACTGATGGCGATGAAGGCGATCCACGCCTACGTGAGCGGACGAGTCCAGGGAGTGACCTACCGGCAGAGCTGCCGCCAGGTCGCCAGGTCCCTGGGGTTGGTCGGCTGGGTTCGCAACCTCCCGGACGGGCGAGTCGAGGTGTGGGCACAAGGGGATCCCGAAGCGTGCGACCGGCTAGTCGACTGGCTCTGGCAAGGGCCCCCGGCCGCCCAGGTGACGGGCGTGGAGACGGACTCGGTGGCCCCCGACGTGACCCTGAGGGACTTCTTCATCCAGCCGAATCCCCGCTGATTCCCCTCAGTTTTCGCGCCCGATGGCTTACGATGGATCGGGCCACCATGAATCACCAATTGCTCTACACCGAGCATTTGAGTGACTCCGACATGGCCCTCCTGGCGGCGGCGGTCGGCAGCGACCCCGAGAGTGTCCGCCGGTACCTCCATCAGCGCCCGGAGGTGATCGACGAGCTGCTGGCCGAGCCGTCCCTGTTCGAGCTCGTCTTCGAGACCCCCGACCCCGACCTGCGAGTGCGGCTGACGCCGTTCCTCCTGTTCGGGATCCTCGTCAACCGCGTGGCCGCCGACCTGCAGCACGTCAACTACGCCTTCGAGTGGGCCGGGGCGGGCCAGAGGCTCCCCGTGTTCGACGTCGCCTCGATGCGGGAGTTTCTCGCCGAAGCGGCCCGCCGCTACCTCCTCATCGAGTTCCTCGCCTCGTTCACCAAGGTGGCGAGCGGGCGGATCTGGGTGAAGACCCGCCGCGGCTACCAGTCGCGGCGGTTCAGCGAGCTGGACCTGGTGCGGATGGTGGACGTCGTCCAGCAGCTGCCGCCCGCACAACGGCCGGGCGGGTACCGGCGCCTGGGCGACATCGCCCTGTTCTTGACAGGGGTGTTCCCCGACCACACCGCGCGGCATCCGATCGCCCCTCTCCACCGGGAGCGGCTCGTCAAGATGGCGGGCCTGGAGGCGTCGGCCGGTCTCGTGACCGAGGATCTCGCCTTCCACGAGCTGCTGGGCGCGGCGTGGTACCGGCGGGCGGTCGAAGCCGCCGCCGCCCTGGTCGGAAAAGGCCCCGAGGAGCTGCTGTACCTGGCAGACAACTTCACGGCAGCGCGGAGGGTCCTCAACTACCTCGCCGACAACTACCTCCACCACTTCGAGGCAGGGTTGGGCCGGCCCGCCTGAAGCCGGGTTCCGCGTCGCACATCCCGCCCGCTGCTAGCCTGCCGGCGGGATAACACGTGTGTAATTCATGTATCTGAAGTCACTGAAGCTCGTCGGCTTCAAGTCGTTCGCCGACCGCACCCGCCTCGAGTTGCGCCCCGGGGTGACGGTGATCGTCGGCCCCAACGGCTCCGGCAAGTCGAACCTGGTCGACGCCGTGTCCTGGGTCATGGGCACCCAGTCCGCCAAGAGCCTCCGCACACCGAAGATGGAGGACGTGGTGTTCGCCGGGACCGCCACCCGGCCCGCCCTCAACCGGGCCGAGGTGACCATCGTGTTCGACAACGAAGACCGGACACTGCCCCTCGACCTCGACGAGGTCAGCATCACCCGCCGCCTCTACCGTGACGGCTCCTCCGACTACGAGATCAACGGCGCCGCCTGCCGCCTGCTCGACATCCAGGAGCTCCTGTCCGATTCGGGCGTCGGCCGTCACCAGCACGTCATCGTCGGCCAGGGCCAGATCGACTCGGTCCTCAACTCGGGGCCCATGGAGCACCGGGCCGTGATCGAAGAGGCCGCCGGCATCCTCAAGCACCGGCAGCGCAAGGAGCGGGCGATCCGTCGCCTGGAGCGGACCGACGCCGACCTCCTCCGTCTCGGCGACATCGTCGGCGAGCTCGTGCGCCAGATGCGGCCGCTGAAGAGGCAGGCGAAGGCCGCCGAGGAGTACGCCACGCTCAAAGACACCGTGCGCTCCCTGCACCTGTACCTGGGAGGAGAGAGGCTGCGCATGCTCGACGGGCGCGCCAACTCGCTCGCCGAAGAGAGGCAGCGCCTGACCCAGGAGATGCACGACCTCGAGGCGGAGGTCTCCGAGCTGGCCGCCGCCCTGGGGATCCTCACCGCCGAGGCCGGCGAAGTCGGTGAAGCCCTCGACCGCGACACCGCGGCGGCCGCCCGTCTGGAGACGATCCTCGAGAGGCTCCGCCGCAGCGCCTCCGTCGCCCAGGAGCGCCACCGGGCGGCGATCGCCCGCCGTGACGGCGCCGACGAACGCCGCCGCGACCTGGAAGAAGAGCAACAGGCACTGGCGGCCGAGCTCGTCACGCTCGAGGCCGAGGTCGCCGAGGCCGAGATCGTGGCCGAGCGGGAGGAACGGCGGTTCAGGGCCCTGGAGGACGAAGCACGCTCGCTGGCCGACCAGGAGAACCTGAGCCTGGAAGGCGCGTTGGCCGTGGTGCGCGGCGAGATGCGGTCGCTCGAGAGCTCCGCCCAGCGAGACCGTAGGGAGATGGAGCAACTCGAGAGGCGCCTCGAAGTCGTCAAGGCGCAGATCGCCGACGAGGTCTCCGAATCCGAGAAGCTCAACGAGGAGATCCGCCGCCTCGACGAGGAAGCCGGTGCCGCCCAGCGCCGATACGAGAAGGCCGCCGAGGAGCGGGCCCGGCTCCAGAAGCACTGGGAGGCGATGGAGGCGGATCTGAACGAGGCCCGCCTGGAAGTCGCCTCCGCCCGGGCCCGCCTCGAAGCCGTGTCGGCGGCCGTCGAGGGCGCCGCCGACCCGGAGGCCCGCCGCATCGTCGCCGAGTCCGCGGGCCATCGCGGGAGCCTCGCCAGCCTCCTCGACGTGCCCGCAGAGCTGGCTGCGGCGGTGGACGCCGGGTTGGGCCCGTGGGCGGACGCCTCCGTGTTCGACTCGCAGGAGGCGCTGGAGGCGGCCGTGAGCGCCCTCAAGTCCGGCGGGCGCGGCGGGGTACCGGTCGTCCACGGAGCCGAGGGCGATGCTTCGATCGCCCGGCAGGTGGCGGCAGAGAACGGAGTCGAAGCCCTCGTGGACCGTCTGGGGCCCGGTGCCGACCGTCGCCTCGCAGAGAGGCTCCTCGGTGACGTGATCCTCGTCGAGGGCTGGTCCATGGCCCTGCGCATCGTGGCCCGCCATCCCCATGTGAGGGCGGTCACCCCCGAAGGCGACCTCGTGTCCGTCTACGGCGTCCGTGTCGCCCACCCCGACGGTGCCACCCCGGCTATGGTCGAGGCCGCCGAGGTAGCGCTGGAGCGGGCCGAGATCGAGCTCGCCCGCGTCGAGTCCCTCCACACCAGCGCCAAACGCGATTTCGAGAACGCCCGAGCGGTGGAACGGGAGGCCCTGGAGGCGCTCGAGTCGGTCGAAGCCCGCCTGTCCGGGGCGACCGAGGCCCTGGGGAGGTCGCACCGCTCCCGGGCCAACCTCGAGGGCGAGATCACCAGGCTCGAGGACCGGCGCCGCTCCCTCGGTGAAGCCGAGGCCGAGCGAGAGGCGGCCCTCGCACGTCTGCGCACCCGCCTGGCCGCCCTGGAAGGCGAGGAGGCAGAGCGCCAGCGGGCGTGGGAGGAGCTCGAGGCGCGGCGGGCGGCGATCGAAGCCGAGCGGGAGGCGGCACGGGCTTCCTGGCAGCAGGCCGCCAGCGACCTCCGGGCCGTGAAGGAGCGCCGGCAGCTCCTGGAGCGGCGCCGGAGCGCGGTAGCCGAGGCGCTCGAGGCCGAGGTCTCCAATCCCGTCAGCCAGGAGGAGCTGGACCGGCTGGAGCTGGTGGCGGCCACGGCGCGGCGCGCCATCGAGGTGATCGGCCGGCGTCTCGCCGAGCTGAGGGAGCGCCAGGCCGAGCTGCGGGAACGTGCCGGCGAGACCGGTGTGCAGCGGGACGCGGTCAGGCGCCGTCACGAGGAGGCTCGCACGCGTCTGGAGAACACCCGGCGCCGGCTCGGCGAGATCGAGGTCGAGGAGACGGAGATCCGGGTGCGCCGTGAGAACGTCGCCGAGGCTCTGCGGCGGGACGCCGACGCCGACGAAGCGACCGCGCTGGCGGCACCCCGCCCCGAGATCGAAGGCGTCGATCCCGACGCCGACCTCGAGGCGGTGGTCCAGGACCTGGAGGCGCGCCTGCGGCGCATGGGGCCCGTCAACCCGCTGGCGGCGCAGGAGTACGCCGAGCTGGAGGAGCGGTACGACTTCCTCCAGGACCAGCTGAACGACCTGGAGAAGTCCCGTGACGAGCTCGAGCGAGTGATCGCGGCGCTCGACGACGAGATCCAGAGCCGTTTCCTGCAGGCGTTCGAGGAGGTGGCGGCCGCCTACGAGCAGAACTTCGCAGTGCTGTTCCCCGGCGGGGTGGGCCGGATCCGCCTCACCGACCCCAACGAGCCTCTGACCACCGGAGTGGAGATCCAGGCTCAGCCGCTCGGCAAGAAGGTGAGCCAGCTCAGCCTCCTCTCCGGCGGGGAGCGCTCGTTGGCGGCGCTCGCCTTCCTGTTCGCCGTGTTCAAAGCCCGGCCCAGCCCGTTCTACATCCTCGACGAGGTGGAGGCCGCCCTCGACGACGCCAACCTGCGGCGATTCCTCCGGCTGATCGAGGCTTTCCGTCACGACGCCCAGCTGATCATCGTCACCCATCAGCAGCAGACGATGGAGGCCGCCGACGTCCTCTACGGCGTCACCATGGAGCCGGGTGGCTCGTCGAAGGTGGTCCGCAAGGAGCTCAAGTCGGCGGAGACGCCGGCGAGCGAGGGCTCCGTCCCGGCATAGAATCGCCCCGTGGGATCAGCCGAAGTCATCGTCATCCTCCAGATCGTCCTCGCCGTCCTGGTGATCGCGGGGGTGGCCTGGTTCGTGGTGAGCCGCCGGCGCGACGATGCTGCCCTGGCCGGCGCGCCCGCTGCACCGCCCCGACCGCGGACCGCGGGCCGCATCACCGGGCGCATCTCGAAGGCATCCCAGTCGCTGGGCGGTGCGTTGCGGTCGGTGTTCGGACGGGGAGCGCTGGACCAGGAGTTCTGGGACTCCATGGAGGAGGCGCTGATCGGCGCCGACGTGGGTGTGGCGGCCTCCACCGACATCGTCGCCCGCATCCGTGAGCGCAAGCCGGAGAGCACAGACGACGCCCGGCGCCTCCTGCGGGAGGAGCTGGAGGCGGAGTTGTCGGGCCGCGACCGGGAGCTGAACCTCGGGTCGAAGCCGGCGGTGATCATGGTCGTCGGTGTCAACGGGACCGGGAAGACGACCACGATCGCCAAGCTCGCCCATCGGCTGAAAGCCGACGGCAAGGTCCCGTTGCTGGGCGCAGCCGACACCTTCCGGGCGGCGGCCGACGCCCAGCTCCGCACCTGGGGGGACCGTCTCGGCGTCGACGTGGTCGGCGGCCAGGAAGGCGCCGACCCGGCAGCCGTCGCCTTCGACGCCTTCCAGGCGGCTCGGTCCCGCGGACGCGATGTCGTGTTGGTCGACACGGCCGGCCGCCTGCACTCCAAGCACAACCTGATGGCAGAGCTGGCCAAGATCCGGCGGGTGCTCGAGAAGGAGTCCGCCGTCGACGAGGTGCTGCTGGTCCTCGATGCCACCGGCGGCCAGAACGGCATCTCACAGGCCCAGGTGTTCACCGAGGCTGTCGGCGTCACCGGCATCGTGCTGACGAAGCTCGACGGCACCGCCCGCGGCGGCGTGGTGGTCGCCGTGGAGCGCCTGCTGGGGGTGCCGGTGAAATACGTCGGCGTGGGGGAGGGGATGGAGGACCTGGTCCCCTTCGATCCCCACGAGTTCGTCGAGGCCCTGCTCGCCGATGCGTAGCCGCAACGACCTCGTGGATCTCGCCCGGCAGGCGGCCCTCAACGCATACGCCCCCTACTCGCGGTTTCGGGTCGGAGCGGCGGTGTTGGGATCGGACGGGATCACCTACACGGGCGCCAACGTGGAGAACGCGGCGTACCCGTCGTCTTCGTGCGCCGAAGCCAACGCCATCGCCGCCGCCGTGTCAGCCGGGGTGCGCAAGATCGACGCCGTTGCCGTCGCCTGCATCGATGCGCCCACGCCCGAGGAGGCCTATCCCTGCGGCCGGTGCCGACAGATCATGTCGGAGTTCTCAGTCGACGAGATCCACGTCACCGCCGGGCCTGGCTCCCTGGTGAAGAGCCACACCCTCGACGAGCTGCTCCCGCACCGGTTCACCCTCTAGGGGGAGAGTCCAGCCCGCCGACCACGTAGGCGGCGATGGCGGCGGCAGCGCCGACGTTGAGCGAGTCGATGCCCGCTCGCATGGGGATCCGGACCATCTGATCGACCCGTCGCTTGGTCTCCTCGGTCAGGCCGGGGCCCTCCGCGCCGAGGACGAGGGCGACACGGTCGGGGAAACGGAAGCTGCCGATCGACGGTGCGGCGGGATCGGGGCTGAGGCCCACCAGGAGGTGGCCGTGTGCGGCGACGACCTCCAGCCCTTCGGGGAACGCCGGGAGACGGGCGTGGGGAAAGGCGAACACGGTCCCCATCGACACTCGCACCACCCGCCGATAGAGCGGATCGCAGGTGGTGGGGTCGATGAGGAGGGCATCGATGCCGAGTGCCGCGGCCGACCTGACCATCACCCCGAGATTCGTCGGGTTGTTGACGTTCTCGCAGACCAGCACCCGCCGGGACGACGCCAACACGTCTTTGGGGCGGCGCTCGGGAGGCCGGCGGAAGGCGGCCACGAACCCCCGATGGAACCTGAACCCGGTCACCTTCTCCACCAGCTCCGACGATCCCACGTAGACGGGCACCCCTTCGGCGACGGCGGGCGGGACCTTGTGCAGGGTGTTGTCGGCCACGAGGATCGACACCGGCTCCAGCCCGGCTGCCAGGGCCCGTTCGGCGACCAGCTCCCCCTCGCAGATGAAGATGCCATGGAGGTCCCCGCCAGGGCCTTCCCGTCTCCGTCGGAGCTGCTCGTCGGTGAGACGGGTGTAGGGGTCGATCCGAGGGTCGTCGGGATCGTCGATCCGGATCAGTTGCACGGCCCCAGTATGGCGACGGCGGCAGGTCGCACCGACACCGGATTGATTCTGCCGACCTACCTCGGCAGAACCTCACAACGAGAATTTGTCATACCGATGTTCTACGTTGTAGGCGGTCTTCCAGTGATCCACAGGAGGTGCTATCGCGTAGGACGTGAGTAGACACCCCTGCCGCCGGTCTCAGGGGTATGGGCGAGAAGACCGGCCGGAAGCAGCCCGAAGCTGCATTGGGGCAAATTGGGAGGTACACACGATGTACAAGCGGCTCACGCTGTCGCTCGTGCTGATGGGGCTGGCAGCGTTCGCTCTCACCGCAGGCGCATTCGCCTGGTTCTCCGACAGCGGTTCCGCCCGGGTCACCATCAAGGCGGGAACCCCGCAGCTGACGTTCGAGGTCCGAAGCGAATGCAGCGGGCCTTGGAGCCCGGCGTACGACTTCGACACGCCGGCCAACTTCGACCGGTGGCAGGGAATCGTGCCCGGGGACCAGACCTCGGACTGCTATCGGATCAACAACGTCGGCGACGGTGACCTGCAGGTCTTCGTCGAGCACAGCGATTTCCACGGGAGCACGGCGTTCAGGAACTCGCTCGCCATCCTCTACGAGGTCTGGGACGGCACCGACTGGGTCGCCGCCTGCGGCTGGGATGCGCCGCACGGAGGCGCTTTCACGTCGGAGCGCGGCTGCTACCTCGGCGCGCTGGCCGAGGGCCGTTCCATGATGGTGCGGGCGTCGGCCGTCTTCCAGGACACCGGCGGGAACCAGAACTCGCTGCAGAACGCGACGTTCGATTTCCTCTCCACCGTCACCGGATACACCGGCTGATCACTCGACGGAGCAACGCATGACCGCCAGGGCCCGCCACCTGCGTCCCGACCCGATCGGTCGCCGTCTGCTGCGAGCCGCGGCGACCGTCGTCCAGGTCGCAGTCGTGGCGGTGGCCCTGGCGGTCATCGCCTTGCCCCTCGCCACCGACTACCAGTGGCGCACCGTGGTGAGCGGGAGCATGCGCCCCGTGATCCACCCCGGCGACGTCATCCTCACCGCTCCGATGGCGAAGCCGCTCGAGGTCGGGGACGTGGTGACTTTCGTGGATCCGATCCACGGGGACGGAGAAGTGGTCCACCGCGTAGTCGGGTTCGATGGCGAGGGGATGGTCCTCACCAAGGGCGACGCCAACGACGCCGTCGACCCCTGGGCCCTCCATCCGGCAGAGATCTCCCGCGGTGTGGTCTTCCGGGTCCCGAAGGCGGGGTTCCTCGTGGAATGGATGAGCTCCAAGGCGGGGATAGTCGTCTTCCTGTTCCTGCCGTCCATCGTGATCCTGGTCAGCGAGGCCCGGGTCTGGTACAGGTTCGTCCGTTACGGCGAGGAGGCCTTCCGGCCCTCCGCCCACGGCCGGCACCTGGGAGCTCCGGCATGAGCCGTCTCACGAGAATCGCCCTGGCGGTGATCGTCGCCGCACTGGCCGCTTCGACGATCGCGCCTTCGTTCGGGTTCTTCTCCGACTCGGGGTCGTGGCGGTACACGGTGACGGCAGCAGGCGTCTCGGGCGATGGCCAGCAGGACGAGACCTCCGACGAGGTCACCGACGAGGCCGCCGACGGGAAGGTGTGGGTGTGCAAAGTCGTCGGCTCGCCCGGCAACTACTTCCTCGCCCCGGGAGAGAACCCGATCCACGTCAGCGTCCACAGCGTGGACGCCCAGGAGGGCTTCTCCGACGCACATCCGAGCTACGTCGTGCAGCCGGGGGAGGAATGCACTTGGCCGCGCCAGGACCCGGATCCGACGCGGCGAGCAGCCGCCGAGCCGGAGCCCGACGATCGCTCGGCCGGATCCACCACGACCACGACCGATCCGGCCGAGACCCAACCGCCGGATTCGGAGCCCGAGGCGACGGAGACACCCGAGGAGACGGCCACCACCACGACCACCACGAGCACCGTCCCCGCAGACGAGGCACCGGATCCTGCCGGCACCACCACCACGACCCTCGTGGAAGAGGAAGCACCGGCCGACTCAGGCGGAGGGGAGCCGGTGTCGGACGAGACCCCGTGAGGACCTGTCCGAGGGGTACCGAGGCCGGGGCAGGATCGGGCAGGCGTTCTATCGACGCGGCCGTCCTCGCCGGCGTAGGCTCGGATGGGTGGACCAGCGTGGCGTTCTCCTCGACGACGAGCGAAGAGAAGAGCCCGACTCGCCGCCGCTGAAAGGGGTCTGGGCGGCGCTGGCCGGCGTGGCGGTGGTCGTCGTCATCGCCGTGGTCACGTCGTCGGCGGCCAACGAGCTCGACCCGCCCGGCTCCACGCTCCCCGACATCCCCATGGTCACCGTGCCGCCGAGCATGGCCGAAGGGGAAGTCGTCTCCCGGACACTCGAGTGGACGAAGGCGGTCGGCTTGGGTGACGCCCGACAGATCGGCGGAGTGGTGGAGTTCCGCGATCTCTACTGGTTGTTCGGCACGGAGGACCGCGGCATCACCGTCTGGACGAGCACCGACGGCGTCCGCTGGTCCGAGGAGGGGCCGATCACCATCACCGGCGATTGGAGCATCGACGCCGTCAGCGCCACCGAGGACGAACTGGCGATAGCCGTTTCCGGCTGGAGCACCGGAAGGTGGAAGAACTTCATCTTCGTCTCCCCGGACGGGTCCCAATGGGCGTTCCGCGAGGTGCCGCTCCCAGAGCCGCAGACGGCCGTCACGGAGTTCACTGCGATCCAACCCGTCGCCGACGGCTACCTCGTGCAAGGGTGGGTGGGGCCCAACCCGGTCGCCCAGTACCTGACCGAGCCGTTCGGGAGCCTCCTCCGCGACGGCCACGCCCGCGCCGAAGTGTGGCCCGACCGGGTGCGGATCCGCCTGAACCCGGGTCTGTTGGTCGCCGAGATCCCGACAGCCGACATTCCCCGATTCGAGCCCGTCATAGGGGTGAGGGAGCGGGCGATCTGGACCGGAGACGACCTCCACTCCCTGGACCTCCTCGACATCGCCACGTCGTCCGAGCCCGTGCCACAGGAGATCGTTCGCACGCCAGGCGGCCTCTATGTCGGGCTGTCGGAGGGTGTCCTACTGACCTCGCCCGATGGCCATCAGTGGGAGCTGGCACCGGTGAGCGCGACCGCTTTCGACATCGCGCCGTGGGTGAACGGCATCGCGGCAGCGGGACGCAGCGGGGCGCCTTTCTGGTGGCGTCCCGGAACTACCGACGCCGAGATCCTGCTGCCGCCTGTGCTCGGGTTCCACCCCGACCGCTACCAGGCGCTGGCGGCAGGGTCGGAGGTGGGGATCGCCATCCTGGAGCGGGAGCGGCCGAGCGGAGACGTCCGCCCGGAGAGCCGCCCCGTCCTGGTCGGCGACCACAGCTACCGGTTGCAGACCACGGATGGGCTGGCTGTCCTCAGGGACGGCGAAGTCGTCTGGAGCGACCGAGACCCCGGGTCGACGGCGCGGTTGGTCGACCAGCACATCGTCTTCGAGGGTTCGGGAGGGTCCTTCTCGATGCCGATCGACCGGTGGATGGCGATGACCGCCCCGCTCGTGAGCCCGCGCCCGACTCCCGGTCCGCGGGTGATCCACAGCCTCGACGGCACCCGATGGAGCGAGTCGACCTGGGATGAGATCACCGGGCGGGACACCGCCGGGGACGTCGACCTCCACGCCGCTCGCGGCTTCGTGATGGTGGTGGGGATGTCGCCCGACGGCGACCACGTGGAGGCCGTCGCCGTCGGGCGAGCCACCGACTGAGTCAGCGGTTCTCGAGAGCCTCGATCAGCTTGGGGAGGACGTTGTGGACGTCGCCGACGATGCCCAGGTCGGCGATCGAGAAGATCGGCGCGTCCGGGTCCTTGTTGATGGCGATGATCGTCTTCGAATCCTTCATCCCCACGAGGTGCTGCATGGCGCCCGAGATGCCACAGGCGATGTAGACGTCGGGCTTGACCGTCTTGCCGGTTTGGCCGACCTGCATGGCATATGGCACCCATCCGGCGTCGACGATGGCGCGGGTGGCGCCGGTGGCGGCATTGAGCAGCTTGGCCAGCCTCTCGACCATGCCGAACGCCTCGGCGGAGCCCAAGCCCCGGCCACCGGAGACGATCACGGCGGCGTCTTCCAGTTGCGGCCCCTCCCGCTCCTCGACGTGGTGCTCGACGATGCGGGCCGCCGAGCGCCCGACGTCGGGGAGGTCGAGCTTCTCGACCTGGGGGGCGCCACCGCCCGCCGGCTCGACGGGGAACGACTTGGGTCGAACGAGAACGATGTGGGGCTTTTCGCCGGCCACTTCCGCGGTCGCGATCTGCGTGCCGCCGCTGATCTCGTGGGTGGTGACCACGGCTTCGTCCCGGAGCTCGACGTCGGAGGCGTTGGAGAGGACCGACCGTCCGAGCCGGGCAGCGAGGCGACCGGCGACGTCGCGGTCGGTGTAGGTCTGGCCGAAGAGGATGAGATCGGGAGCCTCCGATTCGCAGCGAGCCGCGATCGCCGCGGCCACGGGAGCCGAAGGGAGGGCGTCGCCGGGATCGGCGTGCAGCACCCGCGCCGCGCCGTGCTCGCCCAGAGTGGCGAAGGCCTGGTCGGAGCCGGGGCCGGAGTACACGACGGTGACGTCACCCAGCGACCTCGCCTTGGTCAACAGCTCGAGGCCGACCGTGGCGGGGGCGCCGTCTTCTTCCTCGATGAAAACCCACACGCTTGCCATCTCAGATCACCTTCTTCTGCTGGAGCAGCTCCACGACCTTCAGGTGCGCCTCACCGTCGTCTTCGATCTTGACGCCGGCCTCCCGCTCGGGGGCGGGCTCCACGGCGGTCACGCGCTGGCGGAGGGAGGTGTCGACACCCAGATCGGAGGCGGTGAGCTCCTCGACCTCCTTCTTCTTGGCGTCCATGATCCCCTTGAAGGTCGGGTAGCGGGGCTCGACGACTCCGGCGGTGACCGACACCACCGCGGGCAGTGACGCCTCCACGACGTCGTAGCCGGCGCTGGTCTGGCGGTTGATGGTCACCTTGCCGTCGCGCGCCTCGACCTCGGTGGCATAGGTGAGGGCGGGGACGTCGAGCAGCTCGGCGAGCATCTGGGGCACGACGCCGGAATAGCCGTCGGTCGATTCGGTGCCGGTGATCACGAGGTCGAATCCGGTGCGCTGGATGGCGGCTGCCAGCACCTGGGCCGTGGTCAGGGCGTCCGATCCCTTGAGGTCGGCGTCGTCGACCACCACGGCGCGGTCGGCTCCCATCGCCAGGGCCTGACGGATCCCCTGCATCGATCCCTTGGGGCCCATCGACACCAATGTCACCGATCCGCCGTGGGCCTGGGCGATCTGCAGCCCCATCTCGACGCCGTAACGGTCGGTGTCGTCCAGGACCTGCTCGTCCGGCCTGACCAAGAAGTGCGTCTCGGGATCGAGGGTGTAAGTGCCGGAGGGGTCGGGGATCTGCTTCACGCAGACGACCACCTGCATGCGGGCTCCTCCTTCTCGTAGCTGTGGCGATGCTAACTATGCCACAAATATTGAGTGCACACTCAAATACTGGGGCCCGAGGACTCGATCCGGTCGTGGATGAGACGTGGGGGAGACGTCGGCTCTTCCGAGATCGCCCACGCCGAGCTCGCCCGGGCCAGCGCGTCACTGATGTCGCCCGGACGGTGATGGAGGACCCCCAGGACGTCGCCGGGAGAGACCTCGTCGCCGACCTTCTTCAGGACCTCGATGCCGACCCCGGGGTCGATGTCGTCCTCCTTGCGCTCCCGGCCCGCTCCCAGGCGCATCGCCGCCAGGCCGATGGCGCGGGCATCGCATGCCGCCACGTAGCCCCCGGCCTCAGCCCGGATGGGGGTCTGCTCGGGAGCGGAAGGGAGGAGAGAGCGGTCGGACACCACCGCGGGGTCGCCGCCGTGAGCCTCCACCAGCTCTTCGAACTTCTCCAATGCCGCACCCGACGACAGCGCCTCGTCGACCGCCGTCCGGGGGTCGTCGATCCCGGCCAGCTCCAGCATCTCGACGGCCAAGGCCACGGTGATCTCGACGAGGTCGTCGGGGCCCCGCCCGGCGAGCACATCGATGGACTCGGCGATCTCGTTGGCGTTGCCCACCATCCGACCGAGCGGCTGGCTCATGTCGGTGATCAGGGCGGTGACGGCGAGGCCGTGTGACCGGCCGATGCCGATCATCGTCTCGGCCAGCTGGCGGGCCCGGCCCATGTCGCGCATGAACGCGCCCTCCCCGACCTTGACGTCGAGGACGAGGCCGTCGAGGTCCTCGGCCAGCTTCTTCGACATGATCGACGACGCGATCAACGGGATCGAGGGGACGGTGCCGCTGGCGTCGCGCAGGGCGTAGAGCTTGCGGTCCGCCGGAACGAGCGTCTCGGACTGACCGGCCATCACCACGCCCACCCGGGCGAGGATGTCGTGGAAGGTCCGGGCGTCGAGCTCGGCCACGAACCCGGGGATCGACTCCAGCTTGTCGAGCGTGCCCCCGGTGTGGCCCAGGCCACGGCCCGACATCATCGGCACGGCCACCCCACAGGAGGCGACGAGGGGCGCGAGGGGTATCGAGACCTTGTCGCCGACGCCGCCAGTCGAGTGCTTGTCGACTTTCGGCTTGTCGATGTCGGAGAGGTCGAGGACCTCCCCGGACTCGAGCATGGCGCCGGTCCACGCCCACAGCTCCTCGGCGTCGAGACCGTTGAAGTAGATGGCCATGGCCATCGCCGACATCTGGTAGTCGGTGACGGTGCCGTCCGTGTAAGCCTGGATCAGCCAGCGGATCTCGTCCTCGGTGAGACGCTGGCCGTCCCGTTTCCGCTCGATGAGTTCGACCGCGTTCATCTCTCGCTTCCGTTGGACGGCTCAGATCAGCCTATCCCGTCGGCTGGCGGGTCTGCCTCGCCGCCGCCACGACCCGCCCCGAGCGGACCACCACGCCCTCGGCCCGCAGCAGCTCGGTCTGGAGGCGGCGATCGGGAGCGCGGAGATGCCCTCCTGCGGCCACGACCCTCCACCAGGGCACCTCCTCGCCGGTTCGCCGCAGGAACGTGCCCACCGCCCGGGCCGCTCCCGGGAAGCCGGCTTCCTCGGCGACCTCCCCGTAGGTGACGACCTCGCCGGGCTGCAGGCGGCGGAGGACCTCGAGGACCGCGTCGTCGAAGCTCCGGGTCAACCCGTGTTCCTCATCCCGGCGGCGATGCCGTTGACGGTGAGGAGGATGGCCCGCTGCAGGTCCGGGTCGGGAGTGCCCATGCGACGCGCTCGGGCGAGGAGCGACGCTTGCAGGTGGTTGATAGGGTCCAGATAGGCGTCGCGCACCTGCAGCGTTCGGCGGAGGAGCGGGTTGGAGGACAGCAGCTCCGGCTGGCCGGTGAGGCGGAGCAACTCCGCGACCGTGCGGTCGTACTCCTCGTAGATCATGTCGAAGATGTGGTGGTGGGCCGGCTCCACCAGGCGGTCGACGTAGCGGCGGGTGATCTCGAGGTCGGTCTTGAAGAGGGTCATCTCGACGTTGGAGAGGAACGTCTGCAGGAACAGCCACTTCTCGTACATGTCGTCGAGGACCTCCCCGTACCCGGCGTCCCGGGCGGCGACCAGCCCCGACCCGACGCCGTACCAGCCGGGGATGATCTGGCGGGACTGCGTCCAGCCGAACACCCACGGGATGGCCCGCAAGTCGTCGAGCGTCCCCCCACCCTCGGGTCGTCGGGAGGGCCGGGAGCCGATGTTCATGTCGGCTAGCTCTTCGACCGGCGTCGACGACAGGAAATATGGCACGAGCGACGGGTCCTCCACGAGGCGGCGATAGGCGCGGTGAGCGCCCTCCGAGAAGGCCTCCATCGCTTCCGTCCAGCGGTCGAGGACTTCCTTCGGCTGGCGAGACTCGCGATGGAGGAGCGAAGCCTCGAGCACGGAGGCCATCGCCAGCTCCAGGTTGCGGCTGGCGAGCTCGGGCAGGCCGTACTTGTCGGAAACGACCTCTCCCTGCTCGGTGACCTTGATGGCACCGTCGATCGTCCCGAACGGCTGAGCGAGGATCGCCTGGTGGGTGGGCCCACCGCCCCGGCCCACGGTGCCGCCGCGGCCGTGGAAGAGCCGAAGCGTCACGCCGTTGCGGCTGGCGGCGCTGCGCAGCGCCTTCTGTGCCTTGTAGATCTCCCACTGGGAGGTGGTGATTCCCCCGGCCTTGTTGGAGTCGGAGTAGCCGAGCATCACCTCCTGGACGTTCCCGCGCAGCTCCACCAGCCGGCGATACGCCGGGATCGACAGCAGATCGTCGAGGAGGTCTCCTGCCCGTCTCAGGTCGGGGATCGTCTCCACGAGAGGAACGAAGCCGATGCGGGCGACCCCGGCGGCGGCATCGACCAGGCCTGCCTCGCGGGCCAGGACGACGGCTTCCAACACGTCGTCGGCTCCCGCCGCCATCGAGACGATGTAGGACTCGATCACGTGCTCGCCGTAGCGCTCGTGGGCCTGGCGGATGGCCCGGAAGATCTCGAGCGTGGCCGACGCCCGCTCGTCGAGGTGAGTGGCAGGGGAGGAGAGGGGTCGCAGGCCCTCCAGCTCCCGGGCGAGGAGCTCGGTCCGCTCCTTCGGGGGCAGCGACCCGTAGTCCACGCCGAGGCGGGCGTACAGGGCAGTGACCGCCTCTTCGTGGCGGCGGGCGTGCTCGCGGACGTCCATCGTGGCGAGGTGGAACCCGAAGGTGACGACGTTGCGGATCAGCCGGGCCAGCACGCCTTCGGCGATGAGCTGGCCGTTGTGGGCCATCAGGCTGTCCCGCATGAGCTCGAGCTCGGCCAGGAGCTCGGAAGGGCTCCGATAGTCCAGGCCCGGCTCGTGGCGGGAGCCCTCCAGGATCCGTTGACGGGTGTTGATCAGTCGCTGGTGGATGTAGGCGCACTTGAGCCGGTAGGGCTCGCCGGCGTTGAGGCGGCTGAACCGGGCCCACACGGACGGCAGGAGCCGGCGGTCCTCGTCGAGGGACGCACGCAGCTCCGCCGAGATGTCCTGGATCCGCTCCGACGTGGACAGCTCCTCTGCCACCTCCTCCACGGCGGCTATGAGGTTGCGCAGGCCGCGGTCGTGCTGCATCTCCAGGACCCGCAGGGTGACCTCCGGCGTCACGTGGGGATTGCCGTCGCGGTCGCCGCCCACCCAGGTGCCGAACCGGATCGGAGCGTGGAACCCGGGCGCGAGCCGGTCCAGCTCCAGGTCGATCGCCTCGCCCAGCGCCGGGAGCACGTCCGTGAAGAGTTGGTCGAGATAGAAGGCCATGGACCGGGCTTCGTCGATGGGCTCGGGGCGCACCTGACGGAGCTCGTCGGTTTGCCAGATCTGGTCGATGATCTCGGCCACCCGGCGATCGATGCGGGCTCTGTCGTGGTCGGTGGAGCGCGGGTCGAGACGCTCGTCGAGCAGGTCGGCCAATGTCCGCAGCTTCGTCAGGATCGTGCGACGCGCCGCCTCCGTCGGGTGTGCGGTGAAGACTGGCCGGAGCTCGAGCCGGGAGAGGACCTCGGCCACCAGGTCGGGATCGAGGCGGGAAGCGAGGATCCGATCGACCGTCACCGACAGGCGGTGCTGTTCCTCCTGGTCGGCGAGCTCTTCGACCCGGTGGACCTGCTCGGCGACGTTCGCCAGGTAGAAGTAGGCGGTGAAGGCCCGCATGAGCTGGATGGTCTCTTCGAGGTCGAGAGACTCGAGCAGCGCATCCAGCTTTTCGACCGGCTCGGCGCTGTCGGTCTGGCGGCTCGCCTTCGTGAGGGCGCGGACCTCCTCGACCAGCTCCAGCAGGCGAGGGCCGTGCTGGCGGGTCAACGCCTCCCCGAGCTGGGCCCCCAGTCGGCGTATGTCGGCGCGGAGTGCCTGGTCGCGGTCGCTCACCGAGAGGAGGTTATCGGGATCGTGTGCCGCCGACTCAGACACCGACGTCGCGGCGATCGAAGGCCACCGCCGCCACCGCCACGAAGAAGACGACGACGCCCAAGGAGAGGAGGGCGTCTCCGGTCGTGACACCATCCCGGAGGATCGCCGTCGGCTCGTACCAGTCGAAAGGCGAGAGATCCTCGATCCAGGTGAGCGCCTCGACCATCGGTGCCACCGTGTCGGCCAGATAGGCGACAACCGCCGCAGCCGCGGTCACGCCGACCACCAGCCCTCGTCGACCCCGGATCCCTCCGACGGCCATGGCCAACGCGCCGAAGACCAGTCCGAGGAGCGCCATCTGGAAGGAAGCGGCCGCCAGGTTCCCCACCGGTATGCCGAGGTCGATGGGCTCGCTGAGGGCGAGGACCGCCAGGAACACGACCGACCCGGCGAGCGCCATCGAGAGGGTGAGCGAGACGGCACGCTGGATCACGACGCGCCTTCGGCTCACCGGATGGGCGATCAGCAGCTCCATCCCGCCGGTCTCTTCGTCGCCGGCGATCATCCGGGCGCCCAAGCCGACGGCCATGACGACGGTCAGCACCTGGCCGAGGACCCCGAACACCGCCGCGCCCATGTAGCCCTCGGCCGAGGTGAAGTCCTCCCACCCCATCGCCTCGATCAACCCCTGCGGCAGCGTGTCGAGCAGGTCGGCGTAGCCAGGCTCGGCCATGTACGGGTAGAAGGCGCCGTAGACGAGGGTCACGCCGATCAGCCCCACCGCCCAGCCGAGGAGGCTGCGCCGGTTGTCCCACAGGGTCTTCGTCCAGACGTCACGAAACACCGTCGGTGCCCTCCGCGTAGTAGTGGAAGAACAACTCCTCGAGGTCGGGCTCCTCGGAGATGAAGTCGCGGACCCGGTACCTCGCCACCGCCTTCACCAGGGCATCCGCCTCGCCCAGGAGCCGGCAACGGAGCACGCCGTCTTCGACGACGAGGTCCGACACCCCCCGGACGTCGGCGAAGGCCGATGCGTCGACCGGCTCGTCGAAGGTCACCTCCACCCGGCGCAGGGACTTCGCCCGCAACGCTTCCACCTCGTCGACGGCGATCAGCTCGCCTCGGCGGATGATCCCCGCCCGGTCCGCCACCTTCTGGACCTCGCTGAGGATGTGGGACGACATGAAGACGGTCTGGCCATGGGCGCGTGCCTCCAGCGTCATGGTCAGGAACTCCCGGGCCATCAGCGGGTCGAGGCCGCTCGTCGGCTCGTCGAGGATCAAGAGCTCGGGCTCGTGCATGAACGCCTGGATCAGCCCCACCTTCTGCCGGTTGCCTTTCGACAGGCTGCGGATCTTCTGGTCGAGATCGAGGTCGAGTCGCTCGGCGAGACCTTCGATGCGGTCCCGGCGGATGCCACCGCGGAGGTTCCCCAGGTAGGTCAGGAGTTGGCGTGCCGTCTGGTTCCCGTCGACCGTGAAGTCGCCCGGCAGGTATCCGACACGCCGTCTCAGCTCCACGCCCTGGGCGCGGGGATCGAGCCCCAACACGGTGACCTGGCCGGAGTCGGGGCGGAGGAGGTCCAAGAAGAGGCGTATCGCCGTCGTCTTGCCGGCGCCGTTGGGCCCGAGGAACCCGAAGATCTCGCCCCGCCGCACCTCCAGATCCAGGTGGTCGAGCGCCAGCACGGGGCCGTAGCTCTTGGTGAGCCGACTCGCCAGGATCGCTTCATCGGCCATCGGGTCCCTCCTGTGCGAGCAGCCTGGAAGCCTGGTCCAGTGCCTGCGCGGTCTCCCGGGCAGCCTCCGGGGTGAACAGCCCGGTGCCGAACAGTTCCATCTGCCGCTCGGTGATACGCATCAGCCCTTCCATGCCGAACGCGTCCATCCCGAGGGCCCGGGTGACGTGTTCGCGGAGCACCACGAACCCGAGCTGCATCGTGAGAACGACGACCGCCCGGCCGTGAGGGTCCGGGGTCCGCCGTACCAACCCGCGCTCCTCTGCGGCCGAGAGGAGGCGCTCCGACTCCGCGACGAGCTCGTCGAACAAGCGGGCCGCGGCAGGGGCGCCCCGGGACAGTGACCACCCCAGGTACCTCACGACGGGAGGTGCGATGCGGTACATCGAAGCCATGAAGCCGGAGTCGGTGGCGGTCCCGTCGATCACGGCCTGCGTCTTGGTGGTGCGGACGAGGTCGACGACGTAGCGATCGCAGGCGTCCAACAGGCCTTGCTTGGACCCGAAGTGGTGGAGGACGAGGGCGGGGGAGACTCCGGCGTCGGCGGCGATGGCCCGGATCGTGGTGCCCTCGATCCCCTCCGCCGGGAAGCGCGTGATCGCCGCCTGGCGTATCCGGGCCTCGGCGGTGAGATCATCACGCTCCACGACTGAACGCATGTTCAGGACACTAAACGCCTGTTCAGCCTGACGCAAGGCCAGCCAGGGTTCTCGGTGATCGGCGCCGTCCGGTAGCGTGGAGCGTCGATGTTCGACTCACTCACGCAACGTTTCGAGGGCATCTTCTCGGCCCTGCGCGGCAAGGGCCGGCTGTCTGAAGCCGACGTCGATGCCGCCCTCCGCGAAGTGCGCCTGGCCCTGCTCGAGGCCGACGTGAACGTGGCGGTGGTGAGGTCCTTCCTCGCCCGGGTCAGGGACCGGGCACTGGGGGCCGACGTCTCCAAGAGCCTCACTCCCGGCCAGCAAGTCATCAAGATCGTCCACGAGGAATTGGTGAACACGCTCGGCGGCGAGGTGGCCCCGCTCCGCCAGTCGAGCCCGCCCCAGGTCATCCTGATGGTCGGCCTCCAGGGCTCCGGCAAGACCACGACCGCCGGCAAGCTCGCCAAGCACCTGAAGTCGAAGGGTCGCCGCCCGCTGCTCGTCGCTGCCGACCTGCAGCGCCCGGCCGCCATCGACCAGCTCGAGACGCTGGGCCGGCGCGTCGGCGTCCCCGTCTACGCCGAGCGGAAGTCCAAGCCCGCCCGGGTGGTCAAGGCCGCCTTGAAGGAGGCGACCCGAGCGGGCCACGACGTGGTGATCGTCGACACCGCCGGTCGTCTCCAGATCGACGACGCCCTCATGAAAGAGCTCGCCGACATCGCCAAGGTGGCCGAGCCCGACGAGACGCTGCTGGTGGTCGACGCCATGACCGGCCAGGACGCAGTCAACGTCGCCAAAGGCTTCGTCGAGCACACCGACCTCACCGGTGTCGTGCTCTCCAAACTCGACGGCGATGCCCGGGGCGGCGCCGCCATATCGGTGCGCGAGGTGACAGGGGCGCCCGTGAAGTTCGCCGGCGTGGGAGAAGGGCTGGACGACCTCGAGCCGTTCTACCCCGACCGGATGGCGTCCCGGATCCTCGGGATGGGCGACGTCCTCACCCTGATCGAGAAGGCCGAGGCCACCTTCGACGCCCAGGAGGCGGAGAAGGCCGCCGAGAAGATGGTCAAGGGCGAGTTCACCCTCGAGGACTTCCTCGCCCAGTTCCAGCAGATGAAGAAGATGGGGCCGCTCCAGGAGCTCCTCGCCATGATCCCCGGGGCGTCGTCGGCGCTGCGGAACGTCGAGATCGACGAGCAGGAGATCAAGCGGGTGGAGGCGATCATCTACTCGATGACGCCCGAGGAGCGCCGCAACCCGAAGATCATGAACGGGAGCCGGAAGCGGCGGGTGGCGGCGGGATCCGGCACCAGCCCGCAGGACGTCAACAAGCTGCTGCGTCAGTTCGCCGACGCCCAGAAGATGATGAAGAGCCTCGCCGGACGCGGGCTCGCCGGTCTGGCGGGTCTCGGTGGGTGGCGCCGGTGACCCCGGATAGGTACCGGCACGTCCCGTTGCTATGCTTTGCGGGTTTCCCGGGCTCCTCTGTGTCGCTTCGCGAGTCCGGCAATCCGAGAAGAGACGTCGATGAACGGCCGCGCATTTGGGAGTCGTGGCCACGAGAGGTGAGTTGATGGCCGTCAAGATCAGATTGATGCGGATGGGCAAGACCAAGTCGCCCTACTACCGCGTGGTGGTGATGGATTCACGCGCCCCGCGTGACGGTCGCTACATCGATCTCATCGGGCACTACGACCCGCGCCAGGAGCCGTCGCTGATCGAGATCGACAAGGAGAAGGCAGTCGACTGGCTGCGCAAGGGCGCTCAGCCCACCGAGGCGGCCGCCAAGCTCCTCGAGGTCTCGGGTGCGCTCACCGAGTTCAAGATCAAAGCCGGGAAGATCCACACCGTCGGCGCCAAGAAGGAGGAGCCCGCCGCTCCGGAACCGGAAGCAGCCGAAGAACCGGCCGCCGAGGCGGAAGAGGAGGCGACGGCAGCCGAGTCCGACGAGGCCGCGGCAGAAGAAGCTGCCGACGAGGAAGCCGCCGACGAGGCCGAGGCCGAGTCCGAGTCCGAGGAGAGCTGAGCGTGCCGAAGGGCGAGATCGTCGAACGGGTCGTCAAGTACGTGGTCAAAGAGATCGTCGACAACCCCGACGCCGTCGACGTGACCATCATCGAGCAAGGGCCCGACGAGGTCCTCGCCGAGGTGCGGACCGCCAAGGGAGACATGGGGCGGGTGATCGGTCGCCGCGGGCGTGTCGCCCGGGCGATCCGCACGGTGGCCAGCGCCGCCGCCGACGAAGAAGGCGTAACCGCCCAAGTCGAGTTTGTCGACTGACGTCCCCGGTGACCGCGTCGTCGTGGGCCGGGTCGTCCGGCCGCACGGCCTGAGAGGCGCAGTCGTCGTCGAAGTCTTCACCGACCGCCCCCACACCCGGTTCGCCCCGGGGGAGGTCGTCGAGTTGAGCGACGGCACCACCCTCACCGTGGCCGCGTTCAAGACCACCGACCGCCTCCCACTCGTCACCTTCGAGGAGGCTCCCGACCGCGACGCCGCCGAGCGGCTCCGGGGCCAGGAGCTGTTCATTCCCGCCGAGAAGCGCCGTCCGCTCGAGGAGGATGAGTTCTGGCCCGACGAGCTCGTCGGCTCGGAGGTGGTAGGGCCCGACGGGCAGCGCATCGGCCAGGTGGTCGACGTCGAGGTGGGCGTCGGCCAGGACCGCCTCGCGGTCGACCTCGGGGGGAGGACGATCAGCGTCCCATTCGTGCGCGAGATCGTCCCTGAGGTCGACGTGGAAGGGCGGCGGGTGGTGATCGACCCGCCTCCGGGTCTCATCGATTGAACGGGATCGCCGCCACTACCGAGCCTTCGTCGTCGGTCACCTGCAGCATGTCGTAGGCGTCGTCTCCCACCTGGACCACCAGGTGGAACGCGGACCAGATATGGCTGTCCGCGGTCTCCAAGGTGGTGTCGGCGACGGGCTGGCCGGCCCGGTTGATCGTCACGTCGTAGGTGGAAGCCTCGCCCATCGAATAGCCGGCCACGTCGAGCACCGGGGTGGCCACCGCAGCCGACCCCGGCTCGATCACGACCAGGTCTCCTGTCATCAACGGACGGCCGATCGGGGGACCGCCCGGCTGGATCTCTATCTCCACCCGCGCCGGAGTGGTCTCCAAGCGGGCCCGGGCCACGACGGGCTCGCCGAGGACGAGGTCGACGAAGCGGCTGCCGTCGTCGCTCACAGGGACGAAGAGTCGCTCCACGAGACCGGTCTCCACGACCTGGTCCGCGATCACCGAGTCGGTGGCCGCCGTCTCGATCCGGAGAACGCCCGCGCCCCGCAACAGGCGCGCCGACAACGCCGGCGGGGTGGTGGCCGGAGCACCGTCCTCGGTGGCGAAGCTGATCGTGAAGGTCTGGCACACGCCGGAGGTGCGCCAGGTGATGCCGGCGATGCGGGTGGAGTCCGACGAGGAGGGGTCGAAGTCGGCGAGGCCACCGTCGGCGAGCATGACGTCCCCTGGCGGGCAAGCTCCTTCCGGTGCGGTGGTGGTCGGCGCCTGGGTGGTCTCCACCGGGGTGGTCGTACTGGTCGGCTGCGGCTCCCTTGCCGACGTCGAAGGAGCAGCGGCTTCGTCGACGCAGGCGGCGAGCACCACGAGCCACACGATGCAGGGAACCAGGCGGCGCACGACGACAGGGTAAGGGCTTCGCCTTAGGCTGGGACGGATGCGGATCTCCGTCGTCACGATCTTCCCGACCTACTTCAGCGGTCCGTTGGACGTGGGGCTCATCAAGCGGGCCATCGATGCGGGCATCCTCACGGTCGACCTACACGACATCCGCGACCACGGGCTCGGCAAGCACCGCCAGGTGGACGACACGCCGTATGGGGGAGGGGCGGGGATGGTGATGCGGGTGGAGCCGCTCTTCGCCACGCTCGAACCGTTGGCCGGCTCGCATCGGGTGCTGATGAGCCCGGCGGGAAGACCCCTCGACCAGGCAACGGTCGACCGGTTGGCGACCGTGGACCACCTCACGCTGGTGTGCGGCCGGTACGAAGGGATCGACCAGCGGGTGATCGACGCGTGCATCGACGAGGAGATCTCGATCGGCGACTACGTCCTGGCCGGCGGTGAGGCGGCGGCCCTGGTGGTGATCGAGGCCGTCACGCGCCTCCTGCCCGGCGTGGTGGGCAACCCCGACTCGGTCGCCCACGAGTCGTTCCGCGACGGTCTCCTGGAAGAGCCCGTGTACACCAAGCCGGCGGAGTACCGCGGGCTCAGGGTCCCCGAGGTGCTCCTGTCCGGCGACCACGCCCGGATCCAGGCCTGGAGAGAGGAGCAGCGCCGTCTCCGCACTCGGGAGCGGCGGCCCGACCTGTGGGAGCGGTTCGTAGCCGGATCGGATAGCTGATACACTTCCGGATTGCGTCCGCGACCGCGGCGCGCCGACCTCTTCGACATTTCCGCGGGCCGCCTGCGCCGTCTCGGCTGGCGTCGGGCGCCCGGTGAGTACACGACGACCAGGAGCCCTCATGAACGATCTGCAGCTACTCGAGAGCGCCCAACTGCGCGACGACATCCCGCAGTTTCGCGCCGGCGACAACGTGAAGGTGCACGTCCGCGTGGTCGAAGGCGGGCGCGAGAGGATCCAGGTCTTCGAGGGCGTGGTCATCGCCCGGCAGGGGTCGGGCCCCAGAGCCACCTTCACCGTCCGCAAGATCAGCTTCGGAGTGGGTGTGGAGCGGGTGTTCCCGCTGCATTCCCCGATAATCGACAAGATCGAGGTCGTCCGTCGGGGCGACGTCCGGCGCTCCAAGCTGTATTACCTGCGCGAGCGCACCGGCAAGTCGGCACGCATCAAGGAACTGAGGGACTGAGCGTTCCCTTGGAGGAGCGAGCGGGACCGGAGGAGATCCCCGAAGAAGAGACCCGTAGGACTCCGCTCTGGCTGGAGCTCCCGGGTCTCTTGTTCACGGCGCTCGCCGTCGCCGTGGTCGTCAAGACCTTTCTGATCCAACCCTTCTACATCCCCTCCGAGTCGATGCTCCCCACGATCGAGATCAACGATCGTGTCATCGTCAACAAGCTCGCCTACCGCTTCGGCGAGCCCGAGCCGGGCGACGTGGTCGTGGTCCTCAACCCGGCGCTGACCGACGAGCAGCTGCAGGAGTCGATCCCGGAAGCCGTCATCCGGTCGATCCTCGAGGCGGTGGGCGTCCGTTCCCGGCCCGAGGTCGACCTGATCAAGCGCGTCGTCGCGGTGGAAGGCCAGACGGTGGAGGTGGCGGACGGCCGCCTGTACATAGACGGCGTGCCCCAGGAGGAGCCGTACCTGCTCGAGCCCGACATCCGCGGGACGTTCGGCCCTCAGGTCGTGCCCGAGGGCCACGTGTTCCTGATGGGCGACAACCGCAACTCCAGCCTCGACTCCCGCGCATTCGGTCCGGTGCCCGTCGAAGAGATCATCGGCCAGGCGATCCTGCGTATCTGGCCCCTGGACCGGTTCGGCACTCTCTGACCGATTGTCACTACCGTCTGCTAATCCTCACCGAGAGGGATCCATGGAAGAAGACCTCGAACGCTACGAAACCGAATCGGAACTGGCCATATACAAGGAGTACAAAGACGTACTCCCGCTGTTCCGCTACGTGGTCGAGACCGAACGGCGCTTCTATCTCGCCAACGCCGTCGAGGTGAGGCGTCACACCGAGGGCGACGCCCTGTACTTCGAGGTGGTGATGGAGGACGCCTGGGTCTGGGACATGTTCCGCCCCGCCCGCTTCCTCAACAAGGTCAGGGTCCTCACCTTCAACGACATCAACATCGAAGAACTGTCCCGGCCCGAGGACGAATGAGCGAATACCGCCGCCGCCTCGGACGGACAGGAGAGATGGTGGCGGCCCGCTTCTTGCAGAGACACGGGATCGAGATCCTGGCTCGCAACGTCGCCGTCGGTCCCGGCGAGCTCGACATCCTCGCCCGCCAAGGAACCACGCGCCTGGTCGTGGAGGTGCGGACGGTGACCGGCCGAGAAGACCCTCTCAGCGCGTTCGACGCCCGCAAACGCGCCCAGGTAGCCCGCCTCGCCCATCGGGTCGGCGCCGCCCGGGTCGATCTGGTCGCCATACGCCTCACCCCGGAGGCGGCGGAGGTGCGCTGGGTGAGGGCGGCGGCATGATGGGCGTCGTCGTCACCGGCCTACGCAAGCGCTACGGCTCCACGGTGGCCGTCGACGGGCTGTCGCTCGAGTTCCCGGCCGGGAAGCTCTCCGGTTTCCTCGGACCCAACGGCGCCGGCAAGACCACGACGTTTCGGATCCTGCTGGGCCTCACCCGCCCCGACGAGGGGACGGCCCGGATCGGCGACATGTCCATCGACCACGACCTCGCCCGCATCGTGAAGCGGGTCGGGGCGATCATCGACGAGCCCGGTCTGCTGCGGCCGCTAACCGGCCGCCAGAACCTGGTGGTCGCCGCCCACACCCTTGGATTCGGCCACGAGCGGATCGAGGCGTTGGCCGAGTTCGTCGAGCTCTCCGACGATCTCGACCGTCCGGTCAGCGGCTACTCCAAGGGGATGCGCCAGCGCCTCGCCCTGGCGGCGGCGCTCTTGGGCGATCCCGACGTGCTGTTCCTCGACGAGCCGCTCGATGGCCTCGACCCGGCGGGGCAGAGCTCGTTCAAGCAACGACTCCGCCGCCTGGTCGACCAGGACCGAAAGACCGTGGTCATATCGAGCCACAACCTCTCCGACGTGCAGGCGCTGGCCGACCACGTGGTCGTCATCGCCCGAGGCGCGCTGCGCTACCAGGGCCCGCTGCCCACCCTGCTCGGCGGCGCCCGCGAGATCCGCGTGACCGTGGGCGAGCCGGCGGCGGCGCTGAATGTGCTCCGTTCCGCCGGCTTGGACGCCCGCGTCTCCGACTCGGTCCTCGTGGTGACGGCAGACGACGGTGCGGTCGTCGCCAAGACGCTGGCCGAGGCCGGCATCTATCCGTCGGCCCTCGTGCCCGCCAACCAGAGCCTGGAAGAGGTCTTCTTGGAGCTGACGTCGGGATGACGTACCTGGTCCGCGCCGAGCTGGTGAAGCTGCTGCGCCGCAAGGCCTACTTCCTCATGGTGGCCATTCTCGGCGTCCTGGTCGCCATGATGGCGTTCTTCACCGTCGTCTTCCCCCGCATAGCCCCCGACGCCGCTGAAGGGCTCGCCCCGATGCCGAAGCCCGACGGCTATCTCATCGCCGCGCAGCAGGTGATCGGCCAGACGTGGTTCCCGCTGATCCTGGCGGCGATGATGCTGGGAACGGAGATATCCAGCTCGTTCTGGGCGACCAGCCTCACCCGGGAAGCGAGGAGGCTGCGTCACGTCGGCGCCCGACTCCTCGTGCTCTCCGGCGCCTCGTGGTTGGCGATAGGCGCAGCGATCGCCGGGGCGGCGGCGGTGGTGGCGGTCGGAGGCGTGGGGGAGGGCACGCTGCCGGCCTCGGACTGGTTGAAGATCTACGCCAGCTCGCTCCTCGTGCAGGTCGCCTGGGTGTCGCTGGGCCTGGCTCTGGTGGGGCTCCTCCGCGGCGTCGGCCCGGCCGTGGGCGCCGCCCTGGCGTTCTCGTTCGGCGAGTCGCTGCTCGGGCTGTGGAGGCCCTACGCCAACGTGTCGCTGACCGCCAACTCCACCGCCCTGCTGGGAACCCTGGAGGGAAGCGTCTTCGCCCAGATGATCCCGGGCTCGGGGATACCTCCGGGGCGGGCCGTCGTGGTGGTGGCCCTGTGGACCCTCCTCGGGGTGGCCGGGGCTTGGTGGTCGCTGGCCCGCCGGGACCCCTGAGTCACCGCCGGCGCTGCATCCTCTGCTGACGGTGCCAGCAACCGTGGTGCCAGTGGCGCCGAAGGTCCGGCGCTTCGTCGGGGACGACGACGAGATGGAACGTGCCCGGAGGTATGGACGACTCACAGCCCGGGCACACGTACGTCTTGCGGGCGGCGTAGGGCTGGACAGGCGTCACTGTCACTTCGAAGTGTCCCCAGCGGAGCATCGGATCACCCTCCCAGGAAACCCCAGGCGACGAGAGCGATCGTGACGGCCACCGCCGCCACGACCATGGCGACGTCGAGGAGGCCCTTCTTCTGCTCGCGGAACGGGTTGAAACCCATGCGGATCACAGTAGACGCGCCGCCGAACAGTCCACAGCAGCCGAAAAAATGGGAAGAAGGGCCCGTTGCCGAACGCCGGTCCCACCTCCAAGCTGACAGCGATCCCGTGGGTCCGAAAGGGAGGATGCAATGAACCGACGATCTCGTTTCGTGTTGGGATTCCTGGCCTCGCTGCTGATGGTGGGCAGCGTCGCCTACGCCGCGCTGCCCCCGGGGGGAACGTTCCGCGACGACGACGCCTCGGTGCACCAGGGCAACATCGAGGCCATAGCCGCGGCGGGCATCACGCGAGGGTGCAACCCGCCTGACAACGACCTGTTCTGTCCCGACGAGCCGGTCAGCCGCGGGCAGATGGCGGCGTTCCTCCATCGGGCACTGCCCGATCTCCCCGTTGTGGGAGAGCGGGTGGTGTTCGTCGACTCGGTGGACAGCGTCTTCGCCGAGGACATCGCCTGGCTGGTCTCCGTGGGGGTGACTCGAGGGTGCAATCCCCCGAAGAACGACCGCTTCTGCCCCGAAGAGTCCGTGACCCGCGGCCAGATGGCCGCTTTCCTGGTCCGGGCCCTGGGGCTGTCCGGCGGCGGCGCCTGGTTCACCGACACGGCCGGCTCGGTGTTCGCGGGGGACATCGCCGCGCTGGCAGACGCCGGCATCACGAGGGGATGCAATCCGCCGAGGAACGATCGGTTCTGTCCCGACGACCCGGTGACCCGCGAACAGATGGCGTCGTTTTTGTCCCGAGCCCTGGGCCTGGACCCGATCGAGCCCCCGGCGCGTCCGACGACCACGACGACCACATCGACGACGACCACCCAGCCGGCCAAGCCGCCCTATCCGGGCGACTCGAAGAACTGTGACGACTTCGACAGCTGGGAAGAGGCCCAGGCCTGGTTCGAGTACTACTACCCGTACTACGGAGACGTCGCCAAGCTCGACGGGAACAAGGACGGCATCGCCTGCGAGAGCCTCCGACGGTGATTTCTCCATCTGCTCGGGCCTAGACGGTTACCGTCACGGGCCATGAGCTGGGTGTCGACAGAGGACGCGGGTCCGATCCGCTGGCTGACGTTGTCCAATCCCGGGCGCAAGAACGCAGTGCCCCCGGGGGGTTGGGCCGAGCTGAGGGAAGCCCTCGAAGACTTCGAGCGATCGGAAGCCCGCGTCCTCGTCATCCGCGGAGACGGCGAGGACTTCTGTGCGGGAGCTGAGCTCGACCCGTCGATGGCGAGTGACGTCCCGCTCATCGACCGGCACCGGCGGATGAAACAAGTCGCCGCCGCCGCCACCGCCCTGCACCGCACCACGAAACCGACCATCGCCGCCGTCGACGGCGTGGCGGTGGGGGCGGGGATGAACTTGGCGCTCGGCTGCGACGTGGTCGTCGCCACCACCCGCGCCCGGTTCTCGGAGATCTTCGTGCGTCGTGGCCTCAGCCTCGATTTCGGAGGCACGTGGCTGCTCCCGCGGGCCGTGGGGATGCAGCGGGCCAAGGAACTGGCGTTGTCGGGGCGCATCGTGGAGGCCGAGGAGGCGGTGCGCATCGGCCTGTGCCTCGAGGTGGTCGAGCCGGAGCGCCTCACGGCCCGGGTCACCGAGATCGCCGAGTCGTTCCTCTCCGGGGCCCCGGTGGCGCAGATGTTCATCAAGCAGGGCATCGACGCCAGCTGGGACGTGTCGTTCGGCGAGGCATTGGCCTGGGAAGGGCAGTCGCAGTCGATCTGCCTGTCGACGGAGGACTTCGCCGAAGGCGTCCAGGCGTTCGTGGACAAGAGGCCGCCGGAGTTCAGAGATCGCTAGGGTCGGGGCCGGGTGGGCCCGAAAGGAGGGGACGTGGCCACCTGGGAAGACGTCAGGCGCATCGCCGGTGCTCTGCCCGAGGTCGTCGAGACGAACGGGTCCTGGCGGGTGCGGGGAAAGCCGGTGGCGTGGGAACGGCCGCTGCGCCGCTCCGACTACGAAGCCCTCGGCGAGGCGGCGCCCGAAGGCCCCATCCTGGGTGTCCGCACCCCGGACGTGGGGGTGAAGGAGGCTCTGATCTCCGACGCGCCCGATGTCTTCTTCACAACGCCGCACTTCGACGGCTATCCGGCCGTGCTCGTCGACCTCGACGCGGCGTCGGTGGAGGACCTGGAAGAGGTGATCCTCGAAGCCTGGGCCGCGCAGGCGCCCAAGCGTCTCTCCAGGGAGTACCTGGCCGAGCGCGGCCTCGACTAGACGCACCCCTGTTCAGGGGCGGCTCCAGCCCGTAGGTTCGGCGACATGTTCGCCGAGACGACTTCCGTGACGATGGTCGGAGCCGAGCCGCGACCGGTGCGGGTGGAGGCGCACGTGGGTGGAGCCAAGGACGTCTTCAAGCTCAGCGGTCTGCCCGACACCGCGGTGCGCGAGGCGAAAGAGCGGGTCCGGGCGGCGGTGGCGTCGTCTTCGATGTCGTTTCCGGCCCGGCACATCACCGTGAACCTGGCGCCCGCCGACTTGCCGAAGGGTGGTGCCGACTACGACCTGCCCATCGCCCTGTGTGTGCTGGGTGCCGCCGGGACCATCCCGGCCCGGCCCATCGTCGCTCTGGGCGAGCTCGCCCTCGACGGCACGGTCCGCGCAGGCAGGGGATCGCTGGGGGCGGCGATCGTGGCGTCGCGGATGGGGGTGCCGTGTCTGGTGGCCGATGAAGCGGCGGCGGAGGCGTCTTCGGTGGCGGGAGCCGACGTCGTGCCGGTGAGGACCCTGGCGGAGGCGGCGGCGTTGGTCGCCGGCCAGGCGCGGCGACGGCCCGTCGAGGCGGCCAGCCGCCAACGTCCTCCGGTCCCCGACCTGGCCGACGTTCGCGGGCAGCCTCTCGCCCGCCGGGCTCTGGAGGTAGCCGCCGCCGGGGGCCATCACCTGTTCCTCCACGGTCCACCCGGGTCCGGCAAGACGATGCTGGCACGCCGGCTGGCTGGGCTGCTCCCGCCGCTCGACGACCAGCAGGCCCTCGAGACGGCCTGTGTGTGGACGGCTGCGGGAAGGGGCCGAGGCGTGGACCACCCCCCGCCGTTTCGGGCGCCTCATCACACGGCCAGCCTCGCCGCCCTGATCGGGGGAGGAACCGGTGCGGTCGTGCCCGGAGAGATCTCCCTCGCCACACACGGGGTCCTCTTCCTCGACGAGCTCGGCGAGTTCCCCGCCCGGTCGCTCGACGCCCTCCGCCAGCCCCTCGAAGAAGGCCAGGTAGTCATCGCCCGCCGGGGGCTGTCGGTGACGCTCCCCGCCGGTGTCCAGCTGGTGGCCGCCACCAACCCCTGCCCGTGTGGATACGCCGGCGACCGGATCCAGGCATGCCGCTGCTCTCCGGCAGACGTCCACCGATACCGGCGCCGCATCTCCGGCCCGTTGTTCGACCGCTTCGACCTGCGGGTCGCAGTCAGGCGGCTGAGCGCCGAGGAGCTCCAGGCACCGCCAGGCGAGACGACGGCGGCGGTCGCCCCCCGAGTGGCGGCCGCCCGCAAGCGGCAAGCCGAGAGGGGCACGCTCAACCGGGACCTGACCCGCGCCCAGCTCGACGCCCTGCCCATGGATCCCGCCGCCGGCGACCTCCTCGAGCGCGCGGTGGACCGGGTGGGCCTGACCGGCCGCGGCTTCGACCGCATCCGTCGCGTCGCCCGGACGTTGGCCGACCTCGACGAAGCCGAGACGGTGGCCGAGCCCCACCTCTCCGAGGCGCTGGCCCTCCGCGGATCGTGGTGACCGGCGTCGAGGTAATCGCCCGCAAAGACCCCTCCTACCCGTCGGTTCTCGAAGAGATCGCCGACCCGCCCGAGCGCCTGTGGGTGAGGGGGACGTTGCCCGTCGGCCCGGCGGTGGCGATCGTCGGGACCCGCCGGGCCACCCGCTACGGGCTGAGCCTCGGGCGGGAGATGGGCCGGGCGGTCGCCCGGGCCGGGTGGGTCGTGGTCAGCGGCCTGGCCCGGGGAATCGACGGCGCCGCCCACCGCGGCTGCATCGACGCCGACGGGAGAGGCATCGCCGTCCTCGGCTGCGGCATCGACGTGTGGTACCCGCCGGAGCACGAGGCGCTGGGAAGACAGCTCGTCGCCGCAGGCGGGGCGGTAGTGTCGGAATATCCGCCGGGCACCCGCCCCGAGCCCTGGAGATTCCCTGCCCGCAACCGGATCATCTCCGCACTCGCTGCCGCCGTGGTCGTCGTCGAGGCGGCTGCCAAAGGAGGGGCGTTGATCACCGCCCGGCTCGCCGCCGAACAGGGACGGGACGTGTTCGCCGTGCCCGGTGACGTCCACCGCGACACGTCCCGGGGAACCAACCTGTTGATCCGGGACGGCGCCGTGCCGGTCCTCGGCGCCGACGACTTGATCGAAGCGCTCAGCCTGGTCCTCGGCCCGCCGCGCCCCGTCCCGTCGACGAGCCCGCCGCTCGAAGTCCCCCACGAGGGCGCCACGCTGGAGGAGATCGTGGAGGCGAACGGTGGAGATGCGGCGGCGGTTCTGCAATTGTTGGGCAGAATGGAAGCCGAGGGCAGCGTGAGGATCGAAGCCGGCCAGGTCTTCTTCGCCTGATCGCCGCAAGTGATCAGCGGTGGTCGGGCCCCGTCGTCCTACACTCCCCGGACCAGCGAGGCAGAGGCGAACACCACATGACCGATCGCGTGGAGAGCGATCAGACGTCAGACATCGACGAGCTGTGGACGCGGTTCAAGGAGACGGGGGACCCGAAGGTCCGCGAGAGCTTGATCCTGCACTACTCGCCCCTGGTCAAGTTCGTCGCCGGCCGCGTCGCCGCCGGTCTCCCGAGGAGCGTCGACCAGAACGACCTCGCCTCCTACGGGATCTTCGGGCTCATCGACGCCATCGACAAGTTCGATCCCGAGCGGGGCTTCAAGTTCGAGACGTACGCCATCAACCGCATCAAGGGCGCCATCCTCGACGAGCTGCGGTCACTCGACTGGGTGCCCCGCTCGGTGCGGGCTAAAGCGCGGGAGATCGAGCGGTCCATCGGCGAGCTCGAGCACACCCTCCAGCGCAGCCCCACCGACGAGGAGCTCGCCGAGTACATGGAGACGGACGTCGAGACCATCCAGAACGACCTGGCCGAGATCTCCCAACTCGGCATCGCCGCACTCGACCAGACGGTCGGGTCGGGGGACGCCACCGTGACGCTCAAAGACCTCGTCACCGACCCGTCGGGCGTGTCCCCGGAGGCGGCCTTCCAGGCCGAGGAGACGAGGCGGATCCTGGTGGACTCGATCAATCGCCTGCCCGACCGGGAGCGCCTCGTCGTCACCCTGTACTACTACGAGGGCCTGACCCTGGCCGAGATCGGCGAGGTGCTCGGCGTGACCGAGTCCCGGGTCTGTCAGATCCACGCCAAGACCGTGATGTCCCTCAGGAACCGGTTGGCCGAGCCGCCGATTCTCTAGTCGGAGCACCCCGCCGGTATCATCCGGCCGATCACACACGTCCGCTCGCTCCGCCTGGTGCAGCCGCGGCTGTAGACGGGGCGTCCGCGAGGACGGCGAGATTCGCCGGCGGACGGAGGAAGCAACCAGGAAAGGAACCGCATCCATGAGCGCTGTCACGATGAAGCAGCTCTTGGAGGCCGGTGTGCACTTCGGGCACCAGACCCGCCGCTGGAACCCGAAGATGAAGCCGTACATCTACGGCGAGCGCAACGGCATCCACATCATCGATCTGCGTCAGACGCTGGAACAGATCGAGAAGGCGACCCAGTTCGTCAAGGACCTGTCCGCCAACGGCGGCACGGTGCTGTTCGTCGGCACCAAGAAGCAAGCCCAGGGCCCGGTGGCCGAACAGGCCCGCCGATCCGGCAACCCCTACGTCACCTACCGGTGGCTGGGCGGCATGTTGACGAACTTCTCCACCATCCAGAAGCGGATCTACTACTTGAAGGAGCTCCGCCAGATGGAGGAGACCAAAGAGATCGAGGCGCTCCCCAAGAAGGAACGCCTCAGGCTGCGCCGCGAACGGGAGAAGCTCGAGCTCAACCTGGGCGGGGTCGCCGAGATGACCCGGCTCCCCGACGCCCTGTTCGTGGTCGACGTCAACGCCGAGGCCACCGCCGTGAAGGAAGCATCCCGCCTCGGCATCCCGGTGATCGCCCTCGTCGACAGCAACTGCGACCCCGACCTGATCGACTTCGTCATCCCCGGAAACGACGACGCCATCCGCTCCGCCGAGCTGGTGGCCGGCGCCATCGCCGAAGCCGCCATCGAAGGCAAGGAGATCGCCGCCAAGCGCCGCGTGGTCAAGGCGGAGGGCGACGACCAGAAGGCGCAACAGCAGGAGGAGGCCAATGCCTGAGTTCACCGCCAAAGACGTACAGAAGCTGCGTCAGGCCGCCGGCGTCGGCATGATGGACGCCAAGCAGGCGTTGGCGGAGGCCGGGGGAGACTTCGACAAGGCCTTCGAGCTGCTCCGGGAGCGGGGGCTCGCCCAGGCCGCCAAGCGGGCCGACCGCGAGGCCTCGGAGGGCGCCATCGGCTACTACATCCACGTCCAGAACGACCGGCCCGTGGTCGGCGTGCTGGTGGAGCTCGCCTGCGAGACCGACTTCGTCGCCAAGAGCGAAGAGTTCAAGCAGACCGCCAACGACATCGCCCTCCACGTCTCGTGGGGCAATCCCCGGTGGGTCACACGCGAGCAGGTCGACGAAGAGGAGCTCGCCAAGGAGCGCGACCTCATCGCTCGCCAGGCTGCGGCCGAGGGCAAGCCGGAGAACGTGATCCCCAACATCGTCGAAGGCCGGATCGAGAAGTTCTATCAAGAGAACGTCCTGTACGACCAGACGTTCGTCAATCCGGAGCGGTTCGAGGGGACCGTGGGCGAGATGGTCGGCGCTTTGGCTGCCAAGATGGGCGAGAACATCAGCGTCCGCCGCATCGCCCGTTTCGCGGTGGGAGAAGGCGGCTGAGATGGCCGCCCGCCGTCGGGTCCTTCTGAAGCTGTCCGGCGAGGCGTTCGCCGACCCGGCGGTCGGCTACGGGATCGATCCCCTCACCGTCAAGCGCGTCGCCGAGGAGGTGGCGGAAGCCCACCGCGCCGGCGCCGAGGTCGCCATCGTGGTCGGCGGCGGGAACATCTTCCGTGGGGTGTCGCAGGCGGCCAAGGGCATGGACCCGGCCGCCGCCGACTACATGGGGATGCTCGCCACCGTGATCAACGCCCTCGCCCTCCGCGACGCCCTCGAGAAAGCCGGGGTGGAGACCCGGGTGCAGTCCGCCATCACCATGCAGCAGCTGGCGGAGCCGTACATCCGCCTCAAGGCGATACGCCATCTCGAGAAGGGGAGGGTGGTGATCTTCGCCGCCGGCACCGGGAACCCGTTCTTCACCACCGACACCGCCGCCGCGCTGCGCGCCGTGGAGATCGGGGCCGACGCCCTCCTCAAGGCTTCGAAGGTAGACGGTGTCTACGACGCCGACCCGAACACGGACCCCTCGGCGAAGCTGCTCCCGAAGCTCACCTACATGGAGTTCCTCGCCCGGGATCTCAGGGTGATGGATTCGACGGCAGTTACCATGTGCAAAGAGCACGAGGTGCCGATCGTCGTTTTCGACATGACCGAGCCCGGGAACATCGTCAAGGCAGTGTTGGGCGAGGAGCCCATCGGAACGGTCGTCCAGTAGGCATCTCGGACGACGGCATCCCCTCCGAGGAGAGGGGACGGGTCGCGACGGTCGTTAGGAGGCATCGATGATTCAAGACTTACTGGCAGAGGCAGAGCAGAAGATGAGCCAGGCCGTCGATCACGTGGTCTCCGAGTTCGCCACCGTGCGCACCGGCCGAGCCAACCCCCAGATCCTGAAACGGGTCACGGTCGACTACTACGGCACCCCGACACCCGTGCTGCAGCTGGCGTCGGTGAACGTGCCGGAGCCCCGGCTCATGGTCGTCTCCCCCTACGACCCCAACTCGTTGAGCGACATCGAGAAGGCGATCTCCTCGTCGGACCTGGGGCTGAACCCAAGCAACGACGGCAAGGTGATCCGGATCTCCTTCCCGCCCCTCACCGAGGAACGGCGCCTGGAGCTCGTCAAGCTCGTTCGCAACATGGCCGAGGAGGGCCGGGTGGCGGTCCGCAACATACGCCGCCACACGAAGACCGACATCGAAGCCCTCCACGGCGAGATCTCCGACGACGACATCCGCCGGGCCGAAAAGGACCTCCAGGACCTCACCGACCGCTTCATCGGTCAGATCGACTCTCTCCTGGAAGAGAAGGAAGCCGAGCTCAGGGAAGTATGAAGTGACCGAGGAACGTCCCCGGTTTCGACGGCCGTGGGAACAGCCCGAAGAGGGCGAGACCCCGGCCGGCGAGACCAAAGGCGACGACCCCACCCCAGCGGCCCGCCCCGTGGAGGCGGCCCGCTCCGGTGAGGACCCAGCGGAACCGGCGTCTCCCGACCAGGAGCCCGACCAGGATTCCCCCGACGTCGACCTGACCGATTGGGAGAGGATGGCGAGCGAGCCGTCCGACCTCGACGACCTGTCCGAAGAGACCTACATAACCGCCACCACCGAGGAGTACAAGGGCCTGGCCGAAGAGATCGCCCGCCTCCGCGACGCCGAGTTCGAGCGGCAGGCGGTGGTCGCCACGATGCCGGGGGTCGACACCGGCCTCGTCGGCTTCGAGGACGTCACCGGTCGCCGCGGCATCACCGAAGAGGAGGTGGAAGCCTACGAGCAGGCCCGGGCGTCCGACCTCACGCTCCGGGTCGTCACCGCCGTCGGCCTCGTCGGCCTGCTTGTCGGCAGCCTCTATCTCGGCGGCTGGTGGTTCACGTCCTTCCTCGCCATCGTGATGCTGCTGGCTCTGGGCGAGTTCTACGCCACCGTTCGCCGGGTGGGGTACGCCCCTCTGGCGATCGTCGGGTTGCTGGGCGTCATCGCCATGCCGATCCTCACCCACGTGTCCAGCGTCTTCGCCATCGCCGGCGTGACCGTCCTGGCGACGGTCCTGGTGGTGCTCGTCTATTCGCTCGCCAACCGGCGCAACCCGCTGGAGAACGCCTCCATCACGGTGTTCGGCATGGTGTGGGTGGGCCTCCTCAGCTTCGTCGTGCCCTTCGGCCGCTCCGAGCATCCCGTCGCCTTCGTGATCATGGTCGGCCTCGTGTGCGCGATGGTCGACATCGGCTCGTACTTCGTGGGACGGGGATTCGGCAGCCGCCCGCTCGCCCCCACTCTCTCACCCAACAAGACGGTCGAGGGATTCATCGGAGGCGTCGTGTTCGGCGTCATGACCGCTGCGGTGCTGTCCACCCTCCCTCCCTACGAGGAGGTCGGGTTCACGGGCTCGCTCATCCTCGGAGCAGTCGTCTCCCTGGTCGGTCCGCTGGGGGACCTGGCCGAGTCGATGGTCAAGCGCTCCCTCGGCGTCAAGGACATGGGCTCGGTGCTTCCCGGCCACGGGGGCATGCTCGACCGCATCGACAGCTTCCTGTTCGCCGTCCCGGCCGCTTACGTGCTCTTTTTGATCCGCGGCCTGCTGTGATCCGATGAGCCAGGTCGTGGTGCTCGGCGCCACGGGCTCGATCGGGAGCCAGGCGCTCGATGTGATCTCCCATCTCGGCTGGTCGGTGGACGGCCTCGCCGCCAACCGCCCCAGCCGCCGGCTCGCCGAGCTCGCCCGGCGCTACCCCGACACCGAGATCGTGGTGGCCGCAGGCGACGACGCCGAGGCGAGGGATTTCGCATCCCGCGTCGACAACCCGGTCGCTTTCGGGCCGGACGCGGTCGCCGAGATGGCCTCACGGCCGGGACGCATCGTCGTCAACGGGATCGTCGGCGCCGCCGGGCTGCGTGCCACGCTGGCCGCGCTCCACGCCGGCAACCGGGTGGCCCTCGCCAACAAGGAGAGCCTCGTGGCCGGGGGGCCGCTGGTGATGGGGGCGCTCGCCGAGGCCGGTGAGCTCATCCCGGTGGATTCCGAGCATTCCGCCCTCCACCAGTGCCTGGAGGGCGAAGACCGCGGCGCGGTCTCCCGCCTCGTGCTCACCGCATCCGGTGGGCCGTTCCGGGGCCGGAGCCGCCAAGAGCTCGTGTCGGTGTCGGTCGAGGAGGCTCTCGCCCACCCCACGTGGAGGATGGGCGGCCGCATCACCGTCGACTCGGCGACACTGATGAACAAGGGCCTCGAGGTGATCGAAGCCCACCACCTGTTCGACGTCGACCTCGACCGGATCGACGTGGTGGTGCATCCCCAGTCGATCGTGCACTCCGCCGTCGAGTTCGTCGACGGCAGCCTCAAAGCCCACATCGGCCATCCCGACATGCGGATCCCGATCCAATACGCCCTGACGTATCCGAAGCGCGTCGACGGGCTGGGAGAGCCGTTCTCTTTCGTCGGGCGGACCCTCGAGTTCGAGGAAGTCGACCGCCAGACCTTCCCGGCGGTCGACCTCGCCTTCGACGCCGCCCGCCGGGGCGGCACCGCCCCCTGCGTCCTCAACGCCGCCGACGAAGTGGCGGTGGAGGCATTCCTCGCCGGCCAAATCGGCTTCCTGGCTATCGTCGACGTGGTGGCAGAGACGCTGCAGAGGGCGGCATGGGAGCCGGAGCTGACGTCCGTCGACCAGGTGCTGGCCGCCGACGCAGAGGCCCGGGCCTTGGCGTCCGAATTGGTGGCTTCTGCTAGATCGTCTTCGTGAGTAGGTTGTGTCCATGATCGGAGGCCTCATCGCCGTCGTCGCCATCGCCCTGTTCGTGATGGCACACGAGGCCGGCCACTTCCTCGCTGCCAAAGCCACCGGCATGAAAGCCACCGAGTTCTTCCTCGGGTTCGGGCCGAAGCTGTGGTCGATCAAGCGGGGGGAGACCGAATACGGCATCAAGGCGATCCCCGCCGGCGGGTACGTCCGCATCATCGGGATGAACCCCTTCGAGGAGGTGGCCCCCGAGGACGTCGGCCGCACCTACCGGGAGAAGCCGTTCTGGAAGAAGTCGGTGGTGGTCCTCGCCGGCGTCGGGATGAACTTCCTCATGGCCTTCGTCATGTTCTTCGGGGCCATCGTCGCCTCCGGCATCCGCGAGCCGGTCCCGATGGTCGCCGACATCGTCGAGGCTCGCGACGGTGTCCCCACCGCCGCCGCCTCGGCCGACATCCGCATAGGCGACCGGATCGTCGCCATCGACGGGACCCCCTACGCGTCGTGGACCGAGATCCAAGAGGAGCTGTCGGCCCGGCCGGGCGAGCGGGTCACGCTGACCATCCTCCGCGGGGAAGAGTCCCTGGAAGTCCCCGTCACGCTGGGAACGTTCGAGACGGAAGCGGGCGAGATCGGGTTCCTGGGCGTGCAGGCCGCGATCCGGGAGCGATCGGTGGGCGTGGTCGAAGGGGCGTCGCTCGCCGTCCAGGAGGTGTGGCAGAACATCCGCCTCACCTTCCAGGTCATGGGCGAGCTGGTGCGCCCCGAGTCGCTGATGCGCCTCGCCGGCGTGTTCGTCGGCCAGACCGACGTCCCCCCGGAGATACGGCCGATCAGCCCCATCGGCATCGTCAACGTCGGTTCCCAGGTGGGCACCTTCGGGCCCGCCACCTACGTCATGATGCTCGCCCAGATCAACGTGATCCTCGCCACCTTCAACGTGATCCCGCTGCTGCCCCTCGATGGAGGGCATTTCGCCGTCGCCCTGTGGCAGAAGATCACAGGGAGGGAGCCCGACGTCCGCAAGCTGGTGCCGGTGGCGGTGGCGGTGATCGTCCTGTTCACCTTCCTCGGCCTGGCCGCCATCGTCCTGGACATCATCGACCCGATCAGGCTCTGACGGGGCTTCCTGTTCGGGGCGAGCGTTCCTACCATGACGTCGTGATCCCCCGCAAGGAAACCCGCCAGATCCGCGTGGGTGATGTCGCGGTCGGCGGAGGGGCCCCCGTGTCCGTCCAGTCGATGACCACGACGAAGACGGCCGACGTCGAAGGCACCCTCGCCCAGGTCTACGCGTTGCGCGGCGCCGGAGCCGACATCGTCCGCATCACCTGCAACGACGTCGAAGCCGCCCAAGCCCTCGCCGAGATCGTGCCGCGTTCGCCGGTGCCGATCGTGGCCGACATCCACTTCCAGTACAAGCTCGCTCTCGCTGCCATGGAGGCAGGGGTTCACGGGTTGCGTCTGAATCCGGGGAACATCCGCAACGAGGAGCACATCAAGACGGTCGCCCGCGAAGCCAAGGACAGGGGCCTGCCGATCCGGGTCGGCGTCAACGCCGGCTCGCTCGACAAAGACCTGCTGGAGAAGTACGGCGGGCCCGTCCCCGAGGCCCTGGTGGAGTCGGCGCTCAAGGAGATCCGCTACCTCGAGGAGGTCGATTTCACCGACATCAAGATCTCGGTGAAACATTCCCAAGTGCCCTCCATGGTCGCCGCCTACCGACTGCTGTCGGAGAAGGTCGACTACCCGCTGCACCTGGGGGTCACCGAAGCGGGGCCGCCGCCGGGCGGGATCATCAAGTCCGTGGCGGGCATCGGGACGCTGCTGATGGAAGGGATCGGCGACACGATCCGCTTCTCCCTCACCGCCGATCCGATCGAGGAAGCCAAGGCGGCCCGCCAGCTCCTCGAGTACCTGGGCCTGCGGGAACGGACCAGCCTGGACCTGATCGCCTGCCCCTCCTGCGGCCGAGCCGAAGTCGACGTGATCGAGGTGGCCACCCAGGCGCAGAAGGCGCTCGAAGCCGAAGGGCTCCCCATCCAGGTGGCGGTGATGGGATGCGTGGTCAACGGGCCGGGAGAGGCCCGGGAAGCTGACATCGGCATCGCCGCCGGGCGGGGGAGGGGCCACCTGTTCATAAAGGGCCAGGTCGTCAGGGTCGTGCCGGAACAGGAGATGGTCGAAGCCCTGCTGGACGAGGCGAGGAAGCTCGCCGCCGAAGGCGTCGAGGCGCGGCTCGCCGCCGCCGACGTCGGCGCTGCCGCCATCGCGCAAGAGACGAGAAAGCAACTGGTCGAGATCCAAGGCGACGCCAACCGGACCGCCGAGCGGCGCGCCCGGGTCGCCCAAATCGCTGAGTAGGGCCTCCGCCAGGGTCGTTAACCTGCGCACGATGCGTTGGTCGCAAGCGTTCATCCCCACCCTCCGTGACGACCCCGCCGGCGCCGAAGCGGTCTCCCACCGGCTCCTCGTCCGCGCCGGCTTCATCCGCCAGCTGGCCGCCGGCCACTACTCGATGCTGCCGCTGGGCCAGCGCACCCGGCTCAAGATCGAAAACATCATCCGCGAGGAGATGAACCGGATCGGCGGCCAGGAAGTGGTGCTGCCCACCCTGCACCCCGCCGAGATCTGGAAGCGGTCGGGCCGCTACGAGTTGATGGGCGACAACCTCTTCAAGATGGTCGACCGAAAGGGCGTAGAGCACGTCATGGGGATGACCGAGGAGGAGCTCTTCGCCATCGTCGCCTCCGAGCTCACCTCTTACCGGCAGCTGCCCCAGATCTGGTACCAGATCCACACCAAGTACCGCGACGAGCCCCGCCCCAAGGCCGGCCTGCTGCGGGTCAGGGAGTTCACGATGAAGGACTCCTACACCCTCGACATCGACGAGGCCGGCCTCGACGTCGGCTTCGAGAAACACCGCCAGGCGTATCTGGCGATCTTCCGTCGCCTCGGGCTGGACGTCACCCCCGTCGACGCCTCCTCCGGGGGCATGGGAGGGTCCGAGTCCGTCGAGTTCATGGTGCGAAGCGACGCCGGCGAGGACTGGGTGGTCACCTGCCCGAACTGCGACTACTCGGCCAACCTGGAGAAGGCCGTCTCCCGCGTCGCCGACGTCGACGATGGCGAGCGGGCCCCCTCACCGGAGCGCCTCGCCACGCCCGGGATCCGCACCATCGCCGCTCTCGCCGAGGCGCACCCCGACGTCGCCTCGCCGGAGCGGCAGCTCAAGACACTCGTCTACGTCGTCGACGGCGAGCTCACGCTGGCGGTCGTCCGGGGAGATCACGACCTGCAGGAGCAGAAGCTCCTCGACGCCACGGGAGCGGCCGAGGCCCGCCCGGCCCAGCCCGAAGAGGTGAAGGAGGCGCTCGGCGCCCTGCCCGGGAGCCTCGGCGCGGTCGGGGTCAGCGGGATCCCGATCTACGTCGACGAAGCCCTCCGGGGCCGCTACAACATGGTCACGGGCGCCAACGAGGACGACTGGCACCTCACCGGGGTCGATCCCGAGCGGGACTTCGGAGAGTTCACGTGGGCGGATTTGCGGGCCGTCGCCGCCGGCGAGCCCTGCATCGCCTGCGGCTCGCCCCTCGAGATGTGGAAGGGGATCGAGGTCGGCCACATCTTCAAGCTGGGCACGAAGTACTCGATCGCCTTCGACGCCTACGTCCTCGACGAGGAGGGCGAGTCCCATCCCATCGTGATGGGCTCCTACGGCATCGGCGTCGAGCGCAACATGGCGGCGGTGGTGGAGACCCACCACGACGAGCGAGGGATCGTGTGGCCGGTGAGCGTCGCCCCCTATGAGGTGGTGGTCACCGTGTTGCGCGCCGACGAGGAGGCGGCGGCGGCCGCCGGCGAGGACCTCTACCGGAGGTTCATCGAAGCCGGCGTGGAGGTGCTGTTGGACGACCGCCTGGAGCGCCCCGGGGTGAAGTTCGCAGACGCCGAGCTCATCGGGATCCCGTGGCGGGTCACCGTCGGTCCCCGCGGGATCGAGGCCGGGACCGTGGAGGTGACGGAACGGGCCACGATGGAGACCCGGGAGGTCCCCCTCGACGAGGTCGTCGCCACGGTGGCCGCGGCGGTGGAAGCGGCCCGCTGATCAACCCAGGCCGGTCAAGCGGTCCGCCCCGGAGTACACGACGAACCGGTTCCCCCGGTTGAACCCGATGACCGTCAGGCCCAGCTCGTCGCCCAACTCGGCGGCGAGCGACGATGCCGCCGAGACGCCGGCGACCACCGGGATGCCGACGACCGCCGCCTTCTGGGTGATCTCGAAGGAGATCCTCCCCGACACAGCCAGCACCACCTCGCCGAAGGGCCACCTACGCGTCGAGAGCGCCCCGATCGCCTTGTCCACGGCGTTGTGACGGCCGACGTCCTCGGCGGCCGCCAGCACGGTGCCGTCGGGAAGGCACACGGCGGCGGCGTGGAGTCCGCCGGACCGGGCGAACCCGGGCTGGGACCCCTCGAGCGCATCGATCCACCGCGGCGGCATCGACGGATCCAGGCGGGGGCCCGGAGGCGGCTTGCGGCCCGCCACCCGGACCGCGTCGATCGAGGCCTTGCCGCACACGCCGCACGACGAGGAGACGTAGGCAGAGCGGCGGAATCTCTCTGGGTCGACGACCACCCCGGGAGCGAGGCGCAGCTCCACCCGGTCGCCGTCTCCCACCGGCTCGACGGAGGCGATCTCGTCGGGAGAGAGCACGATGCCCTCCGTGAGGGCGAAGCCGCGTGCCAGATCGGCGTCGGCTCCGGGCGTGCGCATGAGCACCGCCAGGGGAGTGGCGGACATGCGGATCTCGAGCGGGCCCTCCTCGGCGAGGTGGTCGTGGCGCTCCGCCGCCTCAGCGCCTTCCACGGCGATCACGGCACGTTTGACGACGGTCATCGGCCCCAGCGTAGGGCCCGCGTTGGGCCCGCAGCCGTTGTGGCACCATGGCGGCATGCGCGTCCACAACTTCGGAGCCGGCCCCTGCGCCCTCCCCCTCGAGGTCCTCGAAGAGGTCCGTGACGAGTTCCCCGAGTACGGGGACACCGGCATGACGGTCATCGAGATGAGCCACCGCTCGGCCGAGTACCAGGCGATCCACGACGACGCCAAGGAGAGGGTGCGGCGGGTCTCCGGAGCGCCGGACGACTTCGAGATCCTCTTCCTGCAGGGCGGGGCGACGCTCCAGTTCTCGATGGTGCCGATGAACCTCCTGTCGGAGGGGAACACGGCCGGCTACGTGGTCGCCGGCTCGTGGGGCGAGAAGGCATTGGCCGACGCCGCCGCGCTGGGCGGCTATGTGGCGTGGAGCGGCAAGGAGTCGGGATACACGACCATGCCGGCGCCGGACGAGATCGAGGTCCGCCCCGGCACCCGCTACCTGCACGTGACCTCGAACGAGACCATCAACGGGATCCGGATGGTCGACTTCCCCGATCTGGGAGTCCCGCTCGTCGCCGACATGTCGTCGGACTACCTGGCCCGCCCGATCGATTGGAGGCTCTACGACATCGTCTACGGGGGAGTGCAGAAGAACCTCGCTCCGGCCGGGATGGCGCTGGTGTTCGTCCGCAAGTCGGCCGTCGAGGACCGCCCCGAGCTGGGTGCGTACCTGCGGTATGCGACCCATGTGGAAGGCGATTCCCTCGCCAACACCCCTCCGATGTTCCAGGTGTATCTGATGGGCAAGGTGCTCCGCCATCTGGAAGAGCGGGGCGGAGTGGAGGGCCTCCAGAAGCGCTCGGAGGAGAAGTCGGCTCTCGTCTATCAGGCAATCGACGCCTCCGACGGCTTCTACCGTTCGCCGGTGGACCCCGCGGTCCGGTCCCACACCAACGTCGTCTGGCGGCTCCCCACTGAGGAGCTGGAGGCCACGTTCGTCGCCGAGGCGAAGCGAGCGGGCCTCGTCGGGCTGAAGGGGCATCGCAGCGTGGGCGGAATCCGCGCCTCCATCTACGCCGCCACGGAGATGCCGGCGGTGGAAGCCCTGGTGGCGTTCATGGAGGAATTCGCCGCAGACAACCGCCCCTGAGCGGGCTCACATCCGTTCGGCTTGGGCGGCACCGACCGATATAATCGGAACCTGCCAACTGAACCGGTCTTCTCGCATGAGGTGGGCGTCTGGCCCACCTTATTGCTGTGGACACCGGCCGTGCCTGCGAAGAGAGAACGACAGATGAGTGTGGAAGCCGAGTTGTGGGAGATCACCCACGAATATCTGGCCGCGGAGCGGCTGGAGCTCGACGATCTCGAACTGGTCGGACGCGGGCGGGGCCGGACCCTCAAGGTCACGATCGACGGGGAAGGCCTGGACCTCGACCGGATAGCCGAGGTCTCCCGGGGGCTCTCGCGGCTCTACGACGCCGAATCGGACCTCGAAGGACCGTATCAGTTGGAGGTCACCTCTCCCGGCCTGGAGCGGGCCCTGAAACGGCCGCGCCATTTCGAGAAGTCGGTCGGGCGGGAGGTGGTGATCAAGGCCCGTGACGAAGACGGCAAGGTCCGCACCCATCGTGGGACACTGGTGGCTGCGGATGCCGAGGCGGTCACCGTCGATGTCGACGGCGCGGGTTTCCGCTATCCATATGAGGCAGTGATTTCGGCGCGGACGGTTTTCCGGTGGGAGGCGTCTCCCAAGCCGGGGAAATGAGGAGAACGACGATGCAGATGGACGCACAGGTGATGGACGCTCTCGAGCTGTTGGAGCGTGAGCGCGGCGTGCCCGTCGAGGCGATCCTCGATGCCCTGGCTAATGCCCTGGTGTCCGCCTACAAGCGTTCGCCGGGTGCGGCCGAGGAGGCGCGTGTCACCATCGACCCCGAGACCGGCGACATCACCGTCTATGCCCAAGAGCTCGATGAAGAAGGCAACGTCATCGCCGAGTGGGAGGACACCCCGGAGGACTTCGGGCGCATCGCCGCCCAGACCGCCAAGCAGGTGATCCAGCAGCGCCTGCGCGAGGTCAAGCGCGAGCAGGTCTACGACCTGTACGAGGGGAGGGAAGGCGACCTCGTCACCGGGATCGTTCAGCAGATCGACAACCGCTTCGCCATCCTCGACCTCGGCGACGCCGAGGCGATCATGCCGGCGTCCGAGCGCATCCCCTACGAGCGCCTCCAGCGCGGCAACCGGGTGAAGGCGCTGATCGTCGAGGTGCGGGGCGACGCCAAGGGCCCCCAGATCGTCGTGTCCCGCAGCCACCCGGACCTGGTCCGGCGCCTGCTCGAGCTGGAGGTCCCCGAGCTCGCCGACGGCACCATCGAAATCGTGGCGATCGCCCGCGAGCCCGGCCATCGCACGAAGATCGCGGTGGTGTCCCACGACCCGAACGTCGACGCCAAGGGCGCGGCAGTGGGAGCCCGCGGCTCGCGTGTCCGCCAGGTCGTCAACGAGCTGCGCGGCGAGAAGGTGGACGTCGTCCAGTGGCGTGAGAACCCCGCCGAGTTCATCGCCGAGGCACTCGGGCCGGCCCGCGTGCGCGAGGTGCATATCGATGAGGAGACGAAGACCGCTACGGTGATCGTGAGCGAGCACCAGCTGTCGCTCGCCATCGGCAAGGAAGGCCAGAACGCTCGCCTGGCCGCCCGCCTCACCGGCTACAAGATCGACATCCGCTCCGACCGGGAGGACGAGGAGGAGGCCGAAGCCGCCGCAGAAGCGGAAGCCGGCGGAGCGGAGGCCACGGCCGAGGCGACCGAGACCGCAGAAGTCCCGCAGGAGGCCCTCGATGACACCGCCAGCGAGGGCTCCGATGTCACGGAGGGTGAGGAAGGCGCCGAGGCCCCGGCCGAGGAGGAAGCGGTCGTCGACGACGAGCCGGAAGATGTCGAAGCGGAAGCTGGCGAAGAAGAAGACTGAGTTGGAGAAAGAGTGGCGAAGACACGGGTTTACGAGCTAGCGCGCGATCTGGGGGTCGATTCCAAAGAGGTCCTCGAACAGGCGATCGAGCTGGGGTTGAACGTCAAGACCGCCTCCTCCGGCCTCGACGAGGCCGAGGTGGAGCTGGTCACCATGGCGCTCGCCGACGGTGGCGGCGCATCGACGACCGAGACCGACGAAGCAACTGCCGAGGAAGCGGTCGCCGAGGAAGCGGTCGCCGAGGAGGCTTCCGCCGAGCCGGAGCCCGAGACGGCCGAGGCCGAGGCGGCGCCGGCTGAAGAGCCGCAGGAGACGGCCGACGAGGACGTCCAGATCGCCGAGGTCGAGGCCGGCATGACGGTGGAGGAGTTCGCCGCCGCCATCGGTCAGCCCGCCTCCGAAGTCGTGCGCGCCCTTCTCACCCGCGGCCGGCCCGTCGGGGCCACCGCGGTGATGCCGGAAGACCTGATGGAAGAGGTCGCCGAGGGCTTCGGCGTCATCGTCGACGTTCGCCAGCCGTCCGCCGCCGAAGAGCCCGCCGCCCCCGCCGTCGCCGAGCGACCCGAGTTCGACGACAAGGAAGAAGACCTCGTTCCGCGTCCCCCGGTCGTCGCCGTGATGGGCCACGTCGACCACGGCAAGACCACCCTCCTCGACCGCATCCGCAAGACCAACGTCGCCGGAGGCGAGGAAGGCGGCATCACCCAGCACATCGGCGCCTACCAGGTCGAGGTGGAGGGCAGGAAGATCACCTTCATCGACACCCCGGGCCACGAGGCCTTCACCGCCCTCCGGGCCCGCGGTGCCAACATCACCGACATCGTCGTGCTGGTCGTCGCCGCCGACGACGGCGTCATGCCCCAGACCATCGAAGCGATCTCCCACGCCAAGGCCGCCGGTGTCCGCATGGTCGTGGCCATCAACAAGATGGACGCGCCCGGCGCCGACCCCATGCGGGTCCGCGCCGAGCTCGCCGAGCACGAGGTCATCACCGAAGAACTGGGCGGCGACATCCCCAGCGTCGAAGTCAGCGCCCTCACCGGCGAAGGCGTCCAGGATTTGCTCGAGATCATCGACCTGGTTGCCCAGCTCGAGGACTACCGGGCCAACCCCAAGGCGCCGGCCTCGGGCGTGGTGGTGGAAGCTCAGCTGGAACGGGGCCGGGGCCCGGTCGCAACGGTGATCGTGCAGCGGGGCACTCTCAAGCAAGGCGACGCCTTCGTCGCCGGCCCGGTGGCCGGTCGTGTGCGGGCGATGACCGACGACACCGGGGGCCGGATCAAGCAGGCAGGTCCCTCCACGCCCGTGCAGATCATGGGCTGGGAGGACGTGCCCGCCGCCGGTGACTTCTTCGAGGTCGTCAAGAACGAGAAGGAAGCCCGGGCCATCGCCCAAGAGCGGATGGAGGCGATCCGCCAGGAGGAGCAGAAGATCCCGACCGCCCGGGAGCGGCTCGAGAGCCTGCTCGAACAACTCCGCTCCGAGGACGCCACCCTGCGGGTCATCGTCAAAGCCGACGCCCAGGGGTCGCTCGAGGCGCTCCGGGAGTCGATCGGCAAGATCACCCGCGAAGGCGGCAAGATCGAGATCGTCCACGGGGCGGTGGGGGGCATCAACGAGAACGACGTCAACCTCGCCGACGTCACCGACTCCGTCATCGTCGGCTTCAACGTGCGTCCGGAGCCGGGTGCCCGCAAGGCAGCCGAGCGCCTGGGGATCGAGATCCGCACCTACAGCGTCATCTACGAGCTGCTGGACGAGATCGAACAGCTCCTGGTGGGCCAGCTCGCCCCCGAGGAGCAGGAAGTCGTGCTCGGCACCGCCGAGGTCCGGGCCGTGTTCCGGGTTCCCCGGGTCGGAGCCGTCGCCGGTTGCTACGTCACCGAAGGCGTGGTCCAGCGCGGTGCCCGTGCCCGGCTGCTGCGCGCCGGAGTCGTCACCTACGACGGGACCATCGACTCGCTCAAGCGGTTCAAGGACGACGTTCGCGAGGTGTCCCAGGGCTTCGAGTGCGGTATCGGCCTGGCCAACTTCAACGACATCAAGGAGGGCGACCTCATCGAGGTCTACGAGATCCGAGAGATCGCCCGCACTTGACGAGTAGATGCACAGTTGCGCCGTCCGTCTGGAGCTCCACATACCGGCGGCGCAGTCGCTCAAGAGCAAGAGGGCGGTGCTCCGCCCCCATGTCGAGCGGCTGCGGAAGCTGGCTTCGCTCAGCATCGCCGAGGTCGGAAACCACGACTACTGGCAGCGGGCCTCGCTCGGGGTGGCGATCGTCGCCCCGGACGCAACGCAATTGGACTCACTGATCGAGCGCATCCGGCGCTACTTTGACGAGCAGGTGGACATCGAACTGCTCGAACTGGCCGTCTCCTACCTGGAGGAGCCCTGATGGCGACGCCCCGGATGCGGAAAGTGAACTCGATCCTTCGGGAGGTGCTGGCCGACGAGATCGAGCGCCTCACCGACCCGAGGGTCGAGATGGTGTCGGTCACCGCCGTCGAGACGAGCCCTGACCTGCGCCGGGCAGTGGTCTACATCTCGACGCTGGATCTCAGCCGGGGAGAGGAAGCCGTGGCGGCTCTCACCAAGGCCGCACCCCGGCTGCAATCCGCCGTCGGTCGCCAGGTGCGGATGAAGTACACGCCGCATCTCGAATTCGCCCTCGACTCGGGTGTCGTCCACGGCGACCGGATCGACAGCATCCTCCGGCGCATCGCCACAGACGGGCCCCAGCCGGAGGAGAGATAGTGGACAAAGAAAAGCTCGCCGAAGCAGCCGAAGCCATCCGCAGCGCCTCGAAGATCGCCATGGCCTGCCACGTGGGCCCCGACGGGGACGCCCTCGGGTCGATGCTCGCCATGGCCGTCGCCGCCGGCGACGCCGGCAAGGAAGTGTGGGCCTCGTTCGGCACGCCTTTCGAGCTCCCCGACATCTACCGGTACCTGCCGCTCGACCGCCTGGTGCCGCCCGACCGCGTGCCGTCGGACCCCGAGCTGTTCATCGCCTTCGACACCGGCTCGCCGGACCGGCTAGGAGAGCTGGGGTCGGTCGCCAAGGGGGCGGGGACCGTGGTCGTCGTCGACCACCACGTCACCAACGAGGGTTTCGGCGACATCGCCCTGGTGGAGCCGCACGTCTCTTCCACCGCGGAGATCACGCTGGCCCTCCTCCGTCGCATCGGCTGGCCGATCACCCCCACCGTCGCCACGGCTCTCCTCACCGGCATCGTCACCGACACCGGCCGGTTCCAGTACTCCAACACGCGGCCGCCCACGCTCCACGCCGCCGCCCAGTTGGTGGCCGCCGGGGCCCGGCCCGAACAGATCGGCCAGCACATGTTCGAGGAGGCGCCGTTCGGGTACCTGGCGGTCGTGTCCAAGGTGACGGGGCGGGCCGTCCTCGAGGCGGACCGGAGGTTCGTCTGGTCGGTGCTCCATCCCGAGGACATCGAAGGGGCCGGGGTCACCCGCGGCGACGTGGACGGCTTGATCGACCTGATCCGCCTCCCCGTCGAATCCGACGTCGCCGCCCTGGTCAAGGTGGTCGACGAGGCCACCGTCAGGGTGTCGCTCCGTTCCCGGGGCCGCGTGGACGTGGGCGCCATCGCCGCGGCGATGGGCGGTGGAGGCCACCACAACGCCTCCGGCTTCACGTTCGCGGGCAGCCCCGAGGACGCGGTGGCCGCGGTCAGAGAGCGCCTCCCGCATGGTTGAGGGGTTCCTCGTCGTCGACAAGGCGGGCGGCATGACCAGCCACGACGTCGTGGCCCGCGTGCGCCGGGTCACGGGCGTCAAGAAGGTGGGCCACGCCGGCACGCTCGATCCGATGGCGACCGGGGTGGTGGTCGTGGCGATCGGCCGCGTCACCCGCCTGATCCGATTCGTCCAAGAGCTCCCGAAGGAATACGTCGGGGTGGGCCGCTTCGGCGTCGCCACCGACACCCTGGACGCCGACGGGGCGATCCTGGAACAGGAGCCTATGGACATCACCGCCGCAGACATCGAAGCGGTGGTCCCCCGGTTCGTCGGGAGGATCGAACAGCTCCCTCCGATGGTCTCTGCGCTCAAGGTCGGAGGCGAGCGCCTGTACGAGATCGCCCGCCGGGGCGAGACCGTGGAGCGGGAAGCCCGGATGGTCGACGTCTACGAGTTGGAGATGACCGACTTCGCACCCGGCCCCTACCCGGAGGTGTCGTTCCGGGTCGTGTGCGGCAAGGGCACCTACGTGCGGTCTCTCGTCGACGACATCGCCCGCGCCTTGGGCGGGCGCGCCCACCTCATCGCCCTCCGTCGGCTCCGCGTCGGGTCGCTGGGCCTGGATCGGGCGGTGCCCGTGGATCACCTCGATGCCTGGGAGGACCACCTGCTGACGCCGGCGGAGGCGCTGTCGGACCTGCCGCAGGTGACGGTCGACGAGGCGGTGGCCCGAGGAGTCGCCCACGGCGCCAAGTTCGGGACCGGGCCGGTGGCCGACATCCCCGAGGACGTCCCCGTCGCCGTCCTCGACGAGACTGGCCGCCTCATCGCCGTGTACCGTCGCTCCGGCCGCCAGTCCCGGCCGGAGGTGGTGTTGGCATGAACGTGTTCGCTCCGACGTGGGAGGTGCCCGACGCGTCAGGGGTGGCGGTCGGGGTCTTCGACGGGGTGCACCGCGGCCACGTCACCGTGATCGCCCAGCTGCTCTCGCGCTGTCGCAAGGAGGGCCTCGTCCCCGGCGTGCTCACCTTCGACCCGCATCCCGTCGAGGTCCTGGCGCCGGCCCAGGCACCGCCTCTCCTCACCCGCATCGACCGACGCATCGAGCTGCTGCGCCAACTGGGCGTCGAATGGGTGGGCGTCCTCGACCTGCGCGACATCCGCTCCATGAGCCCCGAGGAGTTCGTCACGTCGGTCCTCATCGCCAAGGCGAACGTGCGCCTGGTCTCGGTGGGGCTCGACTTCCGGTTCGGTCGGGACCGCACCGGCGACGTGGCGACCCTCGACGAGCTGGGCCGGCGGCATGGGTTCGACGTGGCTGCCGTCGAGCTGGTAGCCGACGAGGAAGGCGTCATCTCCTCGACGCGCATCCGCCAGCTGGTGATGGCCGGGCGCGTCTCCGAGGCCGCCGCGTTGCTGGGACGGCCCCACCGCGTGAGTGGAGTGGTCGTCCGGGGAGACGCCCGGGGGAGGACCCTGGGCTATCCGACCGCCAATCTGCCCCTGCCCGCCGGCCTGGCGGTGCCCGCCGACGGGATCTACGCCGTGCGGGTGAGGGGCGCCATCGAAGCCGACGGGGTCGCCTCCCTGGGAGTTCGGCCCACGTTCGGGACGTCCGGGGTGCGTCTCCTCGAGGTCCACGTCTTCGACTTCTCGGGCGATCTGTACGGCAAGACCCTCGACGTCGACTTCGTCGAGCGCCTCAGGGGGGAGGAGCGATTCGACTCGGTGGAGGCCCTCGTCGACCAGATGGACAAGGACGCGATGGCCGCCCGGCAGATCCTGAGCAGTTGAGTTTCCATGCGGGCGCCCGGGGCAGTAACATGACCCGAGTCCCTCTGATTCACAACCAGGTTTCACGCGCAATGAAGACCACCAAGGAGATCGTGTCCGAATTCGGGCACCACGACAGCGACACGGGCTCGCCCGAGGTGCAGGTGGCGATCCTGACCGAACGGATCAACCACCTCACCGAGCACCTCCGCGAGCACAAGCACGACCACCACAGCCGCCGCGGGCTGCTGATGCTGGTCGGCAAGCGTCGCCGTCTGCTCGACTACCTGCGCAGACAGGACGTCGAGCGTTACCGGTCGTTGATCTCTCGGCTCGGTCTCAGGCGCTGATGTCTTCGAAAGGAGCGGCTCGATAGCCGCTCTTTTCGTTGGAGATCCGATCTCGTCGAAGGCGGCGATGATCGGGATAGTCGCAAGTTCCGACATAAGCTAAGTCGGTAAGGAGGAGTCGGCCGGTTGTCAGTTGCGAATCCTCGATCGAGGGTTGACAACTGCCAACGGGCCGCTCCCAGAGCAACAAAGGAGCACAAGAGTGCCCGAAATCACCGTATCCGGTGAGGTAGGTGGGAAAACCCTGACCTTCTCGACCGGCAAACTGGCCGGTCAGGCCGATGGCGCCGTGGTGTCCAAGCTCGGGGGAACCGAGATGTTGGTCACCGCCACCGCCAACAAGACACTGCGGGAGGGGATCGACTTCTTCCCCCTCACCGTCGACTTCGAAGAGCGCATGTACGCCGTGGGGCGCATCCCCGGCTCGTTCTTTCGCCGGGAGGGCCGCCCCTCCGAAGAGGCGATCCTCACGTGCCGGCTCATCGACCGGCCGCTGCGGCCGTCTTTCCCCGACGATTACCGGTGTGAGACCCACATCGTCGTCACCTCGCTGTCCGTCGACGGCGAGAACCCCTTCGACGTGGTGGCGCTCAACGGCGCCTCGGCGGCGCTGGCTGTTTCGCCGATCCCGTTCAACGGGCCGGTTGGCGGCGTGAAGCTGGCCCTCAAGAAGGGCGAGTGGATCCCCTTTCCGACCGAGAGCGATCTCGACGAGTCCGTCTTCGAGCTGGTCGTCGCCGGGCGCCGCAACGCCCAGGGCGAGATCGACATCATGATGGTGGAGGCCGGTGCCACGCCCAACGGCCTGCGTCTCGTAGCCGCCGGCGACCCGCCGTCGGACGAGGCCGCCGTCTCCGCCGCACTCGAAGAGGCCAAGCCCTACATCGCCGGAGTCATCGACCTGATCGCCGAGCTGGCGTCCAAGGTCGAGAAGCCGCACATCGAATGGCCGCGTGCCGTCGACTACACGCCGGAGCTGGCCGAGCGGGTGGCCCAGGCCGCCCGTCCCAAGCTCACCGATGTCATCCGGATCCCCGGGAAGCAGGAGCGCAACGACGCCGCCGACCGGGCCTTCGAAGAGGTCGTGGCCGAGCTCGGCATCCCCGAAGACGATGCCGAGACCAAGGTCCAGGCCGCCAGGGCGTTCAAGGCCGTCCTCAAGGAGATGATGCGCGACCGCGTCATCGACGAGGGTGTGCGCCTGGACGGTCGGGGCCCGCGTGACATCCGACCGCTCACCGCAGAGGTCGGCGTGATCGAGCGTGCCCACGGTTCCGGGCTCTTCCAGCGGGGCGAGACCCAGGTGCTGACCATCACCACCCTGGGGATGCTGAAGATGGAGCAGATGCTCGACACCCTCGCCCCCGAGGAATCGAAGCGGTACATGCACCACTACAACTTCCCGCCGTTCTCGACCGGCGAGGCCGGCTTCATGAGAGGCCCGAAGCGGCGGGAGATCGGCCACGGCGCGCTGGCGGAGAAGGCCGTGCTCCCGGTGGTCCCCGACGCCGACGAGTTCCCCTACGCCCTGCGGCTCGTCTCCGAGGTCCTCTCGTCGAACGGCTCGACGTCGATGGCTTCGGTGTGCGCCTCGTCCCTCTCGCTGATGGACGCCGGAGTGCCGATCTCGGAGCCGGTGGCGGGCATCGCCATGGGGCTGATCCATCGCGACGGCCAGTTCGTCACCCTCACCGACATCCTCGGCGCCGAAGACGCCCTGGGCGACATGGACTTCAAGGTGGCGGGCACCGCGAATGTGATCACCGCCCTGCAGTTGGACACCAAGATCGAGGGCCTGCCCTCGGAGGTGCTGTCGGCGGCGCTCGACCAGGCGAAGGAAGCCCGTCTGAAGATCCTCGAGGTGATGCGGGAGGCCATCCCGGCGCCGCGCGAGGAGATGAAGCCCTACGCCCCGCGCATCGAGCAGGTCGAGATCCCCAAGGACAAGATCGGTGAGGTCATCGGCCCCAAGGGCGCCGTCGTCCGGGAGCTGGAGGCCGAGACCGGCGCCAGCATCGAGATCGACGAGGCGGATGGAAAGGGCATCGTCCGCATCGCTTCCAACGACAGCGAGGTCCTCGCCAAGACGAAGGAGCGGATCCTCCAGATCGCCTACCCGCCGCAGCCCGAGATCGGGGCCGAGTACGAGGGCGAGGTCGTGAACATCACCAAGTTCGGTGCGTTCGTGAACATCCTCCCCGGCACCGACGGTCTGCTGCACATCTCCAAGCTCGACGCCTCCAAGCGGGTCGAGCGGGTGGAGGACTACCTGGAGCTCGGCGACAAGGTCAAGGTCCGAGTCGGCGGCATCGACCGCGGCAAGCTCAGCCTGGACCTGGTCGAAGCGCTGCCGGGGGCCACGCTGCCGGAGCCGGGCGGCAACGGCGGCAACGGCGGGTCCGAAGGAGGCGGCGGGCGCGGTGAAGGCCGTGACCGCGGCGACCGCCGCGGTGGCGGCGGCCGTGGCCGCGACCGGGATCGCGACCGCGACCGCCGAGGCGGAGACCGGGATCGCAACCGTGACCGTCAGCAGAACGCCGGCGGTGGCGGGGGTGGTGGCGGCAACCGCGACCGCAGGCGAGTCGCCCGCTCCTTCGAGGAGACCTTCGAGAATCCCCGCTGACCCGAAGAGGTCCTGACACCACAGGCGGCCCCGGCTTCGGCCGGGGCCGCTCGTGCGTGTTGGGGCTCTGATCGGGGCGGCTGAGGGCGCTACGCCGTGCCCACCGGGTTCTTCTCCCGCCACTCCTCGTATTCGGACCAGTTCCCCGGGAACCACGTCACCTGGCCGTCTCCCTCGAATACCAGGAGGTGGGTGCAGATGCGGTCGAGGAACCAGCGGTCGTGGGAGATGACCAGGGCGCAGCCCGGGAAGTCGACCAGGGCCTCCTCGAGGGCGCGCAGGGTGTCGACGTCGAGGTCGTTCGACGGCTCGTCGAGGAGGATGACGTTGCCTCCCCGGCGGAGCATCACGCCGAGGTGGACCCGGTTCCGCTCGCCTCCCGAGAGCTGGCCGACCTTCTTCTGCTGGTCGGCGCCCCGGAAGTTGAGCGACGCCACGTAGGCGCGGCTGTTCACCTCGCGCTTTCCGATCTTGAGGAAGTCGGCGCCGCCGGAGATCTCCTCGAACACCGTCTTGTCGGGGTCGAGGGCATCGCGGTGCTGGTCGACGTAGGCGAGGTCGACAGACGGGCCGATCTCGATCGTGCCCGAGTCCGGCTGCTCCTGGCCCGTGATCATCCGGAACAGGGTCGTCTTGCCGGCGCCGTTCGGGCCGATGATCCCGACGATGCCGGCGGGCGGGATGTCGAAGGACAGATCCCGGATCAGCACCCGCCCGTCGTACGCCTTGGAGATGTTGTTCGCCACGATGACCTTGTCGCCGAGGCGCTGGGTGAACGGGATCGACAAAGTGAGCTGGGAGGGGCGGCTCTCCATCTGCTCGGCCTGGGCCACGAGCTGTTCGTAGCGGGTGAGACGTGCCTTGCCCTTGGCCTGGCGGGCGCGCGGCGACATGCGCACCCATTCGAGCTCGCGCTCGATTGTCCGCCGCAGAGCCGACGCCTCCCTCTCCTCCTGGGCGAGCTGCTGCTGCTTCTGCTCCAGCCAGCCCGAGTAGTTGCCGTGGAAGGGGCGGCCCCTGCCGCGGTCCAGCTCCAGGATCCACTCGGCGACGTTGTCGAGGAAGTAGCGGTCGTGGGTGACCGCCACGACCGTGCCCTTGTAGTCGGCCAAGAACTTCTCCAGCCACGCCACCGACTCGGCGTCCAGGTGGTTGGTGGGCTCGTCGAGCAGGAGCAGGTCGGGATGGGAGAGCAGCAGGCGGCAGAGGGCGACCCGGCGCCGCTCGCCTCCGGACAGCGTGGTCACGTCCCGGTCGCCGGGTGGCACCCGCAGCGCCTCCATCGCCATCTCCACGGTGCGATCGAGATTCCACGCGTCGGCGGCCGCGATCTTGTCCTCCAGCCGCTGCTGACGGGCGCCCAGCGCCTCGTAGTCGGCATCGGGGTCGGCCCAGGCGGCCAGGACCTCGTTGTACTCGTCGAGCAGGGCCTTGACCTCGGCGACCCCGTCCATCACGTTCTCGTAGACGGTCTTGGCGGGATCGAGATACGGCTCCTGTTCGAGGAGGCCCACTGTGTAGCCCTCCGTGAGGCGGGCTTCCCCTTCGTAGCCGTCGTCGAGGCCCGCCATGATCCGCAGGAGGCTCGACTTGCCGGCGCCGTTGGGGCCGATGACCCCGATCTTGGCGCCGTAATAGAAGGACAGGGAGATGTCGGAGAGAACCGTCCGGTCGGGCGGATAGTGACGGCTCAAACGGTATGTGGTGTAGATGATCTCGGGCACGTGGCGAGGGTATAGCCCACGGCCCGACATCCGCCAAAGTTGTTGTCCGCACCTCCGGTCCGTGCGTATCCTGTCGGCTCCTTCGACCGGCGGGCGGGGGCGGCCAGGAGCGGACCAGTGATCAACACGCGGATGACCGGGACGGTGAGGATGGCCGGCGACGACGCCGGCGGCGTCACCGTGCGGATCCATCTGGAGGACGAAACCCTCACCCTCCTCGCCGCCGGGGGCGCCGAGATTGGGACCTGGCCGCTCTCGGAAGTCGAAGTGAGCCCCCAGCCCGACGGATTCCACCTCCGGATCGAAGGCGAGGAGGTGATCCTCACCACCGACGACGACGTTCGCTTCGCTCTCGCCCTCGGAGTCGCCACACCCGCCAGCCGCCTGGCCCGGGTCATGGCCCGCCTGCGGGAAGAGGCTCCCGCCGAGTCGGTCGAGGTCGACGAGTTGGAGGGCGTCAAGGCGATCGAGGAGGTGGGGGCGCCGCTGCCGCCGCGCAAGGAGAGCCGCTCCGGAACCGGCCTCCGCTACCTCGGCCCGCTGGTCGTCGCGGCAGCGACGATCGGTTTCCTGACGTCGGTGCTGGCGATGGTCCGGGGAAGCGCCATCTCGTTTCCGGGCGACATCCCGGCGTGGCCGGCGATGATGGCCTCCAGCTTCGTGCTCGCCGGAGGTGGCATCGCCGCCTTCCAGAGCCAGACCAGGGGCCGGTTCGCCATCGGCCTGGGCACCGCCCTGGGGCTGGTCGTCATCCTCCTCACCGCCGGTCGGATCGTCGACGTCGGCCTCGTCGGTGAGGCCCTGCTGGCGTTCACGGTGGCGATAGTCACCTGCGGGGTGCTGCTGGCGGTCGACACGGCCGGCCGTAGCGCCGACTGATCGCCGAGATCTCCTCCTAGGCTGGGTCGGCGGATGCCCGAACTGCCCGACGTCGTCGTCTACATCGAGGCCCTGGAGCGGCGGGTCCTCGGCCGTGCCCTCACCGGCGTGCGCATCGCCTCCCCCTCCGTGTTGCGCACCTTCGACCCGCCCTACGACGCCGCCGTGGGACGAGAGGTGCGCGGGCTGCGAAGGGTCGGGAAGCGAATCGTCTTCGAGTTCCCCGACGACCTGTTCATGGTCATCCACCTGATGATCGCCGGCCGGTTGCGCTGGCTCGCTCCGGGAGCGTCGGTGCCCCGCAAGGTGGGCCTCGCCGCCCTGGACTTCACCGACGGGACGCTCGTGCTGACCGAACAAGGCACGAAGAAGCGCGCCGGGCTGTGGGTGCTGAAAGGCGAGGAGGCCCTGGCTGCTCTCGACCGGGGCGGGATCGAGCCGCTCGAGATGACACTCGCGGAGATGACCGAGGCGTTGCAGAAGGAGAACCGCACCCTCAAGCGGGCTCTCACCGACCCCCGGCTCTTCTCGGGGATCGGCAACGCCTACTCCGACGAGATCCTCTGGGAAGCCAGACTCTCTCCCACCACCCGCACCCGGTCGATGACAGAAGAGGAGCTGCAGCGGCTCCACCGGGCCATCCAGGACTGCCTGACCGGCTGGACCGAGAAGCTGAGGGCCGAGGTGGGGGAGGGGTGGCCGGAGAAGGTGACGGCGTTCCGGCCCGACATGGCGGTGCACGGCAAGTACGGCGAGCCGTGCCCACGGTGCGGATCTGCGGTGCAGCGGATCGTCTACTCCGACAACGAGACGAACTACTGCGCCACCTGCCAGACCGGGGGCCGTCTCCTGGCCGACCGGGCGCTGTCGCGCCTGCTGAAGGACGACTGGCCGAAGTCGATCGACGAGCTCGAGTAGCCGACTGGCGTATCGAACACATGTTCGGTACGCTGTGGCGATGAAGCTGCTCCAACCCGGCCGCATCACCGAGGTGTATGGGTCGACAGGGATGGGGATGACCCGGCTGGGGCTGGGTCTCCTGGTGGAGCCGTCCCAACGGGCGCCGGTGGTGGCGCTCGACGTCAAAGGCTGGTTGTCGCCGCTGGCCGCCTGGGAGATGGGGGTGGACTCCAGCCGGCTGGTGATCGTCCGCTGCCCCGATCCGGAGCTCTGGCCCCAGGTGGCGGCCTCCCTCATCGACGGTGTCCAGGCGGTGTACGCCGAGGTGCCCGCCGGAGTGAGGGACCAGCACCTGAGACGCCTGGCGGCGCTGGCCCGGGCCCGGCGCACGGGGGTGGCGCTGCGGCCCCTCGGTGATCCTCTGCCTTCGGGGGTGGCCCATCTGCGGTTGTGGGCCCGGGAAGTGCGATGGGAAGGCGTGGACAGGGGTCACGGCCAGCTGCGGCGCCGTCGTCTCGTCGTCGAAGCGTCCGGCAGGGGAGTGGCGGGGACGACGAGGACGATCGAGATGGTGGACGATGGCACGGACGTTATGCGTGTTGTATCCGGAGTTGGCGTCGAAGAACGCCAGCGAGTCGCCGGTTGACCGATCGGCCGACGTCCGCTGGTTCGAGTCCGTCGTGCAGATCATCGAGGATCTCGTTCCTCGGGTGGAGGTGGCCGAGCCGGGGGTCGCCTACGTGCCGGTGGAAGGGGCGGTGCGCTACTACGGCGGCGAAAAGGTGCTGGCGGAGAAGATCGCCGGGGCGATCCCCCCTGGTGCTCGCATCGGACTGGCCGACGGGCCGTTCGCCGCCCGGCAGGCGGCCGCCCGGGCAGGCGAGCTCGAGCCGCTCATCGTCGAGGACACGGCCGCGTTCCTCCGTGACCTGGAGATCGACGCCCTGGGGCCGGGGGAGCTGGCGGATACGTTCCGCTGGCTGGGTGTCACCACCCTGGGCGCCCTCGCCCGACTGCCCCGGGCGGCGGTGGCCTCCCGTTTCGGCCCGGACGGCCTGACGGCGCACCGCCTGGCCGCCGGAGAGGACCGCCGGCCGATGCCCCGGCCCATTCCCCCCGAATACGCCGTCGAGTCCCGCCATATCGAAGAGCCGTTGGTGATGGCCGAGCAGGTCGCCTTCCTGACCCGCAGCCTCGCCGCCCGGCTCCTGGGGGCCCTGTCCCGGGACGGGCTGTCTCCCTTCAAGGTGATGGTGGAGGTGGAGGCCGCCGACGGGACGATGCGGCAGCGGACGTGGCGTTCCGCCGACCCCTTCACCGAACACGCCCTGGCGGAGAGGGTGTGGTGGCAGGTGCGAGCCTGGATGGACACCCCCGGTGGCATCCCCGGCGGGGTGGTGCGGCTGCGGCTGGACCCCTCGGACCTCTCGGGAGAGGGGCGCCAGTTGGCCCTGCTCGAGCCCATCGAACGCGACGGGGAGACCACCTGGCAGGAGGTGGCGATCGATCGCCACGATGCCGAGAGGGCGCTGGCACGGGCGCAGGCGCTGGTGGGGCCCGACGCGGTCTTGCAGGCCGTTCCCAAGGGAGGGCGGATGCCCCACGAGCAGGTGGAGTGGTACCCGTGGGGAGACCAGCCGCCGGAAGTGGGAGAGGACGCGCCCTGGCCGGGAAAGGTCCCTCCGCCGTCCCCGGCGCTGGCGTCCCCGAAGCCGCCTCCCATCGAGGTCGAATGGGATGGAGGCATGCCCGTGCGGATCCGGCTCGGCACCCGCTGGGAGACGGTGCTGTCGTGGGCCGGTCCGTGGAGGATGGTGGGCAGATGGTGGGAGGGGGAAGGGCCGGCGGACCGGTACCAGATCGTCACTTCGGTAGGGGCCGTCCTGTGTTTCGTGAAGGACGGCCGCGTCTACCTCGCCGGGGTCTACGACTGAGCCCGAAGTGCCCGGGCGATGACATCACGGGCCCGGTCGCGCAGCTCGTTGGCGTCTCCGCATTCGTCGGTCTCGATCGGCGGCAGGATCTCGACGGTGATCTCGCGTCCGCCACGGATCAGGAAGGTACCCGGCTTCCACGCCTCGTAGCTGCCATCGATGGCCACCGGGAGGAGGGGAAGGCCCAATCCCAGGGCGATCGTGAACGCCCCCTTCTTGAATGGCCCCAGCTCGCCGGTCCTCGTCCGGGTCCCCTCCGGGTAGATGATCACCGACCGCCCGGCTGCGATCAGCTCCTTGGCCTGGGCGTTCAATTGCTCGTGGATGGCGATACGGGCCTGGCGGTCGACCTCGACGATGCCGATCGCCCTCATCCCCTGGGCGAGGATGGGGATGCGGAAGAGCTCCTTCTTGGCGAGGAACCTGATCGGGACGGGAAGCGCCAGAAAGCAGGCCATGATGTCGAAGGCCGACTCGTGGTTGGCGACGACGACATACGAGCGGGAGGTGTCGACGTTCTCGCCTCCGACCACCCGGAGCCGGGTGCCGGAGAGCAACAGCCACGTGCGGCTCCAGAGGCGGATGATCCTCTCGACGGCGTGACTGCGGGGCGACAGGCGGGAGACGATCATCACTGCCGCGGCGCAGACGATCGTCATCACGACGGCGCCGGCGAAGGTGACGGCGGTGCGGAAGAGGTCGGCGAGAAGCGCCATCCGGCGATCGTAGCGTCCGATTCAGGTGCGAACGCCCACCAGGTCGGCGCACAGGGGCTGGAGGGCTTCCCAGCAGGTGGTGGCCCAGATCTCGTGGCCGGCGCCGTTGGGATGGAAGCGGTCGGGAGACCACACGTCGCGGCGCCGGCGGAACTCGAGCGACGCCCAGGTCCATTGGTCGGCCTTGACGACGCCGTGACGCTCGGCGACCCGCTCGTGGACGCGGTCGGCGCGGCGTCCCAGCCGGGAAGCCATCTGGCGCACCGGAGGAGCCAGGCGGGGGATGGTGCCCAGATCTCCGACGCCGCTGAGGATCACCAGCGCGCCCGTCCCTTTCAACGCGGCGACGATCCGGTCGAGATTGTCGTGGAGCTTGCGCAGCGAAACGCCCTTGATGACGTCGTTGGCTCCCACCGACACGATGGCGAGATGTGGGCCGAACTCGATCGCTTCCGGGAGCTGCTCGACGAGCACGTCGAGCGACGTGGACCCGCTCACGCCGAAGGAGCGCAGCTCGATCGGTCGCCGGGTGGCATCCGCCAGCCGCCGGGCGACCTGGCGGATCCAGATCTCATCGGCCGCGGCCACGCCGGGAGCGGTGAGGGTCGAATCGCCCAGCGCAACCAGGCGGATCGGAGGCCCGGGATACTCCTCGCCGAAGGTGCCGCTGGGGTCGAACTCCGGCTGACGCGGAGCGGGCCACAGGTAGGCGAAGGCGAGTTCCATGCCCACCGCCGCGAGCGCGGCGGCCATCACCCTGCCGAGTAAGGAGACCGCCTGGGGCATGGCAGAGATACTGGCATGCGGCGGCGGCTAGTCCAGATCAGGTCGCCTCGATCTGGCGGATCCGCTGGGCCAGGCCGAAGCGGGGCCTCTCTTCGGCGGTGAGGTCGATCTCGACGTCTACCGACTGGGCGAAACCGGAGGGATCGTCGGGGCTGAACCGGTACTCGACGCCGCCGGCGATGAGGGCGAACCGGAAGATCGACTCGCGCCGGATGCGGACATCGGCCAGGTCCCACGATCCGAGACGGCGACGATCGGACCACATGCGGATGCGTCCGCCATCGAACTGGACGGCGACACTCATCGGACCGTCGGGGTGCCCATGTCCATGCAGAGTGCCGTAGAAAGTCTGCATCAGCCTCTGTGTCCTCCCATGCCCTGGCGACCCGTGTCTGGGTCGCTCGACCCATTCTAAGGCGCCGGCGGCTGCATGGGAGGGGGAGTCAAGGGAGCGTGCCGTCGCCGTTGGCGTGGCGAACCCGGTCGAGGAGGGAGATGAGGTCGTCCACCTCGTTGCCGGATAGGCCGAGATCCTCGAACACCGCGTTGACTGCGGCGGTGGCGGGCTCGAGGAGTCGGCGGCCCGCATCCGACAACTCGGCGAGGACGATCCGGCCGTCGACCTCGTCCTGGGTCCGTCGGAGGAGCCCGTCGCGCTCCAGCCGCTTCACCGCGCTGGTGACGCTGGCGGGATGGACCTGGAGCCGCTCGCCGATCTTTCCCATGGGGAGGCGTCCGCGGCGACTGAACCCGAGGAGGCGGAGGATCTCGAAACGGGCGAAGGTCAGCCCGAAAGGAGCGAGGGCCCTTTCGATCCGCTCGATGAGGATCTGGTGGACGCGCACCAGTGTGGTCACCGCCGTCATCCCGGGTGCGGCCGATTCCCAGCCGTGGGCCTCCCACTGCCGCCGCGCCTCTGCGATGGGATCCAGGTCTTTGGACATCAAAATATCAGGCTAGTAGAGTCGACATCGCAGTGGCTGCAGCAGAGATGCGCCCCCGTCGATTCGTGACCGCGACGTCGCTGTTCGACGGGCACGACGCCTCCATCAACATCTTCCGGCGGATACTCCAGTCGAAAGGCGCCGAGGTGGTCCACCTGGGCCACGATCGGTCGGTCACCGAGATCGCCGAGGCGGCGCTGGAGGAGGACGCCCACGCCGTGGCGGTGTCGTCCTACCAGGGCGGCCACATGGAGTTCTTCCGGTACATGCGCGACCTCCTGGTGGAGAAAGGGCTGGAGCACGTGCGCATCTTCGTCGGGGGCGGAGGCACCATCCTCCCAGCCGAGGGGGAGGATCTCGAGGCGTACGGGGTGGCCCGGGTGTACTCGCCCGACGACGGCCGTGCCCTCGGCCTGGCCGGCATCGTCGAGGACATGCTGTCCCGCTGCGACTTCGAGCGGGGCGAGCTGCACGACGTCGACGACACCCTGGCCCGCTTGGCCGCCGGTGACCGCAAGGCAGTCGCCGAGCTGATCTCGGCTGCCGAGAACTTCGGTGACAAGTACGCCGACGTGTTCGAGTCGGTCCGCCAGATGGCTTCGCCCTCCCAGGCGGTGGTATTGGGTGTGACCGGCACCGGCGGGTCGGGCAAGTCGTCGCTCGTGGACGAGCTGGTTCGGCGGTTCTTGTCGGACTTCGAGGACAAGCGGGTGGCCATCGTGGCCGTCGACCCTTCCCGACGGCGCACCGGCGGGGCGCTGCTCGGCGACCGGATCCGGATGAACTCGATACCTCACCCCCGGGCCTACATGCGGTCGCTGGCGACCCGGGAGGCGAACGTGTCGCTGTCGGCCGTGGTCGGCCAGGCGGTCGATGTGTGCAAGGCGGCCGGCTTCGACCTGGTGATCGTCGAGACGTCGGGGGTGGGCCAGTCCGACACCGGCATCGTCGACCTGGCTGACGTGTCGGTGTACGTCATGACCCCCGAGTACGGGGCGGCCACCCAGCTCGAGAAGATCGACATGCTGGATTTCGCCGACTTGGTGGCGCTGAACAAGGCCGACAAGCCCGGCTGGGAGGACGCCCTGCGGGACGTGCGCAAGCAGGTGCGGCGCAACCGGATGGCCTTCGACGCCGCCGACGACGAGCTCGGCGTGTGGCCGACGATCGCCTCCGACTTCAACGACCCCGGCACCAACCGGTTCTACCTAGAGCTGATGCGGCGCATCGACGAGACGGCCGGCGGCGGGTTCTCGCCCGGCACCGACTGGGTCACCGAGCCCTCCGAGAAGCACCACATCGTCCCGCCCGAGCGGTCCCAGTACCTGTCGGAGATCGCCGAGACCATCCGGGCTTACGACGCCAAGGTCGAGGAGTCGGCCCGGGCGGCCGAGGCGGCCCAGCACCTCTTGGCGGCGGCGGAGATCACCGGCGACGAGGAGCTGCGCAGAAAGGGCGAGGAGAAGCTGGCGGAGGTGGACCCCGAGCTGGCGCGAGGACTCGCCGAGTGGGACTCGATGCTGGAGAACTATTCGGGCGAGGAGTTCTCCTACGAGGTGCGGGGCCGGGAGGTGCGGGCACCCCTCAACCACGTGACGCTGTCGGGCACGAAGGTGCCGAAGGTCGCCACGCCGAAGATGACGTCGTGGGGCGATCGCGTCCGCTGGCTGGGCCAGGAGAACCTGCCGGGGTACTTCCCCTACACCGCCGGGATCTACCCGCTGAAGCGGACCGCGGAGGACCCCACCCGCATGTTCGCCGGCGAAGGCCCGCCCGAGCAGACGAATCGCCGGTTCCACTACCTCGCATACGGTATGCCCGCCAAGCGCCTCTCCACCGCCTTCGACTCGGTGACGCTCTACGGCCAGGACCCGGCCGAGCGGCCCGACATCTACGGCAAGGTGGGCAACTCGGGCGTGTCGGTCGCCACCGTCGACGACGCCAAGAAGCTCTACTCCGGTTTCGACCTCTGCGACCCGCAGACCTCGGTGTCCATGACCATCAACGGCCCGGCGCCGACCATCCTGGCGTTCTTCCTCAACGCCGCCATCGACCAGCAGTGCGAGAAGTACATCCGTGAGCACGGCCTGGTCAAAGAGGTCGAGGCGAAGATCGACGAGATCTACCGCGACCACCCCCGCCCCCGCTACGAGGGAGACCTGCCCGACGGACACAACGGGCTGGGGCTGATGCTGCTCGGGGTCTCAGGCCGCGACGTGCTGGAGCCGGAGGTCTACGAGCGGATCAAGGCCGAGACGCTGGCCACGGTGCGGGGCACCGTCCAGGCCGACATCCTCAAAGAGGACCAGGCCCAGAACACCTGCATCTTCTCCACCGAGTTCGCCCTGAAGATGATGGGCGACGTCCAGGAGTGGTTCATCGAGAACCGGGTGCGGAACTTCTACTCCGTGTCGATCTCCGGCTACCACATGGCGGAGGCGGGGGCGAACCCCATAACCCAGCTGGCGTTCACTCTCGCCAACGGCTTCACCTACGTCGAGTACTACCTGTCCCGGGGCATGCACATCGACGACTTCGCCCCGAACCTGTCGTTCTTCTTCTCCAACGGCATCGACGCCGAATACGCCGTGATCGGCCGGGTGGCCCGGCGCATCTGGGCGAAAGCCCTCAGGCACCGCTACGGCGCCAACCCCCGCTCCCAGATGCTCAAGTACCACATCCAGACATCGGGGAGGTCCCTCCACGCCCAGGAGATCTCGTTCAACGACATCCGCACCACCCTCCAGGCGCTCTACGCCATCTACGACAACTGCAACAGCCTCCACACCAACGCCTACGACGAGGCGATCACGACTCCCACCGAGGAGTCGGTGCGGCGGGCCATGGCCATCCAGCTGATCATCAACCGGGAGCTGGGGCTGGCAAAGAACGAGAACCCCCTCCAGGGGTCGTTCATCATCGAGGAGCTCACCGACCTGGTCGAGGAAGCCGTCCTGGCCGAATTCGACCGCCTCTCCAGCCGGGGAGGGGTCCTCGGCGCCATGGAACGCCAGTACCAGCGCCAGAAGATCCAAGAGGAGTCCCTCTACTACGAGAAGATGAAGGAGAGCGGCGAGTACCCGATCATCGGCGTCAACACGTTCCTCGACAAGGACGGGTCGCCGTTCGAGGTGCCGGAGAAGGTCGTCCGCTCGTCCGACGCCGACAAGCAGCGCCAGATCGCCAACCTCCGGGCATTCCAGGAGCGCAACGCCGAGCGCAGCCCGGCCGCCCTGGACGCGCTCGCCCGGGCGGCGACGTCCGGTCACAACACCTTCGGCGCGCTCATGGACGCCGCCCAGGTCGCCTCGCTCGGCCAGATCACCCAGCGCCTGTACGAAATCGGTGGCCGATACCGCCGCAACATGTGAAGGTGGCCCCATGTGCAGATCGATAGTCCGGCTCCGCGAGGGCGCCCAGATAGCCGGTCACGAAGACATCGAGGCGGCCGCCCGCCAGTTCGTCCGCAAGGTGTCCGGCTTCTCGAAGCCCGCCCCGCACAACGAGGCGGTGTTCGAGCAGGCGATCGCCGAGATCACCGAGGCCGTGGAGCGTCTCATGCAGGGCCTGGTGATCCGCGGCGCCTCCAATTGATCGGATTTCTCGCCGGATCTGGGAAGATGTAGGCGGCGTCGATCGACGCTCGTTCCCGGAGACTCATCATGACAGACGACAAGACGCGCGTTCTTCCCCAAACACAGGTCCCCGACCCGCAGCGACCGCGGCAGGCCCGCAAGCGCCGCCGCCGCCGGATGTCGCGGGGCCAGAGGTTCATCCTCACGGTCCTCACCCTGCTGGTCCTCTTCGCCGCCCTGGCGGTGGGAGCGGTGTTCCTCGCCGAGTTCCAGATGGACGACCTCGGCACATTCGACTCCCTCGCATCGGGAGAGGGCACCTATCTCGTCGTCGGCACCGACAGCCGGGAGAACCTGCCCGACGATCTCGAAGGCAAGTTCGGCGACTTCGCCGGTGCCCGGGCCGACGTGATCATGCTCATGCAGGTGGCCTCCGACGAGGTTCAGCTGCTCTCGATCCCTCGCGACCTACGTGTGGAGATCCCCGGCCACGGAGTCAACAAGGTCAACGCGGCCTACGCCTTCGGAGGGCCGGAGCTGCTCGTCGAGACGGTGAGCAGGGAGACCGGCATCCGCATCAACCACTACCTGGAGGTCGATTTCGGAGGGTTCGCCGGGATCGTCGACGCCCTCGGCGGCATCGAGTTGGACTTCCCGGCCCCCGCCCGCGACCTCAAGTCCGGTCTGGAGGTGGAGGAGGCGGGAACGCAGGTGGTCGACGGGGCCACCGCCCTCGCCTATGCCCGTTCCCGGTCGTACGAGGAGTTGCGGGACGGGGAGTGGCAGTCGACCGGGGGAGGGGACATCGCCCGAACCGGTCGGCAGCGCGAGGTGCTCCTCGAGATCATCGACCGGGCTTCCAGCCCCGGCGGGATCATCCGCAGCCCCCTGGTGCTGCAGCAGGTCACGGCGAACCTGAGGGGTGACTCGACCGTGACGCCCCTCCGTCTCCTCAAGACGGCGTGGCGATTCCGGTCGGCGGACGAGACCAAGGCGATCACCCTCCCCGTGGTCGGGCACAACGAAGGCGGCGTGTCCTACGTAGTGCGTGACGAGCCCGCCGCCACCGCGGTGCTGGAGGCGTTCGCCGCCGGCGATCCGCTGCCGGAGGACTGACCTTCCATCTGGCGGATCACCTCCTCCAGGAAGTCCTCGCCGGCGGGCGAACCGGTGTCGACGCCGCGGAGGCGGTCGATGAGCGCGAGGCGCTGGGCCACCGCGTTGCAGCCCAGCCGCTTGGCGACCTCGAAGTAGCCGCTCTCCACGACGGTGTCGACCTGCTCGGTGAGCTCGTCGGCGGGGATCCGGCCACCCGAGATCTCGTACAGGTCGTCGAGGTCGCTGGCCATCTGGCGGACCACGGCGACGAACGTGTCGGAGAGGCGGTCGCAATCGCGCAGCTCGCCCATCACCTTGTCGAAGTCGAAGTCTTCGATCTCGGAGGGGACCTGGACGGAGATGCCGCCGCACGCGGCGAGGATCAGGGCCAATCCCACCATCACGGTCCGCACGGCCCCACTGTACGAGCGGGTCTTGGGGTTGGTTGAGCGTCGGGTGCTGCCGTTACCCTGAGAGCCGACATGCGAAGGGTTCCCGAAAAGCCAACGATCGACGGTCTGGAAGAGCGCTGGAGCCGTCGTTGGGAAGAAGACGGCACCTACCGCTTCCCGGAGAACGTGTCGCGTGAGGACGTGTACTCGATCGACACCCCACCACCCACGGTCTCCGGGTCGTTGCACATGGGCACGGTGTTCGGCTACGCCCAAGCCGACGCCATCGCCCGCTATCAGCGGATGAAGGGAAAGGCCGTCTTCTACCCGATGGGATGGGACGACAACGGCCTGCCCACGGAGCGCCGCGTCCAGGCGTACTACGGCGTCACCTGCGACCCTTCGCTGCCCTACGACCCCGACTTCCAGCCGCCCGCCGAGCCGTTCGACCCCCCGAAGGCGATCTCCCGGCGGAACTTCATCGAGCTGTGCCACATCCTCACCGCCGAGGACGAAAAGGCGTTCGAGCACTCGTTCCGGACGCTGGGTCTTTCGGTCGACTGGAACCACCTGTACACCACGATCTCCGAGTCGACCCAGGAGATCAGCCAGCGGGCGTTCCTGCTCAACCTCGAGCGGGGTGAGGCGTATGCCGCCGAGGCGCCGGTGCTGTGGGACACCGACTTCCAGACGGCCGTGGCCCAGGCGGAGCTGGAAGACCGGGAGCGTCCCGGCGCCTACCACCGGGTGGCTTTCCACCGTCACGAGGGCGATCCGGTCTACATCGAGACCACCCGTCCCGAGCTGATCGTGTCGTGTGTGGCGCTCGTCGCCCACCCCGACGACGGTCGCTACCAGGATCTGTTCGGCAAGACCGTGACCTCCCCGATCTTCGGGGTGGAGGTGCAGGTCCACGCCCACGAGCTGGCCGACCCGGAGAAGGGCAGCGGCATCGCCATGATCTGCACCTTCGGCGACACCACCGACGTGACCTGGTGGCGGGAGCTGGCGCTGGACACCCGGACGGTGATCCGAAAGGACGGCCGGTTCCAGGAGGAGACGCCGGCGTGGATCACGACGGAACGGGGGCGGGCCGCCTACGCCGAGCTGGCCGGGCGGACGGTGAGCCAGGCGAGGACGCGGATGGTGGAGCTCCTGCGGGAATCCGGCGACCTCGACGGCGAGCCCCGTCCCATCACCCATGCCGTCAAGTTCTACGAGAAGGGCGACCGCCCCCTCGAGATCGTCTCCAGCCGCCAGTGGTACATCCGCAACGGCGGGCGGGACCCCGAGCTGCGCGAGAAGCTCCTGGAGCTGGGGGACCAGCTCGAGTGGGTGCCCGACTTCATGAAGGTCCGGTACCGGCACTGGGTGGAGGGCCTCAACGGCGACTGGCTCATCAGCCGCCAGCGCTTCTTCGGCGTCCCGATCCCGCTCTGGTACCGCCTCGACGAGAACGGCGAGCCCGACTACTCGGATCCGATCAAGCCCCGCTTCGAGGACCTGCCGGTGGACCCGAGCTCGGACGCCCCGCCCGGCTACACCGAGGACCAGCGCGGAAAGCCGGGAGGCTTCATCGGCGAGCACGACGTCTTCGACACCTGGGCCACCTCGTCGCTCACCCCGTTGATCGCCGGGAAGTGGGGCCAGGACGACGCCCTGTTCAAGGCCGTGTACCCGATGGACCAGCGGCCCCAGGGCCACGAGATCATCCGCACCTGGCTGTTCGCCACCGTGCTGCGGGCCTACCACGAGTTCGGGGAGCTCCCCTGGAAGCGGGCGACGATCAACGGCTGGATCCTCGACCCCGACCGCAAGAAGATGTCGAAGTCGAAGGGCAACGTCATCACTCCGATGGCGCTCTTCGAGAAGTACGGCTCCGACGCAGTTCGGTATTGGGCGGCGTCGGCTCGCCCCGGCGTCGACACGGCCTTCGACGAGGGGCAGATGAAGATCGGGCGCCGGCTGGCGCTCAAGATCCTCAACGCCTCCCGTTTCGTGCTCTCACTGTCCGACGACGTCTCTCCCGAGGCGATCACCGAGCCGCTGGACCGGTCGATGCTGGCCGGGCTGGCGAGGACCGTCGAAGAGGCGACCGCCGGCATGGAGGCCTTCGACTACGCCCGCGCCCTGGATGTGACCGAGAGCGCCTTCTGGGAGTGGACCGACGACTACCTCGAGCTGGTCAAGGGGCGGGCCTACGGAGACGGCGAGGCGGCGGCCTCGGCCCGGGCTGCCCTCCAGCTCGCCCTGTCGGTGTTCCTGCGCCTGTTCGCCCCCGTGCTGCCGTTCGTGACCGAAGAGGTGTGGAGCTGGTGGCAGGAGGGCTCGGTCCATCGTGCTCCCTGGCCCCGCGCCGACGAGCTCACCCCGTACGCCGGTGAACCCGAGGTGCTGGAGGTCACCGCCGAGGTGCTGTCGCTGGTGCGGAAGGCGAAGTCGGACGCCAAGGTGTCGATGCGGACGCCGGCGAGGAGGGTGGTCGTGACCGACGTCCCCGCTCGCCTCGAGGTCCTGCGGCTCGCCGCCGGCGACCTGGCCGAAGCGGCCAAGGCCCAGCACCTGGAGTTGGCGGAAGGCGAGTTCGCCGTCGCCACCGAGCTCGAAGACGTCGGTTGACGTCCCGGCGCAAGTAGGCGAGTACTTGCGCATATCGCGCAACTCACCGTATACTTGCGCTGATGATGCAAGTAGCCACCCTGATCGGGGACGTGGTGGCGTCCCGGGAGAGCCCCGACCGGGCCGCTCTCCAGGAACGACTGCTCGCCGTCCTGGAAGAGCTGTCCGGGCGCCATTCCGGTGAGCTCGCCGTCACCCTGGGAGACGAGTTCCAGGGCCGGTACCCGACGCTGACGGAGGCGCTGGCGGTGTCGTGGGAGCTCCACGTGCGGTGCTTGCCGTTCGCGCGCCTGCGTCTGGGCCTGGGCTGGGGAAAGATCCTCGTCGAGTCGACCGGGCCGGGGCCCTTCGGCCAGGACGGGCCCGCCTGGTGGAACGCCCGCGACGCCATCGAGGAGCTGGCGGGCACGTCCCACCCCTCCCGTACATTGGTTCGGACCGGCACCGACTGGGACGAGCTCTTGAACGCCTACCTCACCCTCCGCGACAGCCACCTCGACGACCTCGACGCCACCGACGGCGCCATCCTCGTCGCTCTCGCCGAAGGGGAGACCCAGCGGGCCATCGCCGATCGGCTGGGCCTCCACGAGAGCTCCGTGAGCCGCCGCGTCCACCGCCACCGCCTGGCGACCCTGCTCGACACGTCGACGCCTGCCGTCCCGGGGTTCGGATGATGGTCGAAGCCATCGGCACCATCGCCATCGTCGCTTCCCTGACCATCCCCGCCAACTGGTTCGTGCGGCTGCTCCTCGAGAGGGTGAAGGCGGTCCCCACGGGGGGCACCGAGGGCGCGGGCCGCTGGATCGGCATCCTGGAGCGGCTGGTGATCTTCGTCCTCGTGGTCGGCGACGAAGCAGGGGCGGCGGCCCTGGTCGCAGCCGCCAAGGCGATCCTGCGGTTCCCCGAGATCACCGGAGACGAGCCCCACCTGTCGGCGGAGTACGTGCTGATCGGGTCGCTGGCTTCGTGGCTGCTGGCGCTGGCAGGAGGGCTGGCCGCCCGCCGTCTCCTCGGCATTTGAGGGCGCCGCGGGCCGGTATCCTGGCGTCTCCATGGTGTCCCATCGGATCTCTCCTTCTTTCCCCGCGCCCTGGGAGGCGGCGTGAGCCTGCGCGCCGGCATCGTCGGCCTCCCGAATGTGGGCAAGTCGACGCTGTTCAACGCCCTCACCGCGGCCGACGTCGAGGCTGCCAACTATCCGTTCGCCACGATCGAGCCCAACGTCGGGGTGGTCCCCGTCCCCGACGAGCGGCTCGCCCAGATCAACTCGGTCATCGAGACGCAACGGATCGTCCCGGCGGTGGTCGAGATCGTCGACATCGCCGGGCTGGTGCGGGGCGCCAGCGAGGGCGAAGGGCTCGGCAACCAGTTCCTCGGCCACATCCGCACCGTCGACGCCATCCTCGAAGTGGTGCGCTGTTTCGACGACCCCGACATCACCCACGTGGAGGGGTCGGTCGATCCCATCCGCGACATCGACACCATCGAGACGGAGCTGATCCTCGCCGACCTCCAGGTCGCCGAGCGGCGCCTGGAACGGCTGGAGCGGGCCGCCAAGTCGGGCGACAAGGCCCAGATCGAGGCGCGTGACGTCGCCCGCAAGGTGGTGGACCATCTGGGGCGGGGCGAGACGATCCGCGCCGGACATTGGAGCGAGCGGGAGTGGGCGGTGATCGACGAGATGGAGATGCTCACCGCCCGCCCCGTCTTGTACGTGTGCAACGTCGACGAGGACGGGCTCGCCGGGAACGCCCACACCCGGGCGGTGGAGGAGTGGGCGGAACGGCGGGGAGAGCCGGTCGTGGTGATCTGTGCCCAGGCGGAGGCGGAGATCGCCCAGCTCGACCCGTCGGACCAGGCGGATTTCCTCGCCGACCTCGGGCTGAAAGAGCCCGGCCTGCACACGCTGGCCCGGGCCACCTACCAGCTGTTGGGGCTGCGTACGTTCTTCACCGCCGGCCCGAAAGAGATCCGGGCCTGGACCATCGTCGCCGGCACGAAAGCTCCTCAGGCGGGCGGGGTGATCCACTCGGACTTCGAGAAGGGCTTCATCCGCGCCGAGGTCTACCGTATCGAGGACCTCCTCGAGCACGGATCGGAAGCTGCGCTCCGATCGGCGGGAAAGATCCGGATCGAAGGCAAGGACTACGTCGTCGAAGACGGCGACGTGATCCACTTCCGGTTCAACGTCTGAGGGGGCTCAAGGCACCGTCAGCACCGGGCACGGGGCGATGTGGGTGACCCGGTCGGCCACGGAACCGACGAGGAGACGCTCCACCAGGCCGGCACCCCGACGTCCGACCACCAGCAGGTCGGCGTCCTCGCGGCGGCACAGGTCGGCGAGCTGTGCGGCGGGATCCCCGGCCTCCTCGACCGTCTCGTAGGTGATCCCCTCGAGGTCGAGGGCGGCCTCGGCCCGGTCGAGGATCTCCTTTCGGGCCTCGACCACTGCCTTGGCGAACGCCTCGGGCGCCGGCGGCTCTCCGCCGATGCCCCACCAGCCCTCGGGAGGGCGCACGACTGTCGCCAGGATCAGGCGGGCGCCGAACTGTCGGGCGACGGTGGCGGCCAGCCGGGCCGCCGACAGGCTCTGGTCGGACCCGTCGAGCCCGGCCACGATCGTCTCGATCTTCCAGTCCATCGATGAAACCTCCGGCGCCCCACATTAGGAGCGCCGGAGGTGGTGTCAGTCGTCGAGGTGGTAGGCCCGGTAGATGAAGGCGGCCATCTGGCCCCGGCTGATCGGCTGGTCCGGGCAGAACATGTCGTTGGCGGGCGGGTTGCAGCCTCGCGTCACTCCCGACGTGCCGAGGATGTCGATCGCCCATTCGTGGATGTTGCCGTCGTCGTCGACGAACAGGTCGGAGCCTTCGCCTCCGGTGATCCTGAAGGCCCGGACCAGGAACGCGGCCATCTGCGCCCTGGTGAGCTCGTCGTCGGGGCAGAACTCGTCGTTGGTCGGCGGGTTGCAGCCCCGGGTGATGCCGGCGGCGGCGAGACGGTTGATCTCGTCCTCGAAGACGACGTTCTCGTCGTCGATGAAGAAGTTCTCGTCCGTCTCCGGCAGGTCCAGCGCCCGATGGAGGAACGCCGCCATTTGGCCCCGGGTCACGGGCGCGTCGGGGCAGAACTCGGTGTTGGCGGGCGGGTTGCAGCCGCGGGTGATGCCCTGCTGCGCCAGCCAGACGATCTCGCCGTGGAAGAGATGGTCCTCGCCCACGTCGTCGAAGCTCGGCGGCTCCACCTCTTCCTCGTCCTCCGGAGGGACCTCTTCGTCGTCCGATGGCGGTTCGGGCTCGTCTTCCCCGTCGGCCGGCGGCTCTGCCGCGGAGATGGCCACCACGGCGTGCTGGGAGTCGACCGGGTTGTTGCGGAACAGCCAGAGCATCTCGCCGGCGCCATCGGCGGGCACCGAGACGGTTTCCCCGCTCTCGAGGGAGTAGCTGAGCACCTCGCCGGCGGCGATCTCCTCCCCGAGGTCCACGGTGATGACATCGCTGATGCCCGACAAGCCGAGCTGGTCGAAGACGACGACGGTGATGTCGAAGGCGGTGTCGCCCTCGGCGAGGAACCCGAAGTCGCCGGTCAGGTCCGCGGGCAGGACCACGACCCGGTCGTTCATGTCGGCGACGGCGTAGTAGAGGAGGTAGCCGCCGCCGAGGTTCAGGTCGAACAGGGCCGTGACCAGCTCGCCGGTCGGGTCGGGGGAGCCGGTGAGCCAACCGAGGTCGGCGGCCACCACGGCGTAGTCGTCGAGGCCGTCCTGGTCGACGTCGATGTAGATGTCGATCTCCGTCTCCGAGGGCGACGACCACGGCTGGTCCAGGGCCACGCCGAAGTCGATGACCCGGTACTCGCCGTTCTCGTCGGCGGTCCGGAAGCCGACGTGCGCCAGCGAGCCGTCCCCCGCTCCCAGGGCTGTGAACCCGTCGGCGAACCCGGGAGCGGGGCCGCCGTTGGTCAGCGTCACCTCGGCGACGCCGCCTTCCGCTACCGCGGTGGAGGCGGGGTCCACGACTGCCACCAGGCCGACCCGCAGCCGGTCTTCGGGGTCTTCGGGGTTGGTGAGCACCAGCCAGGCGTCGGCCTCGGTCTGGCTGAGGAAGCCGTCGTCCGGCTCCAGGGCCGCCGGGTCGACCGAGAGGGTCACATCGACGGAGTCGCCGGGGGCCACCGTGGCCGAGGAGGCCGTCCACTCCACGCCTTCGAGTCCCTGGTGGTCCTCGATCGAGACCTCATAGGTCACGGCGTCGGCACCGGCGAGGCCGGTGACCTCGATCGTCGCCGTCTGGGAGGTCGGCTCGGCCGGGTTGACGCGCATGACCACGCCGGCGGGGGTGGCATAGGCGGAGAGGTGGTCGACGATCCGGTCCACCTGCGCCATGCCGGTGCCCTGGCGGGAGATGGGCACCACGCCGGCGGCGTCGCTCGCCGGAGTGGCGGCGTTCATGAGGAGCGCCTTGGCGGCTTCGGGCGTGAGGTCGGGGTTCCACTCCCGCAACAGGGCGGCGGCGCCGGCGACATGGGGTGTCGCCATCGAGGTGCCCGAGCTCAGCGTCGTCCCGGTGCCGGTGCCGACATCGGCCGATCGGATGTTGAACCCGGGGGCGCTCACATTCGGCTTGAAGGCGTTCCCGAAGCCGGGCCCCTGCGAGGAGAAGTCGGCCATCGTGTCGGCGAGGTGCTCGAGCGGCGTCGTCAGGTCGCCGCGCAGGGTCACCGCGACCGTGGCGCCCGAGCCGATGGCGTCGCGGATGAGCTCGCCGGTCCCGAGGCGCACCATCATCGCCGGGATCTCGGGCCACGGGTCGGTTCCGTTGTGGGCCATGGTGATCGGCGGCTCGTCGACGTTGTTGACCACGAGGACGCCGATGGCGCCGGCGTTCTGTGCATGGCGCACCTTGACGGTGAACTCGCACGTGCCGCGGTCGACCAGGGCGATCTTGTTTTCGACGTCGGTTTCGATGGGAACGCAGGCCTCGCTGTCCGGTCCGGCGAGCGCCACCTCCCCGGAGGTGGGCGGGTCGAGCGGGCCGAACTCCGAGCCGGCAGCCTCGTATTCGCCGGCGATGGACTCGGGGGAGTCGATGGTCATCGCCATCACGTCGGCGCCGCCGTCGAGTGATGCCGCCACCGAGATGACGCCGTCGGCGACCGCCGGGGAGCCGGTCACATACGGGATGGGCCCGGCGTTGCCCGCCGCCGCCACGACGATGACGCCGTTGTCGGCCGCGTTCTGGGCGGCGATCGACGAGGGGTCGTCGGGGTGGCCGTAGTCGGCGCCGAGGCTCATGTTGATAACGTCGACGGCGTCGTCGATGGCGCCGTCGCCGTTGGGGTCGAGCGCCCACTCGATGGCGTCGGCCACGAGATCGGTGGAGCCGGCGACGTCGCCGAACACCTTCAGGGCGTAGAGCTTGGCGTCGGGCGCCACCCCGGGCGCGGTCTCGTCGGTGCCGAGGCCGGCGGCCGTGGCCGCCACGTGGGTGCCGTGGCCGTGGACGTCGAGGGGGTCGTCGTCGGGCTCCGGGGTGTCGAGGTCCGGGTCGGAGGCGTCGTAGTGGGCGCCGGCGAAGTCGTAGCCGTCGATCACTTTGTCGTTGGGGAAGCCGTCGCCGTCCACGAGCTCGTTGGGGTCGTTGGCGGCGTAGTCGTCGGGCTCGCCGCTTCCGCCCATGGACAGATGCGTGTAGTCGATGCCCGTGTCGATGATGGCGATCGTGGTCCCTTCGCCGGTCAGGCCCAGGGAGTCGGCTTCGGTGGAAGTGGCGCGGGAGCGGATCCAGGGGACGCTGGTCTCGTTCAGCAGGCGGTAGCGGGTGACGGCCGCCACCGACTTCACGCCCTCGGTGGCGCGGATGGCAGGGATGTCGCCGGCGCGCACGACGGCGCGGATGCCGTTGGCGCCGACCACCATGCGGGACCTCTCCTCGACGATGAGGTCGCCGATCTCGGAGAGGACCTCACGCTGCTGGGCCCTCACGGCCAGAGCCTGGGCGCGCTGGGCCGGGCGGCCGGCGTCGGTGGCGGCGGCGAACTCCGCCACCGAAGGCTCGTCGAGCTGGATGAAGACCTGGACCTCTTCATCGGGATGACGCAACTCGAAGTCGTCCGAGACGACTCCGCCGAGCCTGGGCCCTCGGTCTCCGGTGTCGCCCCGCGTCTGTGCCCCGAGCGGGGTGGTGGCCATCGCGGCGGCGATCAGGGCGACGATGGTCAGGATCGAGACGCGTCTCCGCACGTGTGTTTCCCCTTCCCTCGCAGATCGGCTTGCACCATACACCACCGGGTGGCGCAGCGCCGGTTCGTCAGTCGCGGTACCAGAACACACCTTGGCGTTCTTCTCGCCGGATCCGCTCGCCCACTCGGAGATGCTCGAGGTGGGAGATCGTCTCGAGCAGCGCCAGCCGTTGCTCGTCGGGGGTCAGATGGGGCCGGAACACCGCCCCGACGACCTCCCAGGCGGTCACGGGTGACACCCGGGCGATGTCCAGCATCCGATGCAGGCGCCGCTCGTGGTGGAGGACGATCTGTTCGATCCGGGCGGAGCCGCGCTCGATGATCGTCCCGTGGGCGGGGTAGGTGAGCCCGATGCGCATCTCGAGGAGGCGGCGCAGGGAGGCGAGGTAGTCGCCGAGCACGTCGTCGTAGTCCTCGTCGTACATGATCACCGGGGAGATCCGCGGCAGCACGTGGTCGCCGGAGAAGACGACGCCGGTGCGCGAGTCACGCAGGCAGATGTGGGCCGGTTCGTGGCCCGGGGTGTGCAGGACCTCCAGGTGGCGACCTCCGCCCAGATCGATGCGGTCTCCGTCTTCCACGGTCACGTCCGGTGGCTGGAGGGGCGGCATGAACGAGGGGCGGTCCTTGCTCCCGGCGAGGGCGGCGGCGGCATGGGCCGGGGCCCCGTGCATCTCGGCGATCCGGCGGTTGCGCTCGACGAAGCCGACGGTGTCGTTGTAGCGGTCCATCCGTGCCGCCGCCCGTCGGTGCATGACGAAACGGCACCCGTGCTCTTCCACGACGCGGCCGGCCATGCCGACGTGGTCGGGGTGGAGGTGGCTCACGATCAGGGTGTGGATCTCCGCCCCGGCGAGCCCGACGGCGGCCAGCCCGGATTCGAGCGCCGCCCGACCCGGCTCCCAATCACACCCGCAATCGATGAGGACGATCCCGCCCTCGGCCTCGATCGCGTAGCAGTTGACCCACGCCGGGGAGGGAAACGGCAGGGGAGCGGGTATCAGGTGGATGCCGTCGCCGAGAGGGCGGGGATCGGGTACCGGCCCGTTCACCCGTGCTCCACCGCGTCCCGGATCGCGAAGGTCACGTCGATCGTGACCTCGAACGCGGTGGGCACGCCCGAGGCGTCCACCTTCCCGCCGGCCCGCACCAGGTCCCAGCGCGTTATGTCGGAGATCGTCGCCGCCGCCCGGGCCAGCACCGTGCGCACGGCGTCTTCCATCGAGTCGGGGGAGCTGCCCGTGAGCCGAATCGTCTTCTCGATCATGGCGCCTCCTTGTCGGCTCGATATTGCCCGGCCACGTCGGCCGCTGTCGAGCGCAGCGCCGCAGGGCCCGCCGAGACCGAACACATGTTCGATATGCTGGGGCCATGGCCGCCTATGCCGAGCTGCACTGCCACTCGAACTTCTCGTTCCTCGACGGCGCCTCGTTCCCCGAAGACCTGGTCCGCCGGGCGGCACAGCTCGGATACCGGGCGTTGGCGCTGACCGACCACAACGGCTTCTACGGGGTCTCCCGGTTCTGGCAGGCGGCGCGGGAAACCGGCCTCTCGGTGATCTACGGGGTGGAGGTGGGGCTGCCCCGGGGCGGGAGTGACGGTCCGGCCGATCCCGTCGCCGCCGCCGAGGCGTGGGACGAGGAACGCCAGAGGCGGCGGCCGGTCGGCCCGAGGCGGGGGAGGACCGTCCGCGCTCACGGCGCCAAGCCGACCCGCCTGCCTCCCACCGAACACCTCGTCCTGCTGGCTGCCTCCCCGGAGGGGTACAGGGCGCTCGGCCGGTTCATAACCCGGGGCCAGATGCGGGGAGTGAAGGACGCCCCCGTCTTCTCCTGGGACGACCTCGCCGAGGTGGCCGCCACCCGGGAGGTGTGGGCGCTGTCGGGCTGCCACGCCGGGGCGGTCCCCGCCGCCGCGGCTCGAGGCGACCTGGCGGAGGCGATGGCGGCGGCCTCCCGGCTCAGGGAGATGTTCGGCCACCGGTTCCACTTGGAGCTGTGGAACCACGGCATGCCCGGCGACGACGCCCGCAACGACCTGATGTGGGAGGTGGCTCAGCGCCTGGGCCTGGGCGTGGTCGCCACCAACCAGGTCCACTACGCCCACCGAAAGGACGCCGACCTGGCTGAGGTGCTGGCGGCGATCCGCGGCCGGCGCAGCCTGGAGGAAGCCGACGGGTTCCGGCCCGCCACCGACCTGCGGCACCTGCGTCACCCCGACGAGATGGAGCGGCTCTTCGCCCGCTATCCGGGTGTGGTCGCCCGCACCGCCGAGCTGGGAGAGAGGCTGGCCTTCGACCTGGCCCTCGTCGCCCCCCGCCTCCCCGATTTCCCGATGCCGGGCCACTTCCGCTCGGAGATGGAGTACCTGCGCCACCTGACCTGGGAAGGCGCCCGCACCGTCTACCCGGGCGAGGGGGAGGGAGGCATCGACCCGGCTGCCCGCCGCCGGCTCGAGCACGAGCTGGGGATCATCGAGCGGCTGGGCTTCGCCGGCTACTTCCTCGTGGTGTGGGACATCGTCCGCTACGCCCGCTCCCAGGACATCTACTGCCAGATACGCGGGTCGGGCGCCGATTCGGCGGTGTGCCGCTGCCTCGGCCTCACCCGGGTCGACCCGATCCGCCTGGGGCTTCCGTTCGAGCGGTTCTTGTCCGAGGAACGCGGCCGGGCACCGGACATCGATCTCGACCTCGAGGCCGACCGCCGGGAGGAGGTGATCCAGTACTGCTATCGGCGCTACGGGCGGGAGCGGGCGGCGATGGTCGCCAACCTCATCACCTACCGGGCCCGGTCGGTGCTGCGTGACGTGGCCAAGGCGTTCGGCTTCACTCCCGCCCAGGTGGACGAGTTGTCCAAGTACGTCGACACCCGCAACCCGGCGCATCTGCGCAGCGAGGTGCCGCTCCCGGCCGGGCTGACCGCCGAGTTGATCTACGACGTCTGCCACCGCCTCGACGGGTTCCCCCGCCACCTCGGCATCCACTCCGGGGGGATGGTGATCTCCGACCGCCCCCTGTGGCAGGTGGTGCCTCTCGAGTGGGGGCGGATGGAAGGGCGCACCGTCATCCAATGGGACAAGGACGACTCGGCGGCGGTGGGGATGGTGAAGTTCGACCTCCTGGGCCTGGGGATGCTCAACGCCCTCCACCTCACCGTGGACCTCATCGACGAGACCCACGGAGTGGCGATCGACCTGGCTGCGATCGACCAGGAGCCGGTCATCTACGACATGCTCGGCGACGGGGACACGATCGGGCTGTTCCAGGTCGAGTCACGCGCCCAGATCGCCACCCTGCCCAGGATGCGGCCCCGCACCTTCTACGACCTGGCGATCGAGGTGGCCCTGATCCGCCCCGGCCCGATCCAGGGGCAGTCGGTCCACCCCTACCTGCGCCGCCGCAGCGGCGAAGAGCCGGTGCGCTACCCCCATCCGTCGACGGAGCCGATCCTGGCCAAGACGCTCGGGGTGCCGATCTTCCAGGAACAGCTCATGGAGCTCGCCCGGGTCTGCGCCGGGTTCGACGGGGGGCAGTCCGACCGCCTGCGCCAGGCGATGACCCACAAGCGCTCCGAGGAGGCGATGGCCCGGCTGCGCGACGAGGTCTACGAGGGGATGGCGCGAAACGGCATCACCGGCGCCGCCGCCGACGAGATCTGGGAGAAGCTGCAGGGCTTCGCCAGCTTCGGGTTCCCCGAATCGCACTCCGTGAGCTTCGCCTACATCGTCTACATGTCGGCGTGGCTCCGCTACCACTGGCCGTCCGAGTACCTGTGCGGGCTCCTCAACGCCCAGCCGATGGGCTTCTACTCGCCCAACAGCCTCGTCCAGGACGCCCAACGCCACGGGGTGGTCGTGTACGGCCCCGACATCAACGTCTCCCGTCACGACTGCACGCTCGAGCCCATCGACGCCGACCCCGACGACATCGTCACCTACATGGGCAGGTCGTGGCGGCGGGGAAGAGGGCCGGTCGACGACCCGATCCGCCCCGCGGTGGCGGTGCGTCTCGGCCTCCGCTACGTCCGCAACCTGGGTGAGAAGGAGATAGCCCGCATCGAGACGGCTCGCATGGTGGGCGGGCCGTTCACATCCCCCGAAGACCTGGCGTGGAGGACGGGGTTGAGCGTCGACGCCCTCCAGAGCCTCGCCGCCACCGGCGCCCTGCGCTCCATCGGCCTCGACCGCCGGCCGGGGATCTGGGCGGCAGGGGCGCTGGCTGACATCGACCCGGGGAGGCTCCCGCTCGCTCCCGGTGTCGATGCTCCCGATCTCCCCGACATGTCCGAGGAGGAGGCGCACCGGGCCGATCTGTGGGGCACCGGCATCTCGCCGCGGCATCCGATCGAGTTCATCAGGGACGCCCTCGAGGCCGACGGCTGCCTGTCGGTCGCCGAGGTCCTCGGCCTGCGCCGCCCGGTGCGGGTGAAGGTGGCAGGTGTGGTCACCCACCGTCAGCGGCCGGACACGGCGTCGGGGGTGATCTTCTTCAACCTCGAGGACGAGACCGGCCAGTTGAACGTGATCGTCTTGCCCGAGGTGTGGGAGCGGTACCGCCCGGTGGCGCGCAAGGCGGCGGCGCTAGTCATCGAGGGGCGGGTGGAGCACCGCCATGGGGTCACGAACCTGATCGCCCAGCGAATGGACGGTCTCGGCGTCTACACGCTGCGGTCTCGTGATTTCCGCTGATCAGCTGTCACAAGGGAAGACCGCCCAGCCACCCTCCTCGTAGACGGCGTAGGCGGCGGCAGCCACGTTGGCCTCCGGGTCGGACGGTTCCGCCCCGGCGAAGTCCACCGCCTCGGCGCGGGCGTCCCAGAACTCGGGGAGGTGGTGGAAGAGCCCCGTCCCACCGGTCTGGGGATCCGACGAGCTGGGATTGAAGCGGGACTGGCACCACGCCACCCGGATGGCCCGATTGACGTCCTCGGGCCGGAAGTAGCGGGTCACCAGCGCCCGCACCTGCATCTCGGAGAGCCAGCCGTGGGTGGGGACGGTGTCGAGGGGGGCTTCCTCCTCCGTCGAGTCGCCCGACAGGAGCTGGTCGGCCGTGACCGGCTCCGCCTCGGCGCCGTCGATCGGGGTGGCGGCGACCACCGCCACCTGGGCGGCGGCCGCGTTGAAGCCCATGCCGGCCATGGCCCCGACCTCCCGGCCGAGGCTCTGTGCAGCCGGCTCGGGGACCGGGCGGCCCTGCGTCTGGAAGGCGGCGAAGCCGGCTACCGCCAGCAGGGTCACCACCGCCCAGACGGCGACGTATAAGAGGGGATGTGCGCGTCTCAAGTTCGACTCCGCCCGCGTGACACATGGGTCCCGAGGACCAGACGAGGGTACCGGGGTGGCGCGGGGCGAGGCAACTCGATCCGTTCCAGTATCTGGCAGGCTACGGCAGCCTCTCGAGCCAGTCCGCCACCTTCCGCCACGACTCGGAGGCGGGTTTGAGCACGTCGAAGTGGCCCTCTCCGGGGACGATCGCCAGCTCCGCCACCCCGCCGAGGGCGGCAGCCGCCGCCTCGGACTGGGCCGGCGGGACGACCCGGTCTTCGGCGCCGTGGATCAAGAGCACGGGACAGTCCGGGGGAGCCAGCCGGTCGAGCCGGGTGGCCGCGTCCGGGTCGAATCGGCGTCCCGCGGCGGCGCCTACTTCGTCGACGCCGGGGGCGGCGGGGTCGTACACGCCCGAGACCAGGACCAGCCCCCCGATGCCGGCCCGGGCGGCGACCGCCAGCGCCAGGTGGGCACCGGCCGAGTGGCCGATCACGATCGGAGGAGTCGGGGAGAGAGCGTCGGAGGCCGCCGCCAGCGCCTCGGCCACGTCGGCGAGGGTGGGGACCACGCCGCCCCCGGAGCCGAGCCGGCGGTACTCGAGATTGGCGGTGGCCACCCCCCGGCGGTGGAGGTCCACGGCCCACGACTCGGTGGTGTCCCGTCCCCACGTGTCGAGCCAGAACCCGCCGTGGACGAGCGCCGCCCCCCGCCGGCCGGAGCCGGGGCGGAGGTCGAAGACCTGATCGGGATGAGGGCCGTAGCGGCGGGTCTCGACGGGGCAGGAGGCTCGGTTGACGAGGTGTCGCAGGGCCGCCCGGTAGCCGTCGGGGCCGCGTCCGAAGATCGTGTGGACGGCGACGTCGGACAGCACCGACCGCCTCCGCCACCTGTCACGTGAGCGCACGTTGGAGATGTGCACCTCGACCACAGGGATGTCGACGGCGGCGACCGCGTCCCGGAGGGCGAAGGAGGTGTGGGTGAGAGCTCCCGGGTTGATGACCACGCCGTCGAAGTCGGCCGCACCGTGTATCGCCTCGATCAGCTCGCTCTCCCGGTTGGACTGGAGGCACTCGACCTCACATCCGGAGTCGGCGCCCCACCGGCGCACCCGCTCCTCCAACTCGGGGAGCGTCAGCGACCCGTACACGCCGGGCTCTCTGCGGCCCAGCATGTCGAGGTTCGGTCCGTTGAGGCAGAGCACCCGGAGCACCGTCGGGAGGTTAGAGCCCCGAGGTCGCCCGGTCGGGCACCGACCCGTAACATCGCCTGGGCCGCCGGTCGGGGAACCGACAGGCGGCGTCAGACGTCAAGAGGGGGTAGATGCAGAATCCGACCAGGACGAGGGAGGGGCCGCGGAGGCGCGGCGTGGCGGGCCGCGCCATCGCGTGGATCTCGCTCGTGTTGGCGGTGGCTGCCTGCTCGGAGGACATGTTCGCCGACCTAGGGGGACGGTCGTCGAGTTGGATAGGCGAGGCCGCCACCACGGCGCCGTCGACGACCACCACTCCGGTGTCGCCCGTTCACGCCTCCCAGTCCCTGACGTGGGTGAACGACGAGTTCGGCTCGCCCCCGCAAGGCGCCGAGTTGGATGAGGTCCTGGCCGAAGCGTTCGCCCGGTCGGAGGACAACTCCCGGTTCCTGCAGGCCTCCCGCGCCGAGATCGCCGCCGTCCTCCCCGAGGTGGAGTTCCCCGCCGTCCTGCCGACGTCCGTCTCGCACATCACGTCGCAGCTCGTCATCGAGGACCGCATGCTCAGCCTCTCCAACGACCCCACGGTCGCCTTCGGGCTGTGGTCGGTGGAGCCGTACACGCGGTCGCGTTCTGTGGGCCAGGAGGCGGTCCTCAACCTCTCCCGGGACCCCGAAGGGGTGGAGGCCGCCGCTTCCCGGGAGCCCGAGGACGTGTGCCTCCTGCTCGCCGGGGCAGAGACGCTGTGCGGCCTGGAGCCGATCGGCGACTTGCAGGTGTGGCGGCTGGAGGACGCCGCCGGGCTGGTCCACGTCTGGTTCCGAGAGCCTTTCCGTTACGAGTTCACCGGCTTCGACGACGAGGACGAGGACCTGGTCCACGAGGTGATCGCCTCGCTGGAGCCGTTGGGCGAGTTGCTGCCGGGAGAGTGAGCCGTCCGATACCGGAGAGCCACTTATAGGCTGAGATCTCGTTTCCTCGGGAAGGAACGCACCTGTTCCACGGCAGTGGCTGGCGCAGCTACATCCAGTACGACGCCGAAGCGGACCGTCCGGCGGTAGACCGGGCGCTGCTCAAGCGCGTCTGGTCGTATGCCCGGCCCTACCGCGGTTACCTCCTCGGGATCCTCGTCACGGTCCTCGTGATCTCGGGCCTGGGGGTGGTCCCGCCCATCCTCATCCGCTACCTCATCGACGAGGCGATCCCCCGCGGGGACATGCGGATGCTCACCCTACTCGGGGTGGGGATGGTGGCGGTGCCGATCGCCTCGGCGCTGGTCGGCATCCTGCAGCGCTGGTGGTCGGCGCGGGCAGGCGAGGGGATCATCTTCGACCTCCGCCGCCAGCTCTTCCAGCACCTCTCGACGATGTCGCTCCGATTCTTCACCGCCACCAAGACCGGGGAGCTGATGAACCGCCTCAACAGCGACGTCGTCGGCGCCCAGCAAGCGATCACCGGGACGTTCGTCACGATCGTGTCCAACCTGGTGGCGGTGGCGGCGACCCTCACGGTGATGATCGGGTTCGACTGGAGGCTCACCATCCTGGCGTTGGCGGCGTTGCCCCTCTTCGTGCTCCCCGCCCGCCGCGTGGCCCGGCTGCTGCGCCGCGTCACCGAGGACCAGATGGAGCGCAACGCGGTCATGTCGGGGATCCTCCAGGAGGCGTTCAACGTGAGCGGCGCCTTGCTCGTCCGCCTGTTCGGGCGCAGCGACGCCGAGTTGGAGCGGTTCGAGCGGGAGGCGGCCGCCGTGCGCGACCTGGGCGTGCGACGCGCCATGGTGGGGCGCTGGTTCTTCGCCGCCCTCGGCCTCGTGAGCGCCGTCGGCTCGGCAGGCATCTTCTGGCTCGGAGGCTGGCTCGTCATCCGCGGCGAGCTCGACATCGGCGTCGTCGTGATGTTCTCGACGTTGCTGGGCCAGCTCTACGGCCCGCTCTCGGGCCTCGCCAACAGCAGGGTGGAGTTCGCCACCTCACTCGTCTCGTTCGAGCGGGTCTTCGAGGTGCTCGACCTGGAGACCGACGTCCCCCCGCCCACCCAACCGGTTCCGTTGGAGGCTCCGAAGGGTGAGGTGACCTTCGACCGCGTCAGCTTCCGCTATCAGGGCGACGGGCCCGAAGGGCTGGAGGCGGTGAAACGGTGGCGCGACGCCGGCCTGGATCTCGCCGCTCCGCAGGTCGCCCAGACCCGCACCTGGGCCTTGCGTGACGTGTCGTTCACCGTCGCGCCGGGGACGCTCACCGCCCTGGTGGGGCCGTCGGGAGCGGGGAAGACCACCGTCTCCTACCTGATTCCCCGCCTCTACGACCCCACGGTCGGCTCGGTGCGCATCGACGGCGTCGACGTCCGCGACCTGGCTCCCGAGACCCTGGCGGAGATGATCGGTGTCGTGACCCAGGAGACGTACCTCTTCCACGACACCATCGGCGCCAACCTCCGCTACGCCCGTCCCGACGCCACTCGGGAGGAGCTGGAGGAGGCAGCCCGGGCCGCCAACATCCTGGAGCTCATCGAGGCGCTTCCCGATGGATTCGACACCGTGGTGGGCGAGAGGGGCTACCGCTTGTCCGGCGGGGAGAAGCAGCGGCTGGCGATCGCCCGCGTGATCCTCAAGGACCCGAAGATCCTCATCCTGGACGAGGCGACGTCGCATCTCGACTCCCGCTCGGAGGCCCTCATCCAGGAGGCGTTGGAGCGTCTCATGGCCGGACGGACCTCGATCGTCATCGCCCACCGCCTGTCCACCGTGCGGCAGGCAGACCAGATCCTCGTCCTGGACGAGGGCCGCCTGGTCGAGTCGGGCACCCACGACGAGCTGATCGCCGCCGACGGGCTGTACCGGGTCCTCCACGACACCCAGTTCCTCGGCAGGCCCAGGCCCGAGGATCGCCTGATCATGCCCCCCGGGTGAGGTTGTCGACCATCAACCGGTTGGGCGTGGCCAACAGCAGCACCTGGCGATCGGAGGCGAGCCACAGCTCGTCGTGGACCCGGAGCCAGCAGCCGGCGGGAAGGACGTCGAGCGCGGCCCGCTTGCCGAGGGGAGGCCGATAGGCGAGGACGTGGTCGGCGGGAGCGGCGATCGCCGGCACCTTCCCGACGAGGTCGAAGTTCCCGAACAGGGCGGCCACTCCCTCCGCCGGGTCGAGCGGCCCGCGGGCTCCGTAGAACTCCAAGCAGCCGCAGTCGGCGCAGGCGACGACTCCGACGCGTCCGTGGTAGCGCACCTCGTGGCGGCACAGGTACGACGATGTTCGGCGGCCATCGAGCTCGTGTGTGTCCATATGCCGCCAACGTACGGGAGGGGTGGGACAGATTTTCGGCGGGCGTCAGACGTCGACCCGCGGGATCTCGAAAGTGTCCTCGATGCGGGAGCCGGGCACCAGCAGGATCGGCCGCTGCGACTGCTCCATGACCCGGGCGGAGACGCTCCGCCACGCCTCCTCGGTGAACAGGCGGCGGGTGGCTCCCATCACCAGGAGGTCGGCCTGGAAGTCCTCGGCGGTCCGGATGATCGCTTCGGCGGGGTCGTCGCCTTCCACGAACCGGACGCTGGCCTCCAGCCCGTGGGACGCCAGCGCCGCCAGGATCGGGTCGACGATGCGTCGGCCGCGCTCTTCCAGATAGGCGGACGCCTTGGCCTCCGGGTCGCCGCGGTCGTCGTCGGCGAGCAGGGAGCGCCGCTCTTCCTCGTCGAGGGCGTCGAGGAATGTCCGGGGCACCTGGACCACGGTCATCACCGCGAACTCGCCGTCTTCGCCCCCCAGCCGCTTGCAGAGTTCGGCGACCGGCACCGGTGGCAGGACGCCTGTAGTGGCGATCAGGATTCTCACGGTCCTTTCCAGGTTAGGGTGAGCGACGGACGCGATCAGTCAGGAGTGGCGACGACATGGTGGATCCGGAGACGGTCAACCTGGTGACGTGGAAGATACCGAACGCCCTCGCCCTCATCGGCTCACGGTCCGGAGACCGCTGGAACGGCATGACGGCTTCGTGGATCACCCAGTTGTCGATGGAGCCGGTGCTGGTCGGGGTCGGGGTGGACAACAAGGCCCTCACACACCAGTTGATCAGCGAGTCCGGCGCCTTCTCCGTCAACCTGTGGCCCACCGACGACACCCGGGTGTTCGTGAAGTTCTCCAAGCCGGCGACCAAAGAGGGCATGACCCTCAACGGCCGGCCCATACGGGAGGGAAAGACGGGCGTCCCGATCTTCGAGGAGGCGCTTGCCTGGTTCGAGTGTGAGGTCCGTCAGTCGCTCGACCTCGGCACCCACACCCTCTTCATCGGGGAGATCGTCGACGCCGGGTACGACCCCGACCGCCAGGACGAGAGAGCCGCCGCCATGTCCGACACCCGCATGAAGTACGGCGGCGTCAAGCGCGGCGGCCACTGACTCACGGCGGCGGTGGATAGCCGGGCCGTCCCTCCGCCAGCCAGTGCTCGAACGCCTCCAGGGTGGAGACGTCCCGTTGCTGCTCGGTCGCCATCAGATAGCGGTGGTGGAGCAGGTCGCAGTAGGCCTGGATCGGGTCGTTGACGCCCTCTATACGCCGCAGCCGCTCGATCATGGGCTCGAACTCGGTGACCCGCCACTTGATCGCCGACACGTTCTTCTTCGTGGGCGTGTCCTGGGCCCCCTCCTTGGCCTGGAAGTAGTACAGGTCCGACAGGATCACCCGGGCCTGGTTCTCCAGCGCCTCGACGCCTGTCAGGTCACGCAGGCGGTTCGAGTGGAAGGTCCGGCCGCCCAGCTTCAGCTTGAACTGGAACTCCTCGCTGTCGGAGTTCGTGGGCACCAGCTCCACCTCCTCGACGTCGAAGCCGAGGGCGTTGATCCGGGCCATCTTCTCGCCGATCTTGTACCGCTCGTCGGGACCGATCGTCTCCTCGTCGGCCAGCTCGCTCCACAGGCCCTCGTATCTCTCGGCGATCTCGAGCCCCATCGCCAGGTCCTCTGGCGCCGGCTCCGTTCCGGCCATGGCGGCGATGTCGGAGACGCCTCCGGCCACGTTCTCGACCATGATCTGGAGGTCCTCCTGGCGCTGCCCGTCGCTCAATCCCCCCGGATGGATGGAGGCAGTTTCCGCGTCGACCATGATCGTTTCGAGGCTGTCGGCGTCCCATCGGTACAGCACATTGGACAAAGAGCAGTCCCCCCAGAACACGCCGAGTAGGTGCAGCCGCACGAGGAGGAAGGCGAAGGCGTTCAGCATCCGGCTCCGGTTCTGGCCGAAGCCGGGGCCCTCGAGCAGCTCCCGGTAGGAGAAGGAGAAGTTCTCGTAGGCGGTGATCAGCGCCGCCGACCGCTCGTCGTGGCGATCGGGGCTGCGTCCCGTGACCAACCCGACGGCGTGGACCGCCGGTGCCGCCAGCTCCTCCAGCTCCCGGAGAATGGCGTATTCATGCCGGGCCGCTCTTTCGTTCAGCTCTTTTATCGCATAGATTCCCTGCGGAAAGCTCACGAACCGGACCGTGTGGCGGGAGATCCCCTTGGGGAGGTCGACGAGCTCGGGGATGTCCCAGTCCTCGAGCGAGACCTCCCAAGGCAGCTCCAGGAAGTCGGGGTGGCCGGCTCGGACGGTGAGATTCGGGGTGGACACGGTGACCGAGGGTATCGTCTCCGGATGCCGCAAGTTGGGATGCAATTCGTCGATCTGGGTCCGCCGACCTAGCCGAAATCCTTGAATTCGGCGGTCGCTGGGTCACCCGCCCTATGGATCGGAAAGGCGGCAACGGCGATGATATCTGCGACCGTTACACAACTCCCAAGCCGCCTCCCATTCCCAGAAATTCCTCAAATGAGCCCCCGTCAAGAAAAAACGAAGAACGATCTGCTCCGGGCAATGGAGCACATCGTCGAGGACCTCCACGGACACGTTCATCGGGTCGCCGACCTCGCCGTGGCCCTCGGCCGCACCCTCCAGGTGGATGACGACGACATCGCCCGCCTGGGCCTGGTGGGAGTCCTCCACGACGTCGGAAAGATCCATGTCGACCCGGCGATCCTCTCCAAGCCCGGCCCACTGGACCCCTGGGAGTTGGAGCACATGCGCCGCCATCCCGAGTTCGGGTTCGCGATGACGGTCGATCGCTTCGACCGGCGGGTCTCCGAGGCGATCCTCTACCACCACGAGCGCTACGACGGGCGCGGGTACCCCTTCGGTCTCTCCGGGATGGAGATCCCGCTCCTCGCCCGCATCGTCCTCGTCGCCGACGCCTTCGACGCCATGGTCAGCCATCGGTCCTACCAGCCGGCGCTGCCCGTGGAGGTTGCGGTGGAGGAGATCAACCTGCACTCGGGCACGCAGTTCGACCCGATGGTCGTGGACGCCTTCAACCACGTCTGCGAGACGGGTCAGCTCCCCCCGACGCCGGCTTCGGTCGTCACTCCCTGAGGCCGGATCGGCGCGTCAGGCGCTCGAGATAGGCCTCCACGGCCGCGGTGTGGCCCGGCTCGGCGTGGCTCACCGCCTGCAGTGCGGCCGAGAGCTCCAAGAACGCGTCCAGGTCGGTGGCGCGGGCGAGGCGCAGCAGTCGCTTGGTGAACCGCACCGAATGGGAGGGCTTGGAGGCGATGGTACGCGCCAGGTCGGTGGCCCGCTCCAGCAGCGCGGCGGGTTCGACCACTTCGAGGAGGATGTCCAGGTCGAGTGCTTCGGCGGCGTGGACGCGGCGCGCCGTGAGCGCGATCTCGGCCGCCCGCTGCCAGCCCACGACCCGCGGCAGCAGCCACGCTCCGCCGTCGCCGGGCACGATCCCCAAGTCGGCGAACGAGTGGGCGAACCAGGCCTCGGTGGAGCCGATCCGCAGGTCGCACCCCAGCACCAGGTCGAATCCCGCGCCGACCGCCGGGCCGTTGACCGCGGCGATGGTGACGGCGTCGGTGGCGTAGACCGCCCGGGTGAGGCGTTGGATGGTGCGCCGATAGCTCTCGGTGATGGTGGCGGGGGTGCCGGCGAACATCCCTTCCTTCCGGGCCATCTCCTTTACGTTCCCGCCGGCGGAGAACGCCGGCCCCTCTCCGGTGACGACGACCACCCCGGCCGGAGGGGACTCGAACACCGACACCAGCTCGGCGAGCATGTCTTCTCCCGTCAGCGCGTTGCGGATGTCGGGCCGCGCCAGCGTGAGGACGGCGTAGCCGTCGGCGACCTCGAGGCGGGTGTGGGCGCTCACAGCAGGCCCACCTGGCGGGCGGCCTCCGCGAAGGACTCCACCCGATCGGGGTCGAGCGGGGCACCGGGGACGCCGTCGCGCTCCAGATAGGTGCCGACGATGACGTGGTCGCAGAGGGTGGCCAGGTCGGCGACGTTGCCGGGGTGGGCCCCGGATCCGGCGACGACGGGTGCGTCGGGGACGGCGTCTGCCACCTCACGGAACCGATCGAGGTCGGGGGCGTGGCCGGTTCCGCTCCCCGAGACGATCAGGGCGTCGGCTCCGGCTCTCTCCCACGTGTCGGCGGCTGCCTGGGCGAGGGTCAGTCCCGGAGGCGGGACGGCGTGCTTGACGAGGACGTCGGCCCATATGGCGACCTCGGGGCAAAGCGCCGCCCGCTGGCGCAGCACGTCGGCCGCCCGGCCCACGATCGGGCCCTGGTCGGTGTACATCGTCCCGGCCAGGACGTTCACCCGGACGAACCGGGCCCCGGTGACGGCGGCGATGGCGAGCGCCGACTCGACGTCGTTGCGCAGGACGTTGACGCCGACGGGGAGCCCGGTGGCGTCTATCACAGCCTCCACACAGCGGGTCATCGCTGCCACGGTGACGGCCGGCACCCGGTCGGCATAGAAGGGAATGTCCCCGAAGTTCTCGACCATGAGCGCCGGGAATCCGGCGTCGGCGAGGGTGCGGGCGCGGGAAGAGGCGTCGGCAACCACCTCTGCGAAGGAGCCACCGAAGCCGGGCGAGCCGGGAAGCGGAAGGAGGTGCACCATCCCCACCAGACGGCCGGGGACGGTTCGGCGCTTCGTCACCTCAGATGAAGGCCTGGGCGACCTCGAGCGCCTTGGCGGCCGCTTCGCCGGTGACCTTCAGCCGGGCCTTGTCGGGGGGCATCCTCCGCACCACGATGCGCGCCCAGTCGGACGCCGGGCCCTTGATCACGTCCTCGGCGTCCTCCGGCCCGTACACCCACTTGGCGTAGCCGGGGCCGATCACCTCGACCCGGATGGGGGAGTAGTCGAGCCCGGCGTTCTTGAAGGCGTAGGGGAGCGTCTTCCATCCGAGCCAGCACACGTGGCGGATCCGGGGCGTGTCCTCCACCTCGATGTCGAGCGCCTGGTAGATGTCGAGGCCATGGGCCCAGGTCTCCATCAGCCGGAAGGTGGCGAAGGTCTTGGCGCTCATGTCCCCGGCGATCCACTCCACCCGGTCGTCGGCGGACATGTGCGAGAGCGGCTCGACCACCTTGGCCCGCCCCGCTCGCCACCACTCGATGACGTCCTGGGGACGCATGGAGCGGCCCTTCTCGATGGCCCGCTGGCGCAGCGCGTCGAGGTCCGTGGCGTTCTGATACTCCTTCACCCGATCGCCCCCGGTGAGCGCGTCGGCTGCCAGTTCGGCGAAATCGGCGAGGTGGGCGATGGTGTCCCGGACGGTCCAAGGCTTGGCCGGAGTGACCTTGTCCCAGAGCTTGATCGGGATCCGCTGGAGCGACTGATCGAGAAACTGCTGCTCGGCTACCAGGTCGGAAAGGATTTCACGCACCCGACCAGTCTAGTCCCGATATGCGAAAAACGTGCTCCGGGGAGCCGCTGAAAGCGGTTTCCGGTCACCAGGGCCGCTCGGCCTGCTCCTCGCCCATCGGCGCCGGCGGGTGGACGACGGCCGGCGGGCTGACGAGGTCGTTGAGCTGGTCGACCAGCTGGCGCAGCCGGCCGAAGCTGCGCCGGTCGAATCGGAATGAGATCCTCTCGAGGTCGAGGGCGTCGTTGTCGGCGATCTCCGCTTCGGTGGGCTCGATCACCCGCATCGGCTCGCCGGCGACGATGTCGGAGAACTCCTCGTTGAGCCGTGCCAGCGTCTCGGGGTCGGGGGCCTTCTGCAGGCGCAGCACGAGCCGGCCGTTCACGTACCGCTGCGAGTGGTAGTTGGCGTAGAAGCGGCACAGCTCGTCGGCGGCCGCCACCGGATCGTGGTGGACGCTGAAGAGGGTCGGGTCGTGGGGGGAGATGTACCCGCCTTTGGTCAGAACCTCGTTCAGGACCGGAAGGATCTGGCTCCAGTACCCGCTGTCCTCCGACTCCATGAGCACGATCGGGTGGAGGTCGGATTTGCCGGTCTGGACCAACGTGAGCAACTCGAACATCTCGTCGAGGGTCCCGAAGCCTCCCGGGAAGATGGCGAAGGCGTGGGACTCCTTGACGAAGGCGAGCTTGCGGGTGAAGAAGTACTTGAAGTTGACGGTGCGCTCGGGGCTGATGTGGTCGTTGGCGTCGGCCTCGAACGGCAGGCGGATGTTCACGCCGTAGGAATGTTCGATGCCCGCGCCCCGGCTCCCAGCCAGCATTATCCCCGGCCCGGCTCCGGTGATGACCCCCCACTCCCTGCGGGCCATCTCCCGCGAGAACTCCTCGGCGAGGACGAAGTCGGGGTGCCCCTCCGGCGTGCGGGCCGACCCGAACACGGTGACCTTGGGCTCGGTGTGGCGGGAGAACACGAGCATCGAGTACCGCATCTCCTTGAGGGCGGTGTTCACGAGCTTCAGGTCGCCACGGCTCGGGTTGTCGCGATGCAGCTTCAGGGCGGTGGTGATGATCTCCGCCACCAGGTCGGCGTGGGGATTCGGGCAGGCGTCGGCCACCAGCTCGGCGATCCGCCGGTCCAGTTCGGGGTCTCCCATCCCGTACGAGCGCATGAGCCCCAACTTACTCAGCTGTCGGAGAACGGCCGCCGTGCCGGGCCGTTGCGGACCACAGCGTTCCAGACGGTCTCGTAGTGGTCGCGGTCGTAGCGGTCGACGTGGGGGAGCACGAACTCCTCCCAGGCCTTGCGGAGCGGGTCCGGGGCCGTCGCGTACACCCGCAGCCCGGTGGGGATGCGGTCGAGGATCGATCGCAGCGACAGGGGCGTCTCGACACGGGTGCCGGCGTCGGGGGAGTCGAAGGAGGCGTTCACCTCGACCGCCAGCCGGGCGATGGCCTCCACGAAGTCCCTGTGGAGGGTCGGGTAGCGGACCTCGAGCATCCGGCGGATCTGGTCCTCCGTCGGGAAGCCCTTCTCCCATATCACCCAGCGGTCGGCGAACGCCTTGTTCAGCGTCTGGGTGCCGGCGTAGTCGCGCAGGTCGGTCGGGTTCATCGTCCCGAAGATGCGGACGTCGTCACGGAGCCGCACCGTCTCGCCGGTCGGCAGGTCCAAAGCGCCGTAGCGGTCGAGGAGGCCGTGGAGGGCGAACAAGGTCTCCGCTCCGGCCGCGTTCAGCTCCGAGAGGTTGAGCAGCGCCGGGCCCCGCAGCGCCCGGGTTATCTCCCCGTCCTGCCAGCGCGACTCGGTTCCTCCCATCCCGTCGCCGTGGAGCTGGGTAGACCCGATCAAGGTCACGTCCCGCACCTCGCCGGTGAGGGGGATCCGGTAGTAGGGGAGGCCCAACAGGGCCGCGAACTGCTCGATGTCGTGGTCCTTTCCGGTCCCCATGTGCCCCCGGACGGCGACGTGCAGGGGCACCATGCCGTCGTAGCCCTCTCTCCGCACCGCCTCGACCTGAGCGAACCGATACAGCATCCCCAAGTCGACGTAGTGGGGGTCCGGCTCGGGGATCTTGGCGGCCCGCTGGGGGTCGTCGGGCACGGGGAAGCGCTCCAGCTCGATCGGCGGGTTCTCGCCGGTCGGGTCTTCGAACTTGACTGTCTCGGCACCCATCAGGACGCCTCCTTTCTCATCGCTCGGGAAGATCTGATCCACCACGTATCCAGGCCCTGGAGGGCGAGGCTCCGCCGGAGTGCCGACCGGGTGCCCTCGACCATGGCGTTGGCCAGCTGCTCGGGACGCTCCACCACCTCCGCCCGCCGATAGGCGTTGTCGACGGTGTCGTCGCCGATTCCGATGCCCAGCACGGTCGTGCCCGAATCCTCCACGGCGGCCACCGCCGCCCGGAGGGCCTCCACCGACCCGCGGGTCATGCCGTCGGCCAGGACGACGAGGACGCGAACGTCCGCGCCGAGGCGCGCCATCCGCTCGGCGGCGTGGATGACGTTGAACTCGTCGACGTTGGAAGCCTTCTCGAACATCGAAACCGGAGCCGATTCGTGGGGGTTGCGGCGGGCCTCGGCGGCCGCGGCCCGGGGCTCGGCGGCGGTCCAGAACAGCCCGGCGAGGACGTCCTCGGCTTCCCGCCACCGGCGGTCGAACGGCTTCACCAGGTAGTGGTTGACGGTGGCGGTGAGCCGGTCGGCCGCCGCACCCTGCGTCCGTCGCAGCCCGGCGGTGGCGGCGGAACGGCTGCGGCTGTAGGACCACTCGCTGTCGCCCGGGCGGGCGGCGAATCCCCGGTTGAACAGGGCGACTTCGAAGTCTATCTGGAGCTCGTCGGCGAGCCGGGCCAGGGTCCATGCCCCGAGCAGGGCCGCCGACATCCCCCACGGTCGGGTGATCGCCGGTTCCCGGCCCGAGCTGGGGCCTGTCACGGGACGGGCCATGAGCATCGAAGCGGAGGCGTCGACGAGCAGGCTCACCGCGTAGGTGCGGCGGGTGCGGGCGGCGCGGCGCTCGTACAGGCGCTGATAGAGGCCCGCTCCGATGAAGAGGGCGGCGTGGGGGGAGATGTCGCCCTGGTCGTAGCCGGACCGCAGCCCGCGGCGCTGATTGGCGACGAAGAGCGGGAACAGCTCGCCGGACACGTCACGCTGGGCCACTCCCCACCGCGCCGCCGCCTCGGCGAGAGCCCGCCGGCCCTGCGGGGCGAATCGGGAGAAGGCGTCCGGCACGGAGGTGACGATGAGCGGGCCCGACTGGCCGGTCGGCAGGTAGACGCGGGGAGCCTGGCTGACGCGCAGCAGCTGGTCGGTCGACTCGTCCTGGGCCGTCTCGGCGGCGCCCTTGCGGTCGGACTCGCCGGAGCGGGCGTGGGCGGCCCGGCGGGTCTGCTGGTAGGACTCGCTGTCTTGGATGACGGGGGAGAGGAGCCGGACCGAGTCGACGCCCTGGGCGGCTTGCTCGGCGTCGTGTTTCTCCGCCGACCTCTTCTGGGAGGGGGTCGCCTGCGGTGGCGGCTGGGTGAGGAGGTCGTGGGCGCGGGCGATGGCCGTCAGCTTGAGGGCGATCCCCCCGATCTCCCAGGGGTCGGTGGCCTCCGCCGCCTCGCGGAGGAGCTCGGTGGCGTCGTCCAACGCCACCGCCGCCCGAGCCTCGAACCGCTTCTCCAGGACCTCCCGGTCGAGGTAGTCGCCCACGATCAGGAAGCAGCCGAGGGCGAACTGGCTGAGGGGGCCGGAGTTGGCGACCGCGGAGGGAAACGCCGCCCGGTACAGGTCGGCCAGCACGGAACGCGCGCCCGGGTAGGCGCGCAGGCCCTGGCACTCCTGGCGGGCGTCTTCGAGGGCGAAGAAGAACTTCTCGGCGACAGGGCCGCCCGCCCTCTCGAGGGCGGTGAGCAGGTCGAGCTCCTCGTCGGGGAGGGGGTCCTCGGTGATGCGGGGCCAGTCGGGAGGGATCGGGCGCTGCTCGTCCAGGTCCGTCGACACGAGATGGACGACCTCGTGGAGCGCCGACGCCAGCGCCACCTCGTCGGGGGTGACCGGGGCGTTACGGTTGTACGCCGCTTGGAAGACGCGTGGGTCGCAGACGATCTCGGTGGGCGACGACGACGGCTCCGAGCCGAGCCGCACCAGGAGCTCCTGGTTGCCGGAGAGCGACCGGGCGAAGCGGGTGATCGCCGGGGCCACCCGCTGATAGCGGGCGACGACGGCTTCCACGGCCCGGTCTTCGGGCCGCAGAAGGCTCTCGAGCATGGTCGGCCGGCGGTCTTGAGTCACAGCCTCACATCTTCCCACACCGCCGCCGTAGCGGGAGTGGGGCCAACATCGGCCCCCCCGTACAATCCTCGATATGCACTACGACCTCACCGTCCTCCCCAATGGCCTCCGCGTGATCACCGAGGAGATGCCCTCCCTCCGGTCGGTCGCCGTGGGCTGCTGGGTGGACACCGGCACTCGCGACGAGCTCCCCAGCGAGGCGGGTGCCTCCCACTTCCTCGAGCACCTGCTGTTCAAGGGCTCCGAGACCATGACGGCGCGAGACATCGCCGAGACCTTCGACTCGATCGGAGCCGAGTCGAACGCCTTCACCTCCAAGGACTACACCTGCTTCTGGGCGCGCCTCTTGGACCAGGACCTGCCGACCGGCCTCGGCGTACTCGCCGAGATGATCCAGCGACCTGCGTTCCGCCAGCGCGACATCGACGCCGAGCGGTCCGTGGTGATCGAAGAGATCAACATGAACGAGGACGACCCCTCCGACGTGGCGTTCGAGCAGTTCACCCAGGCGGTCTTCGAGGGCCATCCCCTGGAGCGGCCGGTGCTCGGGACCCGGGAGTCGATCCGGGCGATGAGCCGCGACGACATCGCCGGCTACTGGCGCCGACGCTACACCCCGGCGTCGACGGTGGTGGCGATGGCCGGGTCCCTCGACCACGAAGAGGTCGTGAAGCTCGTCGACGACATCTTCGGCGAGTGGGAGGGCGAGACGACCGACCACGACTCCGCCCCGGTCACGCCCCGGCCCCACGTGCGCCTGGTCCAGCGTGACACCGAGCAGGCGCACATAGTCATCGGCGGCCAGGGGATCGACCGGGCCGACGAGCGCCGCTGGGCGTTCCAGGTCCTCCACCACGTCCTCGGCGGAGGAATGTCCTCGCGTCTGTTCGACGAGATCCGCGAGCAGCGCGGCCTCGCCTACGCCGTCTACAGCTTCCGCATGTCCCACGCCGACGCCGGCGCCTGGGGCGTGTACGTGGGGACCACCCCCGCCCAGGCGGAGACGGCGCTCGAGCTCATCCTCGCCGAGATCGACAAGGTGGTGAAGGAGGGGATCACCGCTGACGAGCTCGAGCGCGCCAAGGGCGCCATGCGCGGCGGCCTCGCCCTCTCCCTCGAGGATGCCAACAGCCGCATGGTCCGCCTGGGACGCGACGAGCTCACCGGCGCCCCCCACTACTCGGTCGACGAGCGCCTGGCGCTGATCGACGCCGTCACCCTCGACGACATCCAGGCGGTGGCGGCAGAGGTGATGACCGGGCCGCTGGTCATGGGCGCGGTCGGCCCCTTCGCGGAAGGAGAGTTGGACCGCTTCGTCGCCGGCTGATCAGCCCTCGACGATCTCCACCGTGCGGATGACCGCGTCCTCCACCGGGCGCTCGCCGTCGAGCTCCAGGGAGGCGATGGCGTCCACCGTCTCCATCCCCTCGGTGACCCGGCCGAAGATCGTGTAGGCGTGGGGCAAGCCGACGTCTTCGAGGCAGATGAAGAACTGGGAGCCGTTGGTGTTGGGGCCGGCGTTGGCCATCGCCACCGTCCCCCGCGTGTAGCGCCCTTCGCCCTCGAGCTCGTCGCGGAACCGGTACCCGGGCCCACCCCGTCCGGTTCCCGTCGGGTCGCCGCCCTGGATGACGAACCCGGGGACCACCCGGTGGAAGATGACGCCGTCGTAGAATCCGTCGCGGGCCAAGAACACGAAGTTGTTGACCGTCAGCGGGGCTCGGGCGGCATCGAGCTCGATCACCACGTCGCCCAGGTTGGTCTCGAGGCGGGCGGTGTAGCTGGTGTCGAGGTCGATCGTGAGGTCGGGGGGACTGTCGTACTGCTTGGCCACGGATCCTCCTCTTCGGGCGGCCACCGCCCAGATTGGCAGGCTCTCCGACACTGTTCGAACTGGGAGGAACCGGAGATCCGACCGAGGGTGAGTAACGTGGGAGTTGCCCTCAGATCCGCGACCCGGGGCTAGTGATGTCTGAGTCAACACCTTTCGGTCGAGTCCTCACCGCCATGATCACCCCGTTCACAGAGACGGGTGAGGTGGACCACGAGAGAGCTTGGCGGCTGGCCCGGTACCTGTCGGACCACGGCTCCGACGGCCTGGTCGTGACCGGCACCACCGGCGAGTCGCCGACGCTGTGCACCGAGGAGAAGCTGGCGCTGTACCGGACCGTCGTGGAGGCCGTCGAGAACCGGGACACGAAAGTCGTCGCCGGCACCGGGACCTACGACACCGCCGAGTCGGTCGAGCTGACGAAGAAGGCGGTGGAGGCCGGGGTCGACGGCATCATGGCGGTGACGCCCTACTACTCGAAGCCGGGCCAGGAAGGGCTGGTCCGCCACTTCGAGGCCATCGCCGACGCGTCGGAAGTGCCGGTGATCATCTACAACATCCCCGGGCGCACCGGCCGCCTCATCGAGGTCGGCACCCTGCAGCGGCTCGCCCGTCATCCCCGCATCGTGGCCACGAAGGACGCGGTGATGGACATCGACTTCACCTCCCAGACCGTCGCCCAGGTGCCCGAGCTCGCCGTCTACTCGGGCCAGGACTCATACACCCTGGCGATGATGGCGGTGGGGGCGGTCGGCGTGATCTCGGTGGTCAGCCACCTCGCCGGAGACCAGGTGGCGGAGATGGTGAACGCCGCCGCCTCCGGCGACTACACCCGGGCGCGGGAGCTGCACCTGTCGCTCCTGCCGCTGTGCGAGGCGTGTTTCCTCGAGACCAACCCGCAGCCGGTCAAGGCGGCGATGTCGGCGCTGTGGGAACCGGTGGGTGAACCACGCCTCCCGCTGGTCCCCGCCTCCCAGGAGACGGTGGCCGCGATCGAGAAGGCGATGGCGAACCTGCGACCCGTCGTCGGCGGCTGATGGCTGTATCCGTCACCTTTCTGGGCGGTCTCGGCGAGATCGGGCGCAACTGCGCCGCGCTCGAGGTCGACGGCCGCATCTGTCTCATCGACTGCGGGCTGATGTTCCCCGAGGAGGACATGCTCGGGGTGGACCTGGTCTTCCCCGACTGGTCGTGGCTGCTCGAACGCCGCGAGGACATCGACTTCGTGGTCCTGACCCACGGCCACGAGGACCACATGGGGGCGCTGGGGTACTTCCTGCGGGACATCGAGGTCCCCGTCTACGGGTCGCGTCTGGCGCTCGAGTTCGCCCGGGGCCGCATCGAGGAGCTGGGGATCACCCCCCAGCTGCATCCGGTGCCGCTGGGGGAGTGGCGGAAGCACGGGAAGTTCCGGTTCAAGTTGATCCGGGTGAGCCATTCGATCCCCGACGCCACCGCCGTCGCCTTCGACACGCCCGAAGGGATCGTCCTCCACTCCGGCGATTTCAAGCTCGACCCCACCCCGATCGACTCCCAGCCCACCGACCTGCCGGCTTTCGCCGAGCTGGGCCGCCAGGGCGTCCGGCTCCTGCTCGCCGACTCGACGAACGCCGAGGTGCCCGGCTTCGTGCCCTCGGAATCGTCGCTGCGCGAGCCGATCGCCGACGTCGTGTCCTCCGCGCCCGGGCGGGTCATCGCCGCCTGCTTCTCGTCCCACGTCCACCGTGTCCAACAGATCGTCGACGCCGGGATCGCCGCGGGCCGCAAGATCGCCTTCTTCGGGCGGTCGATGCACCGCTACACGACGGTGGCGGTCGAGCACGGCGTCCTCGACCTGCCCCAGGACCGGGTGGTCGACATCCGTGAGCTGCTGGAGCTGCCGCCGGAGAAGCAGCTGCTGATCACCACCGGGTCCCAGGGTGAGCCCTTCGCGGCGTTGTCGCTCATCTCCCGGGGTCGCCACAAGTTCGTGGAGGTGGGCGAAGGCGACACGATCCTCATCTCCGCCAAGCCGATCCCCGGCAACGAGACCGCCGTTTCCAAGGTGATCAGCCGCCTCCTGCGGCTCGGGGCCCGGGTGGTCCACGGCGGCAACGCCCCGGTGCACGTCTCCGGCCACGCCGCCCGCGACGAGCTCCTCACGTTCCTCAACGTGATCAGGCCCCAGGCGTTCGTCCCGGTCCACGGCGAGTACCGGCACCTCCTCGCCCACGCCGAGCTGGCCCGGGCGATGGGTGTGCCCGAGGTCGACGTCCTGGAGGACGGCGACCGTGTCATCCTGGACGGGCCGGTCACCAAGGTCCAGCGGCAGGCGGTGCCGGCGGGGTACGTCTACCTGGACGGGGCCAGCTATGGCGACGTCAAGAACGCCGTCCTGCGGGACCGCAGCCACCTCGCCGACGAAGGCGTTGTGGTCGTCACCGTGGGCATCGACCGGGACGCCAACATCGTCTTCGGCCCCGAGCTCGACAGCCACGGCCTGATGGACGACCCCGAGCTGGTCCTGGGCAAAGCGGCGGAGGCGGTGCGCCAGGCCGTCGCCGAGGGGATCGACGGGGCCGAGGACTCCATCTCGGGCATCCAGCGGCTCGTCCGCCAGGCCACGGCGCGGGTGATCCGCCAGGAGGTCGCCCGCAAGCCGGTGATCATCCCGATCGTCTTCCAGCTGTGACGCCGTAGACGACTCGAGTGTGGTTAGCGTTGTCGGAGAAGCATCCAAGAAGGGACACGACATGCGGAAGGCAGCTTCGGTCGGCGCCATCGTGTTGGGGATCCTCCTCATCGCCGGCGGCGCCGGGACGTGGTTGATGGTCTCGAACACCCTGGCAGAGCAACGCATCACCACCCCCGACGACGCCTGCCTGCCGGGTCGCCAGGTGGCCGACCCGTTCACCGCCTACTGCCAGGCGCGGGTGATCCAAAAGCACACGCTGGAGGCGACCGGCGGGAAGACCTACGCCGAGCTCGACCGCGACGACCCGTTGCGGGAGACCGCCATGAACTCGTCGTTCCTCCAGGCGTCGCTGTTCACCTCGATCGTGGCGTTCGGGGTGGCGGCGATGGCCGCAGGCATGGGGGTGATCTTCATCCTCATCGGGTTGGGCATCCGCGACGTGGCGGTCAGAACCGGCGCCGAATAGGCGCCGCCGGGTTCGCCCGGAGCATCGTTGGCGGAGGGCGCCGCCGTCACTAATGTGCTTTTCCCATGCCATCCCGGAAATCCACCCGCCGGGGGGCATCAGGGCGGAAACGGGTGGCACCCAAGAACAGAACCGCAAACAAGCGCCGCGCCGCCCGCACGCGGGCCCGGACTCCACTGCTGGCGAGTCTCCGTGAGTGGGCGCGCCGCCTCCTCGGGCGTCAAGCCGACGACGTCTGGGGGGTCGTGCTCATCGTGGCCGCCATCCTCTTCGTCCTCGGCTTCATGGACCAGGCCGGTCCGGTGGGCCGGGGGCTGGAGACGGCCGCCGGCTTCCTATTCGGCGTGTGGCGCTACCTCGTGCCCGTGGCGCTGGCGGGCATCGGCTGGGCGCTGATCGCCGGCAAGCCCCGCGAAGGCGCGGGGCGCCTCGTCGTGGGGGTGATGACCACCTACATCGGCACGGTAGCGCTCTTCCACCTTCTGACCGGCCGGGTGTCGCTCGCCGAGGACCTGGAGCTCGTGCAGCGCCGGGGTGGCGCGGTCGGGGCGCTGCTGGCGTTCCCGCTGTCCCGCATCCTCGGCATGTGGGGAGCCTTCGTGGTGTTGGCCTCGATCGTCGCGGTCGGAGTCCTCGTCATGACACGCACGTCGGTGAAGGAGCTGGTGGCGGGCATCGCCGATCTCGGCCGCTCACTGCGCCGGCTCGCCTCCGACCTAGGCTCGGAGCGTGAGGCAGGTGCTTCCGGCCGCCACGCCGCCCCTCGCCGCCGGCCCGCCCCGAAGCCGATCGAGCCTCCCAAGACGAAGCTCGTCATCGAGGAGCCGCAGCCGCAGCCGGAACCGAAGCCGAAGAAGTCCAAGACCCCGCCGATGAAGCCGGCCACCACCCCCTCCGGCTACGCGCTGCCGCCCCTCGACCTGCTCAAGCTGGGCGGCGGGGGCGAACAGAACAAGCGCGTGCTGGAGGAGACCGCCCGTCAGCTGGAGGACACCCTCCACCAGCACGGGGTGGAGGCGACCCTGACCAAGATCGTCCCGGGGCCCACGGTCACGCGCTTCGAGATCGAGCTGGCGCCTGGCGTCAAGGTGAACCGGGTCTCCAACCTGTCCCACGACATCGCCTACGCCCTGGCCACGCCCGACGTGCGGCTGCTGGTCCCGATCCCCGGCAAGTCGGCGATCGGTGTGGAGGTGCCCAACCGGAACCGCCGGATGGTCACCCTGGGCGACATCCTCCGCTCGCCGGAGGCGGCCGCGGCGGACCACCCGCTGACCGTCGGCCTCGGCATGGACATCAGCGGCCGCCCCAAGCTCCTGAACCTGGCGGAGCTGCCCCACGTGCTCATCGCCGGCGCCACCGGGGCCGGCAAGTCGTCCTGCATCAACTCGATCGTCACGTCGCTCCTGATGCGGACCACCCCCGACGACGTGCGCCTGATCATGGTCGACCCCAAACGCGTGGAGCTCGGCCAGTACAACGGGGTGCCGCACCTCCTGACCCGGGTCATCACCAACCCCAAGAAGGCGGCCGACGCCTTGAAGTGGGCGGTGGCGGAGATGGAGCGCCGCTACGACCTCCTCGCCGACGCCAAGGTCCGCGACATCATCGGGTACCGGGAGAAGCTGGACGCCGGCAAGCTCGACCCCGAGGGCTTCGACCGCTTCCCCTATGTCGTGGTGATCGTCGACGAGCTCAACGACCTGATGATGGTCGCCGGGCGGGAGGTCGAGGAGGCGATCGTCCGCATCGCCCAGATGGCCCGTGCCGTGGGCATCCACCTGGTCATCGCCACCCAGCGGCCGTCCGTAGACGTCATCACCGGGGTCATCAAGGCCAACATCCCCTCTCGCCTGGCGTTCTCCGTCGCCTCCCAGACCGACAGCCGGGTGATCATCGACGGAGCCGGCGCCGAGAAGCTGATCGGCATGGGGGACATGCTGGTGGTCACGGCGAAAGAGCCCCGTCCCCAGCGCATCCAGGGCGCGTGGGTCTCCGAGGAAGAGGTGCACTCGGTGGTCGAGTGGGTGAAGGCCCAGCGCGAGGCCGAGTACCGCGACAAGGAGGTCCTCGCCGCCGCCGAAGCTGCCGCAGCCCGCGCCGCCGAGGAGGACGACGAGGACGAGGAGCTGGTGCGGCGGGCGATGATCGAGGTCGTCCGCAGCCAGCTGGGCTCGACGTCGATGCTGCAGCGCAAGCTGCGCATCGGCTTCGCCCGGGCGGGTCGCATCATGGACATCCTCGAGAACCGGGGGATCGTGGGCCCGTCGCAGGGGTCGAAGGCTCGCGAGGTCCTGATGACCGAGGAACAACTCGAGGAGTACCTGGCGGGCGAATCCGTCGATGCCTGACACGTCTACTCTCCGGCCCGATGGCTGGGAACCGAGATCTCGAGGTGAACACGTGCGCCAGAGGCTGACGCCGAGTGGCGGACTCGTTGGCGAGGCGCCCTTCGACATCCAACTGACGCGGCGTCTGTACCGGGCGATGGTTTTCGCCCGTACCTACGACCGAAAGGGCATGGCACTCCAGAAGCAGGGCCGCCTCGCCACCTACGCCCCGTTCGAGGGCCAGGAGGCGGCCCAGATCGGGGCGGCGGCGGCACTGGAGCCCAACGATTGGGTGGTGGCCACCTACCGTGACGCCGCCTTGATGTGGGCCCAGGGCTACCCGTGGGAGCTGCTGTTCGCCGGCCGCACCGGCGACGAGCGCGGCGGATCACCGCCCGAGCACGTCCCGGTGATGCCGCCTTCGATCACGGTGGGCGGCCACATGGTCCACGCCGTCGGCCTCGCCTGGGCGGAGAAGCTGCAAGGCACCGACCGCATCGCCCTCACGTCCTTCGGCGACGGCGCGACCTCGGAAGGCGATTTCCACGAGGCGATGAACTTCGCAGCCGTCTACGAGGTCGGCTGCATCTTCCTTTGCCAGAACAACGGCTGGGCCATCTCGCTGCCCCGGGAACGCCAGACCAAGTCGGCGACGATCGCCGAGAAGGCGATCGCCTATGGGATGCCGGGGATCCAGGTGGACGGGAACGACCTCTTCGCCGTCTACGAGGCGGTCAAGGAAGCCGCCGACCGGGCCCGCAGCGGGGGAGGGCCCACACTGATCGAGGCCGTCACCTACCGTCGCGGCCCCCACACCACCAGCGACGACCCCAACCGCTACCGGGACCCGGCGGAGGTGGAGGAATGGGCCAGGCGGGACCCGATCGAGCGGGTCCGCATCTACCTCTCGGAGCACGGTGCCTGGGACGATGAGTGGCAGGCGGCGATCGAGGCGGAGGCGCAGGCGGAGATCGACCGGGCCATCGAGCTGGCCGAGTCGATGCCGCCGCTCGGCCCCGGGGAGATCCTCGACGCCATGTTCGAGACCTTGCCGCCGCATCTGGAGGCGCAGCGCCGTGAGCTCGTGGAGGGCCTGAGATGAGAGTCCTGACGATGGCGAAGGCCCTCAACGACGCCCTGGACGTGGGCCTCGAGAAGGACTCCCACGTGATGATCATGGGTGAGGACGTCGGGCGCACCGGCGGCGTGTTCCGCATCACCGACGGGCTCGCCGAGAAGTACGGAGAGCACCGCGTCGTCGACACGCCGGTGGCCGAGTCGGGGATCATCGGAGTGGCCTTCGGGTTGGCGGTCGGCGGGATGCGGCCGGTCGCCGAGTTGCAGTTCATGGGCTTCTCGTATCCGGCTTTCGACCAGATCATCAGCCACGTCAGCCGGATCCGGAATCGCTCCCAGCACCGGTTCACCGCGCCGATGGTGATCCGCATCCCCTATGGGGGAGGGATCGGGGCGGCCGAGCACCACTCGGAGTCGGCGGAGGCGATATACGCCCACACCCCCGGGCTCAAGGTGGTGGTGCCCTCCACCCCGTACGACGCCAAGGGGCTGCTCCTGGCGGCGATCGCCGACCCCGACCCGGTCGTGTTCTGTGAGCCCATCCGCCTCTATCGTGCGGTGAAAGAAGAGGTGCCGGAGGGCTGGTACGAGGTGGAGATCGGCCGGGCTCGCGTCGAGCGGGAGGGGGCCGACGTCACGCTCATCAGTTGGGGGGCGATGATGCTCGAGACGAGGAAAGCCGCCGACCGGCTGGCAGACGACGGGGTCTCGGCGGAGGTGATCGACGTTCGCAGCCTGGTGCCGTTCGACGCCGAGGCGGTCACGGCTTCGGTCTCGAAGACCGGCCGGGCGGTGATCGTCCACGAGGCGCCCCGCACGGCGGGCTTCGGCGCCGAGATCGCGGCGACCATCGCCGAGCACTGCCTGTACTCGTTGGAGGCGCCGGTCCTGCGCGTGACGGGGTGGGACAGCGTGTTCCCGCTGAAGCGCTCGGAGCACCAGTACCTCCCCTCTGTGGAACGGATCGTCGCCGCGGCACGCAAGACGCTGGAGGCGTGAATGGCGCATGAGTTTCGGCTTCCCGACATCGGCGAAGGGCTGACCGAGGCGGAGATCGTCCGCTGGGTCGTCCCGGTCGGGGGATACGTGGGGATGGACGAGACGGTCGTGGAGGTCGAGACCGACAAGGCGGTGGTCGAGATCCCCTCTCCATACGCCGGGGTGGTGCTCCACCACGGCGCCGCCGAAGGCGAGGTGATACAGGTCGGCGACGTCCTGGTCGTGATCGGCGAGGAGGGAGAGACCTGGCCCCCCGGCGGCGAGGCCCCAGGTGAGGAGGCCCCGGCGGCCGAGCCGCCGGCCGAGGAGCCACAGGTCTCCGAGGAGGCTGCCGAGTCGGCCGATAGCGAGGAGCCGGCGCCGATCGTCGGGACGCTGCCGTCGGAGGCCGAGGTGCTCCCCTCGCGGACCGAGGCCGCCGAGAAGCCGGCGGCGAAGGTGCAGGCGCTGCCCGTCGTCCGCAAGCTCGCCCGGGAGCTGGGTGTCGACCTGAGCACGATCACCGGCACCGGGCCCGAGGGGCGGATCACCCGTGAGGACGTCCTCGCCGCCGCCGACGGCGCCCAGCCACAGCCGGAGCCCACGCCGGTGCCCCCGGTGCCCGAGCCCGCCCAGCGAACGATTCCGGCGGGGGCGCGGCCACCTTCGGAGCGGCGCCCGCTCAGCAAGCTGCGGCGGACCATCGCCGCCAACATGACCGAGTCGTGGACGACGATCCCCCACGTCACGACCTTCGACGAAGTCGACGCCACCCGCCTGATCGACCTCCGCAAGGCGCTGGCCCGCCGTCACGACCGGAAGATCCCCATGGAGGCTCTCGTCGTCAAGGCGGTCACACCGGTGCTCGCCGCCTTCCCGGAGTTCAACGCCACCCTCGACGGCGACGAGCTGGTGGTCCACAACCGCTACGACGTGGGGATCGCCGTGGACACCCCCGACGGCTTGCTGGTGGCGGTGATCCGCAACGCCGACCGCCGGTCGGTGCTGGGACTGGCCGACGAGGTGACCCGTCTCGGGTCGGCGGCCAAGGAGCGCAAGCTGGGCGTCGACGAGCTCTCCGGCCAGACGTTCACGGTGTCGAACATCGGCGCCGTGGGCGGCGGGTTCGGGACCCCCATCGTCCCGCCCGGGACCACCGCCATCCTCTCCGTGGGCAGAGCGGTGGAGAAGCCGGTGGCCCGCGACGGCCGGGTCGAGATCGCCCCGCTGCTGCCGCTGTCGTTGTCGTACGACCACCGGATCATCGACGGGGCGCTGGGGCGCCGCTTCATGGCGATGCTGATCGAGAACCTCGAGGAGCCGGGCCTGTTCCTGGCCGACTGAGCCTTTCAGTCGGCCGCGTGCCGCTCCACCAGGTCGTAGATCCTGCGGTCGCGGGGGCTCGGATACGGGTCGGAGGCCAGGCGCCCGAGTAGCTGGTCCTGGACCCGCACCGACACCTCGAGCTGGCCGTCCCATTTCGCCGCCTGCTCCCGGGTGGGCAGGCGGCAGCAGTTGGGGTCCGGGCACCGGGACTGTGCCCGCCGGGTGGTGTTGCGGTCCCTGAACCACTGGGCCGATTCGAACGGCACCCCCACCGTTACCGAGAAGGGGCGGTCCGGCTCCATGTGGGTCACGCAGAAGTACGTGCCGTTGGGGGTGTCGGTGTACTGGGCGTGCACGTCGAAGCGCTGGTCGGACTCGAAGACCTGCAGCGCCCCCCAGAACCGGCACACCGGTTGGGCCTCCACCCCTCCCTGGGGATCGGTGTTGAACGGCAGCTCGTCGTTGGAATAGCCCTTGACGACCCGGCCGTCGGCCCCGGTGACGATCAGATGGGTGCGCATGCCCAGCTTCTCGGTGGCCAGGTTCACGAACCGCCACGCCGCCATCTCGTAGCTGACGTAGAAGACCTCTTTGATGTCCTCGACGGAGATGTCGCGCTGTTCCATGGCCGTGCGCAGGCGCCGGGTGACCGCCCCCTCGGGAGCCAGGATGGCGCCGGCCAGGTAGGCGCTCTCCACTCTCTGCCGCAGGAACTCCTCCACGTCGGCGGGCTCGCGATGGCCGAGGAGCTTTCCGGCGAGCGTCTGGAGGATGGCCTTTCGGGCCTGGCGGGTGCGCAGCTCGTTGCGCTGGGCGATGTAGATCCGGCCTGAACGGTGGTCGACGATCGACCGTACCCCGGGCACCATGTCCTCGACGGCGCGCACTTCGAAGCCGAGGTGGGACGCGATGTCCAGGAGGGTGCGGGAGGACAAGGGCCCGTCACCCCGATGTCCCACCGCCTCGAGGATCCCGGTGGCCACCGCCTCGACGTCCGACAGGTAGCCGTTCTGGTCGCGCAGCCACCGGGCGGTGGCCGCATTCGCCTTCCGCAGGCGGCTCCGACCGGTGAGCTCGACTCCTCCGTGCCCGGCCAGCGCCCGGTACAGTCCGACCAAGTGCTCCAGGACCTCGTCGGGCAGACTGGGGGAGGGCCGGATGTAGGGAAGCTCCAGAGAGGCGAATCGCGGATCCGCCTGCATCCGCTCCAGCTCGATCTCCAGCTGGGCCCGGGGCGTGGGGGGCTCGGGGGCCAACAGCTCCGAGACGTCCACACCGAGAGCCGCGGCGAGGTCGCTGATGTGGCTCAGCTTCGGTTCGCGCCGCCCGTTCTCCAGCATCGACAGGTAGGGGGCGGGACGTCCCACCTTCTCGCCGAGCTCTTGGAGGGTGAGGCCGGCGGCCTTGCGCAGGTGGCGCAGACGGCGACCGAAGGTGAGAACATCGAGCGAAGACATAACCGCTATGTTAAGAGTGCCTGAAGTTTCGGGCAAGAAGCGTAGACGCTGTCAACGGCATCGGAACATACTGACGACTTAACGACTGCGAGGGAAAATGGCCTACGAACTCCTCGACCCTGGACCGGCACCGGAACTGCTCACCGCCGAGGCGTTGCGGTTCGTCGAAGACCTGCACGACGCCTTCGAGGAACGCCGGCAGTTCCTCCTCGCCATGCGACGGGAGCGCCAGGCCGAGTTCGACGTCGGCCTGATGCCCCGATTCCTCCCCGAGACCGCTCACATCCGCCAGGAGGCCTGGCAGGTGGCGGAGGCGCCCAAGGACCTGCGCGACCGCCGGGTGGAGATCACCGGCCCCGTCGACCGCAAGATGATGATCAACGCCCTCAACTCCGGGGCGAAGGTCTTCATGGCCGATTTCGAGGACGCCACGTCTCCGACGTGGCACAACATCATGGAGGGTCAGCGCAATCTCATCGACGCCTACCGGCGCACCCTCAGCTTCGAGACACCCGAGAAGCAGTACCGCCTCGAGGACGAGGTGGCGACGCTGATGGTCCGCCCCCGGGGCCTGCATCTCCCCGAGAAGCACATCCTCATCGACGGCAAGCCGGCGGCGGCCTCGTTCGTCGACTTCGGCCTCTACATGTTCTGGGCGGCACGCGAGGCGCTGGAGGCGGGGACCGGGCCCTACTTCTACCTGCCGAAGATCGAGAGCCACCTCGAGGCGCGGCTGTGGAACGACATGTTCGTCTACGCCCAGGAGCTGTTGGACATCCCGGTGGGGACGATCCGGGCGACGGTCCTGATCGAGACGATCACTGCGGCCTTCGAGATGGAAGAGATCCTCTACGAGCTGGCGCCGCACTCGGCCGGGCTCAACGCCGGGCGCTGGGACTACATCTTCTCGATCATCAAGAAGTTCCGGCGTCGCCGCGACAAGGTCCTGCCCGACCGCGCCCAGGTGACGATGGAGACCCCGTTCATGACCGCATACACCGACCTCCTCGTCGCCACCTGCCACAGACGCGGAGCCCACGCCATCGGCGGCATGGCGGCCTTCATCCCCAACCGGCGGGACCCCGAGGTGACCGAAGCCGCCCTCCAGAAGGTCGCCGCCGACAAGCGGCGCGAGGCCGGCCAGGGGTTCGACGGGACCTGGGTGGCCCACCCCGGCCTGGTTCCCGTCGCCATGGCCGAGTTCGATGCCGTCCTCGGCGAGAACCCCAACCAGATCGACCGCCAGCGGACCGACGTGGAGCCCGATGCCGCCGCCCTGCTCGACACCTACGTCCCGGGGGGACGGATCACCCTGGACGGGATCCGCACCAACGTCTCGGTGGGGATCCGCTACCTGGCGAGCTGGCTCACCGGGACGGGTGCGGCCGCCATCGACAACCTGATGGAAGACGCCGCCACCGCCGAGATCAGCCGCAGCCAGATCTGGCAGTGGGTCACCCACAGCGCCCGCACGGCCGACGGGCAACTGGTCGACGCCGACCTGGTGCGACGGGTCGCCGATGAGGTGGTCGCCGAGATCGCCGAGCGGGTGGGGCCGGAGGCTTTCCAGAAAGGACGCTACGAGGAGGCCCGCCGCCTCTTCGAGGAGGTAGCCCTCTCCGAGGAATTCGTCGAGTTTCTGACCATCCCTGCCTACGACCTGATCGACTGAGAGGACGAAATGACCATCGAGGAACGAGCCGCTGAACTGGCCGCGAGCTGGGAGAGCGATCCCCGCTGGAAGGGGATCGAGCGCCCCTACACGGCCGAAGACGTGATCCGCCTCCGGGGGTCCCTGCAGGAAGAGCACACCCTGGCCAGGGCCATGGCGGAGAAGCTGTGGAGGCTGATGACCGAGACGGACTACGTCGCCGCTCTCGGGGCGATGACGGGCGGCCAGGCGGTGCAGATGGTCAAAGCGGGCCTCGAGGCGATCTATTTGTCCGGCTGGCAGGTGGCGGCCGACGCCAACCTCGCCGAGCAGGTGTACCCCGATCAGTCCCTGTACCCGGCCACGTCGGCCCCGACGCTCGTGCGGCGGATAAACAACGCCCTCCGGCGGGCCGACCAGATCGCCTGGATGGAAGGCGACACCTCCATCGACTACTTCGCTCCGATCGTCGCCGACGGCGAAGCAGGGTTCGGAGGGGCGCTGAACGTGTTCGAGCTCACCAAGGCCTTCATCGCCGCCGGCGCCGCCGGCGTCCACTACGAGGACCAGCTGGCGTCCGAGAAGAAGTGTGGCCACATGGGCGGGAAGGTGCTGGTTCCGACATCGCAGCACATCCGCACGCTCGTCGCCGCCCGCCTGGCGGCCGATGTGATGGGGGTGCCCACCATCGTCGTGGCCCGCACCGACGCCAACGGCGCCAACCTGTTGACGTCCGACATCGACGAACGAGACCGCGAGTTCCTCACCGGCGAGCGCACCGCCGAGGGGTTCTTCCGGGTTCGTGCCGGCCTCGACCAGGCCATAGCCAGGGCGCTGGCCTACGCCCCCTACGCGGATGTCATCTGGTGCGAGACCGCCACGCCGGACCTGGACGAGGCCGAGCGGTTCGCCGCCGCCGTCCACGAGAAGTACCCGGGAAAGCTGCTGGCGTACAACTGCTCGCCTTCGTTCAACTGGAAGGCGAAGCTCGACGACGCCGCCATCGCCTCGTTCCAGAAGGAGCTCGGGCGGATGGGATACAAGTTCCAGTTCATAACCCTCGCCGGGTTCCACGCCCTCAACGCCTCGATGTTCCAGCTCGCCGAGGGCTATGCCCGCGACGGAATGACCGCCTACGTCGAGCTGCAGCAAGCCGAGTTCGCCATGGAAGAGCGCGGGTACACCGCCACCCGACACCAGCGGGAGGTCGGGGCCGGCTACTTCGACGCCGTCTCCACCATCGTCAGCGGGGGAGAGGCCTCGACCCTCGCATTGGTGGGCAGCACCGAGGAGGCCCAGTTCTGAGGCGCCTGGAGCGTCCGGCTCTGGATGGTAAGTTGCGAGGACCAACCCGTCCCCTTCCGATCCCGCCACGTCGCAGGAGCTGAACCATGCCCAACATCGTCCACGTCGTAGGAACCGGCACGATCGGGGAGCCGCTGATCGGCCTGCTCGCCGACCATCGGGAGCACTTCGGCATCGACGAGGTGACCTTCCACAAGAGGACCCCGCTCGTCACCGAGCGCTCCAAAGTCAACGACCTGATCCGCCGGGGAGCGTCCCTGGCGGTCGACGCCGACAAGCGGCAGGCGTTCGAGGAACTGGGCCACAGCCCCAAGTACGAGGCGCTGGAGGCGCTGGAGCGGGCGACGGTCGTGATCGACTGCACCCCCGTCGGCAACCAGAACAAAGAAGAGATCTATCAGCGCCTGGAGAACCCGGTCGGGTTCATGGCCCAGGGCTCCGAGTTCGGGTTCGGGAAGATGTACGCCCGGGGCATCAACGACTCGGCCCTGGTGCGGGGAGACGACCGCTACCTGCACATCGTCTCGTGCAACACGCACAACATCTCGGTGCTGATCAAGACGCTGGCGATGGACCCCGACGGGACCAACCACCTGGTCGACGGCCGCTTCCTCTGCATCCGGCGGGCCAACGACATCTCCCAGGACGAGGGGTTCGTGGCCTCCCCGACGGTCGACAAGCACAAGGACGAGCGTTTCGGCACCCACCACGCCCGCGACGCCCATCAGCTGTTCGCCACGCTGGGATACGACCTCGACCTCTACTCGTCGTCGCTCAAGCTGAACACCCAGTACATGCACTCGATCCACTTCTCCCTGACACTCGATCAGGAGATGACCCTGGACGAGGCCAAAGAGCGGCTCATGTCCAACCCGAGGGTGGCGGTCACCTACAAGCGGTCGGCCAACCAGGTGTTCTCGTTCGGGCGGGACCACGGCTACTACGGGCGCATCCTGTCCCAGACGGTGGTCGCCCTCGACACGCTGGCCGTGCGCAACGGCAACGAGCTGGTCGGGTTCTGTTTCACACCCCAGGACGGCAACCCGCTCCTGTCGACGGTGGCGGCGATGCTGTGGTATCTCGACCCCGACACGGTCGACACCAGGATCGACATACTGCGCCGGTACATCCTGCGGGAGGTCTGAGCGAACCATGACCAAAGCCCGGAGCGAGGTCGAGGAGGCGATCGCGGCCCTGGGCAGAGGAGACGTCGATGGCGCCCGGGAGGCGATAGCCCAGGCCGTGGCGATCGATCCGAAGCTCAACGCGGTCGCCGACGCCGTGGAGCGGGCGTGCGAGGACCTGGAGACCGATGGGGAGATCTCGCCCCACACCTGGAACTTCCTCGCCGACGCCTGCCCTCCCGACCTGCGTCGCATGGTGGAGGCGTGGCGGCCCTGATCCGCGAGAATGGGGCCGAGTGTCCGACTACCACCTCCATCTCCATCCGCATGTCGGCTTCGACGGGGAAGCCACCGGGGTGCCCCAGGGTCGATACCCGCCGGGCCACATCGAGGCCTACGTCGAGACGGCGGCCGCCCGCGGCGTGACCGAGCTCGGCTTCACCGAGCACCTCTACCGCTGCAAGGAGGCGGCGCCGGTCCTCGGTCGGTTCTGGGAGGCGCCGGGCACCCCAGACGACGTGGCCGAATTGTCCCGGGCAATGGTGGAGGCCGACCTGACCTTGTCGCTCGACGACTACGTCGATGCCGTCGTGGCGGCCAAGGACGCCGGGTTGCCCGTCAAGCTGGGCCTCGAGGTCGACTTCTTCCCCGACACGATCGACGCCGTTTTGGACCTGCTCGAGCCGTACCCGTGGGACTTCCTGATCGGCTCGGTCCATTGGATCGGCGGCTGGGCTATCGACGCCTCCCACTCGCTGCACGAGTTCCAGCGGCGAGGGGTGGCCGAGGCGTGGCGGCAGTACTTCGACCTGGAGGCGGAGCTGGCGGCGTCGGGAGCAGTGGACGTGCTGGCCCACGTCGACGTCATCAAGAAGTACGGCTTGCGGCCCGACGTCGATCCGTCGGGCTGGTACGACGCCGTTGTCTCCGCCGCCGCTGAGAGCGGGACGGCTGTGGAGGTGTCGAGCCAAGGGCTGCGCAAGCCCGCCCGGGAGGTGTATCCGGCACCGGAGTTCCTCGAGCGCTTCCACGCCGCCGGGGTGCCGATCACGCTGGCCAGCGACGCCCACGTGCCGGAGGAGGCGGCGTGGGGCCACGCGGAGGTGGTGGCAGCCGCCAAGGCGGCGGGATACACGACCCATCTCGTCTTCGAGAAGCGCCGGCCGTCGGAGGTCCCGCTCTGACCGGGTTGGGAGCAACCCTCTCGTCGGCTCCTAGCATTCCGGTGGTGAGCATCCACTTCGAGGACCCGTTCTCCGTCCCGATCGAGCTGCGGGACCCGGTGCGCCGCCTGCGCGGGCGGCTGGCGTCCCCGGTGACCATCCTCACGTCGGGCCAGGAGAGGCCGGCCGGGATCACCGTCTCGTCCTTCGTCGTCGTCGAAGGCGAGGAAGCCCGGGCGGCGGCGCTGGTGGGGCCGGGATCGGTCTTCGTGGAGGCAGCCGAAGAGACCGGCGGGTTCGTCGCCCACGTGCTGGGAGCCGACGAGGCGAACCTGGCGGACGTGTTCGCCGGGCTGCGGCCCTCCCCCGGAGGCATGTTCGCTTCGGTGGAGGTGGAGCAGACCCGCTGGGGCCCGCGCATCGCGCGACTGGAGAACTGGGCCGGGTGCCGCACCGAGGAGCTCCGCCCGTTGGGCGATCAGCTGCTGTTGGTCGGGGTCATCGAGTCCCTCGAAGTGGGCGATCTCACCGATCCCCTCGTGTACTTCCGTGGCCGCTACCGCCGTCTGAAGCCGTGAGGCCGACGTACCACCTGACCACCCTGGGCTGCGCCAAGAACCAGGTCGACTCCGAGAAGCTGGAGGCGATGCTGGCAGAAGCGGGCTACGCCCGGGCGGAATCCGTCGAGGAGGCCGACGTGGTCATGGTCAACACGTGTGCCTTCATCGAGGAGGCGCGCCGGGAGTCGGTGGAGACGATCCTCGCCGCACAAGACGTCGCCAAGCCGGGGGCGCGGACTGTCGTTCTCGGATGCATGGCCCAGAGGTTCGGGGTCGAGGTGGAGAAGGCCCTGCCCGAAGTCGACGCCGTCCTGGGGCTGAGCTCCTACGGCGAGCTGGTCCCGACCCTCGACCGCTTGACCGGCTGGCAGCCGGTGAAGATCCGGCGGCGTCCCGTCATGGACATCCTCCACCAGGTCTCCCGGCCGGCACCCACCTCTCCTTACGCCTACGTGAAGGTGGCGGAGGGATGCGACAAACCCTGCACGTTCTGTGCCATCCCGCTGATCCGGGGCCGGCAGCGGTCGCGGCGGCCGATCGAGATCCGGGCCGAAGTCGAGGCGCTGGCCGAAGGCGGTGTCAGCGAAGTCGTCCTCGTCGCCCAGGACCTGGCCGCCTACGGGAGGGATCTGGACGGGCCGCGGCGCCCCGGGATCGTGGACCTGCTCGAATCGGTGGCGGAGGTGGAGGGGATCCGCACGATCCGCCTCCTGTACCTCTATCCGCGGGAGATTCGGCCCCGGCTGATCGAAGAGATCGTGTCCAACCCCAAGGTCGCCTCGTACTTCGACCTGTCCCTGCAGCACGCCAGCGGACGCCTCCTCCGGGACATGAAACGGCCCGGGGGGGCCGAGGCCTATCGGCAGCTGATCGCCGACATCCGCGCCGCCGACCCCGACGCCGCCCTGCGCTCGAGCTTCATCGTCGGCTTTCCCGGCGAGACAGAGGACGACGTCGAAGAGCTCGCCGACTTCCTGCGGGAGGTGGAGCTCGACTGGGCGGGGTTCTTCTCCTACTCGCCCGAGGAGGGCACTCCGGCGGCGGACCTGCCGGGGAGGGTCGATCCCGACGTGGTGGCCGAGAGGCAGCGGTATCTGCAGTCGATCCAGGACGACATCACCCACCTCGCCAACCAGGCGCAGGTCGGGCGCCGCCTCGAAGTACTGGTCGACCAGGTCGAGGACGGGACCCCGATCGGTCGCTCCTACCGGCACGCACCCGAGATCGACGGGGTGATCCTCCTCGACTCGGGCCGGCCGGGGGAGTGGGTCGATGTCGAGATCACCGCGGCACTCGGGACCGACCTCGAGGCCCGAGTGGTGGGGTGATGATCCGGGTGGGGCGATGATCCGGGTAGGGCCCAGAGGGGTGGGGCGATGATCCGGGTAGGGCCCAGAGGGGTGGGGCAATGATCCGGGTAGGGCCCAGAGGGGTGGGGCAATGATCCGGGTAGGGCCCAGAGGGGTGGGGCAATGATCATCGAGGTCATCGCGGTCGGGACCGAGCTGCTGCTCGGCCAGATCGTCAACGGCAACGCCGCGTTCATCGGCTCCGCCCTCGCCGAGAACGGCTTCGACGCCCATTACCAGCAGGTCGTCGGCGACAACCTGGGACGGGTGGCGGACGCCATCGGCCTCGCCCTGAGCCGGGCCGACGCCGTGATCATCACCGGTGGGCTCGGCCCCACCCGCGACGACCTGACGCGGGAGGCGATCTGTGCCGCCACGGGACGGGAGATGCGCCATTCCGACACCTACGAGGAAGCGCTGCGGGAGCGCTTCGCCCGCCTGGGACGGGAGATCCCCGCCTCCAACTTCCGACAGGCCGACTACCCCGACGGCGCCGAGATGCTCCCCAATCCCAAGGGCACCGCCCCGGGGCTGGCATTGGAGCACGCCGGGAAATGGATCTTCGCCATCCCCGGTGTTCCCGAGGAGATGGAACACCTCCTGGTGGAGGAGGTCCTTCCCCGCCTCCGTCGTGCCGCTGGGCTGGAAGGAGCGCTGGTCAATCGCGTGCTCCGCACATGGGGGCGGCCCGAGTCATGGGTGGGGGAGCGCCTCGACGACCTGTTCGAGTCTTCGAATCCGTCGATCGCCTTCCTGGCCTCAGGCGGAGAGATCAAGGTACGGATCACGGCCAAAGCGGCGAGCGAAGCCGAGGCGCTCGCCGCCATCGCCCCGATGGAAGAGGAAGTCCGCAGGCGCCTCGGCCCGGCCGTGTTCGCCGTCGATTCGGAGACGATCGAGTCGGTCCTCTTCGCCCTCCTCGAGGAGAAGGGCTGGACGATCGGCAGCGCCGAGTCCATGACCGCCGGCCTGGTCGCGGCCCGCCTCACGGCGCTGCCCGGCGCCTCGAAGTACTTCCGGGGCGGGATCGTGGCATATGTCGACGACCTGAAGCGGGACCTGCTGGGCGTAGACGTCTCCCACGGCGTCGTCAACGAGCGGGTGGCAGTGGAGATGGCACGAGGGGCGCGGTCGCGCCTGGCGGTGGACGTGGCGATAGCAGTGACGGGCTCGGCGGGACCCGAGCCGATGGAACAGCCCGCCGGCACCGTGGTGATCGGGGTGGCCACCCCCGAAGACGCCGCCGCCCGCACGTTGACGTTCGCCGGCGACCGAGAACGCGTGCGGACTTATTCGACGACCGCCGCCTTGCAGCTGGCCCGATTGGCGATGACGGGGGCTTGGTGGCGGAGAGGGTGATCCCCACCGGGAGGGTCTTCGCCGCCATCGTCCCTCCGTCGGAGGTGGTCGCCGCCTTGGCCGACCGGCTCGCCCCGCTCGACGTGCCGGGGCGGCGAGTCCCGCCGCCCAACTGGCACGTCACGCTGCGCTTCGTCGGCCACGTCGCAGAGGTGCCCTACGAGCGGTGGCTCGCAGCCCTCGCCGAAGCCGAGCTCCCGGGCCCTTTCTCGGTGACCCTCCGGGGTTTCGGGGCATTTCCTCGGCCGGCCCGAGCCACCGTCCTGTGGGTGGGGGTGGAGAGCGGCGACGACCTCTCCGATCTCGCCGCTGCGGTCGACGCCGCCGCCGACCGGGCAGGCCTGGGCTCGGAGGAGCGGCCTTTCGTGCCCCACCTCACCATCTCCCGGGTGCGCCCGCCGGAGGACGTGCGCCGCCTCACCGAGGTCCAGGACCGCTGGCGGGCGAGCTTCACGATCTCCCGCTTCCACGTGATGGCGGCGGTGGGCTCCCGGTACCAGGTCTATGAGACCTACGACCTGTGATCCTTGGATTCGAACACCTGTTCGCTGTAGGATTTGTCACCCGCACCGGATAGGTTCGACGACGCGACCGGCGCAGGGCCGGAGCGAGACGCAACAGAGGAAGGAAACGACGAAGGGGACGGCATGAGAGACAAGGAGAACACCGTGGAACGTCAGAAGTCACTCGAAATGGCCGTCTCTCAGATCGAGCGTCAGTACGGCCAGGGCGCCATCATGAGGATGGGCGACGCGGCCCTGCGCAAAGTAGAGGTCATCTCCACCGGGGCCCTGTCACTCGACCTGGCGCTGGGCACCGGTGGCGTCCCCCGGGGGCGCATAGTCGAGATCTACGGCCCGGAGGCATCGGGCAAGACGAGCCTCGCCCTCCACATCGTCGCCGAAGCGCAGCGCAACGGGGGCATCGCCGCCTTCATCGACGCCGAGCACGCCCTCGATCCCAACTACGCCCGGGCCATCGGGGTGGACGTCGACGAGCTGTTGATCTCCCAGCCCGACACCGGAGAGCAGGCCCTCGAGATCGCCGACATGCTCGTTCGCTCCGGGGCGCTCGACGTCCTGGTCATCGACTCGGTGGCCGCCCTCGTCCCCCGTGCCGAGATCGAGGGCGAGATGGGGGACTCCCATGTCGGCCTCCAGGCCCGGCTGATGTCGCAGGCGCTGCGGAAGCTGGCGGGCACTCTCAACAAGTCCCGGACCACCGCCATCTTCATCAACCAGTTGCGGGAGAAGATCGGTGTGATGTTCGGCTCTCCCGAGACCACTCCCGGTGGGCGGGCCCTCAAGTTCTACTCGAGCGTCAGGCTCGACGTCCGTCGCATCGAGTCCATCAAGGACGGCGCCGAACAGGTGGGCAACCGGGTGCGGGTCAAGGTGGTGAAGAACAAGATGGCCCCGCCTTTCCGCCAGGCCGAGTTCGACCTGATGTTCGGGGAGGGCATCTCTCGGGAGGGAAGCCTGCTCGACGTCGCGGTGGAGGCGGGCGTGGTGAAGAAGAGCGGCGCCTGGTACACCTACGAGGACGAACAACTCGGGCAGGGCCGGGAGAACGCCAAGCGCTTCCTGCGGGAGAACCCCGAACTGGCGATGCAGCTCCAGGCCAAGGTCTACGAAGCGGTGGGGCTCTCCTCCTCGGAGGAGCCGGAGACGGAGGCCGAAGAAGCTCCCGGGGCGCTCGAGGACTGACCCCCCTCCCGATCATTCCCTAGGAGACCCTCTCGGGCTAGGCTGGGTTTCCCAGTACGCGAAACGATTGAAAGCGCAAGAAAGGCCGTCTCCAGGTGTCAGGATTGACCTCCGATACAGGCTGAACTGCTGAGGCGGCCCTGCCGCCGAGCCGTTGTTCGGTACTGATCGTGTGGGGAGATCACCATCTGCGTGATCGACAGACGAGGCGACAGTCGTGACGTGTGCCGGGTCCGCGAGGGCTCGGCATACGTTTCTGGCGACCCTCGTCGGCACCGAGACGGTGTGAGAGGAGTCGACCATGACTGAAGGGCAGGTGGTGATACTGACGGCAGTGGTGGCCGTCGCGGCCGCCGTGGTCGGCTACGCCCTCGCCAACTTCGTCGCATCCAAGCGTCGCCAGCGCGAGAAGGAGGTCGCGGAGGAGACCATCGGCCAGGCGCGGCTGGAGGCCCAGCGCATCCTGGCCCGCGCCGAGGAGGAGGGCAGAGCCAGGGCCGAGGCCTACCGGGAGCGGGAGAGCGCCAACCTGGAGCAACGACGCCTCGAAGTCGGGGCGCTCGAGAGCCGGCTCAACCAGCGCGAGGCCACCCTCGAACAGCGCGCCGCCAACCTCGCCAACCGGGAGCGGATGCTGCTCCAACGCGAAGAGGAGCTGGCCGAGGCGCGGGCCGCCGCCGAGAAGATGCGCGAGTCGGCCCGGGCCGACCTGGAGCGTCTTGCCGGGCTCGACTCCCGGGCGGCCAAAGAAGAGCTGTTGGCCCAAGTGGAGGAAGAGGCCCGTCGCGAGGCGATGATCCTGGTGCGCGACCTGGAGATCAAGGCCCGGGAGGAAGCCGACAAGCGGGCTCGCCGCATCCTGGCGACCGCCATCCAACGGTTGGCGGCGGAGGTGGTCACCGAGACCACCGTCTCGACGGTGTCTCTGCCCAGTGACGACATGAAGGGCCGGATCATCGGCCGGGAAGGCCGCAACATCCGCCACCTGGAGCAGATCACCGGCGTCAACCTGATCGTCGACGACACCCCCGAGGCCGTCTCCGTGAGCTCCTTCGACCCGGTGCGGCGGGAGGTGGCGAGGATCACCCTGGAGAAGCTGATCGCCGACGGGCGCATCCACCCCGCGTCCATCGAGGAGGCGTACGAGAAGGCCCGGGCCGAGGTCGAACAGAGCGTGCGCGACGCCGGCGAATGGGCGCTCCTCGAGGTCGGTCTCACCCGGATGCACCCGGAGTTGGTGACACTCCTCGGGCGGCTCAAGTTCCGGACCTCCTACGGCCAGAACGTGCTCAATCACCTGGTGGAGTCCGCCCACCTTGCTTCGATGCTCGCCACCGAGCTCGGTGTCGACCCCGCCCCCGTCCGTCGTGCGGCCCTGCTCCACGACATCGGCAAGGCCGTGACCCACGAGGTCGAGGGATCACACGCTCTCATCGGCGCCGAGATCGCCCGGCGGTTCGGGGAGGACCCGGCGGTGGTCCACGGCATCGAGGCCCACCACAACGAGGTCGAGCCGCGGACGATCCTCGCGGTCCTGGTCCAGGCCGCCGACGCCATATCGGCGGCGCGTCCCGGGGCGCGGCGGGAGACGCTGGAGTCCTACGTCCGCCGGCTCGAGCGTCTGGAGAGCCTCGCCCGAGAGTTCGAGGGAGTCGAGCGGGTGTTCGCCCTCCAGGCAGGACGCGAGGTCCGGGTCATGGTCGATCCCGGCGAGGTGACGGATCTGGAGGCGAATGATCTGGCACGCCGGATCGCCCGTAAACTGGAAGAGGATCTCTCGTACCCGGGCACGATCCAGGTGACGGTGATCCGCGAATTCCGCGCCACCGATTTCGCTCGCTGAACCATGACCGTGACCGCCGTTCCGACGCCGACGAGGCGCTACCCACCGCGTCGCAAGCCGACGCGCTCGGGCAAGCGCTACCTGATCCGCACGTTCGGGTGCCAGATGAACGAGCACGACTCGGAGCGGATCGCCGGGCTGTTCGAGCTCGACGGGATGGTCCGCACGGACTCCCTCGAAGACGCGGACGTCATCTTCATCAACACGTGCACGATCCGCGAGAACGCCGACAACCGGCTCTACGGGACCCTCGGGCACCTCAAGAAGCTCAAGGACGCCCGGCCCGAAGCGTTGCTCGTGGTGGGTGGCTGCGCCGCTCAGAAGGATCGGGAGCTGGTCCGGGAACGTGCCCCTTGGGTCGATGTCGTGATGGGAACCCACAACCTGGACCGGGTCCTCGACCTCATGGACCATGCCGAGGAATGGGGAGGGATCACCGAAGTCGTCGACGAGCTCGAGGCGATGCCCTCGGTGTTGCCGGTGCGGCGGGAGCAGCCCCATTCGGCGTGGGTGACCATCCAGATCGGCTGCAACAACACCTGCACCTTCTGCATCGTCCCGTCGGTGCGGGGCCCGGAGGTGTCGCGCCGGCCCGGCGACGTGATCTCGGAAGTGGAGCGGCTGGCCGCCGAAGGGGTGGTCGAGGTCACCCTGCTCGGACAGAACGTCGACACCTACGGGCGTGATCTCGCCATCGGCGGACGGCGGCGGCCGATCTTCGCCGACCTGCTGCGCCAGGTCGGGGCGGTGGAAGGGATTCGCCGTGTCCGGTTCACCAGCCCGCATCCCGCCGACTTCCGCCGCGAAGTCGCTCTCGCCATGGCGGAGACCGAGGCGGTGTGCGAGCAACTCCATCTGCCCCTCCAGAGCGGCTCCGACCGGATCCTCGCCCGCATGCACCGCGGGTACAACCGGCAGCGGTTCATGGACCGCCTGGCGATGGCCAGGGAGATCATCCCCGACCTGACGGTCACCACGGACGTGATCGTCGGGTTCCCGGGCGAGACCGACGAAGACTTCGAGATGACGATGGAGGTGATCGAAGAGGCACGCTTCGACTCGGCCTTCATGTTCATCTTCTCTCCCCGGCCCGGGACCGCGGCGGCGGAGATGACCGACCAGTTCGTCGATCCCGAAGTCGTCCAGGAGCGGTTCCAGCGTCTGGTCGAGACCCAGAACCGCATCTCCGCCGAACGAAACGCCGAGTGGGTGGGACGGACCGTCGAGGTGCTCAGCGAAGGCCCCTCGAAGAAGGACCCGTCCGTGGCCACCACCCGCACCCGCGGCGGCAAGGTCGTCCACGTACCCGGCGAGTACGCCCCGGGGACGTTCCTCGACGTCGAGCTCACCGAGGCGTACCAGCATCATCTCGTGGGGAGACCAGTCTGACCCGGCTCGTCGCGCTCGTCGGTCCCACCGCAGCCGGCAAGTCGCGTCTTGCCATGGCCATCGCCGAGCGAGTGGGCGCCGAGATCCTTTCAGTCGACTCGATGCAGGTGTACCGGGGCATGGACATCGGCACCGCCAAGCCGACGCCCGAAGAGCGGGAGCGGGTGAGGCATCACATGATCGATATCGCCGAGCCCGAAGAGCCGTTCACGGTCGCCCGCTTTCGCCGTATCGCCCGCGCCGCGATCGAAGGGACAGACGCTCGGGTCGTGCTCATCGTTGGGGGCTCCGGTCTCCATTTCCGCTCGGTGGTCGACCCGATGGTCTTCCGCCCCTACGACCCGGAAGTCCGCGCCGCGGTGGAGCGCGACCCGATCGACGCCCTCATCGAAGAGCTGAAGGCAGCCGACCCCGAAGCCCACCGCTACGTCGATTTCTCCAATCCACGGCGAGTGCGGAGGGCGGTCGAGGCGCTGCGCGTCGGGGGCGTTACCCCGTCGGCGCTGGCCGTCACCGAGGAACGGCGTCGATTCCTCGAGTATCGGCCCGAGCTTCCTTTCGTGGGCTTCGGGGTCGACGTCGGGGACATCGAGCAGAGAGTCGTCGCCCGCCTGGCCGAGATGCGCTGCGCCGGGTTCCTGGCAGAGGTGGAGCGCCTCGCTGCCCGGCTCGGCCCGACGGCCAGCCAGGCGGTCGGATACCGTCAACTCCTGCCGGTGGTGCGGGGGGAGATCGACGCCGACACCGGCTTCGAGGAAGCGGCGAGGGCGACTCTCCGGCTGGTGAAGCGTCAGCGCACGTTCTTCAGACGCGATCCCCGACTCGAATGGTTGGACGGAGACGACGAATCCGCCGTCGAGACCGTCATCAGAAAGGCCCGCCTATGAAGTTCACGAAGATGGAGGCCCTCGGCAACGACTTCGTCGTCACGGAGGGCATCGATCCCGACCCCGACCTGGTCCAGCGCCTGTGCGACCGGCGGCGGGGGATAGGCGCCGACGGCCTGCTCGTCGTCGACGACTTCCCCACGATGCGCTACTGGAACGCCGACGGTTCCGCCGCGCAGATGTGCGGCAACGGCCTGCGCTGCGTCGCTCTCTACGCCGTCATGCGGGGCTGGGAGAAGGAAAAGGAGTGGTTCTCCATCGTCACGCCGGTGGGGGAGCGGAGGGCGCTCGTCGACGGCGACACCATCACCGTCGAGGTCGGGAAGGTGACCATCGGCGGGATGTTGCGCATCGGCGATCGTGTGTTCCACGAAGCGAGCGTCGGCAACCCCCATGCGGTGACGCTCGTCGACGACCCGAGTCGAGTCGCGGTGGAGGAGGAGGGGCCTCTGGTGGCTTCCGATCCCGCCTTCCCGGAAGGCACGAACGTCGAGTTCGTCGCAGTGGAGAACGAGCGTCGCATCCGGATGCGGGTTTGGGAGAGGGGCGTGGGCGAGACCCTCGCCTGCGGGAGTGGCATGGTGGCTGCCACCGCCGTCGCCGTCGGCCAGAGAACGGAGCCGGTGACGGTGGTCGTGCCGGGGGGAGTCGGTCAGGTCTTCTTCGACCAGGGAGACGCCTTCCTGGTCGGGCCGGCGGTGGCAGTCTTCTGGGGCGAGTGGCCCCAGATCAGCGCAGCCTCCTGAACACGCTCACGACCTTGCCGAGGATGGCGACGTCGCGGTCGAACACCATGTCCGGGTACTCGGGGTTCTCCGCCCGCAGCACCACCTTGCCGTCCCTGCGGTAGAGGCGCTTCACCGTCGCCTCCTCGCCTTCGATCATCGCCGCCACGATGTCGCCGTCGTCGGCGTCGGGCTGACGCCGCACCACGACGAGGTCCCCATCGAGGATCCCGGCCTCGATCATGGAGTCGCCTTTGACCCGCAGCATGAAGACCGGGCCGGTGCCGACCAGGGAGGTCGGCAGGGCGAAGACCTCTTCGATGTCTTCGGTGGCGAGGACGGGGCTACCGGCGGCGATCCGGCCGACGAGGGGAACCTCGCGGAGGTCGTCGTCGAAACTCCGGGCGGGAGCCGGCGCGCTGTCGAGGACTTCGATCGCCCGGGGTTTCGAGGGGTCGCGGCGGATCTTCCCGGCCTTCACCAGGGCGGATATGTGGCTGTGGACCGTGGACGGTGACGACAGGCCCAGCGCCTCGCCTATCTCCCGGACCGAGGGGGGATAGCCCCGTTCGGCGACGACTGCCCGGATGTATTCCAGGACCTGCTTCTGACGCTCACTCAGCTCTGGCACCGTCTCCTCCTCGGCTCGGCCGGCGCCCGCTCGACGATCGAACGGACGTTCCCACTGTAGCGGCCGGGATTTCGCGCTTCAAACATATGTTCGACTTGACAGGGCGAACGCCTGTTCGGTATGGTATCGAACGCCTGTTCCATCCGGGGCGGGCTCCTGGGGAGGAAGGTCTCGGTGGGCCAACGACCGAGCCCGAGTCCGGGAATCGAGGGAGAAGGAGAGAAGGCCGATGACACGCAACCCGTCCGATCTCATCGGATCACTCGCTCTCAGGATGCTCGTCCTGGCGGGTGCGGTCATCGCGGTCTTCTTCCTTCTCACCTCGGCCGATGCCGAGGTGGTGCAGCCGCCTCCGGTCACTCATGTGGTCGAGCCCGGCGACTCGCTGTGGGACCTGGCGAAATCGGTGGCCCCGGATGGGGCCGACGTGCGGCGAGTCGTCGACGCGATCTTCGAGTTGAACCAACTCGAGGATGCCACCATCTATCCGGGGCAACGCATACTCCTGCCCGCCAGTTAGGGCGCCCGGCCCGGTTCCCGATCCGGGAATCCGCGCGATAATGCCCGCACCCTAGGGCAAGGATTGGGCGAGGGCTGGGGAGTGTTGCTGCCGACGAAGTATCGCGGCGATGCCGTCATCGACGGCGAGCGAATGTCCGCCGAGTTGCACCTCGACGCGGATTCCATCCGCCTCGCTCTCGAGCCGAACCAGGAGATCCTCGAATGGCCCATTCTCTCCTTGGAGGTAGCCGCCAAGAGCCGCGGCACCTACGAGCTCCGGTACGGCACCGAGAGCTTCATATTCGAGCCCAACGTCGACGACGGTCTCGGTGAGGAGATCTCCCTCCGGCGGCGTTTCGCCACCGGCCTGGACGACCAGCCCGTCTTCGGGCCGGCGAGCCCGGCTCTCCAGGCTCCTGCCGAGCGGCCCAACCCGATCGCCCAGAGGGTCGAGGCGGCCGGACGAAAGCGGCGCTCCCTGTCGTACGTGCGACGTGCCGCGCCATCCCTGCGCTCCATGGTCTTCGGGCTGGGTGCGCTCCTTTTGGTCACGGCCTTGGCGGTCGGCCTCTCGCTGGCATTCGACGGGGACGCTCGAGCCGGGATGGACACGACCGCCCAGACACCGGAGGTCGCCGGGGTGACGGTCACGGCACCCGAGCCGACCGCGGACACGACCCCCGCGCCCCAGCCGCCGGTGGTGTCGACGGCTCCACCGCCCACGACTCAGCCAACCACCACGACCACCGAGCCCTCTCCGACGACCACCGAGCCGCCGACCACCGAGCCGCCGACCACGGTCACCACCGAGCCCACGTCGACGTCCGTGGACCTCGCGGCGTCGGTGTGGGACATGACCCCCGAGCAGCTGGCGGAACGGTGGGATGCGTTGGCTCGGCCCCTGAGCTCCACTCTCATGTCGACCGATCTCCAGGTCGGCGACGGACGCTTCTCGTTCGCTGCCGGGCTGTTCGTGCGTATCCAGGGGGAGACGTCGGACGGGCGCGTGCGCAGCGTGAGCTTCCTCGGGGACCCGTCGGGGACCGTCGCCGACGATCGGGAAGTGCTCACCGCCCTGGGGATCACGGTGGGCGTGGTCGAGCCCCGCCTTCCCCCTGAGGGGCGCCGCGAGCTGGTCTCCGCCCTCGGTCTGGACGTGGACGCCCCGGTACTCGACGACCTCGACGGCTCACTCGAATACCTGGGCAACCGCTATTCACTCCGATTCGACCCCGAGGCGTTGCTCATCGTCTTCGGGGTGGAGCCGGCAGGATGAGCCCTTGCGCCTACGCCGAATCGCGCTTCCGGCGTTAGGCTGACTGCACAAATGCGTTGCCCAGAGTGCCAGGCAGACGAGACCCGGGTCATCGACAGCCGCCCGGCTGACGACGGGGCCGCCATCCGCCGGCGCCGGGTGTGCGAGTCATGCGGGGTCCGGTTCACCACCTACGAGCGCTGTGAGCGCCAGCTCATGGTGCGGAAGCGATCGGGCCGCATCGAGCCGTTCGATCCCGCCAAGCTCACCGCTGGCGTGGGGGCCGCGCTCGCCGACCGGCCCGCCTCCGCCACCCAGGTCTCCTCCCTGGTGCGGGACATCGAGCTCGAGATGACGGCCAAGGGCGGCACGGTCGAATCCGAGGACATCGGCCGCGCCGTGCTGGAGAGGCTCAGGGAGATCGACGAAGTCGCCTACCTGCGCTTCGCCTCCGTGTACAAGGAGTTCCAGGGCGCCGAGGACTTCGAGCGGGAGCTCACCGCCCTGGAATCAGTCTCCGAGTAGGGCTTCGATCGCCTCCGAGGCATCGGCGAGCTGCGACAGGAGCTCGCCGCCCACCGTGCCCAACTCCGCGCGCATCGTCGCCCGGAGCGACTCGAGCTGGGCGTCCAGGTCGGACCGGGCTGCGGCCACCGAGGCGGTGTCGTCCTGGCGCACCGCGTCCAGGTACGCCACCTGCCAGGCGTCGAGGCTCGCCGCCCACTCCTCGAGCTGGGAGCGATGAGCCGGCAGCACCGACGACGTGATCTCTTCCAGCCCCACCTCGACGTCCACTCTCCACCCCGTGACGATCTCCGTCACCTGGGCCAGGTCCTGGCTGCCAGGAGAATCGGGCAGCGCCGGCGGCTGCAGCAGCCCTTCCACGGCCAGCCGGTACGCCAGGAGGCGACTCACCGTCGAGGTCACTTCGAGGACGCCGCTGGCGCCGGAGACGGCTGTGGCACGGATGCGGGCATCGTCCTCGCCCAACGCCCCGGCAGCCGAGAACAGGGCGCGTGCCGCCGACTCCGCCGACAACACGACCTCGGTGCTCGTCGCCAGGTCGGGTACCGAGGGGTCGTCTAGGGCCTGTACGACCGCGGAAAGCTCGGGGATCAGTGAGTCGATGGCGGCCGCCTCCGAGACGATCGTCGCCCGCGTCAACTCGACGCGCTCGGCGTGCCCGAGCAGCGACGCCCGCAGCCCGGCCACGGCCGTCACCAGCACGACGGCGATCCCAATGACGGCCGATAGGCGAATCCTGCTGCCACCGAGCCGACGACGGGAGATCACATGGGGTTTCCACCAGTCGAGAGCGCTCTCTTCGATCTGGGTCGTCTCCCACAGCTCGGCGACGCGGGAGGTGGCGTCGAGGGCGGGCGCTCTGGGGGCTTCGGCCACCACGACCGGGCGGGCGACACGGCGAGGAGGAGTGGAGACGTGCACCACGTAGGGTCGGTCGAAGAAGCCGAGGACCTCCATGCCGGGAAGACGAACTTCGTCACCGGAATCCCGCCGGGGCGTGGGGCGAGGTGGCGGGGGAGCGGCGACCGGGCGCGGGCGAACCGCGGCATGACGCCCCCGTCGGCGAGTTGTAGAGTTGATCACGTCTTCTCCGTGGTGCTGACCGCCCGTCGAAGCCCCACGTCGATTTCTGGCATGCAGATTAGTTTTCGCCGCCTCCATCCTGAAGCACCGGTGCCTTCCCAGGCGCATCCGGGCGACGCGGGCTGGGATCTCGCCAGCGCCGTGCGAGTGCATCTCCAGCCGGGGGAGAGGGCGGCGGTGCCGACCGGGATCGCCGTGGCGATCCCGCCCGGATACGCCGGATGGGTACTGCCGCGCAGCGGACATGCGCGCCGACACGGAGTCGGAGTCGTCAACGCGCCGGGCCTGATCGATTCGGGCTACCGAGGGGAGATCGAGGTCCTGCTCGTCAACCACGGCCATGAGCCGGTGACTTTCGAGCCGGGCGACCGCATCGCCCAGCTCGTCGTCGTCCCGGTACCCGACGTCACGTGGGTCGAGACCGACCAGCTCGACGACACTGCCCGGGGGGCAGGTGGGTTCGGGTCGAGCGGCCGCTGAGGTGTTTTGATCGACCGTCGCGCCGATTAGACTGATGGCTCCTCGCGGAAGTAGCTCAGTTGGCTAGAGCGCAACCTTGCCAAGGTTGAGGTCGCGGGTTCGAATCCCGTCTTCCGCTCCAGATCCCCGCCGCCATGGGCGGTGGGGGCTGCTGTTCGTCGGTGAACGGCGAGCGCCGGCGACGTGGCCGAGTGGTTAGGCACGGGTCTGCAAAACCTGTTACCCCGGTTCAATTCCGGGCGTCGCCTCCATTCGAACGGGCCCTTAGCTCAGGGGTAGAGCGCTTCCTTGACGCAGAACAGGTCGTCGTAGGGGAATCGCTCTCCCCGCAAGGGTTCCCGCTCAGTCACCACACACTCCCTTGTGCTGGCCTTGTGCCGGCTCCGGCGCGTCCTGGCGAGATCTGGCGCGCCCAGGATGGGCATGCGGTGGCCACTGCGGCTGCGACGCCACCTGGTGCTCGGACCGTCGAGGTCATGAGCACCACAGACCAACTACTCACCATCGATGAAGTGGCCGAGTGGCTGAGGATCTCCAAGACCGGCGTCCGCCGCCTCGTGGATCGCCGGGAGATCCGCCACCTCCGGGTCGGGCGGCAGATCCGTTTCATGCGACGCGACATAGCCGACTACCTGGCCGCCCAGGTGGTCGAGCCCTTGAATCTGGGCGAGGAGTTGCTCCGTGCCGGCATCGGGCTGGATTGAGCCGGTCACCCTCCGATCGGGGAAGAGAAGGTGGCGGGTCCACTGGTACGACCCGGGCCGCCGTCACCGCTCCCGCACCTTCGACAAGAGGGCAGAGGCAGAGCGGTTCCAGGCCTACGTGAGGCTGCGGACGTCAGGGCCGGAGATCGCCCCGCCTCCCGAGGTGACCGTCGGATGGGTCATCGAACATCTGTGGAAACCGACGCTCAAGCACCGCGCCCCTGCCACACGGGACAAGAACGAGGCGCTCATCAAGCACACCGCGCCGCTGTGGCGGAAGCCGATCCGGTCGGTGACGATCGCCGAAGTGGAGGTCTTGTGGGACCAGCTTCTCGACCGGGGCCTCTCCTACCACACGGTTTCGGGGGTCAAGTCGCAGCTGAAGCTCGCCTTCGACCAGGCCATGAAAGCCGAATACGTCGACCGAAACGTCGTCGCCGCCTCCAAGGTCGAACGTCCCCGGGTATCAGGAGAAGACGGTCGGGTGGACCCCGACGAAGTGCTGCCACCGTCGGAGTTCGCCCGGATCGTCAAAGCGGCTCCGGAGTGGTCGAAGGAAGCGTTCGTGGTGCTCGCTTTCACAGGCATCCGCCAAGGTGAGCTGGCCGCCCTACGAGTCAAGGATTGGAACGGCACCCACCTGTCGATACGCCACTCCCGGTCGAGGGCCACCAAACGCAACAGCAACACCGGCGAATACGGCGAGCTGGGTCCGGCCAAGACCAACGCCAGCATCCGCGTACTCGAAGTTCCGCCGCAAGTGGCCGAAATCCTCAACCGTAGAGCCAGAGGCAAGCGGGACGACGATTGGCTCTTCACGGGGCCCAGGGGCGGACAGTTAGACCCCGACCACCTGCGCACCAGGGCATGGAACAAGGCATGCGCGGAGGTCGGAGTTGAGGGGTACACGATCCACGACCTGCGTGACTTCGCCGCCTCCATCATGATCCGCAAGCACGTCCCGCCCGCCACCATCAGCCGCTTCCTGGGCCACGCACATGTGGGCGTGCTCTATCAGCGTTACGCGAAGTTCTTCCGAGAGGATGACGCGCTCGCTGCCAACGCGTTAGGTGACGCTTTTCGAAGCCTCGATGCAACTGATGCCTTCGCCTGACGCGGCGACATGAGATCCATTGATGTGGGGTGTCTGGCGAGAATCCTGCCGTGATCCTCAAAGGGCCGCCGATGACGGCGAATGGAGCGACCATGCCAACGGGCCCGCAAATGTCGGATCACTAAGTCGCAGTATGTCTGCCAGTTATGCCCTAGATTCGGATCGATGGCTCACGGTTCGTCGGCTAGGACTAGCGCAACATGTCGGCTACTATCAACGCAGAGTGTCGGGCATGGGCTTGGCCGCAGACACGGAACGTAAGTGTCGAATGCGGGGTGACATTTGAGCTATCTCCCCCGTGTCGTTGATGCCGAGTTACGCCACCGGCTGCAGTACTCCGGCGGCGTCCTCATCGAGGGCCCGAAGGCTTGTGGAAAGACCTCGACGGGGAAGCAGCAGGCTGTCTCCTTTGTATACCTCGACTTGGAGCCTCAGCTGCGACAGCTCGCGGAGCTGGATCCTTCCCTGATCCTGGGGGAGCCCCAGGAACGTCCCCGCCTGATCGACGAATGGCAGACGGCGCCCGCGATCTGGAACCATGTTCGCCGGGCGGTCGACATTTCGGGCGCACCGGGCCAGTTCATCCTCACCGCCTCAGCTAGACCGCCCGGCGACATAACCCGACACAGCGGCGCGGGCAGGATCTCGCGGCTGCGGATGCGGACCATGTCCCTGTTCGAATCGGGCGATTCGACTGGGGAGGTGTCCTTGAGAGACGTGCTTGCCGGTGCGCCCCCGCCTACGGTCACCACAGAAGTCAGCGTTGCCGACGTTTCGTCGCGGATCGTCAAGGGCGGCTGGCCGGCGCTGCTAGACGCCTCCCCGGAGGAGGCGAGTCGGTGGGTGGCCGACTACGTCCGGGAGGTCTGCAACACCGATATCCACGAGGTGGACAATGCGCGTCGCGATCCGGCGCGGGTAAGGCGTGTAATCCAGTCTCTGGCGCGAAACGTGGCGACCCAGGCTGCCACGACGGTCATCACCAGGGACGCCGGACTGCCGCCGGACAAGCACAGTGGGGGTGGGAACGGCCCTCACCGTTCCACGGTGATCGAGTATCTCGCCGCGCTGGAGCGGCTGATGCTGGTCGAGGACCAGCCGGCCTGGACCCCCCGTCTACGTTCACGGACCCGGGTCCGGGGAAAAGCGAAGCGTCATTTCGTCGACCCGTCGGTTGCTGTGGCGGCGTTGGAGGCGAGTGTTGCCGCCCTCCGGCGGGACGTCGAGATGCTTGGGTTGCTGTTCGAGTCGCTGGTCGTGCGAGATCTGCGGGTGTACGCACAGCACTCCGAAGGTGAGGTTTTGCATTACCGGGACGAGACGGGTCTGGAGGTGGATGCGGTGGTCACCACCAGGTCCGGCGAATGGGCGGCATTCGAGGTGGAGCTGGGGACCGAGGAGGGCATCGAGGTGGCGGCCAGGAACCTGCTCAGGTTCGCATCTGAGCGTGTTGACACTAAACGGGCCGGTGAGCCGTCCCGGCTTGCGGTGATTGTTGCGTCTGGGGTGGGGTTCACGAGGAAAGACGGGGTTGCCGTGATTCCGATCGGGGCTTTGGGGCCCTGAGAAGCGCTGTCCCCTCTGGTCGAGCCGCCCTGCGGCTGCGCCTTCTTTCGGCAGTCCGGCATCCAACTCGCCCGTGACATGGCGGCGCGTGTTTCATCAGGTGGGTTAGATCTCCGTCAGGCTCTCAAATGGCGGGCGGGGTGTGCTCAGGAAGATCTTCCTGCTCGCCTCCCTCATCGGGGGGCTGTAGAACTAGGCGAGGTTGCGCCAGCGTCAGTTGGGCCGTTCCGGACGCCCGGCCCGGCCAGGTACCCGAGGCCGCCCATGGTTAGCTGGGGACCCGGGGCGTGGACTAACAAATCTAACAACGGCAACAGGGGACGCCTGTTGCTTGGTCGACCAGGCGGGATGATCTCCTGAATCTGCGGAAGTCGTCACGTTCACTCCTGGCTATGGCGAACGTGCCAGCGCGTAGATCCGGGGGTCAACGCTGTCGCCGTCGTTCCTGCGGCTAGGTCAGGCAGCTGCGTCCGCCCTGCGAGCCGGCAGGTACCACTCCGGGAAGATCGGCGAGTTCGCAGCTGGTGTGCGTCGGCAATCGGGGCAGAGGACGCCCGGCTGAGTTTCCGGCGTGAGACAGGAGACTGATGCGTGCCCGCCGCAGTGAGGGCAGGGAAGGAGCGAGATTGTCCTCTGCGCACCTCGACCCTCTGTAGCGAGAATTGGGCTTCCGGTGGGGCTCTTGGTTTGGCGCCGGAGATATCGAACTTGCTCGGCACGAAAACCTTCCTTCTCCAAGACGCTCTGCAGCACCTTCCCGCCATGACTCACTATGGCGTCGAGGATTCGTTGGCGGATGGGATAGGTGATCTGCCACTTGCCGGGTTCCCAGCGAAATTCCGGGTTCACGTAAACGGAGACGACGTGGGCTGCCCAGGACCGGTCGACCGATTCCGGGTAGGGGTCTTCGGCTAGGTGGGCTTTGATGATCTGCCAAAGGTCGGGGTGAGGACAGGCGGCCACAACGGACGCGGCATCCTCGGGCAAGCCCGCAGCAACCAATTCGGCGCGACGACGGGCCCGTTCCCGGCGCTGAGCCTTGGGTGAGGTGCCGTTACGACGACGCGTGCTCTCCAAGAGGTTCTGGACGGCACCGTGGATTGGCCCCAGTCTGACTACGCCCTCTGGATGGGGAAGCTCAATTGAAAGCTCCCACGAAACGGCGGTGGGGGAGACAGACATTCGTTCGTCAGCGATGATCGTGCTGAGGGCGGCTCGAAGCTCTAGAGGCCCCGTCCTGTCGGTGTTGGCAAGCGGCGCCAGGGCTGCCGCGACCATCTGGGCGTTGGTTTCGAACTCGTCTTCGAGAACCGGCTCTGCCCGCGCCTCCTCTAGAACCTGGAGATCGTTCTCCAGTCGGCGAAGCTCGCTGCTGAACCGCTCGCAATCCTTCGCCCACACCTCGGCCTCGTCGAGCGGTGCGCTATATGCGAAGTGGCGGGCTCGACGAAGATTCTCTCTCGTGGCCTCGATCTTCTGGCGCAACGCACGGATGTTCGCGTCAACCTGATTGATCTCCGGTAGGTCCCCATATGAGACGAATCGGGAACTGTTCAACTCCGCCGGAAGTCCGTGTTCGATCGCGTTGACGATCTCGGTGACTAGCGACGAGTGGAGCTCAGATCGGTCGACGATGGCCACCATCTCACCGTCTGAGCCGAAATCCCTAACCCATCCCTGGTGGCGACGGTTCGGGTCCTTGGGTCTCTTCAAGAGGACGTATCTAGTGGCTCGCCTGTGGGCGAGGAGGGCGAACTCGTTCTCGCCGCTTTCAAACCTGAAGAGCCCAGACAGCGGGGCGGTGAGACGATGGGCCGAGCCGCCAGTTGGAAGGAAGGCTTGGGAGCGTTTCCGAATCCCGTCGAACGTCGCCTGGTCAGCCCAACCGCCTGCTGGAAGCTCGACCGTGTACGGAAGCCTCAGCACCCCGTACTTGTAGCGAGAAGGGTCGTGGGCCCAGCGAGCGTCTGTTTCGTCCTGTTCTCGGGCGTCGCTGAAAGAGGCGTCGCTAAAGGAATCGGTCAGTTCTTCGACTTCGATCCCCGCGATCTCAGATACGCCAGGGAAGGGGTTCGGCCACAAGACCTCGTAGCGTCCCTTCTCATAGACCTCGAGCCAACGCATCACGGTCTTCAGAACGCCCGATGGGTTTCTTGCGTTCGCAATCGTGGCCTTGGCGCCATAGAGGTCCTTCAGCATTCGTGTGGTAACGCCAACCTCTGCAGCGCGCTGCACCACCTGGGCGGCTGTCAACGACGTATCGGCCAACAGCCGCAGGAGGTGTCGGACCGGTTCGATCATCTCGTCGTCCAGGACCAGACGACCATCTTCGAGGCGATAGCCAGGTGGGTATGCCGTGGGAATCCATTTCCCTCGGCGCCACTGATTGATGCGTCCCGCCGTGTGGCGCCGCACGATGTTGTCTCGTTCGTTGGCCGCCATCAGCCCGAGGATCGTGAAGAACATCTGGCCATCGGCGGTATTGGGACGAATGTCAAGTTCAGCGCAGACTCGGTCGCAGTTCTCGGCGAGTGCGCTGAGAATTTCCCCAATGGCCTGAGTTGACCGGACCAGGCGGGTGAGGCTGTCGGCCCAAACCGTCCTGGGTCGATAGTGTCGGATGACCGCGACCAGCTCGCGAGCGAAAGCGTTGCCGTCAGCGAGATCCTTAGCGGCTGCTGACCCCATCGAATAGAAGTAGAGGACACCTTCTCGCTCGATCAGTCTGATCGTGCTACGACCTACGCGCTTGGAGACTGCCGAGTACTCGTTGGGGTTGTCGAAGACGTCGAGTCCCGCCTGAACGAGCTCCCGGGCTCCGGGTAGATCGAGCACCTTGCTCAGAGTTGTGAGGATCATTCCCTCCATCAGCTCCCGATTGTGTCGACTGGACTCGCGGATCACGACGAGATGGTCAATTCGCGAAGCGGCTGTGGTTCGATCCATGGTCATGCCAAACCTCCGTGTTCACCGAGCTCAAGCCTGGCGCGGGGCACCAGGACCGGAATTACACCCGGGCGCGTTCTTCCCGGGAGGCCGTCGGACCCGGGAAGTCTGTGACATGCGTAGCAACGACGCCCATGCCAGGGCGACCGATTGCCGGCGGACCAGGGATCGCTCCAGTCGCCATCGGATGTCACGTTTCGGTAAAGCCATGTTCGCAAGATACTATTCTGCATCGGCACCTCCGCTTAGAGACTTCTCTATATCGTCTATTGCTCTGCCAACAGGCTGCACGCGCTCAAAGCGAACCTTGTGGAGCTCAGACTCCGCCTCACCGCGTATCAGGCGGCGAAGAAGGTCAGCCAGCTCGGGAGAGCGGTAGACGTCGTGCGATCTGCTTGACATGCGATGGACGGTCCGGGCGAAGCGCGCTCACGCAACCTGCCAAGTTCTCGATCATCCCCACGAGCAGCAGGTGCGGCCTAGAGGCGATCTCGTTCACGGGACGCGACGCAGCTTTAGTCGGGGTCCACCGCACCCGGAGTGATTGGACAGCCGATAGAGAGGAGCGAGCATGGTGCTCATGTCGGTATCCAACGACGAGGCCGGCGATTTCCGGTCGAAGCCGAGATGGTCAGCGAACCGCAAGATCGATGTGGTGTTGCGGCTGTTGCGGGGCGAGTCTTTGGAGGACGTGTCCCGGGAGGTGGGGGTGGAAGCGCATCGCCTTGCGGCGTGGCGGGACGACTTTTTGGAGTCGGGCAAGCAGGGTCTGAAACAGAAGCGTCCCCGGGCCGAGGGGGACCGGCGCCTCTCGGAGGCGGAACGCAAGATCGGCGAGTTGACGATGGAGAACGAGATCTTGCGGCGGGCGGCCGAAAAAAGGGGGCTTCAGATCCCGCCGCCGAGGCGGCCGAGATAGCCGCCGAAGGCCCCTTCCCGCTAGCTCGGGTGTGTGAGGTGCTGGGAGCGTCCCGGTCCACGGTGTATCACCGTCGTCTCCGTGGTGACGCCCTGGGTCGCCGACCCGGCCCCCTCACCGACATTGCCGACGACCAGCTGACAGAGCTGATCCGCCGGGTGATCGCCGACTCGCCGTTCGCCGGGGAGGGATACCGCAAAGTGCGGGCCCGGCTCCGCCGCCAGCACGGCATCGGAGTCGGCGGGAAGCGGGTGTTGCGGCTGATGCGACTCCATGGGCTGTTGGCTCCCCAACGAGCCAGGGGGCGGCGTCGACCACATCCCCACGACGGGACGATCATCCCCGACGGCCCGAACCTGCGGTGGGGAACCGACGCCACCATGGCCTGGACCCGCCTCGACGGATGGGTGTGGGTGTTCGCCAACGTCGATCACTGGTCAGCCGAAGCGTGGACCCACGTCGCCAAGACAGGCGACCGGATCGCCGCGTTGCAGCCGGTCTACGACGCCGTCATCGACCGCTTCGGCGGGCTCGGACCCGACGTGGCTCGAGGCATAAGCCTCCGCCATGACTGGGGCCCTCAATACCGCTCGAAGCACTTCTTGGGGTCGATCGCCTGGCTCGGTATCGGAGACGACGCCGCCTTCATTGGTGAGCCAGAAACCAACGGCTGCGCCGAACGGTTCATCCGCACCCTCAAAGAGCAATGCCTCTGGGCCGAACTGCACGACACCGTCGACGACCTCCGCCAGGCTGTCGCGTCCTGGACCGAGACCTACAACAACGAATGGCTCATCCAACGCCACGGCCACAAGACCCCACGAGAAGCATTCACCTCAACCCAAGGCGAGGTGGCAGCATGAAACAGACACGAACGCTGTCCAACGAACCGGGTGCTGTTCATGGCTGATAGAGGACCACGTACACAGAGTCTTCCCCCGATGGACAGGTGTCTCAGTCAAATTGCCCGACGTGGCGTGAGCCAATCGGCCCATTCGGCGAATCCGCTGTAACGAAGATCCCTGCTCGGAGACTCGGACGGGAAATGAATGGGTCCGGATCTTTGATGTGGTCGAACGCGCGCGAGCGCGGCGCGACCCTTGTTGAGTTCGCTTTCGTCGCGCCACTGCTCTTGATGCTCGTCATAGGAATCGTCGACTTCGGCTGGTTCATCTCCCAGCAACAGGACGTGCGATACGGGGCTCGAGAGGCAGCGAGACTCGCCACCGTCAACACGGCATCGACAGCTGACATGACCTCGACGGTGTGCGACGCGATGGACATCGCTGGTGGTGTGACGATCGTGTGGGACGAAGGGGCAGGCACGATCGGCAGCACCGGCAGCGTCGAGGTGACTGTCGAGGCAGGCTCACTAACTGGCTTCTCATCCCTTCCCTTCGTCGGAGCCCTGTACCCAGACACCCTCACCTCACGAGTGGAGTTCCGGCTCGAGCAGCCTGCCTCCAGTTGGTCGAGTGGAACCGCTTCATGCTGAAACACAACAGCGAGAAAGGCGCCGTCGCGATCCTCGCAAGTGCCGCCCTGATCCTGGTACTCGGGATCGCAGCCTTCGCAATCGACCTCGGATTGGGCTTCTCTGAACGACGCGGAGATCAGACCGCAGCCGATGTCGCCGCTATGGCGGGCGCTGTAGAAATGCTTGGATCGAACGCAACCATTCGCGACTACATCCTCGACTTCGCCGAGCGCAACGTTCCGTCCGGATCCATCACCGTCGAGCAGTGGGCCTCATGCACGGATCCAGAGCGCGCCACGCTCAACTCGAGTGGACACAACTTCGTGCCTGTAGCCGCCCCCAGCGGGTGGCCGACGAGCATCATCGACTGCGTCTCAGTCGACCCGGCTGGATATGTCCGTGTGAACCTACCTCCTCAGACAGTCAAGACGACGTTCGGCCGGGTCCTGGGCGTTGATGAACTCTCAACCGGTGCCGACGCCATCGTGCGCATCACGAATCGTGGCGGCGGAGGGATCCTGCCATTCGGAATCCTCGCGACTGCTGGAGATGGGCAGCATGTATGTCTTCGGGATAACTCGGCCGGGCTTGCCGAGCCGCCATGCGATGGCGGCGATCAAGGCAACTTCGGCGGCCTCGAGTCACCTCACTATGGCAACAGCGAACTCGGAACGACAAAGAACTGCACCGGATCCCCCAAAAAGGATGTGATCGCGGTCAATATCGCCGTCGGTCTCGACCATCGTGTGGTCCCGGACCCGGATGGCCTTTCCGGCAACGAGATCCTGGATACTTGTGCCCAGATCGACGCCGGGCACACGCCCGACACGCTCAACACATTCCAAGGCTTCTCCAACGGGCTCGCCGAAGGGGTAGCTACAGGGCCAATCCCGGGCGGCTTCAAACCACGACTGCAGCAAGGGGCAAATCCCAAGCGAGCCGTGTTCGGCTACTCCCTGGACGACCGGCCGCTCTGGTATTACCTCCTGAGCTCACCGTCTGGAGCGACTCCGGCATCATGCGCCAAGTCGTCGTTTGACAACAGCAACCCGGACTTCGACTGGGACGGTGATGGAACAGACGACCATCCGGGGTCGTGGCAGCACATGGTGGCATGCCTCACGGACTACGTCGATGGCGGGTACTCGGCGGTGCTGTTCGACGAATCGCTTGCTCAGTCTCCACGATTCGCCTACGTCCCACAATTTTGGGAGCCGACCTGGCCGTCCGGAAATGGATGGCGCCATATACTCCGTTATAAAGCCACCTGGCTCCAGGGGACTTGGTGGAAGAAGGGCGGAACGACCGAGGTCTTTTATCCTGGGGAACCGGGCACTTTCAACATGGGAGGCAACTGGCAACTTCGCCAGTTATCGGGAATACTCTTGCCCGACGCTGCTCTTCCGGAAATGCTGAGGGGCGACCCTCCAACGATGGGAGGGGTCAACCCCTACACAGCGGAGTTGTATCGCTGAGTCTCGATCCACGCATTCAAGTCGTACTCTTTACGGCATGACTCCGCCACCTCGCGTCATGCCCGCCATCCTCACCCCGTTCGACGAGCGGGGGGAACTCGACCTCGATGCTCACGGCCAGAACGTTCGTTTCCTCGCCTCGGAAGGGATCGAGGGGTTCGTCGTCGCCGGGTCCAACGGCGAAGGCCCCTACCTCGAACCCGGCGAGAGAGCGGCCCTCATCGAGGCGACCCGGGACAACGCCCCCAACTCCCACG
>PKRG01000038.1 GCA_017577575.1 Acidimicrobiia bacterium | reverse complement strand
CCGCTTCCCCGCGGCTGGGTGGACCCGTTCGTCGTGATGACCGCCCATCCCGTGCTGCTGCCGACGATGGTCGTCGAGCGCTCGCTGTACGAGGAGCTCGATGGGATGGACGAGTCGTTCGATCGCAAAGCCGACACCGACATGCTGGTGCGCATCGCGAAGGCGACTCCGTTGGCCGCGGTCGACGAGGCCACCTACCTCTATTACCGCTACCCACACGGCTCGGAGGTCAGGGCCCGAGCCCACGAGGAAACGGCCGAGCTGGTCGAAAAGCACCAGAGCGGGATGACCCGGCGCCAGCGGTTCGTGCTGTGGGACTCCCTGGCGCGAGCGGCCAGCGACGCCGGCCACGACGGGGTGGCGGTGAAGGCAGCCCGTGAAGCGATGCGGAACGCACTCGGCAGCTGGGGACGGCCCCTGGCCGTGCCCTATCTCCGAGTGCGTGGTTCGAAGGGTCTCAGGCGCGTGGCATTGCAGGTGAGTCGCAGCCTCAGACGGCGGAGGGGCTGAGGCGCATGGCCGGTTCGATGACCCGTCTCCCGAAGTCCTTTCGGTTGGATCGGCCGGTCCACGCCGTCTTCGGCTCCATCTACGAGGTCCGCACCGAGGAGCCGATCGTGCATCTCACCTACGACGACGGACCCCATCCCGAAGTCACCCCGGCCGTGCTCGATGTGCTCGACGAGTTCGGGATCGAAGCGACGTTCTTCATGCTCACGCGTCAGGCCGAGCGCCATCCCGACCTCGTCGGAGAGGTCTGTCGGCGGGGCCACGCCATCGCCCTCCACACGAGGACGCACCGGCCGCTCCCGGAGCTGGGTTGGCGGCAACTGATCGACGAGGTGATCACGGCTCGCAAGGACCTGGAAGCCATCGCCGGTGTCCCGGTCCGCTGGTTCCGCCCGCCCTACGGAGCCGACGGCTGGCGAGGCGTGCCGATCACCCGTGTGGGGAAGATGACGTCGGTCGCCTGGACGGCCGACACCCACGACTGGAAAGGGCTCACCGGCGAGGATCCGTTGCGGAACGCCCGCAAGAACCTGCGGCCGGGCGCCATCGTCTTGATGCACGACGTGCCGGCCACCGGTTCGCGCCAGGAGGACGAGAGCCGCGGGCTGGTGACCAAGGAAGCGTTGACACGCCTGCTCGTCGACGAGATCGAGCGCCGGGGCCTCCAGCCCGTTTCGCTCGACCGTCTCCTCCGAGCCGGCCCTCCGGTCAAACGGGTGCGGTTGCGATGACCCCGGTACGCCTCGACAGCGTCGTCGCCTTCCTCTCGGAGTTGGACCGGCGGGGAGTGCGCTACGCCCATTGGAAGAGCAACGAGCACCTCGAAGACGCGCTGCGGGGAGAGACAGACCTCGACCTGCTGGTCGATCCCGGCGACCGGGACCTCTTCGAGTCCGTAGTCAGGGAATTCGGTTTCGCCAGGATGACCCTTCCCCGCGCCAAGACCTTCCCTGGACGCGACGGCTTCCTCGGCTTCGATCCCACGAGCGGGTCGCTCGCGCAGCTGGATGTGCACTATCGGCTGGTGCTCGGCGAGCAGCTCGTCAAGAACCACCATCTGCCGATCGAGGAGTGGCTGCTCGAAGACACCCGGGTGCTCCACGGAGTCCGAGTCCCCGACGCGGCGCGCGAGACGATCGTCTTCTACCTGCGTGTCTCCTTCAAGTCGACCCTCCGCCAGCGCCTGTATGCGGCGCTGGGTCGGGCGGAATTCCCTCCCGCGAACATCCGGCGCGAAGCTCGCTGGCTGGCGTCCAGTGTGCAGCCACAGGACCTTTCGTCGGCCATGGAGGGTCTCGACCTGCCCGTGTCGGAAGAGGAGGTCCTGGACTTCCATCGCCGGATCGTCACGGATGCCCTCGACTGGAGATTCGTCGGCCGGGCGAAGCGATCGCTGATGCGCCGACTGCGCCGCTACCAGCGCCGGCCCACCGTCGTGGCCTGGATGCTGAAGGGTGCCCTGCGGGTTCGATCCTCCCGGCCTGGCCGCCGTCTCGGCCTGGGGATTCCGCCCAAGCGCCTCACCACCCGTGCGCCGTTCATCGCCGTGGTCGGCGCGGACGGCTCCGGGAAGTCGAGGCTCACGACGGACCTGGCGAAGTGGCTCCGCTGGAAGCTGTCTGTGCGTCATCTCTACCTGGGGCAGCCGAAGTCGGGGTTCGTGTTCAAGCTGTTGAACAAGCCCGGCAGCCTGCTCCGCAACATGGAGGAGGCGAAGCGGGGAAGTGCCGACGGCTTGGAGCGGCTGGCCGCCGTGACCGACGCCCTGAAGTGGGTCTATCTCGCCAACAAGCGGAAGCGGCTCGTCGCCGAGGGACTGCGGGCGGCGGACAGAGGCGAGGTCGTGATCGCAGAACGGTTCCCGCTCCCCGAGTTCTGGGCGATGCCGGTGCCGATGGACGGCCCGCGGCTGGGCGGGTCCGGCTCCCCGCTGGAGCCGTGGGAGGCCAGGCAATACGCCGCCATCCCGCGGCCCGACCTGATCCTGGTGCTCGCCGCCGACCTCGCAACGCTGCGGGAACGCAAAGACGACCTTCCGATCGACGACCACCGCTCGAAAGCCGATGCCGTCCTGGCGATCGAGCCTGGCCCGGGCGTCCACGTGATCGACGCCACCCAACCGTACCCCGAGGTGCTGCTGGAGGCGAAGAGAAGAATCTGGGAAGAGATCGTTGCGACACGTTGAGTTCCTGGGTGTTCCCGGGTCGGGGAAGTCGACCCTCGCCCGGGCTCTGACCGATTCGTCGGGGTCGGGTGGCCGACTCCGGTCCCTCGACGAGGCGGCACGTCTCGGCCTCGGTCGAAGTTCCCGCGACCGGCTGACACGTTTCTTCGCCCGCCGGGCCCGCAGCGCCGAGAGCCGGATGTGGAAGGCCATCTACGCGCGGGCCCCAGACCGAGTCCGGGCCGTCGCCGGTTTCGTCACGCGCTGGCCCGAATACGTGGAGACGGTGGTCGGAGCCCAGCGACGCCGGGCCGACCGCGACTCCGACCAAGAGCGGGTTCTCAGGTGGATCTTCGAGCTCGGGGCGAAGTTCCAGGTCGCCTCCGGAGCATTGGGCGACGACGACGTGCTCGTCATCGACGAGGGCTTCGCCCAGCGCGCCGTCGCCGTGTTCGGGCACGGTTGGCGACCCGACGAAGAAGCGGACCTGGCTCGATATGTGGCATCGATGCCCCGGCCCGACCTCGTCTTCGTCGTCGACGTCCCGCTGGAGGTCTGCCGGGAAAGGCTCGACCGCTCCGGTTGGCCGGCGCGGATCGCGGCGCAAGCCGCCGAGGTCCGCAACGCCTATCTCGAAGCCGTGTCGGACATAGTTCGGCTGACGACCGAGATGTTGGGGGCAGTGGGCGTAGCGGTCGAGCGCATCGACGGGACCGCACCCGTAGACGCCGGTCGTATCCAGGCACTGCGATCCCTCTCTGTCTGAAGTAGGTCCAGCGACCTAAACGTGCCCGGTTCGCCACCGGTTACTCTGCGGGGCACTTGGGGCGCCGGATCGTCCGGCAATGGGAGCCAGGGAGGCATTCACATGATCAGTCGTTCCGTCGTGGGCGACCACCGCTCGGCGACCTTCGCCGGCTCATCGCGGCGTTCCGCCTTGGGAATTCCACGTGGGGAGCCCATCAGTCCGGCCCGCCTCGGCTTGCTGTCGAATATGCGAGTCGACGTCGCAGTGGTTCACCCGACCGCTTCAGCGAGAGGAGATCGATGACCATGCGTCGAGCCAATTCCGGCACACGCCTACTCGGAGCGTTGTTGGCCAGCCTGTTGTCGCTGACCGTCGTGCTGACAGGAGTTCCCGCTGCTGTAGCGGAGGACATCCCTGTCGAGCCGGTTCGGGCCTTCTGGACGGGTGACTGGACGCCTCCGGCAGGCGACCCGTGGGGGTCGTCAAGGTGGGCAACAATCTGGTGATTGTCGATTCAGAGGTCGAAGAGGCCGGGTGTTTCGCTGGGGATCTCAACTTGTGGGAAGTGTCATTGGAGGACCCTTCTCGTCCCCTTCGAGGTGCACGTTTGCCCTCTGACGAGCCGTCGGGGATCGGCTTCGGCGACGGGCTCCTCTTCGTTTCCGACGACGAGGAGAACGTCATCTGGATCTTCGACTACTCCGATCTGGAGAGTCTCGGCGAAAAGAGCCTTCAGGAAGCCGAGGAACTCGATGAGGTCGACGTGATCGATGTTTCCGGGATACTCGACCAACAAGGTATCCCGGTAGGCGAAGTCGAGGATCCCGCGTACGACACGACCTCGGGAGTCCTTTATGCCGCCGGGGTCGCGACGCTCCCAGTGCCTGAAGGCGAGCCGGTCGACAAAGCAGTGGTCTTCCGCATCACTCCTCAACCGGATTTCAAGAACGTCGAAATCGACGTGCTCGACGTCGACCATCTATTGGAGAACCCCAACGACACTTTCGAAGGGCTTGCGATCGATCCGGACACGGGGAACCTCCTTTTGGGAGCCCAGAGAGATCGTGTGATCTACGAGGTCGATCCGGACGATCTCACGGCTGAGCCGACCACGATCGACCTTTCTGGCCCATTCGACTCTGGCGATACTCGCCTCCTCAACATCTCCGGACTGGAGGCGTTCAAGCAGGGGGGCGAGACTCGGTACCTGGTGGTCGATCGCCGATCCGACTGCGAGGTACTTGATGATGGCCTGCTGGTCGAATGGACCGATGGTGAGGTAACGAACCGTCAGCCGGAGATCGACTTCGTCGGCTCGGTCACTGTTGAGGTCGGGAAGGTGCTCACCTTTGCCGTCGGAGCGTCTGATCCGGATCTCGGTCAGAGTCTCACGTTCTCATTGGTGGGAGAGCCGGATGGAGCGACGATCGATTCGACGTCTGGTCAGTTCACATGGGTGGCTGACGGGCCCCCGAGAACCATCCGGTTCTTGATCCGCGTCGACGACGATGGCAGTCCAAAGTCCTTCGCTGTGACCAGCGTCACGGTCACTGTGACGCCGGAGGGTGGCCCGGTGACTCCTCCGCCTGGTGGTGGCGGCGGTGGTGGAGGGTCGAACCCGCCTGGTGGCGGCGGTGGTGGGTCGAATCCGCCGGGTGGTGGCGGCGGCAGTAAGCCGCCGGCTCAGCCGGGTAAGCCAGGCGGTGGGGGTGGCTCCCAGCAGCCGCCGGCGAAACCGCCGACAGAGTCGCCGGCGGACCCGGGCGGATCGACGGGCGTCTCGTTCATCGATGACAACGGCCATGTGTTCGAAGCCGACATCGAATGGCTCGCGAGCTCCGGCATCACCAAGGGCTGCAATCCGCCCAAGAACGATCGGTTCTGCCCGGACGACTACGTGACTCGTGGTCAGATGGCGGCGTTCCTGGTGCGTGCGTTGAGTTACACCGACGACGGCGGCGGGAACAAGTTCGTCGACGACAACGGAAGCGTCTTCGAGGGTGACATCGATCGCCTGGCGACGGCAGGTGTTACCCGTGGGTGCAACCCGCCGAAGAACGATCGGTTCTGCCCGGACGAACGTGTGACTCGTGGTCAGATGGCGGCGTTCCTGGTGCGTGCGTTGGGTTATACCGACGACGGCGGCGGGAACGAGTTCGTCGACGACAACGGGACAGTCTTCGAAGGCGACATCGATCGCCTGGCTACGGCGGGTGTGACCCGTGGGTGCAATCCGCCCAGGAACGACCGTTTCTGCCCGAACGATTACGTGACTCGCGGTCAGATGGCGGCATTCCTGGTGCGGGCGCTGGACCTGACCGGTAGCGATGCCGGTGATCGGTTCGGTGACGACGACGGTCATGTGTTCGAGTCGGATATCGAGTTGTTGGCCGCTGCGGGGGTGACCCGAGGGTGCAACCCGCCGAAGAACGACCGGTTCTGCCCGGACGACTACGTGACCCGGGGCCAGATGGCCGCCTTCCTCCACCGAGCCCTGGGAGAGTGAGCATCAACGGGGGGAGAGGACCGATGCGGTGGTCGTGGGGGATCTGTGTGGCGTTGCTCTTGGTGGCGTGCCACGCCGCCCCCAGCCCCTCGCCGGCGTCTGCGCCTTTGTCGACTACCCAGCCGGTCGGTGTCACCGAACCACGGTCCAGAGTGCTCTCCGGTGATGTCCACCTGCCCGACGGCTTCACCGTCCCGCCGGGGGAGACGTGGGTGTTCGATCCCGACACCGACACGACCGTCACCGTTTCCGCCAACGTGATCGTCGAGGGGACGCTGGTGATGCGGCCGGCATCCGGTGACATCGAGCACGCCCTGATCTTCGAAGACGTCGACGAGTCGCGGTTCGTCGGCGGGGGCATGGACCCGGTCGAAACCGACGTCGGACTGTGGGTCATCGGCGACGGGCAACTGCTGATCGAAGGCCAAGAGAAGACCTCTTGGGCCTACGAATTCGACCCCGCCTGGGACGGGGACGAGGTGGTGGCCGCACCCAACACTCCTGGCGACTACTCGAGCTTCGAGCCCGTCACCGCCACCCCGGAGCCGAACGCGCTCGGTTACCCGACCGAGCTGTTGAACCTCACGCGCAACGTGCGGATCGAAGGAACGCCGGACGGGTACACCCACGTGTTCATCCGCTCCAACCGCCCCCAGACGATCCGTTACGCCGCTCTGCGTTACGTCGCCCCGACGTTCGGTGACTCCGACCAGACCGGGCGCTACGGCCTCCATCTCCACATGTCGGGCGACGGCACCCGGGGTTCGGTCATCGAGGGGGTCGTGATACGGGACGCCGGCAACCACGCCTTCGTCCCCCACGCCTCCCACGGCATCACCTTCCGTGACACGATCGCCTACGACGTCCTGAACGAGCCGTACTGGTGGGACCCGAGCGAGGACGACGACACCACCAACGACACGAACGACCTGGTGTGGGAGCGTGCCGTCGCTGCCGCGGTGGACTTCTCCGGGGCCGGCAACCAGTTCCGGATGGCGGGATTCATGCTGGGCGACGGCACCGGCCTCACGATCCGCGACTCGGTGGCGGTGGGCATCCGAGGCACGCTCGGGATCGACCGCTCGGGTTTCAGCTGGCCGGAGCACGCCGAGTCCACGTGGACCTTCGAGAACAACATCGCCCACAACAACGAAACCCACGGCATCTTCGTGTGGCAGAACAACTCCCGCACCCACCTCGTCGACGGATTCACCGCCTACTACAACCTGGGCGCCGGCATCCGCCACGGCGCCTACGAGAACTCGTACGTGTATCAGGACCTCGATCTGCTCGGCAACGAGTCGGGTGCGATCGTGTCGCTCGCCCAGGGAGAACCGGGTGAGAGCTCCGACACCCAGACATGGGCCCGGATCCGCACCGACGGCGATGTCCTCGTCATCGCCGAGCACGCCCTGGAGGGCGAAGCGCCCGTCCTGTTCGTCGGCTGCGACTTCTCCGCAGTGATCGTGGAAGACGTCGATGGGGCGGAACGCAGCCAGTACGACTTCGTCGACTGCGGCCTCGAACCCGACGAATTCGACCTCAGCGACGCCCGCCCGGATTCGGTATTCCGGGTGCAACGAGACGACGGCACCGCCTTCGAGCTGACAGGTGACGGCTCGGTCCGCGACATCGAGCCGTTCTACGACCCAGAGGGCTAGTCCAACGCCCGCCGGAGGAACGCCGCCATCTGGCCGCGAGTGATGAAGTCGTCGGGACAGTACCGGTCGTTCCTCGGAGGGTTGCACCCCCGGGTGACCCCGGCCACCCGCAGCCGGTTGATGTCGCTCTGGAAGATGCTGTGGTTGTCGTCGACGAAGTAGTCGATCCGCTGCGGGTTGGTGAATCCGAAGGCGCGGACGAGAAAGGCGGCCATCTGCCCGCGGGTCACGTAGTCGTCGGGACAGTACCGGTCATTCCTCGGAGGGTTGCACCCCCGGGTCACGTCGGCGACACGGAGCCGGTCGATGTCGCCTTCGAAGATGTTGTCGTTGTCGTCGACGAAGTAGTCGCCCCGCCCGGAATCCGTGTACCGCAGGGCCCGCACCAGGAAGGCGGCCATCTGCCCTCGGGTCACGTAGTCGTCGGGACAGAAGCGGTCGTTCCCCGGAGGGTTGCAGCCCCGGGTGATACCTCGAGCGGCCAGCCACTCGATGTCGTCCTCGAAGATGCTGCTGTCGTCGTCGACGAACGGGCCCGACGCGGCGCGGTCGCCTCCGGGTTGTCCGTAGTCGGGCGGATCGAGCGGAGCGAAGGCGGGGATCGAGCTGACCCTGCCGTCCCCGGTCAGTCGGTAGGCGGTTCCGTCCGCTCTCTGGACCCGGAAGACGGTTGCGGGGTGGGCGCCCCTGAGATCGAAGTCCGACGGCTCCAGCCCGCAGCGGATGAAGTCGTATTGGCCCCGCTCGGGCCCGTCGCCGTCGACGACCACGACGCGGCCGAAGTCGCAGTCGGCGAACCGCACCGGCGCTTCGCCCTCGAGGACGTGCTCTTCGATGACGAGCGTTCCGCCGTCGGTGCGTATGTTGCCCCAGCTCTGGGTGTCGGTCCCGTCACCGGGCTCGCCCTGGGCCAGGGAGGTGATCGCGGTCCCGTTGCCCAGGAGCGTCAGGTTGCGGTAGACGTACGAGTTCTCGTAGGCGCCGTGCTTGATCCCCGACTTCTCGTTGTAGTAGGCGGTGAAGCCGTCGATCACGTGGCGTATCGAGTTGTTCTGCCACACGAAGATCCCGTGCCCGTCGTTGTTGTGGGCGATGTTGTTCTGGAAGGTCCACGAGCCGACCGAGTTCTCCGGCCACAGGAACCCTGAGCGGTCTGCGCCGCTCTCGCCCTGCACCCCGACCGCGACCGAGTTGCGGATCACGGGATTGCGGCCGGCGCCCAGGTAGAAGGCGGTGAGCCGGTGGTGGTTGCCGCCCGGGGCCCGCCTCACCCGGGCCGCGACGACCCGATCGAAGACCACGTCGTGGGTCTCGTTCATCTGCCCGGGAGCAGGGTCGTCCCACCAATACGGCTCGCTGCGGACGTTGTAGGCGATCGTGTCCCGGAAGGTGATGCCGTGGGAGCCGTGCGGCACGAAGGCGTGGTTGTCGGCGTCGCGGATCACCACCCCTTCGACGAGGGTCCCGCGGCTGCCGTTTCCGGACATGTGGATGTGGAGGCCGTAGCGTCCGGTCGAGTCCGTTCCCGGCATGAAGGAGCCGGGATCGGGGGCTACGTAGCGGAAGGCGGCGTAGCGGATCGTCGAGGGACGAGAGGAGCGGATGAAGACGTGGGTGTAGCCCTGGGGCGTTCCCTCGATGCGGACGTTCCGCGTCAGGTTGAGCAGTTCGGTCCGGTAGCCGAGGGCGTTGGCGGGAGGAGTCGAAGTGACCCGCCGGAACCCGTCGTAGTCTCCGGGGGTGTGTGGGGCGGCTATCACCTCGTCGCCCGCCCAGGACGAGTGGTATTGGCGGTCCCAGGCGACCTTCTCCTCGCCCTCTCTTATGACGCCCCCGGCTCCGACCAACCCCAGCCCCACGTCGCTGGCGACCGGGTGCATGCCGCCTCCCACGAAGGGGGACTCGTTTAACCCCGGG
>PKRG01000037.1 GCA_017577575.1 Acidimicrobiia bacterium | reverse complement strand
CATCAGCGACGGATGTTCACCAGGTCGGCGAGCATCTCGTCGGAGGCGGTGATCACCCGGCTGTTGGCCTGGAAGCCGCGCTGGGCGATGATCAGATTCGTGAACTCCCGGGCCAGGTCGACGTTCGACATCTCCAGGGCGCCCGGAGTGAGCGAGCCCCTGTCGCCCGAGCCGGGCTGGCCGATGACCGCAGCTCCCGAGTTGGGCGAAGCCGCGAACGTCGACTCACCGACCCGGCTGAGACCCCCCGGGTTGGCGAACGTCGCGATCGCGATCACGGCCATGTCCCTGGTCAGGCCGTTGGAGAAATGGGCGGTGACGGTGCCGTCGGCACCGATCGTGACGTCCTGGAGGACACCCATGGCGTGGCCATCCGATGTGGCCTCCAGATTCGAGGTGCCTCCGTATTGCACCAGCCCGCTCAGGTCGAGGGAGACCGTCGGAGAGAGCTGGAGCGGGTCAGGAGCGGTCGACGCGAAGCTGCCATCCGCGCCGAAGGAGACCGTTCCGACCGGCGTCCAGGTGCCGTCGTCCTCCTGACGCTCGACGGCCCACTGGTTGCCTCCGTTGTTCTGGAACCGGATCGCCACCTCGGTGGCGTTTCCGAGATCGTCGTAGACATTCACGGACGTGGTGACAGGGCTGGTGGCGCCGGCGGAGAGATTGCCGCGGACCGTCACCAGAGTGGTGGACTCGGGCTCGATCACCTGGCCCAGCGGGATCGAGATCTCCTCCAGCGCTCCAGTCGTGACCACCCGGCCGTTGGCGTCGACCGACGTCCACCCCATCACCTTGAGCCCGTTGCCGTTGACGAGGTTGCCTTCGCGGTCGAAGCCGAAGCTGCCGGCCCGGGTGTAGAAGCGCTCCTCCCCGCGCTGGACGATGAAGTAACCGTCGCCCTGGATCATCAGGTCCGTGTTGCGGCCGGTGGTCTGGACGGCGCCTTGGGTGAAGATCCCGTCGACGGTGGCGACCTGGGTGCCGAGGCCTATCTGGATCGGATTGGTGCCGCCGACGACGCCGCTTCCGGGAGCGGCTCCGCGCACCGTCTGGGTCAGGGTCTCCTGGAAAGTGACCTGTGAGGCCTTGTAACCGGGCGTGTTGACGTTGGCGACGTTGTTACCGACGACGTCCATCATCGTCTGGTGCGATCGCAAGCCGGACACCCCGGAGAACATCGAGCGCATCATGTGAGAGGCGACCTCCTCATTCCTGACGGCCCGTCCGTGGGGTGGCAGCTTCCCGGTCCGTGGAAGCCTTCTTGCTTCTGGTCGGGGCTCCAGTCGGCCGCAGCGGCTATCGCTTAAGCGTCGCGGCGGAAGGTGATCACGCGTGGAGCGTCGGGCTCATCGGACCCGTGGGCGGCATCGATCTCCCGGGCGAGGTCGTCGACGCTGACTCCGGCTTTCGGCTCGACGAGGAGGGCGGTCATCTTCGGCGTCAGCTCGTAGACCCGGCGCTCTCCGTGGATCGGCACCGCCGACAGCATGGAGACGAGGCGGGCGGCGACGGGCCGGACGCCGTTGGCATCGAGTTTGGCCAAGACCACGACGAACACATCGTCGTTCCATCGCCCCACCCGGTCGACGTCGCGCAACCCGGCGGAGATGACTGCTGCGACATGGGCGATGGCCTCATCGACCAGGACCTGGTCTTCGTGCCGGCGGAGCTCGGCCAGCGTGGGGATGTCGAGCACGACCACCCCGAAGGGCTGACCTTCCCGGCTGTTCCACTGCAAGGCCCCTTCGATGGACTGGAGGATGCCGAGCCGGTTGCGGACCCCGCTGGTGGGATCGATCGTGGTCAGAGTTTCGAGCGCCAGGCGCAGCTCTCCGTAGCGGCGGCGGTATTCCTCCAGTTGCTCCTGCAGCTCCCGGAGACGGAGCTCGAGTTCTCCCCGTTCTCCCTCGGAGTTCGGGTTGTCGCCCACCAGACCCCTCCTGTCTCTCCCCATGGTCCCCCGATCTTTCATAGGTGTGTCAGCTCGCTGCAGCGTATCGCCATTCATCGTCTGTCGCCGTTCATCGGCCGATCCGGCCGAGGATTTAGGGATCGATGCTTAAAAGCCCCACAGGGCGGCCGACGGTCGAAGTCGTGAAGACTCACGCGGCATCCCCGGTCCTCCCCGATCTGGTGGCCCAGCTCGGGAGACAACGGCAGCTGGTCGAATACCTGCTGTTCAAGCTGCTCGAAGCACAACTCCTCCTTTCCTCCGATCAAGCAGCTTTCGTGCCGATCGCGATGGCGGAGATCGAAAGCGTCCTCCGCCGCATCCGCGAAGAAGAAGAGCGTCGGGAAGAGCTCATCTCGTCGTTGGCCGAGGACTGGGGGATGCCGCCTCACGACCTCAAGCTCGCCTACCTCACCGAACACGCCCCGGAGCCGTATCGAACGGCGTTCTCCGAGCACCGGCGGACGTTCATGTCGCTGGTCGATCAGGTCGAAAAGGTGACCCGGGACAACCGGCGGCTGGCGACCGAAGGCCTCGGCCGGGTCCAGGCCGCCCTGTCCGGCCTGGTCGAAGACGCTTCGACCTACAGCCCGGAAGGCAGGGTCGAAAAGCTCGTGACGCGTCCGGTGACCCACGACAAGGTGATCTGACGTGGCCGATTTCCTCTCTCTCCACACTGCGCTCTCGGGAATCCTGGCGGCGCGTGCCGGCGTGGAAACGACGTCACACAACGTCGCCAACGCCCACAGCACGGGCTACACCCGCCAGCGTGTGACCCAACTGAGTCGGGAGTACGGTCACCGCGCCTCCTACGGGGTGGTGGGGACTGGGACCACCGTCGACGGCATCGACCGCCTCCGCAACGAGTTCCTGGACATGCGGGTCCGGGCCGGCCTGGGGCTGACCGCGGGGCTGGACGTACGCGCCTCGCTGCTGGCCAGTGTCGAGGAGGCGCTGGCCGAGCCGGAGCTCGGCATCGGCGCCGTTCTCGCCGACACCTGGAACGCCTTCGAGGAGCTCTCCCTCAGCCCGACGGATCCCGCCGCCCGGCGCAACGTCATCGCCACGCTGCAGGCGCTCGCCACGCGCATCAACACGGTCGCAATCGGCTGGGAACGAGTCGGCGCCGACGCCGCCGTGTCCATCGAACAGGACATCAACGAGGTCAACCGTCTCCTCGACGAGGTGGCGGGCCTGAACGACGCCATTCGCCGCAGCACGGGCTTGGACACCCCGAACGACCTCCTGGATCGCCGCGACCTGGCGTTGGATCGCTTGGCGGAGCTCATCGGGGCCACCTCGCGACAGATGGAGGACGGCACCGTGAAGGTGTCCGTCAACGGCCTCACCGTCGTCTTCGGCGACAAGGTGAACGAGTTGGGATGGAACCGCGACGACGCGACGATCACCCACCCCTCGGGAGTGGACGTGACGCCGGGTGGGGCGGTCGCCGAGTACCAGCGCTTCCTCCAGGACGTGTTGCCGAACTACCAGGCGCAGTTCCGCCAGTTCGTCGACACGCTCGTCGCCAACCTGAACGAGCGTCACCGAGCCGGCGCCGACATCGAAGGCACGCCCGGCGAGGACCTCTTCGCATTCGACGCCGACACCTTCACGCTGACGCTGCTCGTCACCGACCCGGACAGGCTGGCGGCCTCCGGGACGCCGTTCGCTCTCCACGACGGCCGCAACGCCGCGTCCCTGGCCGCGCTGCGTGAGGAGGCGGTGGAGGTGGACCCGACCAAGAGCATCGTCCTCGACAACTGGTGGCGGGAGATCGTCACCGACATCGGCGTCAACGCCCGCACCGCCCGCGACGCCGCCGCCGCTCAAGCGAGCCTGCAGAGCGCCGCCGAGCTGGCCCGCTTGGGCGCCCACGGCGTGTCCATCGACGAGGAGATGGTCGCTCTGATCGAATACCAGCACGCCTACCAGGCCTCGGCCCGGGTCATGACTGCGGTCGACGAGCTCCTCGACCAGCTGATCACCCGCACGGGCCTGGTCGGGAGGTGATGAGATGAGGATCACCCAGCAAGCGATCACGTACCAGAACCTCGAACGTCTCCAGAACCGTCTCGAGCAGCTCGCCCAGGCGCAGAGCTCACTGGGATCGGGGAAGCGGATCCACAAGCCTTCCGACGACCCGTCGGCGATGAACCGCTCGATGTCGCTGCGCGGATTGCAGGCGGCCTCGGACCAGGCTGCTCGCAATGCCAGCGACGGCCTCATGTGGACATCGCTGGCCGACAGCAAGCTCCAGACGCTGCTCGACCGTCTCCACCGCGCCCGCGAGCTCGCCATCCGGTCGGGCAGCGTCACCAACGACGCCGAACGCGAAGCCTTCGCCAAAGAGCTCGAATCGATCCGGGAGGAGGCGATAGCCATCGCCAACTCACGGATCGGCGACCGGGCGCTGTTCGCGGGGACCGCCGACGGTGATGCGGTCGCCTCCGATGGCAGCGCGTACCTGGGCAACGACGGCGTCGTCGAGCGCAGGGTCGGCCCGAAGGACGTCGTGCAGGTGAACGTCATCGGCGCCGAGGTGTTCGGGTTCGACGCGGGACGTGACCTGTTCACCGTGCTCGCCGACCTGAGCGACCGGATCCTCGCCGGCGACAACGACGGCGTGCAAGGTTCGATCGACGAGATCGACGAGTCGATGGATCGCATCCTCACTGCTCTCGCTCAGCTGGGCGCGGCGACCAACCGCATCGAAGCCGCCCAGCGCCGCAACGCCGACGAGAAGCTGTCACTGCAGGACCGACTGTCCCAAGTAGAGTCAATCGACGTGGCCGAGGCGATCATGCAACTCCAGCTCCAGCAGGTGGCGTACGAAGCGACCCTCGGCGCACTTGCCAGAAGCATCCAGCCGTCGTTGATCGACTTCTTGCGGTGACGGTCGAAACCCCCTCCGAAACCAAAGCCATCGAGTTCCCGGACGGAATCCCGGGCTTTCCGCACCTCCGGCGATTCGCCCTCGTGGAGATCGTCGAGGACGGGGCGTTCCAGCTCCTGCAGTCCCTCGAGGACGAGGACGTGGCGATGGTCGTGTGCGTCCCGTGGCTGTTCTTCCCCGACTACGCCCCCGAGCTGGCAGAGGACGATCGTGAGGCGCTGGGACTCGAGCGCCCCGAGGACGCCGTCGTCTTCTGCCCCGTCACTCTCGAGCCCGAGAACGATTCGGTCCACCTCAACTTGATGGGGCCGTTCGTCGTCCACCGCGAAACCCTGATCGGACGTCAGGTCGTCCTCGCCGACTCCGACTACCCGGTGCGAGCCACCGTCGACCTGGGTGGAGCCTGATGCTGATCCTCACCCGTCGGGAAGGCGAGTCGATCCGCATCGGCCACGACATCGTCATCACCGTGGTCGAAGTGCGGGGAAGCCAGGTGAGGATCGGAGTGGATGCCCCTCGCTCCGTCCAGGTGCACCGGGCGGAGGTCTACGACCAGGTGGTGGAGGAGAACCGGGCGGCGGTCCGCACCCTCGACCGGTCAGCCGAGATCCTCCGCACCCAGGTTCCGCCCAAGGAGCACTGACCGGCTCAGCGGAGGACCTGGATCGCCAGTCGTGCGATCTCGGGATCGAACGCCGTCCCTGCTTGGGCCTCGACCTCTTCCAACGACGTCCGGTCGATGGCATCGGCCACGGCGATGAGCCGGGCGGCCAAAGGGATTTCCTCGCCGGACAAGCCGTCGGGAAAGCCGGTCCCGTCCCATCGCTCGTGGTGGTGGCGGATGGCCGACGCCACGTCCCAGCCGGCGGCCCGGAGCGCCTCCGCTCCGAGGACCGGATGACTCCGATAAGCCTCCACCGCCTCGGGATCGTCTTCTGCCGGGCCGTAGGCGTGGGCCTCGGGCAGCGACACCTTGCCCACGTCGTGCAACTCGGCGGCGAGCCGCATGCGAACGAGCTCACGACCCTCGATGCCGAGATGCTCGGCGAGGCGGCTCACCATCTCGGCGACTCGGGCACCGTGGCCTTCGCCGGCGGGGTCGTGACGTTCCACCAACAGCAGCGCCTGGAAGGCGGTGTCGAGCTCGGTGGAGGAAGCCAGAGCCCGGGAGAGGTCGTCGGCGTTGACGACGTCGGGCCCGTCGGGGCTGGCCGCCAGGTCGAGGGCGCGCCGGGCCAGTTCCATCAGGGTCGTCGACTCCGTCGTCACCTCCGGCCCGACGTGGCCCATCGCCAACCCCAGCGACGAGGTGCGGTCCGGGGAGAAGGAGGCGGCCACCGCCGCCAGTCTCTTGCCCAACTCGTCGGCTTCCCGGGCCGACAGGTCGCGACCGATGATCCCGTACTCCCCCGGGCCGATCTGGTGCACCTCGACGCCGGCCGCCCGGCAGAGGTCCTCCAGCTGGACTCGGAGCCGTCGCTCGAGGAGGGACAGGGCGTCGGCGGAGAGCTTGGCGGTGGCCCGCTTCCACTCGGGGATCCGGATGAGGCCGATCCGCGAGATGCCGGTCTGGGTCAGCTCCCTGACACGCGACTCGAACGGGGTGAGCCCGATGACCACGCCCGCCGACTGCCGGTCGAGGCGCTGGTCGAAGCGGCGCTCGAACGTCTCGACCAGCGGTTCGTCGCTCGGACGTTCGGCCAGCCATTCGAGGATCTGGGCCTCGTTGCCCTCGGCCACGACTGCCCGGGCCCCGGCGCGCAGGAACTCGACGGCGAGCGGCTCGCCACCCGGGTGGACCAAGACGAGGAGCGGGGCGGACGGGGCCTGCTGGCGGATCTCGTCCACCAGCGCCGCCACAGAACGCCGCCGGGGCAGCCGCGTGGAGGCGACGACCACGTCGGCCGCCGAAGCTTCGTCGACGAGGCGGCAGGTGCCCGCCAGCTCGAAGCGGCGGACGGCAGCCTGGTGCAACCCGACACCGAACACCCCCGGAAGGGAGGCTTCGGGCTGCTGCTCGTCAACGAGAACCTCATCGAGGGCGGTCGTCATCGGCTCTCCATCCATCGCTCATCCAGTCGGCCGAAACGGTCTGTCCTCAAGCGTCGGATTCCTCGGTTTGGGACGCCTCCGCCGGAACCGGCTCGGGCTCGAGAGTCGCCAGGACTCCCCGCACGGCCTTGTCACCGAGCCAGCGCAGGAACATCACAGCCGCCAGCACCGCGAGAGCCCGCATGCCGGCTTCGAACAGGGTGAGGTCCTCCTTGAAGAGCAGCACGGCGATGGGGACCAGGCCGGCGAGCCCCCACATGGCCGGAACACGCTGGATGGGACTCGCTCGCCTCATCGCCGCCCCACCAGTTCCCGGATCGCCAGGGCCACGTCGACGGGGGTGGCCCGGTAGGCGGTGGCCGATCGCCCGGTGCCCATCCCGTATCCGAGCACGAGACCGAGTGACGACGCCAGCCGAAGAGCGCCAGCCACCCCGCGGCCACCCACCCAAGAGACGGCGAGCACTTCGTCGCTGAGCAGCTCCATGGAAGCCCTGTCGTCGACCACGAGGTGGAGCCAGCGCTCCCCCCGGACGGTGTCGAGCCAGTCCCGATTCGAAGCCGTGACCGGAGCGGCGAAGTCTCCCCCGTAGGGTGCCGCCTCCGTAGGCGCCACGACCTCCATGCCGAGGGAGCGCCCGACCTTGTCGGCGGAGGGCCCCACGAGGATCGATGAGCCCGTCGGGAGCGGCCGGCACCACGGAGCCACGGCACCGGCGATGGCGGCGATCCATCCCAGGTCGTCGCGTGGGTCCAGGTCCATCACCGCCTCGACGATCGGACTGGGCAGATCACATCTGGCGAGGGCGGTGACGCTCCAGTTCGCCCCTCCACTGAGCCGCCAGTCGGCCGCCGCCCTCTGCGGCGTCTGCGGGATCGCCGCCGGCGCCGGCTGGGCCGGGACCGGCGCCTGCCGGTCGGGGCTCTCCGTGGGGGCGTCGTCTCCCTCGGCGGATTCGCGAGCGAGAGCCGCCTCCAGCACTCGCTCGAACGGCGCCGGGCCGTCGTGGGCCTTGCGGGGCCGCGCCGTGATCTGCACCAGCTCGCGGGCGAAGAAGCCGGCGATGCCGCCCTTCTGCACCTTGCGGGCGTCGATGATCTCGGCGTTGGGGCCGAGGCGGGTGGTGATCTCTTCGAGCGCTTGCTCGGCCGTTCCGGCCTCCACGGTCAAGGTGTCAGTTGGTGAGTGCTGCATGCGCGATCACTCCTTTGGCGTCGACTGTGACGGAAGTGGGGATCTCGGGGTAGGCGATGACGGGAACGTCGAGGCCGGCCGAGCGGAGCGCGTGACGCAGCGGACGGCGCAGCGGCTGCGAGCAGACGATCGCCGTCGCCGACGCTCCCTTCTCGGCGAGGACGTTGCCGACCTGGGAGACGAGCGTGTGCATCGTCTGGGGGTCGGGCACCAGCAGGACCTCTCCGTCGACCTCCCGCAGCGCCTCGTGGAGGTTGGTCTCGAGTTGGGGGTCCAGCGTGATGACGCCCAGCTTCCCGTCGGGAGCGATGCGGGACACGATGGTCCGCCCCAGGGCGGCCCGGGCGGCGTTGACCATCTGGTCCACGGTGTGCAGCCCGGGGCGGGCGGTGAGCGCCTCGATGATCCGGCCCAGGTCCCGGATCGGCACCCGCTCGTCGAGCAGGCTGCGGAGCACCTGGTGGAACATGCCGAGGGGGAGACGCTCGGAGCCGACTTCGGAGGCGAGGATCGGCTCGTCGTGGCGCAGGCTCTCCACGAGCTCCTGGACGTCCTGGCGGGTGAGGAGGAGGGCGGCGTTGGACCGCACCACCTCGGCCATGTGGGTGACGATGACCGATGAGCGGTCCACGACCGTGGCCCCGGCGGCGATGGCCGCCGGACGGGCACTGACCGGCAGCCAGTAGGCGGTGAGGCCGAACACCGGCTCGGTCGTCTCCTCTCCGCCCAGTGCGGCGATCTCGGCGTTGTCGCCGGTGGGGATGGCGAGCAACCTCTCCGGCGGCACCGTCCCACGGGCGACCTCGACGCCCCGCAGCAGGATCCGGTAGGTGCTCGGTGGCAGCGTCACGTCGTCGCGGGTGCGGACGTAGGGCATGACGAAGCCGAGCTCCTGGGCGATCTGGCTGCGGAGGGCGCGCACCCGGTCGAGGAGGTCGCCGCCGCGGTCGGTGTCGATCAGGTCGAGGATGTCGAAGGCGAGGTGGAGCTCGAGCGGCTCGACGCGCATCCCGGGCAGCAGCGCCTCGGGAGAGTCAGGGGCGACCGTGACCACGGGCTCGGCCGCCGCCGCAGCCGCCGCCTGCTTCTCTTCCCTCTTCCTCCGGCCGGAGGCGGCGAAGAGAACGCCGGCGATGCCCAGGAACGACAGGGTGGGCAGGCCGGGGAGGAAGGCCAGGCCGGCGACGACGTACGAAGAGATCCGCATCGCCTTGGGCCGGTTGAAGAGCTGGTCGGCCAGCTCGCCACCCAGGTCCTCCTCGGAACGCACCCGGGTCACCAACAGACCCGTGGACAGGGAGATGAGGAGGGCGGGCAGCTGGCTGACCAGGCCGTCGCCCACCGAGAGCAGGCTGTAGGTCTGGATCGCCTCGTCGAGCGGCAGGCCCTGCATCCCCACCCCGACGGCCAGGCCGCCGAACAGGTTGATGGCGGTGATGATGAGGCCGGCGATGGC
>PKRG01000036.1 GCA_017577575.1 Acidimicrobiia bacterium | reverse complement strand
GCCCAACTCTCCCCCGCCGATCACGACGCGCGCCAGGACGAGCGCAACAGCGGCGAGGCCGACCACGGCGAGCCATTTCGGGACGGGGGTGTCGACGAGCCGACCGAGGGCCGGCCCGACGACCGCCACGGCGATCGATGCCGCTGCCGCCGTCACGGCCAGAGCTCCGAAACGCCCGCCGCTCGCCACCTCGAGGAGGAGTGCCGCAGTTCCGGCCGCGATCGCCCCGACGCGGAAGGGAAGGGCTTCTGGCCGTGACCGGGACGTGACACCCGCCACAGCAGCCGCCACCACGCCGGCGCCCAACACGTAGAGTGCCGGCCGGGGAGACAACCCGAAAGCCGCGGCGGTGGCGTAGACGGTGACGGTTGCGACCGCCGCGAACGCCGCCCCAGCCACGAACGACTCCAGGCCGGATCTTCTCATCGGCGGGTCAGGCCTCGGCCGCCGGGCCGCGGCCTTCCGGCGAGAGGAAGATGTCCGCGGCCGCGAACCCGTCGCCGACGGCTCTGCCTTTGGCGGCGTAGTGGGCCTCATCGACGTGCCAGGTGTGTTCTTCCCCGGACCGTCCGACGGCGAATTCGAAGCGGGAAGTGGAGTACACCGGCATGCCCAGCCCGCTCACGCCACGCATGAATATGGAGTCGACCCGCGCTCTCCTGTGCGGGAACCGCACCTCCTCCCAAGTGTGGCGCCGGGCCACGAACGTGGCACCGGGGACGTATCGGGTGAATCGGTACTCGTTGCCGGATTGGAGGAGATAGGTCCGGTCGAGGGCGGCATCGTAGAGGTGGTAGGTGAGCTTGCCGACCATGGCCGCACCGGTTCGCTCCAACTCGAGCATCGCCTCTTCCATGTAGAGAGGGCCGTAGTAGTCGTCGTCGTCGATCTTGGCCCACGCCTCGGTGGTGGTCTCTTCGACCAGCGCGTTGAGGCACCGGCCGAGCGGCCACGCTTCGGGCATCTCGAAGAACCGGACGCGATCGCCCAGAGCCTCCTCGCCGACTCGACGATGTTCGTCCGAGACCCCGAAACCGTGTGTCGCGACGAACGCGCGGAAACCGACGATGTCCATGCGGCGGAGCGTTTCCAGCACCGGCCCGATTCGATCGGGTCGCTTCGTCATCGCGATGGCAGTCACCCCGAGATGCCGGCACGGAGGGTCGATCCCGGCGGCCTCGAGCATCGTGGCGGCGACGTCGCGAACCGTGCGGCCACGGGCACCGGTGATGCGCGCCAACACGAACTCGGCGTCGACAGATCCATCCGGCTCGCTCAGCTCCACGGGTTCGAGCTCCTCGAGCCGATGAACCGCCGGCACCGAGTCGGCTCCGACCACGAGGTCGGCCCGGTGGTTCCTCAGCTCTTCGGCGAGTCTCCCCGACGGCGAGAAGGCGATGAGCGGCTGGCGGGTGGGCCATCGCAGCCACTCCACCAGGCTGGGCGGCACCGCCTCGCCTCCCACCACGACCACGTCCAACCCGGTGAGGGTCGCCTCATCGATCCCGTCCAGTGGGACGGTGTCGACGGCGGAGGAGAGCCAATCCGGCGCCCCCGAGACCCCCGCTCGTACCGCCGGGAAGACCGGACGGGGTCGGCTCTCCGGCGGCGGCGCCACCGTCACCTTCGGCTCGCGGACAGGTAACCGGATCGAGAAGCGAGCCGCCGCTTCGGCCCTGCGGGCGCGTCGCCGCCACTTGGCGGTTTCCGCTCGTTGCCCAGCGAGTTCCTTCTCTGCGTAGGCCCGGCGCGCTCGCTCGTCGTTGACGAGCTCGATCAGGCGGCGGCGTTCGGCGTCATCCACGGCAGCCCGGGTCCAGAGGGGAAACCATCGCCAGGCAGTGTAGGAAGAGGCTCGGCCAGCGAAACGGAGCTCAGTTCCGCAGCGCCCTGAGGAAGAACGACGCCATCTCCGCCCGGTTCAGCGGCCGGTCGGGACAGTACTGGTCGTTGGCCGGCGGGTTGCAGCCGCGGGTGACGTCGGCCGCCATGAGGCGGTTGATCGCTTCCTCGAACCGGTTGCCGTCGTCGTCGGAGAAGAAGTCGGTCCCGTCTGGATTCGCATAGCGGTCGGGGTCGTCTCCCGAGAAGGCGTTCACGAGCATCTGCGCCATCTCGTCCCGGCGCAAGGGCCGATCGGGGCAGAAGGCGGTGTCGGTGCAGCCGAATCCGATACCCGCTTCCATCAAGGCGTTTATGTCGCCGTTGAAGACCGACCCGTCGTCGTCGGAGAAGTAGTCGGTCGAAGCTGCCGGGAGTTTGAGTGTCCGGACGATGAAAGCCGCCACCTGACCACGGGTCATGTGATGAGTCGGGCAGTACCTCGTGTTCTCGGGAGGATTGCAGCCCCTCGTGATTCCCCGGTCGGCGAGCTCGTCGATGCTCGCCTCGTGGATGTTTCCGTCGTCGTCGGAGAAGTGCCCGTTCCAGGTCTTGGTATTGGTGAGGGTGAAGTTGCCGGAGGTCAGGTACGGATAGGGATCTATCGCCACCGCTCCGGAGCCTTCGCCGACGCGCAACTCGAAGTGGAGGTGTGATCCGGCGTCCTCGGCATTGCCGGAATCGCCGACATAGCCGATCACATCGCCCGCTTTGACCGGGTAGGCCACACCGCCCCATTGCTTGGCACCGGAGGCGATCCACGCCGACACGATCGCGTCGACGATCCCCTTGCCGAGGCCATCGTCGGTCCCCGGCGTGTCGTTGTTGAGGTGCAGATAGCGGGTCTGCCAGCCGCCATGTTCGATGACCAGCCACTGGTGCCCACCGGGGATCGGTGTGCCGTCGGTGTTGAAGCCCCGCACCGTGGTCACGATCCCGTCGGCTGCGGCCACCACCGGGGTCATCTTGTCGGCCATGATGTCGACGCCTTCGTGGCGCCGGCTGCATCCGTCCCGGCATTGGCCGAAGTTGTTGAAGTCGCCCCAATACTTGCCCGCCACGGGGAACACGAGGTCGTAGGTCGACTGTTCGTTGCTCTCCTGGGCTTGGGCGGTCAGCGCTAGGAAGATGATGGCGGTCGTGGCGAGCACGAACCGCAGTGAGAGTCTCGGCATGGGGATCTGGATCGGTCGAGGACCCGAGCGACCTTAGTCCTCGCCTCCCGCCGCTTGTCAACCCGAGCCCGCCGTCCGGCCGCCCGACGCCGACGTGGCGAAGAACAGGCATGTCGTTAACCTCGCTCCGAGTGGTCAATCTCACCTGGGGAGATTCGGTGTGACGATTCACGCTGCAAAGCGCCTCGCTAAGCGACTGCTCCCCCCGTCGGTCGTTGAATACATCAGGCGAGCTCGCCGCGGGAGGAGCCAGGCGACTTCGTCCCGTCCGGCTCTTTCGCCTGCGTCTCCATCGATCTCCTCCGTCGACATCGAAAGCCTCGAGCACGCCCTCTGGGACAGCGACGACTCCGACGCCCGGAATGAGCTAGCAGCCCTGGCAGAGAGCGCCGACGCGGGGCAGATGGATCGCCTCCGCGCACGCCTCGTGTTGTCCCGGTGGCATGCCGTACGGGGTGATTACCAAACGGCCCTGGCGCTCCTCGAATCCGGGGATCCGACCTTCGGGTCGCTGGAACGGGAGGTGGCTTCGGTTGCCGCCGACTGCTCGCTGAGAACGGGACGACCACAGGCCGCCTTGGCTTGGCTGGCTCCTCTCGTCCATCGTCGCTCGGCGGATGCCAGCACGTTGGTGCGCGTGGGATCCGCGAAGACCCACATCGAAGTGCCCGTCGGCCACGGTTCGGGAGCATTCATCGAGGCTCTCAACCGCGTCTACCTCCGTGACGGGTACGCACTGTTGCGCAGGGCGGATGTATCGGCGCCCGCAGATCTGTCGAATGTCGTGGGCGCCACCCCCAGGTACGAGCCGAGGGGGAATGTGCCCCGGGTGAGCGTGGTCGTGATAGCGGACTCCGCCACGCGCTCGCTCGACATGACGTTGCGCAGCCTCGCCGCACAGTCGTGGCCGGAGCTGGAGGTCATCGTGACTGGCGACGCCGAGGAGTCTCTCATTCAGGAGTCCCTCTCCCGTTGGACCAGCCGAGTCGACGGATTTCGTATGACCTCGAGCGCCGACGGGTTGAGGGATGCATCCGGCGACTATGTCCTGATCCACCGAGCCGACGAGTGGTCCCATCCCCAGCGCATCGAGCTCATGGCGACCCGACTCGGCTCCGTCCCGTCGTCGATCGCCGTGGGGACTCACGTCCTCGAGATCGGACCCGACCTCCTGCCGCGATGGCCGGACGTGCGTTCGGCCCGCCTGCTCTCTCCCAACGCTCTCTCGATGATGTTCCGCAGATCCGCCCTCCGAGAGCTGGAAGACACCGACCTGTCCGTCGACGATCTCTCCACCCGAGCCCAGGCGGCATTCGGCGTCGACTCGCTCGAGTGGCTGGAACCGGACACCCCGCTGTCGATCTTCGTGGGCGAACCGGTCGATCCCGATCGACCGCTCGCAGCGAGAACGGCACGACTCGTCTCGGGGGCCCTGCAGTGACTCGCCACAGCGACGTCTTCGTGGGAATCGCCTCGTTCGGGCGACGCGCCCGGATGCTCGAGGCAGCCGTCGAGAGCCTGCTGCCCCAGGTGGATCGCATCGGCGTCTATCTGAACAACTACCCGGAGATCCCGTCGTTCCTCGACCACCCGCGGATCGTGGTCGAGGTGTCGGCTGACCACGGCGACCTACGCGACAACGGCAAGTTCTTCTTCCTGGGGAAAACCGGCCACCGCTTCTATGCCTCGGCCGACGACGACCTCGTCTACCCGCCGGATTACATCGACGTGCTCAAGGGCTGCCTCGGCGACGCCGGCCCGGGCTCGGCGATCGCCGTCCATGGCGCGGTGTATCCACCGCGCCTGCTCGACATGTTCACCTCGCGTCACCTGTTTCACTTCTCCGAGTCCCTGCAGCATGTGATGCCTGTCCACCTGGTGGGCACGGGCACCTTGTTCTTCGACCAAGCGGAATGGCAGCTCTCGTTCGACGAGTTCGGCGAGCCCGGTATGGCGGACGTGTGGTTCGCCCGATCCGCCAAAGCCAGGGGCGCCCGTCTCTTCGTGGTCAACCGGAACCGGGACTGGCTGCGGCCGGTCGAAGCGGCAGGGGTGGCCATGCCGACCGAATCGCCCTTTCCCACCCTGTTCGCAGAGGCCGAGGTCGGCCGGGGCCGACAGGTCGAGCTCTTGACGGAGGCGCGAATATCGGAGGGCGAGTACGGGGGCCTCGTCGATTCCCTGTTGCAGAGCAGCGTGTTCAGCGAGCGGATGACGATCTCGCAGGCGATCGCCTTCGAGCGCCTGCGACACAAGCTCGGCTGGAAGCCGCTCGACGCCGACGCAGCGCGAGAAGCGGCCCGGCGGATCGATGCCGCTCGAACGGATTGGGACGTGCCCGAGCTGGCACCTGGCGAACGCGCCGCCTACAGCGAGGCGATCGCAGCCGTCATGACCCGCCGGATCTCGAGCAGCACGGCAGAGAACGCCATCGACGCCCTGGAGCGCCTCTCATCTCTTCAAGAGAGTGACATGTCGGTGTGGAAGTCGCTGCCGTATGCGCTCCGCTTCGATACCCGGGCCGACCGGCTCCCCACGATTAAGCGCGAATTGCTCGAACTGTCGGTCCGATCCGGGCCGGAAGACGCCCGATCGATCTGGCCCCGTCTGGCCACAGCGGACGAGGAGCTGTCCCCTCGAGTGGCGTTGGATCTGGAGAGGGCCGGGGTCGACACTGATTTCCAGCGACTTCCCCGGCTCGCCCTCGTCGGGCGGAAGAACTGGAAAGCGGCCGGCAACTACCTCCGCGAGTACTTCGAGATCCACGATTGGAAGCCGTCCTTGGATCTCTTGGCGTGGCGGAGGATCTTCGGCAGGCAGTTCGAGTCGAAGCAGGTGCAGCTGCTGGCCGCCATGACGGCGCTCCGCAGCGGCCAAATCGCCAGGGCGCGGCAGCGATTCGCGACCATGACGCATCGATGGACCGGTGACCGGGACGTGGGGCTGCTGGAGGCGATCCTCGACGGAGCCGACGGCCCCGATGTCAGGTCCCGGCTCCAGCCGGTCCTCGAGCACCTGGATCGACTGGTGTCACGCTTCGGTCTCATGAGCTACCTCGACTGCCTCGGCTCCGATCGAGACGTCTCCCATTGGATCTCGCTATTCGAATCCTCCGAGGAGCCCGCCCCGGGTGGCGGCAGGCCGGATGTGAGCGTCGTGATGACGGTCCACAACAACGGCGACACCGTGACGGCGGCGGCCGAGTCGATCCTGGCCTCCCGCGGGGTCGACGTGGAGCTCCTGATCGTGGACGACGCCAGCACCGACACGACACCCGACGCTTTGGAGAAGCTCGACGACCCCAGGGTGAAGGTGGTCAGGAACCCGCAGAACCTGGGCCCATACGTGTCGAGAAACCGCGCTCTCGAGATGGCGTCCGGGGAATTCATCGCCATCGCCGATGCCGACGATTGGTCGCATCCCGACCGCCTCAGCTATCAAGTGGAACGCCTGAACGAAGCCCCCGAAGTACTGGCTTGCACCGTGACACACATCCGCGTGACGCCGGAGGGGGTCCCCGACCTGGAGAACCACCTCGAGTTCTTCGGTGACGGTCCGATGACGCTGATGTTCCGGCGCGACGTCGTGGACCAGATCGGGGGCTTCGACCACGTACGTACACGGGGGGACATGGAGTACCTGTCACGTTTGAGGGCCAGGTTCGGCGAGCAAGCGCTCCGGGCTTTCGGCGTGCCCTTGGTCCTCTCGACGTCGACCCCCTGGTCGAATTCGAAGCGATTCCCACCGGAAGCCCTGGACAGGTATCGAGCGGCATTCCGGGACTGGCACACGGTCAATCGGCTGTCCGACGACCTGTACGTGCCGGTCTCCGGGTCGGAGCGGGCCCGCTTCATCGCACCGCAGGAGCTGGTCGTCGATTTCAGCTGAGCCTGTCGGTGAGCGCCTCCAGCAACCGCTCCGTCCGGGTCAACCGGCCGTCGAGTGCGGTGAGGAACCGGTCGGCTCGCTCCCCGTCCCATGCCACACGGCTCGACAGCTCGTCCATCTGGCGAGCCACCGTCTCCAGCTGCGCGGGGAGATCGCGCAGGTCTCTTTGGATCGCGGCGCGCACCCGCTCGATCCTCTGGGCGGTCCGCCGCTCGGCTTGCAATACGAACCAGGCAACCACCAGCGGGGCGCCCACGGCCGCGACGATGGCCAAGATCAAGAGCCCGTCAGTCCCGAGCAGCCGCCACACGAGGACTGCTGCGACAGCGACCAGAACGAGGGCGGCGAGCCCGAGGGCTTTGCGAGGTCCGATTCGAAGGCTCACGATGGCTGTCCCGACTCGAAGATTCCGACAAGTTAGCGACCAATCGTCGGGGGCCAGCGGATCCGATCCGGTCCCTTTCAGGCCGGCCCGGGACGGCACGACCTGAGAGCATCCTGCCAGCTCCTCACCTCGGCCCAGAACCGGTCGTCGGGCTCCGTCGGCGCGAAGAGCCAGTTGAGGTGTTCGTGCTTGGGGTCCCCAGTGATCACCGACCTCCGCTCGAAAGGCGGGTAGTCGTCGATCCGGTACCAGTGATAGCCGAGCCCGCCGAGTTGCCCGGCCAAGCTCTCCTCGGATCGACCGGCCAACACCTCGACGATCAGCCAGGGCCGATGGATCTCGAGGGTCCGATGGGCGCCGGCCAGCACCTCCGGTTCGGTCGTCTCCGTGTCGATCTTCAGGACGTGGGGAACGCGATCAGGGTTGGCTGCGACGTAGGAGTCGAGGGTGCGCACGTCCACCTGCACCGAGCGGGATGACCGGCGGAATCCCTCGCGCAGTGAGTGGGAGGAATCCGTCTGATCGGAGAGATGCAGTTCTGCTTTCCCGTCTCGATCTCCGACCGCCACCTCTTCGACACGAATGTCCAGCCCGTTCTTCTCGGCGACTGTCCGGATCGCAGCCACCAAGTCCGATACCGGCTCAAAAGCGATCACGGGGCGTTCGGTCAGGGCAGACGCCAGCCATGCATACGGACCTACGTTGGCCCCCACATCGAACGCGGCGCCCGGAGCGTCCAGTTCGAGGATCGTCAACCAGCAAGCCAGGCTGGTTGCTTCGTACCCTGCTAGACCGTCTCTCTCGAGGAGACGCGGCACGTACAGGTGGCTCGGAAGGTCGATCTCGAGGAACGATCGGCCTCGCCCGTCTCGCACGGGAAGAGCGAGACGATATGCACGCCGCTCCACGGCGGGCCCAGGTCTCGGAGAGACCGCCAGACCGGCCCCGATCGCTCGCAAACTCGCCACCAACGACTTGCCTGGTTGGAGCGGGACCACGTCGGCGGCCCCGTACCTCGACACGGCGGCTTCCAGCCGACCGCGTACGTATTCCTCGTATTCGGGCACGACGCCGAGGTCCATCCACTCCCGTGCCGACATCACCGACTCGAAGGCGATGCCGTTGGCTACGAGGGGCCGCGGTGACCCCCGGTCGATGAAGAAGATGGGCACCACTCGAAGATTGGCGTCACGAGCGGAGCCGAGCTCGTCGATGCAGCCCGCCAGTTCGGCGTCGCTGAGATGCCGGGCGTCTACCACCACGACGTCTCCCTCTCCTCCCGAGATCTTCCCCGACACGGACAGCCGGTCTCGTTCGTCCCACGGCCAGGGTGCGATCTGCAAACCTTCGGACGCCTTCCTGTCCAACGTCTCGCCGAGCAAGTCGGCGAACTCCTCAGCGCCTGTGGGTTCGCCCAGGATCTCGGCGACGTCTCGAGCGATCGATGGCTCCACAGGACGCAGTATCCGGCGAATGACGTCGGCGAACCGGGGATCGTCGATGGATTCCACCCAGTGACCCCGCCCACTCAGCATGGCGAACCGGGCGCGGCGCTGCTGGTCGTCCACGTTGGTCTGGGAGTGGGCGAGGAACACCACCGGCAGGTGGCTCGCCACGAGCTCGTGGAAGGAGTTGTACCCCGCCGATGAAACGGCCCCATCGAAGGCCTCCAAGTACTCGGCGACCGGGTAGACGGGAGCAAACGTGACTCCCTCCACGGATGCCAACGAGTCGTCGTGGAGTGGGTGGAGAGGGGCGAACAGATGGACCGGCTCACCGTCCGCAACGCTCCGCACCACGTCTCGCACTCTCTTCAAGAGCGCCACCAGCGCCGCGGTGTCGGGCGCACTCAGGTTCAGGAGCAGAACTCGTCCGTCGTCGGGAAGGCCGAGGCGTCTCCGAGCTTCTCGCCGGCTCGGCCTCTCATCCGCATCCACGATGACGACAGGACCGATCGGATGGATGCCGGCTCGTTGCCGAGTGGAGCCACCGATGTCGATCGGCGCAGCCCAGTCACCGGGTTCCACTACCCGATCGAACGCTGCAGCCAGGGCGGCCGCTCCCCTGTTCGTGCCCGGCCGCCACAGCCCCCGCCGTGACCATATGAGTTCGACACCCGACATGCGGCGTCGGAGCTCGTCGAAAGCCTTGGGCGGGGAAACGTGATCGACGACGACCGCCCGCGCCCCGGTCACCTCGACCGCCTCGGCGATGCGCATCATGAGCAACGGCGCCCACTCGTCCTTGGTCAGCCCCAGGTGGTGGTAGGGAGGGAAGAACTCGGCCGGCACACCCATGCGCCTCAGGACCTGGTAGCCGAGCGACAAGGTCAGGAAGAACGGGCGGAACCGCCCATGTGCTCGCCGGGCCACCGCCAGCATCCTGGTGACGTGGCCCAGCCCTTTGCCGTTGTCGGTGAAGAAGATCACGACCGGCTCGTCGCCGCCGCTCGAAGACGGCGAGGTCTCGACAGCCGACCGTCGATAGGAGGTCACGTGCCTGTCTGCTCGACCGGGTCTCGTTTGCCTCTGGCCGACTGGGCCTTCTGGTCCTCGACGTACGCCGCAACCACCTCTTCGGCGTCGCCGATCTGTCGCACACGACCCCTCTCCAGCCACATCGCCCTGTCGCAGAAGTCGGCCACCTGGTTGAGCGAATGGGACACGAACACGATCGTTCCTGCCCGGTCGAGCAGCTGGCGCATGGTCTTCATGCTCTTGTCTCGGAACTCTGCGTCCCCGACGGCGAGCACCTCGTCGAGCAAGAGGATGTCTGGATTCAGATGCATCGACACCGAGAACGCCAACCGCGAGAACATGCCCGATGAGTAGGTCTTGACCGGGCGGTGGATGGCGTCCCCGAGCCCGGCGTATTCGACGATGTCGTCGAAGATCGCCTCGACCTCCGCCTTGCGGAGTCCGGCGGCGAGCCCACCGAGGTAGATGTTGCGCGCCCCGGACAGCTCGGGATTCATCCCCACCCCGAGTTGGAGCAGCGTGGAGGCTCGCCCGTTCACCACGACCTTGCCCGAGTTGGGTCGCAGAGTGCGGGCCATCACTCGCAGGAGCGTGCTCTTGCCGGCCCCGTTGCGGCCGATGATCCCGAATGCCTCGCCCTTCTCGACCCGAAAAGACACGTCGTCGAGAGCCACGACCTCTTCGACGGCACGGGTTCGTAGGTTGGCGATGGAGCGGCGGAGCGTGGGCTTCTTGTCTATGTACGGCCGGAACCGGACGGTCACGTTCTCGACCAGGATCGCCGGTCGGCTCATAGGTATCGCACCATGTGGCCCTCGTTCTTGATGAACAATGTGACGCCTATCACACCGATCAGTGCTGACCAGACGATCGCGCCGATGACCTGATCCATGATCAGCGTCGTCCCGAGAATGGCGCTCCGGTACAGGCCCACGATGTCGTACATCGGGTTCAGCTCGACCAACGACCGCATGAGGGGAGGAAAGCGATCTAGCTGGGAGAGCGGCCAGATGATCGGCGTCGTGTACAACCAGATCCGGTTGACATAAGGGAGCAGGTTGTTGATGTCGCGGAAGGGGACAGCGAGCCGGGCAGCGAGGGTCCCCAACCCCAGGTTGAAGGCCAGGTGTATGAGCACGATCAATGGCAAGTAGGCGAGCCGGAACGTGAAGTACTGCTGGTCGGTCAGTGACCCGGCGATCGCAACGATCAGCAGGAGAACGACCAACGAAGCCAGGAACCCGACCGCGGCCTCGATGAGCGTCGAGATCGGCAGCAGCAGCCTCGGGAAACGCAGGTTGGCGAGCAGCCTCGAGTTCTGGATGATCGAGTTCGCCCCGCCAGTCATCGACTGGGAGGTGAAATGGAACGGGAACATTCCCGAAAGCAGATAGGCGAGGAAAGCGGGAGGGTCGTTCC
>PKRG01000035.1 GCA_017577575.1 Acidimicrobiia bacterium | reverse complement strand
GTTTCACAAGGCGGCGACGAACCTCCTGCCACCACATCCTCGGTCACCACGACAACGACAACGACCACGACAACGTCAGCGCCAACGACCACCGCCACCCCGACGACCACCCCCACTTCAGCCCCCACGACACAACCCCCGTCCGCAACTACGACGGAAGCGAGAACCGACCCGGGAGCAAGAGCCGAAGAGGTCCGGCAACTGCTCCAAGAACTCTGGTTCCGGTGGCTCCACGCCGTCTACTCGGATGATCCTTCGGACCTCAACCAGGTCGTCGCAACACAGACTTTCCTGGACAGTTTCGAGTCTGCCGTTGACACAGTGGCTTTCAATCGAGAACCGAAACCGGACGATCTGGAGGTCACCGTTCACGAGATATTGCGCGATACACCCGATTGCCTCGTCGTTCATCGACGAATTGATGCCGGAGACCTCCTCGCCGGCGAAAGCATCAGTGAGGGAGTTGACGTGTTGTGGCCACACAGCGATGGCTGGCGTTTGGCTAGTGGATGGATTGACCCACGCGACTTGTGGGAGGAGGACTGCGAATCGATCAGAGAAGAGCTGCCTTGAAATCCGCTGGTGCGGTCACCTTTGTTCTGTTCGCGTTCCCGCTTCTCGCCGCGGCCAATACTTTCAAATCGTGCTGGGTGGAGATCCGTTCCGACGCGTTCGGCTCCGCTCGTCACATAACCGTGTGCCGACTGGTCACGGGCGAGGTAATCGAGTACTCGGGAGGTGACGCACCACCTGGCCCGTTGCATCCGGCGGTGGGCACCGGCATCAACGGAGAGTGTTGGTACCGCACCTCTGCTCACACCGACTGGGAGGTCCTTTCGAGGTTTGAGGACGGATCGGCCATCCTCGGCCTCCGCCGGAACGGCTGGCTCGTGTTCGACACCGGGCGCATTCCTACGTGCACTTCCGAACCCGGTGACGCGCCGGACCCAGAAGACGAGGTCGAAGCGGCCATCACCGAATACGTGCACGCCCCGCCCGAACCGGAGCTCAACCCGCCGACAGGTCGAGGCCTAACCGGCATGGACACATTCATCGGTGTTCCCGTCCCCGGACCCTGGTCAGACACCATCTCCGTCACGTCGTGGACCATCGACGTCGAGGTGTGGGTAGATCTCCTCCGAGTCGACTGGGGAGACGGAACGATCACCGACTACCCACCAGACACGTTCACCCGTATCACCGGCTACCCGGACGGCATCGCCAGCCACATGTACGAGGTGAAGACGTGCAACCCACCGGGATCGGCTCCGGACTGCCACCCGTCGCACGCCGCCTACCCCCTCACCGTGTCGTACGTGTGGGCGGCCAGATGGCGAGTGAACGACGGGCAATGGATCCCCATCGACGTTCCGCCCACCTCCACCACCGTGGACTACCCCGTCGCCGAAGCCGTCTCCACACTCACCGACACCGGCTGAGTTTGCTTGGACAACATTTCGGGAACGCTTACGCTGCGATGGTGCTCGAGGCATGGTTCTTCATTGCCGCGGCGCTGCTCGTAGTCAGTGGGGGAGCAAAACTCTGGGATCCGGCTCCCACCCGTGGTGCCCTGCAAGCGAGCGGTCTGCCCAGCGGAGCTTGGACTGCACCGACGCTGGGCATCGTCGAGATCGTGGCCGGGATCGCCGGAACCGTCTTGGGGGGTGTGGCGTCTTTCGGCGTGGCAGCCATCTATCTGGCGTTCGCCGGCTTCGTCGCCTACGCCCTAGTCCGCAAGATCCCCATACAGTCGTGCGGGTGCTTCGGAAAGGCAGACACCCCGCCGTCGTGGCTCCATCTCGGCTTCAACGTCCTGTCTGCGGCGGCCGCCTCCGGAGTGGCCCTCTCCCGACGACCTCCAGTAGACGTGCTGGGTGATCAACCCCTGTGGGGCATCCCCTATCTCGGGTTCGTCGCCCTAGGCGTTTGGACCGTCTACCTACTCCTCACCGAACTACCCCGACTCCGGGAGGCAGCCCGATGAGCAAACGTCTGGTCGAGAAGAGCGCCAGGTTCCTCGAGTCTCGCACCAGCCGCCGCGGGTTCTTACGACGAGCCGCCATGGTGGGCACCGCCCTGGTAGCCGCCCCCGGCACCTACATACTCAAGCCAGGAGACGCCTACTCGGCGGTCGTCCGCTCGATCTACGACTGCCCCGGCGGGTCGAAGTGCCGCGACGGCGGGTGGACCGAGTTCTGCTGCACGATGACCGGCGTCAACACCTGCCCTCCCGGGTCGATGATCGCCGGCTGGTGGCGAGCCGAATACCCGGGAACCGGACCCGACCACTGCAACGGCAAGTCCCGCTACTACATGGACTGCAACTCGGCCGACTGCCACGGCTGCAGCTGCGGCGGGTCGGGGACCTGCGGCAACGAATGTGTCGACTGCAACTGCACCTGCGCCAACGGAAACTGCGGCAACTGGAAGACCTGCTGCACCCGCTTCCGGTACGGCCAGTGCAATCAACACATCGCCTGCCTCGGGCCGATCGTCTGCCGGGTCGTCACCTGCGTGCCGCCCTGGGAGTGGGACTCATCCTGCACGAGGACCGACGCCGTCTCCCAGGCGACGTGGTACCACGACGCTGCATGCCTCCACCCGTCGACGAAGATCCCGGCCCGACCCGGGGTGGTGACGGGCACGACCTGGAAGCTGCGCAACTCGCTCAGCTCCGGCAACCCCCAATCCACCTACGAGTACGGGCTGCCGGGGGACGTGTTCCTCATGGCTGACTTCTCCGGATCCGGGGTCAGGACGTCCGCCGTCGTGCGCGGCACCCGGCGGGGACCCGCCGGCGATGAAGCCCTCACCTGGCACATTCGCCAGGTGGAAGGCGCTGGCCAGCCCGAGCTCTCCTTCGAGTTCGGCCGGGCCGGTGACATCCCGATCGTCGGCGACTGGGACGGCGACGGAGTCGCCACTCCCGGCGTGGTCCGAGGCAACCGGTGGATGCTGCGCAACTCGAACTCTTCCGGCCCGCCCGACATCGAGTTCGAGTTCGGCAGGCCCGGCGACATCCCGGTGGTCGGCCGCTGGACGGACGACGGACGGGCCCGCGCCGGCGTGGTGCGTGGCACCACCTGGATCCTCCGCACCACTGACGGCGGAGCCACGGTCGATTTCGAGTTCGGCCCCGGCGGGATCCCGGTGGTGGGCGACTGGGCTGGGAACGGCCTCGACCGGCCCGGCTGGTTCAGGGACGGCACCTGGTACCTGCGTAACAGCCTCAGCTCCGGAAGCGCCGACACCACCTTCCAGTTCGGGGCCGCCGGCGACATCCCGGTCGTGTGGGGGAAGTTGGGATGACTGCTCTGGTCATCCTCGAAGGAATCGTCATCGCCCTGCTGGTGGTGCTCGTCGCCGGTCTCCTCCGCTCTCACGCCGAGATCCTCCGGCGTCTCGAGGCACTCGACGGCGGTGCCGAGGGAGCCGGGGCGAGGACCGAGGGGCTCCAGGTGGCGCGTCGGGCGCCCAAGGTGGCGCCGGCGGCCATCTCCGGGACCACCCCCGCGGGATCCGTAACCTCGATCGCCACCAAGGACAGCCGGGGCTTCGTTCTGGTCGCCTTCCTGTCCAGTGGTTGCTCCACCTGCCGCCCGTTCTGGAAGGCGCTCGGCGAGGGCGCTGAGATGCCGGCTCCGGACGTCCGGCCGGTGATCGTCACCAAGGACGCTTCCGAAGAGAGCCCCGGGCGGATCGCCGAGCTGGCGCCTCGCACGATCCCCACGATCATGTCGTCGGCCGCCTGGGACGACTTCAAGATCCCGGTCTCGCCGTACTTCGTCCTCGTCGACGCCAAGACGGGTGACGTCGTGGGCGAGGGGGCCGCCGCCTCGTGGGACCACGTGCGCGACTTGATGGTGGCGGCGATGGCCGACGCCGGCTACCGGGGCGGGCGGCTGGACACGGTCGCCCGGTCGATCCGCACCGAAGCGATGCTCGACGCCGCCGGGATCAAACCCGGCGACCCCAGCCTGTACCGCAACCCCCACGGAGACTCGCAATGACGATCGCAGCCTCAGTGGTCGCCTTCCTGGCGGCGATCCGCTCCCATTGGTCTCCTTGAGGAGAGTCGATGCTCACGAGCATCCACCCGCTCGGTGAGCGGGCAAGACAAAACAGATGGGCGATCACCGTCACCGCCTACGTGATCGGGGCGGTCGGAGCCGGCGCCGCGGTCGGCGCCGTCCTCGGCTGGTTTGGGTCGTTGCTGCCCGGCGGAGACTGGCGGTGGGCGGCGGCGGTGCTCGCGGTGGGGCTCGCCGGTCTCCTCGACCTCGTCCGAGCGACACCTCCCGGGATCAAACGGCAGGTCAACGAGGACTGGATCGGCACCTACCGCGGCTGGGTGTACGGGGGTGGCTTCGGAGCACAACTCGGTGTCGGGGTGTCCACGTTCGTCGTCACCTGGGGAACGTGGGCGACATGGGTGCTCTCCATCCTCTCGGGTGGCCCTGCCGCCGGAGCAATCATCGGAGCCGTTTTCGGCTTCGGCCGCTCGGTGTTCCCCCTGGCCGCCGGGTGGATCGATCGGCCGTCCCGTCTCGTCTCGTTCAGCCGCACCTTGGCCGCGGCGGCGGCCCCGGTCGCCCGCATCACCGCGGCCGGCTTCATCGTCGTGGCGTTGGCAGCCGGAGTGGGGAGGGTGATGTAGATGCGGTTGCAAGGTGGAGGTCTCTCGGTGGAGCTTCCCGGCGGCTGGGAAGGCGAAGTGTTGGGAGGCGGAGAGCTGACCACCCAGGCGGAAGGCCTGGCTGAGCGGCGGGTCGTCGCCCATTTCGCCAACTTCCCGCTCCCGGCCGAGCGAGCTGACTTCGGCGCCGGGGCGGTGGAGCTGATGCGGCCCGGCGACGCCTTCGTGGTGTTGTTCGAGTACGGGCCGGAAGCCGTCGGGCAGCCGTTGTTCGCCTCCGAGGGGATTCCCCGGATCACGGCCCGCGACTTCGACCGAAACGCCCTCCAACACGGGATCCCCGGCCAGTCCGGGCTGCAGAGGTTCTTCACCGTCAACGGCCGCGCCTTCTGCCTCTATGTCGTCGTGGGCAGCCACATCGATCGGGCGGACGTCATCCCCCAGATCAACCAGGTCCTCGAATCGGTGGTGGTGGGATGATCCGGCAAATCTCAGTCATCGCACTCGCTGCCCTCGTCCTCACGGGAGGGGTGTGGGCGTCGGAAGCCACCGGAGCCGGCGGCAACGGGAGGGGCGCCTTCACCGACGACGACGGCTCCGTCCACGAACACGACATCAACGGCTTCGCAGCCGCCGGCATCACGCGTGGCTGCAATCCCCCGGCCAACGATCGTTTCTGCCCGAAGCAGCCGGTCACCCGCCAGGAGATGGCCTCCTTTTTGGTGCGGGCCTTGGGTCTGCCGCCGGCATCGGGTGGGAAGTTCGTCGACACGGCCGAGTCGATCCACGCTGCCGAGATCGACGCGTTGGCCGCAGCGGGAATCACTGTCGGATGCAACCCGCCGAAGAACGACCGGTTCTGCCCCACCCAGCCGGTGACCCGGGGGCAGATGGCCTCGTTCCTGGCGAGGGCCCTCGATCTCGATGTACCCGAGTCGTCGAACTTCGTGGACATCTCCTCGTCGGTGCATCGCGAAGACATCGCGGCACTGGCCGCGGCGGGAATCACCCGTGGCTGCAACCCGCCCGACAACACCCGGTTCTGTCCCCGCGACCCCGTGACCCGCGAGCAGATGGCGAGCTTCCTCGTCCGCGCCCTCGACGGCGTGGAGCCGATCCAGAACCGTTTCACCCTCCGCGACGGGATCCGCTGCACCAAAGACGGCATCACGTGCACCGGCCGCACGACCCTCGCCCGGGGAGTCGACTTCGACGTCATGGAGGGGTGGTATCAGGTGCTCCCCTACCAGGGCAACGAACGCCAGGAGCTCTCGCGAGGCTCGACCCACGTGGAGTTCCTGTGGAACGGAAAATCGATCGCCCGCGAGTACCTGGGGATCACCGAAGGCGACACCAGGGCTTGGAAACAGTTCCGGATCGATCCGCCTCCGCTCACGAGGGGCACCCATACCCTCAAAGGGATCTGGCGCTGGAGCGGTGTCACGACCCAGACGGTGACCTACACGATCACGGTCCCCTGAAAGGACGGCGGAGGGGCGTTCACGACGCTTCGGCCGGCGGGACGTCGCGGTCCTTCCCGGGTGCGTCGGGTCTGAGGACCCGAGCACGCTCCCTCTCGGTCTCGAGGTCCTTCACCTTCCCTCGCTGCAGGCGACGCAGGATCCTGCCCTGCAGCGATGAGCCGTATATCGAGATGTCGTACAAGTACCGGTGGTTCGGAGCCCACCGGTCCTTCCACACGGCTTCTCCGTATCCGCACTCGTATGTGGTGAAGCCGTCCCGACAGCTCTGGTCGAGGACCGACTCCAGCAGCAGAGTACCGGGCGAGTATTTCGCCAGCTCGGGGTCCTCGTCGTAGGCGGTGATCTTCAAGTGGCGGCGACCGCCATACGCCAGGTCGTATTCGAAGGCGATCATCCGGTCGTCGAGGTAGAGGACGCTGAGCCTGAGCCAACCGTTCTCCTCCGCCACCTCGGCCAGAGCCCGATAGAAGCGCTCCCAGCGCGGGCGCTGGCGAATGGCATCTCCCTTCTGGCCTTTCCAACCAGCCGCCTCGAGATCGAGACCTGCTTCGACCACCGCAGGTACCTCGGCGCTTCCCACATGGTCGACGAAGCGCAGCTCTCCCTGCTCCTGGAGCCGCCTCCTCTTCCGCCTCAAGGTGCTCACGGATTTCGAGCTCAGAACCGAGGAGACACCCTCCATCCCCCGGTCGAGCGGGATGTAGGGCGACGTGACCACTTTCCTGAGGACCCATCGGTTCCGCCGACTGAGATACTCCCGGGCCACGGTCGAGGACTCGTCCACGTGATAGAAGTGGGCGACGGGCAGGGAATCGAGCCACTCCGCGACCCGTTCCGCCACCTCCTCACCCTCCGACATGATGACGTCGAGCGGGGCCATCAAGTCGCCCGAGATGGACCGGGGAGGACCTCCGCCCTTCCGGTAGAGAGGGAGCGCCGCCACCGGTTCGCCGTCGCGGAGGAGCAGATGAACGTCGAGTGCGGAGTCGTCGGGAAGGTACGCGTCGGTGAGCAGATCCAGGATCTTCGAGTTCAGGTAGGGGTTGCTCTGCGCCGCTGGAGTGGCATCCCACCACTCAGCGAGGTCTCGCCACACCCGCTGGCCCGGAACGGTTCTTTCTCCCCAACCCATTCGGGAGAGTCTACGACTCGTCGATGCGGGCGCGCGGTCTGCGGCTCAGCCGATCTGGACGAGGGAGCGGTCGGAGTCGTTGAGGATCTCGACCCCGTCGTCGGTCACCACCACTATGTCCTCGATCCGGACCCCGAACCGGCCCGGGAGGTAGATGCCCGGTTCGATGGAGAAGGCCATGCCCGGCTCCACCGGCTGCGAATTGGTCTCGATGATGTACGGGTGCTCGTGGACTTCGAGGCCGATGCCGTGGCCCGTTCGGTGGATGAAGTACTCCCCGTAGCCGGCTTCGCCGATGACCCTGCGGGCGGCGGCGTCGATCTCCGCGGGGATCGCTCCGGGCCGGACGGCCTGGGCGGCTGCCCGCTGGGCGGCGAGCACCACCGCGTGCACTTCCTCCTGCTCGGGCGTCGGATCTCCGACGACGAAGGTCCTGGTGGTGTCGGAGCAGTAGCCGCCGAGGCGACCTCCGAAGTCGACGATGACGACATCTCCTCGTTCGATCACGCGATCGGTCGGCTCGTGATGCGGAGACGCAGCATTTGGCCCGGCGGCGACGATCTTGAACGTGTCGACGTCGTGACCCTCCTCGACCGTCCACTCGGCCACCAGGCGGGCTACCTCGCGTTCTGTCCGGGCGGCCATGTCGACTTCGGCGAGCCGGGCGAGGACCCGGTCGGCCGCCTGCGCAGCCTGGCGGAGCAGATCGACCTCGGCCGGCTCCTTCCGCACCCGGAGGGACGCCATGAGCTCGCCGGCCGGACCGAAACGCGCCTCCGGCAGAGCCTCCTGCAGCGACAGCACGAACGTAGCCCAGGTGTGGTCCCCGATGAGGACCGATCTGGCACCACCGACTATTCCCGCCACGAGCCGGACCGGGTCCTCCAGCTCGCCCCACGGCCGGGTCTCGAACGGCCCGGGCTCGACCCGAGGCGCCTCGAGCTGCGGCACGACGAGCACCGCGTCCTCGGCGGTCACGGCGAACATCGTCAGGCGCTCCAGTGGCATCGCCTCGTAACCGGTGAGATACGGCAGGTCCGGCCCCACCGACAGCAGCAACGCATCGACTCCTCGCTCTTCCATCGCGGCCCGGGCGCGCGCCAGGCGGGAGGCGTAGTCGAAACGAGGCGATGTCATGAGCAGATCGTACCGGGGGTACCGTTGAGCCCGATGCCGACCCGTTGGCTGCTCATCCTCTCGCTCGTCGCCGCCTTCGCCATCCTCATCGCCGGAGGCATCTGGTTGGCGATGGCACTGTTCTGACCGCCCCTTCAGCATTTGGGCCAGCGCAGGTGGACGTCCACGCCGACGTCCTCGAGAGTGATCCGTCGGCCGGCTCGGGTCGTGATCACGACGGTGACGGCGTCCACTCCACCGAGCCCGAAATGGGCCGCTGCCGGCTTGCCCGACGAGTATCCGGAAGCGACTCCGATTTCGCGGTGACCGAGCAGGTTCCCGCCAGGACCGAACACCTCGACGACCGACCCGATGCCACCGAGGGGGTCGGCCACCGAGACCTCCAGCCAGTGTCCCCCTGCGGTGGTGTTCCGGAACAGGCGACTCGGCAACGACGGCTCCCACTCCAGGCCGAAGACGTCGAGCCGACCGTCGAGGTCCACGTCGGCGATGGGCGCCCCCACCCAGTAATGAGGTGATCCGAGACCGGCAGGCAGTTCGAAAGTTCCCGCTCTGTTGAGCAGGACGATCGGGGCGGCCCCGTCGTCCACCGAGCCGGAAGCGACGATGTCGAGCCAGCCGTCGTTGTTCATGTCGGCGAACTCGACGTGTGGAGCAAGGGTGGGGAGAGGGTCCAACCCGACTTCCGCGGTCACCTCCCTGAACTCCCGGTTCCCGAGGTTGCGGAAGAGGCGCACAGGCACCCGAGCGCCCTCCTCCACGATCGAGCGGTAGTGCTGGCCGACGAGGATGTCGGCTAGGCCGTCGTTGTCGAAGTCCCCGACGGCCACTCCGGCGGGGTCGTCGTCGGGTCCGATCTGTTCCCACGAGAAGCCTTCCGGCGTGCCCTCTTCGAACGTGAGGTCCCCGTTTCCGAACCACACGCTCTCGGAGGTGACGAGGTCGGGGTTGCCGTCCCGGTCGAGGTCGGCCGCGGTCGCTCCGAGGGAGAACACACCCTCCAGCCCGGAGCCGGCGGTCACGTCGCGGAACACGAAGCCACCTTGGTTGTGGAGGAGGATGCCGCCCGCATCGCCGTACCGGTCCTCTGCCACGTAGATGTCGGGAAGGAGATCGCCGTCGAAATCGACGACGGCGGGAGTCCGTGCGAGGAACCCGGGAGGCAGAGGCTCCGCCCTCACTTCCAGGTTCCCGTCACGGTTCTCGACGATCACCGACGGAACGCCATCGCGGTCGTTTCGGACCAGGATGAGATCGGAGTCTCCGTCGCCGTCGAGATCGGCGAACGCCGCACCGGAGGTGCGTCCCATCGTCACCGGGAAATCGACGGGCGTGTATGTCTCTCCCCCCACGAGCAGCCGGTCGGGGCTGGGTCCGTCGGCTCCGCGGACGGCGTATTCGTCCACGGGCCGGTCGGAGAACGTCCCCACGACGAGGTCGGGGTAGGCGTCTCCGTTCACCGAGCCGAAGGCGGCGGCGTGCCCGTACATCCCGGTGAGCGGATCCACGAGGCCGTAGGACTCGGTGACGTCCTCGAACGAGACGGGACCGTCGCCCACCTCTGCCGGGCTCGACCAGCAGACCAGATCCGAACCGGCGGGTTCCGTCGAGTTAGTGGGTCGCGTCTCCGGGACCGAGGTGACGGTCGATTCTGGAGTCGACGACGACGGAGGGGTCGCACTGTTCGGCGGCGACGTCTCGGGGGAGGCGCCCTGGGGAGCGACACACGACGCCAGGGCGATGCACACGAAAGCGACGGTGCGTCTCACACTCCCTCTACGACGACCAATACGACGGTCCCGAACCCCGAATCGTCGTCCAGCGGGGAGGCGTTCACCCCCACGATCAGGCTCCCCTCGTGGTAGGTGATCGAATAGGTGCCGCCTGGCAGGAGACCGAATCTCTCTTCGAAGGGCTCCGCCAGCGACACCAGCTCGGTGACCTCCCCCGTGGCCGTGTCCAGTTGCAGGATCGGAGCACCCAGCTGCCAGGCGTCGCCGTGTGCTCCCGGCATCCAGAACACCCTGTCGCCTTCGGGTGTCGTTGCCAGCGACGCCGTGTACTCCCCGGCGTTTCCTATGACCTCCACCGATCCGTCCCCACCGACGGAAAAGAGATCGAAGCTGTATTGGCTGACGCCGTAGAAGACCCCGGTGGAGGTGACCGGGGTCGCCGCCCGCAGGAACTCCGGCTCGTCGCCCGGAACGACGATGCCGGTGTCGGCCGTCTCGCCGGTCTCGGGGATGAGCGCCCGCAGTGTCCCGCTGGCCGTGCTGTACAGCACCCTCCCCTGGCTGTCCACGGCGAGCGCCCGGAAGCCGACGTGTTCCGGGTCGTCCACGACCTCTGTCACGGCGGCGGTTGAGGTGTCGAAGACGACCAGATCGCCGTCGTCGGTGTCGGCCTCGACGCTCTCCCCGACGAGGTATCTGCCGTCCGGCGTGATCGCCAGGGAAGGCACGCCTCTCTCCCCCACCAGCGCCCCATGGCTACGTAGCGTCCGGGCGGCCGGCTCGATCTCGAGCAGGAGGTCGCCTTCGTAGCCTCTGCCGTATTCGATGTCGGAGCGCGTCCCCCAATACGTGAACGTCCAGATGGAACCGCATGAGTCTTCGACCATCTGGGCGTGGATCTTTCCGTATCCCCACGCTCCCGGCTGGTGGTCCACGAGCGCCAGGACGTCGCCGACACGCCTCAAAGCCCTGGTGGCCGGGTCGTACTCGTAGATGTGTGAGTTGCCGTCGGGACCGAGATGGTCTCCGAGCGCCGAGTAGTGCCGACCGGTGACCGAGGAGACGATGCCTTGGCCCCACTGGGACCAGAGGCCGTCGGTGGGACCCGGTAGGGGGTATTCGGCGGCATACACATCGAGAGGCCCTGAGGTGGCCAGCGGCTCCAACGTGACCGCATCCTCGTCGACGAATGGAGCACCGGGAGTGCTTTCGCAGAACCCTGCGTCGGCCGGCTCCGTCGCGGGAGCCACCGGAGTGGTCGTGGTTTCAGCGGCCGTGGTCGCAGGATTCGAAGTCGAACGAAGAGAGGTCGTCTGGGCTGTGGTGCCCGGAGAGTCGATCTCGGACGCCCCCGCCGTGCATGCGGCCGCGAGCAGGGCGAGGAGGACTACGCCGATGATTTTCATGATCCCGCCCACCCGTGGTCTACGCTGCTTCGATGTTACCGAGGGGTAGGCGCCATTCAATGGCCCTCCACCGAGGCGTCCAACGTTCAAGCTCCCAGTCCGAGGACAGATGAACCCGCTCACGCTGATCGAACTCATCGGTCAGGAGGAGTTCCTGGCCGGCCTCGGCTGGGGCATCGTGGGCGGCCTGGTCGTCCTCTTCGCTCCCAGCCGCCTGCGGCCGCTGCCCGTGTGGGGGGTGATCGTCGCCGCCTGGGTTGTCTCTAATAACATTCTGAGGCGGCCAAGGACGAGGACAGGGTAGTTGAGGGAGGTGGCGGGAACACAGATACACAGAAATATAGGAAA
>PKRG01000034.1 GCA_017577575.1 Acidimicrobiia bacterium | reverse complement strand
GACCTGGGCAGGGTCTGCGAGTTCGGCACCGTCAGCGTCGACGACTTGATGGTCATCGAGCGCTACTCCCACGTCATGCACATCGTCTCCGGCGTGTCGGGGCGGCTCCGCCCGGGCGTCGGCCCCGTCGACGTGCTGCGGGCCACCTTCCCCCACGGCACCGTCTCCGGCGCCCCGAAGGTGGCGGCGATCGAGATCATCGACCGGCTGGAGCCCGTTGCCCGCGGGCCGTACGCCGGTGCTGCCGGCTACATCGACTTCTCCGGGAACGTCGACACCGCCATCTGCCTGCGGACCGTCGTCCAGGCCGGTGACACCGCCTGGATCCAGGCCGGGGCGGGGATCGTGGCCGACTCGGACCCCGAAGCCGAGTACCAGGAGACCATGGACAAGGCCGCGGCGGCACTGGCTGCCGTGGCGAGAGCGAGGTCGCTGTGACCGCCCCTGTCTCCTACGGGGACGTCACCCACGAGTACCGGGCCGCCCGCTCGGAGGCGGGGCGGGTCGACGGCCTCTACGAGCTGGTGTGGTTCGGCGGCGCCGACGCCGTGTCGTTCCTCGAGAGCCTCCTCTCCCAGAACATCGAAGCCCAGCCGCCGGGGACGGTGCGCCGCTCCTTCCTCCTCGAACCGCGGGGCCACATCACCGCCCTCCTGTGGGTCCTGCGCGGCGAGGACCGGGTGGGGCTGCTCACCGACGCCGGATACGGCCAGGTGGTGGCCGACACCCTCGCCCGCTACCGCATCCGGGTCGACGTGGACATCGAGCTAGACGGGCGCCCCCTGGTGACGGTGGTCGGCCCGCAATCGCCCCTGGTGGAAGGCTGGTCGGAAGAGGACGGGGTGCTCACCGCCGGCATCCCGCTCGCCGGGAACCGCCGCAGCGTCACCACCGCCGACCCGGACCTGCCCAAGGTCGGGACGCTCGCCTGGACGGCGGTGCGGGTCGAAGCAGGGGACCCGGTGATGGGAGTCGACGTCGATTCCGACACCATGCCCCACGAGACCGGCCTCGTCCCCCAGTCGGTCGACTTCACGAAAGGATGCTTCCTCGGCCAGGAGCTCGTCGCCCGGGTCGACAGCCGGGGCGGCAACGCCCCCCGCAAGCTGATGGGCGTGATCGTCACCACCAACGTGATCCCGCCGGCGGGCGCCGAGATCGTCAAAGGCGACAAGGTGGTAGGGAAGCTGACGTCCCCGGCCGAGTCGCTCACCCTCCGCTCCCCGGTGGGCCTGTCGCTGCTGCGCCGCGAGGTGGAAGCCGGCGACGCCCTCGTGATCCGCTGGGAAGGCGGGGAGGCCACCGCTGCCGCCGCCGAGCTGCCAATGGTGGGATGATGCTGGAGAGGATCCTCGACTCCACCCGCAGGCGCCTCCCCGACCTGGTGGCGCGCGCCGACGACATCGTCCGCCAGGCCACCGAGGCTCCGCCCCCGCCGCCCCTCGCCGACGCCCTGCGCGGCGACAGGCTGGCGGTGATCGGCGAGGTCAAGCGGCGGTCCCCGTCACGGGGCCCTCTCGACCTCGAGCTCGACCCGGTCGCCCAGGCGACCCGGTACGCCGTCGGGGGAGCCGCCGGCATCTCGGTGCTCACCGAGCCCGAGTTCTTCTCCGGATCCGACGCCGACCTCGCCGCCGTCGCCGTCGCCTCCCGGCTGCCGGTGCTCCGCAAGGACTTCACCCTGGAGCCGGTGCAGGTCTGGGAAGCTAGGGCTCTGGGCGCTTCCGCCGTGTTGCTGATCGTCGCCGCCCTCGACGACTCCCGGCTGCGCCGTCTGATCGAAGTTGCCGCTGAGGCCGGCCTCGACGCCCTGGTCGAGGTCCACACCCCCGAAGAGGCGGCCCGAGCCGTGGACGCCGGAGCCGCCTTCGTGGGCGTCAACAACCGCGACCTCCACACCTTCGACGTCGACCTGGCCACCGCCGAGGAGATCGCCCCGCTGCTCGAAGGGGTGGCGGTGACCGTCGCCGAGTCGGGGATCTTCGGGCCCGACGACGCCCGCCGCATGGCCGACGCCGGCTACGACGCCGTCCTCGTCGGCGAAGCCCTCGTCAAAGCCGACGACCCCGCCGCCCTCCTCGCCTCGCTCCGGGTGCCGCGATGACCACCAGGTGGGAGGCCGAGGGGCTGTTCGTGAAGGTGTGCGGTCTCGGCACGCCCGCCGACGTCGAGGCGGCGGCCGAAGCCGGCGCCGACGCCGTCGGGTTCGTGTTCTGGGAGCCTTCGCCCCGCCACCACGACCTCCCGACCATCCGGCGCCTCGCCGAGGCCTCACCGGTGACGACGGTGCTGGTGACGGTCGACCTCGACTCGGAGGACCTCCTCGCCGCCGCCGCCCAGGCCGGGGTGGACGCGGTGCAGCCCCACGGGCGTCACTCGGGTGTCGCCGCCGCGGCCGCCCGCCGCTTCGGGCTGGGGGTGATCTGTCCCATCCGAGCCGGCGAGGAGCCGCCGGCCGAGGCCCCCGACGAGCTGCTGCTGATCGACACGCCCCACGCCAGCCTGCCCGGAGGCACCGGCGAGACCTTCGACTGGGACACGATCGCCCACCTGGAGCGCCGTTTCCTCCTCGCCGGAGGGCTCGACCCCGAGAACGTGGCCGCCGCGGTGAGGCGGGTGCGGCCGTTCGGAGTCGACGCCTCCTCGGGCCTAGAGTCGTCGCCCGGGGTGAAGGACCCCGCCCGGATCCGTGATTTCGTGAAGGTCGCCAAGGAAGCCCACCGATCATGAACGCCCAGAAACTCGACCGGCCCGACGCCACCGGACGCTTCGGCGACTTCGGGGGCAGGTTCGCTCCCGAGACGCTGATGTCGGCCCTCGACGAGCTGGAGAAGGCGTTCATCGACGCCTGGGACGACGTCGGGTTCCGTGCGGAGCTGGACCGCTGGCTCACCGAGTACGTCGGACGGCCCACACCGCTCCACGCCGCCCCCCGCCTGTCGGAGGAGCTGGGGGTGGAGGTCCTCCTCAAACGGGAAGACCTCGCCCACACCGGCGCCCACAAGATCAACAACGCCATCGGCCAGGTGCTCCTGGCCCGGCGGATGGGCAAGGAGCGGATCATCGCCGAGACGGGCGCCGGCCAGCACGGCGTGGCCACCGCCACCGCCGCCGCCGCCCTCGGGCTCGAATGCCACGTCTACATGGGTGAGGTCGACATCCAGCGGCAGGCGCTGAACGTCGCCCGGATGAGGCTCCTCGGCACCGAGGTGGTCCCGGTCACCTCCGGGGCCGGCACCCTGAAAGACGCCGTCAACGAGGCGATGCGCGAATGGGTGCGCACGGTGGAGACCACCCACTACGTGATCGGGTCGGTGGTCGGGCCGCACCCGTTCCCGTGGATCGTCCGCCAGTTCCAGCGGGTGATTGGCGACGAGTGCCTCTCCCAGCTCGGCGAGAGGCGCCCCGACGTGGTGGTCGCCTGCGTCGGGGGCGGCTCCAACGCCATGGGCATCTTCTACCCGTTCGCCGGCACCGGAGCGGAGCTGGTCGGCGTCGAGGCGGCCGGTGAGGGGATCGGAACCGGCCGGCACGGCGCCTCCCTGGGGGCCGGAACTCCCGGCATCCTCCACGGTGCCCGCACCTACATGCTCCAGGACGAAGACGGCCAGGTCGAGGAAGCCCACTCGGTGTCCGCCGGGCTCGACTACCCGGGGGTCGGCCCCGAGCACGCCTACTTCCTCGAGGCGGGCCTGGCCCGCTACGTTTCCGTCACCGACGCCGAGGCCCTGGAGGGGGTGGCGCTGCTCGCCCGCACCGAGGGGATCATCCCCGCCCTCGAATCGGCCCACGCCGTCGCCTGGGTGGCGAAGGCCCGCGACGAGCTGGCCGGACGCACCGTGCTGATCAACCTGTCGGGGCGAGGCGACAAGGACATGGGCACGATCATCGAGTGGATGGAGGGACGGCTGTGATCCGTTCCATGTTCGGGCCGGACCACAAGGTCCTCCTGCCCTACATGACCGCCGGGCTCCCCAACGAGGAGGTCTCCCCGGACCTGTTCGCCGCCATGGCCGACGCCGGCGCCGACGGGTTCGAGATCGGCATCCCGTACTCCGACCCGCTGATGGACGGGCCCGTCATCCAGAAGGCGTCGCAGGAGGCGCTGGAGGCGGGCATCGACGTCGATGCCGCCCTGCGGGTGGTGGAGAAGGTGGCCCACCGGACCGGCCTCCCGTGTCTGGCGATGACGTACGCCAACGTGGTGTTCCGGATCGGGCTGGAGGCGTTCTGCGCCCGGCTGGCCTCGGCCGGCGCCCAGGGGGTGATCGTCCCCGATCTGCCCGTCGAGGAAGCCGAGCCGGTGCTCGGCGCTGCCGCCGCCAGCGGCCTCGGAGTGGTGCTGTTCGTCGCTCCCACCACCGGCGAGGACCGGATCCGGGCCGTGGCCGCCCGCGACCCGGCGTTCATCTACGGCGTCGCCGAGCTGGGGGTGACGGGGGAGAGGGAGAAGTCGAGCGGCCGCGCCGTGGAGCTCAGCCGCCGGGTGAGGGCGGTCACCGACATCCCCCTCGTGCTGGGCGTCGGCATCTCGACGCCGGAGCAGGCCGCCGAGGCGGCCCGGGTCGCCGACGGGGTGATCGTGGGCTCGGCGCTCGTGCGCCGCGTGCTCGAAGCCGCCTCCCCGGAGAACGCGGCGAAGTCGCTCAACGAGGCCGTGCGCGACCTGCGGGCGGCTCTCTGAACCGTCGCCGGTCACCGGCTGCCGCGGGTCTCAGGAAAGAGCAACGGTCACCCTGTTTTGTTCCGTCATCCTGAGCCAGGGAGTGGGGGAGTGGGGGGATGCGGCAAAGGATTGACGGGAGGGTGACCGTTGCGTATTGCAGCATAGGACATCGCTGCCTATGCCATTGTTATTTGTCAAAAGTAGGGGCCGCCGGATACGGCGACCCGGGTTCGTGCCGGAGGCGGGACTCGAACCCGCACGCCCTTGCGGGCAATGGATTTTGAGTCCACCTTGTCTACCAATTCCAACACTCCGGCGCGTGTGGCAGTGTAGGACCTAGACGAGGTCGTCCATATCATGGTCTCACTTAGATGAACCGCCTCCACAAGAAGCTATTCCGAATCGTCGACCAGCTCCAGGAGCTCGCCGAGGAAGAGCGGGCCGTCCGCCAGGAGCTCGACATGCACCGGGCGATCAACGACGATGCCCAAGCCGACGCCGCCATCGGCAACTACATCGACCGGGAGGAGGCCGGGCTGACCCGCATGGACGTCCTTCGCTTCGAGCGCTCGCTGGCGTCGATCGACCGGCGCCGTGCCCGTCTCGACGCCCGCCGCCGCCACCTCCTCGAGAAGCTGGAGAAGAGATGACCGCCATCTGCGCCGGGTGGGCCGGCTGACATGCCGACGCTCGCCCTCCTCGACGGAAACTCGATCGCCTACCGGGCGTTCTACGCGCTGCCGGAAGACCTCGCCACCACCTCAGGCCAGGTCACCAACGCCGTATACGGGTTCACCCGCATGCTCATCAAGCTGCTCGGCGACCACCATCCCGACGGGGTGGCGGTGGCCTGGGACGTGTCGCGGGAGTCCTTCCGCACCGAGCGATACGCCGAATACAAGGCGCAGCGGGAGAAGGCGCCGGACCATTTCCGCAGCCAGCTGGGCCTCATCGACGAGGTGCTGCAGGCGCTGCGCATCCCCCAGGTGCGGATGGAGGGGTACGAAGCCGACGACCTCATCGCCACCATCACCAAGAAGGCGGTGGCCGACGGGTGGGACGTCCTCATCGTCACCGGCGACCGCGACGCCTTCCAGCTGATCGACGACCACGTCAAGGTCCTCTACACCCGCCGGGGGATCACCGACACGATCATCGCCGACCGCGCCTACGTGGAGGAGCGGTACGGGATCGAGCCCGAGCAGTACGTCGAGTACGCCGCCCTGCGGGGCGACACCTCCGACAACCTGCCCGGCGTGCCGGGGGTGGGCGACAAGACCGCCGCCAAGCTCCTCCAGCAGTACGGGTCGCTCGAGGGCATCTACGCCGCGCTCGACGACCAGTCGCCCCGGCTCCGCCAGAACCTGGCCGAATCCCACGAGCAGGTGTTCCTCAACCGGGAGCTGATGAAGCTCGTCGACGACGTCACCCTCGACGTGGACACCGAGGACCTGCGCAGGGGAGAGTGGGAGCAGGCCGCCGTCAAGGACCTGTTCGAAAGCCTCGAGTTCTACTCGCTGTGGGAGGACCTGCTGGAGGTGCAGCCGACCGCCGGCGACCTCCCCGCCGAGGTGCTCGAGGTCGACACGCAGCTCGTCACCGACCCGGCGGCCGTGGCCCGGCTGGCGGACCAGGAACGCCTCGTCGTCGACCTGGTGGTGTCGGACGGGGAGCCGTTCGGCCTCGCCGTGGCGGTGGACCACGAAGCCGCCGCCGTCGTCCCCTTCGACGCCCTCGGGCCGCTGGCCCCGGCGCTGGCCGATCCCGAAAAGCCCGTCGTCGGCCACGACCTGAAAGAGACCGTCCGCACCCTGATGGAGCTCGGCTACGAGGTCGAAGGGCTGGAGATGGACACGGCCCTCGCCGCCTACGTACTCAACCCGTCGTCCCGCAACTACGAGCTGACCGAGGTGGCGGCCCGGTACCTGGGGGTGGAGGTGGAGTCCCCGGACCGGGAGGAGCCCGACCAGGGGACACTGTTCGACTCGGGCCCCGACCTCGACCTGGCGGGCAGGCGCGTCGCCGCCATCGAACGCCTGGCGGTCCAGCTGCGGAGCGAGCTGGAAGCCCGAGACGAAGTGGCCCTCTTCGAGCGGTTCGAGCTGCCTCTGGTGCCCGTGCTGGCCCGGATGGAACTCGCGGGCATCGGCGTCGACCGGGAGTACCTGGAGAAGCTGGGCGCCGACCTGCGCCGGGAGCTCACCCAGCTGGAGCGACGCATCCACGAGATCGCCGGGGAGCCGTTCAACGTCAACTCCACCGACCAGCTCCGGTACGTGCTGTTCGAGAAGCTCGGTCTGCCGGTGACGAAGAAGACGTCGACCGGGAAGCCGTCCACCGACGCGTCGGTGCTCGAGAAGCTGGAGCATCCGATCATCGAGGCGCTGCTCCGCTACCGGGAGCTGGAGAAGCTGCGGTCCACCTACGTCGACGGGTACCTGCCGCTGATCGGTCCCGACGGCCGGATCCACACCCGGTTCAACCAGATGGCGGCAACGACGGGGCGGCTGTCGTCGGACCGGCCCAACCTGCAGAACATCCCGGTCCGGTCGGAGACCGGCCGGACGATCCGGCGGGCCTTCATCCCCCGGGAGGGGTGGTGGTTCCTCGTCGCCGACTACTCGCAGATCGAGCTGCGGGTGCTGGCCCACATGTCGGGCGACAAAGGCTTGCTGGAGGCGTTCAACGAGACCTCCGCCGACATCCACACCGCCACCGCTGCCCGGGTGTGGGGCGTGCGGCCCGAGGACGTGCAGCCGGAGATGAGGCGGCGGGCGAAGATGATCAACTTCGGCCTCCTGTACGGGATGGAGGCGTTCGGCCTCGCCTCCCGCCTGGGGATCTCCCGGGAGGAAGCGGCCCTCCACATCGAGACCTACTTCCAGCAGTTCCCCGACGTGAAGGAGTTCATGCAGGGGGTGGTCCGCCAGGCCCGCAACCAGGGCTACACGACGACGCTGTTCGGGCGCCGCCGCTACCTGCCGGAGCTCAAGAGCGACAACTACCGCATCCGCCAGATGGGGGAGCGGATGGCGCTCAACGCCCCCGTGCAGGGCACCGCCGCCGACATCATCAAACGGGCGATGATCGAGCTCGACGCCGCCCTCCGTGAGCGGGGGATGCAGTCGACGCTGCTGCTCCAGGTCCACGATGAGCTGGTGCTCGAAGCCCCGCCGGAGGAGCTGGACGACCTGCGGGAGCTGACCGTCGAGGTGATGGAGGGTGTCGCCGAGCTGGCGGTGCCGCTCGTCGTCGACATCGGGGTCGGAAAGAACCTGGCCGAGGTCAAGGGCTAGTCGCCGCCGGCTGGGGCCCCGTCCATTGTGCGTGGAGGAGGGCTGGCAGCGGCGTGAACAGAACCGCCAGCAGGATCAGGTTCTCCCAGAAGAAGATGTTCATGAGGAACAACGTCGACACGTGGAAGCCGGCGATCACCGCCAGCCACACCCAGCGGAACCTCTGATTCACCAGGGCGACCGGAGAGAGGATCTCCACGATCGTGGTCACGAGCATCCCCACCGCCAGGGGCACCTCCAGCCACGGATGGTCGAGCACCTTCAACCCGACGCTGATGTCGTGGGCGCCTTCTTCCAGGGTGCGGGCGACCACCCAGCGGACGATCGAGCCGTCCGTGTAGATCGACACCGCGCCCACGAACAGCCTCCGGGCGCCGATGAAGGCGTAGGTGGCGGCAACGAGTGTCGCCACCGCCATCAGCGGTAGCCGGTACATCCAGGGGGATCGCTCGGGAGGCGGCTTGCGGTGGACGCTCAGCGCGTCGGAGGCCGGGAAGAACGCCAGGAGCAGAGCCAACAGCAGGACCAGGGTCTGGGCGTGGTTGGCGTACGAGCCGATGCTCTTCGATGCCACATCCATCACGAGGATCAGGAGAGCGGTGGCGCCCGCCGCCAGGGAATGAGGGCGCACCCCGAGCACACAGAGGGCGCTGCCGGCCAGGGCCGCCAGCTTCAGGACTTGGAGCAGGGGCGCCGACGCCACCAGCCTCACGACGGCGCCGAGGACGTGGTGGTCCATCATTTCGGGCGGGAGCCGGGAGAACGACTCGGCGTCGAAATCGAGGAGGATTACGAACCAGATCCCGAACACCGCGATTCGGAGCAAGGCGAGCTCGAAAGGACCCGCATCGCGGCGGATCACGTGTCCTCCTCCAGGCCGACCGTGATGACGACCTCACACCGCGCGGGAGCCTCGGCGTTCGGGACGGATCTCCACGCCCACACCAGCAGCCCGCCCGCGAGCCACAGCTCCGCCAGCCGGGTCGTCCACCGCCACCCGGTGGCGCTCATGAGCGGCACGAAGTCGCCGACGAGCCGCAGGGCGAACAGGACGGCCACACCCAACAGCCACGTTCGCATCGGCGATCGTCTCGGAGGGGGAGTGGTGCTGTGGTCGGCCATGCGGGTTCCGTCGAGAGGTATCGGCCATCTGCGCCGGACCTGGAGTATCGTCACCGATCCGACAACAACGCCCATTTCCTTTGCGGGAGAAACAGGCCTGCTGTTAGCCTGGGCTTGCCTGCGCGATCGCGCGCAGAGACATTCCCTCTGGAGGTAACCCAACCACTTATGTCCACTGAGCAAGAAACCGCGTCTGTCGAGGCGACCGAAGAGGCCGTAGACCAGACGCCCGAGACCCCGGCGGAGGAAACCGCCGCCGAAGACACGGCCGCCGAGGTGGCCGAGGGCACCGAGAGCGAAGCGGCTCCCGCCGAGAGCGAGGAGACGGCCGAGGCTTCCTCCGAGAGCGAGGAGGCCGAAGAGGCTCCTGCCGAGGCTTCGAACGAAGAGTCGACTCCAGAGGCACCTTCCGAGTCAACGGAGCGCGAGCCCGCCGGGCCGAAGCCGATCGAGGCGCCGAAGATCTCCGAGCTGCCCGACGAGATCATCGACGACTTCGAAGCCGCCATCGCCCACACCGTCCTCGAGTTCGATGAAGGCGACATCGTCGTCGGCACCGTCGTCTCCGTCGACGCCGACGGGGCGATGGTCGACATCGGCTACAAGTCCGAGGGTCTCATCCCCACCGAGGAACTCTCCATCCGCAACAACGTCGACCCCAAGGAGATCGTCCAGGTCGGCGACCGGGTGGAAGCGCTCGTCCTCAACAAGGAGGACGACGAGGGCCGCCTGATCCTCTCGAAGAAGCGCGCCCAGTACGAGCGGGCCTGGGGCCGGATCCAGGAGATCGCCGACCGGGGCGAGACCGTCAAGGGCACGGTCATCGAAGTGGTCAAGGGCGGTCTGATCGTCGACATCGGCCTCCGTGGTTTCTTGCCCGCCTCGCTCGTGGACCTGCGCCGGGTCCGCGACCTGGAGCCGTTCATCGGCCAGGAGATCGAGGCCAAGGTCATCGAGCTCGACCGCAACCGCAACAACGTCGTGCTCAGCCGCCGGGCTCACCTCGAGGAGGAGCAGGCCGAGCAGCGCCAGTCCTTCCTCGACGAGCTGCAGGAGGGCGAGATCCGCACCGGCGTGGTCTCCTCCGTCGTCGCCTTCGGCGCCTTCGTCGACCTCGGCGGCATGGACGGCCTCGTCCACGTGTCCGAGCTGTCGTGGCAGCACGTCAACCACCCGTCCGAGGTGGTGAACGTGGGCGACGAGGTCACGGTCAAGGTCCTCGAGGTGGACCGGGAGCGGGAGCGCATCTCGCTGTCGATCCGGGAGACCCTGGAGGACCCGTGGGAGGTGTTCTCCCGCCAGTACGAGGTGGGCGACATCGTCGAGGGCACGGTCACCAAGACCGTCCCGTTCGGCGCTTTCGTCTCCGTCATGGACGGCGTCGAAGGCCTGGTCCACGTGTCCGAGATCGCCGTCCACCGGGTCGAGTCGCCGGAGCTGGAGCTCTCGATCGGCCAGAAGGTGCGGGCCAAGATCACCGAGAAGGAAGACGAGCGGCGTCGCATCTCGCTTTCGATCAAGCAGGCGCTGCCCGACTGGGAGGAGCGCCAGGAGCGTGCCCGGGCCGCTTCCGAACGGCCCCGTCCCCGCCGCGAGTTCGAGCGGGAGTTCGGGCCCAAGGAGGAGGAGCCGCCGCCGATGCCGGTCGACGCCTCCCTGGAGGCCATCCTGCAGGAGCTCAAAGAACGCGGTATCGGAAGACGCTGACGAAGAGGGCCCCGACCGGGGCCCTCTTCTGTTTCTCGGCGGTGGCTCGGCGGATCCCTTGTGCGGAAGGCGCTTGCATGTATGCTGCCCGCCGGGCTGGGATCGTTCCGACGGCCGGACAAAAAGGGTTCAGGCCGGTCACGGAGACGCCGACATTAGGAGCCGACTGCCAAGTGCCCCGAAGCGGCGCCGATCGCATCCCGCCGCTGTCAGGCGCTCGGCAAGCAGCGTCTGACAAGTTCACTCAATCGAGTCGAAAAGGTGAGGAAACTTCATGGGTAGGAGAGCACTCGTTCTGCTCGTTGCACTGATCCTGGCCGGTGTGGCGGCGTTCTCCGTCTACATGTTCGTGAGCGGGATCGAAGACGAAGTGCGGGAAGGCCGCGAGGAAGTGGTCGTGTTCCGTGCGACGCAGGCGGTCCCCGAAGGCCAGGACGGTGACCTCTTCCTCCAGACGCCGATGTGGGAGCAGAGCATCGACCAGATGGAAGACGTCCCCGCCGGCTTCATCCGCTCGGAGGAGGAGCTGCGGGCCGTCATCGGCGGCAAGGTCGCCGTGGGCCCGATCGCCGAGAACCAGATCCTCACCACCGACCAGTGGGTCGAGCTGACCACCGACATCACGCCGCTGGCCGAGCTGATCCCGTCGGGCAAGCAGGCGATCACCGTCTCCACCGACCAGGTGCGGGGTGTGAACGGCTTCATCCGCCCCGGCGACCGCATCAACGCCATCCTCACCATCGACATCGAGTTCGACCTCCTGCCCGAGCAGGCGCCCGGGTTCGGCATCCCCTCCGGCGAGGAGGGAGAGACCGCCCAGCCCGAAGAGGAGACCGAGGTGGTGACCCTGAGCCGCTACGTCCTCCAGGGCATCCCGGTGCTCGCCGTCGACCGTGACGTCCGTCCCCAGGAAGGGGAGCGCCAGGAAGTGTCCGTCACGCCGGAAGGCGGCACCGCCGAAGGCGGGGAAACCGCCCCGGCGACGGTGTTCACTCTGGAAGTCGACGCAGAACAGGCGGAGAAATTCGTCTACGCTTTCGAGAACGGATCGGTGTGGCTGACCCTCGTGCCGGAGGACTTCGTCGAAGTCGAGACGAGAGGTGTCACAATCGAAAATCTCTTCGAGGGCGATCTGGTCCAAGACATCTTCGGGGGCTGATCAGGCCATGTCACTCAGCGAGCAGAATCTCCTCGTCGTCGACGATGACGACGCGTTCATCGACGAAGCCAAGCGCCTTCTCGATGGACGGCTGCCGGTAGAGCGTTCGCTCGAAGGCGCGCTCGCTGCGATCGAGGGTGGGCAGCTGCGGATGGTGCTCCTCGGCCCGTCGTTCGCCAACGCGGCGTCGATGAACGCCATCCGGGCGATCCACAACGCCGCCCCCGAGCTGATCCTCATCCTGATCGCCCCGGCGGTCACCGCCGATCTGTTGCGTTCCGCCATGCGGGTGGGCATCTCCGACGTGATCGAGCTGCCCCTCGACGAGCGGAAGATCGAAGCGGCGATCGAGCAATTCGCCGGTGACGTCCTCGAGCGGACCCGCCGCATCGCGGCGGTGCCCGCCGACGAGGACGACTCCGAGCTGGGCAAGGTGGTCGTGGTCACCTCGGCCAAGGGCGGGAGCGGAAAGACCGTCACCGCCACCAACCTCGCCCTGCTCCTCACCCGGCACCAGGGCAAGCGAGTGGTGCTCGTGGACGCCGACCTGCAGTTCGGGGACTGCTGTCTGGTCCTCCAGCTGGAGCCTCGGTTCACGATGGTCAACGCCGCTCACGAGATGCACCATCTCGACGCCCAGATGCTCGACTCGCTGCTCACCGAGCATCCCAGCGGCCTGAAAGTCCTGGCCGCCCCGCTGGAGCCGGCGTTCGCCGACGACATCACCACGGCCGGTCTGATGAAGATGATCGAGCTGCTGAAGGAGCAGTTCGACTACGTGATCGTCGACACGGCCTCGATGCTCGACGAACTCCTGCTGTCGCTGATCGAGGCGGGGGACCAGGTGCTGATGGTGGTCGACATGGATCTCCCGTCGGTGAAGAACGCCAAGCTGGCGCTGGAGACGCTGCGCCTGCTGAAGTTCCCCACCGACAAGGTGCACATCGTCATGAACCGGGCCAACGCCAAGGCCCGGCTGGACGAGAAGGAGATCGAGACTGCTCTCAAGGCGAAGATCGCCGCCGCGGTGCCGTCCGACGGCGCGGTCGCGGCTTCGGTGAACGAGGGCCGGCCGGTGGTCGAGTCCCAGCCGAAGTCTCGGATCGCCAAAGGCTTCGAGTCGGTGGCCGAACTGGTGGCCGGTCCTGTCCCGGAACCCCCTTCAGGTCGTGGCCTGTTCGGCCGAAAGTGAGCTGGGATGAAAGGACACACTGATGGCTTCACTCTCTGAACGTGTTGCCCAGGCGCGAGCTTCCGCCGAAGCGACCGGCTTCGCCAACAACCGGTCTGCCCAGCTGAACGAACTGCGTGGCCGGCTCCACTTCAAGGTCATCGAGGAGCTCGGCCCCACCCTCTACGACCGCCAGATGTCCGACGCCGAGCTGCGGCTCCGCGTCATGGAGATGCTGGAGTGGGCGATCGATCAGGAGCAGGGGATGCCCCTCACCTCCGCCGACCGCCGCCAGCTCCTCAACGAGATCGCCTCCGACGTCCTGGGCTACGGGCCCATCGACCCGCTGCTCAACGACCCCGACGTCACCGAGGTGATGGCCAACGGACCCTACGACATCTACTACGAGAAGGGCGGCAAGCTCTACAAGTCCGACGTCCACTTCGTCGATGAGGTCCATCTGCGCCGCATCATCGACAAGATCGTCGGCCAGATCGGCCGCCGCGTCGACGAGGCCACGCCGATGGTGGACGCCCGCCTGCCCGACGGCTCCCGCGTCAACGCCGTCATCGCCCCGCTGGCGATCGGCGGCCCGTTCCTCACCATCCGCAAGTTCGCCGTCGACCCGTACCAGGAGGCCGACCTGATCCGCTTCGGCACCATGACCCAGCGGGTGGCGGACTTCCTGCGGGCGTGTGTCCGGGGCCGGCTCAACATCGTCATCTCCGGCGGTACCGGCTCCGGCAAGACGACGACCCTGAACGTCCTCTCTTCCTACATCCCCGCCGACGAGCGAATCGTCACGGTAGAGGACGCCGCCGAGCTGCAGCTCCATCAGGAGCACGTCCTCACCCTGGAGTCCCGCCCGCCGAACATCGAGGGCAAGGGTGCGATCACCATCCGCGACCTGGTCCGCAATACCCTGCGTATGCGTCCCGACCGGATCGTCGTCGGTGAGTGTCGTGGCGCCGAGGCGCTCGACATGCTCCAGGCGATGAACACCGGCCACGATGGGTCGCTGACCACGATCCACTCCAACAGCCCCCGTGACACCCTCTCCCGTATCGAGACGATGGTGCTGATGGCCGGCTTCGACTTGCCGGTGCGGGCCATCCGGGAGCAGATCGCCTCGGCCATCGACCTGATCGTGCACGTCGCCCGACTCCGGGACGGCTCCCGGCGGATCACCCACATCACCGAGGTCGAGGGCATGGAGGGCGACGTGATCACCCTCCAGGACCTGTTCCTGTTCGACTACGGAGAAGGCATCGACGAGGAGACCGGGCGCTTCCGGGGCCGCCTCAAGGCGACGGGCATCCGCCCGACGTTCTCGGAGGACCTGGCCGCCCAGGGCATCCACCTCCCCGCCGACCTCTTCGATCCGGAGCCCTTCGCCCGCCGGGGCGGAGAGATGTCGATGATCCGGTGAGCAGGCTACGTCTTCTCCTCGCTCTGGTCCTCGCCGCGGTCGTGGCTTTCCCGGCCGCGGCCGGGGCCCAGTCGAGCGAAATCAAGATCGTCGAGGTCAACACCTCCCGCTACGACGAGAACGGGGCGGTGACGATGGTGGTCGGGCTCCGCAACCTGCCGGAGGCGCTCGACCCGGCCCTGCTCCAGATCACCGCCGAGGGCCAGCCGGTCGAGAACCTGACCGTCGAGCCGTTGGGCTCGTCGACGGTCCCGGTGGGCGTGATCCTGGCGATCGACACGTCCGGGTCGATGGAAGGCGCCCCGATCGCCGCCGCCAAGGCCGCCGCCCGCAGCTTCGTCGAGGCGAAGCGGCCGGAGGACTTCGTGGCCGTCGTCACCTTCGACGACCAGGTGCGGGTGCTGCAGGGCTTCACCAACAACACCGAGACGCTGCTGGCGCGGATCGACGCCATCGAAGCGGCGGGGGCGACGCTCCTCAACGACGCCGTCCTGCGGTCGCTGGAGATGTTCGCCCATCCCAGCGCCGCCAACCTGCAGCCCAACCTGATCCTGCTCGCCGACGGCGCCGACAACGGCAGCTCCGCGTCCGAGGCGGAAGTGCTCGCCGCCATCGGTGAGTCCGACGTGCGGATCTTCGGCATCGCCCTGGAGGCGCCGGACTTCGACCCGGAGGCGGTCCGCCGGATCGCCGAGACCTCCTCGGGCGGCATGTTTCTCCAGGCGCCCAGCCCCAACGAGCTGACCGCCCTCTACGGGCAGATCCAGCAGGAGATCAACAACGTGCTCGTGGCACGCTTCAACGTGCCCCATTCGGCGCCGGGCGAGCTCGCCTTCGGGGCGACCTACGGCGACCTGTCCGCCGAGGCGACCGCCCAGGTGAGCGGCTTCGTGACCACCACCACGGCGCCGGCGGTGACGACGACCGTGAGCTTCCCCGAAGCCCAGACCTTCGTCGTCGAGAGCCAGCTGCCGGTGTCGCCGGGCACGCTGATGCTGATCGCCGCCCTGGCCACTGGGGCGGCCCTGGCGCTGTTCGTGTGGATCCTCTTCGGCCGCCAGGAAGAGGAAGGCGGGGGAGCGTTCGCCAAGCGTCTGGCCGCCTACGGGCGGCGCGGCCCGCAGCAGGAGGAGAAGAAGACCCTGCTCGACCGCCTCCCGCTGCTCCGCAAGTTCAGCCAGCGGGCCGAAGAAGAGGTGAAGCGGCGCGGGCTGCTGTCGGGCGTCAATTCGGCTCTCGAGCAGGCCAACATCCCGCTGTCACCGGGCGAGGCGATCCTGGCTGCGGTCGGCGTCGCCTTCCTGCTGGGCGTGTTCGGGTGGTTGTTCTCGGGCCCGGTGGGCGGCCTGGTCGTCTTCGTGCTGGTGATCCTCCTCGTCTTCGGGTTCATCAACTGGGCCGGGAGCCGGGAGAAGCGCAAGTTCGAGCAGCAGCTGCCCGACACGCTCGTCCTCCTGGCCACGTCGCTCCGGGCCGGATACTCGCTGCTCCAGGCGGTGGAGGCGGTGGCGTCGGAAGCGCCGAACCCGACCGCCCGGGAGTTCGGACGGGCGATCGCCGAGGCCCGCCTCGGCCGCAGCGTCCCCGAGGCGCTGCAGGGGATAACAGAGCGCACCCAGTCCAAGGACTTCGAGTGGGCGGTGATGGCCATCGAGATCCAGCGGGAGGTCGGCGGCAACCTCGCGGAGGTGCTCCAGACCGTGGCCGACACGATGCTGGCCCGGAACCGTCTCCGGGGCGAGATCAAGGCGCTGACCGCCGAGGGACGCATCTCGGCGTTCGTCCTGGGTGCTCTCCCGTTTGCCATGGCGGGTTTCCTATGGGTGAGCAACCGGGACTACCTGATGCCGCTCTTGCAGGAGACCTTCGGCCGCATCGCCATCGGCGTCGGCATCGTGCTGATGATCGGCGGCATCATCTGGCTCCGGAAGATCATCGACATCGACGTGTGAGGCGAACGTGGACTCTCTACTGATCATCGGCCTGGTAGCGACGTTCCTCTTCGTCGCCTTCGTCGTCATCTGGATCGGCAATGGCGTGCTACGTGCCCAGCAGTCGGCCACCGACCGGCTGGCCGTCTACGGAAAAGACGTCCTCCGCGAAGAGACTTTGGCCAAGCCTCTCTCGGAACGGGCGGTTGCCCCGCTGATCCTCAAGGCCGGCCAGGCCATCAAGCGCCTGACGCCGGTGGGGTATCTCGAGAAGACACAGCGCCGCCTCATGTTGGCCGGCAACCCCGGCAACCTGGATGCCCCGGCGTTCGCCGCCATCAAGGTGCTGACCACCATCGCCGGTGTGATTCTGGCGTTCTTCGCCCAAGGCGTGGGCGCCGACGGCCTGCAGCGGATGGCTTTGTTCGTGTTGCCGATCGTGCTCGGCTTCTTCGGCCCTGAAGCCTGGCTGACCCGCAAGGTCGACGAACGCCGGCTGGCGATGCAGAAGGCGCTACCCGACGTGCTCGACCTCCTGGTGATCTCGGTGGAGGCGGGTCTCGGTTTCGACAGCGCCCTGGCGCGAGTGGTGGCCACCGTGCCGGGCCCGCTGTCGGAGGAGTTCTTCCGCATGTTGCAGGAGACCCGCGTCGGCGTCAGCCGCAGGGACGCCATGCGTCACCTCATGGACCGCACTGACCTCGACGAGCTGCGGTCGTTCCTGTTGGCCATGCTCCAGGCGGAGGCCTTCGGCGTGACGATCGCACGGGTGCTGCGGGTCCAGGCCGACGAGATGCGGGTCAAGCGCCGCCAGCGGGCCCAGGAGAAGGCGTTCGCGGCGCCGGTCAAGCTGGTGTTCCCGCTGGTGTTCTGCATCTTCCCGTCGCTCTTCATCGTGCTGCTCGGCCCTGCCGCCATCCAGATCATGGGCGCCTTCTCGGGCACGTGACGCGACGACCGTCGTGAGTCGCCTGCGCCGGTTCACGGTCTGGCACGCCGCCCTCCTCCTGCCGTGGGTGATCGCGGCCTACGGA
>PKRG01000033.1 GCA_017577575.1 Acidimicrobiia bacterium | reverse complement strand
GGCCGTCGCCCACCGAGAGCAGGCTGTAGGTCTGGATCGCCTCGTCGAGCGGCAGGCCCTGCATCCCCACCCCGACGGCCAGGCCGCCGAACAGGTTGATGGCGGTGATGATGAGGCCGGCGATGGCATCGCCCTTGACGAACTTGGAGGCGCCGTCCATCGCCCCGTAGAAGTCGGCTTCCTTGGCGATGCGGGCGCGCAGTTCCCGCGCCTGCTCCTCGTTGATGAGCCCGGCGGTGAGGTCGGCGTCTATGGCCATCTGCTTGCCCGGCATGGCATCCAGGGTGAAGCGGGCTCCCACCTCGGCCACGCGGCTGGCCCCGTTGGTGATCACCACGAACTGGATGATCACGAGGATGAAGAACACGACGAGACCCACGACCACCGAACCGCCGATCACGAAGTTGCCGAAGGTCTCGATGACCTTGCCGGCGTACCCGTCGAGGAGGATCAGACGGGTCGACGACACGTTGAGGGCGAGCCTGAGCAGCGTGGTGATGAGGAGGAGGGACGGGAAGACCGAGAAGTCGAGGCTGTCCTTGAGCAGGATCGTCCCGAGGAGGATCAAGACGGCGAGCGCCAGGTTGGCGGCCAGGAGCAGGTCGAGCACGACCGGCGAGACCGGCACCACCATCATCAGGACGGCGGCGATCAGGAACGCCGGGACCGTCGCCCTGGTCAGCCTCATGCCGCCCACCCCCTGCGGCGGAAGGCGGTCGCCAACACGACGGCGACGGCCTCGTACAAGCTGGATGGGATGAACTGGCCCACCTTGCAGGAGCGGTAGAGCGCCCGGGCGAGCGGCTTGTTCTCGGTCACGAAGACTCCGTGCCGGCGGGCCTCGGCCTTGATCCGCTCCGCCAGCGCCCCGGCACCCCGCGCCACCACCCGCGGAGCCGGCTCGTTGGGGTCGTAGCGGAGGGCGATGGCGATGTGCGTCGGGTTGGTGACCACCACGTCGGCCCGGCCAACGTCGCTGATCATCCGGTTTCGGGATATCTCCGAGGCCAGGCGGCGGCGGCGCATCTTCAGCACCGGGTCGCCTTCGGAGTCCTTCAGGTCCCGCTTGACCTCGGAGCGGGTCATCTTGAGCGACTTCTGGGTGCGGTAGCGGTTGATGGCGTAGTCGGCGATCGCCACCGCCACCGCGGCGAGCGCGGTGCGGGCGATCAGGCCCCACGCCTGGTCCGTGGTCGTCGTCAGGGCGACCGAGAGGCTGTGCCGGGATCGCAGGAAAGCGATCCACGTTTCCAGCGAGGACCAGGTGAACGCGACGAGGAGGGCCATCTTGGCGGCGGATCGCACGAGGTCCCAGGCGACGCGGCTGGGACGGAGCCGCTCGAGGCCTCGCTTCCAGCTCAGGTTCTTGAGGCGCGGCTTGGCGGCGGCGGGAACGAAGACGATGCCGGTCTGGGCGACGCCGGAAGCGACCGCAGCCAACACCGCCACTGCGAGGAACGGGAGGAGAGCGCCGGCGATCATCGGACCGACCCTCTGGGAGACGAAGGCGAGAGGGTCGGGCGAGCCTGCCGCGGCGAAGAAGCGACGGGCCTCATTCACGACGCCCTCGACCACACCGGGAGCGATGAGGCGGAGAGACAGAACGGCGCCCAGGAGCGAGAAGGCCACCGCGACCTCGGGGCTCTTGGTGAAGCCTTGGCCCTCCTTGCGAGCCTCGCGGAGACGTCGTGGAGTCGGTTTTTCGGTACGCGTGTCGCTCACGGTCGTTCAGTTCGAGCTGTGCAGGCGGCCCGATCCGTGGGCGACTGAGCGCACCGTCCTGGTGCACCTTCCCCTGTCGGCCAGTCCGCTGCCTACATAAGGAGAGAATCTCCTCACCCCGAGGTGAGCCCGGTGAGGGTGCGGGCGAGGGTCGCCCAGATCTCCGAGATGACCCCGTCCATCAGGGAGGGAATGGCGAGAGCGACGACGGACACGACGAGCAGCGAGACGAGGATCTTGGCGGGCATCCCCACCAGGAAGGCGTTCATGTGGGGAACCATCCGGTTGGCCAGGCCGAGCGCCAGCTCCACCAGGAACAGGGCCGCCACGGCCGGGAAGGCGAGCTCCACCGCCGCCAGCATCATCTTGCCCAGCAGCGAGACCGCCAGGTCGGCGAGGCCGGCGTGCAGGCTGGGGACGCCGTCGAGGGGGATCGCCTCGACGCTCCGGCTGAGCCCGACGATGAGAAGCTGGTCTCCCTCGAGGGCCAGGAAGATCGCCCCGGCGGCGATCCCGAAGATGCGGCCGAACACCGTGTCCTGGTGGCCGGTCATCGGATCGAGCACACCGGAGACCGAGAGGCCCGACGAGAAGTCGAGCACCCCGCCGGCGACCTGGAAGATGTGGAAGAGGATGCCGGTCAGAAAACCCAGGGCGGCGCCGATCACGGCGTTGATGAACCCGGCGGCGACCAGCGAGTAGAGATCGGATATCGCCACGGGGTCGGTGAAGAACAGCCCCAGCACCAAGACCAGGGCGATGCGCCCGACGCCGGGGAGGATCCTGGCGTATATCGGGGAGGCGACGGCGAACGCCGCCATCCTGGTGGAGGAGAGGGCGAGACCGGTGGCCCAGCCGGGGTCTATGGCGATCTCCATCGCTTCACAACCCCGGGATCGACGTCCACAGCGCCTTCACCCACGTAACGACCTCCCGCAGCATCCACGAGCCGGCGAAGACGAGGATGAGGGCGGCGCCGATGAGTTTCGGGACGAACGTCAGCGTCATCTCCTGCACCTGGGTGATCGTCTGCAGGAGCGAGACGGCGATGCCGATGGCGGCCGCCGAGATCAAGAAGGGCCCCGCCAGCTTGGCGGCGACGACGAGGGCGTCGACGAGGATGTCGAGGACCTGGGCGTCGGTCATGTCACCGTCCCTTGGACCGAGCCGACGAGGGACTGGATGATCAGCGACCACCCGTCGACGAGGACGAAGAGCAGCAGCTTCAGGGGGAGGCTGATGAAGACGGGCGGCAGCATCATCATCCCCATCGACATCAGCACCGCCGAGACCACCAGGTCGATGACGAGGAACGGGACGAACACGACGAAACCGATCAGGAACGCGGCCCGCAGCTCGGACACGACGAAGGCGGGCACGAGTACCGAGGCGGGGGTGTCGGCCCGGCGCTCGGGGATGTCGATGTCGGAGAGTCCGACGAACAGTCGCAGGTCGTCGTCGGAGGTGTGGGCCAGCATGTACTCGCGGAAGGGACCGAACCCGGCCTCGAGTGCCTCCTGGGCTTCGATCTCGCCCGCCAGGAGAGGCTGAATCGCCTGCTCGTTGACCTCCGAGAGCGTCGGGCCCATGGTGAAGATGGTGAGGAAGAGGGCGATCCCGATCAGCACCTGGGTCGGCGGGATCGTCTGGAGCCCCAGGGCGTTCTTGGTGATCCCCAGCACGATCACGTAGCGGGTGAACGACGTCATCACCAGCAGCAGGCCGGGAAGCACCGCTCCGACGGTCAGCAGGAGCAGGATCGCCACGCTCTTCGTGACGCCGGAGTCCTCGCCCAGGTCGATGGAGACGGTCGGGGTGTCGGGGACCGAGACGGTCGGCACCTGGAGGGGCCCGTCGACGCGCGGCGTGGCGATCTCGTCGGTCTGGGCGTGGGCGGGCGCGCCCACGGCCAGGGTCAGGGCGACGACGGCCGCGACCAGGAAGAGGAGGCGGTGCCTACTCGGCGATGACACGGACCGGCTCCTTGGGCGAGCGGCGCAGCGTCATGCGCCGCCAGTAGTCGAGGCCGGTCCATGGCCCTGGGTCTCCTTCCGAGCTCCGGGCGTCCGTGCCCGGAGCCACCGCAGGCTCTTCGCCTTCGGCTTCCAGCTCTGAGATGAGGCGCACCGAGCTCTCGGTGACACCCAAGAGGAACCTGCGTCCGCTGGTCTCGACGATCACGGCGGCTGCGGTGCGCCCCATCGGGGCGCGGGCGACGACGCGCAGCTCCCCGCCGGCCAGGCCGCGGCCCTTGCGCAGCCAATGGCGGACCAGCAGAGGGGTGGCGATCACCAGCGCCAGCGCCGGCAGCAGCCGGCCGAGGACTTCGCCGCCTTCCATCATCGGCCCCGCGAGCTACGGACGACAGATGTCATCGGCGCTCTACGACCTCGGTGATTCGCACTCCGAGCTCGTCGTCGACGACCACCACGTCGCCCCGGGCGACGAGTGTGCCGTTGACCACCACGTCCACCGCGGCGCCGGCGGTGCGATTCAGGTCGACGACGGCGCCTTCCTGCAGCGCCAGCAGGTCGCGGACTTTCATCGCGATCCGCCCCAGCTCCACTGTGACTTCGAGGCGCACGTCGCCGAGTACGTCTATGTCGCGGAGGGCGCCCACGTCGACGCCGTTGCCGAGCTCGGGGAAGGCGGCGTTGGCGACGGGCTCTTCGGCCGAAAGGGTGTCGGTCTTCTGGGTCATGGCTGTCTCCATTCGAGGATCTGGACTGCTCGACGACGCCCGTGCCTGCCGGCGCGAGCCGTGAAGATCTCGGTGCCTCCCAGCCGCCCGATGACGGGTTCGTCGACCCGATGCTCGAGACGGATGACGTCACCCGGCTGGATGCTGGCGAGCTCGGCGGCGGTGATCGACGAAGGGCGCAGGGTCACGCTCACTTCGACGTCGATGTCGGCGAGATGGGCCCGCATGGTCTCGGCCGCCGAGGCGTCGCCATCCAGGTTGACGATCGGCCGGTGCTCCCACCCGGCCCGGCCGAGGCGTTCGGCGGCCGGCTGGAGGAGCGAGAAGGGGTAGCAGATGGTGGCCAGGCCGTCGGAGCGGCCGCCGTGGGCTATCGCCACCGAGTAGACGAGGACGAGGACCATCTCGGACGGGGAGATGGTCTGGACGAGGTGCGGGTTGAACTCGACGGACGACAGACCCGCCTCCACCTCGACGAACGGCCGGAAGGTCTCGCCGATCGCCTCGGCCCCGTGCTCGAGGATCTCTGTGAGCAGGGTGGCCTCCAGCTCTGTCGGGCGGCGGACACCGACGGGCCGTCCCAGCCCGCCCAGCATCCGGTCGACCATCGTCAGCCCCATCGGGACATTGATCTCCAACAGGGCGCCGCCAGGCAGTGGCGGCAGATCGACGACGCCGAGCACGACGGGGTTGGGCATCGACCGGACGTAGTCCTCGAACGTCAGCTGTTGCACGCCCACCAGCTCCAGGTGCACCAGAGCCCGCAGCGTGTTGGTGAGGACGCTCCCCCAGCGGCGGGCGAACGTCTCGTGGGCGACCTCGAGGCTCCGCACCTGCTCCCGGGCCATCTTCCCGGGGCTGCGGAAGTCGAACGTCACCAGCTCGCTCGTCGGCGATTCGCTGGGTTGGGCAGGGGCGAGTGTGCTCATCGCGACTTCGTTCCGGATTCTTCGGGGAAGCCTGTCGGCCACTCCCCGGCGGAGTTGAGCGCGGTTTCCGTCAGGTGACGATCGCTTCGGTCAGGACGACCCGCACCACCTCGCCGTCCGGATAGATCTCCCGGGCTATGTGACTCAGCTCGGTCCGCAAACGCTCCAAACCTTCCGGCGTTCGGAAGTCGTCGGGGCCTTTGCCGGCGAGGATCGAGATGGCGGCGTCCTTGACCAGTGGGAACCGTCCCGCGACGTCGTCTTCGGTGGCACCTTCCTTCAGCACCACGGCGAGCCCGACCCGGGCATAGTGGGCGTCGGGGCCGGGGAGGGTGACCGTGAGGACGCCTACTTCCACGACCTCGCCTTCTGCCGGCTCCAGGGCCTCGGAAGGGATCGCGGCCTCGGCGTTGTTCTCCCCGAACACGTAGCCACCGAGCCCCGCTCCTCCGAGGGCGAGGACGACTACCGGGATGAGCAGACGACTCTTCTTGGGTTCATTCATGGCGGTCTCCGTCGATGAGGATCACGAGCTCGACCCGCCGGTTGGCCGCTCTCCCTTCCGGCGTGTCGTTGGACTCGAGCGGGCGATAGGAGGCGTACCCGGTGGCGCTGAGACGCTCCGGGTCGATGCCGTGGTCTTCGATCAGGAGGTGCACCACGGCGAGAGCGCGGTCGGCCGACAGGTTCCAGTTGTCGTAGCCCTTGCCCTGATAGGGGACGTTGTCGGTGTGGCCCTCAACCTGGACGACGTTGCGGATCTGCGACAGCGCCGGCGCCACCGCGGCGATGATCTCCCGTCCCTTGGGGCCGAGTTTCGCCGATCCGGTGGGGAACTGGAGGTCGTCGGTGGCGATGCTGACCACCAGCCCGCGCTCGGTGATCCGGAAGTCGGCGGCGTTCTCGAACCCGGCTCCGAGGAGCGCGGACTCGAGCTTCTCCTGCACGTCGAGCAACCCCGAGCGGTCGACGATCAGCGGCGGGATCTCGGATTCGATCGCCGTCTCGGGGACGGTGGTGCCAACGGTCTCCTCGCGAGTCGGCGTCGTGGTCGTCACCGGATCGGGGACCGTCACGGCCGGGGGCTGTTCGTCCAGCAACCCGCTGTTCTCGGGAAGCACCCCCACGCGTCCGGGGTTGTTGAACGGCTGCTGGAAGCCCGCCACCAGCTGCTCGAAGCGCTCGTTGTCGATCTCTGACATCGCGAACAGCAGCACGAAGAAGGCGAGGAGCAGCGTCACCACGTCTCCGTAGGTGGTGAGCCACCGATTGGCGTCGTCGCCGCCGCCCCGGCGCCGATCCTTCACGCCGCCACCTCACTCGACGGGCCCGCCTCCTGCTTCTCCAGACGGCCCTTGTGGCCGACACGCTGGTCGGGGGTGAGGTAGCCCTCCAGACGATCCACGAGGATGCGTGGGCTGACGCCGGCCTGGATCGCCAGGACGCCGTCGCGGACCATGCTCATCACCGCCATCTCCGTCTCGTGGAGCCGGGTGAGGCGCGAGGCGATCGGCAGGAAGACCATGTTGGCGAACAGGACCCCGTACAGGGTCGTGAGCAGGGCCATGGCCATGCCGCTCCCCAGCTGGGAGGGGTCCTCCAGGCTGCCGAGCATGTTGACCAAGCCGATGACGGTGCCGACCATCCCCATGGTCGGGGCGAACCCGCCCATGCTCCGGAAGAAGGAGATGATCACGTTGTGGCGGTCGTCGACGGCCTCCATCTCCGTGTCGAGGAGCTGTGCGACCGCGTCGGGGTCGAGCCCGTCGATGACGCCTTGGATTCCGATGCGGAGGAACTCGTTGTCCACCCCTTCGAGGACGTCCTCCATGGCGAGGATTCCCTTGCGCCGGGCGGTGTCGGCGAGCTCGGCGAGCTGGGTGACGACCCCGTCGGGGTCGGGCACCTGGCCCTTGAGACCGACCAGGAGTGCCTTCGGAGCACGCAGGACGTCGGCCATCCGATAGCTGGCGAAGGTGACGCCGAAGGTGCCCACACCCACCAGCACCAGCGATGAGAGGCTGACGAGCGCTCCCAGAGAGGCGCCGTCCATCACCATCGAGGCGCCGATGGCGAGGAGCGACAGCACCAAGCCGATGATCAGGCCGGGATCCATCAGTCCTCCCCACCCGGAAGCACCGTGAGCTGGGCCGACTTGCCCGAGAGGATCGCGTCGGCTGAGGCGAGGAGAGACCCCCGGTACAGGCGGATCCGCTCCACGATCTCCTCAGGGGTGTCGGCCACGACCAGACGCCGCGAGTCGACGAGGGTGATGACAGTGTCGGGTGTCCCCTCGATCGATTCGATGAGGTCGGCGTTCAGGAAGAACGGCTCACCCTTGAGGCGGTGGACGACGATCAACCTGCACCTCCGTGTGCTCCAACTAGCTAACGAGAAGGCAGGTCGGCCGATCCGCCGCCGATTTAAGGCCCCGGATCCGGATGGAGCTCGTCCTCAGCTCACCGGGGGATCGGCCACCTCGGCGTGGCCGGCGTCGACCGAGTCCTGGGGCGTCTCGGCAGGTTCTGGGGAAGAGTCCACCGGGTCCGCGGAGCCCTGGTCCCCCGGGTCGAACGTGGTGTCGGCGCCGGAGGCGGGTGCGCCTGCCGTCGCTTCCATCACGGCCGCCAAGGGCACTTCGGTGCCGTCGACGGTGAGGAGGATCCCTTCGGGGGTGAACCTGACCTTCTCGACGACTCCCTCGATGGGAAGGCCGTCGAACCCGACGGCGGTGACTCGTCGGCCGATCATGCTCATCGCCCCTATCGCCTCGTGGAAGGACATCAGCTCCCGCTGCAGGCTGGCGAGGGTCTGGAGAGTCTCGACGGTCGTGAACTGGGCGGTCTGGCCCAGCATCGACGACGGGTCGGTCGGCTGGAGGGGGTTCTGGTAGCGGAGTTGGGCGACGAGGAGTTTGAGGAAGGCGTCGCTCCCCAGCCCCCCGAGCGCCGACGCAGTGGTCTGGGTCGTCGTGTTGGCGGTGAGAGCGGCTGCGGTGGTTCCTTCGATCATGTCGTGCTCCTCAGATCCAGAGTCCTTCGGTACGGCGCGTGCGGATTCGCAGGCGGCGCAGGGGCGGATGCTCGGGTGCCTGCTGTGTGTCCGGCTGGCGCCGCCGATCGTCTGCCATCTCGAACCCGTGCCGGGCGAGCGCTTCGTCGAGCTGGTCGATAAGCCAGGTCGGTGGGTCTCCGCCGGGACGGACAACGTCGAGTTCGAGGCGGCCGTCACGGAGAGCGACCCGCACGAGGAGGTCGCCGTCGGGGTCGGGCAGTTCGACCGAGATGGTGGTGGGTTCGGCGCCGCCGGTCCGCTCGAGCCATTCCTCGATCCCGACGATCACCGACTCGAGGTCCGCACGCGCGACGTCCGCAGCGTTGCCGGTTTCCGATCCCGCAGACGGGCCCGAAGCGACAGGGGTTGCGTCCCCGGTGTCGGCGGCACGATGCTCCACGGGTCGGCTCGCCGGCCGGATCTCGTCGTTGGGACCCGGCTCACTCGGCTCTCCGACGGCGGTCGACTCCGGCACCTCGACCTCTCCGGCTTCGACCGGCGGGTTCGGGGGTGCCGCCGGAATGCCGACCTCGGAGCCCACCGCTGGGGCAGGCACCGGATCGAGACCGGCATCGTGGCCTGTCCCCGGGACCGGTTCCGGGCCCAACGTGAGCGGCGGATCCCTGTCGTCGGGGACGGGGGCCGCCGGCGCCGACGGCGCGGGGACTCCTCCCGGCACGGCGTATTGGGGAATCCGGTCGGCCACGGCTTCGACCATGTCGGAGGCGGAATCGGCTCCGGTGGCGGGCTCGGCGACGGGCTGCGGCGCAGACTCGCCGGGCAACACGGGCGGCGTCGCGGCCAGGGCGGCGGCGACCGCCGGGAAGGCCGTGCGGGCCATTTCGTCGCCCGTCTGCGGTTCCTCGGGGACCTCGGCGCGCTCGTCGAAGCCGGGGAGGGCTTCGTCGGAGCCGACGAGCGAATCGAGCAAGGCGTCGATCAATTCGGCGAAGCCTCCCGGCATGGGCTCGCTCCCCTCCGTCGGAAGCGGGGAGGGGACGGGGGAGATGAACTGGACGATGGGGAAGTCCATGGCTATGCCCCTTTCAAGTTCGGGACCTGAGAACTCGGAGCAACCCGACCAGGTCGTCGAGGGCGTCGTCGGCGACCCGTGTGGCCAGATCCGCCGCTTCGCGTCGCCTGCGTTCCGTGAGGCGTTCGACCGCCTGCTGCTCCGCCGAGGCCTGGCTCCAGCCGAGCCGGTCCAGGGCGGCCTTCTCCTGTGCTTTGCGATGGGCCTCGGCTGCCTTCTCCAACAACTCGGCGGACCGGACACCTTGGAGGTAGAGGCCCCGCAACTGGCCGGCGCTGAGAGACCCCGTGGCCACCTGCCTGGCGGCAAAATCCGCTTCCGCCGCCGCCAATCCGCGAGCGGCGGCCTGCTCGGCCCCCAGCGACTCGGCCAGCTTCACCCGGGCCTGCCTCTCCCTGATCGCCCGGAGACGGAGCACGGTGTCGAGACGCGACCGTTTCACGTCTCTCCTCCGACGATGCCTTCGAGCCGGGCCCACGCCTCGTCGAAGTCGCTGGCTTCTTCCGGACGCTGGCGGAACAGCTCGATCAGCTGCGGCGAGAGACGCAGACCCCTGTCCGCCGCCGGGTTGGTTCCAGGCACGTAGGCACCGACCTCCACTAGGTCGCGTACCTCTTCTGCGGCGGCGAGGGCAGAACGCGCCGCCACGGTGAGGCGGACCCGGTCGGGGCCGACCAGCTTGTCGGCGAGACGGCTCAGGGAACCGAGTGGGTCGAGGGCAGGATAGCGGCCGGCGACCGCCAGCCGCCGGTCGAGGACGAGGTGGCCGTCGAGGATGCCGCGGGCGGCGTCGGCGATGGGATCGTTGTGGTTGTCGGCTTCGACCAGCACCGTGTAGACGGCGGTGACGGTCCCGTTGGCGCGGGGTCCGGCGCGTTCGAGGAGGCGAGGGAGCAGGTCGAACACAGACGGGGTGTAGCCCCGGGCCGTGGGGGGCTCCCCGGCGGCGAGCCCGACCTCGCGCTGTGCCATCGCCAGGCGGGTGAGCGAGTCGACCATGAGGAGGACGTCGTTTCCGGCGTCGGCGAACCATTCGGCGATCCGGGTCGCCACGAGCCCTGCTCGGAGCCGCAGGAGCGGCGGCTGGTCGGAGGTGGCGACCACGACGACGGCACGCTCCATCCCTTCGGGACCGAGCTCGTCTTCGATCATCTCCCGCACCTCGCGGCCTCGTTCGCCGACGAGGGCGAGGACGACGATGTCGGCGGAGGTGCCCCGAGCCATCATGCCCATGAGCGTCGACTTGCCGACGCCGGACCCGCCGACGAGACCCACCCGCTGGCCCTTTCCGAGCGTGCAGAGCAGATCGATCAGACGCACACCCACCGGGAGGACCTGATCGATCCGCTGGCGGGTGAGAGGCGTCGGGACCTCGCCTTCCACGCCGACGATCTCGCCGGTCGGCTTGGGGCCTCCGTCGAGCGGGTTGCCGAAGGGGTCGATCACCCGGCCGATGAGGTTCTCGCCGACGATCGTGCCCCAGCCACCGCGCCGCACCTCGACCCGGTCGCCGCGGCCGATTCCCTCGGTGCGGCCGAGCACCATCGCCCGGGCGGCGTCGCCGGCGACGGCGATCACCTCGCCGGGCCGGCGCCCGCCGGCCGTGTCGATGGAGACGGCATCGCCGACTCTGAGCCGCAGGCCGCGGATGTCGACCTCGTGGCCCACCACACCCGCCACCCGCCCGGAAGTGCGGTGGAGCGGCATGGTCGCCGAGCTAGGCACCGAGCACCTCCCGCAGGATCTCGAGGGCCGTCTCCCAGGTGAGGTCGGCGTCGCACCACTCTCCGACGATGCGGGCTTCCCCTCTCCCGAGGGAAGGATCGGCGACGACCGTGACCCTGGCGTCGTCGGCGACGCTGGAGGTGACGAACTCGACCATGTCCGGGCCGACCCGGACCTCGAGGTGGGGAGAGTCGAGCTCGTCGAGTGCGGCCCGGACCTTATCCACCAGCACGGTGGGCTCCACCGGCAGGTCGCCGATGAGCCGTTCCACCAGGTCGAAGGCGGTCCGGAGGAGTGACGCGGCGGTCTCCTCCTGGGTGCGCCGGATCTCCGCCCGAGTGTCTTCGACGGCTCGGCGGATGGACTCGGAGGCCGCCTCCACCTCGGCCACGGTCTCTTCCCGGCCGACGCGGCGGCCCTCCTCGAAGCCCGCCCGGTGACCTTCCGCCCGTGCCTCGTCGAGCATGTGCTGCCAGGCGGGATCGACGAGCAGCGGATCGGTGACGCCGACCAGCCGGGTGACGTCGACTTCGGGGCCGCGGAGCACGCTAGCCAATGAGGTCTCCTGAGTCGCGGGCGATGACGATCTCGCCCGCTTCGTCCAGTTCGCGGATGCGGGCGACGATCTCGGTCTGGGCGGCCTCCACGTCGCGGCGGCGGAGCGGGCCCAGCAGTTCCATCTCCTCGAGGAGTGTCTCCCGCGCCCGAGCCGACAGGTTGCGCAGGATCGCCTCCTGGACATCAGGGCGGACGCCCTTCATCGCCACCGCCAGCTTCTGGCTGTCGACGGCTTGGATGACGAGCTGGATCGAGCGGTCGTCGAGGGAGGCGATGTCCTCGAAGACGAACATCAGCGACCGCACCTGCTCGGCCAGTTCGGGGTCGACTTCGGTCAGGCGATCGAGGATCTCCCGCTCGGTGGCCCGGTCGGCGTGGTTGAGCATCTCCGCCAGGTCCTTCACCCCGCCGCGGCTCGTCGAATCGGTGCGGGTCATGGACCCGAGCCGGGCCTGGAGGGCGGCCTCCACCTTCTCGATCACGTCGGGGCTGGTGCGGCCCATGCTGGCGATGCGCAGGGCCACGTCACGCTGGAGGTCGGGGTCGAACCCCGACAGCACCTGGGCGGCATAGGAGGCGGGCTGGTGGGCGAGGACCAGCGCCACCGTCTGGGGATGCTCCTCCTTGAGGAACTGCACCAACTGGTCGGGGTCCACGTCGCGCAGGAAGGCGAACGGCCGCTTGGTGCCGCTGCCGATGATCCGGTCCAGCATCTCGGCGCCCTTCGGGCCCTTCCAGCGGGTGAGGATCTCCCGAGCGACATGGACGCCGCCGGCGGGGACGAAGCGGTGGCCGGTCATCTGCTCGTAGACCTCGCGCAGGACCGAGTCGACCACCTCCGGGTCGATCTCTCCCAGGCGGGCCACCTCGCCGGCGAGGACCTCCACTTCCTCTTCCGACAGGTGCCGCAGCACCTGGGCGGCGTTGTCCGAGCCCACGGCGACGACGAGAGCCGCCGCCTTCTGGGTCGGGGACAGATCCTGGGGTCGGGTGAGTTCGCTCATCTCCTGTCGGCGAGCCAGCTACGCAGCAACGCGGCGATCTCCTCCGGCTGGGACTGGACGAGACCGACCACGTCGTCGTGGATGTTCGGTTCGGCGGGTTCGGACAGCTCGGCGGGCGCACCCACCGGCAACGCCTCCAGGGTCGGGGCGGGCTCGAGGGCCGGCTGGGGGGAGACCTCGACCGGGCGCCGACGGCGGCTCCGTCCCATGAAGAGGAAGGACAGGGCGACGATCAGCAGCAGAGCGGCGCCGGCGATCTCGGTGAGATGCGCCTCGAGCGGGTTGGGCTCCGGCTCTTCTGCGACGGGAGCCTCGTCGGAGGCAGGGAACGGGATCGCCGACACCTCGACGACGTCCCCGCGCAGGGTGTCGAGGCCGACCGCGGCGGACACGAGGCGCTGCACCTCGTCGACGGGTATCGGCGTGGCTCCGGTCTGGGTCCCGTCGTCGACCACGACGGCGACCGAGAGACGCTCGATGGTCCCGGGAGCCTCGGTGATCGATGTGACGACCCGATCGACCCCGTACTCCCGCAGCGTCTCGTTCTTCGTGTACTCGTAGTCGCCCTCGCCGGTGGCGACGACCCCGCCATCCACGCCGAGGGCTCCGCCCGGCGCCGCACCGGCGCCGGTGAACTCCTCTTCCAGCGTCTGCTCCTTGAGGGTGGGCGGCTCCTCTTTGCTGAAGGTCTCGCTCTCGGAGGTGCGCTGGTCGAAGTCGAGCTGGGCGCGGACGACGACGGACGCCCGGCCGGGACCGAGGACGGTCGTGAGCAGCGAAGTCAGGTCCTGGGCGAGCAGCTGCTCGAACTCGCGGGTCTGGCGGAGGGTGCGGCTCCCCATCCCCGCACCGGTGGCATCTTCGCCGGCGGCGTGGAGCACGGTTCCTGCGGCGTCGGCCACGGTCACGTTCGAGGGCTCTAGCCCTTCGACGGAGGAAGAGACGAGGGAGATGATCGACTCCACCTCGGCGTCGCTCAGAGGCCGGACGGGAGCGACGAGCACGGAGGCGGTGGTGGGCTTGCGCTCCTCTTCGAACAGCGGCTCTTCGGGGATGACGAGATGCACGGTGGCCGACTCGATCGGCTGCATCGCCATGAGCGTCTTGGCGATCTCGCCCTCGAGTGCCCGCTGGTAGGCGACGCGCTGTTGGAAGTCGGTGATGGTGAGGCTCTGGCCGTCGAGCAGCTCGTAGCCCTGGGGGACCACGGTGCCCTGGATGCCGGCGGCGGCGAGCGACGCCCGCACCTCGTACACCTCCGAGCGGGGCACCAGGATCTGGGTGCCCGCCGCCTCCAGCTTGTAGGGCACACCCTGGGATTCGAGCTCGTCGATGACCGACTGCACCTGGGATGCCTCCAGGCCGGAGTAGAGGACCGTGTACGCGGGCGTCGTCACCCAGCGGAAGAACATGACCGAAGCGAGGATCAGGACGATCAGGGCGACCGCGATCCCGGCCTGCTGGGCGGGCGGGATGGTCCGGATCATCGCGCCGAGGCGCTGGCGGAACTCCATCAGATCTGCATCCTCATGATCTCTTGGTAGGCCTCGAGGGCCCGGTTACGAACCTGGACGGCGAGCTCCAGCGACAACGACGCCTTGGTGGTGGCGATCATCAGGTCGTGGACGCTGGACGACCCGCCGGTGGCGATGTCGGTGGCCACTGCGTCGGCGTGCCGCTCGGCGTCGGACAGCGACTGGAGGGCATTGCCGAGGCCCTCCTCGAAGCCGGGGGCGGGCTTCTGCTCGACCCGGTTGAGGGCGGCCTCGGACGCCGCCCGGATGGGCTCGATCGGGGGGATCATCGCTGGCCGATCCTCAGTGCGGTCTGGTACGCCTCGCGGGCGTCCTGCAGGACCTGGACGTTCATCTGGTAGCTGCGGGTGGCCAGGATCAGGTCGGTCATCTGGCCGGCCAGGTCGACGAGAGGCATGGTCACGTACCCCTGGGCGTCGGCGCTGGGGTGGTCGGGGTCGAACACCCGGGTCGGCTCGCCGGGCTGACGCATGACCGCCGCCACCTCCACACCGCGGCCGGGACCGCCGGCGGTGGCGAGGCGCTCCCGGGCGACGACCATCTGGGCCCGGAAGGGCTCCTCGTTGCCGCCGCGGACGGTGTTCACGTTCGCCAGGTTGTGGGAGATGGTGTCCAGCCAGAACCGGGACACGTGCATGCCGGAACCGGCGATGTCGAGGGTGGTGAAGGCGCTCACGCCACCACCCCCTTCATGGCGGTCCGCAGCTGGTTGGTCTTGAAGTTGTAGGCCGAGACCATGGCGTCGCGCAGGAGGCCGGTGCGGATCATCTCGACCATCTCGTCTTCGAGGGAGACCTCGTTGATGCCGTTGAAGACGTCCGCCTTGCGGATCACGGTGGGCCCGGCGATCGAGTCGAGCGACTCGCGTTCGAGGGCGTCGGCGAGATGCCGCTCGAACGAGACATGGGAAGCGGTGAAGCCGGGGACCTCGGCGTTGGCCACGTTGTTGCTGATGATCTCCGAGCGCAGGTTGAGCCCATCGAGGGCGTACTCGATGGCCTGCATCGTCAGGTCGTTCATGGCGGCTCCTTCACTACTTCCGTGAGGGGCCCCATCCGTGGAGGAGTACACAGGCCGATCCGTGGCCAATCGATCTGTCGGCCGCTCGACGGCCGGTTTAAGGAGTGGGTTGGAGATCTCCCGCTACGCCGAGTACGCCCGGGCGGCGGTGCGGCGCCGGCGCAGCTCTTCGAGGGCGGCGGCTGCCTCGTTCTTGGCTGCCTCCACCCGGGCGATCGTCGCCTGGACCCGGTCGAGGACTCGCCGCAGCTGCGCCTCCTGGTCGGGGCCGACGGCCGCTTCGGGGGCGACCCACTCGCCCAGCTCGAGCTCGTGGATCCGGCCCTGCACGAGGGCGAGATCGATGCGGTCGAGCTGGCTTTCGATCCTCTGCAGCACGTCGCTCACGACGCCTCCCCACCGACCACCGAGGCTGCCCACGCATCTCTGAGATCCCCGATGATGCGCGTCACCTCCTCCAGCGGCTCCGGATCCTTGGACAGGTTGGCGTCGACGAGGCGGCGCCGGGCGTAGTCGTAGAGCCCCTGGAGGGAGGCGGCGATCTGGCCGCCCCGATCGTGGTCCAGTGCCATCTCGAGCTCGGTCACGAGCTGCTGGGCCCGGGTGAGCTGGTGGCTGACCACGCCCAGGTCCGGCCGCTCCGACGCCAGGGCGGTCCGGGCGATCTCGACCGCGGACAGCACGGCGTCGTACATGAGGAGGACGAGGCGGGCCGGGCTGACGGTGCTGACCTGGGTCTGGGTGTAGTGCTGTCCGGCGTCTACGGCGTACATGGGTCCTCCGTTCATCCGGTCTGGCTCATCCCGGCGAGTTGGGCCTGGAGCCACATCTGCTGGCTCAGCAGTTGGGCCATCATCGACTCCATCGCCGTGAACTGGCGGATGAGCTGGTCTTCGACTCTCGCCAGGCGGTCCTCCATCCGCTCGATGCGGTCGTCGACCAGGTCGATCTGGGCCTTCCAGTGGTCACGGGCCCGGGAGATGGCGCCGTCGGCGCCCTCAGCCGCGGCCACGGCCCGGGAGATGGCGCCGATGAGCCCGGCGGTGGCGTCGACGAAGCCCAGGTACAGGAATCCGCCGGCGTCGACGACGGCCGACTGGTCGACGAGCACCGAGACCGAGAGGCCGCGGGCAGCCCCTTCGGCGCCGGTCAGGGTGCGGCCGGACCCGGTGGCGGGCTCGCCGCCGATGGTGCCGGCGACATCGAGGCCGGCGTGGGTGCCGTCGAGGCCGAGGTCACCCGATCCGCTGACAGTGAAGGCGGGGGCGGAGCCGTACCTGGACTCCTCCAGGCGGATCGCCCCGTCTTCGTCGCGGGCGGTGATCGTCGTGATGCCGGCGGAACGCAACGCGGAGTTGATCGTCTCGATCGCCGTGGACAGGTCGGCTTCGGCGCCGATGGCCACTTCAGCGGTCTTGTTGCCCGAGGTGATCTGGAAGGAGAGGCCGGCTGTGGGCGGGGTATAGGCGGCCCCTTGGACGGAGGCGGCGGTCGCCGCCTGGGTGATGACGATCTCGTAGCTGCCGTCGGCCGTGCCGCTCCCGGAGCGGAGGAACTGGACCCTCGGATCCGACGTGGTGCCCCAGCGGCTGAGCAGACGGCTCACACCCTGGTAGTCGTCTTGGAGGGCGGCGCGGAGCTTCGACTCGTCGAACTTCAACGTGCCGTCGCGCTGGATCTCGATGCCGATCGCCGCCGAGTGACGGTAGGGGCCGTCGGGAAGCGTGAAGGTGCTGACCGCGGTCTGGAGATCGTTGAGGATCTGGCGGGCGGTCGAGTCGCCGACCAGGATGCCGCCGGTTTGGCTCTCGGCGTTGTAGGCGGTGAGCGTCTTGATGCGGTTGATGGCGTTGTTGAGGTCGTTGACGACCTTGCCGACGGCAGCCACCAGCCCGTCCACGTCCCGGCCGATGGTGATCGTCACCTCTTCGGGGCCGGCGGATCGCAGGTCGACCGTGACGCCGGGAACGAGGTCGCTGATGGTGTTCGAGGAGCGGGTGATGGTGAGGGCTCCCATGGTGAGCCGGGCGTCCTGGCCGACGCGGATCACTTCGGTGGAGGCCAGGCCCGCCTGGTCGCCGTAGGCGGTGAAGGCGGCGGCCTCGCCGGTGTCTTCGGAGACCAGGCGCAGCTTGGCGGTGGATCCGTCCACGTAGAAGACGGATGCGGTGACGCCGATGCCGAGCTCGTTGATGCGGGTGGCGAGCTGGGGGGGGGGGGGCTCGGCGCCCGGGGGGACCGGTCTTTTATCCACATCGGAGGCTGCGGCGAAAGGGGTAGGGGAGATGTCGGGGGGGTGGGGAAGATTAAAAAAAAAAAAAAAAGAGA
>PKRG01000032.1 GCA_017577575.1 Acidimicrobiia bacterium | reverse complement strand
CGACCGCAGCGACACCCTGTCGACCACCGGTAGCCGGGCCAGTGCGCCCGCACCGAATGCTGCGACCGCTCGCGCCAGAGAAGCCGCCGGGGTCAGGCCCGCGCTGTGCCGACGCACTGCATTCCGGGCAGCCCGGGGAGAGGCCGGCACCAGGAGCCGGGGACGGCGCCGATTGGGCAGGACGAGCCAGGACTTGCCAGGACCCGCTCCTTCGGTGACGCGAGCTCCGGGCCACAGGATCGCCATCACCTCGACCAGGTCGTCGAGGCTCGAGCCCGCCGCTGGGGCTGCGCGCTCGTTCATCGTCTCGCTCCCGGCGTTGGGAAGCGGCATCCCATTCAGATGCCTCGCCCGCGTCTGTGTGCCATCCGCATCAGCGTCTCCGCCGACACGAGCCCGGAGGCGACGGCCGGAGCGAGATAGGCCCGCCGCTCGGCCGGCGACGCCCGGAAGGCCTGCCAGGCGTCGCGCATGGCTTCACGTCTATTTCCCAGGGCGGCGTTGGCGAACGCCCGCCGCCCCAGGAGACGGGCGAGGGCGCGTTTGTCCTCGTGGAAGACCCGGTGCTTGCGGAGCCCGTAGTCGATCGCCTCGATGATCGTCTGCCACTTCTGGGCGAACATCGACTGGCCCCATGTGACCCGGACCAGGGGCTCTTCGACGACCTTCACCGGCCCGTATTGGAGAGCGCGGATCATCCAATCGAAGTCCTCGCCGTAGCTCCCGGGGAGCTCCTCGTCGACCAATCCGATGCCTTCGACGGCATCGCGTCGGAAGACCACCGACGAAGGGTGCGCCGCCATGATGCGGCTACGCACGAGGTTTTCGAGCGTGAACTCGGCCTGACGCGGGACCCGGACGTTCTCGTGATCGCCGTATTCGATGACGATGCCTGTCACCGACACCGGGAAGCCGTCCATCGCCGGCACCTGCCGCTCCAGCTTGTTCGGCTCCCAGCGGTCGTCGTCGTCACAGAACGCCACGAGCTCGCCGCGAGCCGCCAGGACCCCCGTGTTGCGCGCACCCGCCAGACCCGGAGTCCGAGTGTTGGACATCACGCGCACGGACCTGCGTTCCGCCTCCATGGCGAAGGACTCCTCGACCGGGGACTGGTCGAACACGACGACGCATTCGATCTCGCCCGGGTAGGTCTGGCCGATGATCGCGTCGACCGCCCGGCGCAGCAGTTCGAGCCGGTCGCGCGTCGCCACCACGGCCGTGACCGCAGGCCACTGGCGTTCCTGTGTTTCCTTCGATGTCATCTCATCCATGTCGACCACTTGTGGTCATCCTCCCTTCGAGTCGCCGACGCGCAAGAGGGGCGTCGTGCCGCCACCGCGCCGGTCATTGCTTCCGGGAGGCGGAGTCCCTCATCCGTCCCAGCCTGATCGCCCGTCGGAGGTTCACTGCGTTCGCCAGCCAATAGAACGCCGCCATGGCCCCCACACCCCAGGAGACGATCAGGTCGTCGGCGGTGAACATGGGCAGCAGCCCGAGAGCGAGGACCTCCATCTCGAGCGCCCACGGCACGGGCGTCATGTTCTTCCGGCGGCTGAACCGCACCCACGCCCGCAGGACGGGGATGTTCGGCTCCCAGGAGCCGTCGTAGCCTCCCCCACCCAACCCCAGGCCGGCCGCCAGCTGCTTCCGGTACTGGAGCAGCCAGTTGTAGAAGAGAGCGCCGGTCAGCAGGGCCAGGATCACCTCCAGCGGAAGCGCCCCCTGGCGGAACAGGTACCAGGAGAGGGCGGCGAGGTTCAGCCCGATCGTCCCGACGTCGGCGGCGAGGTCGAACATCGCTCCCGTCGCACTGGACGATCCCTGCAGCCGGGAGACCTTGCCGTCCAGGCAATCGGCGTAGAAGCGGAGGAGGAACAGGATCCCGCCCAGCCGAAGGAGGCCGGCCGCGTAGGTCGCCGCCGAGGCGACTCCGATCAGAGCGGCGACGGCGGTGATCCGGTTCGGTGTGACCCACGATCGGCGGGCTAGCCATCTCGCAACGGGAATAGCGAGAGGGTCGACGACCAGGCGCGCCCAAATGGCGTCGCCGGGCTTGACGACCGAGCCTTCCTGGGGTGTCGCAGTCACCTGCTTGGAGCCTACCGATGCTCGGTTTCCGGTCTGTGGGTCGAACGTCCCGATCGGTCATTTGGGTCTGGCGCCGCACCACCCAGCCTGTACGATGACGCTCTGGGGCTGCGCCCATTCGGCGGCTAGGAAGCATGACTACTGACCGGCATTCCAACGCACTGCTGCTTTCGGACTACGTGCGCGTGATCGTGCGTCGTCGGGCGATGCTCGCCGTGGGAGTGCTGTTGGGCGGGATCCTGGCGTGGCTGTTCACCAACCTGACGGGTCCTGAGTACGAATCCAAGGCCTCGGTGCTGGTCAAGCCGGTGGGCATGGCCGCTCTCAATCCCTCGGCTCGGCCCGACCAACTCGTGAACCTTCCCACGGAGCGTCAGCTGATCCGGTCGACAGCCACGGTGAACCTGGCGGCCGAGAAGATGGGATCGCCCGACGCCTCACCGTCGTCGATGCTGAGTCATCTGACCATCACGATCCCGGAGGGCACCCAGATCCTCGAGATCTCGTTCAGCGCAAAGGATCCCGAGACCGCCCAGGCCGGGGCGCAAGCGTTCGCCGACGCATACCTCGAGCAGCGCCGAGCCCAGGCGGAGGTGGAGGTGCAGGAGAGAGCCGAGCACCTGGCGAGCGAGATCGAGAACGTCAGCCGCGAACTCGACGAGGCCAACGCACGCTTCGTCGCTTCCGAGGAAGGCTCGCTCGAGCGCACCCTGGCTCAGGCGGACATCGAGCTCCTCACGAGCCGGCTCAGGGACCTCCACGCCGACCTGGCGGATCTCGAGCTCGTTTCGGTGGACCCCGGCAGCGTCATCGCGCCCGCCACCCTTCCCACCAAGCCGAGCTCGCAACCGCCCTGGCTGCTGACGGTCGTGGGGGCCTTCGCCGGCGGGATCCTGGCTTTGCCTCTGGCCTTCACACGCGACCGGCTGGACCGCAGGATCTGGGACGAGAGCGACATCGAAACCCTGCCGGTAGGCCCGGTCCTGGGTTCGGTGCCTGCGCGCCCCGGGCCGTTGGCGGGATCCGAAGATCGGCGCACCGTCACCGACGCGTACCGAAAGGCCTGCCAGAACATCGTCTCGGCGCTGGCGTTGTCGGGCGGTCGCAAGCTCGGCGTGACCAGCACCGACCACGACGTCTCGGAGACGACCGCCGGCCTGGCGTCGGCGATGGCTTCTCTGAAATACTCGGTGCTCCTCATGGGCACCTACTACACGGAGCATCTGCGCGAGGCGCTACCGGTCCGGCCGGCGGCGCACCTGCAGACGATCCTCGACGAGGAACTGCCCTTGTCTTCCGGCGTCCAGACCGTTCGCGGACTCTCCGATCTCCGCGTCGTCAGCGGAACGCTGCCGCCGAACGCGCGAGCCAACTGGAAGACGTTCACCGAGATGGTGGAGCCGCTTCCCGACGAGACGGATTTCTTCGTGTTCCACGCTCCCCCGATCACCGAATCGGTCGACGCCCTTCAGGCGAGCGCGCTGATGGACGCTGTCGTGCTGGTGGCCTTCCGCGGCCGTACCACCCGCGACACCCTCGACCGAGCCGCCAGCCAACTCGAAGCGGCGGGAACCAAGGTCCTCGGCGTGGTGATCGCCAAGGCCGGCCGGATGCGGCGGCCCGGCCGAATTTCTCGAGCCCACAAGCGGAGCAAGACCGCAGCGGCGTGAGCCTCTAGGCCCAAAACGAACACATCCCCGTTGAGATCGGGCCACGTCGGTGTAACCTCCCGTTTGGGCAAATGAATGGGGCGCCCCTGTCGGGCAACAGGGGCACACGAGTGGGAGGCATGCATGACATCTGCAGAGGCGCCACGCGCCTTCGGCGTGGATGCGCTGCGCGATGAGATCGCCAGCACCACGCCCACCGTCGACACCGTCGTCGACCTCACCGGCGACGACGTCGTCATCGACATCACTTCGGCGGTTCGGCCGGCAGAGCCCGACCTCTACGTCGTCCCCCGGAACAAGGGCCTCCTTGCGGCGACGCCGTTCCAGCTGGCCGTCAAGCGAGCGATCGACATCATCGGGGCGACGATCGCCCTGGTTCTGCTCTCGCCGGTCTTCCTCGTCGTCGCCATCGCAGTGAAGCTCTCCTCTCCCGGCCCGGTGCTGTTCAAGCAGACCCGGATCGGCAAGTACGGCGAGCCGTTCACGTTCCTCAAGTTCCGCTCGATGCGGGTTGGCGCCGACAACGAGAAGCGCAACCTCATCGACTTGAACGAGGTCGACGGGCCCGTCTTCAAGATCAGAGAAGACCCCCGCATCACCTCCGTCGGCCGCTTCCTGCGCAAGACCAGCCTCGACGAGCTGCCGCAGCTTCTGCACGTGCTGAGCGGGAGGATGAGCCTGGTGGGGGTGCGCCCGCCGGTTCCCGAGGAGGTCGCCGAGTACAGCGCGTACGAGCGTCAGCGTCTCCTCATCAAGCCGGGCCTCACCTGCATCTGGCAGGTGAGCGGCCGGTCGGACCTCGACTTCAGGACGTGGATGCGCATGGACCTCGAGTACATCGAGAACTGGTCCCTGGCGCTCGACCTGAAGCTGATCCTGAAGACCTTCTCCGCCGTGCTGAGCGGGCGCGGCGCCTACTGACCGGTCACAAGAGCCCTTCGAGCACCTGAGCGAGGGCGAAGGGGTCGTGGGCGGGCCAGTCGGCGGTCGGGTCGGCGACGTCGGCGCGGACGACATCCCACGAGCCGACCAGCGAGTCCTCGAAGTCGATCCGTTTGTGCCCCTCGGGCACGGCGAGAGGGCCGTCGTGGACCACGATCGTTCCAGGCCCGTCGACGCCGCCGAGCCGGGCGAGCGCCTCGACGTGGCCGGGGCCGTCGAGGTCCCAGGTCTCGCCGTCCTGGGTGATGAGGTTGCACACGAAGACCCTCCGGGCCGATGAGGCCATCACCACTTCGGCGAGGTCGGGGACGAGGAGGGTGGCGATCACCGACGTGAAGAGCGACCCGGGGCCGATGACGATCTGGTCGGCCGACGCTATCGCCTCCAGCGCCCGGAGGTTGGCGGCGGCGTCGGTCGGGTCGAGGCTCAGCTGCTCGATCCTGCCCCTGGTCTTGGTGATCTTGCTCTGACCGACGACGGGGACGCCGTCGATCACCGCCCGCAGGCCGACCGGCTGGTTCGTCGCCGGGACCACCTCCCCCACCGCCCCCAGCATCCGCCCTGCCGCCTGCACCGCCGCTTCGAAGTCACCGAACAGGTCGGTGAGGGCGACGAGCATCAGGTTGCCGAGGGAGTGGTTGGCGACATCGCCGGAGGCGAACCGGTATGCGAACAACTCGGAGACCAGGGTCGGTTCCGGCGTGAGGGCGAGGAGGCAGCGACGGATGTCGCCGGGGGCCGGGATCTTCATCCCTTCGATCAGCCGCCCCGACGAGCCGCCGTCGTCGGCGACGGAGACGATCGCGGTGACCTTCCCGGCGTAGAGCTGGACCGCCTCCAAGGCGGCGGCGAGGCCGTGGCCGCCGCCGATCGCCACCACCGACGGCCCGTCGGGCGCGAGCAAAAGCGGGTCGACCGCGGTCGCGGTCTCCACCTCGGGCGGGGCAGCGGTCCCGATGAGGCCGCCGTGGCCTTCGGTCATCTGTCCACGTCCCGGTGGCGGACGGCGGCCCGGACTCCTCTCTTCTCGAGACGCCGGCCGATCTCCTCGGCGATCGCCACCGAGCGGTGGTGGCCGCCGGTGCATCCGATGGCGATCGACACGTACGACTTCCCCTCCGCTTCGAACCGGGGCAGGAGGAAGGCGATGAGGTCTTCCACCCGGTCGACGAACTCGGCGGCGTCGGGATTGGAGAGGACGTAGTCGGAGACCTCGGGGTCGGTGCCACGGAGCGGCTTCAGCTCCGGCACCCAGTGGGGGTTGGGCAGGAACCTGACATCGAAGACGAGGTCGGCATCGCGGGGGGTGCCGTGCTTGAAGCCGAACGAGCGGACCGACACCCGCAGCGGGCGCTGCGTCTCCTCGGGGGAGAACTCGTTGACGATGCGGTCGCGCAGCTGGTGCACGTTGAGGTCGGAGGTGTCGATGACGACGTCGGCGGCTTCGCGCAGCGGGTCGAGCATCTTCCGCTCGGCTGCGATCGCCTCGTCGATGGTGGGCGCGGCCAGCGGGTGGGGCCGGCGGTTCTCCTCGTAGCGGCGGATGATCACGTTGTCGTCGGCGTCGAGGAACAAGACGACGGTCTTGATGCCCTGCTGGTCGAGCTCCTGGACGACCTCCTGCAGCCGCTCGACGGCGTCCCCACCCCGCGAGTCGACCACCACCGCCAGGCGCACCTTCCTCTCTGCCAGGCCGTGGAAATCGGCCACCTGGCTGAGCAGCTCGGGCGGCAGGTTGTCGATGACGTGGTAGCCGTTGTCTTCGAGGACGTCGGCCGCCGACGACTTCCCGGCGCCCGACATCCCCGTCACCACCAGGACATGGGGGTGGCTGTTTCCGGCGTTCTCAGCGGAATGGGGCATGTCCCGTCACAGGCTACCCGCACCGCTCCCCTTGCCAGGGACCTGCCGGAGACGCCGAGCCTTCAGTGCAGGGCGGCGTAGAGGTCCTCGGCGACCTTGGGGCCCACCACCTCGGCCAGGTCCTCCTTGGCCGCCTGGCGCATCTGCTTCAGCGACCCGAACCGCTTGATCAGCGCCTTCTTTCGGGTCGGGCCGATACCCGGGATCTCGTCGAGGATCGAGTCGACCATCGACTTCGAACGCAGGTTCCGGTGGTAGGAGACGGCGAAGCGGTGGGCCTCGTCGCGCACCCTCTGCAGCAGGAACAGCGCCTCGGCGTCGCGGGGGATGACGATCGGGTCGGGCTCGTCGGGGAGGTACACCTCCTCCATCTTCTTCGCCAGCCCGATCACCGGGATGTCGAGACCCAGCTCGTCGAGCACCTTCACCGCCCGGCCCAGCTGGCCGGCGCCGCCGTCGATGACGATCAACGACGGCGGGTAGGCGAACTTGGAATGCTCGGTGAGGCCCTTCTTCCGCTCGGCGAGGTAGTTGCGGAACCGCCGGCGGATGGTCTCTTCCATCGAGGCGAAGTCGTCCTGGCCTTGGACGGTGCGGATCTTGAACCGGCGGTACTCGGATCGCCGCGGCACCCCGTCCTCCAGCACGACCATCGAAGCGACGGTGTTGGTCCCCTGCAGGGTCGACACGTCGTACGCCTCGATCCGCAGCGGAGGCTCCGGCAGGTCCAGCACCTCCTGGAGGCTGCGGAGGGCCTTGGCGCGGGCGTTGTGGTCCTGGTGCCGCTTCAGCCGGTGACGGGCGAACGCCTCCTGGGCGTTGACGCCGGTGGTCTCCATGAGCCGCCGTTTCGCTCCCCGCTGCGGCACTCGCAGCTCCACCGTCCCTCCCCGCCTCTCGGACAGCCACGCTTCGATGACGTCGCTTCCGGCGGGAAGGACCGGCACCAGCACGAGCCGAGGCGGCCTCTCGTCGCCGTAGAGCTCGCGGATGATCCCTCCCAGCAGCTCCTCGTCGGTCAGGTCCTCCACCCGGTCGACGACCGTGCCCAGGCGGCCGACCACCCTCCCCCGGCGCACGGTGAGTACCTGGAAGGCGGTCTCCAGCTCGTCGCCGTAGAAGTTGATCAGGTCGAAATCCTCGGGTTTGTCGGTCACGACCTCCTGGCGCTCCAGTGCCCTGCGGATGTCGGCGAGCCGGTCGCGGTAGCGGGCGGCCTGCTCGAACTCGAGCCGCTCCGACGCCTCCAGCATGTCGCCTTCTAGCTGGCGGATGATGTCTTCGTTGTCGCCCCTCAAGAAGGCGGCGAGCCCGTCGACCATCGCCGCGTAGTCGTCGGGGTCGACCGCCCCGATGCAGGGCCCGGAGCACTTCTCGATGTGGTACAGCAGACACGGCCGTCCCTGGGCCTGCTGGCGCCTGAACAGGCCGTCCGAGCAAGTGCGGATCGGGAACGTCCGCAACAGGAGGTCGAGGGTTTTCCTGATCGCGTAGGCGTGGGCGAAGGGGCCGAAGTACTCGGTGCCCCTCTTCTTCTTGCCCCGCATGACCCGGGCCCGGGGCCATTCGTCGGAGCGGGTGATCGCCAGGTACGGATAGGACTTGTCGTCGACGAGGCGGACGTTGAACCGGGGGCGGTGCCGCTGGAGCAGCGAGTACTCCAGCATGAGAGCCTCGACCTCGTTGTCGGTGATGATCCACTCGACGGTGTCGGCGGCGTCGACCATCGCCTGGGTGCGCGGCGGAAGGCCCCGGGCGAAATACGAGGACACCCGGGAGCGCAGCGACTTCGCCTTCCCGACGTAGATGACCTTGCCGTGGCGGTCACGGAACATGTAGGCGCCGGGAGCGTCGGGGATCTCGGAGGGACGGGGACGTTCCCGCATACCCCACCAGGGTAAAGGGAGCCGGGAATCGTCACGCACGGGTCGGCGCCACCCGGCGAGGGGCTAACCTGACGATCGAGTGGACGACTCCCGTTCGCCCGTACCTCCTCAGCCCCCTCTCCCTCCAAGACTGGACGGGACAGGCGACGCCATCCCCACCCGCCTCCAGACCGGGCTGCGAGTGGGGTTGGTCCTGGTTCTCCTCTACGGGTTCCTGGCCGGGGTCAAGGCCTTGGAGACGGGGATCAGCGCGTTCGGCGACGAGTTCGCCGCCTCCCTGTTCGACAACGTCACCCACCCGTTCGCCGGGCTGATGGCGGGTTTGTTCGCCACGGTCCTGGTGCAGTCGTCGTCTGTCACCACCGCCACCATCGTCGGACTGGTCGGATCGGGCGCCCTGCCTCTGGAGGCGGCCGTGCCGATGGTGATGGGCGCCAACGTGGGCACCACCATCACCAACACGCTCGTGTCGATGGGCCACATCCGCCAGGGCCCCGAGTTCCGGCGAGCGTTCGCGGGTTCCACCGTCCACGACTTCTTCAATCTCCTCACGATCGTCGTGGCACTCCCGCTCGAGCTGGCCACCGGGTTCCTCAGCCGCACCGCCGTCTTCCTGACGGATCTCCTCCGAGGGAGCGAAGGGGTATCCGGCGTGGCCGTGGAGAGCCCCATCTCGGCGGCGGTGGGCGCCCCCATCGGATTGTTGGAAAGCGCGCTGGCCGACGCGGGCCGGGGCTGGCGGGGCGGGATCCTCCTCGCCGTCGGGCTCCTGCTGATCTTCACCGCCCTCACTCTGATCACGAAGACGATGCGGGTGCTCATGGCCGGGGGCATCGAGCGGTCGGTCAACCGCATCCTCGACAAGGGAGCCGGGATCGGAGCGATGGCGGTGGGGATGGTGGTGACCGTCCTCGTCCAGAGCTCCTCGATCACCACGTCGATCCTGATCCCGATGCTCGCCGCCGGGATCATCACGATCCAGAACGCCTACCCGGTCACCCTGGGGGCCAACGTCGGCACCACCATCACCGCCCTCCTCGCCTCGTTGGCTGCCGCCTCCCCCCTCGGGCTGACCATCGCTTTGGTCCACACCCTGTTCAACACCTTCGGCCTTCTCCTCTTCTACCCGATACCCTTCATGCGCCGGATCCCGATCCGCCTCGCCCAGGGCCTGGCGTCGCTGACGCAGCGGAACAAGGCCTGGGCGCTCGTCTACGTGGGCGGGACGTTCGTGGTGCTGCCCCTGGTTGGGCTGTTCCTTTTGGCATGATGGAGGCCTCACATGGTGTTTGAGCTTTTCCGAGGCGTGGGCGAGAGCCAGGTCGACCTGATCGAAAAGGAGATCGGGACGATGCTGGCGACGTCGTCGGAGACGTTCCGCATGGCCCTCGACGCGCTCACCCGCCGCACCGACCCCGCTTCGATCGGCAAGACCCTCCGCAAGCGGGACCGGTCGATCAACAAGGTGGAGCGGATGATCCGCCGCCGTCTCATCGTCCACGCCGGAGTCCGCGGCGCCCTCGCCGACGCCCCCGCCCTGTTCGTGTACATGTCGATCGCCAAGGACATCGAACGGGTCGGCGACCTCGCCAAGGACATGTGGGACCTGGCCTATGCCGGCGCCGACATGTCCCGCGGCGAGCTGAAGGAGATCGCCGACGGGGTCGGAGAGAAGGTGCTCAGGCTGATCGACGACACCGCCCGGGTGTTCGGGGAGCGGGACGCCGAGGCGGCGATCGAGATCCTCAACGCCTCCGACATGGACGTCGACTACTACGAGGCCCAGATGCTGGCCCAGATGCAGGCCGACAACGCCGCCGACGCCGTGGCCCTGGCGCTCTTCTACCGCTACGCCACCCGCATCACCGCCCACCTGATGAACGTGCTGACGGCCGTGGTGATGCCGTTCGAGCGGCTCGACTACTGGGACGAGGACAAGGTCGACCGCGACGCCGCCCCCCAGGAATAGGTTGGACGACCCCCCTTGACGCCCCGCTCCGGCCGGTAGGATGTCCGTCATCGAGTGGGGCGAATGGGAGGTATCCACTTGTTCAAGGTCGTCTACACGTCCGGCGTGTTCGACATGTTCCACGCGAACCATCTGCGCATGATCAACTATGCGCGTGGTCTCGGCGAGATCCTGATCGTGGGAGTGTCGACCGACGAATTGGTCTGCTCGTACAAGGAACCGCCGATCATCCCCTTCGAGGAACGCCGCTCCATCATCGAGGCGCTCAAGGCGCCAGATGTGGTGATCCCCCAGCACAGCCTGGACCACACGGCGATCGTGAAGAAGCTTCACATCGAGGCGTTCGTCGTGGGCGACGACTGGGAAGGCAAATACGACTACCTCGAGGATCTCGGGGTCAGGGTCTTCTACTTCCCCTACGGCGCCGGGGTCAGTTCCAGCGGCCTCAAGCAGACGATCGCCGACAAGTACCGGGATCGCCCGATCGTGAAGCCAGACCCGAACCGGCCTGTCCTCGGAGAAGCCGCAGCCCGCTGATGGGCCGCCATGCGCTGGTGGTCGGCGGGACCCGGGGAATCGGGGCGGCTGTCTCGCGGGCTCTGGCCGCCAGTGGCCGGGATCTTGTCGTCACCTTCGCCTCGGACGAGGAGTCGGCCACCAGGATCGGCGAGGACATCCGCCGATCCTCCGGCCGGACCGTCCACACCCTGAGAGCGGACGTCGCCGACCTCGCCTCGGTCGGCCTCATCGAGGAGTTCCTCGCCAAGGACGACATCTCTCTCGACGCGGTCGTGATAGTGGCCGGTGTCACCTCCCGGCAGGCCTTCGGCTCGATCCAAACCGACGACTGGAACGCCGTCCTCACGGCGAACGTCACCTTTCCGGTGATGCTCTTGCAGGCCATCGCCGACCGCATCCAGGCCGGCGGGGCCGTCGTGCTCACCGGTTCGTCGATGGGGATCCATCCCCATTCCGTGTCGCTCGCCTACGGCGTCACGAAGGCGGCGGTCCACGCTCTGGCCGGCAACCTGGTGAAGGTGTTCGCCCCCCGAGGAATCCGGGTCAACGCCATCGCGCCCGGGTTCGTCGAGACCGACTGGCACGCCACCAAGACTGAAGAGCACCGGCGTTCGATCGAGGGAAAGATCGCCCTCGGCCGCTTCGCCGACCCCGACGAGATCGCCGCCGCCTATCTGATGGCGGTCGACAATCCCTACCTCAACGGCGCCGTGATCCCGATCGACGGCGGCTACAGCTACCGGTGAGCCCTCTCCTCCGGCTCTCCTCGTAAGCTTCGCCCACCCGTACGAACAGGAGAGCGCGTGTCGTTCCACGTGATCGCTACCTACACCGCCGAGCAAGGCAAGGCCGACGAGATGGCAGAGCACCTCAGGGCGATGACCGAGGCGTCGCTGCAGGAACCTGGCTGCATCGGATATCGGGTCGTGCGTTCCGGCGACGACCCTCACGTGTTCGTGATCATCGAGGAGTACACGGACGAAGAGGCGTTCGAGGCGCACAAGAACACACCGCATTTCGAAGAGCACGGCCGCAACGGCGCTTGGACGGTGCTAGCCGACCGACGAGTGGTGACGGGACACGAGCTCTAGGGACGGATCGCCCGTCTGGGCTTCCGCTCAACCGCCCCGAACCGTCGCCGCCGCTCCCGCCACGTCTTCCAGACGTTCCATCAACGCGTCCGCCAGCCGGCGGGAGAACGTCTGCGTCAGATGGTGACTGTCCCGGTACTTGATCACTCCCTCGGAGGTGACCACCTGGCAGGGGTCGGTCTCGCACACGGCGTCGGTCATGTCCACCACCTCGACCGAGGCCGGCGCCGCCTCCAGTTCGGCGCCGACGAACGCCTCGTCCAGGTGGATCCGCCCATCCAACGAGAACGAGCACCGGCCGGGAGTCGACGGATCCTCCGAGAGGCATTCGGGGATCGAGCGGTGCGCCCACGGCGTGTCACGCAGGAGGACCACGACGCCGGCCGTGTCCTCGTAAGCCTCGAACGTCCGGGCCGCACCCTCCTTCCACAGCTCGGCGGCGCGGGCCGGCTCGACCGATTCCCCGTCGGGCCCGATCATCATCTCGGTGTAGCGGTAGGAGTCGGCGACCACTACGACGTCGGCGCCGCCGAGCGACGCGACCGCCTCATGCACCCTCTCCCGCCACTCGTAGCACTCCCGGTACTCCCGCTCGAGACGGTCATTGCGCAGCGGCACGTCGATCGGTGTGCAGGAGGACTTGGTCCAGGCCAGCACCCGCCAGCCGCGGCTTCTGGCGCCGGCATCGAGAGCCGGCAGCCAGTGCTGGGCGTGGCTGTCGCCCACCAGCACCACGGTCGGGTCTCCGTCCGGGTCCCCGTAGAGGCAGTCCGGGGAAACGTCCACTTCGGGGAACCGGGAGTGGCATTCGGGAGCCTGCATGGTGACCTCGTCTGCCGCCGCTTCCTCCGGAGTCATCGCCACCGTCGAAGACGCCTCTCCCGCCGATGCGCCCTCGGCCGCGGCGACCGCCGTCTCCGGCCTGGTCGCGTCCAGGGTCACGCCGACGAAGACGGGGAGCGTGGTCAGGCACGCCGCCATGGCCAGCGCCCGGGAAGGTCGGCGGGCCAGGCCCTGCGAGTGGCGGATCGGCTGCTCCACCAGGTGATGGGACGCCGCCGCGGCGCCGAACGACACGGCGACCGCACCGAGGACGAGGGTCGGGTTCGGTTCGTACCCGAGGCGGCGGGCCGCCAAGGCGGCCAATCCGACCGCCGGCCAGTGCCACAGGTACCAGGCGTACGAGAGCCGGCCGATGTAGGTCATCGGGGAGGCGCCTAGGAGTCTGCGTATCAGTCCTCGCTGGCTGTGGCCGGCGACGATGACGGCTGCACAGCCGAGGACCGGGAGCAAGGCGGTGTAGCCGGGGAACACGGTGGTGTCGTCGTAGACGAGCGCGGCGGCGACGATCATCCCCAGACCGGCGGCGGCGAGCGCCTCGGCTGGGCCGCGCCGCAGGATGGGCATCCGCTGCCCGGCGATGGCCAGTCCGGCCCCCACCCCGAGCTCCCAGATGCGGGTGTGGGTGAAGTAGTAGGCGTCGGGGCTGTGATACGACGCGATCACCGACACGGCCAGCGACATGGCCGACACTCCCCCGATGGCGAAGCCGAGAACGGGCCTGGCGCCCCAGCCTCTCTTTCTGGCCACCGCCACCGCACCGACGACGAGCAGGGGCCAAACCGCGTAGAACTGCTCCTCCACCGACAGGGACCAGAAGTGCAGGAACAGGCTCTCTGTGACTTCGCTGTCCGAGTAGGCGACGCTCTGGCCGGCGAACCGCCAGTTGGCGAAGTACAGCGAAGACGCGATGGCGTCGCGGATCAGCTCGGAGCGACGGAGCGGAACGGCGAGGGCGTATCCGGCGACGAGAGTGCAGAGGATCGTCAGGAAGGCGAGCGGCAGGAGCCGGCGGGCTCGGCGGGCGTAGAAGTCGCGCAGGGAGATGCGTGAGGTGCGTTCCTGCTCGGCGATCAGCAGGCTCGTGATCAGGAACCCCGAGATGACGAAGAAGACATCGACGCCGACGTAGCCTCCGGCCAGGGCGTCGAAGCCGGCATGGAACCCGACGACCAACAGGATCGAGACGGCCCGCAGGCCGTCGATGTCGGGCCGGTACCCGAGCCGGACGGAGGCTCCCCCAGTCATCGCCGCCGCCCGAACCTAGCCGATCGCGGCGAGCCGATGCCAGGAGCGGCCGGGCTCACGTGGCCAGTCGCCACCGGGCGCCCAGCAGCCGGGGGATGTGCTCCTGTCCCCGCAAGGCGGGGGTGCGGGCGATCTGGGCTGCGGTCACTCCCTCCTCCACCAGCTCCTCGAGCGCCCATCCGGCGGCGGCCGCAGAGTTCAGCAGCCGGGACATGGTCCGGTGGTGGAAGCGGATGGTGGCGCCGCCCGCCGGCTCGTCGCTCCAGCCGGTGGAGAAATACTCCCCCGGCCGCCACAGGATCTCGCCCGTCGAGTCCTGGATCGGGGTCGAGCCGGGGGCGGTCCAGACGGGATGGTTGATGACGATCGCCAGCACTCCCCCGGGGCGGGTCACCCGGGCCGCCTCGGCGAACACGTGCTCCTCGTCGCGGATGTGCTCCAGCACCAGCACGAGCACCACCCCGTCGACGGCGTCGTCGCCCATGAAGTCGAACGGGGGCACGTCGGCGAGGTGGACCTTCCCGTACCGGGAGGCCAGCTCCACCAGTTCGGGGGACACGTCGACTCCCACCGCCTCGGCTCCCCGTTCGGCGATGGACTTCATCACCCGCCCTTCCCCGCAGCCGACGTCGAGGTACGTCTTGACGGGCTGGGGGTCGAGGAGCCGCAGCGCCAGCGGCAGGACCTCTTCTTCGTAGGCGGGGTCGGAGGCGAGCTCGTCGAGCCACCACCCGGCGAGAGACGACCACTCCATCGTCAGAGGCCGAGGACTTGCTTGAACCAGGGCAGGGTGAGCTCGAGGCCTTCCCGCAGCGAGTAGCGGGGCTTCCAGCCCAGCAGCTGTTCGGCTTTGGTGGTGTCGGGGCGCCTGACGGTCGGGTCGTCGACGGGCCGGGGCTGGAACTCGATGCCGGGGTGGTTGCCGACCACGTCCTGGATCGTCTCCGCCAGCTCCAGCATCGTCACCTCCTCGGGGTTGCCGATGTTCACCGGGCTGGTGACGTCGGAGAGGACCAGGCGGAGGATCCCCTCGATGAGGTCGTCGACGTAACAGAGGGAGCGGGTCTGGGAGCCGTCGCCGTGGACCGGCAGCGGGCGGTTCTCCAGGGCCGCCTTGAAGAACGCCGGGACCGCCCGGCCGTCGTCGGGGCGCATCCTCGGCCCGAACGTGTTGAAGATGCGGACGATCCGCACGTCTATGCCGTGCTCGCGGTGGTAGGCGAGGGTGAGCGCCTCGGCGAATCGCTTCGCCTCGTCGTAGACGCCCCGGGGCCCGATCGGGTTGACGTTGCCCCAGTAGGTCTCCGGCTGGGGGTTGACCTGGGGGTCGCCGTACACCTCCGACGTGGAGGCGAGGAGGAACACCGCCCCTTTGGCCCTCGCCAGGCCCAGGCCCTTGTGGGTGCCGAAGGCCCCCACCTTGAGGGTGTGGATGGGCCAGCGGAGGTAATCGACCGGCGACGCCGGCGAGGCGAAGTTGAGGACGTAGTGGACTTCGCCTTTGACGTGCAGGTAGTCGGTGACGTCGTAGTCGATGAGGCGGAACCGGCCATGCTCGAGCAGGTGGTCGACGTTGTCGGCCTTTCCGGTGATCAGGTTGTCGATGGCGGTGACCTTGGCTCCTGCCTCGACCAGGGCGGTGCAGATGTGGGAACCGAGGAAGCCGGCGCCTCCCAGCACCACCGCGTGCTTGTCGGCGAAGGCCTCCCGGTTGCTCAAGTCCTCCATGGGTCCTCCGAGACGTTCAGGAAAGGGTAGGGGCGGCGGCGTTCATGGCTTGCGGCCCACCGCCACGAGCGACAGGCCGGGACCCGACATCTGGGCGTCGATGCGGGACAGGACAGGGGTGGCGAGGTCGGCCAACCGGGCTTCGAACGCCGAGATCGAGCTGCGGTCCTTCCCTCCCAACAGGCCCCAGATGCGCCGGCCCATCCGGTTGAACGGCTTCAACTCGACCACCTCCAGGCCGGCGCCTTCGATCAGCTTGCGCAGGTCCGTCTCCGAGAACCGCCGGCGGTGGCCGGCGGCGCGGTCGAGGTCGGAGAACAGCTCCGCCCCGGCGGGGACGTGGACCAACAGGTGCCCTCCCGACTCCAGCACCGAGGCGTGGTTGTCCACCACTGCCTGGGGGTCGGAGGCCCGTTGCAGGGTGGTGAAGTCGACGACGGTGTCGAACCCGTCGCCGGTGGCCTCGGCGAAACGGGTGTCCTCGGGGTCGGCGTGCTCGACCCGGAGGTTCTCGAGGTGGCCGAAGCGGCGGCGCAGGCCCTCGACGTAGATCGGCTGGGAGTCGACCGCCACCAGTTCGGGGGTCGCCAGCAGTTGGGCGGTGAAATGGCCGGGCCCGGCGCCGACCTCGAGCACCTTGTCGCCGATGTACCCGGCGAACTGGGACAGCAGCCACTTGCGGTAGCGGGGGGCGCGGCCTAGGGCGTGGCGGGTGCGGTGGTCGGCTTCTTCGGTGAATTTGGTGTCGAGGAAGCGGAACTTGAAGATCAGCCACAGCGCCTGCACGCCGTCCTTCCAGCCGATGTTCTTTCCTTCGGCGTAGGTGCGGCCGTGGTAGCTGATCGGAACCTCGTAGATCCGTGCGCCCCATTGGGCGAGGCGGGCGGTGATCTCCGGCTCGATGCCGAAGCGGTCGGACGTCAGCCGGAGGTTCTTGAGGATGTCGGCCCGCACCGCCTTGTAGCAGGTCTCCATGTCGGTGAGGTTCAGGTCGGTGGCCATGTTGGACAGGGCGGTGAGGACCTTGTTGCCCAGCGAATGCCAGAAGTAGAGGACCCGCCGTTCCTCCGACGTGGCGAACCGGGACCCGTAGACGGCGTCGGCTTTGCCTTCGAGGATCGGCTTGAGGATGCGGGGGTACTCGTGGGGGTCGTATTCCAGGTCGGCGTCCTGGATGATCCCGATGTCGCCGGTCATGTGCTCGATGGCGGTGCGGATCGCCTTGCCCTTGCCCATGTTGTGGGGCTGGACGATCACCCGGATGCGGGGATCGGATGCGGCCAGCTCCTGGAGGATCGCCACCGAGTCGTCCTTGGAGCCGTCGTCGACCGCCACGATCTCGATGTCGAGGTCGATCGGAGAGGAGAGCACCCGTCCCACGATCGTGCGCAGGGTGCGCGACTCGTTGTAGACGGGCATGAGAACGGAGAGCTTCGGCACGAGAGCAGATTATCGGAACCGGCCCCGCCGCCCTTGACGATTCATTCATTCAGGCCGGACCCTCATCCGACGATCATGCCCTCATGCCGATTGCTGCCAGGCACCGCACACTTCTCAAATGGTTCCTCGTGGGCGTCGTCCTGGCGGCGATCTTCCAGGTGGCGCAAGCGAACGCCCTCGGGGGACCGACGGGGCTGATCCACGCCGGAGATCGCCATCCCCTCGCCGACTTGATTCGCTCCGAACTCCCCGACGTGGCGTTCACCGAGGGCATCGGCCACGACGGCCAGTTGTTCTACGCCATCGGCCTCGATCCCCTGGGCCGGTTCGTCCCCGACCAGATGGTGGCGGCGGAGTCCCCCAGCTACCGCTATCGCCGAATCCTCTTCCCGGTCGTAGCCAGCTTGGGTGGGCTGCTCGACGGCGAGGCGCTGCTGTGGGGAATGATCGTCGTGTCGGCGCTCTCCGTGGGCGTTGCGACCGCCGCCGCAGCCGATATAGCCCTACGACTAGGAATCAATCCAGCCGTCGCCCTGGCGGTGGCTCTCAACCCCGGAGTGTGGATGTCCGCCCGGCTCCTGACGGCCGACAACCTCGCGCTCGCCCTCGGCCTGGCTGCCGTGTCTGCCCTCCTCGCCCGAAAGGAGACACTCGCCGTCGTGTGTCTGGCGCTTGCCGGCCTCGCCAAAGAGCCCGCCCTGGCGTTCGCCGCCGGCCTGGCCGGCTACACCTGGTGGTCCCTCGATGAACGAAAGAGCGCGGCGGCCACGGTTCTCGTGCCAGGCGCCTCCCTGCTCGCCTGGATGGCCTACAAGGACGCGGTGGTGAGGAGCCAGTGAGCAAGCCAGTGGAGACCCCGACCGGCGCGAACGCCGAGACGGCCGAGGACGCCCCCACCCTCGACGACGTGCGCGAGGCGCTCAAGGACGTCGTCGACCCCGAGCTGGGCGTGAACGTGGTCGACCTCGGCCTCGTCTACGGCATCAACCTCGACCCGGCCGAGCAGGACGGCGCCAAGCCGGTGGCGACCATCGACATGACGCTCACCAGCGC
>PKRG01000031.1 GCA_017577575.1 Acidimicrobiia bacterium | reverse complement strand
GCGCAGTGGCTCGAGAGGGAACGGTGGATGGGGCGGGGCGAGACACGACAACAGAGATGTTTTCCGGCCGATGCGGGCGCGAGTGTCGTTGAGTTCGCCTTCCTCGTTCCCCTTCTGATCCTCCTCCTCTGCGGCATCATCGAGGTCGGGTGGCTGTTCACCCAGAACCTCGACGTCCGCCACGGAGCGGCGGAGATCGCCCGACTCGTCGCAGTCGGCGAGAAAGACCCGGGGAGGGCGTGCTCGCGCCTGGATGTCGCCTCCGGAAGCGTCACCGTCCTGGTGGATACTGGCGATGGCGAGGTCGGCGACGACGCCACCGTCACGGTGTCCATGCCCGCGGACACTCTGACAGGCGTCCTCGATTGGGCTTTCCCCGCCAGCATGACTCTCGAGCACACGGCCACCGCCCGACTCGAACAGGAGAACGACTGGGGAGTCGTCACCTTCTCATGCTGAGGCGGCCGATCGACAGCGAACGAGGCGCCACCGCCATCATCGTCGCCAGTGCGATGCTGGTCCTGTTGGGCTTCGCCGCTTTCGCCGTCGACATCAGTGCTGCCCGAAACGAGCAGCGACTCGATCAGAGCGCGGTCGACGCCGCCGTCCTCGCCGTCGGCGTCGAGTTCGTTCTCGGAGGCAGCGCCCAGGACGCCGTGGACGAGATCCTCGAGTACGTCGACACCAATCTCGTCCAACCGGTGCCCAAGAGCGACTGGGCCTCGTGTGCCGACGATCAGCCTCTCGACGAGACGGCTGCTGACCTGGGTCTCGACCCCCCGACGCGCTGCATCAGCTTCGGCCACGAGACGACTCGTCGTTTCGCTCGACTGCGTGTGAGGCTCCCCGATCGTGAGACCCAGACGACCTTCGGTCGGGTTCTCGGCGTCGAGGCTCTGGAGACGTCGGCGGTAGCCGAAATCGAGATCGCTCCCACACTGGAAGTCGATCTGTTCCCGGCGGGTCTGCCTGCCGACACCGAGAGTGGAGACACGGTGTGTTTGCCCACCGCGACCGAACCGTCGGCCGATCCGGCCGAGCACTGTCCGTCTGTGTCCGACATCGCCCTTGCTTTCGACCCCGGTGGGTGCAACGCGGCTTCGATCACCGACGCCATGAGAGACGGGTTCACCCAGGTCCTCGGCCGGTATGCGGGAGACGAACGGTTCCTCTGTGGGCCCAACCAGGAGCCCTTCGAGAACACCGTGGTCGGACTCACGGAGTTCTCGGTGTCCTCGCTCGAGGAAGGGCTGGTCGAGGGCCGCCTCCGGGCTCCGGGAAACGGCGCAGTCGTCGCCGGCGACCCGATCGACAACACCCCGCTGTGGACGTTCATCAGCCCGTCCATCGCCACGGGACCGTGCTTCGATGCGCGGAGCGGCCCCGAGTCGATCGACGATCCGGCACAGGTCCCGGCTCTCGAGGCCGCGCGGGCCGACATGCGAGCCTGCCTGGCCAACCCGCCGAGCGAGCTGTTCACCCCGACGATCTACGAGAGCCCCAGGCTGGTGCTGGTGCCGCTCCTCGACGGAGATGGCCACATCCTTGGGTTCGCCCCCGCCTACCTCGACTCGATCTGGACCCGCTTCGACCCTGCCACGGACACGTGCGATCCGGTGTTCGACATGGACGAGGCCGAAGGCTGGTGCCGCCACGACCCTGGACGGCGAGGTACCAGCAGCCAGAAAGCAACCTCAGCCAGCCTCATCGTGTTGTCCTGCGACGCTCTCCCCAAAACCGGCATCCTCGGGTCCGAGAAGTGCAAGACGGTGACCGACGGTAGTGGCCGAGAGTTCACGGTCTTTTTCGACTTTGCCCTGAGCGGCTGAGGCCGTAGCCAATCCGGACCATAGTCCCGTAGCGAAACCTTCTCTGGCATCGATCATGACGGTGTAAGGCATCCGATCGGGAGGCGTCAGGAAATCTGCCTAGCGGCTGGGTGGGGCACTTTGCATCCGCTTGCTTCAGCTGTCTCATCCCAACGCGCGGTGGCAGACCCGGCTTCCAGGAGTTCAGCCGTGGGTCGACCGAACCATTCGACGAAGAACCGAGTAACAACCCGGCTCGGCCGGAGACCTAGGTGCGAGATGAAAGGGTCCGGATCTAGGCGGTCAACCGCGCCCGAACGCGGGGCGACGGTGGTGGAGTTCGCGGTCGTCGCGCCGCTCTTGTTCTTGTTGTTGTTCGGCGTGATCGAGATCGGTCGCCTCATCGCCACCTACACCAGCGTCTCGGCTGCCGCCAGGGAAGGGGCGAGGTACGCCGTGGCCGTTAGCGAAAGCCCTTTCACGCCAGGGGTGCCCCGCTACGCCGACTGCGCTGGCATCAAGGAAGCAGCGAAAGCCAAGTCAGTCCTCGTCGACCTCGACGATTCCGACATTTTCATCGGTTGGGATACCGGGCCCGACGCGCCCTCGATGTTCCATACGTGTGATGCCGGCAACCCCGCTACAGACACCGTCACTTCAGGCCACCGGGTGATCGTCCGCGTGTCCACCGAGTTCTCATCACCGATTCCGCTCATCTCCAACATCCTCGGGACGCTGAATGTGGAATCGGAGCAGAAGCGCACAGTCTTCAAAGGGGTCGTTGGTGGGTGATCGACGGTTCAGCGACCGAGGTGCAGCCGCGGTCGAGATGGCCATTGCCACCATCCTCTTGGTCCTTCTCTCCTGTGGCATCGCCGACCTCGGTCGGGCGCTCTTCACCTACGTCAGCCTTCAGGACGCCGCACAAGAAGGGGCGATCTACGGATCCTTCGAGCCCTCGGACGCCACGGCGATCGCAGAGCGTGTCGTGGAGTCGGTCGACTATCCGAAGCTGGACCCATCGAACGTAGCGGTCACGTGTCCCGCCGGCTCCCCAACCGGCGGCAAAGAGATCGCCATCACCGTTACTCACACTGTCGATCTGATCACTCCCATCGTCGGACAAATGCTCGGCGGTTCGATCGACCTATCACGCACGTTCATCGGCGAGGTGTTCATCGGAGAGTGCCTCACCTAATGAGAAAGGTCGGAATGCGCGATAGACACGACAAGGGAGCAGTCCTGATCACCATTGCGATCTGCCTCTTCCTCCTGATGGGGATTGCGGCACTCGCGATCGACGGCGGGGTTGCCTACAACGAACGCCGGTCGACTCAAGGAGCGGCCGACCACGCCGCACTCGCCGCAGCCTGGGCCGCCTGCAACGCAAAAGGTGAGGCGGCGGCCGTGGAAGCCGGCCGTCAGGCCGCGGCCAATAACGGCTACGACGACTCCGATCCGGAGATCGAAGTCACAGTTCGCAGACTCGGTGGATCCCAAGCGAAATACGAAGTAGTGATCCGCTCAACGAACCAAACCGAGTTTGGCGCCTCCATTGGGGCGGAGTCGGTGTCTGTTGAATCGAGAGCCGTTGCGGACTGCCGTAAGAAAGCGTGGGGCGGCGGATACGCACTATTTGCGGATGGCCCTCCCTCTTGCACAACCATGGAGCTGGACTTCAACGGTAAGAAGATCCAGGTTCACGGCCTTGTACACAGCAACGGAGACCTGAACATCAACGGCAACACGGCCGACAAATCGATATTCCACGACCTTGTAACCTACGTAGGGACCTCAAAAATCAAAGGCGCCGACTTTCCGGGCCCCGATCCCGAGAAGAAAGACCCTCAGCCTGAACCTCATCAGATTGACTTCACGCAATTCGAGCCGGCTCAGAATAGCGGGCAACCAGATTACTACTTGTTCGATGTTATGAAAGATAAGGATCTAGATCCTTATCGCGACGGTGCAGGCCGCATAAATCACTCAGGCGTCTTCTTTGCGCGAACCCAGATCCAGAACATCTACGTCGAAATGGCGCCTGGACACCGGGCGACTTTTGTGTCACCAGGGCCAATCGCCATTCAGCCGGGTTCGGAGGTCTTGGCTTACCATTCCAGCGGCGTGGCCGTCTACTCCAACTATCGCGACCCTGCGTCGTGCGCGAACCAGGCAATTCACTGGAGAGGCGCTGCGCGCTTCGAAGGCCTGGTCTATGCACCTCGCGGCCTCATAACCTTTTCCATGAGCTCAGGAGCCACGAGCGACGGAGCCATCGTTGGGTTCGGGATAGAGCTGTCCGGCTCGGACTATGTCATCCAGTGGAAGGATGTAACAGGCGGTAACCCGGAGTTCGAACTCGAGTTCGAGGAGTAGGCCTGCCGGACGACCAGTAGCCTTACGGCATGACACTGCCACCTCGCGTCATGCCCGCCATCCTCACCCCGTTCGACGAGCGCGGGGAGCTAGACCTCGACGCCCACGGCCAGAACGTCCGCTTTCTCGTCGCCGAGGGTATCCAGGGCTTCGTCGTCGCCGGGTCCAACGGCGAGGGCCCCTACCTCGAGCCGGGCGAGCGTGCCGCTCTCGTCGAAGTCACCCGCGACAACGCCCCCAACGCCCACGTGATGGTCGGCATCATGGCCGAGTCGGTGCGGGAGGCCCAGCGCCAGCTAGAGGACGCCCGCGAAGCCGACTCGGTGCTGGTGATGACCCCCACCACCCTCACCCGGGGCCGCCAGCAGGCCGTGCTGACCTTCTTCCGCCACGTCGCCGACAGCTCTCCCCTGCCGGTGTACCTGTACTCGGTCCCGCCCAACACCGCCTATTCGCTGCCGATCGAGTTCGTCGCCGAGCTGGCCGAACACGACAACGTCGTGGGCATGAAGGACTCCTCCGGCGACGTGGTGCGCCTCCAGGCGATAGTCGACGCCACCCCCGACGACTTCCTCCTCTTCTCCGGCGCTTCCGCCGCCGCCACCGCCGCGCTCACGGTCGGCTGCTACGGCGTCATCACCGGCTCGGTGAACTACGCCCCCCGACTCGTCCTCGACGTGGTGGAGAAGGCTCCCGACCGGGACCTCCAGAGCCGGCTGTCGGCCCTGTCGGCTGCGGTGGAGCGACACGGCGTCCCGGGGGTGAAGGCCGCCGCCGCCGCCGTCGGGTTGCGTCCGGGCTATCCCCGCCTGCCGCTGGAGCCGGTCGACGGCAAGGTCGCCGACCAGCTGGCCGCGCTGGTGGCGGTGGCCTGAGCCACAATTTGAACAACGACTCAAAGTGTTGGTGGTGCCCTGCTAGCCTGGCGGCACCAGTGTTGAGAAAGGGATACCCATGGCAGTGAAGTTCCTATCTGAGGAGTGGGCTCAGGCCGTCACCGACGCCCTCAACAACCACCCCGGGTTCAAGACCGCTATGGGCTCCGCCCAGCTGACGATCCAGTTCAACACCACCGAGGCCCCCGACGGCGACATCTCCTACTACCTCACGACGTCGGGTGGCCAGGCCCAGATGCTGCTCGGTCAAGCTCCCGACGCCGACGTCACCATCAACCAGAACTACGAGACCGCCTCGGCGATCTCCAAGGGCGAGCTGAACGTCCAGACCGCCTTCATGACCGGAAAGATCAAGGTCTCAGGCAACCTCGCCAAGCTGATGATGCATCAGAAGGCGATCACCGAGTGGGGCTCGGCGATCCGCGACATCGAAGTCGACTACTGAGTCACACTACGGGCACGGGCCGCGGCGCCGACGCCTGCCGGAAAAGGACCGCCACTCCCGCCAGCAGCGCCAGCCCCATCACGGGAGCGCCGATGCGCTCGAGGATCGGGATGTCGGCGACCAGGCCGGCGAGGAACACGACCAGCCCCACGTTCACGCCCCACAGGACCGCCGACGACGCCCGGACATGCCCGGTGCGGGCCACCAGCGCGAAGAGGACGTTGGTCATCACCCCGATGAACATCGAGTGGTCGAAGGCGAGGAGCACGCCGATCGGCCCTTCACCCGTCTCGGGGTTCAGCTCGCCGGCCACGACGAGTTGGACCACGTAGACCAACAGGACGACTCCGAGGAGCAGGAACAGCGCCCCGATCCGGGCGTGTGAGCCCGCCCGGTCGCCGGCCCAACCCCCACGAAGATCAGGAGCGCAGCGCGGAACAACATCCGAGCGCTCGAAGCCAACGAGTTCATACGGCCCTCCAATCGCCGCGCCCACCCGACATGCAGAACTTACGCCCTGCGGGCTGCGGATGCGGCGACTTCCGGCATTTACGGACGGGTCCGGTCCGGGTGGTGGCGTAACTTGTGACCCGTGGACTACGTAGATGTCGTCGCCACCGAGGGAAAGCGGATCAGTCAGGTGGCTCGCCGCGGGCCCGCAGACGCGCCGGTTCCCCACATCCCCCGCTGGACGGTGGAGAGCGTCGTCGCCCATCTCGGAGGCGTCCACCGCTGGGCCGCCCGGACGGTCAGAGACCGCCGCCTCGAAGGCGGCCATCGTCGAGGCAAGGAGAAGGGTGAGGCGCTGGTTCGGTGGTTCGACGAGGGCGTGCAGGAGCTCGTGGAAGCGCTGCGGGGAGCCGATCCTTCCGAGCCGTGCACCAACTTCAGCCCGGGGAGCCCGAAGAACGTGGGCTTCTGGTATCGACGCCAGGCCCACGAAACCACCATGCACCGCTGGGACGTGGAGGCAGCCGTCGACGACGTCACCCCCATCGACCCGGCGTTCGCCTCCGACGGCATCGACGAGCTGTTCCGGACATTCACCCGGACCCGGGGAAAGCAGGTGCTGGCCGGCCCGGTGGTCGTCCGCACCACCGACACGGCGGAGTCCTGGACGCTCGTCCCCACCGAGAAGCCCGGTCGGGTAGACCTGACGACCGACGAGGTCCCGCCGATCGCCGTCCTCGCCGGCCCGGCCGAGCACCTCCTCCTCGCCCTGTGGAAGCGCCTCCCCCTCCACTCGGCGCAGGTGGCGATCGAAGGCGACGCCGGGGCCGTGGAAGCGTTCGTCTCCGGCCCGGTGTCCCCCTGAACGGGAAGAGCCCCCGCCGGATGGCGGGGGCTCTTCGAACCGTCGTCGAGGCTCAGGTCAGTTGACGGCGTCCTTCAGGGCCTTGCCTGCCTTGAAAGCCGGAGCCTTGGAGGCCTTGACCTGGATGGTCTCTCCGGTCTGGGGATTGCGGGCCGTGCGGGCGGCACGGTTGCGCACCTCGAAGGTCCCGAATCCGGTCAGCGAAACCTTCTCACCCTTCTTCAGCGCGTCCGTGATGGCGTCGATGACAGCGTCCACGGCGGCCTGGGCTTGGCTCTTGCTGGAGTTCGTGGCAGAAGCTACGGCCTCCACGAGCTCAGACTTGTTCATGAGGTCTCCTCCTTGGAGATCGAACTACAGAAATGTGATTCTGGCGGCAGAACGGCTCAACTGCAAGCACAGACGGACATTCGGTCAGATCAGACCCAGCTCGCGGACCGTGTTCCGCTCGGCTTCGAGCTCGGCGACGGAGGCGTCGATGCGCTGGCGGGACCACTCGTCGATCTCCAGATCCTGCACGATCTGCCATTCGCCGTCGCGGCAGACGCACGGGAACGACGACACCAGACCCTCCGGGACGCCGTAGGAGCCGTCGGACGGAACCGCCATCGAGACCCAGTCGCCCTCGGGGGTGCCGAGCACCCAGTCCCGGACGTGGTCGATGGCGGCGTTGGCGGCCGACGCGGCCGACGAGGCTCCCCGGGCCCGGATGATGGCTGCTCCCCGTTCCGCCACCGTGGGGATGAACTCCTCCTCCACCCAGGTGTGATCGCCGACGACCTCGTAGGCGGAGCGACCGCCGATCTCGCAGTGGAACAGGTCCGGGTACTGCGTCGACGAGTGGTTGCCCCAGATCGTCATCTTGCGGATCTCGCTCACCGGCACTCCGGTCTTCTTGGCCAACTGGCTCAGCGCCCGGTTGTGGTCGAGGCGGGTCATGGCCGTGAACTGGCGGGGATCCAGGTCCTTGGCGTTGTTGAGGGCGATCAGGGCGTTGGTGTTGGCCGGGTTCCCGACCACCAGCACCTTGACGTCTCTCGACGCCACCTCGGACAGGGCCTCGCCCTGCGGCTTGAAGATCCCGCCGTTCGCCTCCAGCAGGTCGCTGCGCTGCATGCCCTCCTTGCGGGGCATGGCGCCGACCAGCAAGGCGATGTCGGCGTCGGCGAAAGCTTCACGGGGATCGGTCGTCGTCACCATCCCGGCGAGGAGCGGAAACGCACAGTCCTCGAGTTCCATGACCACGCCCTGGAGGGCGTCCATGGCCGGCGGGATCTCCAGCATCTGGAGGATGACGGGCTGGTCCGGCCCGAGCATCTCACCGGCCGCGATCCTGAACAAGAGGCTGTAACCGATCTGTCCGGCCGCACCGGTGACGGCCACTCGCTTCGGTGATTTCATGGGGCGGAGGGTAGCGGTCTGGGACCAACGGCCCCTCAAGCGATACCCGCCGGACTGCCGATGAATCAGGCGTACGAATCGAAGGGTCCCCGTGAACCGCCTCTATTCCATCGTCGTGCGCGCCACCCTGGTGGCGGCCGTGCTGCTCGGCCTGATCTGCGTCGCCGCCACCGTCGTGTTCGAGACGCCCCAACTCCTCGCCTGGGCGGCCGTGTCGGGGCTGGTGGCGTGGTACGCCCGGCGCCGCCTACCCCATCTCTCCGACTGACCCGCGATCCCGATTGCCTCCGGAGCTGGGGTTATGATGCCCCAGCCACGCCGAACCCGGCCCGACGCCGGGTGGGGGGACCCAAACCCCTCGGGGCGAATCCCGGCCCAGCCGGGTAGGGCGACCTTCCAGCCCGAGCCCGTCAGCTAACCCCCAAGGCGCACCGGAAGGAGACCGAACATGCTCGAGACGTTCTCAGCGGCGTCTCACAACGAAGTCCTGCAGCTCGTCATCCAGATCGCCGCCCTCCTCCTGGTGGCGCGCCTGTTGGGCGGCATCGCCACCCGGCTGGGTCAGCCTTCCGTCATCGGCGAGATCCTGGCCGGGGTGGTCCTCGGCCCCTCCCTGCTCTCGGGTCTGGTCCCCCAGATCGGCCAATGGATCTACCCGCAGACGGCGGTGCAGGGGAACCTGCTCGAGGTCGTCTCCCTCCTCGGCGTGATGTTCCTGCTCATCGTGACGGGCCTCGAGACCGACCTGGACCTGATCCGGCGCAAGTCCGGCACCGCCATGGGCGTGGCCGTCGGCAGCCTCGCCATCCCCTTCGCCGCCAGCCTGGCGCTAGCGTATGCGCTCCCGACCGACCTGGTCGGGGACCCCGAGCAGCGGACCGTGTTCGCCCTCTTCTTCGCCACGGCGCTCTCCATCTCGGCGATCCCGGTGCTGGCCAAGGTGCTGATGGACCTCGACCTGATGCGCCGCGACATCGGCCAGACCCTGCTCGCGTCGGGGATGATCGCCGACGTCACGGGCTGGACGCTGCTCGGGCTGGTGACCGCCCTCGCCTCCGCCGAGTCCCTCACCGCCGGGATCGTGGTCCGGACGCTCGGCATCGTGTTGGTGTTCATCGTGGCGACCGCCACCGTCGGCTCGTGGCTCGTGAACCGGGGGCTCGTGTTCGTCCAGGATCGCTTCCGCGGCCCCGACCACATGCTCTCCCTCGTCGTCGTGCTCGCCTTCGCCTGGGGGGCGTTCACCCAGGCCCTGCACCTGGAGCCGGTGCTGGGCGCCTTCGCCATCGGCATCCTGTTCGGCCGCTCCACCCGCCTCCAACCGGACACCGTCCACAAGCTGGAGGGCATCGCCCTCGGGGTGTTCGCCCCGATCTTCTTCGCCGTGTCGGGACTGAAGGTGGACGTGTCGGCCATCATCGAGCCGAGGCTGCTCGCCGTGACCGCCGCGGTGGTGGCGGTGGCGACGGCATCGAAGGTCGTCGGGGCGTACCTGGGTGCCCGTTATCTCGCCAAACAGGACGTGTGGGCGTCGCTGGCGTACGGTGCGGGCCTGAACGCCCGCGGCGCCCTGGAGATCATCGTCGCCTCGATCGGCCTCTCGCTGGGGATCCTCACCCAGGAGATGTTCTCGATCGTCGTCGTCATGGCGGTCGCCACCTCGATCATGACGCCCGTGGCGCTCCGCTACACGATCCGGCGGGTCCAGCTCGACGAGGAGGAGGAGACCCGGCTCCGCAAGGAGCAGGCGCTCGAAGGCTCGTTCGTCGGCCGCATCCGCCGGGTGCTCGTCCCGGTGCGGCCGGGCATCGAATCACCCGGCTTCACCCGGGAGATGCAGGCCGCCCTCCTGCGCCAGCTCGGTGAGCTGCAGGAAATGAGCATCACGTTGATGGCGGTGACCACGGCCGAGCAACGCTCGATCACCCAACGCCAGCTCGGCCAGCTGAAGGAGATCTTCGTGGGCGACGACGTCGCCACCCGGGCGGTGGTATCCGACGACCCGGTGGCGGCGATCCTGCGGGAGGCCGAGAGCGACTACGACCTGATGGTGCTGGGCACCCCGACCGCCCGGGCCAACCGCCAGAGCCTCTTCAGCGAGATCATCGACGACCTCGTCAAGCTGGCCCCCTGCCCCACGATGCTGGTGCGAGGTGTGGCCAACGACGAGGACTGGAGGCCCCGGCGGATCCTGGTGCCGGTCAACGGCACCGCCGCCGCCCGACGGGCGGCGGAGCTGGCGTTCGCCATGGCCGACGAGGACGTCGAGATGACCGCCATCCACGTCGTCACCCCGTCACCCGGCGCCGTCCCCCGGGGCGACCTCGCCGTCGAGGTGACGGCGGAGATGGAGAAGGTCGGGCTGGCATTGGGCAAGGTGGCCTCCACCCACATCCGCCGCGCCGACGACCCCGAGACGGGGATCATGGCTGCGATAGAAGAGTTCCAGCCCGACCTGCTCGTGTTGGGCACGAGCGTCCGGGCTGGAACCAGTCGTCTGCATCTCGGGCCGAGGGTCGAGTACCTGGTCCGGCACGCCCCCTGCCCGGTGGTGGTCGTCAACAGCTGACGACCACCTTGCGGCGTCACATCCGTTCGATGAGGGCGGTACCGAACTCGGAGGTCTTGACCTCGGTGGCGCCTTCCATGAGGCGGGCGAAGTCGTAGGTGACGATCTTGTCGGCGATCGTCGCCTCGAGTGCGGCGACGATCAGGTCGGCGGCTTCGTTCCACCCCATGTAGCGCAGCATCATCTCGCCGGAGAGGATCACCGAGCCCGGGTTCACCTTGTCCTGGCCGGCGTACTTGGGGGCGGTGCCGTGGGTCGCCTCGAAGACGGCGTAGCCGTTGTCGTAGTTGATGTTCCCGCCCGGGGCGATGCCGATGCCCCCCACCTGGGCGGCGAGAGCGTCGGAGATGTAGTCGCCGTTGAGGTTCATCGTGGCGATCACGTCGTAGTTGGCGGGGCGGGTGAGGATCTGCTGGAGGAAGGCGTCGGCGATGACGTCCTGGACCAGCAGCTTGTCGCCCGGCTCGCCGCCGCACGCTTCCCACGACACGGCGACGTCGGAGAACTCCTCTTCGACCAGCTCGTAGCCCCAGTTGCGGAAGGCGCCCTCGGTGAACTTCATGATGTTGCCCTTGTGGACGAGGGTCACCGACTTGCGGCCGTTGGCGAGGGCGTATTTGATGGCGGCCCGGATGAGCCGCTTGGAGCCCGTCTCGGACACCGGCTTGATGCCGATGCCCGAATCGGGGCGGATCTCCCAGCCGAACTCCTCGTCGAGGAACTGCAGCAGCTTCTTCGCCCCGTCGCTGCCGGACTCGAGCTCCTTGCCGGCGTACACGTCTTCCGTGTTCTCGCGGAAGATGACCATGTCCACCAGCTCGGGGTGCTTCACCGGCGAGGGGACCCCCTTGAACCACCGCACCGGGCGGACACAGGCGTAGAGGTCGAGGGTCTGGCGCAGGGCGACGTTGAGAGAGCGGATCCCGCCGCCCACCGGAGTGGTGAGTGGGCCCTTGATGCCGACCAGGTGCTGGCGGAACGCCTCCACCGTCTCGTCGGGGAGCCACGACCCGGTCTCGTTGTAGGCCTTCTCCCCCGCCAGCACCTCTTTCCATTCGATGCGGCGCTTGCCGCCGTAGGCCTTCTCGACTGCGGCGTCGAACACCCGCACGGCGGCGGCCCAGATGTCGGGACCGGTTCCGTCGCCTTCGATGAAGGGGATGATCGGCTCGTCGGGTACCTGGAGGCCGTCAGGCCCCATGGTGATGGAAGACGGCATTCGGAAACTCCTGGGTGGCTGACGTCAGTGCCCGCAGGGTAACGGAACCGACTGGGCGTCGGTTCGGCTGACTCTCCGAGGGGCCTAGGATTCGCTTCCGTGACCACCACGACCGCCCAGCGTCCGGCTGCCGATCAGTTCATGCGGCGCCTGCTGCGGGTCGAAGGCGACCCGGTACCCGGGGCGGTGTTCGACGCCCAGAACAAGCTGCGCAGCTCGATCATCATCTCGGGGATCCGCTGCATCATCACCTACCTGCTGGTGCCGATCGTCACTCCTCTGATCGGCTTCATGGGCGTGGTGGCGGCACCGGTCTCCATCGCCTTGTCGGTGCTGGCGATCGTCCTGGGCTACAACAGCCTGCGGCGTTTCTGGCTGGCCGACCATCGGCTCCGCTGGCGCTACACCGCCTTCATCGCCGTCGTGTGGGTGCTGCTGATCGTCGGGATAGCAATCGACGTCAGCCACCTGGTCGGCTGATCACCCCCGGCGCGACGCCGCCGCCTGGAGTGTGTTGACGAGCAGCATCGCCCGCGTCATCGGCCCCACCCCGCCGGGAACCGGCGTGATCGCACCGGCCACCTCCGCCACCTCGTCGAAGGCCACGTCGCCCACCAGCTTCCCGTCGACCCGATTGATCCCCACGTCGACGACGGTCGCCCCCGGAGCCACGTACTCGGCCGTCACCATTCGGGGGACGCCGACGGCGGCTACGAGGATGTCAGCCGACCGGGCGAGGTCGGGGAGGTCGGCCGTGCGGGAGTGAGCGAGGGTGACGGTGGCGTCGGCGCCCCGCGCCGCGAGCATCAGCGCCAGAGGTCGCCCCACCAGGAAGGACCGGCCGATGACCACCGCTCTCTTCCCCGCCACCGGGATGCCGTAGTGATCGAGGATCCGCATGACTCCGCTGGGCGTGCACGGCCGCAGGCCCGGTTTGTCGAGGACCAGGCGGCCGAGGTTGTACGGGTGGAGCCCGTCGACGTCCTTTCCCGGGTCGATCCGCTCGACGGCGGCCTCCCCGTCGAGGTCACCGGGAAGCGGCAGCTGGACCAGGATCCCGTCGACGCCGTCGTCGGCGTTCAGCTGGTCGATCACCCGATGGAGCTCTTCCTGGGTGATCGAGGCGTCGAGCTCGTGGTGGATGGAGCGGATCCCCACCTCGGCGGCGTCGTTGCGCTTGCCGCGCACGTAGGCGTGGGAGGCGGGGTCGTCACCCACCAGGACGGTGGCCAGCCCCGGGGGTGTGGGCATTTCGGCGACGGCGGCGGCGACCTCCTCTTTGACCCGCGCCGCGACCGCTTTCCCGTCGAGGATCGTCGCTGTCATGGGCGCCGACGGTAGCCGCTCCGCGACGGCGTCAGCGCCGTCGCCGCCGCGGGGGGATCTCCGTCTCGGGGCCTTCTGCCACCGGTTCGGCGGTCACCTCGCCACCGGAAGCGTCGGTGGCCGCCGGCGGGGAGGCGGCGGCAGTCTTCGGCGCGTCCTCGACCGCCTTGGAGACCTCCCGTTCCCCCGCCTCGAGCCAGCGTTCGATCCGGGAGCGCATCGGGGCGATCCCTCCGCCGCCGATGGCGACTATCGCCGATCCGACGACGATCGCCAGGATGGCGTAGAAGAGCCCGATGACGATGGCGGGAGCGATCCGCAGCTGGGTCAGGGCGGCGAAGACGCCGATCAGCAGCACGGCGACGTAGGCGGCGGTCGACAGGAAGCGGCCGTACTGGATCCCGCCGATCGCCCCCCGGACGATGTCGCGCACCCCGGCCGCCAGGTAGGCGGCGACCACCACGATGAGGATCGCCACGAAGATGTTGGGCAGGTAGGCGACGATGCCCTCGATCAGCTCGGAGACGGCGTTGGGCCCGAACACCCCGAAGGCGAGCTGCAGCACGACGAGGAAGAGGGCATAGAAGACGATCTTCGCCAGGAGGTCGGAGGCGTCGATCTCGGTTCCGCCCAGGAACCGCCTGACGCCGCCCCGTTCGACCCACCGGTCGAAGCCGACCTTCTCCAGGACCGTGTCGAGGAGGCTCGAGACGGCTCGGGCTATCAGCCACCCCACGATCAGGATGAGGAGGAAGAGGAGGATCTTGGGGGTCAGCTCGACGACGCGTGCCCACGCCCGGGCGAAGGTCTCGGAGAAGTCCACCTGTGCGAGCAGCATGCGGCAGCCCTTTCGGTTGCGGACGGCCCCGCCCTACCCGAGGCGCCGGACGGCGAAACGTGGGCTCAGTGGAGGAAGTGGCGCCGCCCCGTGAACACGAGCGCCACTCCCAGACGATCGGCGGCGGCGATGACCTCCTCGTCGCGCCGTGCTCCGCCGGGCTCGACGACGGCGGTGACCCCGGCTTCCGCCAGCGTCTCGAGGCCGTCCGGGAATGGGAAGAACGCGTCGGAGGCCGCCACCGCCCCCCGGGCGCGGTCGCCCGCCCGGGCGATGGCCCGCTGGGCGGCTCCGACCCGGCTCTGGTCTCCGGCGCCGACGCCGATGGCCGCCCGGTCCTTGGCGACGACGATGGCGTTCGACTTGGTGGCGGCGGCGACGGTCCAGGCGAAGCGCAGGTCCGACATCTCGGCTTCGCTGGGGGCGCGCCCCGAGACCACCTGCCAGTCCTCCCCGCCGGGGACGTCCCGGGTCTGGGCGACGAAGCCTCCTTCGATCCGCCGGAAGTCGAGCTCGCCGTCACCCGGCGTGTCGGCGGCGAGGACCCGGAGGTTCGGCTTGGCGGACAGGACGGATGCAGCCGCTTCCTCGACTTCGGGCGCCACCACCACCTCCACGAAGTTGGCGGCGATCTGTTCGGCGGTGGCGGCGTCGAGAGTGCGGTTGAGGGCCACGACCCCGCCGAAAGCCGACAGCGGGTCGCACTCCCAGGCCCGACCGAAGGCGGTGGCGGCGTCGGGGGCCACCGCCACGCCGCAGGGGTTGGTGTGCTTGACGATCACCGCCGCCGGCTCGTCGAACCGGCAGGCGAGCCGCCACGCCGCCTCGGCGTCGAGGTGGTTGTTGAAAGACATCTCCTTTCCCTGCAGGAGGCGGGCATCGGCCCACCAGGCGGCCGCCCCCACCTGCCGGTAGGAGGCCCCGGGCTGGTGGGGATTCTCGCCGTAGCGCAGGGTGTCGACCCGCTCCAGCGCCAGCACCGCCCTCTCGGGGAGCGGGCCGGGGTGGAGCCAGGCGGTGATGGCGGCGTCGTAGCTGGCGGTGCGGAAGAAGGCGGCCGCCGCCAGGCGACGACGCAGGTCGGCGTCGAGACCGCCCCCTTCGACGGCCGCCGCCACCTCGTCGTACTGGGACGGGTCGGTCACCACCCCCACCCAGGCGTGGTTCTTGGCGGCGGCCCGCACCATCGTGGGCCCGCCGATGTCGATCTTCTCGACGATCTCCGCCTCGGTGGCGTCTCCGCGGGCGACGGTCTCCTCGAACGGGTACAGGTTCACCACCACCAGTTGGAAGGGCCGGATCCCCTGGCGCGCCAGGTCCTCCCGGTGCTGGTCGTTGCCGAGATCGGCGAGGATTCCGCCGTGGATGGCGGGATGGAGCGTCTTGACCCGCCCGCCGAGCATCTCCGGGGCGCCGGTCACCTCGTCCACGGACGTGACGTCGATGCCCGCCTCGCGCAACGCCCGGGCGGTGCCGCCGGAGGAGACGATCTCCACCCCCGCCCGCACCAGGCGGCTCGCGAAGGGGACGAGGCCTTCCTTGTCGTACACCGAGACGAGGGCGCGTTCGACCGCCAGCCGGCTCATTGCTTCCTCCATTCCACCTTCCGGCCAGATACTCGGATCTCTCCCCGGACGAGCGCGTCGACCACCGCCGGGTAGAGGACGTGTTCTTGCTGCTGGATCCGGGCGTGGAGGGTGCCCACGTCGTCGTCCGGCAGCACCTCGACGGGCACCTGGGCGATGATCGGCCCGTGATCCACCTCCTCGTCCACGAAGTGGACGGTGACGCCTGTCTGCTTCACCCCGTACTCGAGCGCCTTGGCCACCGCATTCGCTCCCGGGAAGGCGGGCAGCAACGAGGGATGGATGTTGACGATCCGGTCGGGGAACCGCTCCATCGCCTCCCGGCCGAGGATGCGCATGAAGCCGGCGAGGACGACCCATGCCACGCCTGCCCGTTCGAGGACGTCGCAGACCCGGTGGGTGAAGTCGTCGCGGTCACCGGTCCAGGTGACGACCACCGCCTCGGCGCCGGCGGCCCGCGCCCGTTCGAGAGCAGGAGCGTCGGGGCGGTCGGAGACGACGGTGGCGACTCGATACGAGCCCTGGTGATCGAGCAGAGCCTGCAGGTTCGTACCGGAACCGGAGACGAGGACGGCGATGTCGATCGGCTGGCTCAACGGCGGAGGAGTGTAGAGGCCTCCCGGCCCACTCACTACGGCGGCCCCGGACGGCGATTTCAGTTACCGTAGGCGTCGTGGAGATCAGCCAGATCCCCGCTCACGAATGGGAGCAATGGGTGGAGGAGAACGACGGGGTCGTTCTCGACGTCCGTGAACCGTCCGAGTGGGAGCTGGGGACACTGCCCGGGGCGATAAAGATCAGCCTGTCGGAGCTCCCCTCCTCCCTCGACTCGCTCGACTCCAAGCGACCCACGTTGGTCGTCTGCCGGTCGGGCGGGCGCAGCCTCCAAGCCGCGATGTACCTGACCATGTGCGGGTTCGAGAAGGCGGCGAACATGGCAGGTGGCATGCAGGCACTGGGGATGCAACCGTGATCGAGGTCCTGAGTTTCCGGACCGAGGGACTCGGTGACTCCTCCTACCTGGTGAAGTTCGACGGGCGAGCGCTGCTCGTCGACCCCCAGCGTGACGTCGACCGTTTCCTCCAGCACCTCGACGGAGCCGAGCTGCGCTGGGTGCTCGAGACGCACCTCCACAACGACTACGTGTCGGGCGGGCTGTCGGCGGCGCGGCTGACCGGCGCCGAGTTGGTGCTGCCGGCGTCGGCGGCCCCGGCGTTCCGCCACACCCCGGCTTTCCACGGCGAAGACCTCGTCGACGGCCCATTGGCGATACGCCCGCTCCACACCCCCGGCCACACCCCGGAGCACACGAGCTACGTGCTGCTGGTCGAAGGGCGACCCGCCGCCGTCTTCTCGGGGGGATCCCTGCTGGTGGGATCGGCCGGCCGCAGCGACCTGCTGGGGATGCACCGGGCCGAGACATTGGCCCGGCTGCAGTACCGGTCTCTTCGGCGGCTCTCCGCCCTGCCTCCCGACACCGACCTGTACCCGACCCACGGCGCCGGGTCCTTCTGCACCGCATCGGCCGCCGGGGCCTCCACGTCGACGATCGGCACGGAGGTGCAGACGAGCCCCGTGCTGGCGTATCCCGACGAAGACACCTTCGTGAAGGCGCAACTCGCCGGCCTCCAGCCCTACCCCCGCTACTACAGCCGCATGGGGGCGATCAACCTGGCGGGACCGCCGCCCATGCCGCCGCTGGTGCCCAAGCTCCTCGAGCCCGACGACATCGACCCCTCGATGCCGGTCATCGACGCCCGCACCGCCGACGACTTCGCCGCCGGCCACTTCCCCGGGTCGCTGAACATCCCGATGAGCGACCAGTTCGGGACCTGGTTCGGCTGGCTGGTGCCCTTCGACGAGCCTGCGGTGCTGGTCGTGGCGGACAAGGACCAGGCGCGAGAGGCGCTCCTCCAGCTCGCCCGGATCGGCATCGACGAGGTGGCGGGCGTCGTAGTCGGCCAGGGCGGCCCGGTCGTGAGCCGTACCAGCCGGGTCGGGCAGATCCCCGAAGGCGCCCAGATCCTCGACGTGCGCTCGCCGGGAGAGCGGGAAACCTTCGCCCGGCCCGGCACGTTCCACGCCTACGTGCCCGACCTGGTCGAAGGGCCGCCGTCGGAGATCGACCAGGCCGAGCCGGTGTACGTCGTGTGCGCCTCCGGGTACCGGTCGGCGATCGCGGCGTCGCTGCTCCGCCGCCACGGCGTCGACGCCGTCCCGGTGCTGGAAGCCGGCGTGGCGGATCTGCCCTGAACCGCCCGGGCGTCTCCTCCGTATAGCCGGAAGTCCCGACGGGACCTCCGACCCGAAGGAGAGCCGATGAGACGCAGTTTCCTCGCTTTGGTGATCGTCCTCGTGGCGGCAGGATGCGGCGGCGCCGACACGTCCGAGACGACGGCAGCCGCCGCCCCCGAGACGACGGCCGCCACGCCGACGTCACCGCCGGAGACGACGCCGGCGACGACCGCCGCACCCGACACCTCGGGCTCCGTCGGCGTCGGCGGCTACGACATGCCCACCACCGAGGCGGCCGGCGACGTAGTCACGGTCGAGGTGGCCGACACCGAGCTCGGCCCGATCCTGGTCGACTCCGAAGGCATGACCCTGTACGTGTTCCTGTACACAACTGACGCGT
>PKRG01000030.1 GCA_017577575.1 Acidimicrobiia bacterium | reverse complement strand
CGAACCTGCAGGTAGTCGCAGATCAGGTAGTGGGGTCGGGCCATCCCACGACGCTGCGGTATCGCGAACACATACCAGTGGAACACGCTCTTGTGCACGGTCGGCGGATGAAGACTTCCCTGGAACCACGCCAGGTCGATAGGGACGAACCATCCGTCGTAGTAATGGATCGCCCGCGCCGGCTTTCCGCAGAGAAGAAACTTCCCCTGGTCGCCATCAGGCGACTCCGGACTGAACCCTGAATTTGCGGCCAGCGGCCCGAGATCTCTCGCGATGAGATCGACCACGAGCTGCTTCGCCTCAGAGACCTTCATCAGCCACCCACACCCGCCGCGACCAACCGCATTGTCAGTCAGTTAGGTCCGTACCTTATCCGACGTAGATAGCTCGGGTCATGCTTCCCCCGCCTCCGACCCCAGAGCCGAAAACTCCAAAGCCTCGGCTCAATGGCGTCGGATCCGTCAACCCGTGCCGATACAGAACATGCGGACACCATTAGGAGGTCGCATGATCGATTTCACCAACAAACGCCTCATCAAGCTGCACGAGACGTCGATCGACAAAGGTCGAGCCGCGATTCCTGCCGCTGTACGTCGACGGAGAGTCCTCGGTAGTGGCGGCGGAGGGAGCCCGAGATCAGGTGATGTTCACGAACAAGCGCGTATTCACCGTGAACGTCCAGGGAATCACCGGCAGCAAGGTAGACATCACATCGCTTCCCTACTCCCGGGTGCAAGCGTTCTCGATCGATAGCGGCACATTCGACCGCGACTGTGAACTGGAGACGTACTTCAGCGGTCTCGGGATCGATCAGGCGTCGCTTTGAGTCCGGCACGCGATTTGAACCGGCCTCCGTGGATGAGACCGCACGGTTGAGTGCGCCAGGTCAGATCAGCCCGGCCGCTTCCGCGGCCTGGCGGTACCAGGCAGCCAGCGACGTGATCGTCTCGTGGGCGTTGAGGCCGCTGGGGTTGGGCACGACCCAGACCTCGGCACCGTCGATGGTCTCGGGCTGTTGCCCGAGCCGGGCCTGGGGCCGGCTGAACGCCACCCGGTAGGCGGTCACCCCCGCCACCGCCACCACCGCCGGTCGCAGCTCGGCGACCACCCGCTCGAGACGTTCGGCGCCGTCCCGCAACTCCTGGGGCGCCAGCTCCGACGCCCGGGCGGTGGCCCGGGGAACGAGGTTGGTGATCCCCATTCCCCGCGCCAGGAAGTCGAGGCGTTGGTCGTCGGTGATGCCGGTGTCGGGATCGACCGTCCAGTCGATCAGCCCGGCCATACGCAGAGCCGGGTAGAAGCGGTTGGACGGGTGGCAAAAATGGGTGTTGGTGGCCGCGGTCCACAGCCCGGGGTTTATGCCCACGAACAGCAGCCGACACCCTGGCGCCACCAGGTCGTCGACCGTCTTGCCGCGGTACTGCTCCAGCTGCTCTCGGGTGAACCCCACGACTTCAGCCGAGCAAGTCCTGTTTGATCTGGGCGACGTGCCCGGTGGCCTTCACGTTGCGGTACGCCCGCTCGATCTCGCCGTCGGGGCCGATCACGAAGGTGGAGCGGATGATCCCCTCGTACTCCTTGCCGTAGTTCTTCTTCTTCCCCCACACCCCGAGGGACTCGGCGAGCGAGTGGTCCTCGTCCGACAGGAGGGGGAAGGGCAGGCCTTCCTTCTCTCGGAACTCGGCGTTGCGCTCCGGAGGGTCGGGGCTGACGCCGACGATCTCGTATCCGGCGGCGAGGAGGTCGTCGTAGGAGTCGCGGAAGTCGCACGCTTCGGCCGTGCAGCCGGGAGTCATCGCCTTGGGGTAGAAGAACATGATCAGGCGCTTGCCGGCGTAGTCCTCCGACGACACCGTCCGGCCGTCCTGGTCGGGCAGGGAAAAGGTCACCGTCATGTCTCGCACGGTACCCGACGGGGGCGCCTACCGACCCTCAGGCGGCCGCTTCGGCGCTGCGCAGGAACGCCGACGTGCCCGCCACGAGCCCCGCCCCGGCGGGAAGCCAATAGTGGACCACCCGGAACACCAGCACCGGCGCCACGGCGACAGCCGGGTCGACGCCGAAGAACGCCAGCGACCCGATGAGCCCGGCCTCGGCGAAGCCGATCCCGCCCGGCGTGCCCGGGATACCGGCGGCGATCTGGGAGACGCCGAACACCGTCATCACCTCGACGAGGGAGAGGTCAACCCCGAACGCCCACATGACGAGCGCCAGGATCGCCACCTCGGACGCCACCCTGCCCCACAGGAACAGGTGCGAGCGGAGATCGACCGGGTCGTCGACCATGTCGCCCACCATCGCCCGGATCCGCTTCGGGAGCCGCTCCCCGAGCGCTCCCAGGTGGGTGGCGACCGCCAACACGGCTGCCCCGACGAGGAACGCCACCGCCGCGGTGATGCGGAGAGGCAGCACCTGGTCGGCGGGAGCATCGATCGAGTACAGCAGCAGCCCGGCGCCGGTGAGGAAGATGAGCCCGGCGTAGTTGAGGGCAGTGGCCCGCATCGCCGCCCCACTCGTGCCCCGGGCGTAGGGGCGCACCGCCCACGCCATCGCCACGGGCGTCATCGCCCCGCCGGCGGGGAGGAGGCGGGCGACGCTGCTTCCGACCAAGGCCGCCTTGAAGCCGAGAGCGGACGAGATGCGACCCCCGATGGCATCCACGCCCTGGCGGAACAACTCCCCGAACAGCCACACCGCCAGAGCCTGGAGGCCCGAGGCCACCACCAGCACCCCCAGCAGGCCCCAGCTCAGGTCGACCTGGGATGGGTCGAAGAAGACTGCGAAGGCGACGGCGTAAGCCACCACGGCCAACCCGGCCACGGCGATCCCCAGGCGGCGGCGTGTCTCTGCGCTCATGACGCGGTCCGCTCCTCCGCCTCCGAAGGCTGGATGACCGGCTTGCGGTCGGTGTCCCACACGGCCCTCTGGATCCGGGAGCGGATGTCCGTCGCATCGCCGACGTTGCCCTGCATCCGGCGGACGATCACGACCAGCGCCAGCGCCGACGTGGCGACGACCACCTCCGCTGGCTGGCCGGTGGCGATGGCGACCGGAGGGAGCAGGCCCCAGCCGAGGAACCCGGCGAAGCCTCCCCCGATCCACCAGCCGGCCACGGCCCACAACGTCGTCCAGACGAGCAGCCACGGGGCCAGGCCGACCATCACCCCGACGGCCGTCGCCAACCCCCGGCCGGCCCTCGACCGCAGATACACCGACCAGTTGTGCCCCACCACGGCGGCGACGCCGCTCGCCGCGGCGACACCGTCGTCGAAGCCGAGCCGCCGGGCGATGATCACCGGCGCCAGGCCCTTCAGGCCGTCGAGCACGGCGGCGGCCACCGCGGGCCCGATGCCCACCGTCCGCCGCAGGTTGCCGGCCCCGACGTTGCCGGTGCCGACGGTGCGCAGGTCCACCCCGGCGGCGCTGCCGAGGATGAAGGCGAACGGCACCGCCCCGAGCAGGTAGCCCAGGGCGAGCACGGCAGCGGCGGACAAGGGTGCGGTCATGGTCGGCACAAAGATGGCAGGGCCCCTCCTCGCCTGTCTATCGGTAATTTCCCTCAGGGAGGTCAGGGACTGCGCTCGGGCTCCCCGAGCATGTCCCGCATCAGAGCCTCGTACAGCCACGGCTCGATCAGGAACGAGTCGTGGCCCTTGTCGGAGTGGACGGTGAACCAGCGGACCGGCACGTCGGCATCCCGCAGGGTGTCGACCATGTCCTCCTGCTCATCGGGATAGAAGCAGACGTCGGTGTCGATGGTGAACACCAGCCAGTCCTGGTCACGGCAGCGGCTCAGCAGCTCCGGGATCGGGCCGCCCACCTCCGCCTCCAGGTCGAAGCGTTGCCACACCTCCATCACCCGCAGATAGGTGTTGGCGTCGAAGCGGCGCACGAACTTCTGGCCCTGATGGAGCATGTACGACTCGAGCGGGTGCCCCACCTGGTAGCCGCCGAGGTCCTCGTGCTGGATGACCTCGTCACGGGCCCGGCGGCGCATAGCCTCGAGGGACACGAACGTCTTGTGGCCGATCATCCGGGCGTGGGCCAGTCCCAGCTCCGGGCCGGGGCCGCCGTAGTAGTCGCCACCCTTGAACTCCGGGTCGGAGATGATGGCGAACATCTGCTCGAAGTTGTGGATCACCTGCAGGGAGCTCGTCCGCAGCCCGGCGGCGATCGGCATGACCTTCTTCATCCGGTCCGGGTAGCGGGTGGCCGCCACCACGCACATCATTCCTCCGACCGATCCGCCGATGACGGCGTGGAGCTTGTCGATCCCCAGCTCGTCGAGGAGCCGCATCTGGGAATCGACGATGTCGGTGAGCGTGATGGAGGGGAACCGGGAGGCGTACCTCTCTCCCGTGGTGGGGTCGATCGACGACGGGCCCGTCGACCCGTAGCAGCCCCCCAGGTAGTTGACGCATATGACGGCGAATTTGTTGGTGTCGATGGCCTTGCCGGGCCCGATGAAGCCGTCCCACCACCCGAGCTGACATTCGTCGGTCCACTCCACGGAGAGGCCGGGAACCGACGGGTTCCACCCGGCGGCGTGCTGGCTGCCGGTCAAGGCATGGAACACGAGGATGACGTTGTCAGCGCCGGGACTGATCTCCCCGTACTGCTCGTAGGCGAGCGTCACCTCCGGAAGGACCCCTCCCCTCTGCAGGCGGAAGGGGCCGTCCAGGGTGTGGAACCGTGTTTCGACCCGTCCGACGCCCGGGGATGTCTGGCTCATAGGATGAGAGAACAGGCTAACGGTCCTCTGACTTCCCGTCAGACGTCAAAATCTGCCAGAGCAGCCGGTTGAACCGCTGTGGGCATTGGACCATGGGCTCGTGTCCCGCCCCGGCGATCTCCACATAGGCAGCCCCCGGGATCGTCTCGGCGAGCCGCTGCGAAGACCTGGGGCGGACCATCCGGTCCTCGCTGCCCGCCACCACGGTGGTGGGCACAGTACAGGCCTCGGCCCGCGACGTGCCGTCGTAGGCGGCGCAGGCCCGCAGGTCGGCGGCCAGCACGCCCGGCCGGCTCCGCTGCAGGAGCCGGCGGATCCCGCCTTCCTGCCACAGCCCGGGCTCGGGATGGCCGCCGACGTGGCCCGCCGGGAGCGACCAGGCGGCGATCATCCTCGCCGCCTCGGGGAGGTCGTGTTCGGCGGCGGCCAACAGGTCGGGATGGACCGGCATCTCGGCGGCCGCACCCACGAGGACCAGGCGACCCACCGCCTCGGGGTGGGCGACGGCGGTCTCCAGGGCGATGAGCGCACCCATCGAATGTCCCACCACGGTCGGAGAGCCCAACCCCTCGATGTGGGCGGCGAGCCACTTCGCCCATTCCTCCACCGAACCGAGCGCCTCGCCGCCGCTGCGCCCGTGCCCGGGCAGGTCGGGAGCCCACACGCCCACACCGCGGCTGGCCAGCCACCGGGTCTGGTAGCGCCACACCGTGTGGTCGCCGCCGGCTCCGTGGACGAAGACGACGCGGACCGGGTGGCGGCGGGAGATTCCGGCGGGTGGGTAGGCGAAGACGCTCATCGGCCGACCCGCCGCAGGGCACGGTCGAGGTCCCCGATCAGGTCGTCGGGGTCCTCGAGTCCGATCGACAACCGCACGAGCCCCTCGTCGATACCCGCCCGATGCAGGGCCTCCGGGTCGAGCTGGGCATGGGTGGTCGACGCGGGGTGGATGACGAGCGACCGGCTGTCCCCCACGTTCGCCAGGTGCGAGAAGACCCGCAGCGACTCGATGAGCTCGCGTCCGGCCTGGCGCCCGCCCTCGAGAACGAAGGCGACGATCCCGCCCTGACCCCTCGGCATGAGCTTCGTGGCCAGGTCGTGGTCGGGGTGGCTCTCGAGCCCCGGGTAGGACACCGAAGCCACCCCGGGGGCGGACTGCAGGTACTCGGCGACCCGCCGCGCACTGGCCGAGTGCCGTTCCATCCTCACCGCCAGGCTCTCGAGCCCTTCGAGCAGCCGGTAGGCGACCTCGGCGGCCATGGCCGCCCCGAAGTCGCGCACGCCTTCGGCCCGGGCCAGGGCAGCGAACGCGGCCGGTCCGTAGTGGTCGGCGAAAACGAGGCCACCGTAGGGGACGTAGGGCTCGGTGAGGCGGGGAAAGCGCCCGGATGCGGCCCAGTCGAACGTGCCGACGTCGACCAGGACCCCTCCGATGACCGAGCCGTGGCCCGAGATGTACTTCGTGGCGGAGTGGAAGACGATGTCGGCGCCCCACTCGCCCGGGCGGCACAGATACGGGGAGGCGAAGGTGTTGTCGACCACGAGGGGGACGCCGGCCGAGTGAGCGATGTCCGCCAGGGCGGGGAGGTCGGCGACGGTCAGCGCCGGGTTGCCGATGGTCTCGGCGAGCACGAAGCGCGTCTCGGGGCGGATGGCGGCGGCGAAGGCGGCGTGGTCGCGGACGTCGACGAACGTGGTGGTGACGCCGAAACGGGGGAGCGTGTGGGCGAGGATGTTGTGAGTGCCCCCGTACAGCGACGAGGAGGCGACGATGTGGCCTCCGGACTCGGTGAGGGTGGTGGCGATGACCGCGAACGCCGCCTGGCCGGAGGCGGTGGCGACCCCGGCGACCCCGGCCTCGAGGGCAGCCATCCGCTCCTCGAACGCCGCCACCGTGGGGTTGGAGATCCGCGAGTAGATGTGGCCGGGGATCTCCAGGCCGAACAGTGCGGCCGCGTGGTCGGCGTCCTCGAAGACGAACGACGACGACAGGTAGATCGGGACATTGGATGCCCCGGTGCGAGGGTCGGGCTGGACCCCGGCGTGGACGGCCAGAGTCTCGAATCCGAATCGGTCGGGGTCTGCCATCGCCGCCGAGAGTAGTGACCGCAGGCGCCGGCGTCCGGCCGGCTTGAGAGACGATCCGGTTCGTTACTGTGGGAGATAGGTTGCCTACCCAGGAGGAACCGCCGAGATGGCCTTCAAGATCACCTACGCCACCATGTCCGTGGACAACGAGGACCTGCAGGCGGCGTACGACGAGGCCGTGGAGAGAGTCCAGGGTGAGCTCGGCCGGGAGCATCCCCTGTACGTGAACGGAGAGGAACGCTTCACCGGGGAGTGGTACGAGGAGACCTCCCCTGTCGACAGGGAGATCCTGGTCGGCCGCTACTCCCAGGCGCGTCCCCAGGACGTCGACGACGCCGTCGAGGCCGCCTCCGCCTTCGAGAAGGAATGGGAGAGCTGGGGGTGGGAGCGCAGGCGGGATCTGATGCTCGCCGCCGCCGACCGCATGGAAGACGAGATGTTCGACCTCGCCGCCCTGATGGGCTACGAGGTGGGAAAGAGCCGGCTCGAGGCGCTCGGCGACGTGGCGGAGACCGTCGAGTTCTTCCGCTACTACTCCCGGAAGATGACCGAGAACGAGGGCTACACCATCCCGCTCTCGTCCCTGTCCGATAACGAGGAGAACGTCTCCGTCCTCCGCCCCTACGGCACCTGGGCGGTGATATCCCCCTTCAACTTCCCGCTGGCGCTGGCGGCGGGCCCTTCCATCGGCGCCCTCCTCACCGGGAACACGGTCGTGCTCAAGCCCTCCAACCAGGGGGCGCGGATGGCCCTCGAGTTCTACCGGATCATGCGCGAGGCGGGGCTTCCGGCCGGGGCTCTCCACGTCCTCACCGGAGGCGACGACGCCGGTGACCGCCTCGCCCACCACCCGCTGGTGGACGGGATCACCTTCACGGGGTCCTACGACGTCGGGATGTACCTCTACCGGACCGTTCGGGACGACCGGCCGAAGCCGGTCATCGCCGAGATGGGCGGCAAGAACCCGGTGATCGTCACCGCCACCGCCGACCTGGACGACGCTGCCGAAGGCGTCGCCCGGGGCGCGTTCGGGTTCTCCGGCCAGAAGTGCTCCGCCACGTCGCGGGTGTACATCGAACGGCCCGCGTTCGACGAGTTCGTCGACAAGCTGACCCGGCGGGCGAAGGAGCTGAAGGTCGGCAACCCGCTGGAGCGCGACAGCTTCACCGGGCCCGTCATCGACGAGGCGGCGGTGAAGCGCTTCGAGGACGCGGTGGCCGACGTCGAAGCCAAGGGCGGGACGGTGCTCGCCGGCGGTTACCGCATCACCGAGGGCGAGCTGGGCCGGGGCACCTACGTCGCCCCCACGGTGGTGACCGCACCGGAGGACTCATACGTGTGGTCCCAGGAGCTCTTCGTCCCGTTCGTGGCAGTGGCTCCGGTGGACTCCCTCGACGAGGCGCTGACGAAGGCCAACGACACGCCGTTCGGCCTGACCGCCGGGCTCTTCTCCCGGTCGGATGACGAGATCGAGGAGTTCTTCGACCGGATCGAGGCGGGCGTCACCTACGTCAACCGCAAAGCCGGGGCGACCACCGGGGCGTGGCCCGACATCCAGAGCTTCGGCGGGTGGAAGGGCTCCGGCACCTCCGGCGCCGGGGGTGGCGGCCCGTGGTACCTGCGCAGCTACATGCGGGAGCAGTCCCGGACCCGGATCCGCTGACCGCCGCTCAGAGAGTCGTCCGTCGGGCGTGAGCCTTGGCGAGGCTCTCGATCTGCTCCATCGCCGCAGCGAGATGGCCATGGGCAGCGAAGGCGTGCTCGGCGCCTTTGCTGCCCTCTCCCGCCTGGAGCAGGCTCGCCGCCGTCCGCGCATGAGCCGCGGCGCTCTCCGCCGCTTCCGCCGCCCGCAGGTACGCAGCGGCAGCGTCGGCGAGGAGAGGCGGAGTGCTCGACGTCCCCCTCGGAAGCGGCTCGGGCTTGGGCGGCTCGGTGATCGTCCGGTCCGGTCCGGCGGCGATCACCTCTTTCGCCTCGGCGATCGTGAAACGCCCTTGGGTGACTTCGCGTCCGACCACCACCCCGGCGAGCCGCCGGCCGTGGATCTCCAGCGACATCAGCCGCTTGAGATCGTCGAGGTCGCGGACGCCTCCGGCGGCCACGATCGGCTCTGACACCGTCGACAGCGCCTCGGCGAGGATCTGGACGTTCGTCGGCTCGGTGAGCACGTCCCGGCCGACCTCGGAAACGAGGAAGGCGGCGGCACCTGCCGATGACATCTCGATCAGCACCTCTTCCAGGTACCGGCCGGAGTTCTTGGTCCAACCTCGAGTGGCGATCTCCTCATCGGAGCGGACGTCGAGGGAGACGGCGATGCGTCCGGGGAACTCCCGGCACAGATCCCAGACCATGTTCTGGTCCTCGATCGCCGCCGTCCCCATGACGATCCGCCAGGCTCCCCCCTCCAGCAGCCGGGCCGCCTCCACGTGGGAGCGGATGCCACCGGCGATCTGCACGGGCCCGTGAGCCTCTTCGAGGATGCGGTCGATCAGGTAGCGGTTCTTGTAGTCGCCGAAGGCGGCGGCGTCGAGGTCCACGACGTGGACGTAGTCGACACCCTGCTGGAACCAGTTGTTGATCCGGCCGAGCGGATCGTTGTGCAGGGCGATGGCGTCGTGGACGTCTCCTCGCGGCAACCGCACCGCTCTCCCATCGAGGATGTTCACCCGGGCGTAGAGATCCATGGGCTTACCGTATCGAAACGGGAGCCGTCATGGCGGATGTTGTAACTATTCCGCGACGGGGTATGTCCAACTCGAAAGAGGCGGTGCACCGCCCCGCTCCCGTCGCGAGGAAACCCCATGGCACACAACGAACACTTCGAGCTCGTCGAGGCTCTCGAGCCGACCGTAGCCCAACTGCTGGCCGAGCACCGGGAGCGGCGCAAGGCCTGGTACTTCCACGAGTTCATTCCCTGGGAGGAAGGCCGCAGCTTCGTGAAGGAGCCCTGGGAGGAGTCCCAGGCGACGATCAACGAGCGGGCCCGCACGTCTCTCGTCTTGAACCTGCTCACCGAGGACAACCTCCCCTACTACCACCTGGTCCTCGAGCGGCACCTCCCGGAGGGCTCGGTGTGGAAGGAGTGGAACAACCTCTGGACCGCCGAGGAGGCCCAGCACGCCATCGCCATCCGGGCGTACCTGTTGACCAGCAGGAACTGCGACCCGGTGGAGCTCGAAGACGACCGCATGGCGACGATGCAGCACGGCTACGAGCCGGATTTCGGGCACATCGCCGAGCTGTTCGCCTACACGTCGGCCCAGGAGCTGGCGACCCGGGTGTCACACCGCAACACCGGGAAGATCACCGAGGACGAGACCGCATTCGAGCTGATGCGCAACATCGCCACCGACGAGAACCACCACTTCATGTTCTATCGGGGCGTCATGCAGGCGATGCTGGAGCTGAACCCGACGGTCGCCCTGGAGGGGATCTACCGGACGCTGAAGAACTTCCAGATGCCGGGCACGGGGATCCCCGGGTTCTTGCGTCGGTCCATCGAGATCGCCAAGGCGGGCGTCTACAACCTGCGGGTCCACCACGACCACGTGCTCATGCCGCTGCTGCGGCAGTGGGGCATCGCCAGCCTCGAGAACCTGGACGCCAAGGCGTCAGAACTGCAGGACAAGATCATGGCCCTGCCTGGCGAGGTGCTGGCCAAGGCGGAGAGGTTCGAAGCCCGCTTCGGGATGGCCTGAGCCTCAGGCGGGGGCAGCCGCCAGGCGACGGGCCAGGGGCTCGAGGGTCTCCGCCAGTCCACCGTCGATGCGGACGGCGGCGTCGGCATCACCGCGGGTGGGGCCGCGGTTGACGATCGCCACCGGGATGCCGGCCTTCCTGGCGGCGACCACGAACCGGTAGCCCGACATCACCGTCAAGGACGACCCCAACACGAGCAACCTCTTCGCCTCCCCGAGCATCCGAAAGGCGGCGTCGACGCGGTCTTTGGGGACGTTCTCGCCGAAGAACACCACGTCGGGCTTGAGGACGCCTCCGCATTCCAGGCAGTCGACGACCTCGAACCCGTCCACCACTTCGTCGGGGATGGAGGCGTCTCCGTCGGGGGCGTAGGTCACCTGCCAGTCGCCGAACCACGGATTGGCCGCTTCGAGGCGGTGTTGCAGCTCGAGGCGGCTGCGGACGTCCCCGCAGCCCAGGCAGACGGTTCGCGCCAGGTTGCCGTGGAGCTCCAGCACCCGCCGGGAGCCGGCGGCCGTGTGCAGGCCGTCGACGTTCTGGGTGATCACCCCGATGACCGAGCCGGCCTCCTCGAGGGCGGCCAGGCAGTGGTGGGAGACGTTGGGCTGGGCGCAGGCGATCCGCCTCCATCCCACGTGGCTCCTGGCCCAGTAGCGACGGCGGGCGTGCTCGGACGAGACGAACTCCTGGTAGGTCATCGGCGTGTGCCGCAGCCGACGGCCGTCTCCCCGGTAATCGGGGATGCCGGAGTCGGTGGAGATGCCGGCGCCGGTGAGCGCCAACACCGAGCCCTCTTCGACGAACGCGGCGAGCGCCTCGGTCGGGTGGTCGGGTCGTGTCGCCGGCATCGGGCGAAACCCTAGACGGGCGCGAGGCCCAGGGCCTTCTCGGCGTCTTCCAGCCGGTAGCCGGGACCGAGCACCGGGGAGAACAGGTCGCCGTAGCGCTGGAGCCTCTCCCACAGGTTGGCGATCGTGATGTCCCCGTTGCGCAGGGTCGTGACCTCGTCCCAGAGGATGGGAACGGACACCGGGGCTCCCGGGCGGGGCCGAACCGAGTAGACGGAGGCGATGGTCTGGCCGGAGGCGTTGCGGTTGTGGTCGACGAACACCTTCCCGACCCGGCGGCGCTTGTCCCATTCCATCGTCAGGTCGTCGGGGTTGGCCGCGACCAGGTAGCGGCCGACCTCGCCGACGAAGCGGCGCACCCGCTCGTAGGTGTAGATCGGCTCGAGCGGCACGTAGACGTGGATGCCGCGGGCGCCGGACAGCTTCGGATAGCCGGCCATCCCCAGCTGCTCGAGCGCCACCCGCACCAGTTGGGCGCCGATGACCACCTGGTCCCATTCGGCGCCTTCGGCCGGGTCGAGGTCGAAGATGGCGTAGTCGGGGTTGTCGAGGGAGCCCTGCCGGGAGTGGAAGGGATGGACCTCGATGCAGCCCATGTTGGCGAACCACATCAGCGCCTCTTTCCGGTCGGCGAGGAGGAAGTCGATCACCCCGCCTTGCGAGTCGGAGGGTACGGGTGTCGTCGGCATCCAGTCGGGCTGGTGACCGGGCGCCCGCTTCTCGTAGAAGTTCGGCCCTTCGATGCCGTCGGGATAACGCGACATCGAGATCGGCCGGCCCGCCAGGTGGGGCAACAGGACGTCGGCGACGGAGGCGTAGTACTGGATGATGTCGCCTTTGGTGTAGCCGTCGTCGGGGAAGAAGAGCTTGTCCGGGTTGGAGATCGTGAGGGGAGAAGGCGTCTTCACCCTGAACCGGTCGCCTTCGGGGACGGCCCGGACGAGGGCGGGGAAGTCGACCTTTCCCGAGTCGATTCGACGGGCGGCCGGGGTGCTCGCCGAGCGGCCGGCCGCCGCCCGGGCTTCGGCGGCGATGGCCCGATGACTCTCCTCCTCCCGGGCCTCCGAGATGATGACGAGGCGGATGTCGGCTTCGTGGGCCGCCTCGACCAGCGGGCCCACACGCAGCGTTCCCTCACCGTAGGGGAGGTGGCGCACCTCGCCCTTGTCCCCCACCTGGTTGTCGGTGAACTGGGTATGGAGCGGATCGATCATCCAGGCGGGGAACTCGGCGGTGAGGAAGGCGAGCACCTGGGCGAAGGCCTCCTTGCTGGTGAGTCCGCCGCCGGTGACGGCATGGATGTGGGCCCAGTCGATCACCGGCCGTACGAACGAGAAGCGCGAGGCGACGAGGGCGATGTCGCCCAGGGTGCCCCAGTTGCCCTCCCGGCCGGCGGTCTCGAGGCCCAGGCCCACCCCCAGATGCTCGACCTTGGGGGCCACCCGCTCCAGCCGCTCGGTGATCCGCCCCATGAGCACGTCGGGCGGCTCGCCGTGGGTGGCGCCCCCGTGGGCGACGATGATCGGCGCACCCAGGGCCTTGCCCAGCTTCATCGTGTGCTCGAGCGCCGCCAGGCACTGGGCACCCCTCTCGGGATCCTCCGGCGTGAGGGTGGCGAAGTACGGGGCGTGGACGGAGAGCCGGATACCCCGCTCGGCCGCCTTCTCCCCGAACTCGGCGCAGCGCTTCTCCTTCCAGGGAAACTCGGTGACGAACGGCAGCTCCAGGGCGTCGTAGCCGGCCTCGACCAGACGATCGAGGTACTCGTCGTCGTCCACGCCTTCGGGCGGGAGCTGGGAGATGCCGATCTGGATCACGAACCGAGGGTATTACCGGGCGGCGGCTGCACACCACCCCGACCCCACCTACCCCCGTGCCCGACTCCGCGCCACCCGACCCCACCCACCGCCCGCGCCGACTCCGCGCCACCCGACCCCACCCACCGCCCGTGCTCTGGGGGCCGTGCGTACCGCAGGAAGTGGAGTGACAGCCATGCACGCAGTGACGCGCCAACTATCGTCCCGAGCGTGACCGAGACGCCCAACGAGCGACAGATCGAGGTCTGGCTGACCGACATGGACGGCGTGCTCGTCCGGGAAGGGGTCCCGATCCCCGGTGCGGCCGAGTTCGTCGAGCGGCTCACCCAGAAGGGCCGCCCGTTCCTGATCCTCACCAACAACTCGATCTACACGCCCCGCGACCTGGCGGCTCGTCTCAACCGGGCGGGCATCGAGGTCACCGAGGACCACATCTGGACCTCGGCTCTGGCCACCGCCCGGTTCCTCCAGGACCAGATGCCGGGCGCCAGCGTGTACGTCATCGGCGAGACCGGCCTGACCACCGCCCTCCACCAGGCGGGTTTCGTGATGACCGACAACGACCCGGATTTCGTCGTCCTGGGTGAGACCCGCACGTACTCGTTCGAGGCGATCACCCAGGCGATCCGTCACATCGGGCGGGGGGCCAGGTTCATCGCCACCAACCCCGACGTGACGGGGCCGTCGCCCGACGGCCCGCTGCCGGCGACCGGCTCGGTGGCGGCGCTGATAACCCGCGCCACCGAAGTCGAGCCGTACTACGTGGGAAAGCCCAACCCGATGATGTTGCGGGCCGCCCTCAACAAGATCGGCGCCCATTCCGAGGTGACGGCGATGGTGGGCGACCGTATGGACACCGACATCGTGGCGGGGATCGAAGCGGGGCTGAAGACGTTCCTCGTGCTGACCGGCTCCACGAGCGAAGACGAGATCGCCCGCTTCCCCTACCGGCCCACCCGGGTCGTCGACTCGATCGCCGACCTCGTCGAGCTCGCCTAGGTGGTCAGCTCGGCGGCCTCGGCGATCAGCTCCAGCTCGGAGATCTTCTGGTCGTAGTCGGCGCTGGTGCCGGCCAGCATCAGCTCGTCGGCGCCGGTCCGTTCGGCCAGCGCCGCCAGGGCGGCGACCACCTGGTCGGGATCACCGACGATCGACTCGGTGGGCATGGCCAGCGCCGCCTCGAGATCGGGATGTGCCTCGGCTTCCTCGACGGTGGGCAGCCAAATGGGCCGCCCGGTCCGCAGCCAGAACCGCACGAGCCGTCCCGGAAGCGACCGCCGCTGGGCTTCCGCTTCCGTCTCGGCCACGGTGACGTTGGCGCTGACGATCACGTGCGGCTCCTTCCAGGCCTGGCTCGGCTGGAACCGCATCCGGTAGAGGCGCACCGACTCGTCGGTGCCTCCCATGTCGAAGTGGTGGGCCTGCACGAACGGAAGCCCGAGCATCCCCGCCAGCTGGGCGCTGTACCCCGACGACCCCAGTAGGAAGATCGGCGGATACGAAGTGGCCACCGGTGTGGCCCGGAAACGCTGGTGCAGCCGCGCCCCCTCTCTCACATCACCCAGCAGCGCCATGAGGTCGAGGAGCTGCTGGGGGAACTCGCGGGCGTCGAGAGCATCGGCGCTGCGTCGGAGGGCGGCGGCGGTGACCGGGTCGGTACCCGGGGCCCGGCCGATCCCGAGGTCGATCCGCGACGGGTACAGGGCCTCCAACATGGCGATCTGCTCGGCTACCACGAGCGGAGGGTGGTTGGGCAGCATCACCCCGCCCGAGCCGATGCGGATGCGTTGGGTGTGCGCAGCGAGATGCGCCATGAGCACGGGCGGGCTGGTGGAGGCCACGATCGGCATGTTGTGGTGCTCGGCCACCCAGAAGCGGTGGTATCCGAGACGGTCGGCGGCTATCGCCAGCCGAGTCGTGCCGTCGAGGGCGTCGGCCGACGTGCCGCCCCGTCCGACAGAGGACAGGTCGAGGACCGAGAGGGGTGTTTCGAGTGCGGGCATCGGTGGCTACAACGTCGTCGGGGGCGTCCGGCTTCCGACGGGTCCACCGCGGAGGTCCCCCGGAACGAACGACACGCACCCTAGACCCTCGCCGGGCAGGAGCGGGATGGCGCGGCTAGAGCAGGCTCACCTGGCCTCCGCCAGGCCGTCCCAGAACGCGCACCGATGTTCGGCGCCGACGTCCACCAGGCGGATCCCGCCCCCACCCGCCGGGGCGAGGCTCAAGGCCTCCGTGTCGCCGGGCCGCATCGGCCGCCAGGTGGGAGCGCCGGCGGCATGCGGCCGTCCGGCGTGGGCGAACGTCGTCCAGTAGTCGATCATCCGGTCGGCCAGCCGCCATTGCTCGTCGGAGAGGGTTGGCCAGGGCTCGCCGCCGAGATCGAACAGATACGGAAGCTCGCTGCCGTGCTGGGCGCCGGGCGGGAAGTCGGCCGGGACGTCGCCGATGTTCGGTGCTTTCCGATCGGCGAACTCGTACGCATAGACACGGGTGTGCTCGGCCATCAGCTGGTTGGCTTCCAGCGTCGGGCACGCCCAGGCGCGGTCGGTCGAGATCGTCGCCCAGGCGAGCGCCGGGGAGGCGAAATCCGCCACGGGGTACTCGGCCAACACCTCGTCCGCGGCGTCGCCGAAAGCGCCTTCGACGAGCTGGAGATACAGCTCCTCGGTCACCGGGATGCCCGCCTCCGCCGCACCTGCGATGAACCCGTTGGCTTCGTCTCGGGTTCCCCCGGAGATCACCGGGACGCGGGCGAACTCCCCTGAACGCAACGCCTCCGCCGGCTCCTGGGGCAGCAGCGGCGTCCCGTAGGCGAGGTTGCTGGCGAACGTGTCGTTTACCGTCATCAGCTCTTCGACCGGCATGGCGCGCAGGCACTCCAGCTCCTCCCCTTCGCGACAGCCGAGGCTTGCCGCCGCTGCCTCACCCGTCTCTCGGTTCGCCTCGAGTGAGGTGTAAGGCGTGAAGCTCGGCATGCCCGGGATGGGGACGTAGGTGCCGCTCACCCACTCGAGCAGGCACGACCCGGACTGGATGATCGCCTTGTCGAACAGTCCCCGGGCGGCAGGCGAAGTCAACAGAGCACAGGCGCTCATCCCTCCGGCCGACTCCCCGAACAGCGTCACGTTGCGCGGGTCGCCACCGAACGCCGCCGCGTTCCGCTTCGTCCAGCGCAGCGCCGCGATCTGGTCGGCCAGGCCGAAGGTCCCCGAGCCGGGCAGGCCTTCCAGCCCGAGGTATCCGAACACCCCCAGCCGGTAGTTCGGCGTCACCACGATCACGTCTCCTCGTGCCGCCAACCGCCGGGCGTCGTACGTGCTGCCGCTGCCGGTCGTGTATCCCCCACCGTGCAGCCAGACCATCACCGGCAACGGGCCCTCGTGCTGCGGTCTCGACGGGACGGTGACGTCGAGGAACAAGCAGTCCTCCGAGCCGATATGCTCGCCGGCTTCCATCTGCACGCACGGGTCGCCCGGCTCCGTGGCGTCAGCCACTCCCCGCCACGGCCGGACCGGTGCCGGCGGCCGCCACCGCCGGGCTCCGGTCGGCGGCCGGGCGAACCGAATGCCGGAGAACTCGCGCACCGTGCCGTCGTCGGTGCCGCGGATCCAGCCCGAGTCGATGCGGACCAGCGGCTCGGACGGGTGGGCCTCCCCGGCCCCCGGGCTCGCCCAGATCCCTGCGAGGCAGCCGACGGCGACGACGACGAGCAGCTTGCGAGTCGAGGTGTTCATGACGCCTCCTCTCTTGGATCGGAGACGGCGGCGCCGGCGTCAGCGGGCGCCGACCGCGACCGGCCGGTGGCCGGGGATGCGGGTTCTCATGATCCCGATGCTGGCGATCAGGATCCAGACGACGGTCAGAAAGCCCATGAGCGCCGCCGTCCCCCAGCCATTGGCGGCGTAGAAGAACGCCGGGTCGTTGCCGAAGTAGATCGACGGCACGAAGGCGAGGTTGATCGGCACCATCACATAGGCGATCCGGCCGATCCATCGAGGCAGCACACCGGTGCGCACGATCGCGTAGCCGAAGGCGCCCATCCACAGGGCCTCGATGATGCGACCGATCGAGCCACCGAGCAGGTACGTGCCGGTCACGTCGACGGTTTGGTCGATGGGCTCGGCAGACGCGATCGCTTCGCCGGCACCGAGGGCGAGGAACACGTAGCTGGCGAGCAGCACCCACATCAGCCCGGCTGTCGACCCCAGGGTGCCGGCGAACTCGTAGGCCGGGTCCGCCGCTCGGACGAGATGGCGGAGCCCGGTCATGAAGACGACGAGCAGGGTGCCGCCGGTGATGGCCACGATCGTGGTGGCGAAGACGGTCGAGTCGGGTGGCGCTCCGGCGTGGGAGAAGAACAGGGCCAACTCGCCGAAGTGCAACAGCGCGGCGGCGAGCCCGGCGGCACCGGTGAGTCGGCGAATCGTGGTGGTCGGCATGGATCCCCTATCTTTATGCCATATAGAAACTCCCATGGTGCAGAAGCGACGGAAGGTTGTCAACCGCTTTACGGCTTACACTCCGCCCGTGGCCGAGCCGAGAGGGGTCCAGGGAGCGGGTGAGGACGTCCCCCCCGAGCTGCGGCGACTCTGGCGCCTCGTCACGCGGGCGCGGACCGGCAGGCCTGCCGGCCTCGACGTGGAGAGGATCGTGGCCGCCGCGGTCGAGCTCGCCGACCGCAACGGGATCGCCGGGGTGTCGATGACGAAGGTCGCCGAGAGCCTCGGGGTCACGGCGATGGCGCTCTACACCCACGTCGGCTCCAAGGACCAACTGTTGGCCCTGATGCAAGACCGGGCCTCCGGCCTGCCGCCGGACCCCGATCCGGAGCGGGGCTGGCAGGACGGGCTGATGGAATGGGCACGGGCGCTCCGCCGGGTCTACCTCGCTCATCCTTGGCTGGCCGAGCTGCCGATCCTCGCTCCCCCGCTCGGCCCGCATCAGGTCGCCTGGATGGAAGCGGCCCTGCAGATTCTCGAGCCGACCGGTCTCGACTGGCCCGAGAAGCTGAACACCGTCGACCTGCTGGCCGGGTACGTGCTCCAGGCGAGCCGCAAGGCCATGGAGCTGGCTGCCGGGCGCCGGGCGCGCGGCGTCGACCGGGTCCACGACGAACGCGCCTACGGCCGGGCACTGGGCCGGCTGATCGACCAGGAGCGGTATCCGAACGTGAACTCGCTGCTCACCTCGGGCCTGTTCGAGCGCACGACCTCGGCGCCGTCCGACCCCGTCGACGACCCGGACTTCCTCTTCGGCCTCGAACGCCTGCTCGACGGCATCGAGGTCTTGTGCCGGCGCCGGCGAGGCGAGGCGTGACCGA
>PKRG01000002.1 GCA_017577575.1 Acidimicrobiia bacterium | reverse complement strand
AAGAGCATACTATGTAGGAGTGCGTCTCGTTGGCGCGGGGATTTTTATAAGACGCAGGGCCTGTTCCCGGCGGTGCTCCGCAACGCCATGAACCTCCAGGGAGTCGACCCCCTGTTCCAGGGCGTGGTCACCGGCATCTTGATCATCGTCGCAGTGGTCGTTTTCTCCCGGAGGGACAGATGAAACGGTTGGTGACATTCGGTGAGGCGATGATCCGCCTCACGACCCCCGTCGGGGTGCCGCTCGAGGCCACGAGCTGGTTCGCGGCGCCGGTCGGCGGCGCCGAGCTGAACGTGGCGATCGCCGCCCGTCGCCAGGGGATGGAAGCGACCTGGGTGTCGACGCTTCCCGCCTCCCCGCTCGGGAACCTGGTCGCCCGTCACGCTGCCGCCAACGGCGTCGCCACGGTGCTGCGCCGCCCCGAGGAAGGCCGCGTCGGCCTCTACTTCCTCGAGCAGTCGGTGCCGCCGCGGCCTTCCCGCATCGTCTACGACCGGGCCGACACCTCCTTCGCCCTCTGGCCCGACCCGGCCGCCGACTGGAAGGAGCTCCTCGACGAGGACACCTGCTTGGTGGTGAGCGGCATCACCGCCGCCCTGGGCGCGGCCCCGAGAGAGGCGACCGAATCCGCCATCGACGCCGCCCGGGCGGTCGGGGCGACCGTTGCCCTCGACGTCAACTACCGCTCCTCCCTGTGGTCGGTCGAGGAGGCCTTCGGGTGGATCCGAAGCGTCCTCGACCGGGCCGACATCCTCTCCGCCAGCCCCCAGGACCTGGCTCGTCTCGGCCTCGACGCGCCCGAAGAGGAGATCCATCGGGCGGCGGTGGAGCACTTCGGGCTGCAGGTGGCGGTCGGGTCGACGAAGCGAGGCGTGGGACGCAACGTCCGCTTCCGTCTCTACGCCGCCACGTCGGAGGAGACGGCGACAGCCGAGATGGAGGCCGAGGTGCTCGACCCGGTCGGGGCGGGCGACGCCATGTTCGGGACCTTCCTCGCCACCTTCGAGCGGCAGTCGCTCGACGAGACGGTGCGGCTCGCCGCCGGAGCGATGGTGACCGCCTACGGTCTGTTCGGTGACGCCCTGGTGGCCGACCCGTGGGACGCCCAGCAGCACGGAGGAGTGAAACGATGAGAGACATCGTCGCTCGCCTCTCCGACGCCCGGCTGCTGGCGATCCTCCGCATGGACGAGCCCGACACCGTCGGGGTCGAGCTGGCCCGACGCCTGCATGGTCAGGGGGTGCGGGCCATCGAATGCACGCTCGACAAGCCCGGGGCCCTCACCGCCATCGAGCGGATCCGCGACGAGCTCGGCGCCGACACGCTCGTCGGTGCCGGCACCGTCACCCGCGTCGACCAGGTCGACTCCTTGGCGTCGCTCGGCGTCGACTTCTGCGTCACGCCCCACCTCGACCCCAGGCTCGTCACCCACTCCCTCGACCGGGGCCTGCCGATCGTCCCCGGGGTGATGACGCCGTCGGAGGTGGCGGAGGCGTTTCGCCTCGGGGCCCCGGCGGTGAAGCTCTTCCCCGCCGGGGTGCTCGGCATCGCCTACCTCGAGGCCCTCCAGGGTCCGTTCGGCAGGTTCCCGGTGGTGCCCACCGGGAGCATCGGGATAGGCGACGTCGAGGCATGGCTCGAAGCAGGCGCCGTCGCCGTCGGCCTGGGCTCGGCGCTGACCCGTCCCGACACCATCCCGGCCGAGCTGGCGAGGTTGCTGCAGTGATCGTCGACGCCCACCTCCACGTCTTCCTGTCGAAAGCCGACGACCCCGACCGCACCGTCGACGCCATCGCCCCCGCCGAGCGGTCGGCTCCCGTGGAGCTGCTGGAAGAGACGATGGCCGCCCACGGCGTCGACGCCGCCGTCCTGGTGCCGCTCGGGCCCGAAGACGGCTACGTGTCCGACGCCGTCCGCCGCCACCCGGGTCGCTACGCCGGCATCGGCGTGTGGGACGGCGAACAGGACGCCGGAAAGGTCGCCGACCGGCTGGCGGCCACCGGGATGCGGGGACTGCGCATGTTCGGCTTCCCGGCCGGGGTGCCCTGGGCGGTGCTGGAGCGGCTCGCCTCCGACGGGAGCCTGCTGTGGCTGTACCCGCGGCCCGACGACGTGGAGGAAGTCCACGAGGTGTGCCGGCGGCTCCCCGACCTGGCGGTCGTCCTCAACCACACCGGCCTGACCCAAGGGGGCATCGGAGTCGACGACCGGCTTCGGCCCCGGATCGAGTCGGACATCCCCCAGCCCGCAGAAGCGAGGATCCGCGGCCTCGCCGCCTACCCGAACGTGAGCGTGATCCTCTCCGGGTCCTACGCCTTCAGCCACCAGCCCTGGCCGTATCCCGACCTGGCCGGGGTCACCCGCCGTGTGGTCGAGGCGTTCGGGACCGAGCGGGTCATGTGGGCGAGCGACTTCCCGTGGATCCTCGACGACCCCGGTTACGGCCGGATGCTGGAGCTGGTCGACCAGCACTTGCCCGGCCTCTCGCCCACGGAGCGGGCTGCCGTGCTGGGAGGCAACGCCCGCCGCATCGTCTGGGAGGAGGAGTAGTGGCCCATATCCCCCGCGAAATGCAAGACCTGCCCCGTTCGGGCATCCGGGCGCTGATGGACCTCGCCTGGGCACAGCCCGGACCGGTCATCCGCCTCGAGGTCGGCCAACCCGACCGGATCCCGCCCGAGCACATCCGCCAGGCGATGGCCGACTCGGTCATGGCCGGCGAGACCGGCTACACCCCCAACGCCGGCATCCCCGAGCTGCGGGAGGCGTGCGCCGCCAAGCTGCGGCAGGTCAACGGCATCGACGTCGAGCCGAGCCAGGTCCTGATCTCCGCCGGGTCGATGCAGGGCCTGTCGGTGTCCATCCTCGGCCTCACCACGGCCGGTGACGAGATCCTGGTGCCCGACCCCGGGTGGCCCAACTACGCCATGGCCGCCCGCATCGCCCGCGCCACTCCCGTCGCCTATCCCCTTCGCTCCGAGAGCGGCTACCTGCCCGACCCGGAGACGATCGAGCCGCTCATCACCGACCGGACCCGGATCCTGCTCGTCAACAGCCCGTCCAACCCTCTAGGCACCGTCGTCGACCAGGACCGCCTCGCCGCCCTGTGCGAGCTCGCCGAACGCCACGACCTGTGGCTCCTGTCGGACGAGTGCTACGACCAGATCGTCTTCGAAGGCGAAGTCGCCCCGTCGCCGGCGCCGATCGCCCCCGACCGGGTCTTGTCGGTGCACAGCTTCTCCAAGACCTACGCCATGACCGGCCTGCGGGTGGCGTACGTGTCGGGCCCGCTGGCGGTGATCGAGACCCTCACCAAGATGCAGGAGGCGCTGATCGCCTGCGTCAACGGCCCCGCCCAGAAGGCGGCGCTCGCCGCTCTGGAAGGCCCGCAGGACTTCGTCGCCGAGATGCGCCAGACGTACCAACGTCGGCGGGACCGGGCGGTCGCCGCCGCCGAAGAGCTGGGCCTACCGCACCACCGACCCGACGGCGCCTTCTACCTGTGGCTGCCGCTCGGCGATCGCATCGGCGACCCGATGGAGTTCTGCCGCCGCCTCGTCGTCGAACACGGCGTGGCGGTCGCTCCCGGATCCACCTTCGGGGCCGGGGGAGCGGGGGCGGTGCGGGTGTCGCTGGCCGCTGCCGAGGAGGACATCGTCGCCGGCCTCGAGCGGCTCGCCGCCGCTCTCTCCGGATGACATCATCTGGGCCGTGGTGAAAGAAGGCCCGCTCTCCGGGCTGCTGGTGGCCGACTTCTCACGGGTCCTCGCCGGCCCCTACCTGGCGATGACCCTCGGTGACCTCGGCGCCGACGTCATCAAGGTGGAACGACCCGACACCGGCGACGACACGCGCGCCTGGGGTCCGCCGTGGACCGACGCCGGCGCGGCGTCGTACTACGTCGGCCTCAACCGCAACAAGCGGTCGGTGACCATCGACCTGAACGACCCCGAAGATCGAGAGCTGGCCGTGCGGTTGGCCAACCGGGCCGACATCGTCGTGGAGAACTTCCGTCCCGGCACCCTGGCCCGCTTCGGGCTCGACTACGAGTCGGTGCGGGAGCGCAACCCCGGGTCCATATACGTGTCGATCACCGCTTTCGGCTCGGCCCCGCAGGCAGCCGGGCTCGCCGGCTACGACCTGTTGGTGCAAGCGATGTCGGGCCTGATGAGCATCACCGGCCCGCCCGACGGCCCGCCGTACAAGGTGGGGGTGGCCCTGATCGACCACATCGCCGCCCTCCAAGCGACCGTCGGCACTCTGGCCGCCCTCCACCACCGCAACGTCACCGGCGAAGGCCAGCATGTGGAGGTGTCGTTGATGGGGGCGGCGCTGGCGGGGCTTTTGAACCAGGCTTCCGGCTACCTGGCCACGGGGGAGGACCCGCCGCGGCTCGGGAACCGCCACCCGTCGATCGCCCCCTACCAGACCTTCGAAGCCGCCGACGGCTGGTTCGTGGTCGCCTGCGGCAACGACAACCAGTTCCGGGCGCTCGCCGGAGTGTGCGACCTGGATCACCTGGCGGGCGACGAGCGCTTCTCGACCAACACCGCCCGGGTCGCCAACGTCGACGCCCTCGACGAGATCCTCACCGACACGTTCCGCCGGCAGCCGGTCGCCCACTGGGTCCACGAGTTGAACCGGGCCGGGGTCCCCGCCGGTCCGATCAACACGGTAGGCCAGGCGTTCCGGCTCGCTGCCGACCTGGGCCTCGGGCCGGTGGTGGAGGCCGCCGGGGAGCGGACCGTGGCGTCTCCGATCGCGCTCTCGTCTACGCCGCCCACCTACCGGCGGCCGGCACCCGGCCTCGGCGAGCACGACGCCGAGATCCGCGCCTGGCTGGCGAACGACGCCTGACGGTTCTGTGGGTCGGATCCGGCGCCAACGGCGCCGGATCCGACCCACAGAACGGGAACGGGACTGCACGCTCGTGTCCGAGCATGGGGTGGGTGACGGGCGAGAGCCTCACGAGCGCGTCGCATCCGGTCTCCGCTGTTGTGCGCCTCAGACTGCTTCTCTCCGGCGTGTCTCGGAGTAGTTGTGTACGCTGGGCGTACGGACGTACGGTACGCGAACCGGAGAGCCGAGGAGGAGAAGATGACCAAGAGGAGCCTGGAAGACGTCCTCCAGTCGGTCGACAACCCCGTCCACATGTTGCGCAACTCCCAGATCGGGGCCTACGTGTACCCGGTGGTGGCCCCCGAGTTCAGCAACTGGCGGGACGAGCAGCGGGCCTGGCGGACGACCGCTGTTCTCTTCGACCAGTCCCACCACATGGCCGAGCTCATGGTCGAAGGCCCTGACGCCTTCGCGATGCTCCAGAGCCTGGCCATCAACAGCTTCGCCAACTTCACGACCGATCGGGCCAAGCACTTCGTGCCGTGCAACTACGACGGGTACGTGATAGGCGACGTGATCCTGTTCCGCCTCGACGAGAACCGCTTCAACCTGGTAGGGCGGGAGCCCACGATCAACTGGGTGCAGTTCCACTGCGAGACCGGCGGCCACGACGTCGAATACGCCCGCGACGACCGTTCCCCGTCACGTCCCGGCGACCAGCCGGTGAAGCGGCGCCACTACCGCTACGAGATCCAGGGCCCCAACGCCATGAAGATCGTCGAGAAGCTGAACGGCGGTCCGCTCCCCGACATCAAGTTCTTCCACATCGGCAAGATGAAGGTGGCCGGCCGCGAGGTCCCCGCCTTCCGGCACGGCATGGCGGGCGAGCCGGGCGTGGAGATCTGGGGGCCCTACGAGGAGGGCGCCGAGGTGAAGGCGGCGATCCTCGAGGCGGGGGAGGAGTTCGGCATCCGCCAGGTCGGCTCCCGGGCCTATGCCACCAACACCCTCGAGTCGGGATGGATCCCCTCGCCGCTTCCCGCCGTGTACACGGGGGAGCGGATGAAGTCGTACCGGGAGTGGCTGCCCGCCGATCGCTACGAGGCCGTCGGCTCCCTCGCCGGCAGCTTCGTCTCCGACGACATCGAGGACTACTACCTCACCCCCCACGCGCTCGGCTACGGCTTCTACATCAAGTTCGACCACGACTTCATCGGCCGGGAGGCCCTCGAGGCGTTGGATCCGGAGCAGCAGTGGAAGAAGGTCACCTACGAGTGGGATCCCGACGACGTGGTCCGGGTGTGGAGGTCGCTGTTCGAGCCGGAAGGCGACAACTACAAGTACATAGACCTCCCGCTCTCCAACTACGCCTCTGCCTCCTACGACATGGTGCTGCGCGACGACGAGCTGGTCGGGTTCTCGATGTTCGCCGGCTACAGCTTCAACGAGCGGGCATTCCTCTCCCTCGGCACCGCCCATCCGTCGGTGGAGGAGGGAGACGAGCTGATCCTCGTGTGGGGCGAGGAGGACGGCGGGACGTCGAAGCCCACCGTCGAGCGGCATCGCCAGACCGAGATCCGAGTCAGGGTCGGTCCCACCCCGTTCTCCAAGGACGCCCGGGAGGCCTACGGGGGGAAGTGGCGCAAAGGGCAGTCGTCCTGAGCTGAACGTCAGCCCGGTTCTCCATCCGGGGCGGTTCCGGGTGGGGAACCGGGCTTCCGTCTGACCAGCTCGGCCAGGGTCGGTATCAGACCGCGGCGGATCCACAGGAACAGGACGATGATCAGCACCCCGTAGGCGAGCAGACGCAGCTGCCCCAACTCGATCAACAGCTCGTCGAGGATCGTGAACACCGTCGCCCCCAGCACCGGCCCGACCAGAGTGCCGATCCCGCCGAAGGCGAGCATCACGATCACCACCACGTCGACCTGGGCGAACCCGTACGTGGTGGGACTCACCCGTCCGGCGATGAGGGCGTAGGTGCCACCGGCCAGCCCCAGCATCGCCGATCCGACGAGGGCCGCATAGACGCGGTAGCGGGCCACATCGACGCCGGCCAGTTCGGCGGCCACCTCGTCGTCGCGCAGGGCCCGGAACGCCCAGCCGACCCGGGAGCGGCGCAGCAGCCCGTGCACCACCAGGCACAGCAGCACCAGCCCGAGCATCACGTAGTAGGCCGTGGTCCGCTCACGCAGGAAGGTGCCGGATCCGGCCGACACCTGGATCCCGGAGTCGCCACCGGTGATCGTGCTGGCGCCCAGCACCAGGTTCTCGAACGACAAGGCGAAGATCAGCGTGATGATCCCGGCGAAGATCACGCCGAGCGACCGCCGCACCGCCACCCAGCTGAGCAGCCCACCGACGAGGGCGGCGCCGAGGGCCGCGAGGACCAGGGCGGCGACGACCGGCACGCCGACCCGATCGGCGAGGAGGGCGGTGCCGTAGCCGCCCACCCCGGCGAGGGCGCCGACGCAGAGGAACAGCTGTCCGGTGCTGCCGAAGATCAGGTTGAAGCCGATGGCGTAGCAGGCGAAGGCCAGGCCGAGGATCGCCACGCCCATCCTGACCCGGGAGTCGCCGACCCACAGCGGCACCGCGGCCAACACCGCGCCCACCGCGGCGATCGACCCGAACAGCCTCGGGAGCGACCGGGAGACGCGGGTCTCGGCCCCGGCGACGAGCGACGTCCCGGCGGCGACGGCGCGGCCGCTCACTCCCGCACCCCCAAGAGCCCGGTCGGGCGGATCACGATCGTGATCGCGGCCGCCACCAGCAGGATGATCAGCGACAGGAACGTGCCGATGTACGAGCTGGCGACGCTGTTGATTATCCCGAGCACCAGCCCGGCGAGGAACGCCCCGGGGATGCTTCCCAGGCCGCCGACCACGGTCACGATCAGGCCCAGCACGGTGAGAGAGAACCCGGCGCGCACGTTCACCGGGGCCACCATCGAGCGGGTGATCGCCACGATGGCGGCCAGGACCCCGCTCAACACGAGGATCAGCCGCATCATCAACTGCGGGTCGATGCCCACGAGCCGCGACCCTTCCTCGTCCTGGATCACGGACCGGATGGCCCGGCCGAGGCGCGTGTAGCGGAACAGCCAGTAGAGGACGCCGATGACGACGATCGTGATCCCGGATGCCACGACGCTTCCCATCCGCATCCGGACACCGAAGACGACGAGCGGGTCGCCGGTGATCCGCAGGTTGAGCCCTCGGAGCGGGTAGCGCCAATTCAGGTAGCCGTCGATGACGAACGCGGCTCCCAGGGTGAGGAGCAGGCTGAGCAGAACCCTCGCCTCGCCGTGACGACGGTAGACGGGCTGGAGGATCGTCAGGTCGAAGATGAGCCCCAGCGCCCCTCCCGCGACGAGGCCGATCAGCGCCGCCGGCACCGCCGGTACCCCCGCCTCCATGGTCAAGAGCGTGACGAGGCCCGACACGACGGCGATCTGGCCGTAGGCCAGGTTGAGGACGCCGCCGAGGCCGTAGACCAGGGTGAGCCCGGCGGCCAGGACCCCGAACTGCAGTCCGAGAACGATCCCGTCGAGGATGCTCGCCGTCATACGACCCCCAGATAGGCGGACCGGACGCGCGGGTCGGACGCCAACTCGGCGGACGTGCCGGCGAGGCCGATGGCGCCGTTCTCCAGCACGTAGCCGCGGTCGCTGACCGCCAGGGCGAGAGGCACCTGCTGTTCGGCGACGAGAATCGTCAGGCCCTGTTCCCGCAACCGCTCGAGAGCGGCGTAGGCGTTGCGGGCGACGATCGGTGCCAGCCCCGTGGTCGGCTCGTCGAGGACGAGCAGCCGCGGCTGTGACATCAGGGCCCGGCCCACCGCCAGCATCTGCTGCTCGCCGCCGCTCATGGTCCCCGCCAGCTGGCGGAATCGCTCGCCGAGGCGGGGGAAGAGCTCGAGCACCGTCTCCAAGGTGTCCGGGTCGGGCTTTTCCGGGTAGGCACCCAGCATCAGGTTCTCTTCGACCGTCATCTGGGGAAAGAGGTGGCGCTCTGCCGGCACGAAGGCGAGGCCCCGGCGGACCACCTTCTGGGCCGGCAGGCCGGTGATGTCCTCTCCCAGGAACCTGACCTCGCCCGACGACGGAGGGAGCAGCCCGCACACCGCCCGGAAGAGCGTCGTCTTCCCGGCCCCGTTGGAGCCGATGATCATCACGGTCTCGCCCTCGTCGACGTGGAACGACACGTCGCGGACGACGTCGGAGCCTCGGTACCCGGCGGAGACGCCCTCCACCTCAAGCACCGAGATCCTCCTTGCCCAGGTAGGCCTCCACCACCGCCGGGTCCCTCATCACCTGGTCGGGGCTTCCCTCGGCGAGGATCCGGCCGAAGTCGAGGACCACGACCCGCTCCGCCAGGCCCATGACCGCCTTCATCACGTGCTCCACCCACACCACCGTGATGTCGTGACGGTCCCGGATCGCCCGGACGATGTCGATCGAGGTCTCCAGCTCGGCGTCGTTGAGCCCGGCCATCACCTCGTCGAGCAGCAGCAGCCGGGGCGAGCCGGCGATCGCCCGAGCCAGCTCCAGGAACCGGAGCTGGTGGAGGTTGAGAGCGCCGACGGTGTCGTGGCGGCGGTCGTCGAGACCGACGAAGGCGAGAGCTTCGTCGGCGATCTCCAGGGCCTCGTCGGTGTCCGGCGGCGTGTCGCGCCCGAACAATGCCCCCAGCGCGACGTTCTCCCGCACCGTCATCGTCGGGAAGGAGCGGGGCGTCTGCTGGACCATTGCCACACCCATGCGGCGCACGAGATGTGGCGGTCGCCCGGTGATGTCGTGGCCGTCGAGAATCACCCGGCCCCGGTTGGGTCGCTCGAGACCAACCACGAGCTTGAGCAGGGTGCTCTTTCCGGCACCGTTGGGACCGACGAGGGCGAGGATCTCGCCCCCGCCGGTCCCGAGACTGACGCCGTCCACTGCGGGGAGGCCACCGTAGGCCTTTCCCACCTCGTGCAGTTCGAGCAGCGCCACGTCGAGGCTAGGGCTCGTATGGCTCGAGGGGCTCGGACTGGCTGAGCTTCTCGAACCACCAGTCGCCCGCTTCGTTGAGCCCGTCCGGGGCCGGGCCTTCGCTGATGACGGTGAACACGGGCCGGGATTCGGCCAGCTCGCCCCACTCCGTCCAGCTCATCGGATGGGCGTAGCCCTCCAGGTCGTAGGTCTGGCCGTGGAGGTACTCGGCGATCGCCACCGGGTCGTCACCCACGTTGGCGACTGCGTCGGCCACCATCTGGACGATTCCGTAGGCGGCGACGGCGTCGTCGGACATGAAGGCGTTGTCCGAGAACTCCAGGTACCGGCGCGCCAGCCCGGCGTACTCGTCGCTGGTGTAGTCGACGCAGGAGAAGTCGGCGTACCGCCCGATGGCGGTCTCGGCCAGGGAGCCAACGGCCAGGTCCGGCGGAATCCACGCCCCGGTCACGATGACGTCGGGGATCAGGTCGGCGGCCAGCGCCACGATGGGGGCGTTGCCCGGCGGGTGGCCGGTGGCGATGAGCAGCTCGGCGCCGGCGTCGGCCACCGCCCGCACATACGGGGTGAAGTCGGTGTCCGGCGGGACCGGAGCCACCTGGATCTCGCCGTAGTCGACGCCGGAGCCCTCGAAGGTCTGCTCCACCGCGGCCCGGAACGACTGGCCCCACGGGTAGTCGGCGATGATCACGCCGACGTTGGTGAGTCCCTGCTCCTGAGCGTACTGCAGGAGCGGCGGGGCGGTCATCGGCGCCGCCGGCAGGCAGGTGCGGAACACGAACCGGCTGTCCCTGGTGAGCGCCGCCTCCGTTCCGGCCTTGACGAGGAACGTGGGGATCTGCAGCTCCTCGGCCACGGGCGCCACGGGCGCAGCCACGCCGCTCGAGACGATGCCGCCCACGGCGACCACACCCTCCTCGGCGAGTCGCTCCAAGGCCTGGACACCCACCTCGGCGTCGTTCTCCGTGTCGGCCTGGACGATCTCGATCATCCGGCCGTTCACCCCGCCGGCGGCGTTGATCTCCTCTGCGGCCAAGAGCATGCCGTCTCTGACGTTCACGCCCCACTGGGTGAACGTCACCGACATGTCGGTCAGCATGCCGATCTTGATCGGCTCTCCGGATTCGGCGGTGGTGTCTCCTGTCCCGGCCGTTGCCGTCGTCTCGGAGGAGGCGGTCGTTTCGGTCGGCTCGGCTTCGGTGGCGCCGGGCGCCGACGTCTCGGGTGGCGTCGATGCGTCCCCGCCGCCGTCTCCGCAGGCGCCCACCACGAGCACCAGTGCTCCGATCGAGACGGCCAGCCTCCACCTGCGGCGTGTGCGGATCATCCTCGTTCTCCTCGTCCGCTATCCGAACGTTCGTGCGATGGACGAACTAGGGCGAGTGTAATGAAAACGATTCACCGAGGTCGGGTGGGGCGATCACCACTCCGCCCAGGCTTCCATGACCGCCCGGGTGAAGTCTTCCGGCCGGTCGAGACAGGCGAGGTGGCCGGCGTCCTGTATCACCGCCAACGAGCTGTTGGGAATGCGCTCGTGCAGGAACTCGGCGTCCGCGACCGGAGTGGAGGCGTCCAAGGATCCCGCCACGAGGAGTGTGGGCGCGGTGATGCGGCCGACCCGGTCCCGGAGGTCGGCGTCGCGCAGTGCCGCGCAGCAGCCGACGTACCCAACGGGGTCGGTGGAGGTGAAGGCAGTCTCGATCGCCCGCAGGGCCTCGGGGTCGCGCTCGGCGAACGACGGGCCGAACCATCCGGCTACGACGGTGTCGAGGAGGCCTTCCAGGCCGTGCTGGCGCACCGTGTCGATGCGGTCCCTCCACTTGTCGGCGTCTCCGATCCGCGCCGCCGTGCAGGCCGCCACTAGGGACACGACCCGCTCGGGTGCCTCGAGTGCCAGCCACAGGCCGATCTGGCCGCCGATCGAGATACCGCAGTAGTCGAATCGCCCGACGCCGGCGTCGTCGCAGACGGCGAGCACGTCCCGGCCCAGTTCGTCGAGGGTGTACTCGTGGTCGTCGGCAGTGGAGGCGCCGTGGCCCGGGAGGTCGACGGCGATCACCCGGCGGACCCGGCCAAAAGGCTCCATCTGCCGCATCCACAGCGCCGAAGCGGTGCCCAGCGAGTGCACCAACACCAGCGTCCGCTCGGCGTCGCCGCCCGAGTCCGTCCAGTTGAGCGTCCCCGTTCTTCCGGTAGTCCTCATGGTCCTCCCACCAGTCGGTCGAACCGGGCGACGACGGCGTCCACGTCGGCTCCGTCGGGCAACTCCGCGCCGGTCGGAACCGCCGCTGCCATCACCTCGGCATCTACCTGCAGTGATTCGAGGGCTGCTGTCGTCGCCTCGAACACCGCCGAGGCGGTTCCGAAGACGAGCGGCAGGGCGAACCACTCGACATGCCACGAGCCGAGCCCGCGGTCGAGCTCGCCCGGCGCCGCCCCCGTGATCATCGCCGCTGCTCCCCGGAATGCCTCAGCTGCCGCTAGGGCGCGCATGGCGTCGATCGGATTCTGCTTTCCCGCCATGCTCGACGACCCGCCGGCGCGCATCGTGACCTCGCCGAGACCGGCCAAGAGCGTCAGGTCGTGGGCGATCTTGGCGGTGCTGCGGACCGGTGCTGCCACCGCCTCGACCAGGTTCCAGATCCGGCTCCGGTCCGCGTGCCACGCCACAGGAGTGGGGGAGAGCCCGAGACGGTCCGCCATCGCCGCGACCACGGCGAACGCCGCCTCGCCGTAGGCCGTGCGGTCGCCCACCGGCCCGCCCAGTTGGACCGCGAGGCCCCGGCGGGCCCTCCGGATCCCTTCGAGGTGCTCGAGAAGCGGGTCGAGCCATCCCGCCGCCCGCCGGCCGAACGTCGTGGGCTGCGCCGCCACGAGGAACGTGCGGGCCACGTGTGGCTGGTCGCGGTGGTCGTCACAGATTCCGACGAGTGCCCGGCAGACCCCCACGATCTCCTCGTCGAGCAGGTCGAGGGACTGGCGGGCGAGGAGCATGTGGGCCGTGTCGACGGTGTCCTGGGTGGTGGCCCCGTAGTGCAGCCATGGCCGCTCGCCGACTGCCTCCAACAGGGCCACCACCGGCGTTCCCCGCTTCCAGGTCGCCTCGAGGACCGCCTCGGGGTCGGGGGTGGCGGTGCGGCAAGCACCGGCTGTCGCCTCGGCCTCTTCCCGGGGGGCGACGCCGACATCGGCGAGTGCCAGAGCCAGCGCCTCCTCGAATCGCAGCATCGCTCTCACCCGGCTCTCGGCCGACCAGACCCGGTCGATGCCAGGCGTGGAGAAGCCGGGGAAGAGAGACGAAGTGGACGTCATCGACCCGAGTCTGTCAGAAGTCGAAGAACACCGTCTCGTCGTCGCCTTGGAATCTGATGTCGAACCGGTATGTCTTCGGGTCGGACCCGGGCTCCAACTGGGCGATGAGCGTATGCCGGCGAGCCTCCGGAACCTGACGAAGCACCAAGTCGTCGGCGTTCGCCTCCTCCTCGTCGGAGAAGTAGATGCGGGTGAACACAGGGTTGAGCATTCCCCGCCCCTGCACGATCACCGCGATGTGGGGTGCCTGGAAATCCCCCTCGAGGTCCGGAACCCGGCCGGGCTTCACCGTTTCGATGCGGTACGCGCCCGTCTCGAAGTCGGTCATCGCCCGGGCGAAACCCGTCCAGGTCGGGTCGAGGGGTACCTCCTCCCGGGTGTCGTCGGGATGGTTGTAGCGACCGTAGGGGTTGGCCTGCCAGGTCTCGATCACCGCGTCTTCGATGTGGTTGCGGTCGCCGTCGTAGACGACACCAGTGATCACGATCCGCTCCCCACCGTCCGGCACGGGCAGGACGTTGTCCCCCTCGCGGGGGAAAGCCATGGACACGTAGGGTCCGACCGTCTGCGATGGGGTCTGTCCCAGCCGAGGGCTCATTCTTCCTCCATCTCCTCCACGTTGCCGTTGGGGCCCCGCAGCACGATGTCGAAGCGCCACCCGAGCGCCCAGTTCTCCTCCGTCACGTCGTGGTCGTATCGAGCGACGAGCCGCTCCCGGGCGTGAGGGGGGACGCTGTTGTACATGGGGTCCTGGAACAGGAGAGGGTCTCCCTCGAAGTACATCTGGGTGACGAGGCGGGTCACCAGGGCGGGCCCGAGGATCGAGAAGTGGATGTGGGGCGGCCGCCAGGCATTCGGGTGGTTCCCCCACGGGTAGGCGCCTGGCTTGATGGTGAGGAAGCGGTAGTTCCCTTCCGCGTCGGTCTTGCACTGGCCCACCCCGATGAAGTTCGGGTCGAGGGGAGCCGGGAACGCCGTTTCCCGCCAGTGCACGTAGCGTCCGCAGGCGTTCGCCTGCCATACCTCGACGATCGTGTCCGGTACCCCGTTGCCGTTCTCGTCCAGCACCCGTCCGGTGACGATGATCCGCTCGCCTATGGCAGGGCTCCCGGTTCCGGCATTGGTGGTCAGGTCGGCGTCCTCGGGAGTGATCTCCGCCCAGGCAGGGCCCGGACCCGTCGTCTCCGTGAGAGTGGCGACCACCTTGATCGGGTCGTGGGTCGGGCTTCGCTTGATCGTCGACTTGTAGTCCGGGTACTTGAACGGCGGGTGGTCGGAGTACGCCTTGGGTCCGTAGTGACGGACTATCGGTTCGCTCATCGTGCCTCCTCTCCGAGAACGCGTTTGGCCATTTCGAAAGCCTTGTTCGCCGCCGGGGCTCCGGCGTATGCAGCGACGTGGAGCAGGATCTCGCTGACCTCCTCGGCGGTCACTCCGGTGTTCTCCGTGGCCCGCAGGTGGAGCTCCAGTTCGTCGTGGCCGAGGGCGGCGAGCACCGCGATCGTGATCATGCTGCGGGCGCGGAGGTCGAGCCTCTCCCGGGTCCAGATCCCTCCCCAGATGGCGTCGGTGATCCACGACTGGAATCCGCGGTCCAGATCGGTGGTGGCGGCGGTGGCTCGGTCGACATGATCCGACCCGAGAACTCGCCGCCGCATCTCCTCCCCGCTTGCCTTCGGATCCATTTCCTGCTCCTCACCGCTCACAGCGGCATCCCGGCGTAGTTCTCCGCCATCGCGCGGCGGGCATGCTCCGAGCCTGCCAGGTACTCGAGCTCGGTGCGCTGGATCTTGCGGTCGAAGTCGTCGTGGACGCCCGGGAAGCGGTGCATGAGCTGGGTCATCCACCACGAGAAGCGGACCGCCTTCCAGACCCGCGACAGTGCTCGGTCCGAGTAGGACTGGAGCGCCTCCTCCGAGCCGGTCCGGTAGCGCTCGGCGAGCGCCCGGGAGAGGTAGTAGACGTCCGAGATCGCCAGGTTGAGGCCCTTGGCCCCGGTCGGGGGGACGATGTGGGCGGCGTCGCCGGCGAGGTAGAGGCGGCCGAAGCTCATCGGCTCGGCCACGAAGCTGCGCAGAGGGGTGACGATCTTGTCTATCGACGGGGCGGTCACGAGCGTCTCGGCGACGTCGGGTGGGAGACGGAGGCTGAGGGTCTCCCAGAACCGATCGTCGGGCCAGTCGTCGACCGAGTCGTCGGCGCTGCCTTGCACGTAGTAGCGGCTCAGGTGCTCGTTGCGCATCGAGCAGAGGGCGAACCCGGTCTCGTGGTTGGCGTAAATCAGCTCGTCGTTCACGGGGGGAGTGGGACTGAGGACACCCACCCAGACGAACGGATAGATGCGCTCGTACGTGCGCCGCAGGGAACCGGGGATGTACTGGGGGGTGACGCCGTGGACCCCGTCGCAGCCGGCGACGTAGTCGCAGCGGATCGTGTGGGTCTCGCCGTGACGCCGGAAGGTGACAGTCGGCTCGGTTCCTTCGATGCCGTCGAGGGTCACGTCATCTGACTCGTCGAGGAGAGGGATCTCGGCCCGGTCGAGGGCGTCGTACAGGTCTCGTTGCAGTTGGGTCTGGCCGTAGATGACCACGTACCGGTCGATGAGACCCCGGAAGTCGATCCGCAGGAGCGATCCGCCGAACGCCAGGTTGACGCCGTCGTGGACGAAGCCCTCGGCGTCCATCCGTTCGCCGAGGCCGACGTCCCTCAGGAGCTGGGCGGTCCCGTGCTCGATCACCCCGGCACGCACCCGTCCCAGCACGTAATCTCGGCTCCGCCGCTCGATGACGACGCTGTCGATCCCCTCGAGGCGGAGGAGGTAGGCGAGGAGCGAACCGGCGGGCCCTCCGCCGACGACCGCCACCTGTGTCCGAAGCTCGTTCATGGCCATCGGGCTATTATGTTCGCACACCGTACGCTCGTGCGCATGTAGAACGCCGGTCGAGTTGGAGGAGCGCGGAGGGGAATGAACCGAACCACACCAGGGGTCCTCGCCGGCGCAGACGGGGAACGGCGCCGTGGCTGAGTTCACCACCCTCCGTGAGGCGGTGGCAGACCTCGTCCCTGACGGCGTCTCGGTGGCGATGGAGGGGTTCACCCATCTCATCCCCTTCGCTGCCGGCCACGAGGTGATCCGCCAGGAAAAGAAGGACCTCACCCTGATCCGGATGACGCCCGACGTCATCTACGACCAGCTCATCGGGATGGGGTGCGCCCGAAAGCTCGTGTTCTCGTGGGGTGGGAATCCCGGCGTCGGATCATTGCATCGGTTCCGGGACGCGGTGGAGAACGGATATCCCCGCCCTCTGGAGCTAGAGGAGCACAGCCACGCCGGCATGGCCACCCGCTACGCGGCGGGGGCGTCGGGTCTCCCCTTCGGGATCCTGCGGGGATACAAAGGATCCGACCTGGTGCAGCACACGACTGTTGCCCAGATCGAATGCCCGTTCACGGGTGAGGAAGTGGCTGCGGTCCCGGCCCTGAACCCCGACGTGACGATCATCCACGCCCAGCAAGCCGACCGCTCGGGCAATGTCGGCCTGTGGGGCATCACCGGCGTGCAACGGGAGGCGGCGCTGGCGGCGACCACCGTGATCGTCACCGTGGAGGAGATCGTCGACGAACTCGATCGAAACGGCCCCAACCACGTGATGCTTCCCCACTGGACGGTCACCGCCATCGCTCCGGTGCCGGGAGGGTCCCATCCGTCGTACTCGCTCGGTTACAGCAAACGCGACAACCGCTTCTACACCGAGTGGGACCGCATCTCCCGCGACCCGGACCTCTTCCGGAGGTGGGTGGAGGCCTACATCCTCGACCAGGAGGACTTCGGCGGGTACCTGCGCATGGTCCAAGACTCTGCCGCCCTCGAGGAGGTGCTCGGTGGTTGAGGGCGTGAGCTACACCGCAGACGAGATGATGACGGTGACCGCAGCTCGTCACCTGCGGGACGGCCAGGTGTGTTTCGTCGGCATCGGCTTGCCCAGCGAGGCCGCCAACCTCGCCCGCCTCACCCACGCCCCCAACGTCGTCCTCATCTACGAGTCGGGCACCATCGGCACCACGCCCGACGTGCTGCCTCTCTCGATCGGCGACGGCGAGCTGGCCGAAACGGCCGACATGGTCGTGAGCGTCCCGGAGGTGTTCTCCTACTGGCTCCAGGCCGGACGGATCGACGTCGGGTTCCTGTCGGCCGCCCAGATCGACCGCTTCGGCAACCTCAACACGACCGTCATCGGAAGGTACGACCAGCCCGACGTCAGGCTGCCGGGGGCCGGCGGGGCGCCGGAGATAGCCTCCTCGGCCCGGGAGGTGATCGTGATGTTGCGTCACCGCCGCAGGGCATTCGTCCCCGAGGTCGACTTCGTCACGTCGGTCGGCTTCGGTCGCAGGGGAGAGGGCCGTGGCGGCCATCGCGGCGCCGGGCCCACGGTCGTCATCACCGATCTCGGCGTCCTCCAGCCGGATCCGCAGACGCACATGCTGCGGCTCGTCGCCATCCATCCGGGAGTCGACGTCGAACAAGCCAGAGCCGAGACGGGATGGGAGCTGGAGGTCGCCGACGATCTGGGGGTGACCGAGCCCCCCACCTCCGAGGAGCTCGCAGTCCTCCGAGACCTGAAGGCACGAACCGAGGCGGCGCACAGCGCCTGAACCGTTGTTCGCAAGGCGAACAGCACCGCCGTAGAGTTCGGGGATGACCGAGCCGAGGAGCAACGAGTTCATCCAGTCCCTGGAGCGAGGGCTGGCGGTCCTCACATCGTTCTCGAAGGAGCGCAAGAGCCAGACCCTCAGCGAGGTCGCCCAGAACACCGGCCTCACCCGGGCCACCGCCCGACGGGTGCTCCTCACACTGGTGGATCTCGGCTACGTCCACCAGAACAATCGGACGTTCTCCCTCACGCCCAAGGTCCTGGACATCGGCTACTCGTACCTGTCGTCGTTCGAGGTGGTGGAGCTCGCCCAGCAGCCGATGGAGAAATTGGTCGAGGCGGTGAAAGAGTCCTCGTCGATGGCCGTCCTCGACGACGACGACATCGTCTACGTCGCTCGGGTCCCCACCTCGCGCATCATGACGATCTCACTGGCTATCGGGTCGCGGCTTCCTGCCTACCCGACGTCGATGGGGCGGGTACTGCTCGCCGGGCTACCAGACGAGGAGCTCGACGCCTACATCGCCCGCACGAAGTTCGAGCGGCTGACGGAGCGGACCGTCACCGACCCCGAACAATTCCGGGCGATCATCGAGAAGGTCCGCGCCGACGGCTACGCCCTGGTCGACCAAGAGCTCGAAGAGGGTGTCCGCTCCATCGCCGCCCCGATCACCAACGAGGAAGGGAAGGTGATCGCGGCGATGAACGTGTCGTGTCACGCCTCGAGAGTGACCGTCGAGCGAATGCGGAAGGAGCTCCGGCCGCATCTCTTGGAAGCCGCCCGAGAGATCAGTCGACGGGTGGGCATGCTGCCGCGGCGCTGATCCTGTTTTGTGGTCCGGTTCCAGCGCGAGAAGCGCTGGAACCGGACCACAAAACGATCACGAGAGCCCGTCGGCGATCTTTTCGGCGACAGCCACCACCGCGAAATGGATGTTGCCCCGCGGGCAGGTCGGGAACAGCGAGCTGTCGGCCACGTAGAGGTTCTCCGAGCCGTAGACCTTGCCCGTCGGGTCGGTGACGGACAGCGGGTCGCTCTCCGGTCCCATCTTCGCCGTCCCCGAGCAGTGGTTGGTCGTGTCCGAGCTCTGGCGCACCAGGGTGCGCAGCTCGTCGCGGTCGCTCCACTGCCAGGTCCGATCCTCGACCGGCTCCACGACTGCCCCCAACTCGGGGGTCCGGAAGATCTCGAGCGCCTTTTCGATCCCGTCGCACATACGCTCCATGTCGCCCGGCTCCGAGAAGTGGCGATGCTCGATCCGGGGTGGCGCCTCGGGGTCGGTCGAGGTGAGCGAGACGCGACCGGTGGAGCGAGCGTCGACCATCGACACCGCCAGGCCCATCATCCACCGGCCCAGGTCGTCGTCGAAGTACTGGGCGTTGTAGATGTGGCAGTCGATGTCGGGGGAGCCGTCCGAGGCGCTGCGCACCATCGCCTGACCCTGGAGCTTCATCGGGTAGACGGCCTCGGGTGCGATCACGCCCTCCGCCACGCCGATGCAGAAGGGATGGTCGAGGAGGTTCTCGCCGACCCCGGGCAGGTCCTGGCGGACTTCGATCCCGAGGGCGGCCAGCGCTTCCGCGGCGCCATAGCCCGAGCGGTTGAGGATCCCGGGCGTGAAATACGCCCCGGCGGCGAGCACCACGAGGTCGGCGGCGATCTCTTCGCCGGCGGCGGTGACCACCCCGGTCGCCCGATCACCGTCGAAGAGGACCCGGTCGACCAGCGTCCGGTCCCGGATCGTCAGGTTGGGGCGGCTACGGGCAGGGTTGAGATAGCTGAATGCGGCGTTCTGGCGGTTGCCCTCGACGATGTTCTTCGGGACCGGGCCGACCGACGGGGTCTGGGTCCGGTCGCCGTTGATGTCCTCGACGTAGGCGAGCCCGAGCGACACCGCGGCGTCGATGTAGGCGAGGTCGCCTGCCGACCACCGCTTGGTGCGCCAGACCTTCACCGGCCCGTCGGTGCCGTGGAGCGGCCCGCCCATCGGGTCGGACTCGGCCTTGCGGAAGTAGGGGAGGAGGCCGTCGAAGCCCCACCCCGGGTTCCCGAGCCGCTCCCACTCGTCGTAGTCGAGCGCCGAGCCGCGGATCCAATAGCAGGCGTTGACCGACGACGAGCCGCCCATCACCCGGGCACGGGGGAGGAACAGGCCGGTGTCGGCGTCGTGCAGGTTCCAGGAATGGGACTCGAGCGCCTGCTGCTGGGGGAACGTCAGTTCCGGCGGCCAGTTCGCCGGGTCGTCGCCGTAGTCCGGCCCCGCCTCCAGCAGGAGCACCGATCGGCTGTCGTCGGCGCTGAGCCGGTTGGCGATGACGGCCCCTGCCGGCCCGCCACCCACGACCACCACGTCGTATCCAGACGTCACCCTTCTCCTCCTAACTGCCTGCCGGTAAACGATTTCCGGAACTTACACGACGCGGGGCCGCCGCGCACGCAGGATCACCGACGAGTCGCGATCTGGATGGCTATGTTGTCTAGACAATTCCAAGGATCGCGAGGAGAGGTATGCAGAGCCACAACGTGACGATGCTGGGCACCGGTCTCATCGGCGACTTCTACACCGCCACCCTCCACGGAGGCCGCAGCCGGGACCGGGTCCGGGTCGTCTACTCACGCTCGACCGACCGGGGAGAGGCCTTCTCCCAACGGTGGGGCATCCCCGAATACACCACGTCGCTCGAGGACGCCATCGGCCACCCCGACACCGACGTGGTCGTCGTCGGGCTCCCCAACCACCTCCACGAGGAGGCGATCAGCCTCGCCGCCGACGCCGGCAAGGCGGTGCTCTGCACCAAGCCTCTCGCCCGCAACGCCGAGGAGGCCAAGCGCATACTCGACAAGGTGGAGTCGGCGGGCGTGTTCGCCGGCTACCTGGAGGACCTCGTCTACACACCCAAGACCAAGAAGGCGGTGGCTTCGGTCAGGGAAGGGGCGATCGGCGAGGTCACCTGGGTGCGATCCCGGGAGACCCACCCCGGCCCGCACTCGGCGTGGTTCTGGGACGGCCGGCTCACCGGTGGCGGCGCCATCGTAGACCTGGGCTGCCACTGCATCGAGATCATCCGTCACTTCGTGGGCAAGGAAAACCGCCCCGTCGAAGTGATGTGTGTCACCGACACCTTCGTCCATCCCATCGACGACGAGGACAACGCCATCGCCCTCATCCGTTTCGAATCGGGCGCCATCGGCCAGTTCGAGGTGTCGTGGACGTTCCGCGGCGGCATGGACCTCCGTGACGAGGTGGCCGGCACCCACGGAACCATCTGGCTGAACCACTTCCTCCGCACCGGGTTCGAGATGTTCACCGCCGGCGGCTCCGGCGGGTACGTCGCCGAGAAGGCCGAGACCGACGCCGGGTGGCTGTTCCCGGTCGGCGACGAGGTGTCGGAGCTGGGCTACGTCGACATGTTCGCCGACATGTTCTCAGCGATGGAGGAAGGCCGCCAGCCGACAGAGACCTTCTACGACGGTTACGTCGTCAACGCCGTCATGGACGCCTGCTACCGCTCTGCCCGGGAGCGCACCTGGGTGCCGGTGGAGATGGAGTGGCGCCACGGGACGACGCCGCGGATCAGCGTCGAGCCCGAGACCTACGAGGGTCACACCGTCATCAAGGCGGAAGTGCTGCCCGACGGCCGTCGCAAGCTGATCCTCAAGGACAAGGACACCGGCGAGTTCGTCGATCGGGTCGTCAACGCCTGAGCTAGAAAGCCAGGAGCCGGGCGGGGTTGTCGACCAGCACCGCCCGGCACACCTCCGGGCCCAGGCGGCTCTGCAGGGCCTCGATCAGGTAGGCCAGCCCCGGGCCGCCGCCCAGCTCGGTCCACAACGTGCGGCGGGCGCCGTCGGTGCCGGCCATGATCTGGGAGAGGCGGCCCTCGGAGGCCATGGTCTCGATCAGGTCCAGCGTCCAGGTGTCTTCGGTCTGGCGCAGCACCTGGTCGTACTCGACGTTGACGCCGGTGGCGAGCAGGTCACGGTGGTAGGCCAGGTCCCGCACCTTGTCGGTGTGGGAGATCACCACCCTCGAGGGGTCCACGCCCGAGGCCGCCAGCAACTCCACCTGGGCCACTGCGCCGCGGCCCTCCTCGCAGTGGGTGAGGACCGGAGCGCCGGTGCGTTGGTGGGTGATGGCGGCCGCTTCGAACAGGCGGCGCTCGGCGTCGCTGGGTGAGTCGCCGATCGTGGCCACCTTGACGATCCCCGCTCGATGCGGTGTCCGGTCCACCACCGGCCCGGTGTAGTCGAAGCGGTCGATGCCCACCTCGATGTCGGCGGTGAACAGGTCCGCCAGCGCCACAGGGGAGAGGGAGAAAGCCCACGGGGCGGCGGCGTAGTACTTGGCCGTGTGCAGCCCCGTGGAGGCGATCACGTGCACGCCGGTGGCGCGGCTGACCTCGGCCAGCTTCGACACGTTGCGGCCCGACGCACACGGCATGGCATCGACCATCGCCCCCACCCCCGCCTCGCGGCAGCGCCGCACCTCTCTCGTCGCGTCCTCCGCCGATGGCAAGAAGATGTGGGGGAATCGGTCCTCGACCAGCGGATGGTCGATGATCAGGTGCTCGTGCAGGTAGGTGGCGCCCAGGTCGCCCGGGTCGATGTCGCCGAGGACGGTGCGGACCGTGCTCACAGCTCGAGGATGGCCCCGTCGGCGCGCAGCCGGTCCTGCACGAGGCCGGGCGCTACGTCGCGCACCTCGCCGCCCTTCTCGACGGCGAGGGCGGCAGCCACCCCGGCGGCGTGGCCCATCGCCATGCACTGGGCCATCGAGCGGATCGAGGCGTGGGCGTCGTGGGTGGCCGAGAAGCACCTCCCCGCCACCAGCGTGTTGACCGAGTCTCGCACCACGAGCGACCGCAGCGGGATGCCCACCGCCTGGCCGTCGGGCAGGTACACCCAGGTGGTGCCGGTGCCGTCGCCTGCGGTCGAACCGTGGTGGTCCTCGATCGGGGCCCCGCACAGGCCGATCTGGTCGTCGAACTGGGTGGCCGAAAGCACCTCCTCCCGCGTGACCCGGTGGTCGCCGTACACCCGCCGCGTCTCTCGCAGCCCGATCCCGGTGCTCATCGCCACCAGCTCCGCCTGCTCGTAGCCGGGGACCTTGTCCTTGAGGAACCGCACGTACTCGAGAACCTGACGGCGCCCCTCCATCTCCGCCCGGGTCAGCACCTCGGGGTCGGTGGCATTGACGATGCGGCCGTCGTCGGTCCGGGTGACGTGCTCGACCCGGGTCATCACCGTGGCGGTCATGTCGCCGATCGGGGTGATGTGGTCGGAGCCTTCCCGACGCGGCAGGTCGTATTCGCCCGACTCGGCCGCCTCCCGCATCAAGGCGTGCAGCTCGTCTTTCGCGATCTGGCGGCGGCGGGCCACGTCGACGTTGGTCATCCGGAACGTCGTGGTCAGTGTCTGGGCCGGAGCCAGCTCCCCGGCGAGCTCGTAGCCGAAGCCGGCGAAATGGCACACGTCGGCGTCGCCGGACGCATCGACCACCACCTTCGCCTCGATGCGGCGCAGCCCCGCCTTGGTGGCCACCACCAGCCCGGTGACCCGCCCGCCGGAAACCTCGACGTCCTGGACGAAGGCGTGGAGGAGGACCTTCGCCCCCGATCCGGTGACGAGGTCCTCCCACACCACCTTGAGGTGCTCGGCCAGGTAGGTGACGCCGGTGCCGGCCCCGTACGTGTTGGGGCGTTCCACCACCTCGCCGAGACGGCGGAGGCCGGCGACCACCTCGTCAGCGATGCCGCCCACCACCTTCTTCGCCTCCGAGCCCGGGGTGTAGAAGCCGTAGAACGTGTCGAGGACGGCGGTGGACGTGCCGCCCAGGAAAGGCAGCTTCTCCACCAGCAGCACCGATGCGCCGTGGCGGGCGGCGGCGATCGCCGCCGTCGAGCCGGCCGACCCCGACCCGACGACGACGACGTCGTATGCGGCCGTCACACGATGTAGGGGCGCAGGACGTTACGGGCGAGCAGGAACCCGCGCTTCACGAGCTCTTCGGTGCCTTCGAAGTCGCGGTCCTCGTGCTCGATGATGATGTGGCCGTCGTACCCGGTCCGCCACAACGCCCGGAAGAACACGTCCCACTCGACGTCGCCGAGGCCGGGGAGACGGGGGATCTGCCACCCCATGCCGAGCGACATCACCCCGTACTCGTAGAGGCCGTCCCAGTCGATCATCACGTCCTTGGCCTGGACGTGGTAGATGCGGGACCCGAACTCGGTGACGGCCCGTTCGATGTCGATCATCAGCCAGACGAGATGCGACGGGTCGAAGCACAGGCCGACGGTCTCGCCGAACTCCTCGAACATCGTCCGCCACATCGCCGGGTTGTAGGCGAGGTTGTGACCCGACGGCCACTCGTCCCGGGAGAAGATCATCGGGCAGTTCTCGATGGCGATCTTCACCCCCGAGTCGCGGGCGTGGGCGACGATGTCCTTCCAGATCACCTTCGCCTGCTCCCAGTTCTCCTCCTGGGTGTTCTCCCGGTTGGCGCCGATGAAAGTGTTCACCACCGGCACCCCCATCAGGGAGGCGGCGGTGATCACCTTCATCAGGTGCTCTTTCACCTGGGCGCGATGGTCGGCGTCCGGATGCAGCAGGTTGGGGTAGTAGCCGAGCCCCGATATCTCGAGGCCCTTCTCGGTGATCCGCCCGACGTACTCTTCGGCCTGGTCCTTGGTCAGGCCGTCGACGTCGATGTGGCTGGTGCCGGCGTAGCGGCGGGTGTCACCCGACTGGGCCGGCCAGGCGGCGATCTCGAGGGACTCGAACCCGTTGGCGGCCGCCCAATCGGCGATCTCGTCGATGGTCAGCTCCGGGAGCGGGGCGGTCAGGAAACCGAGCTTCATCTCTTCCTCCTCCTTCAGTCGCGTCGTACAGGGGTCCAGGCTCCCGACGCCGAGCTCTCCGCCACCGCCTCGGTGACGCAGACGGCGTCGTGGCCATCGGCGAACGTCGGGTAGTCCGGCTCCGGCGAGGGCTTCCCGGCTTCCACGTCGGCGTACACCCGGGAGAAGAGGGCCCGGAACGTGTCCGGGTACCCCTCGACGTGGCCTCCCGGGTAGGCGGCGATCCGCGCCGCCGGCTCCGCCATCGCACCGGGGTCCCGGGCCATCACCTCGTTGGGGCGGCCCCGGTGGCCGATCCACAGCCGGTCGGGGTCCTCCGACACCCACATGAGCGCCGACTCCGAGCCATCCACCTCCAGGGTGAGCCGGTTCTTGTGGCCGGCCGAAACCTGCGAGACCGTCAGCAGGCCCCGGGCGCCGTCCTCGAAACGGAGCATGATCGAAGCGGCGTCGTCGGAGACCATCTCCTCTTCGACCAGCGGCACGTCCTCGGAGACCGAGGCGAACGTCTCCACCGATCCTTCCGGGTGGCGGCGGGTGGTCACGAACGTGTGCAGCTCCGCCATCACCTCGACGACCTTCTTTCCCGACACGAAGCGAGCCAGGTCGAGCCAATGCGAGCCGATGTCGGCGACGGCCCGCAGCCGGCCCGCCTTGTCGGCCTCGAGCCGCCAGTTCCAGTCCGTCTCCAACAAGAGCCAGTCCTGCAGATAGGAGCCGTGGATCAGGCGGGGGACGCCGATGTCGCCAGCGGCGACCATCGCCATCATCTGGTGCACCAGCGGGTAGAAGCGGATGTTGAAGCACACCGCGTTGACCAGGCCGGTCTCGTTCGCCTTCGCCACCAGCTGGGAGGTCTCGTTCGAATCGAGTCCCAGCGGCTTCTCGCACACCACGTGCTTTCCGGCATCCAGCGCAGCCATCGCCTGCGGGAAATGGACGTGGTTGGGGCTGGCGATGTGCACGACGTCCACTCGGTCGTCGGCCAGCAGGGAGTCGAGGTCCTCGTACACGTCGGGCAGGTTGGCGGCTGCGGCCTTCTGCCGGGCCCGCTCGGGGCTCGACCCCAACACGCCCACCACGTTGACTCCGAGCCGGCGGAGCGCCTCGACGTGCGCCACACCGATGAAGCCGGTGCCCACCACCGCGGCGTTGATGTCGCTCAGTGCCATTCACACGCTCCTCTGTCTCGCCTCACCTGAAGGCGGCGCCATGATGCCACGCCGCCTCTCTCCGGAGCCGGGCTGTCACACATCTCTCGCCGCCCGGAGCCGGGACGCGTAACGGCGGGCGTGATCGGCGTACGCCGCCTCGAACAGCGCCCGCGACCGCTCCTCGCCCACCACCGCCGAGGACGTGATCACCGGTGGCATCGCCCCCCGCTCCAGCAACCGCTCGGCCGTCTGCACCTTGATCTCGTTGACCACCGTCGCATACATCAGCGAGGACCCGGGGCCGACCGGGGTGTCGAGCCCGTCGAGGGTCACCAGGGCGTCGGCGGGGGGAGTGCCCAGGTCGATCACCACGTCGGCGTGGTCCGGAAGGCGAGTGCCGGACGAGTGCGACGACGGCGCGGCCTGGCACTGGGCGAGCGAAACGACCGCCACCACCGGCAGCCGGCGGCGGCGGGCACCCATCGCCATCTCTATCGGCACGGCGCTGCGCCCGGACGCCGAGAACACGAACATGCAGTCGGGCGGCGCCAGGTCGAAGTTCGCCAGGATCTGTTCCGCCAGGCCCTCCACCCGTTCGATGAACATCGCCTGCCGCTGCCCGTTGGAGCCGGTGACCTGGGTGTGGAAGGTCATCGACAGCTCCGCCATCGGGTGGAAACCGGGGAACGACCCGTAGCGGGGGAACATCTCTTCGAGGGGGATGCGGGAATGGCCCGTGCCGAACAGGTGGGCGAGGCCGCCGGCGGCGATGGCGTCGGCGGCGATGTCGGCGGCCCGGGCCACCGCCTCCATCTGGGTCTCCTCGAAACGCTCCAGGAGGCGCCTCGCCTCCGCCAGCCACAGACCGGCCGCCGGGGAGGAACGTGGTTTGATAGGGCCTGGCATCGAGGCAAACGTACTACATGTCTATACAACTTCGCCATAGGAGCGTCGGTCGTTGAGCGCCGAAGGCGCCCGCTACGAGGAGATCGCCCGCTTCCTGCGCGCCGAGATCGCCTCGGCGAGCCCGGGAACCCGGCTCCCCTCCGAGTCCGAGCTGTGCGAACGGTTCGGCGTCTCCCGCATGACCGCCCGGGCCGCCCTCCAGATCCTCGACAACGAAGGCCTGATCGTGCGTCGCCGGGGCCAGGGCACGTTCGTGGCTCCCCGCCCGGTGCCCCGGGTGCTGGGGTCTCCCCTGTCGTTCACCGAGAGCATGCGCCGCCGCGGCCTGACCGCCTCGTCGCGTCTGCTCGCCGCCGGAGAGATCGACCCCGAACCCGACGACGTCACCGCTCTCGGCCTGGCTCCCGGGGAGCGGCCGGTCCTCCTCGAACGTCTCCGTCTCGCCTCGGGCGTGCCCATGGCGATCGAACGCGCCGTGCTGCATCCGTCGCTGCGAGAGGTGCTCGACGAAGACCTGGCGACCGTGTCGCTGCACGCGGCCATGGAGAGGATGGGTCGCATCCCCACCCGCGCCCAGGCGTGGGTGTCGGCCCGGGTCGCCGACTCGCGGGAACGGCGCCTCCTCGAACTGAAGGACCCGGCGGTGATCCTGGCCGAAAGGCGGGTCATCACCGATCAGGACGGCCGTCCCTTGGAGCACACGGAGACCCGCTATGCCGCCGAGCGGTACACGTTCGAAGCAGTGCTGGAGCGAGACGAGGAGGACCTGCTCAGATGACCCGCCACCTCGGCCTGGACCTCGGCGGCACCGCCATCAAGACGGCGGTGCTCGAGGTCGCCGGAGAGCAGACATCGATCGTCGGCACCGGAAGCGCCCCCACCAACGCCGACGGCGGCCCGCTGGTCGTCATCGAGCGTCTGATCGAAACCGGCAAGGCCGCCATCGCCGAGCACGGGCCGGTCGAGACAGTGGGTCTCGGCGTACCCGGGCTATTCGACCGGGATCGGGGAACCATCGAGCTCTTCCCCAACCTGCCCGGGCCCTGGAAAGGCCAGCAGATCCGCCAGCCGCTGGAGGACGCCCTCGAGGTGCCCGTGACCCTGATCAACGACGCCCGTGCCTTCTCGCTCGCCGAGGCGACTCTCGGGGCCGGCCGCGGGTGCGAGACGGTGGTGTGCCTCACGTTGGGCACCGGCGTCGGCGGGGGAGTCGTGATCGAGGGGAAGGTGCGCCTCGGAGCGTGGGGCAAGGCGGGCGAGATCGGCCACCAGATCGTCCAGCCCGACGGGCCCCGGTGCGGCTGCGGCAACCGCGGATGCGTCGAGGCGCTGACGAAGGCCGAGGTCCTGACCTCGCTCGCCGGCAAGGACACGGTCGAAGAGGTCTATCGCAGCGCCGCCGCCGGCGATGCCCGCAGCCGGGAGGCCATCGAGACGGTGGCCGACTGGCTGGCGATCGGTCTCGCCAACACCATCGCCACCCTCGGGCCCGACCGCATCGTGATCGGCGGGGGAATCGTCGCCGCCGGCGAAGCGGTGCTCGAGCCGATCCGTCGTCACCTGCGCGAGCGCGTCACCCTCGTGCCCCCCGACGAGATCCAGGTCGTGGCCGCCCAGCTCGGCCCGAAGGCCGGGGCGGTGGGGGCGGCGCTGGCGCCGCTCGCCGCTCAGGCGGTCCGGGCCCGGTAGTCGTCGAGGATCTCAGCCGTCCGGGTGGCGCCGACGCGGGTGACCCCCACCGACATCACCTCGAGGAGGGCGTCGAGGGTCCGGACGCCACCGGCGGCTTTGACCTGGACCTCCGGCGACACCGATTCACGCATGAGGATCAGGTCGGGGATCGTCGCCCCCGACGGAGCGAAACCGGTGGAGGTCTTCACGAAATCGGCGCCGGCGGCGTCGGCCGCCCGGCACCCCTGGCGCTTCTCCTCGTCGTCGAGGTAGGCGTTCTCCAGGATCACCTTCACCAGGGCATGGCCGGAGGCGGCTTCCACCACCTGGCGGATCTCCTCTTCCACCGCCCCGTACTCGTGGCTCTTCAGCCAGCCGATGTTTACGACCATGTCGAGCTCGGTGGCCCCCTCCTCGATCGCCCGCTTGGCTTCGAAGACCTTGGTGGCGGTCGTGGACGAGCCGTGGGGGAAACCCACCACCGTGCCGACCTCCACGCCGGTGCCTTCCAGCTCCTGGGCGCAGAGGGAGACGTCGGCCGGGCGGCAGCACACCGACTTGACGGCGTAGCGGGCCGCCAGCTCACAGCCGGCCCGGACCTCGTCGAGGGTGAGCTCGGGGCGGAGGAGGGAGTGGTCGATGGTGGCGGCGAGCTGCTCGTAGGTGACGTCGGCGACGGTCAGTTTCTGCATCCCGTCAGTGTCGCATTCGCCCCAACAAATGTCTAGACAAGTTGTTCACGCCTCCACGACGGAGGCGCCCCCGTCCACGGCGAGGACCTGGCCAGTGACGTGGCGGGCATCGTCGGAGAGCAGGAAGCAGGCGGCGGCGGCGACGGACTCCGGTGGGAGCATCCCCTCGGCGAGGGGTTGCTTGCTGCGGGCATAGGCGACGGTGTCGGGGTCGCCGGCAGCCCGTCGGGCCATCGGAGTGGCGGTGAGGCCGGGCGCCACCGCGTTCACCCGGATCCCGGCGGCGGCGTAGCGGGACGCCACCGCCTTCACGAACCCGACCGCAGCACTCTTGGCGGCGGCGTAGGCATGGGTCACGAACATCCGCTGCGGCTGGAGACCGAGCACGCTCGTCACCACGACGATGGAGCCGCCTTCCGGCATGTTCCTCACCGCTTCGCGGACGGTCAGGAACATCGGCGACATGTTCATCCTCACCGTCGCCTCCCATCCCGACAGCGGGACCTGGTCGACGGGGCCGTCGCCGAATCGGCGGCCGCTTCCCCCGGCCACCGCCAGCACCCCGTCGAGGCGGCCGAACCGCTCCAGGCAGGCGGAGAAGGCGGCTTCGGCGGCGGACTCGTCGGTGAGGTCGGCGGTCATCCCGTCGATGCGGTCCGACGAGTGGCGCAACCGGTCGATGGGCTCCTGGTCCAGGGACACGACGAACACCGAGCCGCCCTCTGATGCGACCCGTTCGGCGGTGGAGGCGCCGATGCCCGTCGCGCCTGTGACGAGCACGGTCCGCCCGGAGAAGCGCTGGTCCACGGGCGGGATTATGGCCGTTTCCCGAGGACGAATCGGGGAAAAGGGCCCGGGCGGTAGCGAAGGGGACGACATAGGATCGGCCGCGAGGGAAGAATCGGAGTCAGCCACATTGGAGGGATCCATGACCGACGAGAGCCGCAGCGAGACGACGGAAGAGTCCAAGCCGAAGTGGATCCGCGAGGCCCAGGAGGCTCTCGACCGCACGGCCGACGCGGTGCGCACCGCCTGGGATGCCACCCGCGAGACCCGGGCGAGCGCCCTGGAAGCTGCGAAGCAGGCGGTGAAGGAGTTGGGTGAGGCCCTCGAGAAGGGCCTCGAGGTGGCCAAGGAGCGGTGGGAATCCGAGACGGCCGAGACCAAGCCGGCCGAAGAGACCACCACCGAGACCGCCACTGCCGGCGCCACCGAGACGGGAGCCGACACGGCTTCCACCACCCCGCCGCCGGCTACTCCCACCCAGCCGCCTCCCACCACACCCGGCGACACGGAAGGCGAATCCGGTCAGAACTGATCGCTGGGGCGGTGGCCTGCCACCGCCCTAGCCTTGGTCCGGTGAGCCCGACCGCCAACGACCAGAGGCCACGACCGGGCCTCAAGTGGAACTTCTACGGAGCCGACGTCCTCCCGGCGTGGGTGGCCGAGATGGACTTCGGCCTGGCTCCGGAGATCGCCGCCGCCCTCCACGCCGCCGTCGACGACGGCGAGGTCACCTATCCGCATCCCGAGTTGATGGCGCGCACCGCCCGAGCGGCCGTCTCGTTTTGGGCCGACCGCCTGGGCTGGCACGTGGACCCCGAACGCGTCTTCCCCGCCCCCAATGTCATCGAGGGTGTTCTCCGCGCCATCGTCCACCTGACCCGCCCCGGCTCGCCGGTCGTCCTCCACACGCCCGTCTACCACCCGTTCTTCTCCATGGTCGAGCGGGCCGGCCGACAGGTCGCCGCGGTGCGGTGCCGGCCCGACGCCGATGGCCGCTACCGGCTGGATCTCGACGGCATCGCCGCCGCGTTCGATGCCGGTGCCGGCTCGATCGTCCTGTGCAACCCGTGGAACCCCACCGCCCGGGTGTTCGAACCGGGCGAGGTCGAGGATCTGGTCCAGCTCGCCGCGGACCGAGGCGCACGCGTCATCGCCGACGAGGTCCACGCCCCCCTGATCCGATCCGACCTGCGTCACACGGTCGCCGCCACGATCGACCCCGATGTCGTGGTCACCGTCACGTCGGCCTCCAAGGCGTGGAACATCCCGGGGTTGAAGTGCGCCCAGGTCGTCCTCACCCGGGACGAGGACGCCGAGAAGTGGGCGGCGTACTTCACGTCGGACAAGATCGGGGTCGCCACGCTCGGCCTCGTGGGCAACGCCGCCGCCTACGCCGATGCCCGGGGTTGGCTCGACGAGACCGTGGAGCGCATCGACGCCAACCGCCGGCTCCTCGCCGACCTCGTGGCCGAGAACCTGCCCGGGGTGCGGCTCACCCAGCTCGAGGGCACCTACCTGGCGTGGCTCGACTTCACGCCTCTGGGCCTCGACCAGCCCGCCGACTACTTCCTGGCGGAGGCCAGGGTCGCCCTCAACGACGGTGCGCCGTTCGGTCCCGGCGGGGAGGGCCACGTCCGCCTCAACTTCGCCACGTACCCCGACATCCTCATCGAGATCGCCACGAGGATGGGCGTGGCGGCGAAGAAGCTCGGGGAATGATCCTCACCGTCGGCCACGGGGCGCAGACCGCCGACGAGCTGGGCGAGACGCTGCGGACGGCAGGAGTCGAGGTCCTCTTCGACATCCGCCGTTACCCGGGAAGCCGTCGCCACCCCCAGTTCAACGCGGGGGAGATGAGCAGGTGGCTCGGCGACTACGGCGTGGACTACCGGTGGGTGGAGTCGCTGGGCGGGCGGCGCCAACCGGCGGCCGACAGCCCCAACGTCGGCCTCGACAACGACCAGTTCCGTGCCTACGCCGACCACATGGCCACCGACGAGTTCCGGGCCGGCATGGCCGAGGTGCTCGAGGCGGCACGGAGCCGCCGGGTGGCGGTCATGTGCTCGGAGACGGTGTGGTGGCGCTGCCACCGGCGTCTGCTCGCCGACCACCTCGAGCTCGTTGAGGGCGAAGTCGTCGAGCACCTCTTCCCCGGAGGGCGCCGCTACCCGCACGCCGCCACCGAAGGGGCGGCGGTGGTCGACGGCCGCGTGGTCTATCCCGCTCCCTGAACCGTATCGAAATCGGTTGACGGCGCCCCCGCCATGTCGTAACGTACAACCAAATGGTTGTAGGTCGCAGCGACGAGGCGGACGACGACCGGAGGTTCCGGGCGGTGGCCGACGCCACCCGACGCGACATCCTCCGTCGCACGATGACGAGGGAGTACTCGGTGTCGGAGCTGGCCCGGAACTACCCGATGAGCTTCGCGGCGGTGCAGAAGCACGTGGCGAAGCTGGAACGGGCCGGCCTCGTGACCAAGCGACGGGAGGGACGCGAACAGCTCGTCAGGGCCGACGTCCACGCCGTTCGCCGGATGCGCTACCTCCTCGACCAGCTCGAAGCGATGTGGGTCGACCGCATCGACCGCATGGGCGAGATCCTCGCCCAAGAGAAAGGAGACGAGTCATGACCACGCCCATCGTGGAAAAGGACCTCGACAACGCGACCCTCACGGTCACGACGGAATTCGACGCTCCGCTGGAGCACGTCTGGCAGCTATTCGCCGACCCGCGCAAGCTGGAGAAGTGGTGGGGCCCGCCCACCTACCCGGCGACGGTGCATCAGCACGAGCTGCGCCCGGGCGGCAAGGTCGTCTACTCGATGACCGGTCCCGAAGGCGACACCCACTACGGCCTGTGGAACGTCATCGCCGTCGACGAGCCCGGCTCGTTCGAAGTCGAAGACCTCTTCGCCGACGGAAACGGCAACCCCAACCCGGAGCTGCCGGCGACGGTGATGCGTTACGAGTTCGCCGAGACCGGCGGCCGCACCCAGATGCGGTGCGTGGCCCGCTACGCCTCGCCCGAGGCTCTCCAGCAGGTCCTCGAGATGGGGATGGAGGAGGGGCTGGTGGCCGCCATGTCCCAGATCGACGGCGTGCTCGCCGAGATCGCCGCAGCCTGAGACCGAGGTCGCAGAGAGGATGACCCGCGGCCGTGCCGCGGGTCATCCTCTCGTAGGACTTGAGTCACATTCGCATAGCTTGCATTCAAGTCCCGCCGGGCCGGGCCGATAGGCCCCGTATGCGATTCACCAAACAAGCCGTCTCGCTCGCCGCGCTGGCATTGCTGGTCGGGGCTTGCGGGGCGGAGAGCGGTGTCTCCGACACCGCCCAGTCTCAGGACGAGCCGACGTCGTCGGTTCCCGAAACCACGGTCGGCGAGACGACATCGACGACGGAGGCGCCGACCACCACCAGCCAGCCGGAGGAGCCGAATCATCTCGGGACTCTGGATGATCCGCTGCCCGTGGGGGCCGTCGCGGACATAGGCGACTGGAGGCTGCGGGTCACGGGCGTGACCCCCGAGGCCACCGACGAAGTCCTGGCTGAGAACCAGTTCAACGACCCTCCAGCGGAGGGCCGACAGTTCTTCATGGTCCACCTCGAGGCGACCTACGTCGGAGAGGAGTCGTCGAACTTCTGGGTGGACGTGTCGATGAAGGTGGTAGGGCCGTCGAACGTGGCCTACGAGAGCTTCGAGGACTCCTGCGGTGTCATCCCCGACCCCATCGACGATTCCGGAGAGACCTTTCCCGGTGGCTCGATCGTCGGGAACGCATGCTGGTCCGTCTCAGCCGAAGACGCCGGAGGTCTGGTGCTCATCGTCGAGCCGACCTTCTCCTTCGACGACGTCCGGGCGTTCCTGTCGTTGGATCCCGCCGCGGAGCCCGTGGATGCCTCCACGGCCGAAGGGGCGGAGAGCTCCAGCCGCGCCGACGACGCAGTGCCGATCGGTGAAGCTGCCGCGGTCGGCCCGTGGACGCTGAAGGTGATCGAGGTGATCCCGGACGCGACCCAACTGGTGCTGGATGAGAATCAGTTCAACGAACCGCCTGAAGAGGGCCGACAGTTCTACATGGCTCGTCTCGATGCCACGTTCGGGGGTGAGGAGTCGTCCACCTTCTGGATCGACGTGTCGCTCAAGGCGGTCGGCGACTCGAGTGTCGCTTACGAGGGGTTCGACGGGTCTTGCGGTGTCATCCCCGATCCCATCGACGACGCCGGGGAGACTTTCCCGGGCGGATCCATCAGCGGCAACGTGTGCTGGAGCGTCTGGTCCGAGGACGTCGGCTCGTTGGTCATGATCGCGGAGGAGACCTTCACGTTCGACGACACCCGGGTGCTCTTCTCACTCACTCCCGAGCCGTAGCGGCCGGGCGGTCGGTCGACGACCCTGATTCGGAACGGGGGGTCGACGAGGATTCGGGTTCAGCCGACGGAGGTGATGGTGGGGAGGCCGTCCAAGGCCACCTCCCAGGTGTCACCCCGGTCTGTCGACGCCCACACCTCGGACCCGTGGCCCACCAGCCACAACCCCGGGCGAGTGGCCACGCAGTGGGTGTCGATGTTGCCGTCGAACGCCGGGAGGCCGGAGCACACCTCCAGTGGCCCGCCGGCGACATCGCCCCGGTGCAGACGGGCGTCACCGCCCCGCGGGCCCGCCGACGACGACACGAGCACGGTGTCGCCACCCAGTGCCACCGCCCGGCAATAGCGGTGGGTCAGCCCGTCGGTTCGGAAGTCGAAGTCGTGGCCGTTGGCCGTGACCGCCAGCCCGTGGGCGGTGGCGGCGACGACCAGATCGGGGATCTCGGGATGGGCGGCCACCTGATGCACGTCGGCGGAGATGTCGATGGTCGGGGTGAAGCCCGTGTTGTCGAACCGCAGGATCCCCCCGACGTGCACGTTGACGAAGACCGTCCCGTCGGCTGCCTCGGTCATAGAGCGCACGTCGGGAGGCCCGCCCCAAGGGGTGTGCCACTTGTCGCGGCCCGGGGCCGTGGCGAACAGCTCGTCCTCGGCGAGCGAGCCATCCTCCAGGCGCAACAGGCGGGCCGAATCGGCGCCCACCCAAACGGTGTGCTCGGTCGGGAGCACACAGTTCAACGTCACCCAGTCGGGGGCCGCGGCGACGACGTCGCCGTCCCGCACCACTCCAGCTTCGCCGACTGCCCACCAGGAGCCGGCGTGGCGCGCGACGTGGGTGACCGCCCACTCGGGGAGGACGATGGCGCCGTCGAGGTCGAAGACGCCGCCGGTGGTGGCGACGAGCACGTCCATGCTCCGAGCGTAGGGTCCGGCGTCGGCGATCGCGGCCCTTACACTCGGCCCCCGTGTCCGCGACTTCCATGAAGGTCGGTGTCCAGCTCCCTGAGGTGGAGCGTCCGGTGGGCTGGCCCGAGCTCGCCGAGATGGCGGCGCTGATCGAATCGGCCGGCTTCGATTCCGTCTGGGTGGGTGAGCACCTCTTGTACGAGATCGACGGTGCCCGGGTCGGCCCCTGGGAGGCGTGGTCGGTGCTGGCGGCGGTCGCGGCGACCACCGAGCGGGTCGAGATCGGCCCCCTCGTCGCCGCCCTCCCGTTCCACAACCCGGCCCTGTTGGCCAAGCAGGCCGCCACCGTCGACGAGATCTCGGGTGGCCGGCTGGTGCTCGGTATCGGCGCCGGCTGGAACCAGCTCGAGTTCCGGGCTTTCGGGCTTCCGTTCGACAGGCGCGTCGACCGTTTCGCCGAGGGCTTCGAGATCCTCCGCCGCCTCCTCGCCGGCGAGCGGGTCGAGTTCCACGGGGAGTTCCACGACGTGACGGGGGCGGAGCTGCTGCCGCGTCCCCGCCCCGGGGGGCCACCTCTGATGATCGGCTCCAACGGGGCTCGGATGCTTTCGATCGCGTTGCCGCACGTCGCCGCCTGGAACTCCTGGTTCACCGACTTCGGGAACGACCCCGCCCAGCTCCGCGGCCTGCTGGAGAGGATCGACCGGGCGTGTGAGGCGGTGGGGCGCGACCCCGCCACCTTGGAGAAGACCGTGGCGGTCCTGCTCAAGTTCGACGACCAGCCCAGCCGCCGCAGCGCCGGAACCCGGCCGATCACGGGGCCCACCGAGCGCATGGCCGAGACGCTCGCCGAGTTCGCCGCCACGGGCATCGGCCATGTCCAGCTCGTGCTGGATCCGGTCACCCTCGAGTCGATCGAGCGAGCCGCCGAGGTCAAGGCAGCTCTGTCGTCGGTCTGACCGTCACATCCGCTCGCCGGGAAGCGTCGCCGCCTGGCGGATCCACGAGCCCAGCCGCTCGTCGTCGAGATCGTCGTCCTCGCCGATGTCGAGATAGCGGACCTCCTGGTGCTTAGACGCCTTCGGGGGGAGAGGATCCAGCGAGGTCCCTTTCAGGAACTGGACCTGCACGTAGCTCGTGTAGCAGCGGAACGACAGGAACCACCCGTCGTCTTCCGGGCTGCCATAGAAGGGCTGGTTCCATTTCACCGCCTTGCGCACCTCGGGGACCGACTCGGAGATCAGCCGGTCGAGGTGCTCTCCCACTCGGCGTTTCCACCCGGGCATGGCGGCGATGTAGGCCTGCACCGGGCCGTCGCCCTCTCCCTTCGGGATCTGCGGGTTCCCGCCCGAAAGCAGCTTCGGGCCGGGCTCGCTTCGTTCGGGCATGAGGTCTCCTCGAGTTGGCGCGCCTCCCCGAGGCCAGGCTAGGTGGGGCGGGCGCCTACCAGGGCACCGGCCCGTCGTCGCCGAAGAACCCGCCGGTGGGGCCGTCGTCTCCCAGCGTGGCGAGTCGGATGGCGATGGCGGCGCCCTGCTCGGGCGTCCTCTCCCCGCTGAAGTCGTTGAGGGCGGTGGCGACCCGGCCGGGGTTGGCGGCGTTGACCTTGATCCCGGTGTCGCGCAGGGCGTTGGCGTACATGATCGTGATCATGTTCAGGGCTGCCTTGGACGAGCTGTAGGCCAGCAATCCCACCTGGGAGACCGGGTGGGAGAGGTCGGAGTGGAGAGTCAGGGAGCCCAGCGGGCTCGACATGTTCACCACCCGGGCGCCATCCGACCTCCGCAGCAGCGGCAGCATGGCCCTCGTCACCGCCACCGTCCCGAACGTGTTCACCTCGAACACCTGGCGGAGGTGGTCGGCGGTGGCCGAGGTCGCCTCGATCGTGTTGGAGGGCCGAGTCCGGGTCGGCCGTTCGTCGTCGACGGTGATGCCGGCGTTGTTCACCAGCACGTCGAGGCGGCCGAAGGAGCGGTCGATCTCATCGGCGGCCCGGCGGATCGACTCCTCGTCGGTCACGTCCAGCTGCAGGAACCGGACGTCGATTCCCTCGTTCCTCAGCTCCTCGGCGGTCTGGCGTCCCCTCTCCTCGTCGCGGGCCGAGGCGTAGACGGCCATCCCCAACCGGCCGAGCCCACGGGCTATCTCGCGGCCGATGCCCTTGTTGGAGCCGGTGACCAGGGCGACTTTGTTGCTCATATCCCCTCCACAGTCGTTCCTAGCCCGCAAGAGGATACGTAGACATAGTTGACATATCAACGAATTTTTCCGAGCGGGGTCATCCGGCCGCACTAGGCCGGGGTGTCTGTCAGCATGAGGGAGATGCCCCACGACCCACTCGAAGCACTGCGGAGCATCTGCCTCTCGCTGCCGGAGGTGACGGAACGGAAGAGCCACGGGGAGCCGGCGTGGTTCGTGCGTGGAAAGCGGATGTTCGTCACCCACGCCGACCACCACCACGACGACCGGGTTGCCTCTTGGTGCGCGGCGCCGGAAGGCGCCCAGCAATCGCTCGTCGCCGCCCGTCCCGACGCCTACTTCCGTCCGCCCTACGTCGGCGCCAGGGGCTGGGTCGGCGTCTACCTGGACATCGACGACGTGGATTGGGACATGGTCGCCGACATCGTGGAGGACGCCTACCGAACCATCGCCCCCGAGACCCTCGTCGCTCGCCTCGACCCCGCCGAATGAATCTGTCGGTGCCGGCAGATATCCATGCGGCATGGGGAAGAGGAGCCGCCGCAGGAGAGAGCAGATGAGAGACGACAGCCAGATCCGCCGACTCGTCGACAGGGCCGTCCACGCACTGCGCCTCGGCCACCGCTCGGCCGCCGACGACATCGTCCGCCGCCTGCAACGCCCCGAGGCGCGAGAGGCCGTCCGCGCCGTGCTGGTGGAATCCCTCGAGAGTGCGCTGGCGGCACTGTGGGAGAAGGGCTGGCAACCCGCCGACGTGGCCCGGGTGGCCAGGCGGCGCCTCGGAAAGGCGGCAGCGGAGTCGACCGCGGCAGCGATCGTGGCGCACTCCCGCACATATGCCCAATGGGGCAGAGCCGTGGCCCCGGAGTGGATGGCCCAGGTGGATCGTCTCGGTGCCGAGCTTCCCGCGGCGGGGTGGGCGTCGCTCGAGGTCTCGACGGCACTCGAGGTCCTCGCCCTGATGGGGATGCTGCCGCCACTGCCGCAGTTGACCCCGCCACCTTCGTCCTGGCCGAAGCTGAAGGCCCGGCCTCCCCGATCGGGCCGGGTCGTGTTGGATCCCGGTGTCCTCGAGAGGATCCGCGCCTTGCTCGCCAAAGCGGAGAGCACCGAGTTCGATGCCGAAGCCGAAGCCTTCACCGCCAAGGCCCAAGAGCTCATGACCCGCCACCGGATCGACCGCAAGACGCTCGCCGGCGGAGAGGAGCGGCATCCCCGGGAAGTGATCGGAAGGCGGGTCGGAATCGACGACCCCTACGCCCGCCAGAAGTTCGTGCTGCTGTCCCAGGTGGCCGCAGCCAACGGCTGCCGGGCTGCCTGGCAGCAGATGCTGGGTTTCGCCACCGTGTTCGGCCACCCCCAGGACGTGGCAGGAGTCGAGGAGCTGTTCACTTCGCTCCTCGTCCAGGCCACCCGCTCGATGCAGCGAGAGCGACCGCTCCATCTCCGAGCAAGCGGAAGCGCCGTGGCCCGGTTCCGTCGATCGTTCATGGTCGGGTTCGCCCACCGGGTCGGACAGAGGCTGGCGTCCGCCACCGCCGACGCCGTCACGGCAGCCGAAGCCGAGACCGGCGTCGCTCTCGTGCCGCTCCTCGCCGCCCGTGAACGCGCCGCCGAAGAGACCATGCAGTCGACCCTGGGCCGGGTCGGGACCATGTCGGTGTCGGCGACCGACGGTCTCGGCTACATGCTCGGGAGGGAAGCCGCCGACGCGGCCGACCTCCGCACCGTCGGAGGCGGAAAACTCCCCGGTTGACGCCGGCGGCGGCACCTAACTTGGGGCGATGGAATACCCGCCCCCCGTCTACCACGGCGACACCGGCGAGAAGAGCGCCGTCCACCGGCCCGCCACCTCCGGCCCCGACATCACCTACGCCAATGGCAACACATGCCATCACCTGGCGACGGGAGAGTCGACCGGCGGATTGTTCGGGCTCTACCGGTGGGTGATGGGGCCGGAACCGAGCGGTCCCGGGCCCCACTTCCACCGCACCATGACCGAGTCGTTCTACGTGCTCGCCGGGGTCGTGAGGATCTACGACGGCAGCCGGTGGGTCGACTGCGTCCCAGGTGACTTCGTCCACGTCCCGTTCGGGGGCATCCACGGGTTCCGCAACGAGTCCGGCGCGCCCGCAGAGATGCTGATCCACTTCGCCCCCGGCGCCCCACGCGAGGCGTATTTCGAGGGGCTCGCCTCCGAGATCGCCGCCATGTCCCCCGCCGAGCGCTACGACTTCTACCACCGCCACGACAACCACTGGCTCGACTGACCGGGAATCTGTCACACCCCCCTCGTAGCTTGTCGGCAGGTGCCCGGTGTGCCGCTCCTTGGGGGGCAACCGGGGCCGGACGGTACGCCGGGCACCCTCTCCGGCCCGGCATCCCTCAGGGGGATAGTCTCCGGGGGAGAGATGCAATCCGTCAAGGCCGGAGCCGGCCCTACCGATAGGGCAATCGTGCCTCAGCCTCTTCGTGTCGACTTCGTCCGGCCACTCGCCCGCACTCTGGCGATAGCCGCCGCCGCGCTCGCCGTCGTCGACTTCGTCGCCGGCTCCGTGCTCTACGTCACCGACGGGGCCATTCCCCGGGTGATCTGGGCGGCCGCCTACGCCCTGTGGGCGTACCGGGAGTGGCGGCGACCGCGGCCGGCCCTCTTGGCCCTTCTCGTGACCGCGGCGGCCACGACGGCCGTCCTCTCCCTGCTGACCGTCGTCTGGGATCTGCCGTTCGACTGGTACGACCAATACACCGCCTACGGCATCCTCCTCGCGGTGGCGGTGGCCACCGCCGTCCTCGACCGTCGGCCGCTGTGGCTGCGTGTCGCGGTGTGGGCGGGACCGGCGCTGTGGGCACTCGCCTACGGGTCGCTCATCGGCCAGCCCACGGAGAACGTGTTCGACTGGGTGATCGTCACCGCGGCCACCGTCTTTTTGCTGCACTTCATGGTGGAGCGGCTCTCCGACGCCGCCAACGCCGCTGCCCGCGCCCAGGCGGAGGTGACGGAGCTCCACCGTGCCCTCGCCCGCTGCTCGCAGGTGCTGCTGGAGGACGCCTCCGAGGACGCCCTCGACGTCGCCCTCGCCGCGCTGTTGGAGGCGACGGCCGCCGACTGCGCCTACGTCGACCGCACGATCCACGACGGCGAGGTGCCCGGCTGGGAGATCGTGGCCGCCGCCTACAGCGATGCCATCACCGAGGACGTCAGCTGGATGAAGGGAAGCTACGCCGACCTGCCCACCATGCTCGCCGCCCACCAGGCCGGCCGAGTCTGCGAGATGCGCCGAGAGGCACTCACCGGCAAAGAGCGGGAGATGTACGAGAGAGGCGGGGTGGAGATGGAAGTCTCCGTCCCCGTGTTCGTGGACGGGGTGTGGCGGGGGTGCCTGTCGCTCGTCTACAACCGCAGTGCCCGTCGTCGCACCGACCTCGAGGTGGACATGCTGATCCAAGCCGCCGCCTTGGTCTCGGCGTACTGGCGCCGCCAGGACGACCGTCGCCGTCTCGAGGAACTGGTCCGCTCGAAGGACGAGCTGGTCGCATCGGTGTCCCACGAACTGCGCACACCCCTGACCGCCGTCGTGGGCCTCGCCGAGGAGATGGCCGCTTCGGCGATGGACTTCGACCGGGAGACGTTGGCCGAGTTGGCGTCCGTCGTCGCCGAACAGAGCCGCGAGCTCGCTCACCTCGTCGAAGACCTGCTGGTGGCCGCCCGGGTGGAGAGCGGCGGCCTCACCGTCCAGGCCACCGACTTCGACCTCCGCTCCGAGGCCGAGTCGGTTGTCGCCTCCCTCGGGCTCGACGTGGCCGTGGTCGGGCCGGAGGCGATGGTGAGAGCCGACCCGCTGCGGTGCCGCCAGATCATCCGCAACCTGCTCACCAACGCCAGCCGCTACGGAGGCAGCAACATCGAGATCAGGATCGTAGATGGCGCCGGCCAGGTCTCGTTGAGTGTCGTCGACGACGGCGACGGGGTGCCGGAAGAGGACGCCGAGAGGATCTTCGACGCCTACGTCCGCGGCCACGAAGCCGTCGCTCCCGGCTCGGTCGGCATCGGCCTCGCCGTGTCCCGGAATCTCGCCCACCTGATGGGCGGGGCACTCGAGTACCTGCGCCGCGACGGGCTGACGGAGTTCCGCCTCTCGCTGCCCGGCGTCGAGGCGCCTTCCGCCGAGGCGGCCGCGCCGTCGGCGCTGGATCGCGTCTAGCGTCGCCCGACGTGAGCGATTCACCTTCCTGGCTGTCCGACCTGCGCCGTGCTCTGGGTGGGCGGGTGGTGGACGATCCCGACATCGTCGCCCGCTACGCCGTCGACTGGACGGGCCGGTTCCGGGGTCGGCCCGCCTGCGTCGTCCGCCCGGCGTCGGTGGAGGAGGTGGTGGCGCTGATGCGGCTCTCCGCCGAAGCGGGATTCGGGCTGGTGCCCCAGGGAGGCAACACCGGGCTCGTGGGCGCCACCCAGGCTCCGGCGGGGACCGTGATCCTCAACCTGGAGGCGCTCCGGGGGATCACCGACGACGACGGTGCCGTGGTGGCGGCAGCCGGCACCACCATCGCCGAGGTCGCCCGGCACGCCCGGGAGCGCGGCCACGAGTTCGGGCTCGACATGGCATCCCGGGATTCGGCGACGGTGGGCGGGGCGTTCGCCACCAACGCCGGCGGCCTCTACGCCTGCCGGTTCGGGCGCATGGCGGACCAGGTGACGGGGGTCGAGGCGGTCCTCGCCGACGGCACCGTCGTCTCCACGCTCGAAGGTCCCCACCGGTCCGTCGCCGGGGTGGACCCGGCCCGCCTCCTGGCCGGCTCCGAAGGCGGGCTGGCGGTCGTCACCGCCCTGCGTCTCCGGCTGCACCCGCCGATCGGGCCCACCGTCACCTGCCTGTCCGGCTTCGCCGACTTCGACGCGCTCGTCGACACGCTGGCGCAGAGCCCGCCGGTGCTCGCCGCCGAGGTGTTCGGGCATCCGGAGATGGAGATCGTCACCTCGCACGCCGGTCTGCCGGCGCCGCTGGCCAGATCGCGCTGGTACCTGCTCGTCGAACTTGAGGAGCGCCACGCCGCCGACTTCCGGCCGCCTCCCAACGCGGTGGTCGGAGACGGGCTGTGGGAGTACCGGGACAGGATCACCGAATCCTTCGGCACGACCGGTGTGGTCCACAAACACGACATCGTGGTGCCCCGGCGCCGCCTCCCCGATCTGGTCGAACGCCTGGGCGAAGCGGTCGAGCCGAACCGGCTGTTCGTGTTCGGCCACGTCCTCATGGACGACTTCCACGTCAACATCGCCCCTCCCGACCCCGCCGAGGTCGTTCCCGAGGCGATCGACGACGTCGTCTTCTCGGCGGTCGAGGAGCTCGGTGGTGTCGTCGCCGGCGAACACGGTATCGGCCGGCTCAAGCGGGAGAGGTATCTCGCCCGGCTCGACCCGGTGAGCCGGCGTCTGGCGGAGGCTCTCAAGCGGGCCGTCGACCCGGATGGACGCCTCAACCCCGGCGTGGGTGTGTGGCCGGCGCCCTCAGGAGAGCAAGCGGTGGATCTCCTGTAGCAACCCGCCCCACCCGGTGGCGTGCCCGGCTGCCCCGTGGCGCGCCGCCTCGAGGCCATCGACACTCTCCCGGGAGGGGGTGAGCAGGATCTGGGCGACGCCCGCACCGGGCGAGAGGTCGGCGACGCCGCCGCAGACGACCACCAGGTCGTCGTCGGAGCGAGGCTCGCCTCCCCTGACGACCTCGCCTCCCTCTTCCTTCGCCGCTTCTTGGAGGTACGACAGGCCGGGGTGGTCCTCCCCGATCCAGCGGATGCGGCGCCCGGCGATCAGGCGGGCGAGGATGCGCCGCGGGTTGGTGCGGTCGTGGATGGCCGACAGGTAGGCGTCGAAACCGGAGAAGTCCGAGCGGTCGGCGGTGTCGACGGCCAGGACGTGGATTCCCTCGTGCGCCAGGCTGTACTCGACCTCCACCGGGGTGGGGTCGTTCACCACCGCGTAGGCCGTCGGGATGTCCCCGCCCCGATGGTCCAACATCGCCAGGACCTCGGATCGGAGCTCGTTGAGGTAGGCGTCGGTGAACGAGAACCCCAGGTACAGCACCGTCGCCGAGGTCATCACCGAACGTAGGAAAGTGGCGTAGGCGGGGCTGGCGTAGAGCCGCCGGTAGTCGCGGTGGGTGAACACTACCTCGTCGGGCGTGCGGATGCTTCCGTGGAGCTTGACGACCGTCGCTCCCTCGGCTCCCGCGTCCCAGAACCGCTGGTCCCACCAACGGTGGCCGCGGGGTCGCAGGACCGCCAGAAAGGCATCTCGGTTCGGCAGCTCCCCGGGGAGGACGCCGTCGAAGTTTGTGGTGAGGATCGCCCGGAACGGGATCCCGTGGAGGAGCCGGAGGGGCCGGCGCATCACGTCGTTGAGCGGCGGTCGGCCAGTCGCTCCTGCATGGCCGAGAAGAAGCGTTCGTCTCCCAGGCGGTCCCTCAGGGTCTGGGCGGCCGCCCCCAGGTCGCGGTTGGTCCCCGACTCGACGAAGCGCCGCACCCCCTCTGCCGTGTGCTCGTCGGTTTCCTCCGCCAGCTCGACGAGGAGAAGGCGCCACTCCGGCAGCACCGGCGCGGTGAAGCCCGCTCCGACGAAGGCAACGCAGTCCCCGGCGACTATGTCGTCGACGAGGCGGTCGGGGATCTCGACGTCGGTCATCGGCGGATCATCTCTGGAAACAGAAGAGAGCCGGCGCTCGGCCGGCTCCCCTTTCCTCCGTTCCTCTTGGGGAACGTCCCTCTCAGCTCTCTCCGGAGTTCTCGAGATGGGCCCGGACGAACCACTGGAACAGCTCCAGTTCCCGCAGCTGCCCGATGATCAGGTCTTCGGACACCGGGTCCTGCTCGGAGAATTGCTCTTGTGCCTTGCGGTGATCTTCGATCACTCCCGTGTAGACCCGGTCGAGCGCGGCGAGGTGCTCGAGCACCGGAGCCTTGCCGAGCGGATAGTCGTCCCATGTGCGGATGTCGACGACGGCGCCGGGGGTCCCCTGAGGGGTGCCGCCCAGCGTGGCGATGCGCTCGGCCGTCTCGTCCACCATCTTGCGCACGGCGTCGACCTGCGGGTCGAGCATCTCGTGGACGGCGATGAAGTGTGGCCCGACCACGTTCCAGTGGACGTGCTTCAACGTCAGCGCCAGGTCGATGAGAGCGGCGAGACGCTCGGAAAGGGTCTCGATGACGGCTTTGGTGTCGTCGGATGTCATTCCCGGAATCCTCTGTGTTGCTGTGGTGGCCATCGTGGCTCTCTCCTCTTCCTCGCTTCGTGCTTCGCCGGACTGGTGGCGTCGCTGTACCCGCGGTCCTCTGCTTCCAAACCTAACGCGACGTCGGTCGACACGTTTCGATTGAGACAAACCGTGGTAGGCCGTCGGCAATTCCCCAGAGCCGGGCGCCGACGGTCCACCAGGCGCCCGGCCGGGGGAGGGGGTCAGATCTCCTCGATCCGGTCCTCGTGGATCCGGTCCTCGTGGACGACGTCCTCTTCCACTTCCGTCTCCGCCCGCACCTCTTCTCGGACGTAGTTGGGTGTGGCGAATGCACCGATCAGGCTCACGACGCCGATCAGCAGATAGAAGACACCGACGGGGCTGCCGTCGCCCAGGAAGCCGACGAACGGGTCCGGCTCGATCAGCACGATCGCCCCGAAAGCGACTGCCATCGTCCCCATGCTCATCAGGGTGCCCCGCACCCCGAACGTGGCCGAGGCGGCGCTGAGGAAGATGAGACCCACCACGACGTCGACGATGCCGAGCGCCAGGGTGTGGTCGATGCCCAAGACGTTGGCCGTGTCGCCGGTGAGGGAGTCGAATCCGACCCGGGCCATGGCCACGCCGCCGGCGATCACGAGCATCAACCCGAGGATCCCGGCGATGATCTGGCCGACGGTGGAACGAGTGCGGCCGACGGCCACTCGGCGTGTTTGGTGCGCTGTCATGGGAGACAGCTACCCGGTAGACGACGGCCGCAAACCGTCGAGGGGCCACCCTGCCTCTCTGGGTGAGGGCCCGCTTCGCCTCAGTCGAGCGGCTCGGTCATCCCCAGGGCCTGGGACCGCTCGAGCCAGCGGGCCAGGTCCCGGGGGGTGATGATCCCCACCACCGTTCCGTCGTCGATGACCACCACCCGGTGGTGTTCGTTGCGGGCGAGCTTGTCCAACACCGCGTCCATCGGCTCGTCGGCGAGGGCGGTGCAGTCGTCGTCGAGGGCGGTGGCATGCTCGTCGACCCGCGTGGTGGGCCAGCGCTCGCGTGGGACTCGCCGCACCGAAGACAGGGTGATGATCCGCTGGGGGTGGCCGTCGACGCGGACCGGGAAGGCGTTGTAGTCGTAGCGCATGAAGTAGTCGTCCACCGCCTGCTGGAGCGTCAGCTCCCCGGGAATGTCGACCAGGCCGGCGCTCATCATCCGCCGGGCCGGCACGCCTCTCAGCAGCCGACGGACCTGCATCTGGGTGAACGACTGCTGTGCCGACTGGGCGAGGAACCAGCCGATGGCGATCAACCACAGGCCGTTCACCAGGTTGCCGCCCAACAGCACGAACAGCCCCACCGCCATGATTCCGAACCCGATGGCGTGGCCCACCCGGGAGGCGAGGCGCGTGGCGGCGACGAAATCGTTGTTGGCCTTCCACACGAGGGACCGCAGCACCCGGCCCCCATCGAGGGGGAAGCCCGGGACGAGGTTGAAGACGGCGAGCGCCGTGTTGATCCAGGCGAGGTAGCCGGCGGCGTACCCGGCGGCGTTGCTCCCCAACACCTGCGACAGCCCCCACAGCACGGCGGCGATCGCCAGGCTGGTGAGCGGGCCCACCCCGGCGATCACCAGCTCGTCGGAGGGGTTCTCCGTCTCCAACTCGGCGTGGGTGGCGCCGCCGAACATGTACAGGGTGATGCTGTGCACCTCGATCCCGCGTGCCAGGGCGGTCCAGGCGTGGGCTATCTCGTGGACCAGCACGCCGAGGAAGAAGACCACGGTCATGGCCAGGGCGAGGGCAACCCGCTCCGCACCTGCCAGCGCCGGGAACCGGAACGACAACAACACGTAGAACGAGTAGCCGACCAGAAACGCGATGACGCTCCACGACGGGTCGATGCGGATCTCGACTCCGCGGAACCGACCGATCGTCCAGGCGTTGTTGCCCAGCATCTCCCGTACCTCCTGGTCCGAGGCTAAGCGCCGCTTTCCTCCGTCGGGCCCTGGTCGAGGCCGAGAAGGCGTTGCATCTCGAGCGCCTGCTCCGGAGCGTAGGCGTGACCGTCGTTGTCGAAGTAGAGGAAAACGTCACGCTTGCGCCGTGAAGGCAGCGGCAGAGACGTGATCCGGCGCGCGTCTACCGGCTGCCGCCCGGCGTGCCATCGCCTCACCCTCTCCGCCCAATGGGCGAGCTCGTCGGGCCGGTAGCGGCTGTCGTAGAGCGCCCGCGGCCCATGCAGGCGCACGTACACGAAGTCGGCCGTCACCTCCTCCGTGTACTCCCATGCCGCCGAGTGGGAGACGGCCAGGGCGACACCGTGGCGGCGGACGATGTCGACGGCCTCGGCCGAGAAGAAGCTCGGGTGGCGGATCTCCAGTGCGTGGCGGATGGTCCGTCGGCCCTCGGGGCCGAAGCCGGGATCTCCCACCCGTTCATCGTGGTGGCGGGCGAGCCGGCGGGCGGCCTCCGGGTCGGCGAGCTTCTTGTTGTGGGTGATGAAACGGCTTCCCTTGACGGCGAAGACGAAGTCGGCCGGGGTCTGCGCATGCCACTTGCGGACCGTGCTCGCCCGGGTGAGGCCGTAGAAGGTGCCGTTGATCTCGATGGACCCGAAGCGGGCCGAGGCGTACTCCAGTTCCCTTCGCTGGGGGAGCCCTTCCGGGTAGAAGCGGCGACGCCAGTGCCGGTAGCTCCAGCCCGAAACGCCGACCCGGATCTCGGCCATCGTCCCCGGCTACCCGGTGGGTACGGCGGCAAACGAATCAGTCGAGGTCCACCTCGAACTTGATCCGCTCGAAGATCGACGAGAGGATCCGGGACACCTGCATCTGGGAGACACCGATCACCTCGGCGATCTCCGATTGGCTCATGTCCTCGAAGAAGCGCATGTGCAGCACCTGCTGGTCGCGTTCGGAGAGCTTCTCCAACACCGGCTCGATCATCCACCACTGCTCGGCGTCGACCAGGGCTTCGTCTTCGTCGCCGATGGTGTCGATCACCGTGGTGCCCGGTTCCTCCCCGACCGGGGCGTCCAGGGATTGAGTGCCGAAAGCCTGACCGGCGCCCATCGCCTCCTCCACCTCCTTGGGGGTCATCCCCAGCTTCTGGGCCACCTCTTCCACCGTCGGGGTCCGGCCCAGCTCCTGGGTGAGCCGGTTCCGCTCCTTCGTGACGAGGAGCACCGACTCCTTCAGGCTGCGCGGCACCTTCATCGCCCAGGCGGAGTCCCGCAGGTACTTCTTCAGCTCGCCGCTGATGGTCTTTCCGGCGAAGGTCGAGAACTTGACTCCGCGTGAGGGATCGAAGCGGTCGATCGCCGCCACCAGCGCCATGTAGGCGACCTGGTCCAGGTCGGCGCCCTCTCCGGACCGGCGGTAGCGGCGGGCGATCGCCCCCGCGAACCCCTCGTACCGGGCGAAGATCTCGTCACGGGCGGCCCGGTCCTCTGCGACTTGGCTCCACAGCGTCTCCTCGTCGAGATCGGCCCGGCGAGGCCGGCGAACGAGGTCGAGCTCGAACCAGGGGGGAGGCCCCGCCTCCCAGCGGTCGGCGAGGCGGTCGAGGATCGTTCGGGTCAGCTCGTCGGCGCCGCCGTCGAAGGATGCCCGCACCTCGACCCGGGCGGTGGTCGGGGTGCGGTGGATCTCGAGGACGATGGGGTCGTCGCCTCCCGACACCGCTGTGACCAGCTCGGAGGCGAGGAGGGCGGCGTCGACTGCCTTGATGGCAGGCCCACGGTCGATGAGAGCCGCCACCACCCGGCGGGCGATGTACGGTGCCGAGACCGAAGGCTCGAGCTCGACCCTCGTGACGGTGCGGTCCGGGATGCCGGTCTGGTCAGTCGTCATCCCAGCGCCTGAGCCGCATCCTCGGGTGCAGCGAAGACCTCGAATCGGTCGGTCAAGCGAGTCAGGTCGAGGATCCGTTCCACAGGTCCCTCCCCAAAGACCAGGGCGAGCCGGCCGCCCGCTCCGGTCACCTTGTCTTGCGCCGTCATCAGCGATCGTAGGCCAGTGGAGTCGATGAAACCCACGTCACGCAGGTCGGCGATGGTGACCTCTTCCGGCTCGGCGGAGAGGGCGTCGGCCAGCTGGGGGGCAGCGGCCAGATCGATCTCGCCTGACACCGTGACGAGGCGGGCGTTTCCGAACGATCCCACCTCGATCTGGAACTTGGGTCCTGTGGTCAACTTCACCCTCGGTTGGGTTCGGGCGCCCGAAGGATAGCCCTGAGGTGGCGACCGATCAGACCTCGAACCAGGTCTCCGTCCGGCCGTCCCGGTGGCTCACGTCCCACCGTTTGGAGACTGCCCCCACGATCCTCAGGCCGAAGCCCCCGAGGCCGCCGCCGGTGCGCGCCGAGAGGGGGTCGAACGGAGGGCCGTCGTGGGAGACGGTCACCCGCACCACCTCTCCCGAGGTCTCCACGTCGACGGTTATCACGTCATCGGGAGAGAGATCCCCGTGGCGGACGGCGTTGGAGACCAGTTCGCTCGTCGCCAGCAGGATGTCGTCGACGGATCGGGAGTCGCCCACCACGGCGAGGACCGACGCCCGAGCCCGGGCCGGCGCGTCGGGGGAGGCGGCGAGTTCGAAGGTCACCCCGCTCGCCCGATGCTCGATGGTTCTCCGTACGGGAGGCGCGCCAGCGGCATGAGAGGTCGGCTAGCGTCCGTGCTGATGCCCTCCGTGTCACCGAGTGGGTCCCAGTGAGCGAGGCGTCGGAGGAACGGCGTCTCTGGGGGGAGGTCGATCCCCGGTGGCGTCGCCGGTTCGGCGTGATCGCCGAAGCGGCGGGACTCGTCGTGCTCGCCGGAGCGACCCTGGCGCTGGCGGGCAGGGTCTTGTCGATCCCCATCCTCTCCCAGTGGATCCCCGAGCTCAGCGTGCGGCCGATGCAGCCGGCCACCGCCTTCCTCTTCATGCTCGGCGGCTCGTCGCTGCTCGGAGCGCTCATCTCCACCCGGCGGTGGAGGCGGATTCTCGGGATCGTCGCCGCCGTCGGTGTCGTGGCGGGTGGCATCTCGGTGATCGTGGCCAACGTCGCCGACCTGAGGTTCCCGCGTTGGCTCCTGTCCTCGCTCACCGCAGAGGACGTGCTCGGCGGTGAGCTCCCCGCCCGCCCCGCCCTCAACGAGGGGGCGGTGCTGACGGCATGCGGGGTGGCCGTGGTCCTGTTGTCGACCCGGTCCCGCATCGCCCACATCGTCGGCCAGGTCCTGGCTGTCGGCGCCGCCATGGTCGGGGCGACCGTCATCGTGGCCTTCGCCTACGGCGACGACACCCTCCGCGGCTTCCCGCTGGGCTCGGGCAGGATGGCGATCAGCGCCGCCATCCTCACCGTGGTGTTCTGCGCCGGGATAGTGATCGCCCGGCCGGGCCTGGGGATCATGGCTCCGATCATCAGCCCCTGGCCCGGAGGGATCGTGCTGCGGCGCTTCCTGCCGCTCATCCTCGCCGGGCCTCCGCTGGCCGTCGCCTGGCTGCTCGGGACCACGGCTCCCGCCGACCAGCCGCGGTCGTTCGCCGCCGCCGCCGTCCTGGCCAGCGGGGTCCTGGCCGCCGCCCTGTTCGCCACGGCCTCCGCCGTCTCCCGGGCGGCGCGTCGCCTGGCGGTCGCCGAGGATCTCGCCGACCGGGCGGCCGTGGCGGTGAGCCGGGATGCGGCCATCGTCGATGTGCTCTTGGCGCGCCTGTCCGACTACCGGGCCTCGGTCGAAGGTCTCGACGTCGCCGTGAGGTTCCGGCCCGCCGAGGGCTGGCTGGCCGGCGACGCGGCTCTCACCGTCGCTCTGGGGAGCTCGCGTCTGGCGGCGATACTCGTCGACATCGTCGGCCATGGGCCCGAGCCGGCGGTGGCGGCGCTCCGCCTCTCGGATGCCATCCAGCACGCTCTTCGCCAGGGAGTGGGGCCGGCGACCGCCATCGCCGCCTCCCGGTGGGTCCTGGACGACGGCGGGCTGATGGCGTCGGTGATCGTCATCGAGGTGGATGCCCGCACCGGGGCGGTGATCTACGCCGCCGCCGGGAGCCCGCCTCTGCTGCACCGGCGAGGCCGGGAGGTGAGGAAGTACGAGTCGACCGGTCCGGTCCTCATCGGCGGCGACGAGCTGGGGAAGTGGGACGAAGGGGCGGCCGTGATAGAGGAAGGCGAGGCCCTCGTCCTCTTCTCCGACGGGTTGGCCGACCCGACCGGACCGCACGAAGTCGCCGTCGCCAGCGTGGAGGACCTCACCGAGGCCCTCGTCCGCTGCCCCTACGCGGACGCCGACCGACTCGCCGACTGGTGCCTGGAAGAGTCTCTCGGACAGGCCGAAGGGGTGGCACGCGACGACGCCTCCCTCATCGTGATCGGAAGGGCGCAACGGAAGGCAGCGGACGTCTCCCCCGATGTCGCCTGACCGACGGGTCACCTGAGGTCGGCTTCGGCCGGGACCATCCTCGGGGGCGGCTCGTCGGCGACCCAGCTCAACACGGAGAGCATGAGCACCACGGCGCCCACGATCGCCGCCACGGCCACCAGGATCTGGCGGAGCGGAAAGGGCCGCTCGTCTTCGGTGGCTTCGGTCGTCTCGTAGTCGTCGAGTCTGAACATTCGCGCCCGTACTACCCGAGCCCAGGCGGGGGCAAACGGCGGGCGGCTCAGCGGTCGTCGGCGGCCAAGAGGCGGTTCCGGCCGAGCTGCCAGGGGCGGCGGGGGTCCGCCAGGAGCAGCTGGCCGACTGTGATGTGGCCGAACTCGAATGCCACGGCCGATCCGGCCATGTACAGCCGCCAGATGCGGTACACCTTCTCGCCGGCCATCGCCCTGGCCGCGGCGGCGTTCGATTCGAGGTTGGCGACCCATCGCCGGAGCGTCAGGGCGTAGCTCTGGCGCAGCATCTCCACGTCCCGCAGCTCGAAGCCGGCGTCGGTGGCAGTGGAGATCGCTTCGTCGATTCGGTGCAGTTGGCCGTCGGGAAACACGTAGGTGCGCACGAAAGACGGCTGCCGTCTGGTCTTTTTCGACCGGGTGAAGATGGCGTGGTTGAGGAGCTGGCCTCCCGGGGCGAGCAGCGACCGCAGGTGGCGGAAGTAGGTCGGAAGCTTCGCCGCCCCGACGTGTTCGGCCATGCCCACCGAGGCGATGGCGTCGTAACGGCCCCTCACCTCGCGGTAGTCCGCTTCGAGGATGCGCACCCTGTCCGACACGCCGGCCCTGGCGGCCCGTTTGCGGGCCTCTTCGGCCTGCTCGGAGCTGACGGTGATCCCCGTCGCTTCCACTCCGTAGTTGACGGCAGCATGGACGACGAGCGCACCCCAGCCACAGCCCACGTCGAGGAACCTGTCGCCGGGTCGCAGCTCGAGCTTCCTGCAGATGAGGTCGAGCTTGCGGCGCTGCGCCACCTCCAGCGGCTCGGACGGGTCGAGGAAGTGGGCGCACGAGTACACCATCAGGGGGTCCAGGAAGAGAGAGAAGAAGTCGTTGCCGGTGTCGTAGTGGTGAGACACCGCCTGGCGGTCCCGGGCGATCGAGTGGAGCCGGCCGCGGAACCGAGGCCTCTCGGCGCTGTGGCGCCTCCACTCCCGGGGGAGGGCCCGGGCCAGCCGCAGGGCCCGCACCCGGGTGACCGGCCCTGTGTCGAGCAAGCCGTGGGCGAACCGGAGGGCGGCGACGATGTCTCCTTCGATGTCGATGTCATCGAACACGTACGCCTCTCCGGCGGTGAGATCGGTGGGTGGCAGCAGCAACGCCGCGAATGCGCCGGGATGGCGGAGCACGAGGGTGGCGGCGGCGTCGGGCGGCCCCCATTCCTCGCCCGTCCAGGCCCGCACCCGGATGGGCGGCTCGCTCGAGGCGGCGATCAGCAGCTCGTAGAGCCTTCGAGAGGCCTCCAGCGCCTCCATGGAGCCAGTGTATGGGCGGCGCAGCCGAAGGGCGGGGCCGCCCGGAGATCGCGGTCGGAAGCTGGCACGAATGCTCCGTAGCTTCCGGGGCGACGTCGAGGAAAGGAGAAGACACCGTGACGATCCTGGTGACTGGCGCCACGGGCAACATCGGACGCCCCCTGGTGGAACAGCTCCTCGCGGCGGGACACCGGGTGCGTGCGCTCACCCGCGATCCCGCCCGAGCCGGCCTGCCCGACGCGGCCGAAGTCGTCGCCGGCGACCTCGCCGATGCCTCCACCCTGGCTGCTGCGTTCGAGGGCGTCGACGCCGCCCACCTGATCACCTTCGATGGCGCCACCTACGGTCCACTCACCAACGGCGAGGAGATCGTCGCCCTCGCGGTCGGTGCCGGGGTGCGCCGGGTCACCCTGCTGGCAGGTGACCTCGACGAGAGCCCCCTGGAGCAGGCGGTGGCCGCCTCGCCGCTCGAGTGGGTCCGCCTCGCCCCGGTCGAGTTCATGTCGAACACGCTCGAATGGGCCGAGTCGATCCGCACCGAGGGCGTGGTCCGGGAGGCCTTCCCCGAGGCCAGGAGTGCCCTCGTCCACGACGCCGACGTCGCCGCCGTCGCCGCCGTCGCCCTCACCGAAGACGGCCACCACGGCCACGAGTACTGGATCACCGGCCCCGAGGCTCTCACCATCCGCCAGCGGGTCCACATCCTCGGTGATGTCCTCGGCCGGGAGGTCCGCTTCGTGGAGCTGAGTCGCGACGAGGTCGTCGCCCGCTGGAGAGGTGAGGGCTACTCGGACAGCGACATCGAGTTCTTCCTGCAGATGCGCACCGACCCACCCGAGGCGGGTCGAACGGTCCGTCGCACCGTGGAGGAAGTCACCGGAGTGCCCGCCCGCACGTTCGCACAGTGGGTCGAAGAGAACGCCGCCGCCTTCCTCTCCTGAGCTTCAGCGGCGGTCGACCAGCCACAGGTCGGCGACGTTCACGCCGGTGGGACCGCAGCGGATGAGGGCGGAGGCGGCGGCCAGGGCGGCATGCGAGTCGTTGTCTGCCAATGCCCGGTCGGGGTCGATGCCGCCATCCCGGATCCGGAAGGCGGTGGCGCCGTCGACGTAGCCGCCGGCGGCGTCGGTAGGCCCGTCGATGCCGTCGGTGCCGAAGGAGACGAACCGCCCGTCTCTGCCGTCGAGGGCGATGGCGGCGGCCAGCGCCGCCTCCTGGTTGCGACCGCCCCGGCCCGGCCCCCGCACCGTCACCGTCGTCTCCCCGGCGAGGATCCCGACTTCCCCGGGCGGCGTGGTGGAGAGGGCTTCCACCGCCGCCGTCGAGGCCTCCCCGCGCAGGTCCGTCGTGACGAGGCGCGCCGGGATGCCGCGGCGCGCCGCCTCGGCGGCGACAGCTTCGGCGGCGACGACGCAGTCGCCGACGACCACCACCCGCCCCGGAGGCAGGTCGATCGCTTCCGGTGGGTCGGTGAGCACGCGGCGGATCGACACGGGCAGCTCGTCGATCAAGTCGTGACGATCGAGGACGGCGAGCGCCTCGGCGGGAGTCGACGCGCACCGCAGGGTCGGCCCCGAGGCGACCAGTTCGATGCGGCTGCCGACGTCGGAGACCACGACGGTCGTGGTGGGAGCGGATGCGGCAGCAGCCAGCCTGCCTCCTTTGAGCGCCGAGAGATGAGCGCGGACCGTGTTCGTCTCTTCGATCGGGACCCCGGAGAGCAGCATCTTCTCGTATGCCGCGGCCAGGTCGGCGAGGCTCAGGCCGGGGCGGGGAACCTCGGCGAGAGCGGACCCGCCTCCCGACACCAGGAACACGACGTGATCGGCCGCCTCCGCAGCTGCGGCGAGGAGACGGCGGCCGGCTTCCACGCTCGCCTCGGTGGGGACGGGGTGGGAGCCCACCAGCAGCTCGGCGCCGGGGGGCACCGGTTCGGTGTGGTCGGAGACGACCACCAGCCGTCGAACCCTCCCGCCCAGCGCCGCCGCCGCCCCCCGGGCCATGGCCGGGGCGGCCTTGCCCAGCGCCACGACCGTGATCCGCTCGCCCGCCGGCGGCTCCGATTCGAGGAACCCACGCACCGCCTCCTCGGGATCCACGGCGCCGAGGGCCGCGTCGAGGAGGGACATGAGCTCGCGCAGGCGCTCCGGATCGGAGGCGGCGATCGAGGGCACGAGGTCGACGAGACGGGTCGGCACGGCGGCAGCGTAACCCCCCGGGAGGCCCGGGAACGCACCTCCGTGCTGCCACTACCGTATCGATCGAAGATGTGGCTGACCCTGATCCGACACGCCGAGCCCGCATACGTGGTCGACGGCATCTCATACACCGACCCTCCCCTCACCGAAAGGGGCCGGCGGCAGGCGAGCCTTCTCGCCGAGCGGGTGTCGCGTTGGTCGATCGACGAGATCTGGGTGTCGGGGATGGTGCGGGCCCAGCAGACCGCCGAGCCGATCGCCGAAGCGACCGGCATCGAGCCCCAGGTCATGGAATGGCTCAACGAGATACGCAACCCGCCGGAGTGGGACGGAAGCCCCGCCGACGAGATCGAGGAATTCTTCGCCACATCGGCGAACCGCTCGGTGGAGGAGATGTGGGAAGGCGTCCCCGGCGGGGAGAGCTTCCGGGACTTCCACAAGCGCATCCACTCGGGGCTCGAGCAGACGTTCGCCGAACGGGGGATCACCCGGGCGGGGGATCACCACCTCTGGCAGGGCGTGGACGACCGCCGTGTCGTCGTCGTGGCTCACGGAGGCACCAACGCCCTCATCATCGGAATGCTCCTGGGCGTCGAGCCCACCCCGTGGGAGTGGGACCGGTTCACCCACGTCCACTCGGGTGTCTCCCGGCTCCTTTCCCAGCCCACCGCGGGCTACTACTCGTGGAGCCTGCGGGCGCTGAGCGACCGCAGCCACCTGCCTCCCGAGATGGTCACGGCCTGAGGGCGAAGTGGACGACCTCACCGGCCTGATCTCGGACTGGCCCGTGCCCACCGTCGCCGTCGGGGTGACGACCCCGGAAGGGACCATCGCCGTCGGCGGCGACACGACCTGGGTGACGCGGATCGCGTCCGTCTCCAAACTGCTCGTCGGCATGTCGGCGCTCGTGGCGCTGGAGGAGGAGACGATCGACCTCGCCGAACCGGCGGGGCCCGAGGGCGCCACGGTGGAGCACCTGCTGGCCCACGCCTCCGGCCTCGCCTTCGACTCCGACCGGATGTTGTCCGTGCCGGGGCGACGGAGGATCTACTCCAACACCGGCATCGAGGTCTTCGCCGCCCATCTCGAGCGGCGGGCCGGAATTGATTTCGCCGAGTACCTGCAGGCGGGAGTCCTCGACCCGCTGGGGATGCGTCACACCGTGTTGCGGGGCTCGCCCGCCCACGGAATCTGGTCGAACGTCGACGACCTGCTCGTGTTCGCCCGGGAGCTCCTGGCGCCCACGTTGGTGGCGCCGGAGACCTTGGCCGACGCCACCCGCCCCCACTTCGCCGACCTGGCGGGCGTCTTGCCGGGGATCGGCTCTTTCGACCCCAACCCGTGGGGCCTCACCTTCGAGATCAGAGCCGGAAAGCACCCGCACTGGACGGGGGAGCGCAACACGCCGTCGACCTTCGGTCACTTCGGCGGGTCGGGGACGTTCTTGTGGGTCGATCCGGCGAAACGCCTGGCGGCGGTGGCACTCACCGACCGGGACTTCGACTCGTGGGCGCTCGAGGTGTGGCCGGCGTTCAGCGACGCCGTCTTGGAGCGCTACGCCTGAGCCGTCTGGAGCCGGACCCCACCCGGGGCTCCCTCCAGCTGCGGAGGTGTCGGCCGGCCCAGCCCGGCCACCGCCTCCACCACCTCGGCGACGAACTCGGCATGACGGTGGAACGGGTCCCTCGGGATGGCGACGATCGCCATGTCCACCCCGGCGTCGGCCAACCGGCCGTAGTGGTCGACGGCCTGTTCCAGCGACCAGCCGGGATCCAACGACCCGGTGGTGGTGACGACGATGTCCTCGAACCGGCGGCCTTCGCGCTCGCAGTGGGAGCGGAGCACTTCGAGTTTCGATTCGACGACGCTCTCCCACATGTTGGTGGCGTCGGCGTAGCGGGCCACCAGGCGCAGGGTCTTCTTCTCCCCTACGCCTCCGATCATGATCGGTGGCCGGCGGATCGGCTCGGGACGGTTCAATGGGTTCTCGAGCCGGAACTGGCGGCCGATGAAGGGCTCGGTGTCGCCCGAGAACATGCGGTCGGCGATCTGGAGCGCCTCCTCGAGCTGCTCGAATCGCGTGACGAGCGGGGGGAACGGCAGCCCCAGCGACCGGGCCTCGAAGTCGTTCCAGGCGGCACCTATCCCCAGCCAGGCTCGCCCGCCCGAGAGGACGTCGAGGGTCGTGGCCGTCTTCATGAGCAGGCCCGGCGCCCGGTAGGGGACCGCGGTCACCAGTGCCCCCAGATGCACCCGCTCGGTGTGGGCGGCGGTCCAGGCGAGGGTGCTGTACACCTCGAGCATCGGCTCGTCGTGTCGGCCGAACACCTCGATCTGGAACAGGTGATCCATGAACCACAGGCTGTGGACGCCCGCCTCCTCGGCGGCGGTGACGTTGCGGAGCAACTCGTCGGCGATGGCGGGGCCGTCGAACCTCCCCGGGTGGTATCCGATCTTCATCTCGCCTCCGGTCCTCTGTGTCGGACTTCCCTCACTCGTTCGAGGGCTTCTCGCAACTCACGGAGCCATTCCTCCTCGTTGTCGGCGACGAGCTTCACGCACCAGGCGAGCGCCTCCGACCGCGAGCGGGCCACTCCGGCCTCGATCAGCGTGTCGAGCACCTGCCGCTCGCGCATGCGGAGACGGGTCATCACGGGGACGCTCAACGTGGTGAACATCGCCGACTGATCCCCGCACCGGGCTCCCCAGGAAATCGTCCTGCCCAAGGTCGCCTCCGCCTGCCGGGCGATGGCGATCCGGGCCTTGCGGGTCTCCTCCCTCCACGACTCGATCCGGGAGCGATCGGCCGTCGCCCGATCCTCGTCGTCGCTTCCCTCGGGGAGCGAGGGCTGGGGGAGGCGTCCGATCACCTGGATCTCCTCGCGGTCGACCCGGACCTCCGGGGTCTCGACGAACCAGTCGTCCGGTATCCGCCCGACCACCCAGGCGGCGATCTTCGAGTTGTCCATCCGGCTCCTCCTGTGAGTGCAATTACATGATTACACGCTTGCGGAACAAATGGTTTCCGATTTTTCCGCGACGACAGGGTCAGGGTGAGCCGCCTCCGACGCTCACGACGAAGATGGGTCGAGTCACGACGCTCCTCGTTCTCGTGTGCCTCCTAGCCGCTTGTGCGAGCCCGGCCCCGGAGCCGGGCGCCTCCGACTCCAGCGTCCCCGCCGAGACGACGCTCGGGCCCGCCACGACGGCAGGGACCACGACGGTCGCCACGACGGTGCCATCCGAGACCGCTCCGACGGTGGGGCCGGAGGGCTACCGGGAGATCACGATCGACCTCGGACGCGGCATAGAGAGGCAGGGACGCATCTACGGCACCGGGGACGTCGGCGTGGTCCTCGCCCACATGGGGCGCCCGGGCGACAGCCAGCGAGACTGGGCCGAGTTCGCCCGGGAGCTGGCGGACCGGGGCTACCGGGTCCTCACCTTCGATCACGACAACCAGTTCGTGTGGAGGGTGGTGCTGGCCGGGGCCGATCTGCTCCGCGCCGAGGGCGTCGAGAACGTGATCGCCGCCGGTGCCAGCATCGGCGCCATGGGTGCCCTGCGCGCCGCCGAGGAGCCCGGCAACGGCCTGATCGGGGTCGTGTGGCTCGCCGGAGTCAAGGCGGGCAGCGGCTACGCATTCATGGAGGCCGACGTCGGTGCGGTGGCGTGCCCCGTGTTCTTCGCTTCCGGGACGGGTGACGAGTACGGCGCCGCCGAAGACGCCGAGGACCTGGCGGCCATCGCCCCCAACGCCGAGCTACTCCTGGTCGAATCGGACCTCCACGGCACCGACATCCTCGCCGAGGGCGGTCCCGTCGCCGACGAGTTGCGGGAGGCGATGTTCGGCTTCATCGACCGGGTGGCGGCGGAGCCGGGAGAGCCCTGCGGCTGAGGCCGGCTACTTTCCGAGTCTCTCCCGGCGCGCCGCCAGCAGTTCGAGCGCCCGGTCGAGGTCGATCGTCTCGGGGTCGTCGCCCTTGCGCAGGCTGGCGTTGACCTCCCCGTCGGTCACATAGGGCCCGTAGCGCCCGGAGCGGACCGTGATCTTCTTTCCGGTCGTCGGGTCGCTGCCGAGCTCCCGGGCCGCCGACTGGCGTGACTGGCCCCGCCGCCGGGGCGGCTCGGCCAGGAGGGCGAGCGCCTCCTCCACGGTGATCGTGAAGATCTGCTCTTCGCTCTCCAACGAGCGCCGGTCGTCGCCACGCTGGATGTAGGGGCCGTAGCGCCCGTTGAGGGCGAGGATTTCGACACCGTCGGGGTCCTTTCCGACCACCCGGGGCAGCGACAGGAGCCGGAGGGCGTCGTCCAGGCTCAAGGAATCGATGTCCATTCCCTTGAACAGCGAGGCCCGCTTGGGCTTCTCTTTGGAGCCCTCTTCCTGTTCGCCCAGCTGCACGTAGGGGCCGAAGCGCCCCGTGCGGGCCAGCACCGGCAGTCCGGTCTCGGGGTCGGTGCCGAGGATCTTGCCGCCCCGCGATCCCTCGTCCAGGAGCTTGGTCGCCCTCTCCACGGTCAATTCGTCCGGGGGCAGGTCGTCGGGGATGGACGCCCTGTCCTCCCCGCGCTCCAGGTACGGGCCGTAGCGGCCCACCCGGACCACGATCTGGCGGCCCTGGTCGTCCTCGCCGATCGGGATCGAGTTCACCGCCCGGGCGTCGATGTCGCCCAGCTTGTTCCTCACCGTCTGGCGCAAGCCCTCGGCGCCCAGGTAGAAGCGGGTCAACCACGGCACCCGCTGCTCCTCGCCGGCGGCGATGGCGTCGAGGTCGTCTTCCATGCGGGCGGTGAAGGCGTAGTCCACCAGATTGGGGAAGTGCTGCTCGAGGAGCGTCACCACCGCGAAGGCGGTGAACGTGGGGACGAGGACACCGCCCTTCTTCCACACGTAGCCGCGGTCCTGGATGGTGGTGAGGATCGAGGCGTAGGTGGAGGGACGGCCGACGCCCAGCTCCTCGAGCCGTTGGACCAGCGAAGCCTCGCTGTAGCGGCGGGGAGGCTGGGTCTCGTGGCCGGTCGGATCCAGGCTCAGCACCTCGAGCGGGTCCCCTTCGGCCAGGGGCGGGAGGATCGACTCCTGGTCGTCGGTCTCGGCGTCGGGGTCGTCGCTCGACTCCACGTAGACCTTGAGGAAGCCCGGGAAGGTGATGGTCCGCCCGGACGCGGTGAACTCGGCATCACGGCCGTCGGAGGCGACGCCGCCGAGCCGCACCGTCACGCTCTCGCCCCTGGCGTCGGGCATCTGCGACGCCAGGGTCCGCTTCCAGATCAGCTCGTAGAGGCGGGCCTCGTCGGAGCCGACCTCCCGGGCCACCTGCTCGGGCGTCCGCCACGTCTCGCCGGCGGGGCGGATCGCCTCGTGGGCCTCCTGGGCGTTCTTCGCCCGGTTCCCGTACACCCGAGGGGAGTCGGGCACGTAGTCGGCGCCGAACAGGCGCTGGATCTGGTTCCGGGCTTCGGTGATCGCCTCGGTCGACAGCGTCACCGAGTCCGTGCGCATGTAGGTGATGTAGCCGTTCTCGTAGAGGCGCTGGGCCACCGACATCGTCCGCGACGACGAGAACCGCAGCTTGCGGCCGGCTTCCATCTGCAGGGTGGAAGTGCGGAACGGGGCGTAGGGCTTGCGGGTGTACGGCTTGGTGTCGACGGACCGCACCACGAACTCGGCACCCTCCAGGGCCCGGGCCAGCTGCGTCGCCGCCTCCTCGTCCAGACGGACCACGCCGGTGGCGACGTTGCCCTTCGAATCGAAGTCGCGGCCGGTGGCGACCCGCTCGCCGTCGATCGACGCCAGGCTGGCGTCGAAGGTGGCGGGGTCCCCCTCCTTGGCGAATCGGCCGACGATGTCCCAGTAGGAGGCGGATCGGAACGCCATGCGCTCCCGCTCCCGCTCCACGACGATGCGCACCGCCACCGACTGGACACGGCCTGCCGACAGGCCGGTGGCGACCTTCTTCCACAGGACCGGGGAGACCTCGTAGCCGTAGAGGCGGTCGAGGATGCGGCGGGCCTCCTGGGCGTCGACCAGCCGCTCGTCGATGTCGCGGGGGTTCTCGAAGGCCTGGCGGATCGCCGACTCGGTGATCTCGTGGAAGACCATCCGCCTCACCGGCACCTTCGGCTTGAGGACCTCGACCAGGTGCCATGCGATGGCCTCCCCTTCGCGGTCTTCGTCGGTGGCCAGGTAGATCTGGGTCGCCTCGTCGGCGGCCTTCTTCAACTTCTTTATGTTCTCGCGTCGATTGGGGGCGATGACGTAGATCGGCTCGAAGCCGGCGTCGACGTTCACGCCCAGCGTCGCCCACTCCTCGTCCTTGTATTTGGCGGGGATCTCCTTGGCCGAACGCGGCAGGTCCCGGATGTGGCCCATGGACGCTTCGACGACCACGTCGTCCCCGAGGTACTCGGAGATCTTCTTCGCCTTGGTGGGCGACTCGACGATCACCAGTGTCTTGCTCATGCGGTTGCGGTGCGACAGTAACCGAGCAGAGACGCCACGAGTAGTCGTGCGTCCCTTGTCCTCCCGATCAGGGTTACCGTTCCCATTGTCGATGGAAACCCCAATTGCCCAACGGGGCCGCGACCTCATTCGGAGGGGAGCATTTGCCCGGCTCTGGTGGTCGCAGGCGATATCGAGTCTCGGTGACTGGGTCAACCTGTTCGCCAACTTCGCCCTTGCCACCCGTCTCGCCGGCGGGGGGAGGGGGGCGACGATCGCCGTGCTCGTGCCGCTGGTGGGCCGGATCGTCCCCGGCCTCTTCTTCGGGTTCCTCGGCGGGCTCATCGCCGACCGGTGGAGCCGCAAGACCACGATGATCGTGTCCGACTTCGGGCGGGCCGTCCTGGTGCTGGGCCTCCTGTTCGTGCGCAGCTACATCCAGCTCTTCCTGCTCATCCTGATCATCGAGGTGTTCGCCCTCATCCGCCAGCCTGCCCGGGAGGCGGTCGTTCCCACGCTGGTGAAACGCCACCATCTGCTCGCCGTCAACGGGCTCAACCTGGCGGCCATGTACGGAACCGCGCCGGTGGGGTCGCTGATCTTCGCCATCCTCGCCGAGAGCGGCCGCAGCCTCCCCGACATCTTCTTCGTCAGCGGCCCCGTCGGGCTGGCGTTCCTCTTCGACTGCCTCACGTTCCTCGTGTCCGGGGCGATGGTCGTGTCCATCCCCATCCGGGCGCCCAAGGCCGCCGAGGAGCGCGCCGCCGGAAAGATCCAGACCACGCCGTGGGCCGACGTGGTCGACGGCATGAAGTACGTCTTCTCGGCGGGGCCGGTGCGGCGGCTCATGCTGGGCATGTCGGCCGGCCTGTTCGGAGGCGGCGCTCTGTTCGTGTTGGGCCAGCCCTTCTCGGAGCAGGTCCTCCGCGGCGGCGAGAGCGGCTATGGCATCCTCGTCACGGCCCTCGGCGTGGGGGTGGGCCTGGGCATGCTCGGCGTGACGGTGTTCGCCAGCATCGACACCCAGCGCGAGCCGCTGTTCGGCTTCTCCCTTTTCATCGCCGGTGTCGCCATCGGGTTCGCCGCCTTCTCCGACGTCGTCTGGAGCGCCGCCGGATGGGCTTTCGTGGCCGGCATCGGCACCGGCGTCGCCTACGTGACGGGATTCACCCATCTCCATGCTTCCGTCAGTGACGAGGTGAGGGGCAGGACCTTCGCCGCCGTGTACACGTTCTCTCGCACGGCGCTTCTGGTGTCCTTCGCCCTCGCCGGCGTGGGTGCGGCGGCGATGGCGGGGGTGTTCCCCGGCGAGCTGAGGAGCGGAGTCAGGGCCGTGATGCTCCTGGGCGGCGTGGTGGTTGCGGCTTCCGGCCTGGCGGTCCTGCTCGGGGCCCGGTGGTGGGGCAGCCGTCACCTCGACGAGGAGAAGCTGCAGCGCATCTCCGAGGCCGCCGACTCGATCACCTGGATGCGGGGCGCCCGGCCGAGGGAAGACGAGTGAGCCTGTACCTGGCCATCGAGGGGGTGGACGGCGCCGGCAAGTCGACCGTGTGCCGCGCCCTGGCGGACGCCCTCGCCGCCGAAGGTCGCGTGGTCCGGGTGGTCCGCGAGCCGGGCGGCACCGAGGTCGGCGAGCAGATCCGCCAGATCCTCCTGCACGGCGAGGACATGACACCGTGGGCGGAGGCACTGCTGTTCGCCGCCCAGCGGGCCCAGCTCGCCGCCGAGGTCATCGGCCCCGCCCTGGAGCGGGGCGAGGTCGTGATCTCCGATCGCTCCTACTACTCGTCGCTCGCCTACCAGGGTGGGGCCAGAGGGCTCGGCATCGAAGCGGTGCGGACGGTCAACGAGCTGGCATTGGGAGGGGTGATACCCGACCTCGTGGTGGTCTTGTGGACCGATCCCGAGACCGCGCTGGCACGTCAGAATGTGATCGACCGGATCGGAGGCGAGGGGGCGCAGTTCCAGCGCGAGGTGGCCGCCGTGTACGAGAAGGTGGCGGCCGAGAACCCCGACCGGGTGGTGCTGGTGGACGCGTCCCGTCCCGTGGACGAGGTGGTGGCACAGATCATGGAGCTGATCCGATGAGCGGGTGGTTCGACGGCGTCGTCGGCCACGCGCGGGTGATCTCGCTGCTCACCACCGAGCTGGAGGAGCCGGCCAACGCCTACTTGTTCGTGGGGGCGGCCGGAGTCGGCAAGGCCACCGTCGCCCGCCATTTCGCCACCGGGCTCCTGTGCCCCACCCGGGAGCCGGGCTGCAACGTCTGCCGGCGGGTCATGGAGGGGAATCACGCCGACTTCATCCCCGTCGTGCCGGAAGGGAGCGCCAACCTCGGCGTCGACCAGGCGCGGATGGTGGTGGCGCAAGCGGCGATGGCGCCGGTCGAAGGAGAGAGGAAGGTCTTCCTCTTCGAGGAGGCGGGGGTGATGACCGACCAGGCCGCCAACGCCATCCTCAAGACGCTCGAGGAGCCCACGCCCACCACGGTGTTCATCCTCGTCGCCGAGGCGGAAGACGACCTCCCGGCGACGATCGCCTCCCGCTGCCGCACGGTCCATTTCGGCCGGGTGCCCGAAGACGAGCTCGTCGCCCGGCTCGCCCAACAGGGGGTCGAGCAAGAGCAGGCGTCCGAGCTGGCCCGGGTCGCCGGGGGTCGCCCCGGCCTGGCCCTGTCGCTGTCCCGCAGCCCCCAGGCGGCCGAGTTCCGGCGGCTGTGGTTGTCGATCCCCACCCGCGTCACGCCTCGCCCCGGCGACGCCCAGCGCCTCGCCGAAGAGGTGCTGGAAGCGCTGGCGCCGATGGTCACCGAAGCGGCCGGCGGAGAGGAGGACAAAGAGCGGCGGGCCCGGGCGGAGCGGCGGGCCGAGCTGGCGCTCCTCACCAGCGGGCTCGAGATCCTGGCGTCGTGGTACACGGACTCGGCGTCGCTGCAGCACGGCGGCCCGGTCCGCAACACGGACGTCCCGCTGGCGGACCTCGCCGAGGTGCCGCCGGCCAAGGCGGTCGCCAACGCCGAAGCCGTCCTCGACGCCATGGTGGATCTCCAGCTCAACCTGCGGCGCCAGCTCCTGTTGGCGAACCTGTTCGCCCGGCTCGCCTGAGGCCGGTCACTCGAACGACCGCTTGAGCTTCTCCAGCCGCTCCTCCCATCGGGCGCCGACCCGGGCCACCCAGGAGGTCACGTCTTCCAGGGCCTCGGGACGGACCCGGTACTGGACCTCCCGGCCGTGGCGGACGCGCTCGACCAGGCCGGCCTCGTCGAGCAGCGCCAGGTGCTTGGCGATCGCCTGGCGGGTGATGGGCAGCTCGGCGGCGAGCTTCGAAGCGGACGCCGGCCCCCGCTCCGATAGCCGCTCGAACACGCGGCGGCGCGTGGGGTCGGCCAGCGCCGCGAACAGGGGCTGGGGATCGCTCACGCCGCCAGGTCGAGAAAAACCGGAGGGGACCCCGTGATCCGGTATTCGAGGAGACGCTCGATCACGGTGACCCGGGACCCGTCCCCGTTGGGCTCGACGGTGATCGTCACCTGCGACGGGTCGCCGTCGCGGTGACGCCACGACCAGGTGATGGAGCGTCCCGGCTCCACCTCCTCGACGGTGCCGATCACGTCCTCGTCGGGCACCGACACCGGCCCGCCCGGGCGGGGGTCGATCTCGACGCCGAGCCATTCCTCGGCCAAGGCGCCGTCGACGATCCGCTCCCACACCTCCTCGGGCGAGGCGTCCACGTCGGTGCTGCGCTCGATCTCCGGTAGGCCGTCCATGGTTTGCAACTTAACAGTTGCAGTTGGTTAGTGTGGTCTGCAACCGACTGGTTGCAGTAAGGAGGTACGCCGTGCTGATCCCCAACGTGGTCGAACAGACTTCCCGTGGAGAGAGGGTGTTCGACATCTACTCCCGGCTCCTGGGCCACCGCGTCGTCTTCCTCGGCCGGCCGATCGACGACGACGTCGCCAACCTCGTCGTCGCCCAGCTGCTGCATCTCGAGTCCGAGGACCCCGACAAGCCGATATCGCTCTACATCAACTCGCCGGGCGGCTCGGTGGACGGCATGTTCGCCATCTACGACACGATGCAGCACGTCCGTCCCCCGGTGGAGACGACCTGCATCGGGATGGCGGCGTCGGCCGCAGCCGTGGTCCTGGCGGGGGGAGCGGCCGGGAGCCGCTCGATCCTCCCGCACGGCCGGGTGATGATCCACCAGCCGCACGTCGGAGGGCTCGGCGGTCAGGCCACCGACATCGAGATCCACGCCGCCGAGATCCTGCGCCAGCGGGAGATGGCCAACCAGATCCTCGCCGACCACACCGGACAGGACATCGAAAAGATCCGCGCCGACACCGAGCGCGACCGGTGGATGACCGCGGAGCAGGCCGTCGAGTACGGGCTCGTCGACCGCATCCTCTCCCCGGCGGCGGTCCCGGCGGGGCTCGAGCGGATCAGCTAGGCGTCGGTGTCCCACCTGCCCCGTACCTTCGGGGCATGGGGGACACGACCACGAAAGGCGAGATCGGCGAGGCGATGGTCGTCGCCGACCTCCGCAAGCGGGGGTTCGGGGTCGCCATCCCGTTCGGCCACGACGTCCCGTTCGACCTGATCCTCTACCGCAAGGAGACCGGAACCCTCGAGAGGGTCCAGGTCAAGTACACGGAATCGGACGGCCGGGCCATCCGGGTGATGAACCAGTCGAACTCGGCGTGGGTCAGCTACCGATACACCGCCTCCGACGTCGACTGGTTGGCTGTGTACGACGCCACCACCGACCGTTGCTACTACATCCACTCGTCGGTGTTCGATGGCATGAGTCAGCTGATCCTGCGCTTGGCCCCGCCGGCCAACAATCAACGACGTTTCATCCGGTGGGCCCGTGACTATCTCCATCCGACGTTGCCCGACCGCCAGAGGCCGGGTCCGGGACGGCTACCATTCCGTTTTCGGCCGGAGTAGCTCAGGGGTAGAGCAAACGCCTCGTAAGCGTTAGGTCAGGGGTTCGAATCCCCTCTCCGGCTCTGTGGCAGATCAGGCCAATTTCGAGCGGGACGCCATGCCGTATGTCGGCCAGCTGTACGCAGCCGCAATGCGGATGACCCGCAACCCGGCGGACGCCGAGGACCTCGTCCAGGAGACCATGCTCAAGGCGTACCGCGCCTACGACACGTTCCAGGAGGGGACCAACCTCAAGGCGTGGCTGTACCGCATCCTGACCAACACCTACATCAACCGCTACCGCAAGGCCCAGCGTCGTCCCACCGAGACCGACCTGGGCGAGGTGGAGGACCTGTACCTGTACCGGCGTCTCGGCTCCGAAGACACCGCCGACATGGCGCGCTCGGCCGAGGACCAGCTGCTGGAGGGCCTCGTCGAGTCCGACATCAAGGAGGCGGTGGAGTCCCTGCCCGAGCACTTCCGGCTCCCGGTGCTGCTCGCCGACCTGGAGGGCTTCTCCTACAAGGAGATCGCAGAGATCCTCGAAATCCCCATCGGGACGGTCATGTCTAGGCTCCACCGCGGAAGAAAGCAGCTCCAACGTGCGTTGTGGGAATATGCAAGCCGAAGAGGGCTCGTGCCTGAGGGAGCCGACGCACCATGAAACCTGCCTGTAGACAGGCTCTCGAGGAGATATACCTCTACATCGACCACGAGCTCACGTGGTGGAGGAGGCGTCGCATCCGCCGCCATCTCGCCAACTGCCAGCCCTGCCTGGATGGATACACGTTCGAGCAGAAGCTCCGTGTGATCGTCAAAGAGTGCCTGTCGGAGGAGGTGCCACCCGATTTCCTCCAGCGCCTCCAGCAGGCGATCGCCCAGGAGAGAGGCACCGTCATCGAGTGACGGTTCGGCCCCACCCCGGGGCGTTGGTAGTGTTCTGCCGACATGTCTCAGTTCCGTCGACTCGCCGCTGCCGTTCTGACGCTCGCCGTGTTCCTGTTCGTGTCGGCCCCGGTCCTGGCCCAGCAAGAAGAGGAGACGACCGACACCACAGTCGTCGAAGAGGACACCGCTGCCACCAGCCCGGTCGAAGACGAGGCCACCGAGACGACCGGGGCCGAAGGAGGCACCGGCGAGGCCCCGGTGCCCGCGGTGAGCATCCCCGACACGGCACCCGAAGAGCAGAACGTCGACTGGACCTATCGGTACCTGATCCCCACGCTCCTCGCTCTCGCCGCCATCGTGGTGATCGTGACCACCGTCCAGTACTTCCTCCGGGTCGTTCGGAACCGCTACAAAGTCGTCGAGTGACCGCCCCGTCCGCCCTCGCCGGCCGGTTGGCCGCTCGGGTGGCGGGCTCACACCCCCTGGCCGGCACCTACGTCGTCGACCACCTCGCCGCCGAGATGGTCGATGCCACCGCCAGGGCTTCCGTGATGGTCGCCGAGGCGACGCGCCTGGAGACCCCCGCCGCCGCCGAGGTCAACGTCGTCGACCGGGCGGAGTGGGTCGACCGCAACCTCGCCGCCTTCAGCCACATGCTCGAGCCCGCCGAGAGGCGCATCGCCGAACGGCTCGAGGCCGCCGGGGGAGCGCTGGGCTCGGCGACGGCGGCTCTCGCCCGCCAGATCGTCTCCGCCGAGACGGGACTTTTGCTCGGGTTCCTGTCGCGGCGGGTCCTCGGCCAGTACGAGCTCGTCCTTCCCACCGGCGACCGTGGCGACTCCGTGGCGTACGTCGGGGTCAACCTCATCGACCTCGAGCGTCGCAACCAGTTCCGGCCTTCGGAGTTCCGGCTCTGGGTGGCCCTCCACGAGATGACGCACCGCGCCCAGTTCGTGGGGGTCGAGTGGATGGCTTCCTATTTCCTCTCCCTCGTCGAAAAGCTCGTCAGTCAGGCGGTTCCCGAGCCGGGCCGCCTCGCCCGGATCGCCAAGGAGCTCCTCGACGCCCGCGCCGACGACCGGCCGCTGGTCGACGAGACAGGGCTCTTGGGCTTGTTCGCCTCTCCCCAACAGCGGGAGACCCTCGACCAGGTGCAAGCCCTCATGAGCCTCCTCGAGGGCCACGGCCACGTGGTCATGGACCGGATCGGAGCCGGCCTCTTCCGGGGCCATGCCCGCATGTCCCGGCTCCTCAAGGCCCGGCGCTCCGACCCGCGGACGCAGTTGCTCTTCCGGCTGACGGGCCTGGAGATGAAGATGCGCCAGTACGAGATGGGTGAGGCTTTCATCCTCGAGGTGGAACGACGTGCCGGTTGGGAGGCGCTGGACGTGGCCTGGACGTCGCCCGAGGCGTTGCCCACCCTGGAAGAGATCGCAGACCCTCCCCGGTGGCTGAGCCGCGTCGCCTGAAGGAGCTGGCCGACCGCATCCACCGATCGGCCGACATGCCCGATGGGCCCCTGGTGGTAGCCCTGTCCGGGGGCGCCGACTCCGCCTGTCTGCTCTGGTACTGCCGGCGGCAGGGCCTGCGGGTCCGCGCCGTCCACGTCCATCACGGCTTGCCCGCCTCCGACCGCCTGCAGGCGGCCGCCGAGGCGATCGCCGCTGCGCTCGACACGACCCTCGTCGTCCGGCGGGTGTCCCTCGCCGCCGGCCCGTCGCCGGAGAACCAGGCCCGGGTGGCCCGCTACGCCGCGCTCGAAGAAGAAGCCCGGCCCGGCGAGTGGGTCCTCACCGCTCACACCTCCGACGACCAGGCCGAGACGGTGATCCTCAACTTGCTGCGGAGCTCCGGCGCCGACGGGCTCAAGGGGATCCCGTCCCGCCGCCCGCCTTTCGCCCGCCCGTTCCTCTCCGTGCCGCGTTCGATGACCCGGGAGGCCGCCACCCTCGCCGGGCTGCCCTGGATCGACGACCCGGTGAACGAGCTGCCCGACCCTTTGAGGAACCAGGTCCGCCACCGCCTCCTCCCGCTGTTGGAGCGGTACAACCGGCGGATCCGCCAATCGCTCGCCACCACCGCCCGGCTCGTCGCCGGCGACGTGGCCCAGCTCGAGGAAGCCAGCGCGGCTGCGGTCGAGACGTCCGCCGAGTCGGCGGCGATGGCGGCGTCGCTGCTCACCACCGCCCCGCCCGCGATCGCCTCCCGCCGGGCCCGGCTCCTCCTGGCCGCCGCCGGCCTGGAGGCGGCTTCGCCCGACGCCGTCGACGGGGTCCTCTCGGTCGCCCGCCGACAGACCGCCCGTCACCAACCCGGCGCCGGCCTGGTGGTGGAACGGGAAGGGGCGATGGTCGTCGCCCGCAAGGGCCCGCCCGCCGTCCCCGAGCCGACCGTGCTGCAACCCGGCGTGATCGAGTTCGGGCCCTGGGAGTTCGAGGTGTTCGTCACCGACCGGCCGCCGGTGGCGATGCCGCTCGGAGCGGCGTGGATGGTCGCTGACGCCGACGCCGTGGGCGACATGACAGTCGAGCCCGCCTCCCGCCATCCGGAGGTGATGCGGTGGCTGGCCGATGCCGGGGTCGTCGCCCCGCGTCGCCCCGCCCACCCCGTGGTGGTCTCGGACCGCCGGCCCGTGTGGCTCCCGATGGTGCGGAGACTGCCCGGCGGTTGGGTCGACCACGCCACTCGCCGCTACCTTGTCGTGAACAGCCGGATTCGACGCACATGGCAGACATAAGGGTCCTGATCACAGCCGAGGAGATCGCAGCCGCACTCGAGCGGATGGGGCGGCAGATCTCCGACGACTATCGGGGGAAGGAACTCCTCGTCGTCGGCGTCCTCAAGGGAGCGTTCATGGTGATGGCCGACCTGGCCCGCCAGATCGACATCCCCGTCGAGTTCGACTTCATGGCCGTCTCCTCCTACGGCGCCTCCACCCAGACCTCGGGTGTGGTGAGGATCCTCAAAGACCTCGACGAGGAGATCCAGGGGCGTCATGTCCTGATCGTCGAGGACATCATCGACTCGGGCCTGACCCTCAACTACCTCCTCAAGAGCCTCCGGGTCCGCAAGCCCGAATCGCTCGAAGTGGCCGCCCTCCTCGTGAAGCAGGGGATCCAGCGTGTCGAGCTGGACGTTCGCTACGTCGGCTTCGAGATCGGCCCCGAGTTCGTCGTCGGCTACGGCCTCGACTACGCCGGCAAGTACCGGAACCTGCCTTATGTAGGCGTCCTGGAGTCCGCTACGGTCTGACCACTGCATGCCGTCCCGTCACCGACTCACCGCATTGGGGGAGATCATCCGTGCCCTGTCGCGGGGAGACACTCCTGACGAGGTGGTGAAGGTTGCGCTCCAGGCCACCCGGGACGCGGTGGGAGCCGACGTCGTCTCCTTCGCCGTCCCCGAAGCCAACCGCCTGCGGTTCTCGATCGTCGAAGGGGACACTTTCACGGTCACCACGTGGCCCAAGGACTCCGGAGGGCTCACCGAGCGGGTCCTCAACTCCGAGGAGCCGCTCTCCATCCCCGACCTGATGGCCTCCGGCATCCCGTTGCGGCGCCTGGTGGGCGAGGAGGCCCCCCACGCCCGCTCGTACGTGGGGGTCCCGGCCCGCAGCAACAAGCGGGTGGTCGGTGTGCTCAGCGTGCAGTCGTACCGGCCGGGCGTCTTCGGCGTCGAGGACGTCGAGCTGATCGCCGAGGTGGGACGCCAGGTGGCCGACGCCATCGTCTCCAGCCGCCGGCTGGCTCGCATCCAGCGACGTCTCAGCCAGCTCGACCGGGCCCAGCGCGAACGTACCGACTTCCTCGTCGGAGTGGCCCACGACATGCGGTCGCCGCTGGCCGGGATCATCGGGTTCGCCCGCATCCTCGAAGAGCTCGACTCGGTCGCCATGGACCCGATGGCCTCCGAGGCGGTGCGGTTCATCGCCGCCGAGGCGCAGCGGCTGTCCGACCTCGTCTCGCAGCTCGTCGACCTGGGCCGGGTGGACCTCGGTGAGACCACCCTCGACCTGGAGCAGGTCGATCTCGCCAAGGTCGCCGCCCAGGTGGTCGAGGTGGCCCGCACCCGGTTCCCCGCCCACCGCTTCGCCCTGCGGGCGGAGGAGCCGGTGACCATCGAAGGCGATCTCCTCCGCCTCCACCGGGTGATCGCCAACCTAGTCGACAACGCCGCCATCCACGGCCCGAGCGGCGGCCTCGTCACCATCGAGGTGTCGGAGGAGCCGGGGGAGGCGCTGCTGGCGGTGTCCGACCGGGGGCCGGGAGTACCACCCGCCGACCGGGACAGGATCTTCGAGCGGTTCGTGCGCCTCGACGGCAGCCACGCCGGCACCGGGATCGGCCTCTACCTGGTGAAGGCGCTGGTGGACGCCCACGGGGGCAAGGTCACGGTCACCGACGCTCCTGGCGGGGGAGCGAGGTTCGAGGTCCGGCTGCCCAAGGGTTCCTCTAGGGAGGGTCATCCCGTACCATGACATCACCGCCTGGGGCCATCGACTCTCGAGGTGACCGTGAACCGAACCGTTAGAACCCTGCTCGTATACGGGCTCGCCATCGTGCTGCTCGCCGTCATGGCGCAGTGGTGGTTCGACCAGTTCACGGGCCCCGAGGAGATCGGCCTCTCCGAGTTCCTCGCCCAGGTCGAAGACGGCGAGTTCGAGAAGGTCGAGTTGCTGGCCCGCAGCAACCAGGTGTACGGCCGGGTCAACGGCTCCCGCCTCCCGCCCGATGGCTACGAGTACTCCGCCTCCTACCCCGACGGCTACGAGGGCGAGCTGACCGAGCTGTTGCGCAACTCGGGCACCAACTTCGAAACCGACCCCCAGCCGCCGGGGCTGATGGAGACGTTCATCGGGTTCCTGCCCTGGCTGCTCCTGATCGGGTTCATGGTCTTCATCTTCATGCAGATGCAGGGCAGCGGGAACCGCGTCATGCAGTTCGGCAAGTCCAAGGCCAAGCTGGTCTCCAAGGACCAGCCGCGCGTCACCTTCGACGACGTCGCCGGCCTCGACGAGGCGATCGAAGAGCTACAGGAGATCAAGGACTTCCTGCAGAACCCCGACAAGTACCGCCAGATGGGGGCGAAGATCCCCAAGGGCGTCCTCCTGTTCGGCCCCCCGGGCACCGGCAAGACCCTCCTCGCCCGGGCCGTGGCCGGAGAGGCGGGGGTGCCGTTCCTGTCGATCTCCGGGTCCGATTTCGTCGAGATGTTCGTGGGCGTGGGCGCCAGCCGCGTCCGCGACCTGTTCGAGCAGGCGAAGTCGAACGCCCCGGCCATCGTCTTCATCGACGAGATCGACGCCGTGGGACGTCACCGCGGCGCCGGCCTCGGCGGGGGTCACGACGAGCGCGAGCAGACCCTCAACCAGCTCCTGGTCGAGCTGGACGGCTTCGAGGGCAACACCGGCGTCATCGTCATGGCCGCCACCAACCGCCCCGACATCCTGGATCCGGCGCTCCTCCGCCCCGGCCGCTTCGACCGCCAGATCGTCATCGACGCCCCCGACATCGTCGGCCGCAAGGCGATCCTCGAGGTCCACGCCAAGGGCAAGCCGCTGTCACCCGAGATCGACCTCGAGGTGCTGGCCCGGCGCACCCCCGGGTTCACCGGCGCCGACCTGGCCAACCTGATCAACGAGGCCGCCCTGCTCGCCACCCGTCGTCGCAAGACCGAGATAACGATGGACGAGCTGGAGGAGGCGATCGACCGGGTCATCGCCGGCCCCGAGCGGAAGTCCCGTGTGATGACCGACGAGGAGAAGCGGCTCATCGCCTACCACGAGACCGGCCACGCCCTGGTGGGCTGGGCCCTCCCCAACGCCGACCCGGTGCACAAGATCACGATCGTCTCCCGGGGTCGCTCCCTGGGCCACACCCTCGCCCTTCCCACCCACGACAAGGTGCTGGCGCGGCGGTCCGAGCTCGTCGACCAGCTCGCCATGCTGCTCGGCGGGCGAGTGGCAGAAGAGATCATCTACGCCGACCCCACCACCGGCGCCGCCAACGACATCGAGAAGGCCACGACCCTGGCCCGCAAGATGGTCATGGAATATGGCATGTCCGACGAGTTGGGCCCGATGCAGTACGGCAAGCCCAACGGGGAAGTGTTCCTCGGACGCGACTACGGGCGCCAACAGGACTACTCCGACGAGGTGGCGGCGTTCATCGACAATGAGGTCCGCAAGCTGATCACCGCCGCCCACCAGGAGGCCAAGACCATCCTCACCCACCACCGGGACGCGATGGAGCGGATGGTCGAGGCGCTGATGGAACGGGAGACGGTCGGTCCCGATGAGGTCGCCGAGATCTTCGCCGACGTCCCCAAGTGGGAGCACTCCACCGACGGCCTGCGGGTCCGCTACCCGGCCGATCCCCAGCCCCACCCGGCGGTGGTGGCGGCCGCAGAGAAGCGCAAGCGGGAAGAGGTCGGCACCACCCGGGAAGTCACCGTCGAGCGTCCGCTGCCCCGCACCAGCCCCCGCCCCGCCGACGCCGGCGCCTGACCTCCCGCCTCGGCGGGGGCTTCCCGACTATCGCCGGGTTTGTGCTTGCATGACTCGCCATGCTCAGAGTGGGGAAGATCACCGTTGCAGCCGTCCTGGCGCTCCTCGTCGCCCTGCCGGCGGGGGCCGACACTCTCGCCCAGACCTTCGAGGATCCGACATGGGACGAGGACCCGTCGGTCCCGCTGGCGGAGTCGATCGCCAAGCTGCGTGAGGTCCACCCCTATCTGGTCGACGTCCGCGGCCTGGACATGACCCGCACGGCCCGCACCCGGGGCTATCTCGGCCAAGGTCTGCGGGTGGTGATCCCCAAGGGTGGCTTCCGCGGCTTCGGGCCGTACGCCCGGCTCCCCAAGGTGGTCGACGAGGCTTGGTTCCGTTACTACATCTACCTGGAGGACTTCCGGCCGGTCTCTTCCGGGAAGCTGCCCGGCCTCGCCGATGCCTCCCGGGTCTCGACCGCCAAAGGCTGCAAGCCGTCCACTCCCAGCGCCCCGGGCTGGTCGGCGCGTCTGATGTTCGACGCCGTCGGCACCCGCGGTGCCGGCCCCGACGAGGTCCCGATCGGCGTCTACGTCTACCACCTGGACCAAGAGCGCGACTGCGGAGACGAGTGGATCTTCACCAAGGCGCTGACCCAGCGGAGATGGACCTGCGTCGAGGGCCATGTCCGGATGAACACGCCGGGGAGAGCCGACGGGCTGATCGAGGCCTGGCTCGACGACGAGCGGGTGTTCTGGAAGGACGGGCTGGCCTTCCGTCGTCCCGGCGAGCAGCTCGGCATCCGCGAGATGTGGGACAACATCTACTTCGGGGGGAGCTACCCGACCCCCAACAAGCTCAACGTGCTCATCGACGAGATAGTCGTGAGCACCACCGGCCGGGTCCGCTGCATCGACCCGTTCGTCGACGACAACGACAGCGTCCACGAAGACGAGCTCAGCGAGATGTTCTATCGGCGCCTGATGTACGGCTGCGCCGAGCGTCTGGCCTGTCCCCACGCCAACGTGACCCGGGGTGAGTTCGCCGCCATGCTCCAGCGGGTGATCCGGACGCCGCGGGGCCCGAACGCCTTCGTCGACGACGACGGCCATTTCGCCGAGCACGAGATCGACTCGCTGGCCAGGGCGGGGATCCTGCGCGGCTGCAACCCGCCGGCGAACACCCGGGTGTGCCCGGACGCACCCATAACCCGGGCCGAGGTGGCGGCGATGGTGCGCCGGGTCCTCGGCCTGCCGCCCGGCACGAACGCCTTCCGCGACGACGACGGGCACTGGGCGGAAGAGGACATCGACGCCATCGCCGCCGCCGGGATCACGCGGGGCTGCGACACCCGGTCCTATTGCCCGGATCGGCGGATGACGCGGGGCGAGGCCGCCACGTTCATGCTGCGGCTCCACGACCGGATGACACAGGCGGAGACCCTCGCGTTGCCCGACGTCGAGTGGCCGCCGCCGGGGCCCCCGCCGCCCAAGCCGCCGGAGGAAGAGGAGTAGGTCAGGCCTCCAGGCGGTCGATGACGATGTCGCCCGACACCGACTTGAGCCGGAGGGCGACCTGGGCCGAGCTCGTGCCGCTCGACGGCTTCCTCGGCGGGAGCCGCACCGACCCCGACAACGTCCTGGCGTCGAGCCGGACGGTGCGGCCCGCCGGGAGGCCGACGCGCACCGTCCCCGACATCGTCGAAGCCTGGAGGTCCTCGCCTTCGTAGCGGCGGACCCGCACGTCCCCCGAGGCGGTCGTGACCGACATCGCTCCCGCCACCGACTCGATGGTCACGTCGCCCGAAGCCGAAGTCACCGACGCGCTGGCGCCGACCCGGCCCACGTCCACGTCGCCGGAGGCGGAGCGCACCTCGAGGTCCCCGTCGACGGCGCCGATGCGGACGTCTCCCGAGGCGGTCTTGATCGCCAGGTGGGCGGCGTGGCCGACCTCGACGTCGCCGGCGGCGGCGACCACGTTGGCGCGTTCGAGGGGCACGGAGATGCGGATGTCGGTGGCCGCGGTGCGGGCATTCAGGGTGGTTCCGGGCGGGGCGACGATGCGCACCCGGGCCCGGGAGGAGCGGCCGGCCACCGTCCAGCGCTCGTGATGGACCCAGATGTGGTTGCCGCTCTGGCCCACGTGCCAGCTCTCGGGCCGGTTGGTGTCGACCTGCACCACGACCGATCCGGGAGAGCCGGGGTCGATCGTCAACGAGCCGGCCGGCACCGACACGTCCAGGTCGGGTGTCCCCTCCACCTCGAACCGCTCTTCGATCACAGCTCGAACGTCTCCTGCACTCGGGAGCCGGCCTTCGACCGCCCGGCCCGCGACCTGAGGGTCTCCACCACCCAGCGGTTGATGGAATCGCCCGACGACGAGGCGGCGTCCTCGATGAGGTCCTTCAACGAGGTGGGGAGGCGGAGCGTGATGCGGGCTTCGAAGTCCTCGTCCTCTTCGGTGCCTAGGCCCGTCGCCGGCTGGGAGGCGACCACCAGCTCGGGATCGCCGTCGACCAGGCGGACCTCCACCCGCTGGTCACCCAACTGGGCGCCGATCTCGGCGGCGGCCTGCTGCACCACCTCGAGCATCGCCGCCCTGACCGAAGGGCGAAACGCCTCCAGGAACCCGGCGGCGGCTTCCGCCACGGCGGGATCGGCCAAGCGGAGCTGAGCCTCGATCGCCGCGTCCAGCTGGGTGAGGATCGGATCCAGCCTCATCGGCGGGAGCCTTCCTCGGCGATGCGACGATGCACGTCGGGACGGTACTGTCTCAACCGCTGCTCGATGATCGCGTTGCCCAATCGGGTGCTGGGGAACATGATCGGACTCCTTCCATGGCCTGCGACGCTGCTGTGACATCATCGTGATGTCACCGTGACACCATACGCCGTGCGCCGACTGATGTCAAGATGATGTCACGATGATGTCGTAGCCTGGGTGGTGCCAGGAGCGGGCGTCGTCCTACCATGCGCCGGATGGACCTAGGCCGTATCGAAAAGGCGGTTCGGGAGATCCTCGAGGCGGTGGGGGAGGACCCCGATAGGGAAGGGCTGCGTGACACGCCCGCCCGGGTGGCGCGCTACTTCGCAGAAGTCCTCGACGGAATCGGTCGCGACCCGGCGGACGAGATCGACGCCTTCTTCGGCGACGAGCACTACCAGGAGATCGTGATGGTGAAGGACATCCCCTTCTACTCGCTCTGCGAGCACCATCTCGTCCCGTTCCACGGCAAGGCCCACGTCGCCTACCTGCCTCGCGGCCGCGTCACCGGTCTCTCCAAGCTCGCTCGCCTCGTCGAGGGCTACGCCCGTCGTCCCCAGATGCAGGAGCGCCTGACGGCGCAAGTGGCCGACGCCCTCGTCGACCGTCTCAACCCGCTCGGCGTCCTGGTGGTGATCGAGGCCGAGCACCTGTGCATGTCGATGCGCGGCGTCCGCAAGCCGGGGGCGACCACCGTGACCTCGGCGGTGAGAGGCACCATGGCCTCCGACCCGGCGACCCGGGCCGAGGCCATGTCACTCCTGTTCGGGACTCGTGACTGAGCCACCCCTCTGGCAGCTGCGCAGCCGAAAGCTCTCGCTCGACCGCCCTCTGCTCATGGGCGTGCTCAACGTCACGCCCGACTCCTTCTCCGACGGCGGGCTGTTCGTCGACACGGACGCAGCGCTGGCCCACGCCCGCCGCCTGATCGCCGCCGGGGCCGACATCATCGACGTGGGCGGCGAGTCGACCCGCCCTGGCGCCCGGCCGGTCGACACCGACACCGAGCTGCGCCGCGTCCTGCCTGTGGTGGAGGCGCTCGCCGACGAGACGGTGGTCTCGATCGACACCCGCAAGGCTGCCGTGGCCCGGGCCGCGGTCGCCGCCGGCGCCGAGATCATCAACGACGTGGCCGCCGGCGCCGATCCCGAGATGCTGGACGTGATGGCCGAGAGCTCGGCCGGGGTGGTCCTGATGCACATGAAAGGCACCCCACAGACGATGCAGAACGACCCCCGCTACGACGACGTCGTCTCCGAAGTGCGTGACTTCCTGGTGCGGCGCGCCGCCGAAGCGGAGGCCCGTGGCGTGGCCGCCCGCTCGATCGTCATCGATCCGGGGATCGGCTTCGGCAAGACGGGGGAGCACAACCTCGAGTTGCTGCACCGGCTCGGAGAGCTCGTGGCGACGGGTTACCCGGTCCTGATCGGCACCTCCCGCAAGGCCTTCCTGGGCCGGATCACCGGCATAGAGGACCCCCGTCGCCGCGACATCGCCACCGCCGCCACCACCGCCCTCGCCGTCGCCGCCGGGGCCGCCGTCGTCCGGGTCCACGACGTGGAGACCTCCCGCCAGGCCGCCCAGGTGGCGTGGGCGGTGGCCCGCATGCGGATTTGACGGCGTGGGTATCGTTCAGGCGGATATGGCGAAGATGATCACGGGCTTGAAGCCCCGCAATTTCGTGTGGGTCATCGCCGATCGTCTGGCAGTCTCCGAGCGGATCGGAGGCAACGGCTTCCAGCACCGTCGCGTGCGCCGCGACGAGGAGATCACGTGGCTCGTGGAAGAGGCCCGGGTCACCGGGGTCGTCTCCCTCCTTCCCGGCAACCAGAACATATCCGCATACACCGAGGCAGGCCTCGAGGCGTATCCGGTGCCGATCCAGGGCAACATCGACCCCGACGACTGCCCGGCCATCTATGCCGCCCTCGACGAGGCGCTCGCCGCGCCCGACGCCCGCGTGCTGATCCACCGCGAGACCGTCGACGACCAGATTGGGGGAGTGCTCGCCGGCTACCTCCTCCACGCCGGATTGCTGAACGACTCGATCCTCGCCATCGCCGTCGTCCAGGAGATCCTGGGACGGCCGCTCGGGCCCGAGGGTCGGAGGCTCGTTCCGCCGGTCGGGGGATGAGCGACCGCATCGCCGTGAGGGGCATCGAAGTGTTCGCCCATCACGGCGTGTTCGACCAGGAGAAGGCTGACGGCCAGCTGTTCTCGATCGACGTCGAGATCGACGTCGACCTGGCTGAGGCCGCCCGCAGCGACGCCCTGGCCGCCACGGTCGACTACGGCCGCCTCGCCGAGCAGATCCACGAGCGGGTAGCCACTGAGCGGTGGAACCTGATCGAGACGGTCGCCCAGCGGGTCGCCGACCTGGTGTTGGAGGACAGCCGCGTGCAGGGAGTGACCGTGACCGTCCACAAGCCCCAGGCCCCCATCTCGGTTCCTTTCCGGGACGTCGCCGTGACCGTCCATCGGACGCGGTGACGAACCGGGCCGCCATCGCCCTCGGATCCAACCTGGGGGACAGGCTCTCGCATCTCCGCTTCGCCATCGAACGGCTGCGCCGGCTGGGAACGGTGGCCGCGGTGTCTTCGGTCTACGAGACCGCTCCGGTCGGCGGGCCGGAACAAGGGCCCTACCTGAACGCCGTCGTCGTCGTCGACACCCCCTTGTCTCCCGCCGAACTGTTGGCGGCCACCCAGGCGATCGAAGCCGACGCCGGGAGGGTGCGGGTCGAGCGGTGGGGCCCTCGCACCCTCGACCTCGACATCGTCACGATGGTCGACGGATCCGGCGCACCCATCGCGGTGGAGGCCACCGACCTGCAGATCCCTCATCCCCGGGCCCACCAGCGCCGTTTCGTGCTCGAGCCTCTCGCCGAGGTCTGGCCGGACGCCCCGCTCGTCGATGCCACGGCCAACCGGTTGCTGCCGGCGGTCACCGGACAAGAAGTGGAGCGGCTGGGCCGCGGCTGGGAGGATCCCCGCCGCGGGGTCGCCGTCGCCTGGCTCGCCGCCCAGTTCGCATCCATCGTGGCGTGGGCGGCCCTGGTCGTCGCCACCGCCCAGCTGCCCCCGCCCTGGGTGGCGGCACTGCCCGGGGTGGTGCTGGCCGCCGGAGGGTCCGCTCTCGCGGTGTGGGCGCTGGCGGCGATGGGCGGGTCGGTCTCCCCTCTCCCCGAGCCCGGCGCGGGCACGACCCTCGTGGACTCCGGGCCGTACCGGTGGATGCGCCATCCCATCTACGCCGGGCTCGTCGTCGGCATGCTGGGGGTGGCGGTCTTCGTCCGGTCGGCCGCCGCCGCGGCCGGGGCGGGGGTCGTTGGCGTGCTGCTGTGGCTCAAGGCCCGCTACGAGGAGACCCGGCTGCGGATGGCGGTCCCCGGGTACGTCGAATACTCCCGGCGGGTCCGGGGCCGGATGGTGCCGTTGCCCCCCTACTCCAAGCCGCCCACCGTGCTACGTTGACGAGTGATGGCAGCCCGTGGCCCTCCTCGGTCGATCGACAAGGTTCCGATCGAACGAGCACGAGGAGACGACATGGCCAGACGGGCACGAGATCATCGCAAGGAAATCCCCGGATACGACGAGACCCGGCCCGCTCGGGAAGAGCGGAAACGGCAACACCGCCAGGTCAGGCACGCCGCCAACCAGATCTTGTCGATGGTGGACGACCCCGACGAGCTCACACTCCCCGATGTCCGTCGGCATCGTCACGACGAGAGCAACGGCCGCAAGCCCTCGCCTGCCGACCGCCGCTTCCGCGTGTGGAAGACCAAGTTCTGGAAGCGCCGCCAGTCCTACAAGCAGATGAAGGCGCAGATGGACGCCAACTGGCCGGTGATCACCAGCCACCAGCTGGAGCGATAGTCGATTCGTCGGCCTGCCCGCGGCCGGAGCAGGCGAACGAGACTTAACCTGCCCCCATGGACCTCGTGGTGATCGGGGCAGGACGCGCCGGAGGGTCGCTCGCCCGGGCGGCGACCGCCGCCGGCCACCGCGTCGTGGGGATGCTCACCCGCCGGCCCCAGCACGACCATCCCGCCCTCGACTGGGACGAACCGCTCCCGGGATGCGACCTCGTGTTGGTCGCGGTGAGCGACGGTGCCATCACCGACGTCGCCGAACGCCTCGCTCCCCGGTGGAACCCCGAGACTCCCGCCGTGCACGTCTCCGGGTTCATGCCCGTCTCCGCCCTGGCGCCGATCGCCGCTCGCGGGGCGGCCGTCGGCTCGTTCCACCCGCTGCAGACGCTCCCCGACCCCGAGAGGGGGGCGGCCGCCCTGGCCGGGGCGTGGGCGGCGGTGACCGCCGCCGAACCGCTGGCGGGTTTGCTCGAAGAACTGGCCCGGAGCCTCGGGATGCGGCCTTTCGCCCTGGCCGACGAGGCCAAGCCGCTCTACCACGCCGCCGCGGCCGCGGCGGCGAACTACGTGGTGGAGGCGTTGGGGGTGGCCTCCGACCTCCTCGCCGCCGCCGGCGTGGACATGGCGGTGATGGAGCCACTCACCCGCAGGGTCGTGGAGAACGTCTTCGCGGTGGGGGCGGCGGCGGCGCTCACCGGTCCCATCGCCCGTGGCGACCTGGATACCGTGGAAGGTCAGATGCGAGCCGCCGACGGAGTGTCCGCCGAGTTGGGAGAGCAGTTTCGCCTCCTCGCCCGCGCCACGGCCATCAGGGCGGGAGTGGAGCTGGAGTAGCCGCGCGCGATGGAGATCGTCGAGACACCGGAGGAGGCACGCGCCATCGGGGAGGGAACCCGCGGGCTCGTGCCCACGATGGGTTACCTCCACGAGGGGCACCTGTCCCTCGTCGAAGCTGCCCGCCGGCGATGCGACGTCGTCGTCATGTCGGTCTTCGTCAACCCGTTGCAGTTCGACGACCCCGCCGACCTGGAGCGGTATCCCCGCGACCTGGAGAGGGACGCCGAGCTCGCCGAGCAGGCCGGCGTCGACGTCCTCTTCGCCCCGCCCCTGGAGGTGATGTACCCGGTGGAGCCGGTGACCACCGTCGAGGTGCGGGGGGTCACCGAGACGATGGAGGGCCTCCACCGGCCGGGGCACTTCCAGGGTGTCGCCACCGTCGTGGCGAAACTGTTCGCCGCCTTGCGCCCCGACCAGTCGTTCTTCGGCCGCAAGGACCACCAGCAGCTGATCGTCGTGCGCACGATGCACCGCGACCTCTCGTTCCCCGGCGAGGTGGTGGGATGCCCCACCGTCCGGGAAGCCGACGGCCTCGCCCTGTCGTCGCGGAACCTGTTCGTCGCCGACCGGGAGGCGGCGCTGTCGATCAGCCGCGGCCTGACCGTTGCCGCCGAAGCCGTCGAGGCGGGGGAGAGGAGCGCCTCGGTCCTCGTAGAGGCGGTGCGCCGCAACCTGGCGCTCGACTCGGTCGACTACGTGACGCTGGCCTCACAACACGATGCCCGTCCCCTGGAGCGTCTCGACCGCCCCGCCTTCCTCGCCGTGGCCGGCCGGGTCGGCGACGTCCGCCTCATCGACAACCTGCCGATCGACCTGGTCGGCGAGATGTTCGTGCCCGACCTCGGCATCCGGCTGGACCGTCCGTCCCTCCTGTATTCGAGATGAAGCTGCTGCTGGTCGACGTGGGCAACACCCAGACCGTCGTCGGGGTCGACGACGGCGACGGGCCCCACACGTGGCGCCTCTCCACCCAGGCGAGCCGCACGGCCGACGAATGGGAGCTGTTCCTGCGGTCGTTGCTCGGCGCGGTCGGCGACGGGTTCCACGGGGCGGCGATGTCGTCGGTGGTCCCGGCGGCGACGGTGGCCCTGCGGACGGCGCTGCGGCGCCTCACCGGACACGAGCCCGTGGTGGTCGGGCCCGGGACTCGCACCGGCATGCCGTTGCGGGTCGACAACCCCCGTGAGGTGGGAGCCGACCGCATCGTCAACGCCCTGGGAGCGATCGCCGCCTACGGGGCGCCCGTCATCACCGTCGACTTCGGGACGGCCACCACCGTCGACCTCGTGGGGCCCGACGGCGACTACCGGGGCGGGGCGATCGCCCCCGGCATCCAGGTCGCCGCCGACGCATTGGTGAACGCCACCGCCGCCCTGCGCCGGGTGGACGTCGCCGCCCCGGCGCGTGCGGTCGGCCGGAGCACGGTGGAGGCGATCCAGTCAGGCCTGGTCTACGGGTACGCCGGTCTGGTGGACGGCCTCCTGGAGCGGATCCTGGCCGAGGTGGACGCCGCCGAGGTCCCGATCGTCGCCACCGGAGGCTTGGCCGACGTGGTCGTCTCCCACTGCCGCCACGACATCCGCCTCGACGAGAACCTCACGCTGCGGGGGTTGAGGGTCGCCTGGGAGAGGAACCGCTAGGACGCCACCCGGCGGACCGGCTGGCGGAGGATCGTCCGCAGCTTCGACGGGTCCGTGCGGCGGGCGTCGCTCAGGTAGATCTCGTGGTGGAGACCCGCCATTTCCAGCCCGTTGTCGGGCACGAATCGGCTGTGGAGCTCCTCCAGCGCCGGGCCCTCGTCGTCGTAGGAGCCAACGTGGAGCATCTGGGCGCACAGCCCCTCCTCGAGGACGTAGGGATGCACGTCGGCGATGGCGGGGGCGCCCCGCTTCGCCGCCGCCGTCTCCCGGGCCCGTTCGATCGTGTCGTCGTCGACCCACTCCGGCTGGGCGATCAGCAGCCTCCACGACCACGCCTCCTTCTGGCGGGTGACGAACACCGTCGGGTCGTCGGCCCACCAGAGCCCTTCCAGGGGGCCGACCACGAAATCCCGGCCCAGTTCCCGCTTGCTGGCGGCCTTGATGGCGTAGGCGACCGGATACAGCGCTTCGACCGCTTCGACGTAGCGCCGGCTGGTGTTGGGGTCTCCGTGCCCCTCGATGGCGATGAACCGCTGGATGGGTACCTCGACCAGCTCCCAGGTCCTGTTCTTCTTGCCGTAGGGGTACTTCGGGTCCTTCTTGATGTCGTACTTCGTCACCTGTGCCCCATGGTCGTGTATAGGCGGATCGTCCCCTCTGGATACACTCATGCCCCGTGCAATCCCCCGTCTCCCATTTCCTGCGCGGCTTCGCCATGGGCATCGCTGACCTCATCCCCGGCGTGTCGGGGGGGACGATCGCGCTGGTCCTCGGCGTCTACGAGCGGCTGATCGTATCGATCCGCCGCGGCGCAGGGGCGCTGGGATCGCTCGCCAGATTCGACCTGTCGGGTTTCGGGGCGAGGATGAAGGAAGTCGAGTGGCGGTTCATCGCTCCGCTGCTGGTCGGTGTCGTCACGGCGGTCTTCGCCCTCTCCCATCTCATCGAGCGTCTGCTGGCCGACTACCCACTCCACATGGCCGGTCTGTTCTTCGGCCTGGTCACCGGGTCGATCTTCGTCGCCTGGAGGCTGGTGGAGCGGCGCAGACCGCTGGCCTGGGGGGTGCTGGTCATCGCCGCCGTAGTCACGTTCTGGTTTCTCGGCCTCCGGGGCGGGACCGTCGTCGACCCTCCGTTGTGGGCCTTCTTCGGGGCGGGGGCCGTCGCCATCTGCGCCATGATCCTGCCCGGCATCTCGGGGTCCTTCATGCTCCTGATGATGGGCATGTACGCCCCCGTGCTCGGCGCCGTCAACGACCGCCGGGTGGCGGCGGTGCTGGTCTTCGCCCTGGGCTGTGTGATCGGCCTCGCCTCGTTCTCGACCCTCCTCAACTTCCTCCTCGACCGCTACCACGACGCGGTCCTCGCTGCCATGGTGGGGGTGATGGTCGGTTCCCTGCGGGTGCTGTGGCCGTGGCCCGAAGGCACCAACGGAACCAGCCTCTCGCTTCCTGCCGGCGAGACATGGGGTCCGGTGCTCCTGGGGGTGGCCGGTGCGGTCGTGGTGTTGTCCATAGCCCGCAAGGAGAAGGCGATCGCCGACGACGTGGAAGCGGCCGGCGAAGCCGCAGGGACGGTGCCGTGACAGACGATCTCGAATTCCCCGTCGACCCCTTGATGGCCGGCCGGCTCGAGCAGTACCAGGAGCTGCTCGCCGAAGGCCTGCCCACCCGCTACGAGCGGACCCACATGGCCGCCGACATCCACGCCGCCTATGCCGGCCTGGAGCCGGGGACAGTCACCGACGAAGAGGTGTCGGTGGCGGGCCGGGTGATGCTCCGCCGCTCGTTCGGCAAGCTCCTCTTTTTCACGGTGCAGGACATGAGCGGCACCATCCAGCTGTTCGTGGACAAGGGCCTGATTGGCGAGGACGCCTTCCGGCGGGCCGAGATGATCGACCTCGGCGACTGGGTCGGCGCTCGGGGCGTGGTGATGACCACCAAGAAGGGCGAGCTTTCCGTGCGGCCGGGCGAGATCACCATCCTCCAGAAGTCGCTGCGCCCCCTGCCCGACAAGTGGCACGGCCTCACCGACGTCGAGGCCCGCTCCCGCCGCCGCTACCTCGACCTGATCGCCAACCCCGAGTCCCGCTGGGTGGCGCTGACCCGGGCGAAGATCGTCTCCGAGCTCCGCCGCCAGTTCGAGGCGAGAGGCTACGTGGAAGTCGAGACGCCGGTGCTGCTCTCTCAGGCGACCGGCGCCAACGCCCGTCCGTTCCGCACCCACCACAACGCCCTCGACCAGGACATGTACCTGCGCATCGCCACCGAGCTGTACCTGAAGCGGCTCATCGTGGGCGGCATCGAGAAGGTCTTCGAGATCGGCCGCATCTTCCGCAACGAGGGGATCGACGCCACCCACAACCCCGAGTTCACGATGCTCGAGTCCTACGAGGCGTTCGCCGACTACGAAGACATCATGCGACTGGTCGAGGAGGTGATCTCGGCCGTGGCCGAAGAGACCCTCGGGACCACGAAGATCACCTACCAGGGACGCACCATCGACCTGACCCCGCCGTACCGGCGGGTCAGGCTGCTGGACGTCGTGTCGGAGGCGGTCGGAGAAGAGGTGACCCTGGACCGCCCCGACCTGCGCCAGCTCGTCACCCGTTTCGGCGTCGAGCCCCAGGACGACTGGGGCCCCGGCAAGCTGGTCTTCGAGCTGTTCGAGGAGGTCGGGGAGGAGAGGCTGTGGGAGCCGACCTTCGTCACCCACTACCCGACCGAGGTGTCGCCGCTGGCGGCGCGCAACCGGGAAGATCCCCGGCTCACCGACCGCTTCGAGCTGTACATCGCCGGGTCCGAGTACGCCAACGCCTTCACCGAGCTCAACGACCCGATCGACCAGCGCCGCCGTTTCGAGGCTCAGGCGGCGGCCCGGGCCGCCGGCGACGAGGAAGCGCACCCGATCGACGAGGACTTCATCATGGCCCTCGAGTACGGGATGCCCCCGACCGGAGGGCTCGGCATCGGCGTGGACCGGCTGGTGATGCTGCTCACCGACCGCTCACACATCCGGGAAGTGATCCTCTTCCCGACGCTGCGCGCCGAGAACTGATCAGTACGCCCGGGCGGCGTCGACCCTCGCCACGAGGTATTCGCCCAAGGTGGCGAGGATCTCCCGGGTCGGGGAGGCGGGGAGCACGCCCAGGGCGTCCGTCGCCACCCGGACCCGCTGCATCGCCGCCTCGAGCGTCCGGTCGACGTAGCCGCCTTCCCGCACCAGCCTGATCACCTCCTCGACGGCCTCGTCGGGATACGGACGGGGCCGGTCGAGCAGGGCGCGGATGCGATCGCCATCGGGCCCTTGGACCGCTTCGAGCACTGCCCGGGTGAAGGTGCCCTCCCGGATGTCCGACCCGGCGGGCTTGCCGAGGGCTTCCTCCGTGGCGACGAGATCCAAGGCGTCGTCGACGATCTGGAAGACCATCCCCAACTCCCACGACCAGGTGGAGAGGGCGTCGACCGTCGCCGCATCGGCGTCGGCGGCCATCGCCCCCAGCCGGGCCGAGGTGCGGATCAGAGAGGCGGTTTTGCCGGCGATCACCCGCTCGTAGGCGTCGATCGAATGGCCGAGGCTGTCCTGCAGCTGCAGCTCCCGGGTCTGGCCTTCGACCAGCTCGGCGTACGTGGCGGCCAGCAGGCGGACCGACTCCTGGGACAGGTGGGTGGCGGCGACCTCCGAAGCGCGTGCCATCAGGAAGTCCCCGGCGAGGATCGCCACGGTGTTCGACCAGTTGGCGTTCACCGAGGGGGCGCCGCGGCGGGTGTCGGCCTCGTCGATCACGTCGTCGTGGTACAGGCTCCCCACGTGGATCAGCTCCACCGCCACCGCGGCGTGGAGGCGCCGGTCGTCACGGGCAGGGCCGAAGCGGGACGAGAGCAACGCCAGCAGGGGACGGAACCGCTTCCCCCCGGCCAGGAGCAGGTGCTGGGCGATCTTGGTCAGGTAGTCGTCCTCGGAGGAGGCGGCTTCGAGGAGGAGCTTCTCGATTCGTTCGAGGTCGTCCCAGACCGAATCGTCGGTGATCAGCTGGCGTAGGTCTTCCATGCCCGGACCATCGTATCCGCCCGGCGGGAGAGGGAGCACTTCGGCCCGATTCGGGAATCATCCCCTCAGGGGAAGGTTTGCGCGTGCCGATTGGTTGAATGACGAGAAGGATGACCGAAGAGATCGAAACGACCGCGGCGGCTGCGAGCGAGTGCCGTAGTCGTATGACACGGGCCAGGTACAATATGGTTCCGACCTCTGCCAGGGAGGCTTGATTTGTTCGAGAGATTCACCGACCGAGCCCGCCGGGTCGTCGTCTTGGCGCAGGAAGAGGCTCGATCGCTCAACCACAACTACATCGGCACCGAGCACATTCTTCTCGGCCTGCTGAACGAGGGGGAAGGCATCGCCGCCAAAGCTCTCGAATCGCTGGGAATCGGCCTCGATTCTGTGCGCGATGAGGTCGTCAAGATCATCGGCCCCGGTCAGCAGTCGCCGACCGGCCACATCCCGTTCACGCCCCGGGCGAAGAAGGTCCTCGAGCTGAGCCTGCGGGAAGCGCTGCAGCTCGGCCACAACTACATCGGCACCGAGCACATCCTGTTGGGCCTCATCCGCGAGGGCGAGGGTGTCGCCGCCCAGGTGCTCCAGCAGCTCGGCGCCGAGCTCCAGAAGGTGCGCCAGTCGGTGATCCAGCTCCTGTCCGGACCTGGCACCACCGAGGACCAGCCGTCCAGCTCGGCCGGCTCGCCCGCCGGCTCGGGCGCTCGCGAGTCGACCTCCACCGGCTCGACCGTCCTCGACCAGTTCGGCCGCAACCTCACCCAGATGGCCCGCGAAGGAAAGCTCGACCCGGTCATCGGCCGGACGAAGGAGATCGAGCGGGTCATGCAGGTGCTGTCGCGGCGCACCAAGAACAACCCGGTGTTGATCGGTGAGCCCGGCGTCGGCAAGACCGCCATCGTCGAGGGCCTCGCCCAGAAGATCGTCGCCAACGAGGTGCCCGAGACCCTCCAGGGCAAGCAGCTGTACACGCTCGACCTCGGGGCACTGGTCGCCGGGTCCCGCTACCGCGGTGACTTCGAGGAGCGCCTCAAAAAGGTGCTGAAGGAGATCGGCACCCGCGGCGACATCATCCTGTTCATCGACGAGATCCACACCCTGGTCGGCGCCGGCGCCGCCGAGGGGGCGATCGACGCCGCCTCGATCCTCAAGCCGATGCTGGCCCGGGGAGAGCTGCAGACCGTCGGCGCCACCACGCTCGAGGAGTACCGCAAGTACCTCGAGAAGGACTCGGCGCTAGAGCGGCGCTTCCAGCCGATCCAGGTGGGTGAGCCGTCGGTGTCCGACACGGTCAAGATCCTCATGGGCCTGAAGGACCGCTACGAAGAGCACCATTCCGTGCGGTTCACCGAGAAGGCGATCGTGTCGGCCGCCAACCTGGCCGACCGCTACATCTCCGACCGGTACCTGCCCGACAAGGCGATCGACCTCATCGACGAGGCCGGGTCGCGGATGCGGATCTACCGGACCACCAACAACCCGCAGATCGGCGAGATCGACCGCAAGCTCGCCGAGGTCCGGCGCAAGAAGGCCGACGCCATCGCCGCCGAGCAGTTCGAGCGGGCCGCCCAGCTCCGCGACGAGGAGCGGCTGCTGCTGGAGGAGCGGTCCGCGGCCGAGCAGGCGCTGGCCGCCGGCGGCGAGAAGTCCGAATGGGTGATCGACGAAGAGGAGATCGCCGAGGTCCTCGCCCAGTGGACCGGCATCCCCGTGCACCGGCTGACCGAAGAGGAGTCGGCGCGGCTGCTCAACATGGAAGAGGAGCTGCACAAGCGGATCATCGGCCAGCACGACGCCATCGCCGCCGTGTCGCGGGCGATCCGGCGCACCCGTGCGGGCCTCAAGGACCCGCGGCGTCCGGCCGGCTCGTTCATCTTCCTCGGCCCGTCCGGCGTGGGGAAGACCGAGACCGCCAAGGCGCTGGCCAACTTCCTGTTCGGCCACGACGACGCGCTGATCCAGCTCGACATGTCCGAGTACATGGAGAAGCACACGGTCAGCCGTCTGGTCGGCTCGCCTCCGGGCTACGTCGGCTACGACGAAGGTGGCCAGCTCACCGAAGCGGTGCGTCGCAAGCCGTTCTCGGTGGTGCTGTTCGACGAGATCGAGAAGGCCCACCCGGACGTGTTCAACACTCTCCTCCAGATCCTGGAGGAGGGGCGGCTCACCGACGCCCAGGGTCGCTCCGTGGACTTCAAGAACACGGTCATCATCATGACCTCCAACCTGGGCACCCGGGACCTCCGCAAGAAGTCCGTCGGGTTCCAGGTCGGGGACGAGACGGTGACCTACGAGCGGATGAAGGAGAAGGTGACCGAGGAGCTGAAGAAGCACTTCCGGCCCGAGTTCCTCAACCGTCTCGACGAGGTCATCGTCTTCCACGAGCTGGGCATGGAGGAGCTGAAGCAGATCGTGGACCTGCTCCTCAACCGGGTCCGCGAGCAGCTCGCCAGCCAGCAGCTCGACCTGGTGCTCACCGACGACGCCAAGGAGTTCCTCGGCACCCGCGGCTACGAGCCCGAGCTGGGGGCGAGACCGCTGCGGCGGGCGATCCAGCGTTACCTGGAGGACCCGCTGTCCGAGCGGGTGCTGCTCGGCGAGTTCCCGCCCAACAGCACGATCCTCGTCGGTGTCGACGAGGAGGCCGGAGAGCTCACCTTCGAGTCCTTCCCGGCCAAGGGATCGGCCGAAGTCGAGATGGTGGGCCAGGAAGGCTCCTGAGCCCCGGCTCCGGGAGGAGTCGACAGGAGTAGAGAGGCCACGCACCGTCGACAGTGCGTGGCCTCTCTCTTTCCCGGGCTAGTCCTGTCGGTGCGACTCAAGCAACCGTCTTCTCACGCCGATGTTGGGTCTGCATAATCAGTCAGGGAGTCCGGGTCTTGCATATGTCCAAACTCGTGGGGGTCGTGGTCTTGCTCGCTTCGATCGCCCTGCCGGTGCACGCCGCCGTCGGGGACGAGTCGTATGGCCCGATCACGAACGAGGCGCTGGTCGACGATCTCAGGCGGGAGGGCTATCAGAACGGGAAGATGCCCAGCACGCGCCTGCTCGAAGTGGAGGGATGTGTCCTCGAACGCGACGCCGCCTACACCCTGTCGCTCCTCCTGGAGCAGGCGAGAAAGGACGGCGTCACCCTCGTTCCCCACGAGTGCTATCGCACCCTCGACGCCCAGCGGTCCGCCTACGAGCGTCGCTGCCCGGTGGTGGAAGAGGAGATCAAGAAGGTCGACCCCGATACCGGCGAGGAGACCGTCGTCGAGGTGAAGAAGAGCCGGTCCTGCTCTGGGCCGCCGATCGCCCGCCCGGGGCGTTCCAACCACGGCTGGGGCCGGGCGATCGACTTCGGCAACGGACGCCGGGCCCTGTCCTGCGGTGATGCCGCCTTCCGGTGGCTCCAGGAGAACGGGTCGCGATTCGGCTGGGTCCATCCCGGCTGGGCCCGCTGCGGCCGCGCCACGCAGGAGCCGTGGCACTGGGAATGGGGCGGGCTCACCGAACAGCTGCCGCTGCCCATCCCCACGCCGCCAGAGCCCCGCGCCAACGAGCTGATCAGCTGACTCGCCTCGTCAGCCGATTACGGTTCGGCGAACGATGGGTCTGCTCGACGCCATGCGCTCCCTGGCGGAGCGCACCCCGCCAGAACGGAATCGCGCCGTGGACGCCCTGCGGGCGGCGTCCATCCTCGTCGTCGTGTTCGGGCATTGGCTGATGGCGGCGATCAAGGTGGTCGACGGCGAGCTCGTGACCGGCCACCTGCTGGAGATGGCGGCGTGGACCCATCCCGCCACGTGGCTGCTGCAGGTGATGCCGATCTTCTTCGTGGTGGGAGGGTTCGCCAACGGGGTGTCGTGGCGTTCGTACCGGGCGCGGGGCGAGACCTACGGCGGGTGGCTCCGCAGCCGAATCCGGCGGCTGATCATCCCGGTGCTGCCGCTGCTCGTCGTGTGGACGCTCGGCGGGTGGATCGGCCTTCGCCTCGGGCTCGACTGGCGGATGCTGCAGCTCGCATCCCAGGTGGCCCTGGTGCCCACCTGGTTCCTGGCCGCCTACGTCGTGACCGTCACCCTGGCGCCGGCGGCCCTGTGGCTGTGGGAACGGACCGGATGGTGGTCGATCGTCGCCGGGGTGGCACTGGCGGCGCTGGCGGACGTGGGGTCGCTCGGGTTCGATCTCGTGCCGGTCGGCTTCCTGAACTACGTGTTCGTGTGGGGGAGTGTCCACCAACTCGGTTACGCCTGGCTCGACGGCCGACTGGGCGGGGTGGGCAAGCGACTGCTGCTGGCGGCGATCGGGCTCGCCGCCACGATCCTCCTCGTCACCGCCGGGCCGTACCCGGTGGCGATGGTCGGCCTCGACACCGCCGAGGTCTCCAACTCGTACCCGCCCCGCGTCACCCTGGCGTTCCTGGGGTTGTTCCAGGCGGGGCTGGTGCTCGCCTTCGAGCAGCCGCTGCGCCGCTGGCTTGATCGTCCCCGGGCGTGGCTGGGCGTGGTGGCGATCAACGCCCAGATCATGACCCTGTATCTGTGGCATCTGACCGCCATGGTGATCGTCATCGGCCTGTCGCTCCTCACCGGAGGGCTCGGCCTCGGCGTCGAGCCGCTGTCGGCGGCGTGGTGGCTCTCGCGACCGGTGTGGTTCCTCGTCGTCGGGCTGGTGACCATGGCCCTCGTCGCCCTCATGGGGCGCTTCGAGCGGCCGGCACCGGATCCGCGTCCGGCCCCGCCGGCGTGGAGGCCGGTGCTGGCGGTCGTCGGGGTGTGTGCCGGGCTCGGCATGCTGGCGGCGATCGGCATCGCCGACCCCGACGGGCTCAACGGCTTCATCCTCACCTTGCCGATAGTCGGCGTCGTGGCGGGCGGCCTGGTCCGCCTCCCCACCCGGTCGGCGACGGTCTGACCCCGTTTTGTGGGCCGGGTCAGACCGTCGCGTCGTCGTTTCCGGACCACAAAACGGATCCCGGGCTTGCACGCGGGGGCGTGGGGGCGGTTGACTCGATCCGTCATGGTCACCTCCCTCGACCGCCCCCGGGTCCTCACCGTCCTGCTCGTGGTGGCGAGCAGCTACGTCGCCGCACAGGTCCTGTCCGACGTCGCCTCCCTGCGCATCGTCGAGCTGGCCGGCTTCGCCGTCGACGCCGGGACCCTGGTCTACCCGCTGACGTTCACGCTCCGCGACCTCGTCCACAAGGTGGCGGGGAAGACCGCCGCCCGGGTGCTGATCGTCACCGCCGCCGTCGTCAACCTGGGCATGGCGCTGCTGTTCCTCGTCGCCTCCCGGCTGCCGGCCGCCGACACCGCCCCCCAGACCGTCCACTTCGGCGACGTGCTGGCTCCGGTGTGGGGGATCGTCGTGGCGTCGATCCTCGCCGAGGTGGTGTCGGAGCTGATCGACACCGAGGTGTACTCGGCGTGGGTGCGCCGGATGGGACAGCGTCATCAGTGGGGACGGGTCCTGTCGTCCAACGCGGTGGCGGTGCCCGTCGACTCGGCGATCTTCGTGGGCGTGGCCGTCGCCGCCGGTGTGTTCCCCTCCGACCTGGCCTGGTCGATCTTCTGGGTCAACGTCGTGGTGAAGGGTCTTGTGGCCCTTGCGTCGATTCCGCTGATCTATACCGTTCGGGGCGTACCGTCCATCTTTCCCGAGCAGGCTCCGTGATCACTACCATGCCTGGCGGCGGGAGGAGGCATCTCCGTCCGCTACGACCCAAATGGAGGATGACAACGTGAGAAAGTACACGCGGTTAGTCGCGTTGCTAGCGGCGCTGGCCATGGTGCTCGCCGCCTGCGGTGGGGGCGAAGAGCCCGCCGAGACCACCCAAGCTGCCGAGACCACGGTGGCCACCACTCCGGATACCACCGAGGCCACGCCCGACACCACGGAGGGCACCACGCCCGACACCACCGAGGGCGAAGAGCCCACCGCCGACGTGACCCCGATCCGGGCCTGCCAGGTGACCGACACCGGCGGTATCGACGACCGGTCCTTCAACCAGACGGCCTGGAAGGGTGTCCAGGACGCCATCGCCGACGGCTACGCCACCGAGGACTCCGACTACCTGGAGTCGACGTCGGCCACCGACTACGAGACCAACATCAACTCCTGGATCCAGGAGGGTTGTGACCTGATCATCACGGTCGGCTTCCTGCTCGGCGACGCCACCGCCGCCGCAGCCGAGGCCAACCCCGATCAGTACTTCGAGATCCTCGACTTCGCCTACGAAGAGGACATCCCGAACGTGGTCGGTGCCGTGTTCAACACGGTGGACGCCGCCTTCCTGGCCGGGTACCTGGCGGCCGGTGTCAGCGAGACCGGCGTCATCGCCACCTACGGCGGCATCCAGCTCCCCGGAGCCGTGACCGACTTCATGGACGGCTTCGTCTACGGTGCCCGCTACTACAACCAGCAGAACGGCACCGACGTCCAGGTCCTCGGCTGGAACCCCGAGGAGCAGACCGGCACGTTCACCGGTGACTTCGAGAACCTCGACAACGGCCGCAACGTCAGCCAGGCCTTCGTCGAGGAAGGCGCCGACGTGATCCTGCCGGTGGCCGGCCCGGTCGGTGAAGGGACCGCCGCCCTCGCCGCCGAGATCGGCAACCTGTGGGTGGTCGGTGTCGACGCCGACTGGACCCAGACCATGCCCCAGTACGCCGATGTCATCCTGACCTCCGTGCTGAAGGGTCTGGACGTGGCCGCCTACACGGTCATCAAGGACGTCGCCGAAGGCAACTTCGAGGGCGGCACCCGGGTGTTCACGATCGCCGAAGACGGCGTGGGCCTCGGCACCATCGCCTCCAGCGTCGACCAGGCCCTGGTCGACGAGGTGGAGCAGCTGCGCCAGCAGCTCGCCGACGGCACCCTCAACGCCCGGGACATGGCCGAGAACTGATCCGGCCGAGATCCGGAGAGCAGAAACGGCCCCGCTCCGGCGGGGCCGTTTCCATTCCTGAACCGCCGACCTCGTTGGTTTCCGACCAAAGACCCTTGAGTGGTGGGCAACTTTCGACGACGTTATGCTCCGAGCGCCATGTCCGGAGGCATCCGCTGAGACTCGAACTTAGGGGCATCACCAAACGGTTCCCGGGGGTCGTCGCCAACGATGGAGTCGACCTGACCATCGAGTCGGGCGAGATACTGGGGCTGCTGGGCGAGAACGGCGCCGGCAAGACGACCCTGATGAACATCCTCTACGGGTTGTACTCGGCCGACGAAGGACAGGTCCTCATCGACGGTGAGGAGGTCCACTTCGAGGGCCCCGGTGATGCCATTGCAGCAGGGATCGGGATGGTGCATCAGCACTTCATGCTGGTGCCCGTGTTCACCGTGACCGAGAACGTCGTGCTCGGCAACGAGCCCACCGGCGCCCTCGGTCGCATCGACATGCAGGAGGCCCGCCGCGAGGTGAGGGAGATCTCGTCCCGTTACGGGCTCGAGGTCGACCCCGACGCCGTCATCGAGGACCTTCCGGTCGGCATCCAGCAGCGGGTCGAGATCATCAAGGTCCTGTTCCGGGAAGCGGAGATCATCGTCTTCGATGAGCCCACCGCGGTGCTCACGCCCCAGGAGGTGGAGGAGTTCTTCGAGATCGTCCGCGGCCTCAAGGAAGCCGGCAAAGGCATCGTGTTCATCACCCACAAGCTGGGGGAGATGCTCGAGATCGCCGACCGCATCTGCGTCCTCCGCCGGGGAAAGGTCGTCGGCGAGGCCATTCCGGGGGAGGTCACCCCCGGGGAGCTGGCCGAGATGATGGTCGGGCGGCCGGTGGAGCTCGTCGTCGAGAAGAGCCCCGCCGACCCGGGCGATCCGGTCCTCGAGGTGTCCGACCTGGTCGTCACCGATGCCCGCAACCACCGTGCCGTCGACGGTGTCTCGTTCACGGTCCGCGCCGGTGAGATCGTCGGCATCGCCGGGGTGCAGGGCAACGGCCAGACCGAGCTGGTCGAGGCGATCACCGGCCTGGTGATCCCTCTCGCCGGCCACATCACGCTGAACGGCCGCGACATAACCCGCGCCACCCCCCGGGAGCGGCACCGCCTGGGGATGTCGCACGTCCCCGAGGACCGCCAGAACGACGGGCTGGTGCTCGACTTCGACCTGACCGAGAACCTGGTCCTCGACTCGTACTACCAGGAGCCCTACAGCCGGGGCATCGTGATGGACTGGGACGCCGCCCGCGACCACGCCGAGGAGCTGATCCGCCAGTACGACGTGCGCACCCCGTCGGTGGACGTCCTCGCCTCCCATCTCTCGGGCGGCAACCAGCAGAAGCTCATCGTCGCCCGTGAGTTCGCCCGCGACACCGCCCTCATCGTCGCCTCGCAGCCGACCCGGGGCGTGGACGTCGGCTCGATCGAGTACATCCACCGCCGGATCGTCGAAGAACGCGACGAGGGATCTGCCGTGCTCATCGTCTCGTCCGAGCTCGACGAGATCCTGGCGCTTTCGGACCGGATCCTCGTCATGTACCGCGGCAGGATCGTCGCCGAGACCACCCCGGCCGAGACCACGCCCGCGGAACTGGGCCTCTACATGGCAGGACAGGTGGCATGACCCAAGAAGAACAAATCCCCACCACCGACGACGTCGACATAGCCGGTCGCGGTCCTCGGCCTCGAGGGCCGCTGATGGAGCGCATCGCCCCGTCCCACATCGACTGGCGGTCGGTCGTCCTGGTGCCTCTGCTCGCCGTGTTCACGGCGCTGGTGATCGGCGCCCTCATCATCGTCCTGACCGAGGGCCCCGACGACGTCGTCCCCGCCTACGTGGCGCTGTTCCGGGGCGCGTTCGTCGGCATCTCCGCCATCTCCGAGACGCTGACCGCCGCCACCCCTCTGATCATCGCCGGCCTGTCGGTGGCGCTGGGCTTCCGGGCAGGCCTGTTCAACATCGGCGTGGAAGGCCAGATGACCGTCGGCGGCATGGCGGCCGTCTTCGCCGGGTTCGCGCTCAGCGGGCTGCCGCTCGTGATCCACCTCCCCCTGGCGATACTCGCCGGGTTCATCGGCGGGGCGATCTGGGGTGGCATCCCCGGCTGGCTGCGGGCCCAGACCGGCGCCCACGAAGTCATCACGACGATCATGCTCAACTTCATCGCCTACCGGCTGATCGACTACCTGCTGAAGCAGCCGGCGATCATCCGAGAAGGGCGGTTCGACCCCATCAGCAAGGACGTGCTGCCCTCGGCGAGACTGCCGCAGCTCCTCGACTGGATCACGCCGTCTCTCCGCCTCCACGGAGGCTTCATCCTCGCCCTGCTCCTGGCGTGGGGGATCTGGTGGCTCCTGTTCCGGTCCACGATCGGATTCGAGTTCCGGGCCGTCGGGTCGAACCCCAGCGCCGCCGCTTACGCCGGCATGAGCGTCACCGCCACCACCGTGCTGGTGATGGCGATCGCCGGCGGGCTCGGCGGGCTGGCCGGGGCCAACCAGACCCTGGGGGTCCTCTACAGCGTCTCGCCGGGGTTCACGTCCGGGATCGGCTTCGACGCCATCGCCCTCGCCCTGCTCGGCCGCTCGCACCCCGGCGGGGTGGTCCTGGCCGGCCTGTTGTTCGGCGCTCTCCGCGCCGGCGGCCAGGTGATGCAGGTGCGAAGCGGCGTCGGCATCGACCTGATCACGGTCGTGCAGGCTCTGATCATCGTGTTCATCGCCGCCCCCGCTCTGGTCCGGGCCCTGTACAGGGTCCGGGCAGGGGAGGGCGCCGGACAGCTCACCAGAGGGTGGTCGGCATGACGACAGTCGACGTTCCCGCCGAACTGGTACGGGTTCCCGCCGAGGTCAAACGGGAACGGATCCTCGGCGTGGTCTATCTGATCCTCGCCGCCATCGTGGCGTTCTTCTTCGCCATGGGGTCGGAAGGCGACGCCACGTTCCGGCTGGGAGAGGCGGGCCAGGACATCGACCTCACCTTCTCCGCCGCCGGCTTCTCGTGGGTGGTGTCGGCGATCTTCGCCTTCCTGGCCGTCATCCACCTGACCCGGGGGATCGGCAGGAAGTCGAACCTGGTCCTGTCCATCGCCCTGGTCCTGTTTGCCTTCGCTTTCCTGGCGTGGGCGGCGGCCGGGTCGTCGTTCAGCCTGCTGGGCATGCTCCGCACCACGGTCTCGGCGGCCACGCCGATCGCTTTCGGCGCACTCTCCGGCGTGCTGTGCGAGCGGGTCGCGGTCATCAACATCGGCATCGAGGGGATGCTGCTCACGGGCGCTTTCATGTCGGCGCTGGTGGGGACCGTCACCAACCCGTGGGTGGGGTTGCTGGCCGCCACTCTCTCCGGTGGGGTGCTGGCCCTGGGGCTGGCCGTGCTGGCGATCCGCTACCGCGTGGACCAGATCATCGCCGGGGTCGTGATCAACATCTTCGCCCTCGGCCTCACGTCCTTCCTCAGCTCCCAGATCCTGGTGGAGAACCCGGACCGCTTCAACCGCCCCGGGGTGCTCCAAGCGTTCCGCATCCCCCTGCTGGCGGACATCCCCGTGATCGGCCCCATCCTGTTCAACCAGAACATCTTCGTATATGCCCTGTGGATCAGCGTCGCCCTCACCGCCTACGGGCTCTTCCGCACCCGCTGGGGCCTCCGTGCCCGGGCGGTGGGCGAGCATCCCAAGGCAGCCGACACCCTCGGCGTCAACGTGTACCGGATGCGCTACCTCAACGTCCTCCTCGGAGGGCTCGTGGCCGGCTTCGGCGGCGCCTACTTCACGCTGGGATCGGTGGGGGCATTCAACGAGAACATGACAGCCGGCCGCGGCTTCATCGGCCTGGCGGCGATGATCTTCGGGCGTTGGCATCCCGTCGGGGCGCTGGCGGCCGCCTTGGTCTTCGGTTTCGCCGACTCGCTGCAGGTGCGGCTCGGCATCCTCGACGTCGGCATCCCCTCCGACTTCCTGCTGATGGCGCCGTACCTGGTGACGATCATCGTCGTCGCCGGGGTGGTGGGGCGCGCCCGCCCGCCCGCCGCCGACGGCCAGCCATACGTGAAGGAGTGAGCCACAGGCTCACTCCTTCGGTGGTCGACCTCGCCGGTAAGACGAGGGGCCGGGCGCTCAGCCCTCGCCGGTAGTCGTGGTCTCCTCGGCGACCGTGGTGTCGGTGGTGCCGGTCGTGTCGGTCGTGTCGTCGGGGGCAGTGGTGCCGGTGGTCCCGGTGGTGGCGGGCCGCCCGATCACCTCGATCTCGTCGATCGCCAGCTCCCGGAACACCTGACCATCGACCACTTCGGCGGGCCAGGCGGTGTTGATGGTGATCGTCACCTGGTGGGTGCTGAGGGAGCTGAAGTCGATCTGCTGGGTCCCGGGGATGTTCTGGAGCTCGATCTGGGCGTCGGCCAGGCTGTCGTCGGAGGAGATCGTCAGCGACCGCGCCCGGAAGTTGCGCCGGAACCGGGTGTCGTCGTTGGAGATGTTCCTCCAGTTGATGCGGTTGATGGCCACCGCCGACCGGAACTCGATCCTGATGGTCACCGACTCGCCGCGCTCTTCCAGGTCGGCCCAGTCGACCTGGTAGAGGGCATCGGAGCCGGAGATCAGGTTCTCGCAGATGAACGATCCCAGCCCTTCGGGGGTGCACTCGACGTCCAGGGGGTCCAGGACGTCGGGCTCGACTATCTGGAGCGTCGTCGAAGTGGTCTCGGAGGCGACGACGCTGGTGGCGGTCGCCTCGTCGCCGCCGCTGAACAGCTGGAACAGCAGAGCTATGACGATGACCCCCAACAGCAAGCCGCCGATGGCGATGACCGCCCTCACCCCGGCGGTCGCCTGCACGGCCGGCCTCGGAGCGGCGGGAAGCGGGCCCTGGGACAGCCGGGCGCCACACTCTTCGCAGTGGCGGTTGGTGGGTGCGTTCTGGGCGCCGCAGGACGGGCAGACGACGGGCTCCCGGTACGAAGGTGGCGGGGGTGGGGAGCCGAGCTCGAATCGCTCGTAGTCGTCCTCGTACCCCTGGTCCTCCTCGTAACCCATGTAGGCGCCGCAGGTGGGGCAGAACTGCTCGTCGCCCGTCACGGTGGCCCCGCAATTAGGGCACACGTGTCTTGCCACGGTACTCCTTCCGAAAATCCGCGGAGGAACGGAACAGTGAAGTGACTGCCGCTCCGCTGGGTATTCTGCCACGTCGTGGGGCAATCCCAGATCATCACCGCCGAACAATGGACCGTCGGCTCGGTCGTGGCAGGGGTGTTGCTCCTCGCCCTGGTCGTCGTCGCCATCGTCTGGGCGGTGCTCCGGCACGGGGGCCGGGGAAGCTGAGCCGGTCCATCGGCTGACGACTGTCACACCCCCTGCCTACGATCGACCCACATGGCGTTCGTCTGTGAGAACTGCGGCAACCGGTCGGCGAAATGGATGGGCTTCTGTCCCCAGTGCCTCGTCCAGGAGCCGCTGGTCGAAGAGGTGCCGGCCCCGTCGCAACGCACCAGCCGTAAGGTGCCGGCTGCCAAGAAGATCCGCCTCGACGAAGTCCGCTCCGACGACGCGGCGCGTGCGCCCGTCGGCATCGGTGAGCTCGACCGGGTGCTGGGTGGGGGCCTGGTCAGCGGCTCGGTGGTCCTCCTCGGGGGAGAGCCCGGGGTCGGCAAGTCGACGCTCCTCCTCCAGGCGGCCGGCCAGCTGGGCCGTCAGGGTCGGCGGGCGCTGGTCGTGTCGGCGGAGGAATCCGCCCAGCAGGTCGCCATGCGGGCCGACCGGCTGGGGATCGGCGGCGAGGGGGTGGCGCTGGTCGCCGACGACGACGTCGACCGGGTGCTGGCGGCGGCCGACGACGACCCGCCCGACCTGATGATCGTCGACTCGATCCAGACGGTGCTCACCCAGGACGCGTCCGGGTCGCCCGGCGGTGTCACCCAGATCCGGGAGAGTGCCGCCCGGCTCATCCGCTTCGCCAAGGACCGCGGGGTGGCCACGATCCTCGTCGGTCACGTCACCAAGGACGGCGGCATCGCCGGCCCCAAGCTGCTGGAGCACATGGTCGACGTCGTCCTCTACCTGGAAGGCGACCCCGACCGCGGCCTGCGGGCCCTCCGCTGCCTCAAGAACCGCTTCGGCGCCACCCACGTGGTCGGGGTCTTCGAGATGACCGCCGACGGCCTCGTCGAGGTGGCGGACCCCTCCAAGGCGTTTCTCTCCGACTGGGAGTCGAGCGTCCCCGGCACGATCGCCTTCCCGGCGGTGGAAGGCCGCCGGTCGGTCCTCGTCGAGATCCAGGCGCTGACCAACCCCACCCAGAACCCCCAGCCGCGAAGGTCGGTGCGGGGAGTGGAGGTGGCCCGCGTGCACCAGATCCTCGCCGTGCTCGCCCGCCACGGCGGCGTCTCGGCGGCCGCCCACGACGTCTACGTCAACGTCGTCGGCGGATGGAAGGTGACCGAGCCCGGCTGTGACCTGCCGGTCGCTCTCGCCATCGCCTCTTCCCTGATCGACAAGCCGCTGGGTCCGCTCGCCGCCTGGGGAGAGGTCGGCCTCGCCGGGGAGGTGCGCAAGGTCCCCTACGACTCCCGCCGCCGCGAGGAGGCCGAGAGGGTCGGCCTGGAGCGGATCATCGCCCCCAACGGACGCGGCAACCTCCGGCTGCGGGGCGCCCTCGTCGATGCCGGCCTCCTCGGCGGTCTACATCCCGTGTGACCTGATAGCCTGCGGATCGTGGCTGAGGAGCCTTCGATCTACGAGATTCTCGAGCGGCTCGCACCTGGGACCCCGATGCGGCAGGCATTGGAGAGGGTGATCCAGGGCAACAAGGGGGCCCTCATCGTGTTGGGCTGGAGCCCGGAGGTGGAAGAGGCGAGCTCCGGCGGGTTCAAGCTCGACGGGGCGCTGTTCACCCCCGCCCGCCTCGCCGAGCTGGCCAAGATGGACGGCGGGATCATCCTCGACGACGACCTCACGCGCATCCTCTACGCCAACGTCCACTTCGTGCCCGACGGGACCATCCCCACCGACGAGACCGGGGCCCGCCATCGCACCGCCGACCGGATGGCGATCCAGACCAAGAAGCCCGTGGTGGCCGTCAGCGAAGGGCGCAAGGTCGTGACCCTCTACTACGACGGTCAGAAGGTCCAGCTCGACCGTCCCACCGAGGTCGCCGCCCGCGTCAACCAGGAACTGCAGACCCTCGACCGGCTGCGCCGGCGCCTCGACGACGCCGAGAATCGTCTCACCATGCTCGAGGTCACCGGCCTGGCCACCTACCGGCCCGTGATAACCCTGCTCCAGCGGGCCGAGCTGGTGCGCCGGGTGGGGGTGTCCATCGAACAGGAGGCGGTGAGCCTCGGCGACGAAGGCGGCCTCATGTGGGTGCAGCTCGCCGACATGGTCCGCGGCGTCGAGCACATCCGCGAAGTCACGCTGATGGACTACATCAAGCCCAAGCGGGAGTCCGCGGTCGAAAAGGCCATCCACGCCCTGGAGGCGCTGAACGGCTCCGACTTCGACGACCCTTCGAAGGTGGGCAGGGCCGTGGGAATCGACGAGCTCGACGACACCGCCACCCCCCGCGGCTACCGCCTGCTGTCGAAGGTGGGACGGCTTCCCGACAGCGTGCGGGAGGAGCTGGTCAACCACTTCCGCAACTTCCAGGACCTCCTCCACGCATCCGTCGACCAGCTGGAGGAAGTGGAGGGAATCGGCTCCGCCCGCGCCCACCAGCTGCGCTCGTTCTTCGATCGCCTGCTGGCGGCGGCCGAGTCCTGGGACCCCGATCTCGATTGACCCGATCTCGATTGACCGAGGTGTCCGGTTAGACTCCGTCACCCCGGAAAGCCCCTCGAAAGACGTCTCAGTTCTCCATGGCTGCCAAGAAACCGAAGTTCTCCGTAGGCGACAAGGTCGTCCATCCCCAGCACGGGGCCGCCACCATCACCAAGAAGGTGAAACAGGAGTTCAACGGCGAGAAGCGGGACTACTACGTCCTCGACATCGCCACCGAACAGCTCACGGTGATGGTGCCGGTCGACTCGATGGAGGACCTCATCCGGCCGGTGATCTCCAAGACGGCGGCACGCAACGTCCTCAAGTCGCTCAAGGAGCCGCCCGAGGAGGCCGGCTCGAACTGGAGCCGCTGGTACAAGGTCCTCAACGAGAAGATGACCTCGGGCGACATCTTCCAGGTCGCCGAGGTCGTCCGTGACCTCACCTACGCCCAGCAGACCAAGGGCATCAGCCCGGCGCTGAAGCGGATGCTGTCGAAGGCCCGCATGACCCTGATCTCCGAGCTGGCGTTCTCCCTCCAGATCGACGAGGAGGAGGCGACCAAGCGTCTCGACCGGGCCCTGCCGGTCGTCGAGCCCGCCGGAGACTGAGCTCCGTCCGTGTACCTCGGCAGCGACGTCCGGGTCGGGTGGGGCTACGACGCTCACCGGTTCGCTGCCGAGCCGCCGTTGCGTCTCGCCGGGGTCGTCGTCGACGAGACCCGCGGTGTCCACGCCACTTCCGACGGTGACGTGGTGGCCCACGCCGTCGTCGACGCCGTGCTGGGGGCGGCCGGGCTCGGCGACATCGGCGAGCACTTCCCTTCGGACGATCCCGCCTGGGAGGGGGCCGACTCGATGCAGATGGTCCGCCACGCCGCCATGGCGGCCCACGAGGCGGGCTGGTACGTCGCCGGCTGCGACGTGACCGTGGTCGCCGAGAGCGTTCGCATCGCCCCCCACCGCAAGGCGATGATCGTCAACCTCGCCGACCGCCTCGGCGTCATCGAGATCGAGTCGGTGTCGGTGAAGGCGACCAGCACCGACGGTCTGGGCTTCGTCGGCAGGGAAGAGGGCATCGCCGCGGTCGCCGTGGCGGTGCTCCGGTCTTTGGACTGAGGGAACCGGCCGTACAATCACACCCATGATCCGGCTCTACAGCACGCTCGGCCGCGCCCTAGTCGACCTCGAGCCCCGCGACGAGGGGAAGATCGGCTTCTACGTGTGTGGCCCGACCGTGCAGAGCCCGCCGCACATCGGCCACGGCCGTTCGGCGGTGGCGTTCGACGCCATCCGCCGCTACCTCGTGTGGCGGGGCTACGACGTGACGTTCGTGCGCAACGTCACCGACATCGAGGACAAGATCATCGAGAAGGCCGCCGAAGCGGGAGAGGACGTCGCCGCATTCGCCCGCAAGATGGAAGAGCGCTTCCGCGACGCCTACCGGCGGCTGGGGGTGCTCGACCCCGACGTGGAGCCCCGCGCCACCGAGCACATCCCCGAGATGCACGAGCTGATCACCACGCTGATCGAGAAGGGCGCCGCCTACCAGGCGGGTGACGACGTCTACTTCTCGGTGCGTGCCGACGAGGACTACGGGAAGCTCTCCGGCCGGGACATCGACGAGATGCGGTCGGGCACCCGCATCGAGCCGAACGAGGCCAAGCACGACCCGCTCGACTTCGCCCTCTGGAAGGGGGCCAAGCCGGGCGAGCCCTACTGGGACTCGCCGTGGGGGCCGGGCCGGCCCGGATGGCACATCGAGTGCTCGGCCATGGCCCGCCGCTACCTGGGGGACGACTTCGACATCCACGCCGGTGGCACCGACTTGATCTTCCCCCACCACGAGAACGAGATCGCCCAGTCCGAGACCGCCACCGGCAAGCGCTTCGCCCGGTACTGGCTCCACAACGGCATGGTGAACCTCGACGGGGCGAAGATGGCGAAGTCGACCGGAAACGTGGTCGACCTGGCGACCGCCCTCGACACCTACGGCGGCATGCCGCTTCGCCTCCTGTTCCTCCGCGCCCACTACCGGGCCCCGATCGAGTACTCGGCGGAGCTGGTGGAGGAAGCGGCGGAGGCGTACCGGAGGATCGAGCGGCTCCTGGAGCGGGTCCCGCCCACCGACGCCGAGGCCGACCCGGGGGTCCTCGACGCCTTCCGGGAGGCGATGGACGACGATTTCGGCACCCCCGAGGCCGTCGCCGTCCTGTTCGACACGATCAGGGAGGCCAACCGCCGTTTGGACGCCGGTGGCGAAGCGGACGCCCTGGTGGCGGCGGTGAGGGAGATCGTGGGCGTGCTCGGGCTCGACGCCGGCGACACGGCCGGCGGGCTCGACGAGGAAGCGATCCGGGCCGTGGCGGCCGAGTTCGGGGTGGAGGCCGACGGCGACATCGAGGACGCCATCGAAAAGCTCCTCGCCGTCCGGGCCGAAGCCCGCCAGGCCCGGGACTTCGCCACCGCCGACGCGGTGAGGGACGGCCTGTCACGGGCCGGGGTGGTGGTGGAGGACACGCCCGATGGGGCGCGCTGGCTTCGGGCATAGGGTCGAGGGCTTCCACGCCGTCGTCGCCGCCGCCGAACAGGGCCGGGTGCAGGTCCTCCACGTCGAACCCGGCCGCCTGAAGCGCCCCGAGGTGGCCTCGCTGGTCGAGCGGGTGGAGCGCTCGGGCGGGAGGGTCGACCGCGTCACCGATGTGCGCCGCCTCGCCGAGACGTCCGCACCGCAGGGGGTGGTGGCCGAGTGCCGGCCGATCCCGGCCGCCACGCTGGAGGACGCGGCCGCCACGTCCCAGCCGGCGGCGGTGATGGTGCTCGACCGGCTCGTCGATCCCCACAACGTCGGCGCAGTGGTCCGCTCGGCGGTGGCAGCCGGCATCACCGGCTTCGTCCTCTCCGATCGGCGGGCCGCCCCGCTCAGCGGGGCGGCGTTCAAGGCGGCAGCCGGCGCCCTGGAGCACGCCACGGTGGCTGTCGTCGGCTCCATCGCCGAGGCGGTGGCGTCGCTTTCCCGTCTGGGTCTGTGGACGGTGGGGCTCGACGCCTCCGCCGACCGATCCCTGTGGGGCCTGGAGCTCCTGACCGAGCCGGTGGCCATCGTCGTGGGCGGGGAAGGCGGAGGTCTCAGCCGGCTCGTGGCCGACCGGGTCGACGTGACCGTCTCGATCCCCATGTTCGGGCCCACGGAGTCACTCAACGCCTCCGTCGCGTCGGCCCTCGCCGCTTTCGAGGTGGCCCGCATCCGTTCTGTGGGTCGGAACGGACCGTGACACGCCCCGTTTCGGACCACAGAAGGGACAGCCGGTACTCTGAGGGGGCGCAGGCCGGGTTAGCTCAGTGGTAGAGCAACCGCCTTGTAAGCGGTAGGTCGTCGGTTCGACCCCGACACCCGGCTCCACCCCTCTCGGCCGCAAAAACCCGGAACCGGGGCGGTCCGGGGATACGCTGACGGCGGTATGTGGGTCACCAGGGAGCCGAACACGGAGATGAGAGCATGAGCACGCGCGGACGCCATGCCCGCCGCTCGTCGCTGAGCTTCTACCGTGACGCCCTCCTCCTGTTCGGGGGGATCGTCATCGTGGGGGCGCTCGTGTTCGGCGGCCTCTCGCTGTGGGCGGGCCGGGCGGGAGGTGACGAGACCAGCGCCGCCCCCGGTCCCACGTCCACGGTGCCGCCGGCCACCGAGACCACGACCACCACCACGACCACGGCACCGCCGCCCACTACGGAAGCCACCGCTCCGTTCACGACCTCCACCGAGGCGGTCCCCGAGGCCCCCGAGACGACCGTCCGCGCCGCCCGTCCGCCGTCGGAGGTGAGGGCGGTCGTGCTCAACTCGATCGGGGTGACCGGCCTCGCCGGCCGCGTGTCCCAGCAGCTCGCCGACGCCGGCTACCAGATGGCCCAGGCGGACAACTACACGCCGGAGCTGTCCGACACGATGATCTTCCACGCCGAGGACTACGCCATCGAAGCCCACGGGGTGCGGGAGACGCTGGGCACGGGCGAGGTCGCCGAGGACGCCGATATCACCTCCCAGTGGGGTGTCGATATCGTGGTGGTCCTCGGTCGCTCGTTCCAGGAATGAACTCACGCGCGGGCGGTCACCCGTTCACGGTGGCCGCATGGATCCTCGTCGTTGGCCTGGTCGTCGCCGTCGCCTTCGGCGTCACCACGGGCATCCTCTCGAGGTCGCTGGTGGTCGACCTGGCCGCCATGTGGCCTCTGTTCGCCGTCGCCCTGATCGTGGGCCTCGCCGCCCGGCTGCTCCGAAAGTCCCGTCGTGCCGGGGCGATCCTCCCGCTGTCGCTGTTCACGGCCTTGTTCCTCGCCGGGGCGATCCATCTCGAGGGTTGGGAGAAGCTGCCCTCCGCCTCCGGCCGCCTCGTCGGCCCCGACCCGTCGGCTCTGAGCGACCCCACCGAGCTCACGGCGCAGATATCCGGCGACCTCGTCATCGTTCCCACCGACACCGCCGCCTATGTGGTCGAGCCGATAGTCAGAGGCGGGTCCGTCGGCATTCCCCAGGCCACCGAGACGTCCGTCGATGGGGCGGTGTCCATCCGCATCGAAGCCGACCCCGAAGCGCCGTCGTGGTACACCTTCTCCGGCTGGCGGATCGGCATCAGCCCGGCGGTGACGTGGCGGCTGGTCCTCAACGGCCGGATCGACGCCGACCTGACCGCGGTCACGCTGTCGTCGGCGGCGATCGCCGGCTCGGGGCTCATCCGGCTGGGCACGCCACCGGCGGACGGGGCCAGCGTGATCATCGCCGGAGACTTCGACGTGGTGGTCCCCGCCGACGTCCCCGTGACGGTCACCGGCGCCGCCGACGTCCCCGGAGGGTGGCAGGCCGACGGCGATCGAGCCCGCGCTCCCGCCGACGGGGCTGGTTGGCGCATCGATGTGCAAGGCGACGCCGTCCCCCGGATCAGGGAGGGCTGAGTCGCCGATGACCGATACACTCTCGGCCGATGGCAACTGATTCCACCCGCTCCGAGCGTCTTCGCCGCATCGCGCTGTTGGTGTGGTCGACGCTGGGGGCGCTGGCCCTGATGTGGGTCTTCCTGCGGGTGGCTGACTCCGTGCGTGTCATCTGGCTGCCGCTGGCCTTCGCCGGCGGGTTCACCCTCCTCCTCAACCCGCTGGTCAACTCCCTCGAGCGGGTCCACGTGCCCCGAGTGGTGGGAACCAGCTTCGCGTTCCTCGTCGCCGGGTCGGTGATAGCCGCCATCGTGGTCCTGCTGGTGCCGACCATCCGCGAGCAGGGTGCCGACCTGGCCACCACCTTGCCCAATCTCTACACGACCATCGTCGATTGGCTCGAGTCGGTCTCGGAGAGCCTGGGAGTCGACTTCGGCAGCGTGTGGACGTCCACGACCATCGAGGAATGGGTCTCCGATCCCCAGAACCAGCGCACGATCCAGGAGATCCTCGGAGGGTTCGGCTCGGGGGCGGGGATGATCCTGCGCGGCGTCACCGAGACCATCGCGGTGGCGCTGTTGGCGCCGGTGCTCGCGTTCTACATGCTCATGGACGCCACCAAGTTCAAGCAGCGGGCCCGCGAGCTCACCCCTCCTCAGCACCGGGAAGAGGTCATGTACGTCGGCAACCAGTTGGCCACCGCCCTCGGCTCGTTCGTCAGAGGCCAGCTCCTGGTGGCGATGATCGTCGGGGCGCTGTCCAGCATCGCCCTGTACTTCCTGGGCCTGCCGTTCTGGCTGCTCATCGGGCTCACCGCCGGGCTCCTCAACCTCGTCCCGTTCGTGGGCCCGTTCGTGGGTGGGGCGCTGGCCGCGCTGGTCGCGCTGGTGATCAACCAGTCGGTGACCCAGGCGCTGTGGGCGGTGGGCCTGTTCACCGCCATCCAGCAGTTCGACAACCACGTGGTCACGCCGATCGTGCAGCGCGCCCGGGTCAACCTGTCACCCATGGTGATCGTGCTCGCCTTGATCGCGGGCGGGACCCTCGCCGGGTTGCTCGGAGTGCTCGTGGCCGTGCCGACCGTCACCGCGGCCCGGATCGTCATCGGTCACCTGTGGCGGACGCGGGTGTTGGGCGAGTCGTGGCAGGAGGCCAGCGACGCCATGATCGAATACACCGAGCTGCCGGAGCGTATCGCCCGGCGGCGCCGCCCTCAGGGCGATCAGCAGCGGCTGTTCGACACGGGTGAGCATCCCGAGATCGGGATGGTCGAGTCGAAGAGCCCCTGAGCGGACCCGAGACCGCGTTCGACGATGGGCATGTGGGAGGCTGGCTGTGGATGAACGGAGTTCCAGGCGATATCCTTTCCGACCAGTGCCCGGAACCGTTCGTATACGCGCGTTCGCCCTGATCGCCCTGTTCTCCGGGCTGATCCTCCAGGCGCTACCCGCGGTGGCTCAGGAGCAGGCCATCGGAGGGACCCTCTCCCAACGAGCCGAGGAAGGCGAAGACCCGGTGCCCGTGGAAGGGGTCGTCATCACGGTGACCCAAGACGGCAACGAGGTCGGCTCCGCTACCACCGACGCCGAGGGGAACTGGACGGTCCCGGTGCCCGCCCCCGGTGACTACGACGTCGCTCTCGACGCCTCCACGCTTCCTCCCGGGGTGACTCTCTCCGATCCGGAACGCTCGGAGTTGACGGACATCAACGTCCGGCCCGGGCAGACCCGCCGGGTCATCTTCCAGTTGGGTGGAGGCGGCGCCGGCGGCACGTCGACCTGGGATCGGGTGGCGTCTCTCGTCGTGGTCGGCTTGAAGCTGGGTGCCATCATCGCCCTCTCGTCGGTCGGCCTGTCCCTCATCTTCGGCGTGACTGGGCTGGTCAACTTCTCCCACGCCGAGCTCGTGACCCTCGGAGCCTTCATCGCCTACGTCTTCCACGCCGGTGGGCCCCGATGGCCGCTGGTGGTCGCCGCCCTGCCCGCCGTGTTGTTCGGGGTGACGTTCGGCTGGGGCCAGGAGAAGGTGTTGTGGGGTCCTCTACGCCGTCGGGGGATGGGTGTTCTCACGATGATGGTGGTTTCGATCGGCCTCGGTTTCGCGCTTCGCTTCCTGATCCTCGCCTTCTTCGGTGGCCTACCCCGGGCTTATCCCGACTTCGCCAGCCAGGGAGCCGTCGCCTTCCTCGGGTTCTCGGTCGTGCCCAAGCACGTAGTGGCCATCGTGGCCGCTCTCGTGATCTTGGGTGGCGTGGGTCTGTTCCTCGAGCGCACCCTCGCCGGCACGGCCCTGCGCGCCGTGCGGGACAACCCCGATCTGGCCGAATCGTCGGGCATCGCGGTCGATCGAGTCGTGGCGCTCACCTGGGCTCTGGGTGCGGGACTGGCGGCGATCGGAGGGGTCTTCTTCGGTGTCACCGAGTCCGTTCAGTGGAGCATGGGGTTCGATCTGTTGCTGCTGATGTTCGCGGCCGTGGTGCTCGGCGGCCTGGGAACCGCCTACGGCGCCATGCTCGGCGGCTTCGTGGTGGGTATCTCCGTCGAGATGAGCACACTCTTCTTCCCCAATGAACTGAAGAACGCGGTGGGCCTGGTCCTGCTGATCATCATGTTGATCTGGCGGCCCCAAGGCCTCCTCGGAGTCAGGGAGAGGATCGGCTGATGGATTGGTCAGGAGCCATCACCAACGGGATCATCTCGGCGTTGGGCCCGGTGGCTATCGCTTACGCCGTATCGGCGATCGGGCTCAATCTGCAATTCGGCTTCACCGGATTGCTCAACTTCGGTCACGTCGCGTTCATGATGGTGGGCGCCTACGGGACGGCGGCAACGGTGGAGGCCGGGGGCAGCCTGTGGCTGGGAATCGGTGTCGGGATCCTGGCCGCCGTCGTCTTGGGTCTGCTGCTCGGTCTGCCCACCCTTCGGCTTCGGGCGGACTATCTCGCCATCACCACCATCGCCGCTGCCGAGACCTTGCGTCTCCTGGTTCGATCACCGGTGACACGTTCGGTGACCGGTGGGGTCTTCGGTATCCAGGGCTTCGCCGAGGAGTTCCATGCCCTCAACCCGTTCGGCGCCTCCACGGGTTATGCCATCGGCCCGTTGGTGGTCAGCGGTCGCCGGTTGTTCGTGATGATCGTTGGATGGACCGTGGTCCTCATCCTGGCCCTCATCGTGCGCCGGCTGGTCAAGAGCCCCTGGGGACGTCTTCTGAAGGCGATCAGGGAGGACGAAGACGCCACCAGAAGCCTCGGCAAGAACGTCTTCGTCGCCAAGCTGCAGGCGCTGGCCTTGGGCGGGGCGCTGGCGAGCGTCGGAGGCGTCCTCCTGGCGATCGAGCAGCAGAACGTCTCGCCCGACAGCTTCCTTCCCCAGGTCACGTTCATCATCTACGTGGTGGTGATCCTCGGTGGGGCCGGGACGATCTGGGGGCCGATGCTCGGGGCCGTCATCTTCCAGTTCTTCTTCTATTTCGTCGACAGTGTGATGCGACAGGCCCAAGCCAACGTGTCGTGGGTCGGCGCCATACTCGACTCGGCCGGAGCGGCCCAGATCAGGTTCGTCCTCGTAGGCTTGGGGCTGATGGCACTGCTGGTGTTCCGACCTCAGGGAATGCTCGGCTCCCGCCGGGAGGCATTGGTCGATGGCTGACGGAGCTGCCGCCCTCACCGGTGTCGCACCCCGGCCGGGGGTGGCCAAACCCGACCCCATCCTCGTGGTCGAGGGGGTGACCCGTTCCTTCGGGGGCCTGCAGGCGGTGGACGTGTCCCACCTAGAGGTGCAGCGGAACACCGTGACTGCCCTGATCGGACCCAACGGGGCCGGCAAGACGACCCTCTTCAATCTCCTGACCGGATTCGACCAGGCCGACAGCGGGTCGTGGTCTCTGAACGGCGGGCCGATCGTCGGCATCCCGGCCTACCAGGTGGCGCGCCGGGGAATGGTCCGGACCTTCCAGCTCACCCGTGCTCTCCCGAGGCTGACGGTGCTCGACAACGTCGTTCTGGCCGACCCCCACAACCCGGGCGAATCACTCTGGCGGGCGCTGATCGGAGGGTGGCGACGAGGAGAGGAGGAGGCCACCGTCAAGGCGAAAGCGTTGCTCGAGCGTTTCGGGCTCGAGCACATGGCCGACGAATACGCCGGTTCCCTGTCCGGCGGGCAACGGAAGCTGCTCGAACTCGCCAGGGCGATGATGGTGGAGCCGGAGTTGATCATGCTCGATGAGCCGATGGCCGGTATCAACCCTGCACTCACTCAGCAACTGCTCACTCACATCACCGGCCTGCGGGACGAAGGAAAGACCGTGATCTTCGTGGAGCACGACATGGACGTCGTCCAGGAGATCTCCGACTGGGTGGTCGTCCTCGCCGAAGGACAGGTCATCGCCGAAGGGACGCCGTCCAGCATCGCCGGGAACCCCGACGTGATCGAGGCTTACCTGGGTGCCCACCGGGGAAAGGCGGTCGAGGATGAGTAACGAGGTGCTACTCGAGGCCGAGGACCTGGTCGCCGGTTACATCCCCGAGGCCGACATCCTCAGAGGAGTCAATCTGACCGTGGCCAGGGGAGAGATCGTCGGCATGATCGGACCGAACGGCGCCGGCAAGTCCACTTTCATCAAGACCGTCTTCGGTCTGGTCCCGACCCGTTCGGGTCGGGTCACTTTCGATGGCACCGACATCACCCACATGTCGGCCCACCAGCTCGTGGGCTTGGGGGTCGGGTACGTCCCCCAGCGAGAGAACGTCTTCCCGTCCCTGACGGTGGAAGAGAATCTGAGGATGGGTCTCTTCCTGCGTCCCAAGCAATGGGACGAGCGATTCGCAGCGGTGGCGGAGATCTTCCCTCTCCTGCGGGAACGAGCCGATCAACGGGCAGGTTTCCTGTCGGGAGGTGAGCGCCAGATGGTGGCGATCGGACGGGCTCTCATGATGGATCCCTCGCTCTTGCTCCTGGATGAGCCTTCCGCCGGCCTGGCGCCACTGGCCCAAGACCTGGTCTTTGAGCAGGTCCGCCGGATCGGCGACTCCGGTGTCTCCATTCTCATGGTCGAGCAGAACGCTGCTCAGTGCCTCGAGATCGCCGACCGGGCGTATGTCCTCGATCAGGGCAAGAACGCTCACACTGGGACCGGGACGCAGCTGCTCAACGATCCGACCGTCATCGACCTCTATCTGGGAACGCTCGGCAAGACCCGCTGAGCGCTTCTTCCAGTACGAGAGAAGGGGCGCCCGATGGGCGCCCCTTCTCTTCTGTCGGTTCAGGTTCGGATCAGGGAGCTTCGATCAGCACCTGGTCGAACGTGACGTTGTTGCCTTCGGCATCGAATTCGAAGAGGTCGTACGTGCCGGCGCTGGGCTGGCCGTGCTCGTTGAAGTCGAGCGGGCCGGAAGCACCGTCGTAGTCGATCTCCTTGCCGGCTTCCAGGAGAGCCATGCAGTCCGCGAACAGCGAGCACTTCTCACCCGGAGGGCCGGTCACGTCGATGACGGCATCGATGTAGTCGGCGGGCGTGGCGCTGCCGGCCGCCTGCGCCGCCAGAACGAGCACCATCAGGCAGTCGTACTTGTGAGCGGAGAAGACGGTGGGAGCATCCGGAGCGAACTCGGCGAACCGGTCCGGGAAGGTCGGCTCACCGTTCTCGGGAGCGACCGAGGGGTAGGTTCCCCGGAAGCCCTCGAGGAGAGCCACGTTCTCTTCACCACCGAGCTGCTCGGCACCGACCGTGTCGACGAAACCGTCGGCGACATACACCGTGCCGTCGAAGCGGCCCTGCATGTCGAGCACGATCTGACCACCCTCCTCGAACGTGATCATCGCCAGGCCTTCGGCGCCGGCGTTGGCGATCTCGTCGATGAGGGCAGAGAAGCTGCTCTGCTGCGGGTCGTAGCCCTGGCGCACGCTGACGGTGACACCCGAGTCCTCCAGGTAGTCGGCCAGGGCCTCACCGAAGCCGACGCCGTACTCGTCGTTCCGCCAGATGACGGCGGCATTGGTGATGCCGTCGTTGATCATCAGGTCACCGAGCGTGGGAGCCTGCAGCTCGTCGGTGGGGGCAGTACGGATGTAGTACGGGTCGTACTGGGTCAGCGAAGCGCCGGTGTTGGAGCCGGAGCACATCGCCATCTCGGCCGTCTGCACCTTGTCGACGATCGCCGTCGACACGCCCGATGCGGCGGCACCGATCATGCCGTTGAAGTCGCCGGTCAGGATCTGGTCCACGTTCTCGCTGGCGACAGCAGGATCGGTCCCGCTGTCGAAGTGCTCGACCGTGACGAGGCCCGGATAGGCTTCGTTGATCTCCTCGACACCCATGTCGATCGGCAGCAGCAGAGCGTCGATGATCGCCGACAGCTGGCCGGTCTGGGGGAGGAGCGTCCCGATCTTCATCGGCACCGGTTCGAAGTCGCCGGCCGGCGTCTCCTCCTCGGCGGTGGTGGACGGCGCTTCCGCTTCAGTCGTGGTCGGTGCCTCTGCCTCGGTGGTCGGGGTCGTGTCGGCGACACTGGTCGTCGTGTCTTCGGCACCCCCGTCTCCGCAGGCGGCCGCGACCACTGCGAGGACGCTGAGTAGGGCGAGCAACCGGATCAACCGTTTACTCATGAATTGCCTCCTGATTCATTCGAGTGGGTAGCGATGCATTGCCGCATCGACGGGCGAAAGCTTAGCCCGGCCAGCCCTGTGCGGCTTGCGATGTCGCCGCGACGGGCCCTCTGCCCGATTGTCGATCGGGCCGCATAAGGTTGCCCTCGTAGTCCAACGGAAGGACTGGTGATGCAGATCGAAGAACTCGCCAGCCGCGACAGCTATCTGGACCGGGCCGAGGGCAACGTCCTCGAGGTCGGCGACGGGGTCATCGTCTTGGACCGCACCGTCTTCTACGCCCGGGGAGGCGGCCAGCCGGGCGACACCGGGGTGATCCGCTGGGACGGCGGGGAGGTGCGGGTCCTCGACACCGTGCGCCGGGAAGGAAAGATCGTCCACGTCGTCGAGTCCGATGAACTGCCGGACCCCGGCACTCCCGTGGAGGGCGTCATCGACTGGGATCGGCGCTACAAGATCATGCGCACGCACACCGCCCTGCATGCGCTCTCGGGTGTGGTGTGGCGGGACTTCGGGGCGAAGGTCACCGGGGGGAACATGGACGCCGGCGAGGCCCGGATGGACTTCGAGCTCGACTCCATCAGCGTCGATTTCGGCAAGGAAGTGGAACGTCGTCTCAACGCCGAGCTCGTGAAGGGTTATCCCACCGAGATCGTCTACCTGGCGCGGGAAGCCGCCTTGCAGGACCCCGACCTCATTCGCACGAAGGTGAACCTGATCCCCGAGTGGGTGCAGGAGATCCGGGTGGTGGACATCGTCGGGCTCGACCGCCAGGCCGACGGCGGCACCCACGTCAGGTCGACCCTCGAGGTGGGAGAGGTCGAGGTGGTGAAGACCGAGTCGAAGGGCCGGGCCAACAAGCGGATGAAGATCCGGATCAAATAGCCCGTCGGCGCCGCCTGGTACAACCGGGTCCAGATGCTCGATTTCATCCTCGGCCTCTACATCGCCGCCCTGGCCGTGCGCGGGTGGCTGCGGGGTTTCGTCCGCGAGCTGATGGACCTGATCGGCCTGGTCGTGGGCGCCATAGTGGCGTTCCGGCTCTCCGAGCCTTTTGGAGGCTTCCTCACCGACCGTTTCGGCGTTTCCCCCGAATGGGGGCGGATCGGCGCCGGGATCGCCCTCTTCCTCCTCTTCGGGGTGTCGATGTCGATCTTGGCGTATTTTCTCTCCAAGATCGCCCGGCTCCCCGGGCTGACGCTCGCCAACCGGCTCCTCGGCAGCCTCGTCGCCGGGGCGTGGGGTGTCGTCCTGGTCCTCGTGGTCGTGACCGTCGTCGGCGTGCTGCCCTTTCCCCGAGCGGTCCACCAGGCGATCGCCGAGTCGACGGTCGCCCAGGCGGTGGCGGGCCCCTCCGCACTGCCGCGGCGCCTCCTCGAGCCGCTGGTCGGTGATCGGACGATGACCGCCCTGGCGACGATCCAGGAGTTGACAGGAGGGAGGCGCATCGTCCCGGCCGAAGGCGAGAGGGTCGAGACCCGCCCGGTGGCGAGGGAGGAGATCGTCGTCGAGCGGGACCGGGTCGACTTCATCGCCGACCGCATCAACGCCGACCGATTGGCCGCCGGGGTCGATCCCCTGGCCCGCTCCGACGCGCTCGACACCCTGGCCGAGCAACGTGCCGTCGCCATGTACCGGCAGGGCTTCGTCGCCCGACGCCGAGACGAGCGAGTGCTGGAGGACACCCGCCAGACGCCGCTGCGGCTGGACGTGGCCGCCGAGATGGCGGCTCTCGCCGCGACCGACCGGGCCGCCCAGGCGGCGATCGCCCAGGCGGACGACACGGCTCTCGCCGGGCGCGCCTTCGACAGGGTCGGGGTGGCGGTGGTGAGCGGGCCGCTGGGCACGCTGGTGGTGGAGGTCTACGGAGGATGACCATGCCCGAGGAGTCGCGGCGGCTGCTGGAGGCGCTGGTCGCCGCCTACCCCGACCACGTGCGGCGCAGGGTCGGCGCCCGCGAAGTGGCGGGGCTGGACGGGGCGATCGAAGCCGGCCGGCGCTGGCTGGAAGAGTCCCTCACCGAGTTGCTCTCGCTGCCGTTCACCGAACAGAGGCGGGGCCCGCTCGAGCTGTTCCAGGCGGCGATGGTGTTCCCGACCGAATGCATGGCCGAGGCGGGCCTGGAGCCCGTCTCCCGTGACCCCGTGGCCGAGGCGGCCCTGCCGGGGGACGTCTACGACCTGGCTCCGGCCTCCACCCGGGACCTGGGAGAGGAGGTGTGGTCGCTCCACCTCGCCTGGGGGGCGGCCAAGGCGGCGGCGTTCAGACGCCGGCCGGCTCCTCCACCGGACGCCGACGAGCGCTGAACACTGCCACCGCGCCGACGCCGACCAACACCAGCCCGGCTCCGAGCAGCTGGAGGGCCGACGGCCGCTCGGCGAAGATCAGCACCCCCCACACCATCGTCAGCACCGGCTGGAGGAGGATGAACGTCGAGGTCTCGGCGGCGGGGAGTCGAGGCAGGGCGTAGCTGATCGCCAACCACCCCAGCACCTGCGGTCCCAGCGCCAGCACCAGGAGCCATCCGTGCGACGGCCACGCCGGCACCAGGTCCAACCCGCCGACGATCGGGCCTGCCAAGAGGCAGGTGACGGCCGCCCCCAGCGTGGCGTCGAAGAGCGACCCTGCCGCCGGCGCCTGTGCCTGGTTGGAGTGGCGGAGAGCCAGCAGGTAACCCGAGTACATCAGCGCGGCGATCAAGCCGAACACCGTGCCCAGCACCGGGTTCTCGCCGAACGAATCGGAGCGGCCGAGCCCCGACACCAGCGCCACACCGGCGAACAGCACGGGGATCGCTGCCGCCACCACCCGGGACGGCTTCTCCCCGAAGATCATCCAGGCGAGGAGCGGCACGAGCACCACCTGGCTGTTGGCGAGGAGGGTGCCCAGGCCCGCCCCGATGTGGTCGATGGAGAGGTGCCACGTTATGAAGTCGAGGCCGAGCATCACTCCGGCCGCCCGGGCGAGCCATCGGGCGCGGGGATCTCGTGAGTCCTTGCTGCGGGTGCGGAACCAGATCGCCCACAGAACTGGCACGGCGTAGGCGGCACGGAAGAACGCACCCGTCGTCGGGGCGACGTCGGCGGCGGCGAAGAGGATCGCCGAGAACGAGATGATGGTGGCACCGCCCAAGGCGGCGATCAGAGGCATCGGCGGGATGCTAAGCCGTGGGAGCGGGCATCCGATCGCTCACACGGACGCCGCCGACGCCGCTTCCAACAGCTCTGCTATCGACTGGTGGATGCAGGCCACGAAGGCGTCGCTGTCGGGGAGGGTGTCGTAGTCGGCGTGCACTCCCCAGTGCATCCATCCGTTGTAGCTGAACAGGGCGATGCCGACGCCGTGCTGTGCCCATAGCGGGACCATCGGGTAGTTGGCCAGCATCTCCGCTTCCAACAGGTACATGGGGAACTGGGGGCCCGGCACGTTGGTGACGGTCATGTTGAACGGGCGCATGTGCTGGCCGGCGATCCGGCTCGCCAGAGACAGGAGCGTGACCGGCGTTCCCCGGGAGATCTCCACGAGCGTGGCCGCTCCCAGCGCCTGGTTGGACTGGCGGTTGCGGAGCGTCTGCTCCCGGATCTTGTCGAGTCGGGCTCTGGGGTCGGGCTCGTCGAGGGGCAGGTCGATCAGCCACATCGCCACCTGGTTGCCCAGCGCTCCGCGCTGGTCGGCGCGGCGAGTCGACACCGGGTTCATGACCCGGAACGGCCGGCCGGTGACGTCGAAGTCGCGGTGCTCGATGAGGAACCGGCGCACCGTTCCGGCGACGACGGCCAGCACGGCGTCGTTGACGGTGCCCCCCAGCGAGTTCTTGATCTGCTTCAGGTCCTCGAGCGGGGTGCGGGCCCAGTCGAACCGCCGGTTGGGGCCGATCTCGGGGTTGAGGGGCGTGGCGGCCGCCGTCGACAGCCACCCGGACCGCAACGAGTTGACCGCGGCGAGGGCCCTTCCCGCCACGTTCTCGATGGTCTCGCGTCCCTCGCTCAGGAGGTCGGGGAGCGACTCCAGCCGCTCCAGGTTGCGGCGGGTGGCGCGGGCTGCCATCGCCACCGCCAGCTCGGCGGGGGTGGGGGCGCGCCGGGGCTTCCAGTCGGGCGCTTCCTCGATGTCGCTGGTGGGGACGACGTTCAACAGGATCGTGGTCAGGTCCACTCCCGACAGGCCGTCGATCATGCAGTGGTGGATCTTGGCGATGACCGCGAACCGGCCCTCGGACAGGCCCTCGACCACCCACAGCTCCCACAGCGGCTTGGAGCGGTCGAGCTGCTGGGAGACGATGCGCCCCGCCAGCTTCTTCAGCTGATCGTCGGTGCCGGGTCGGGGGAGGCTGGTGTGGCGTACGTGGTAGTCGAGGTTGAAGTCGTCGTCGTCGACCCAAACCGGCGCCCCCGTGTAGGGGACGAACGCCAGGCGCTGGCGGTAGCGGGGGATGTATTGGAGCTTCGATTCGATGTGGCTGCGGATCCTCCCGAAGTCGATGCTGCCGTCGGCCCGCCCGAGCTCGTTGGCGCGGAAGATGGCGACCCCCGTGACGTGCATGTGGGTCGTGCGGGACTCCAAGGCCAGGAACGAGCGGTCGAGATGTGACAGCGGCTCGAAGTGGAAATCGGGCACGACACGAGGATAAGTCGGGGCCGGGCCCGATCGCGGGCTGATGCCTCGATTGCGGGAACCGGCGCTCGGCAGGTGGCGTCCAAGCGGCATGAAGCGATTTCTCCCCCTCGTGGCCGCAGCCGGTCTCATCGTCGCGGCTTGCGCCTCCGGCTCTCCTTCGGGGTCCTCGGCGACCACCGGCGAGCCTCCTTCCACGTCGACCATGCCCGCCGCGGCGACGGGTGTACTCGCCGCCCTGGCGCCGGCCGGGGACTGCGACGCGCTCCTCGATTACTTCATCGACCAGGCGCTCTCCCAGGTGGGCCCATACGGCCTCGGCGGGTGGGGAGGGCCCATCGTCGACGCGGTGGCCGAGGAAGCGGCCACCGACAGCGCCGGCGACGGGGGGCAGCCTGCGGGGGGAGAGGACCCGACGTCGACGAACGTGCAGGTAGAGGGAGTCGACGAGGGCGACATCGTCAAGGCGGCGGGTGACCATCTCTACGTCCTGTCCGGCCAGCGCCTGATCGGCTTCTCCACCGCCGGCGGCGGGCTCGAGGAACTGGGCAGCCTCAGCCTCGGCTCGGGCTTCGGCGGCGGCGAGATGCTCCTCCACGGTGACCGCCTCGTCATAGTCGGCACCGGTTGGGACGTCAGGCCCCTCGTCGGCGCCCAAGCCGACGTCGTCCCCCCAGGATGGAGCTTCGCCCAGATCACCCTCGTGGACGTCTCCGACCCGGCCGACCCGTCCGTGATCCGCCGCCTCACCTTCGACGGAACCGTCGTGACCACGCGGATGGTCGCCGGCCATCTCCGGGTGGTCCTGGAGGCGCATCCGGTCGGTTTGGACTGGTCGTTCCCCGAAGGGGCGGGACTGCGAGCCGAACGCGAGGCGACGGAGCGCAACCGCGAGATCGTCAGCAACTCCACCATCGAGAACTGGCTGCCCTACTACGTCGACGACCGGGGAGGAGAAGGCCTGCTCATCGACTGCGAGGACGTGCTCGTGCCGCCCGAGCCGTCGGGTGTGAGCACACTCTCCATCCTCGACTTCGACCTCGAGGGCGATCTGGGGTCGTGGGAAGCCGCCTCCGTGGTGGCCTCGGGCACCACGGTATACGCCAACGTGGATCGCACCTACGTCGCCACCCAACGGTGGATCGACCCGCAGACGGGCTCCCGCGAAGCGTTCCGAGGCCACGTGACCCGCATCCATCGCTTCGACACCCCCGTGGACGGGGAAATGACGTACGTCGCGTCCGGCGACGTCGACGGGTTCCTGCTCAACCAGTTCGCCATGGACGAGCACGAGGAGCACCTGCGGGTCGCCTCCACTTCCGCTCCCGACTGGTGGGCCGGGCGGGAGAGCTCGGAATCCCAGGTGACCGTCCTGGCCACCGAAGGGAACCGCCTGGTCGAGGTGGGCCGGGTGGGCGGCCTGGGCAAGACCGAGACGATCCGGGCGGTCCGATTCATGGGCCCGGTCGGCTACGTGGTCACTTTCCGTCAAACCGACCCGCTCTATGTGATCGACCTGTCGGACCCCACCGAGCCGGTCGCGGCAGGCGAGTTGAAGATCCCGGGATTCTCCGCCTACCTGCATCCGGTCGCCGAGGGGCGTCTGATCGGGGTCGGCCAGGACGCCGATCCGGAAACCGGCGCCACCAAAGGGCTGCAGATCTCGCTGTTCGACGTCACCGATCCGACCGCGCCCGCCCGACTGGACACGTTCATGCCCTACCCGCCGCTCGACGGTCGCGAGGGCCACGTCGGCTCACCCGTCGAGTGGGACCACCGGGCTTTCACGAATACCGACGGAGCCGCCTTCGTGCCCTTCGAGGGCTGGTCGTGGCGAGAGGGCGGCGGGCAAGAGGAGGCGATGTTCGGGGTGATCGCCGTCTCCTGGGATGGGGACACGCTGGACGGTTCGCGGGTCCTGCCGGTCTTCGAAGGAAAGCCCGGCGGCGACGAATGGAGCCTCAGCCCACAGCGGGTCGTCGCCAGAGGCGAGGTCGTCTACGCCGTCGGTCATGACGGCATCTCCGTCATCGATCTCGCTTCCGGTGAGATCGTCGACACGGTCAGGTATTGAGGCCGCCGGGGCGCCGGCCAGGTGGGGACGCGCCCCCGTCTGAGCCTGTATCACGGGACCCGGCGGTCAGCTGCCCGCCGGGTCCTACTCGGGCAGCGGCGGGGTGCGGTCCCGGCCGAACCGGTCCCAGTCGCCCCAGGTGATCGGGGCCTCCCAGTGGTCGGAAACGTCGACCCCTTCGAACTCGACCAGCTCGTCGGCCGGGGCGGCCTTCACGGTGAGACGGCGCTTGCCGGTGCCGTCGGGCCGGAACCGGTAGGTGGCCACCGCACTGCAGCGAAGCTCGTCGTACCACCGGTCCTCGCCCGGGTAGGTGTAGAGCGTGACCTGCTCGAGGAAGAGGTCCTCTGGTCGCACGTCCTGGTGGTGGAAGTGGTAGACGGACACCACACTGCCGTGCTGGTCGTAGCGCGTGGCCGTGACGAACTGCCCCTGCCGGCCGACGACGAGGCTGTAGTCCGGCACCCGACCGGGCTCCAGGTCGGGACCGCCCGCCACGCAGAAGTCGGGCCCCTTCTCCCAGCGCTCGCGGGCCTGCTTCTCCGTCATGGGCCGGATCGGCTTGCGCAGCTTGGGGTGCCAGCTGTGGCCGTAGAGGTAGTTCATGCCGTCCTTTCGCCTCGGGATCGATCAGGGCCGGTAGTCGGCCGCGGAGTCGACCCCGTTGATTCTCGACGATGCGGATGCCTTTGTCGGCGGCGGCCACCTCGTCGCGGGTCCGGCCGCCACAGCGGGTCGTCGCCAGGGGCGAGGTCGTCTATGCCGCCGGTCATGACGGCATCTCCGTCATCGATCTCGATTCCGGCGCGGTCGCCGAACACGGTCAGGTGTCGAGCCACCAGTACGGGCGGCCAGCTGGTCGGCCGCCCACTCGTGGATCGGCCGGAGCAACTCGATCTGGGCGGAGGCCCGCTGCACCAGGCCACCGAAGTCGAAGGCGGCCAGCGGCGGGTGCCAGTCCTGGAGCCTTCCCAGCAACAGCCACATCTCCCGTTTGAGGGTCAGGGCGGCCATCAACCCTTCCGTCTCCACCACCCTGCTGAGAGGCGAATACGTCAGCAGGTGGCCGTTCAGCTTGAGGCGGCCGATGCGTTCCGCGGCCAAAGAGAGGATGCGTTTGACCGCACCGCCGTCGGCGCCACAGGCCCCGGCCACCGAATCGAGAGTCGCCGCATCGTCCTCGACTTCTCGGGCGAGGTCGTTCAACTCCCGGCTCCAGGGAGTCGAGCGGTTGGAGCGGGCGAAGCGTGTGGCGACACGGACGATGGCCGCCTGTACCGCCCGTTGGTCGGCCAGATAGATGCGCAGGTAGTCCCCGACGTCCATCGGTCGATCCTTCCCCCGACTGCGCTCCGGGAAACGGCAGGTGATGCGGACGGTTAGGGGCTCTCCGGCGTCGCCGGGACGACTCGAGGGGTCGCGTTCGGGGGGACACTCCTGTCCATGTCGACGACGTGGCCGATCGCGGCCAGGCGGTCGGCGATCGCTTTGCCGATGCCGGCTCCAGTGGCGACGAAGGAAGGCTCGGCACCCGAGACGTGCAACCAACAGAGGCTGCGCCCGCGGCAGGATTCGAACCTGCGACCTACCGCTTAGGAGGCGGTTGCTCTATCCCCTGAGCTACGCGGGCCGGATAGATGCGGAATGGGATACGTCGAGGCGGATGCTCTTGTTAGCTAAGGGTAGAGCACAGGTGACGGCCCCTTGTCGCTCCCGCCATCGACCGGGCCGTGGGCCACGATCTCGTGCCGCGGCTAGCTGCCATCACCCCTCCTCGACATCGATCAGGTCCCGAAAGACCGCCCGGACGATCGCGATCGCATCCTCTTGGGCGTCTCGTCCCTCCGCCGGGGTGACGACGGCGACCCTGACGATGTAGTCGTTGCGCTCGAGCACGGCGTAACCCCCCGGCTCGCCAGGGCCCAGGCGGCCTGCCCACCCTGTTCCCTCGCTCTCCGGGAACGTGAACGTCTCCCATTCCCGCTGTGAGCGCAGGTACTCCCCGAAAGGCGCCTCGGAGTGCTCGACGATTATCCCCATCGCCGACTCACCCGCCGCGTTCTCGATGTGACACCGGCCGGCAGTGGGGCGGCCGAGCTCCCGTCGGGACGGATCACCCACCAGACGCACCTCGTATGTGCCGGCTGGCAGCGCCTGGCGAACCAGTTCGGCGTCGACGAAACCGCAGATCGGCTCTCCCGACTCGAAGATGTCGAGCTCTGTAGTCGCCGTGCTGTCGTCGCCGCGGCACCCGGCCAGGACCGAGATCATCATCAACGCCGCCACGGCTAGCTTCGAACCGGACCCGACCGGCCTTCCGACCCACGCCACGAAACTCCCCCTCCTATCGGTGGACGTCCCAGTCCTATCTCGCCGGGCGGCCCGTCAAACCCCCAGCGGGTCCATTGGGGCTGGGACAGCCTGCCTCGCCGTGCTCTCGTGTCGGAGAGTCGGGCTCCAGGGTCGACCGCGAACCGTCGGATCCGCAGCCATGCCCGGGCCTCATCGCCTCGCCCGATCCTGCAGATCGTCGGCCATCGGTGCGATGACCGCGGTGAGATTGGCGACGACCTGTTCGATGGGCTTTCCGGCCTCGAGGGCGCGGGCGGAGGCGTGCACGACGGCGTTGATCAGGTCACTCACGCCTTCCGGGTCGGCAACCCCCAATTCCGCCAGGACCTCGACCAGGGGTTCCGTGATGGCGCGGTGCATCTGGGCGGCCTGTTCGTCGACCACCTCCCCCGGCGTGAGGCTCGCCAGCGCGGTGGCGACAGCATGCGCTCCCTCGTTCACCAGATGGACGTTGGCGAGCGCATAGGCGAGGATCTTCCTGCCGGCTCCGACCTCGCCCTCCATCGCGGTCGTGACCCGCTCCGTCCATTTCGGGAAGACGTCCCGGACGAGGGCGTTGAGCAGGTCCTCGCGCGAGCCGAAGTAGTGGTAGACGCTCGATCTCGCCAGGCCGGCGCGCCGGCCCACTTCTCGCAGGCTCGGCACGTCCCCGGTGTCTCTGAGGATCTCGTGAGCGGCGTCGAGCAGACGCCGCTCTTGATTCCTCCGGTGTTCCGCAACCGTCGCCGCACTGATACGGGGCACAGGACTCGCCTCTCCAATTCGACTCGAGCGCGTTGTCAAAATACACGGGACAGGCGAGCCGACCCGCCTCCGGCGATCGTGCGCCCCTCAGACTTCGTCGACGGGGGCCAGCTTCCCGTCGGTCATCTGGAGCACCCTGTCACAGTGGTGGAGCACGTCCCGGTCGTGGGTGACCATGACGGTGGCGACTCCGTGCTTGTGGGCTTCTCGGGCCAAGAGGGCGACGACCTCCTGACTGCGTTTGCTGTCCAACGCCGCGGTGGGCTCGTCGACGAGCAGCAGACGCGGTCGCGTCATCAGTGCGCGTGCGATGCCCACGCGCTGGCGTTCTCCACCGGAGAGCTGATGGGGGCGGCGGTCCGCACGGTCGGCCATACCCACTTCTTCGAGCATCTGCATGGGGTCCCGCGGCTCCGCGACCCGCCCGAGAGTGAGCGGCAGCCGGAGCTGGTCGATGGCGGTCAGGGCCGGCAGCAGGTTGGCGCTCTGGAACACGAAGCCGATCTGCGTGCGTCGGATGGTGGCCAGATCACGCTTCGACGCGGTGACGAGGTCGGCGTCGCCGACCTGGACTCGCCCTGCGTCGGGTTTGATGAGACCTCCGGCGACCGCCAAGAGGCTGGACTTGCCTGATCCGGACGGGCCCACCACGGCGACGAACTCGCCGGGGCGCACCGTGAGGCTGACGTCGTCCAACGCCCTCACCTCGTTCTCGCCATCGGCGTGCAGAAGCGTCACGCCGGACATCATCAGCCCGACTCGTTCCGTGGTTTCGGTGGTGGTAGTGGTCATCGGCTCGCTCCCAGGGCAGTCAGGGGATCGACACGTGTGACGCGGAGCACGCCGAAGGCGGCACCGACCAGTCCCAGCAGAACGAGGAAGGCGCTCGCCGCGGCGACCGCGGACGGATAGAGGGCGAAAGGCATCTCCGTGGCCGACAGTCCCGCTCCGAGGGCCAGGCCGATGCCCAATCCGACGGCCGTGGCGACCACCAGCAGGATCACGGACTGGGTGATGCTGTCCCGGAGGAGATATCCCGTGCTCGCGCCCATGGCGCGCATGACCGCGATCTCCTGTCGTCTCTGGATGGCCACCACGGTGAAGAAGGCACCCACGACCAGGGCGGAGATCGCATAGAGGAACCATTGGATCATCTGGACCGTCATCACCTCGGCGGTGTATCCGGGTGAGGCGCCGAACGACTCCTCGAGCGTCATGGTCGTGGTACCCGCCATCTCATCGGCAGCAGCGACGTCCGGTTCGGCGTCCCCTTCGTTGAGGACGGCGATCGCGGTCACCCACCGGTAGACGTGGTTCGGTACCTCGTCCCCGGGGCGGGCGCCGGCGCGGATCTCCTGCCAGGTGCTCAGGTCCACGTAGCCGACGTCGACGTGGCCGAAGGTGTGCTGGCCATCCACGAACCCGACGACCTCGAGCTCCTTGTCGATCTGGTCCACCACCACGACGTCGCCTATGGCGACGCCCTCGTCGGCGAGAGTGCCGGCCAACAGGATCTGACCCGGCCCCGACAGATCGCTTCCAGTCGCCGCGGTGGGGAGGAGCCAGGAGTCGAGCTCGACCCCGAAGAGGGCGAGGTCGATGTCCACCCCCCGGTCGGTCCGCGTGTTGACGAGCGTGAGACCGAACGGTGCGGCGTCGGCCACGCCCGGGACGTCGACCCACATCTCGGCTTTGTCGATCTCGACCATCGAACGGGTGAACGCCGCGCTCTCGTCGACGCCCGCCTCGAAAGCGAACGAAGACACCGGCAGCTTTTTCAGGCCCGACACGCCGTCGTTGACGAGCCCCACCGACAGGCCCGAGAGGAGCACCATCAACACGGCGATCAACGCCACGACAGAGCCCATCAAGGCGAAACGACCTCGGGCAAAAGACAATTCACGGAGTGCTAAGAACATGACCCCCTCGGCGGTCTTATAGACAGTGTGTCGATAAGAGTACTGCCGTGGGCGAGGGGAGCGGACATCGCCTCGCCCGGTCATCGGCCGGTCGTCCCGCGTGGTCTACGAACGCGGGGAAGAAGCGCCCCTCCCGACGCGTTGGGTGTGTGATGACACCTGCGAGCCCGCGGCACCGCGACGAGGCGGTCCACACCATCGGCCGGGACGAGCTGTGGCAGAAGATCCAACGTGGCGACCGGTTCCGTCTGGTCATGGCCCTCAACGAGTGGGCATTTCGGGCCAAGCACATCCCCGGCTCGGAGCACTTCAACACGCCCGACGAGCTGTTCGAGGCGATACGACCCGACGAGGAGGTCGTCGTCTACTGCACGAGCCCCGACTGTCACGCCAGCGTCGCGCTTTACTGGGCGTTGCACGAGGCCGGATACGAAAACGTCAGGCGATACGCCGGTGGGCTGAGCGACTGGGAGTCGGCGGGTCTGCCACTGGAGGGAGACTGGACCTGACCGGCCGGTCCGATGGAGAGGAGCAGACGATGAGCTTCGTCACCCGAGGCTTCCGTGGCCGCCGGCGCGACGACGGGCCCGAGGGGAGGGTGCCGCCCGGCCAGTACGTGACCGCGGACTTCCCGGTGCTGTCGGCGGGGCCCACCCCCCGCATCCCCCTGGACACGTGGTCGTTCACCGCCAGAGACCGCGACGGGACGGCCAAGACCTGGAACTGGGAGGAGTTCCAGTCGCTGCCGTCGGAGAAGGTGACCGTCGACATCCACTGCGTCACCAAGTGGTCCAAGCTCGACACGACATGGGAAGGCGTGTCCCTCGACGTGCTGCTGGCCGATTTCGACACGTCTGGCGGATTCGCCCTGGTGCGCTCCTACGGCGACTACACCACCAACCTCCCGATCGCCGACCTGACCGGAGGCAAGGCCTGGGTGGCCTACGCCTACGAAGGCGAGCCGCTGGCCCCCGAGCACGGCGGACCCGCCCGGCTCCTGGTTCCCCACCTGTATTTCTGGAAGAGCGCCAAGTGGGTCACCGAAGTGGCGTTGGCCGGCTTCGACACCCCTGGCTTCTGGGAGAGGTACGGCTATCACAACTACGGCGACCCGTGGCGCGAGCAGCGGTACGCGGGCGACTGAGCTGGCTCGTCGCCGAGGTGGTCGACCTCGTCGACGAAACGCCTCGTGTTCGCACGATCGTCTTCGATGTTCCGGGATGGGCCGGCCACCGGCCCGGCCAGCACGTCGACATCCGCCTCACCGCCGAAGACGGCTACCAGGCACAGCGCTCCTATTCGATCTCCGCTCCGGAGAACGGAAACCGGGTGGAGATCACCGTGGAGCTCATCGACGAGGGCGAAGTGTCGCCGTTCCTCGTCGAGGACCTGATGGCGGGAGACAGGATCGAGCTGCGCGGGCCGATCGGCGACTACTTCGTGTGGGAGCCGGGGTCGGGGCGGCCGACCCAGCTCATCGCCGGAGGGAGCGGCGTCGCCCCTCTGCGGGCGATGATCCGGGCAGCCGCCGCAACGCCGGGAGCTGAGGCGGTCCGGCTCCTGTACTCGGCTCGTACCGAAGAGGACATCGTCTTCCGCCAGGAACTCGACGCCCTGGCCGCCCAGGACTCCCGCATCCAGGTCACCTACACCCTCACCCGGGGCCACGGCCCCGATTGGAACGGGCTGTCGGGCCGGGTCGACCGGGCCATGCTCTCCGAGCACGTCTGGCCCGCCGACGCCGGGCCCGTCTGCTATGTCTGCGGGCCGACCGGATTCGTCGAGACCGTGGCGTCGGGACTTGTGGAGCTCGGTCACCGGCCCGACCGGGTGAGGACCGAGCGGTTCGGCCCGATGGGAGGGGTGCCATGACCGATCTCCACGTCGACGGCAACGCCCTCGGCGGCCTCCTGATCGAGCTGTTCGGGCGGGATATGACCGACCAGCTCGGTTGCTGTGGTGGATGCGGCAACGTGAGCCCTCTCGGCGCCGTCCGGGTATTCCGGGGCGCCGGGTACGTGATGCGTTGCCCGTTCTGCGAGAAGGTGGCCCTGGCGCTCGTCGCCACACCCGAAGGGGTCCGTGTCGCGTTCGGGTCCCTGCGCTGGCTCGAGGTGGATCGGGGCACGACGTCACCGTCCTGACACACAGCTCTGCCGCTCTGTTCATTCGAGCGAAACATTTCCGCAACACGCCTCCGGTTCCCTCCCCGGCTGAAGAAACCGGGTCCTCAGAGAGGAGGCGCTATGAAACGAAGGCTGCTCACGGTGGCGGCTCTCGCCGCCGGGCTGTCGGTCCTAGTGGCGAGCCCTGCAATCGCCCAGGAGGAGGCTTCCGCTGCTCCGCAGTGGCTGGTCGACAACCTCTGGGTGATGATCGCCGCGGTGCTCGTCTTCTTCATGCAGGCGGGATTCGCCCTCGTCGAGGCGGGCCTGACTCGGGCGAAGAACGTCGCCAACATCGTCATGAAGAACCTGATGGACTGCGCGGCGGGTGTGTTGGCGTTCGCGCTGATCGGATACGCCATCGGGTTCGGTGGCCAGGAGCTCCTCGGCGGCTGGCTCGGATTCGGGCTCGGGATATCGGGCGTCGAGAGCACGACAGCCGACGGTGGGCTGCTGCCGGCGACGTTCTTCTTCTTCCAGGCCGCTTTCGCCGCCACCGCCGCCACGATCGTGTCGGGGGCGATGGCCGAGCGCACGAAGTTCAAGGCGTACTTCGTCTACAGCCTCGCCCTCACCGCCCTCATCTACCCGGTGGTCCTCCGCTGGACCTGGGGCGGCGGCTGGCTGGCCCAGCTCGACGTGCCGTTCTCGGACTTCGCCGGCTCCACGATCGTGCACGCCACCGGCGGGTGGACGGCGCTCATGGGCGCCTGGATCCTCGGTCCGAGGCTCGGCAAGTACACCAAGGACGGCAAGCTCCGCCCCATCCCGGGCCACAACATCCCCTTCGTGGTCCTCGGCGCATTCATCCTCTTCGTCGGATGGTTCGGCTTCAACGCCGGCTCCGAGCTCGCCGTCGACGAGTTCGTGATGCCCATCGCCCTCAAGACGCTGGTTGCTGCCTGCGCTGGAGCGGTTGCGGCGATGATCGTCAACTGGATGCGCGACGGGAAGCCCGACGTCTCGATGGCGGCCAACGGGCTCCTCGCCGGCCTCGTGGCGATCACCGCTCCGGTCGGCGCCGTGGAGACCTGGGCGGCGGTGCTCATCGGTGCCGTCGGGGGCGTGATCGTCGTGTACTCGGTGGCCTTCTTCGACCGGATCAAGATCGACGACCCCGTCGGCGCCATCTCCGTCCACGGCGTCGTGGGCACCTGGGGGACGCTGTCGGTCGCCCTGTTCGCCCGCTACGACGACGCTTTCCTGGGGCGGGAGAACGCCGGGCTGTTCTACGGGGGCGGCTTCGGCCAGCTGGGGACACAGCTGCTCTTCGTGGTGGTCCACTTCGTGTTCATCGCCGTGGCCACGGGCCTGCTGTTCCTGCTCATCAAGCGGACCATCGGCCTGCGGGTCTCGGAAGAGGAGGAGATCGCCGGCCTCGACGTGATGGAGCACGGCTCTCCCGGCTACGGGCTCGATCCGGGCATCCCCGGGGCGGGTGGCGCCGTCGGTGCTCCCGCTCCCTCGCCGGCGCCGGGGACATGACCATGTCCAACGCAGCCATGTCTTCGAGCTACCAGGCCCGAGTCGGAGAAAGGATCGGGGAATGAAGCTGATCATCGCCTACATCAAGCCGTTCAAGCTGGAGGACGTCCGCGACGCCCTCAAGGCGGTCGGCGTGTCGGGCATGTCCGTCCACGACATCTCCGGCTTCGGCCGCCAGGCCGGCCACACCGAGGTGTATCGGGGCGCCGAGTACGAGGTGGCGTTCGTGCCCAAGACCAAGATCGAGATCCTCGTCCCCGACGACCTCGTATGGCCGGCGGTGCAGGCCATCGAGAAGGCGGCCGCGACCGGCGAGATCGGTGACGGCAAGATCGCCGTCCTGCCGGTCGAAGAGGTGGTGAGGATCCGCACCGGTGAGCGCGGCGCCGAGGCTGTCTGAGACGCCGAGTCCCCTGCGTGACTTCCTGGAGCGCCGGGAGGCGCTGCGGGAGGAGCGGGTCGGAGACGGAGGTGAGGAGGTGTGCCGCCTCCTCACCTCCACACTCGACACCGCGGTGAAAGAGATCGCCGCCGACCTCGACCCGGATTTGACCGTGGTGGCGGTCGGCGGGTACGGGCGGGGAGAGCTCAGCCTGTTCTCCGACATCGACCTCCTGCTCCTCCACGACCGCCGCCACCTCGGCGACGCCGCCTCGACTCTGTTCCGGCCGCTCTGGGACGCCGGCCTGCGGGTCGGCCACTCGGTCCGTCACATCGCCGAGGCGGCCGTGGCCGCCCGCTCCGCCTTCGACATCTACACCACGCTCCTCACCGGCAGGTTCCTCTCCGGAGACATCGAGCTGTTCGATCGCCTCCATCGGACGGTGGCATCGGTCACCCGGGCGCGGCCTTTGCGGCGCTACCTGGTCTCCGAAGAACTGGAGCGGCGCCGCCGGCACCCGTACCTGGTGATGGAGGTGGACGTGAAGACCGGAAGAGGCGGCCTGCGCACCCTCCACGGCTTCGAATGGGAACGTCGTCGCGAGGACATGATCGGGCGTTTCTCGCCGCCACCGGGCCCCGAGGAGGCGGAAGCGCGCCGCATCCTCCTCGCCGTGCGCAACGCGCTCCACGCCACCGCCGGCCGGGCCCACGACACATTCACCCACGAGCTGAGGGAACGGGCCGCCCGATGGCTCGGGGTCGATACATACGAGCTGGCGAGCCGGCTGGTCACCACCACCCAGCAGGTCGATCGCATGGCCAACCTGCGCTGGCCGGAGCTCCTCAGCGAGCCTGCGAAGAAGGAACGGAGGAAGCGCCGTAGCCGTCCGAGGCGTCCCCCACCCGGCCGGCTCACCGTCGAGGACCTGGCGTCGCTGCTGAGAGGCGGAGAAGACGGCAGGCACCGGCTAGCCCCGGTGCTGGAGGAGATCGTCCCCCACTGGCGCCACCTCCTCACCGTGCCTCAGCTCGAGCCGTTCCACGACCATCCCGTCGTCGCCCACCTGTGGCGGACGGTCGACGAGATGCAGTCACTCGTAGGAGGCGACCCGCACTACGCGGCGATAGCCGACGAAGTGGGGTCCCCGGACCTCCTCACCCTCGCCGCCTTGCTCCACGACATCGGCAAAGGACAGGGCGGTGACCACTCCGGGGTCGGGGCGGACATCACCCGCGAGTTCTGCCGGCGGGTCGGGATCACCGGCCTCGACGCCCAGATGCTGGAGGACGCGGTCCGCCACCATCTGCTGCTGGCGCGGGCCGCCACTCGAAGAGATCTCGACGACCCGGCCGTGATCGAAGACGTCGCCGACACCGTCGGCTCCCTGCGGCTGCTCCAGGTGCTGTACCTGCTCACGGTCGCCGACGCGAGAGCCACCGGCCCGGGCGTGTGGAACCGATGGAAAGAGGTGCTGGTCCGCACCTTGTTCCTGCGCGTTGCTAGCCGCTTCGGCGCCGGGCTCCCGCTGCGGCACGGCACCACCCGGGAAGAGGTCCTCGCCGCAGCCGGCCCGGAGCGGCATCGTGAGATCGCCGAACACGTCGACGCGCTGCCCGACGAGTACCTGCGCAGCAACACGGTGACCGACGTCCTCTGGCACGCGTCGCTCGTCTCGGACCTGGCAGACGACGTCCAACTGGACCTCCGGCGGGGCGACGTCGCCGACACCGCCGTCGTCGTCGCCAGAGGCCGACCGGACCTCCGTCGCCTGGTCACCCAGTCCTTCGCCGCCAACGGAATCGACGTGCTGGAGGCGCGCATGATGACGCGGTCCGACGGCGTGGTCGTCGACACCTTCCGGCTCCGCCCCGACCGCAGGTCGGGCCCTGTCGGGTCCATCCAGTGGGAGTCGGTGGAGGCGGACCTGCGCGCCGCCCTGGGCGGGGGCGTCGATCTGGGCCAGAAAGTGGCGGCTCGTCTGGCCGCCTACTCCTCTGTGACGCCTCCGCCGATCCCCCCGAACGTCGAGATCGAAGTGGGCGACGGGGGAGAGGCGGTGGTGAGGGTGCAGTGCGCCGACCGGATCGGCCGGCTGGCCGAGATCGTGGCGGCCCTGGAGGACGCCGGCCTCGACATCCGCCTCGCCAAGGTGGACGGCCGGCTCGGCATGGCCGTGGATACCTTCCACGTACGGCGCTTGCCCGAGGGGCTCTCCCGAGCCGTCGAGACTCTGATGGCCCAGATCACGTCGTCGATTCGGCCCTGACCGACGTTTGCCACAGGTGGGTGGCCGGGTAGAGAGGGGGACGTGGTCACGGCGACGTGGCCCAGGCCGTTCGACAAGGAGAAGTAATGATCGGTTTCATCGTTGCGGGTTTGGTCATCGGGGCCATCGCCCGACTGCTGCGGCCCGGCCGCCAGAACCTCGGGTGGGTAGCCACCCTGCTCATCGGCGTGGCGGGCTCCATCGTCGGTGGCGTCGTCGCCAGCCTCCTCGGGACCGGTGACATCTGGGAGCTGAACGTCCTCGGCTTCATCGTCGCGGTGATCGCAGCCGTGATCTTCGTGGGCATCGCCGAGGGCATGACCGCCAACCGCGCCTCCTGACCCACATCTGACTGACCCACATCCGATCCGGAAACCGGACGGCGGCGAATTCGCCACCGTCCGGTTTCTCGCGTTCCGGTTTCTCGCGTTCCGGTTTCTCGTGTCGTGACCCATCCGGCCTAGGGGTAGCGAACGACGATGTCCCCGTTGCTGGTGGAGATGTCGAACCGGGAGTCTGAGCTGGGATCGGTCCGTACGTCGGCGACGGTGTCGCCGTTGGAGGTCTGGGCCGACACGGCGACCGCAGGAGCGTCCTCGGGGAGGACGACCTCGACGCCTCCGTTCGACGTGCGCACTTCGAGCCGAGTCGGGGTGGTGACGAACCCGAGTCGGACCGCGCCATTCGAGGTGCTCGCCCGCAGCGAAGGTGTAGCCAGGGAGTCGCCTTCGATCCTGCCGTTCGTCGTCCCGACGCTCACGGCACCCGCCAGATCTTCCATGTGGACCGCTCCGTTGGTCGTGACGACGTCGACCGTTCCCTCGAGCCCCTGGATCCGGATGGCGCCGTTGGTGGTGGACCCCCGCACCTCCACGTCCGCCGGCACGGTCAGCGTGTAGGTGCCTCGGCAGCGGAAGCCCAGAACCACCGGGCACCGTTGGGTCAGCCGGAGAGTCGAGCCGGCCTGTTCCTCGGCGCTGGATCCGCCGAAGACGCCGGTGGTGACGTCCTTTTCCACTACCACCTCGTCCCCGTCTCCGGCGCGGATCACCACGGAAGCCGACCTGAGGTCGAGGTCCAGAGTCGTGACCCCCTCGAAGCTGCCGGTCGACTGGTCCCGGCCGCTCAGCACGCCCGTCAGCGCCACCAGCCCCACCAGCACCAAGACGGCGCCGGCGACGACGAAGCCGGCGCGGGATCTCGAGGGTTCCCGTCGATCGGTGGTCAATCAGATCTCCTTTCGGATCACGTTGGCCACGGTTCGAGATCACTCCAGCCGGAGCGGGCGGATACCGAGAATCGAGGTCAGCAACGCTCGGGATGGAGGACGGTGACCCGGCCCGGGCCGAGTCGGTCCTCGATCTCGGCCACCGCTTCGAGAGCCGTCAGATCCACCGTCTCCGCGTCGGTCAAGTCGATGACGAGCCGCCGGGAACCGAGATCGATCAGGCCCTTGAAGAGGTGCTCCGCGGCGGCGATGTCGATCACGCCGACGAGCCGCATCACGCGCTCGTTCCGGTCCTGGCTCCACTCGAAGGAGTAGAACGGGGAGTGGTCCACGTCAGCCATCGGCGTGCCGTTTTCCCAGACGGTTGAGCCAGCGGACCAGGCCGAGGGCGCCGAAGACACCGCCTCCGGTGGCGGCAGCGGTGACGACGTTCCCTTCCCCTTGGAACAACACGAACAGCGCCCCGACCAACGCACCGAGGATGGCGGCGGCGATGGCGTCTACCGGAAGTGCTCGCTCGTACTCCAAGGAGGCCTCCTGACTCGGGTCTCGCACATACCCGTGCTCTGTCCTGTCAAACGTCTCGAGGAGGCTGTTTCGTCCCGACCGACACGGGTAGCACCGGCTGGACAGAAACAGGGCCCCCAGGAGATGAGTCGATGACGACCTTCGATCCCCCAGCCGCTTCGCCGCCGCTGGCGGCCGGAAACGGAAAGCTCAGAGCCCGCATGTGGATCGGCCACAACCCGTTGCTCTTCGTTCTCGGCTGCGCAGCCGCCGGTGTCGTCCTCGGACGGCGCTCGGTCAGGCGGGGCGGATGAGCGAGGAGAACAACGGGGCTCCGCAGATCGACGACCTGCGCCTGTCGATCGAAAGCCGAAGGAAGGACATCGCCGACACCATCGCCGAGATCGAGCGGCGGCTGCGACCCGACCGTATCCGTCGGATGGCTGCCGACCGCCTCTACGACGCCACCGCCGACCTCCGCAAGGATCCGGTCGGCCATCTCCGGGCTTGGAGCCGGGACCTCCTCACTCGTCTGCGCGAGATGGCGTGGATGAACCCGGTGGGGCTGGGGGCGGGGGCTTTCATCGCGGGCTGGCTGATGGGGCGCCGCCGCCGGTGAGCGCCTTCTCGAGCTCCGCCGAGTGTTCCCGAGAGCGCGGAACCCCACTGAAGATGGAGTTCGGGCGCGGTTACCCTCACCAGCGGAGATGAACCTGACACACCTTCGACACCTCATGGGCCCACACGGGCTGTTCGAGCACGCCCTCTATCGACAGCCTCGGGTGGAACACGGCTATTGCACCGACGACAACGCCAGGGCCCTCGTGATCACGGCAGGAGTGGAGGGTCCCGACGCCGAATACGTGTTCCGGCGCTGCCTGGAGTTCGTCGCCGCCGGGTGGACTCCTCGGGGCTGGCGGAATCGCATGTCCGCCGACGGCGAATGGACCGACGAGCTCGGCTCGGAAGACTGCCACGGCCGGGCGTTGTGGGGTCTCGGCGTGGCGGCTCGTCACGGTCGCCTGCCCGCCGAGCTCCTTCCCGCGTTCGACCAAGGTCTGCAGCGCCGGCTCATCGCCCCGCGGGCCATCGCCTACTCCCTGTTGGGTGCTGTCGCCGCCCTCGAGTCGGCGGACGCCGAAGAGCACGCCCGACGCGGGATCGCCCTCCTGACCAGAGGGCTCCCCCCGGTGCGGCCCGGCGCATGGATGTGGCCCGAGCAACGCCTCACCTACGACAACGCCCGCATTCCCCAGGCGATGATGCTGGTGGGGGAGGCGACTGACGACCTGATCCTGCGAACCGTCGGCCTCGAGTTGCTCGACTGGTTGGTGAAGGTCGAATGGCGGGGAGACCACTTCAGCTTCACCCCCACCGCCGGCCGGGGACAGGGAGACGAGTCTCCGGGGTTCGACCAACAGCCGATCGAAGCGTGGGCGATGGCCGAGGCGTGCGAGACGGCGGCCCACCTCACCGGCGACTCGTTGTGGGTCGAGCGGGCGCAAGCAGCCGTCGACTGGTTCGACGGCCGCAACGACGTCGGTGTCGCCCTCTACGACCCGGAGACCGGTGCCGGACACGACGGGCTGGAGCCGGACGGGGTGAACCTGAACTGCGGCGCCGAATCCACGCTCGCCGCCTTGGCGGCGCAGGCGGTCGGCGCCCGTCTCGCCGAGTGGAGGTCGGCCGTCTCCAGCTGACATGCGCATCGGCATGCTCGCTCCCATCTCCCACCCGTTCCCACCCGACGGATACGGGCCCTGGGAGAGGGTCTGTCACGACTTGACCGAAGGCCTCGTCGAGCTGGGCCACGAGGTGATCGTGTACGCACCTGCGGGCTCGTCGACGTCGGCCGAGCTGCGCCCGACGGTGCCGGCGCCGCTATCGGATGCGCCCGCCGACGCCCACCCGGATGCGCGGGTGTGGGAGGAGTGGCATGTGGCCACCGCCGTCGACGACGCCGCCCGGTCCGGCCTGGACGTGCTCCATTCCCACCTCCACGTCCATGCCCTCGGCTACGCCCCTTTCCTGCCGATGCCGCTGGTCTCCACGCTCCACGGGTCCGCCTGGCATCGGCCGCACCACGTCATGCTGCGCGCCTTCCGGCGGGAGCCCTTCGTGTCGCTGTCGGACGCCGAGCGGGAGTTCCTGCCGGAGCTCAACTACGTCGCCACGGTCCACAACGGGATACGCACCGAAGCGTTTCCGCTCGGCCCAGGCGGAGAACGCCTGGTCTTCGTGGGGCGGATGGCCCCCGAGAAGGCGCCCGATCTGGCCGTCGAGGTGGCCCGGCGGGCCGGGCGCGACCTGCTGCTGGTGGGCGGCGTGGAGCCCAAGTACGCCGAGTGGTTCGGACACGAAGTGGAGCCGAAGCTGGGCGGGGGGATCGAGTACGCCGGGCCGGTCGACCGGTCGGAGGTCGCCGCCCTGGTGGGTCGATCCGCCGCCTTGCTGATGCCCCTGCGATGGGACGAGCCGTTCGGTCTGGTCGTCGTCGAGAGCCTGGCCGTCGGGACCCCGGTGGTGGCGTGGCGACGGGGGGCGATGCCGGAGCTGATCGACGACGGTGTGACCGGCTTCTTGGTCGACGGCGTCGACGAAGCGGTCGCGGCCGTCGGGCGTGTCGGCGGCCTCGATCGCTCGACGTGCCGGAGAGCGGCCGAGCGGCGCTTCTCCTACCGGGACATGGCCGCGGGCTACGTCGCCGCATACCGGCGGGCCATCGAGGGGTTTCCGGCCGAGCGGCGCCGCTAGTTTCGGCCTATGGCGCCCAGCTCCGTGAAGGTGAAGAGGCTCTACGAGCCGGCCGAGCCGTCCGATGGGGTGCGGATACTCGTCGACGGTATATGGCCGAGAGGGGTGCGACGGGAGGAATGGCCGGGTGATGCCTGGCGCCCCGACGTCGCTCCCTCCCGGGAGCTGCGGCAGGCCTACCGCCACCGGAGGGAGCTGTTCGAGGAGTTCGCCGAGCGGTACAGACGGGAGCTCGCCGAGAACCCGGCGGTCGAGTCGCTGCTCCGCATCGAAGGGACACTCACGCTGGTCACCGCCACCCGCGACGTCGAGCACTCCCACGCCGCCGTGCTCGCCGACTATCTCCGGTCGCAGGCCTGACCGGGATCAGTCCATGGCGGCGAGGACCTCCGACAGCGACATGGTGGCGATGCGGATCCCGTAGTCGCCGAAGCCGTAGGGGACGACCAGGACGTCGCCGTGGACCAAGGCGCCGCACGAGTACACGACGTTCGGCACGTAGCCGTTGCGCTCGGACTCCTCCGGCACGAGGAGCGGTTCGCGCATCCTGGCCACGAGCTTGGTGGGCTCCTCCAGGTCGAGCAGCACCGCCGACAGTACGTACTCGCGCATGGGCCCGACGCCGTGCATGATCACCAGCCAGCCGTCGTCGGTCTCGATGGGTGAGCCGGAATTGCCCGCCTGGATCATCTCCCACGGCTCGCTGGGGCGCAGCACGAGCTCGGCCACCTCCCATCTCCGCACGTGGTCGGAGCGCATCACGAACGTGCTCTCGTTGTCGGTGCGGGCGAGAGCGACGTAGTCGCCGTCGATCTTGCGGGGGAACAGGGCGATTCCCTTCGAGCGGGCGCAGGCGCCGGTCAAGGTGGCGACCTTGAACGAGCGGAAGTCCGTGGTCTCTATCAGCTGGGGCAGAGCCTCGAACCCGTCGTAGGCGGTGTAGGTGGCGTAGTAACGCTCGGAGCCGTCGTCGTCGGTGAAACGGACGAGCCGGGCGTCCTCCATCCCCCGGCTCTCCACCGGAGCGGCGGGGGAGAGAACGCGCTCGGAAAACGGGATGTCGTCGAACCGGACCTCGTAGTTGGACGCGGCCAGCCAGTGCATGGCTCGTTCCGTCTCGAACCGGAGGGCCGCCGGCACGTCGGAAGCCGCCAGGCGGGCGAGAGCGACCTCGAGATCCTCCAGGGTGAACTCCGAGCCGAGCTCGTCGAGGACGCGGTTGGAGAACTCGTTGTCCACCCGCATCTCCTGGAGCCGGTGCCGGAAGATCGACGACTCGAACCGGCCCGACGTGCGGGTGCCGTGCTGCGCCCACCGCGACACCTCGTCCAGCTCGACCTTGCCGTCGGCGGTGACCCGGCCGGTGCGGAACGAGATCGAGGAGAGATGACCCTCTCCGATCGCCCGGACCGTCATCACGAACTCCTGGGTGCCGTCCGGCGACTCGTCCCCCAGCGCGGCGATGGAGGGGTTGCACACCGCGGTCGACTCGAAGGCGTACTCCTGGGTGAAAGCCATGCCCACGAGCTTTCGCCGCTCGGGGCTGAACTCGTGGACGACAGGTGCCAGCCCCGCGGCCCGCTCGGCGTGCCGGTCCCAGACCTCCTCCAGGTTGCGGTGTCGGCCGACGAAGGACTCGGTGACCCGCTCGACCTGGCGACGCACCTCCTCGTCGCTCAGGGCCTGGATCCGCTCGACGATCAGATCGACGCGCGAGCGGTCGCCCCCGAAGTTCGTCTCGCCTGGAAAGAAGGGGAGAGCGAGGACCCGGGAGGCGTCGGGGAGGAGAACGTGAGGGCTCCGGTTGACCGTCACCATGCGATGACCCATTTTCCCACCCCGCTCGGTCGATTCGGGTAATTGGCAGGGGTCGGCAGAACCATTCCCGTTTACGGCTCGACGCGCCGTGGTACCGGCCCTCCGAACGGAGGGGAACATGACACACGGAGAGAGACCGATGCGCGTCGGCCTTCCGGCCCGGGAAGCGGCTCGCCGCTGGGAGGAGGCGGCGTCGGCCATCCTCTCTTCCGACGGAGACCCCGTGCTAGAGCTGGAGAAGGTCGCCGACACGACCTGGGAGTGGAGTCTGGGCGACGCCGAAAGCGGCCGCATCGAGTTCCGGGACGCGGGCGAAGAGTCCGGGGAGTTCATCATCGACATCGACCGCCCTGGCGGTGGGGTGGACGACCGGCTCCGGTCGATCCTCGACGGCTTCGCCCGGGCCGTGGCAGGTGCCGGACTGGACCGGCCGGTGGTGGCGGACGATCCCCACCAGGGCGAACCGGCCGAGGCGGCCACCGACGCCGACCAGCCGCTGTGATCGCGGCCTCCAGCGTCGCTTAGCTGCGGTGTTTCGGCCCTCGGCTCGAGCTGTCGGACGATAAGGTTGGGCACAACCGATCTCCACCGCCATGACCGAGCCGCCGCCCCACCACTTCGGTGATCCCCGTTCTCCCGGCCGCTTCCGATGGGAGCAGACCGACTCCGCCCGGGTCCTCCACGTACTCGGGGAGGTCGACCTGTCCAATGCCAGTCAGGTCCTGGCGGCTCTGGACGATCTCGGCGACCGGCAGCTGGTCGTGGACCTCACCGAGGTCGACTTCATCGATTCGACCGGGCTCGGCTACCTGGTGGAGCTGCAGTCGAGCACCGGCCGAGGGGTGGGCCTGAAAGTGCTGGAAGGCAGCCAGGTGGACCGTCTGCTCGACCTGACCGGCCTCAAGTCCGTTTTCTCGGTCGACCTCGTCTCCGGCTGATCAGCTGTCCACGGCTCAGCAGCTGTTCTGACAGCCCGTGAGGGCCGACGTCGCCCACCACGCCGGCATCGCCGGCGCCGTCACTCGGCTGTCATCGGTCATGAGCCGCAGCCGCCGGTGGTGTGTCGGCGCCAATCCCCGCCTCCTTTTCGGCGAGACGACACAGGCGCTCCAGCAAACGCCGGTTGCGCCAGTCGAGCAGGGCGTCCACCGGGCGGCTCCACAGCCACGCGAACGGACCGCTGATCGCCTCCTCGAAGATCTCGATCTTCGTGCCTGCGCCCGTCGGCGACAGCTCGAACGCGGTGATGGACGCGCCGAGCACGCTCATCCGCGTCTCCATCACGAGATAGGTGGCGTGGTCGGTGGCGAGTGAGATCGACTTGTCCTTCACGACGAACGGCTTGATGCCCAGGCTGTGGTGGAAGGTGGCGCCTTCGGACGGCCAATCGGGGTCGAAACTGCGGATGGTGGAGTTGCCGACGACGAACTCCTCGTAGCGGGCGGGGTCGGCGAGGAGGGCGAAGACGGTCTCGATGGGGGCAGGGGTGAAGGCGATCGTGTGGGACATCCCCCTCGCCGTACCCCGCCGCCCCGGGGGGCAAACCCGGGCGCGGGTTTGAGAAGTGCCCGCGTTGGCTAATGCATTCCAACAGCGAGGAAGGGAGAGGTATGACGGCAGCTTCGAGTGGCAGCGTGTCCAGTGGACGCACCGCGATCCAGAACGCGGCCCTGTGGATCGGCGTGGTGTTCCTGCTCATCGGGATCGCCGGATTCATCCCCGGGATCACCACCAACTACGACCAGATGACCTTCGCCGGCGCCGAATCGGAGGCCCTGCTCCTGGGCGTCTTCCAGGTGTCGATCCTCCACAACATCGTCCACCTCCTGTTCGGAGTGTGGGGCTTGGCGGCGGCGAGGTCGTTCTCCGGATCCCGGGTCTACCTCATCGGGGGCGGCCTGATCTACGGCCTGCTGTGGATCTACGGCCTGGTCGTGGACGAGGGGACCACCGCCAACTTCGTCCCCCTGAACGATGCCGACAACTGGCTCCATCTCGGCCTGTTCGTGCTGATGGTCCTCCTCGGCGTGGTGCTGGGGTCGGAGAACAGGCGGCCCGTGGCGGCTCCCAATGAGTGACACGGTCTTCACCTCCGGCGAGCGGTTGGAGGCGGTCGACGCCCTCACCCAGGCGCTCGAAGAGAGCGCCGCCGTCGACAGCGTCAGCCCGGTCGTCGAAGCACTGGCCCGGCCGTTCAACCGCCGGCCGCTCGCCGACCTGCTTCGCGGCACATGGCTGGGCCATGCCCTGCATCCGCTCCTGACGGACTTCCCGCTCGGGTGCTGGACGTCGGCGCTGGTACTGGACCTCTTGCCCGGCCGGCACCGCCGAGCCAGTCGGACGCTGATCGGCCTCGGACTGCTGGCCGTGCCGCCCACCGCGGCGGCCGGGCTGTCGGAATGGGACACGCTCAGCCGTCCGGAGGAGCGGCGGGTGACCACCGTGCACGCCCTCGGCAACACGCTCGTCGCCGTCCTGTTCTTGAAGTCGTGGCTGGATCGGGGGAGGGGCCGCCAGGCAGCCGGTGTCGGCTGGGGCCTGCTGGGCGGTGCCCTGGCGATGGTCACCGGCTACCTGGGTGGGCATCTGTCGTTCGCCCGTCTGGTGGGAACCGGCCACCGCGGCCGGCCCAGCCAGCGGCCGCCGGCGGGGGCGAGGGGTCTGCGGCGCGAGGCGCCGGTGTTCAGCGGCCGCTGACCCCGCCACTCGGACACACGAAGAGGGCCCCGGCTCGGCCGGGGCCCTCGTGCGTCGCCTGTCTGGCGTGATCAGCTGGGCTCGTCGCGGTCGACTTCGCCCCGCCACGCCCCGGTCTCGGAGCCTCGGCTCTCGATGAACTCCTTGAAGCGCTTCAGGTCGCCCTTGACGCGGGCAGCCACCAAGCCGAGCGTGTCGCCGGCCTGCTCCACGAGACCCTCTGGCTCGAAGGTGAGCTGCAGGGTCACGCGGGTCTGTTCGTCGTTGAGCGGGTGGAAGGTCACCACTCCGCCCTGGTCGACACCCGTCCGCGACCGCCAGGCGATCCGCTGGTCGGGAGTCTGTTCGGTGATCTCCGCGTCGAACTCTCGGTCGACACCGACGATGTCGACCTCCCAGTGGAGGTGTCGGTCGTCGATCTGTTGGACCCGGTCGACGCCCTCCATGAAACGGGGGAATTCCTCGAACTGGGTCCACTGGTTGTAGACGGTGCGCACGTCTCTGTCGACGTCGATCGTCTCGGTCACGTCACCCACGGTTGTCTCCTTTCGGGGTGGACGGGAGGCGCGTACCCGACCCTGCGGGGAATAAACCGATGGGGCTAGCGTTTATGAGAGCGACCAGGGGGTAGCTCGTCGGGTCACTCGGAAGGAGGTGCCATGCCTGACACCCTGACCACAGATCACGAGGAGATCCGGCGCTGGGCCGAAGAGCGCGACGCCGTTCCCGCCGTCGTCCGCGACCCCTACGACGACGAGGGCGGTCCCAGGCTGTTGCGCTTCCACATCCCCGGCAGAGGCGCCGAAGAGGAGTTGCAGCACATCTCCTGGGAGGAGTTCTTCGACATCTTCGACGACGAGCGCCTGGCGATGGTGTACCAGGAAGAGACCGAGACGGGAGAGCGCAGCTTCTTCTCGGAGTTCGTCTCCCGCGACGAGCTCTGAAAGACGACGAGAGGTTCGAACGAAGAGAGGCGGTGGGCTCGGCCCACCGCCTCTTTCTCGTCCTCTTCGAGCCGACGACTCAGGCCACCACCTGCTTCGTGGCCAGCCGCTCCACCAAACGGTGATACGACTGGGCGACCACGGTCCACGACAAGTCCTCCGAGACCCTGGCGGCCTGGAGCGCGGCCACCTCGTAGGTGACGTCGTCGGTGAGCATCCGCTCGATGGCCGCAGCCATGGAGCGAGGGCTGTGGCCCACGGTCATCCCACAGCCCCGGGCGGCGAACTCGCGGGCATGCGGGAAGCTGGTGGCGACGACCGGCTTTCCGGCCGCCACCGCATCCGTCAGCACCCCCGAGCTCACCTGCTCGCTGTTGTCGTAGGGGATCACCACCAGGTCGGCCGCCGCCACCATCTCCTCCAGCTCCTCGTCGGAGACGTAGCGGTCGATGAACCGCACCTGGTCCTCGAGCCCCAGCTTCTCGACCAGCTTCTCGAGAGAGCGGCGGTAGCTCTGGCCGTAACGCGCCAGGACGTTGGGGTGGGTCTGACCGACGATGTCGTAGGTGACGGGCGGGTCGAGGTCGATCGATGCGACGGCCTCCAGGGCCCGCTCGATGCCCTTCCCCGGCCCCAGCAGTCCCCACGTGATGAGCCGTCGGCGGGTACGCGGCTCGAACGGGCGGGCGCTCCAGTTCGAGCCGTGCGGGATCACGACCACGTGGTCGGGATCGATGTCGAACGCCGACACCAGCTGGTCGCGTGCCACCCGGCTCAAGACCACCATCTCGCCGCGTCGAGCGAGATACTCGAGGATCCTCTTCTGACGGGGCGTCGGCGTCGTGCGCACCGTGTGGGCCACGGTGATGACCGGAGCCTCGATCCGGTCCACCAGGTCGAGCACCGCGATCCCGTCGTCTGGCCCGAAGATGCCGTACTCGTGCTGGATCACGACGGCGTCCTTCTCGCTCAGACGCCGGGCGACGGTGCGACGGGCGACCGGCGAAGAGGGATCGAACACCGTCTCCACGGCGGGATCGGTTTCTTCAGCCGGGCCGCGCAGGATCCGGGCCACCCGCACGTCGGCGGTGGGGTCGGCTTCGACCCAAGCCCGACGCAAAGCGTGCGTGAACCTGCCGATCCCACATCGGGTCGGTGGATACGTGGAAACGAGGCCGACTGACAACGGCCCCGTCTGGCGGGACGTGTCGAAGGTAACACTCACGGTCTTGCTCTCCTGAAATCTCGGGTGGGGCGAGGGCCAGGTACCCCTCGCCGAGACGACGAAACTCCAGTTCGGTCCCCGGCGGGCAGCCGCGCGTCAGGCGGCGACGTAGGCCCGCGCGAAAACCAATCCACGGAGGACCGAGAGCGCTGATTCGCCATGACACCCATGGGCATCACGCGCTTTCCATCCAAGGATACCGGCGCGGCCCGACTCTCGAATTGGCCCCGAAGTTCGCCGCCACCTCCAGCAGCGAGACTCCGGCGGGTCAGATCGGTGCCGATCCACGGCGGATTGTTTCACGTGCCCCCGGACGGGTAGGCAGCGTCCAACACCCCGTCTCAGAGGAGTCGATATGCGAGGAAGAGGCCTCTTCCGCCTCGCCGCCTGGACGGCAGCCGCCGCCGTGGGCTGGCGAGCCGCCAAGCGAGCCTGGCTGTACGTCCAGGGAACCAGAGCAGAGCAGCAGGCCCTGCCGCGTCCGTCCGAGCCGTCCCCACCCCAGCCCGCCGAGCCCCGCGACGAAGTGGACGAAGCGATCGCCGAGTCGTTTCCGGCCTCCGATCCGCCGTCCTACGCCGGATCCCGCGGGCAGTCGCATGACTGAGTCGCAGCACTGACCGGGGTCCACTGACCGAGGTTTCCGAGCGGCCCGTGCGGGTACGGGACCGGACGCGATCGATGCGAGGACCATCATGGACAGCCAAGAACCCGATGCCCGTCCGGGTCTCGACAGTGACCATCAGCCGACGGCGGCACCCCATTCGGTGACCGCGACGGTGGCGTCCCCGGACGCCGCCCGGCTCATCGTCGAAGAGTTGGAGGCGAGCGGTGTGCCGCCCGGCTCGATCGCCATGAGCGACGTCCTCTCGCCGGAGGACGACCACGCTAACGAGACGATGCCCGAAACCCGGGCCATGGTGGAGGTGTCCAAGTCGTCGATCATCGGCGGGGCCATCGGCGCTGTGATCGGTGGGGCCCTCGGCGCGGTCCTCGGGGTCATCGTCCCCGAACTGGGCATGGGCTGGGCCATCCTGTTCGGCGCCATCTTCGGGGCGGGAGTCGGGGGGTCGGCCGGCGGGATGGCGGTGGCCAAGTACAACTCGCCGGCATGGCGGGAGACCTACGAGACCGTCGACGAGGGCCGGGTGACCGTCGGCGTCCACGACGGTGATCCCCATGTGATCGACATCGCCGAGCAGGTGATGCGCGGCCACGACCTCGGCGATCTCGAGCGGCGTGACGCCTGATCCGCTCAGACTTCCATCAGGACGCGCAGCTTCTCCAGAGTCGACGCCAGGATGCGCGAGACGTGCATCTGGGAGATCTCCATCTTCTCGGCGATCTGGCGCTGGGTGAGGTTCTCGTAGAAGCGAAGATGCAGGATCCTCTGCTCGCGCTCGGAACGTGATTCGAGCAGGGGCTTGAGGGCGTCGAGCTCGTCGAACAGCTCCATCCGGCCGTCGACATCGCCCAGGGAGTCGAGCCGGGTGGCTCCGTCCTCGGTGGTGGGAGCTTCCAGGGCATCGGGCCGGTAGGCGGTGCCCAACGACGCTGCTTCCACCACGTCGTCCGGCGTCAGGCCCGTCTGCTCGGCCACTTCCTCCACCGACGGCGGCCGGCCCAGTCGCTGTGTGAGCTCCTCGTCGGCTCTCCGGCACATCACGGTCACGTCCTTCAACCGCCGCGGCACCGCCGCCGACCAGCCCGCATCACGGAAATATCGCTTGATCTCGCCGGTGATCGTCGGCACGGCGAAGCTGACGAAGCGGCTCCCGTACTCCGGGTCGTAGCGGTCGATGGCGTTGACCAGGCCCAGGAAGGCGACCTGCTTGAGGTCCTCGACTTCGACTCCCCGATAGGCGTAGCGGTTGGCGAGGTGGAGGGCCAGTGGCCGATACAGCTCGAACAGTTCGCAGCGGGCTTCGTCATCCGGCAGACGGCGAAACAGAGCCTCGGCTCGTTCGTCGTTCATTCGTCCCTCCACGGTCGGGTGGACCTAAGTACCCGATCGGGGACGAGACCAATCGAAGTCGCGAAAACGCGGTCTGGGCGATCGCGGTCTAGGACGCTTCGCGGCTGGGCACGCCACGTAAGACGGGATAACGAGGTCTGCCGTGGATCCGACAGTAGGAGTCGAGGTTGTAGCGGCTGAGGACGGTCGAGCACGCCGCATGTGCGCACACCCGCCGTTCCGACGCCGTCTTGGGCGCCCTGCCGCTGCCGGCGGGGATGGTCCCGGTGTAGCGAACCGGTTCGGTGGCTCTGTGCGACATGAGCCCGACGTACCCCCGGAGGCAGGCGGGAAACGGAATCTTCCTCGCCGCCGTTTGGGTCCGAGCGGTCCTGGGTAATACGCAGCCCGGAGTAGGGGGATGAGCGGGTGAGGGCCGGCCCTCGGGCCGGTCTTCCCCGCGCCAGGGAGTGGGGCCGGCGTCGACGGGCGTCGGTCACAACCTAGGGCCGAATAGGCCAACTCAGCGGAGCGAACGTCCGACAGCGTTTAGAGGACGCGACCGCCGGGTACTTCACGGTGGTCATCGATCCGAAGGAGGATCAGATATGAGATTCAGGAAGTCCATCGCGGCACTGGCGGTGTTGACAGCCATCTTCACCGTTGCTTGTGAGTCCGACCAGGATCCGGGCGTGGGCGACACGCTCGCCCCGGGTGGCGATCTCGGAGCGACCACCGTTCCCGGGATGACCGACACCACCATCGCCGGTGGATGACACAGGTCCACTGACGTGACTGAAGGGGCCCGCTGCGCGGGCCCCTTCTTCGTGCAGCTCTCCTCAGACGATCGCCCGGATCGCCACCCAGGCGATCAGCAGCCCCAGCGGCAGCCACTGGACCCAATGGAACCGGGTCTGTCCGGGTCCCTCGAAGGTCATGTCTCCTCGCCTTCCCTCCAGACCCGTCTGCTGAAACCACCGGCCCGCCGCGTCTATTCCTCCAGTGGCTCCTGGGGATCCGCCTGGATCTCGGCACCCGGCCCGGCAGGGTTGGACCCGGGTGGATACGGGTCGTCGGTGGGGCCCTGGTCGTCGGGGCCGGCGACGTGCGCCATGTCGTCGGCGGGGTGCTGCTGGCGGACGAGGACCCAGAACAGCGCGATCAAAAGGACGACGGAACCGATGGCGATGGCGATTTCGATGAGGTCCTCCCTGCGATGCGATCGTCGCCGACCTACCCCGCTGAGCCATCGGCGACACGGCTCAGACGATCAGCCGCTTGAACGCCGATTCCGGGCGACTCAACCACTTCCCCTTGCGTGACCTCCTCCATGCGTCCCGCAGGCGCCCGTCGTCGAACGCCTCCCGGACGACGGGATGGAGATAAGAGTTGCGGCACACGTCCCGGGTGTTTCCGAGGCGCTCTGCGGCCACGTCGATGGCGGCGAGGAAGCTCTTGTCCGGATCCTCGTCCTCGATGATCGCCAGTTCCCCGGTCACTACCGCGCTCGCCCCCCAGGTGCGGAAGTCCTTTGCGGTGAACCCGTCGCCTGCGCTGTCCGACAGGTAGCGGTTGACATCGGCAGAATCGACCGTCCCCACTCCGTCATCGGTCTCGTAGGAGAAGAGGGTCTGGCCGTCCAGGTCCTGGCACCGGGCGATGAGCCTCGCCAGCCGGGAGTCACGCAGCGCCACCTCGTGCTCGGCGCCGCTCTTGCCGGCGAAGCTGAACAACACCTCTCGCCCTTCGACCTCGGCGTTATCGGGGGTGATGGTCGTGAGACCGTAGGACTCGTTCGCCTCCACGTAGCGTCGCGTTCCCACCCGGATGAGCGTCCGGTCGAGGACCGCCACCGTCAGCGCCACGACCTTGTCCCTGTCGAGTCCGGGCCGGTTGAGGTCTGCCTGGATCCGCTTGCGGATGCTTGGAAGACGTCTCCCGAACGAGGTCATCCGCTCGAACTTGACCTCGTCACGGGCTTCTTCCCAGTCGGGGTGGTAGATGTACTGCTTGCGACCGGCGTCGTCGTAGCCCGTGGCGAGGATGTGGCCATCGCGGGCCGGGCTGATCCACACGTCGGTCCACGCCGGAGGGATCACGAGCGACTCGGCCCACGCCCGCGCCTCGTCCCCCAACGGCGCGCCGTGCTCGTCGACGAAGCTGAAGCCTTTCCCCCTCCGGATCCGGCGGTGGCCAGGCTGGTCGTCGGTTACGTAGCGCAGCCCGGCGGCGGCGGCGAGTTCGAGGGAAGCGGCTCTTTCGGTCACCGCAACCCGCTACCCAGAATCGTCCTGATTGACACGAAGGTGTCTCTGCCGCTGGCTACGTTGCGCCCATGGCCTACCGGGCGGTCGCCAACCTGCGGGAAGTCTCCGTCGCCGAGCTGACGGCGGCGTGTCCCGCCGCGGCACGAGGCGCCCGGACCCGCCAGCCTGCGGCCCAGCTGGAGCGGTGGCGGATCCTCCGCGATCTGCTGGTCGACGCCTGGGTCAACCGCGACGCGCCCACCGAAGAGCTCCTCGAGCGGCACCTGGGCGTGCTGAGCCGTCTGGAGGCCGACCTGATCGCCCGCATGTTCCACAACGTCCGTCGCAGCTTCCCGGTGCCCGACTCGGCCGAGATCGACCTCGAAGGACGGCGGTTCTGGTTCGACGCCGAAGAGCTCGGGGCGACGGTTCCCGCCAGCGTCACCTTCTCGATCAACACCGACGAGGGAACCGAACACGTCCGCTTGAAGACCGGCCGGTCCCGCACGACCGACGCCGAGGCGGCGGTCCTGTGGTCGGCGGCGGAGGACGGCGAGACGTTCGTGGACCTCATGGCATCGACCGGGGAGGTCGAAGAGATCGCCGCGCCACCCGACCCGGAGGCGCTCCTCACCGACCTGCTCGAAGAACACTCCCAACGTGGCAGCGGCGTGCGGCCGGGACCCGCATGCGTGTGGTGCCGGCGGGCCGCCACCTGCGGAGCCTTCCCCTCCGACCGCCCCGTCTCCTCGCGGGCGCGCACCGTCAACGTCACCAAGACCGACGTCGAGGCCCTGGAATCGTGCCACCGCCGCGTGGCGTGGCGGAGGGTGCACGGAGTACCCCGAGACGACGGTGAAGAGATCGACATGGGATCGAGCCTCGGGCAGGGGCGTCTCTTCCATGCCCTGGTCGGCGCCGCCGAAGGCGCCGACGACCTCCGAGCCGCCGTCGACACGTTCCTGGCCGGCGTCCCCCCATCGGAGGTGGCCGAGCTCCGGCTGATGTGGGAGAACCACCGGCGTCTGATCGACGAGGAAGGCCTCGCCGTCCGCCAAACCGAATTCCCCGTCGGCATCACCCTCATCGAAGGCGAGGGCGCCGAAGCGGTCGGGACTTCGGTGATCGCCTTCCTCGACCTGACCGCCCGCGATGCCACGGGAGCTCCGGTGGCGATCGAGCTGAAGACGGGCAACCCCACCGACCACGTCATCGAAGACGACATCTATGCGGTCGGGCTGAGGAGATGGATCGGCCCCGACACGCCGGCAGTGATCCACCGCCACTACGTGCGATGGGACCCGCCCACCTGTGAAGTCGTCGCCCTCGGTCCCGGAGAGGTCGAGGCGGCCGCCGAGCGGCTCCGGCGTCGTGTGCGCCCCATCCACGACTGGGACTGGGACGACCCCCTCCAGCCCGCCTACGCCGAGGGGCCGTGGTGCAACGGCTGCGAGTTCCGGCTCACCTGCCGGGCTTACCGCTGACGTCCAGCTCGGCGCCGCAGTGCGGGCATTCGTCGTCGGAGGCGTGCTCGTCGTCGATGAAGCGCCCGCATTCGAGGCACACCCGGTCGAGCCAGCAGGCGGGATCACCCATGACGCCGATCGTACAGGCAGTGTCCTACGCTGCAACCGATGGACGAAGAACGCATCGCCGTCTTCCTCGACTACGAGAACCTCGCCATCGGGGCCCGCGAGTCGCTGGGGGGAATGCAGTTCGACTTCGGCCCGATCGCGGACGCCCTCGCCGAGCGGGGGCGGGTGATCCTGCGTCGGGCCTACGCCGACTGGTCGATGTTCGACGAGGACCGGCGGATGCTCACCCGCCACCACGTCGAGCTGATCGAGATCCCCCAGCGGATGGGCGCCAGCCGCAAGAACGCGGCGGACATCAAGCTCGTCGTCGACGCCATCGAGCAGGCCTACGAGCGCGCCTACGTCACCACATTCGTCATCTGCACCGGTGACTCTGACTTCACGCCACTCGTCTACAAGCTGCGGGAGCTGAACAAGAGGGTGATCGGCGTGGGTGTGCGAGCCTCCACTTCGAAGCTCCTGCCGCCCGCTTGCGACGAGTTCCTCTTCTACGAGAACCTGGAAGGAGTCGAGCCGCGGGTGGTCGAGCCGACTCCGGCCGAGGAGCCGCCCGAGCAGGCCGACGACGGCGCCGAAGGGGCGGAGTCGTTGGAGACGCTCATCATCCGGACTTTGGGCGGACTGCAACGGTCCTCCGGCGACAACGTCTTGGCCTCGTCCCTGAAGCGGGCGCTGCTGCGCAAGGACTCCACCTTCTCGGAAGCCGACTACGGCTATCGCGGCTTCGGGGAGCTCCTCTCCGATCTGGCTTCCCGGGGTGTCGTCGAGCTCAGCGAAGGGCCGGCCAAGGGGGACCCGGTCGTCAGCATCCCCGAGGGATCCAAGGCGGAGACCGAGGCGTTCCAGCTGCTCGCCGAGGTCGTCGGCGACCTTGCCCGATCCGGCAAGCAGCATCTGTCCGGGCTGAAGAACGAGATCCGCAAGCGGCAGTCCGACTTCACGGAGAAGAAGTTCGGCTACAGCAGCTTCCTGCAGTTCTGCCGGGCGGCGGACCGCCGCGGCTTCATCCAGCTGGAGTTCGACCCCGACGCGGGCGACTACGTTGTCCGCGCCATATGAGGTTCCTCGACGCCGAACAGACCAGGGAGTGCCTGCCGATGGCCGCCGCCGTCGAGTCGCAGGTGGCGGCGTTCGGCGACGACATCGAGATCCCCCTCCGCCGACAGCTGGGTGTCTCCCTGTTCATGCCGGGGCGCGTGGGTGAGCACGCCGGCATGAAGGTGGTGTCGACGGTCCCGGGCAACCCGGTCGGGCTGGTGATGGTCGTCGGTCCCGACGGGTCGCCTCTCGGGATCGTCGACGGCCCGACTCTCACCGCCATCCGCACCGGAGCCGGGGCCGGCTTGGCCACGCGGCTGTTGGCCCGACCCGACGCCCGGGTGTTGGCGATGCTCGGAGCCGGGGCGATGGCCTTCGACCAGATCGCCGCCGTCCGGGCGGTGCGTCCGATCGAACGGGTCCTCGTGTGGTCCCGGAGCCGGGAACGGGCCGAACAGCTGGCCGAGCGCGTGGGAGGGGAGGCCGTCTCCGACCCCGACGAGGCAGTGGCGGTCGCCGACGTGATCTCCTGTGCCACGCCGGCGGAGTCGCCTCTGTTCAGTGCCGCCTCGGTGCGGCCCGGATCCCACATCAACGCCGTCGGTGCGTTCCGTCCCGGGATGATGGAGGTGCCGGTCGAGGTGACGCGCGAGGCTTTCGTGGTCGTCGACGACCGCGATGCCGCCGCGGCCGAGGCAGGCGACCTCATCGCCGCCGGGAAGGAGCCCGACGCCACCGTGGGCGATCTCTTGGCGGGCCGGGCGGCAGCACCCACCGGGTCAGTCACCTTCTTCAAGTCGGTGGGGATCGGCAGCCAGGACGTCGCCGCCGCCCGGGCGGCTCTCGAAGAGGCGCAACGGCGGGGGATCGGCACCGTCCTCGCCTGATCGCGGGCATTCCCGGCGCAGGTGCGCGGCTGCCTTACCCTTGGACGCCGATGACGGTAGCCCGGCAATTGCGACGCATTCCATCGGTCGTGCTGATCGCCGACCGAGCCGGCGGCCGTTTCCTGCTGCTGTCGGCCGCCACCGGGGTGGTGGTCGGGGTGGGGGCGTGGGCCCTGGTGGAGGCTGTCCACCTGGTCGAATCGCTCGTCCAGTCGATCGTCGCCGGCCGGTTGTGGTGGGTCCTCTTCACCGTCCCCGCGGGCCTGCTCCTGTCGTGGGCGATAGGGCACTACCTCGCTCACGAGGTGCGAGGCGACGGCGTCCCCGAGGCTGCCGCCGCTCTCATCGTCCGGGGCGGCCAGATCAGGGGCCGGGTGGCGCCGTGGAAGATCGCCGCCACCGCCATCACGCTGGGTGCGGGCGGGTCGGGCGGCCGCGAGGGCCCGATCGTCCTCGTCGGAGCGTCGATCGGGTCCAAGGTGGCGCGTCTGGCCCGCCTCGGGGAGGACCAGGTGCGCTCCCTGGTGGCCGCCGGCGCCGGGGCCGGCATCGGCGCCGCCTTCAACGCCCCGATCGCCGGCATGCTGTTCGCGCTCGAGGTGATCCTCTCGAGCTTCGCCGTGCGGCACATGTCCTCCATCGTCATCGCCTCGGTGGCCGCAGCCGTCACGAGCCGCTCACTCATCGGCCAGGAGCTCATCCTCGACGCCGGTGCCTACCGGCTGGGCGACTACCGGGAGCTCGGGCTGTACGCCGCCATGGCGATCGTGGTCGTCGCCTTCGCGTTCCTCTTCCTGCGCTGCCTCGACCGCCTCGACTCGATCGTGACCCGCAGCCGGTGGGGCCAGACGTGGATCCGGCCGGTCGTGTTCGGTCTCCTGGTCGGCGGGCTGATCGTCGCCGAGCCGATGCTGCTCGGCACGGGGGAGGCCCGTCTGTTCGGCACCGGCCAGGAGGTGGCCAACGACCTGCTGGCGTCGGCTTCGGTGGTCACCGACGCTCCCGAGCCTCTCGCCCAGATGTGGTGGGTGCTGGGACTCGTCGCGGTCGGAAAGGTCCTCGCCACGAGCTTCACTCTCAGCTCGGGAGCCTCCGCCGGCGCCTTCATGCCCTCCCTGTTCATCGGGGCCATGGTCGGCACCGCCTTCGCCAAGCTGGTCGGGCCGTGGTGGGGATTCTCCGAACTGTCCACCGGCGCCTTCGCCGTCGTCGGGATGGCTGCGATGTTCGCCGCCATGGGGCGGGCCCCGCTGACTGCGATCCTCCTCGTCTTCGAGATCACCGGCACCCGGGAGTACGGGCTGATCCTGCCGCTGATGCTCACCGCCATCCTCGCCACCTTCCTGGCCGAGCTGATCCACCCGGAGAGCGTCTACACGATGCCGCTGCACCGGCGGGGCATCTACCCGACCCGGACCGGCGAAGTCGACCTGCTCGACACGGTGACGGTCGGGGAGGTGATGTCGCCCGCCAGAGTCGTCGCCAAGCCCGACCAGACGGTCGAGGACCTCAGGCGCCAGCTGGAGCGGCATCGCTCCCACGGAGCACCCGTCATCGACGAGGCCGGCGAGCTCGTCGGCATCGCCACTCTCGCCGACATCGGGACCGCCGACGACTCGTCGACGAAGGTCGCCGAGGTGATGACCCGCCGGCCGGTGACCGTCAGCCCCGACATCCGCGTCTCCCAGGCGATGGAGCGGATGGCCGCCCTCGGGGTGGGGCGCTTGCCGGTGGTAGCCGCCGACGACCCCACGAAGCTGGTGGGAATGTTCCGGCGCGAGGACGCGGTGCGCGCCTACCACCAGGCGCTCGGGTCGAGGACCGACCACCATCTCGTCAGGGCCCGCCTCGACCAGCGCACCCATCCCGGCGCCGGCTACTACGACTTCCGCATCCCTCCCGGGTCGATCGCCGACGGGCACGCGGTCAAAGACGTCGCCTGGCCGGAGGGGTCGACGCTGGTCGCGGTCCGGCGGGGCACCCAGGTGATCGTCCCGGAGGGGAGCACCGTCCTGCGAGCCGGCGACGTCGTCACCGCCTTCGGCAGCGAGGCATCCCGCGAGGTGATGATCAACCGGCTCAACGCCGGTGCCGACGAGCCCACCGCCGAGATCCCCGTGATCGAGCTCGAGGAAGATGCCGATGACCCCACGCCTACAATCGGCTCACCCAAGGATTCGGGAGACGAGCGTTGAGAGATATCGGCATCATCCTGATCGTTCTGGCGATCGTCCTCTTCGGTGTGAACTGGTACATCGAGAGGAATCGGCGCCAGCGTGGTGACGAGGCCCCGCCTCGACGGGCGAAGGCGGCCGCCCCTGCCGAAGAGCCGGATTTCGTTCGTCCCCGACCGACGGTGAGCGAATTCCACGTCCGTGGCAACGAGGCGCAGGTGACTTTCGACGTGCCCTTCCCGGAAGAGGGCGACGAGGTGCTGGCGGACCTGCTCGTGGGCGAAGCGGTGGAGGTGGTCAGGGAGAAGCGCCACAGCCTCCCCATCGACGACGTCACGCAGGTGGTCGTCTTCGCCGGCCGCGAGAACCGCCGGGAGGTCGGGCGCATGTCACTCGAGACACCCGGGGTGCTGCCGCCTCCCAGCTCCTTCGCCGACATCCTCAACCTGACGTCCATCGGCGCCGACCCCCTCTCGGCGGAGTTCGGCGAGGAGCCGCCGACGATCCCCGAGACGGTCACCCCCACCCGCTCCGACGAGCTGGAGCCGCTCGGGGAGCTGATCCGCCTCCCCAAGGCTGTCGCCACCGGCCTGCGCGCCCAGGGGATCGACCCCGAGACGATGACCGCAGCCGAGCTGGTCACCGGCGTCCTGTCGCTCTTCGGCTACACGATCACGCCGGGCATCGGAGAGGGCGAGTTCACCGCCACCAAGGGCGGGACGTCGACGTTCATCATGGCCGACCCCTATCGGCCCGGGGACTACCCGGAGGTCGAGGAGTCCACGATCCGCCGGTTCATCGTCGCCTTCGAGCAGTCGAAGGCCGACCGGGCCATGCTGGTCTCCGAGAAGTACGCCCCCTTCTCCATCCACGAGACGGAGCGGCGCGACCGGCGCATCCGGTTCGTGACCCGGGAGCGACTCCAGAAGCTCGTGGACTCGATGGCCCTCAGCTGACCGGCCGAGCCGGCCCGGGAACCCCTCCGGGTGGTTGGGACGTCCATAGGGGTAACATGGCCGGCAAAGGAGGTCTCTCGTATGGGCAGAATCGGCGCGTCGGAGCTGTTGATCGTCCTGCTCGTGGTGCTCGTCCTCTTCGGCGCCCGCAAGCTGCCGGAGCTCGCCCGGTCCCTGGGTGCGTCGGCCAAGGAGTTCCGCAAGGGCATCGCCGAAGGCGCCTCGGACGACGCGTCGACCGAGTCCGACTGAGGGCTGCCCCGCCCGGCTTGCGGCGATATATTTCCCCCACCGGGAACCGTTTGCAGGTGCCCGTCGTTGTCGATCCCAAGGACAGCCCGTGACCCACCGACCGCTGTCCTGGGAAGACGTGGCACGAACGCATGGGCGGAAGATCTACAACTTCGCGTATCGACTCTGCGGCGATCCCCACGACGCCGCCGACCTGGTCCAGGAGGTCCTCCTGCGCGTCCGCCGGGGCCTCGAGGACTTCCAGCCCGGTTCCTTCGAAGGCTGGCTGTGGCGCATCACCCACAACGCCTTCATCGACGAGATGCGCCGCCGTCAGCGGCGCCCGACGGCCCCGCTGCCCGAAGTCGTCGACCGCTGGGACGCCCAGTCGAGCCCCGGCGCCGACGAGCAGCTGGCGGCGATGCGCCTCGGCGACGACATCCAAGCGGCGCTACTCGAGCTGCCCTACGAGTTCCGGGAGGCGGTGGTGATGTGTGACGTCATCGGCCTCTCCTACGAGGAGATCGCGGCGGCGGTGGCGGTCCCGGTCGGCACCGTCCGCAGCCGAATCCATCGGGGACGGCGGCTCCTCCGCGCCGCACTCTCCCAGGAGGCGGCGGGATGACCCACCTCGATCTCCTGCTCTCCGTCTACCTCGATGGGGAGACGACCCCCGAGGAGTCGCGACTGGTGTCCCAGCACATCGGCGAGTGCCTCCGATGTCGCCGCCGTCTCGAAGCGCTCAACGAGGCCCGCACCGCGGTGCGTTCGCTGCCCATGCTGGACATGCCCGCCGATCTCGTCCCCGCCGCCGTCACCGAGACCCGACAGCGGCGGTGGCATCCGGCGCGGTGGGCGGCCGCGGCGGCCGCTGCCGCCGCCATCGTCACCGCCACGGCCCTCGCCTTGCCTGACCCGGAGCCACTCGACCTCGGAGACGTCACCCGGCAGGTCGGAGCGCGGGCGGCTCTCGACCTGGGCGCCAACAGCCTGAAGTTCGTGGTGCCGGGGGCTGAGCGGTGATGCTCGCTGCCGTCGTCGCCGCCATCCTCGTCGTGGCTCCCGTCGCCGCCGACATCGGCGGCTACCTGGAGGCGTCGACGGAGGCCGAGTTCGCCGGTGAGCAGGTCGTCTTGTGCGAGACGCCCGACGGGTCGCGGAGCACGGCGTTCGAAATCGCCCAGGTCGACGGAACGGTCGTCGCCTGGGACGCGCAGAGCGGGGATTCGATCGTCCGGGTGGCGCCCGGGCTGAGCATGACCTCCGCCGGGGACCACGTCGAGGCGACTCTCGTCGAGAGCTCGCGTTCTGCCCAGCCCAGCTCTTACACGGAAGGCGAGCCCAGCTCCACCAGCTACCTGGGACGGCCGGTCACCGAGGTGGGGTTCTACCGGGAGGGGATCGAACGGGTCCGTCTCACCCTCGACGACGAAACCGGCGCCGTCCTCCGGTCACGGACGTTCGACGCCGACGGCGACGCCTACTGCGATCGCCGCCTCGTTTCGTTCTCCACCGACGTGACCGGCGTGCCGTCCCTCTCCACCGAGGACGACCTCCAAGCGGCCACGCCGCTCGAGACGGCGCCCGCCATGTTGCCGGAGGAAGCGGTCGGCCTGGAGCTGATGGACACCTATCCGGTGGAGGACGGGACCCTCTCCTACTACTCCGACGGGTTCTTCTCGGTGGGGGTGGTGGTGACGAGCCGCCCCGTGGACCTGGGCTCCGACGTCGTCGAGGTGCCGGCCGGCCGCGGCCACTACCGCCGCAACTTCACCGCGGGAAGCGCCGTCGTCTCCTGGTCCACCGGCACCGACAACCTGGCGGTCATCACCGACCTGCCGCCCGACATGCTCGAGGAGTTCCTCGCCTCGCTGCCCGAGCCGGTGGACGCCGGGTTCTTCCGCCGGATCTGGAGCAGGTTCTTCGGCTAGAAGTCCTCGAGCAGCACCCGCGCCGCCCACGCCACCGGGTCTTTCATCTCGGCGGCGGTGGGCAGCCGGTTCTCTGCGGTCCACATCCGCTTGAGCTCGTCGGGCCCGTAGCGGCGCTCGACCTCCAGGCAGAAGGTGAGTCCCTCTTGGATGGAGGTGGAGCGGGGCGGGGCGGGCCCGAACGGGACCTGGGCCTCCGCCGGGACACGTTCCTGGTCGCGGGCCGACACGAACTCCTGGCGGTCGGGCAACAGGTCGGCGGTGGACCGCTCGGCCAACAGGCGGGCGTAGCCGGAGAGCAGGCCCAGGAACGCCTCGGTCTCGGCCCGGGCGGCCGCGGTGGCCTCGTTGTCGAAGACGTTGCTCAACTGGTCGGCGACCATCTCCTGCATCCGGTCGGGGTCGGAGAGGCCGATCAGGCCGGCGAGCGACGACGGGTCGAACTGGATCGTCGCTGCCTCGGCCTCCAGGAGGCGGCGGAGCCGGTCGGTGGCGAACGGGACCGAGGCGACGGCCCGGTATGCAACCTCCTCGGAGGCCACCCACAGCCGCACCGCGCTCGGCTCGAAGGTATGGCGGCGTGCGAACTCCTCGACGTGGGGCACGATCACGCACAGCGGCAGCTGCCTCCCGGCGGGCAACCCCCCGTCGAAGCTGGCCAGGACCCACGTGGCCAGACCGCCCACCAGCGACCCCACCTGCATTCCGATCATCGCCGGGCCGAGCTGGGCCAACGGGCCGGACATCTGGCCCATGTCGGTGAACGCCTCGCTCAGGTAGCCGTAGGCCTCCAGATGACGGTCGGCCCATTCGCGGGCGTCGACGGGGATGACGTCGGGGGCGGGGGCGACCGGAATCGGGCTGACCTGCTCCAGCCGGTACTCGGCCAGGCGTGTCAGCTCCCGGTACTCCTCCGCCGCCCACGGGTCGATGGGCACCCGCTCGCCGGTGAGGTGGTGGGAGACCTCGGCGGCGAGTTTCCAGTTCACCGGTCCGGGCTGGTTGAACAGCTCGAACAGCCGGGAGAAGATGTCGTCGTCGCTCATTCCCGCCACTCTCCCAACTCGACCGGGAACGTCAGTTCCTCGTCCTGTCTCAACGCGGTGACGACGACAACGTCGCCGGCCCGCTTCATCCGCAGGTCGGCGATCAACTCTTGGATCGACGACACCTCTTCTCCGTCGACGGCGACGATGACGTCGCCGAGGCGCCCTCCGGCCGACTCGTAGGCAGAGCCAGACAGCATCGAAGACACCGACACCCCCAGCGGGATCTCCGCCCCGTCGATCTGTTCGGTTGCCGTCGTGCCCTGGATACCCAGCATGGCGTGGCGGACTCGGCCGTCGGCGATCAGGTCCTCCGCCACCGACACGGCGAGGTCGACCGGCACGGCGAACCCGAGCCCTTCGGCGCCGACGTCGCTGACGCCGATGGCGGTGGTGATGCCGATCAGCTTGCCCTCCTCGTCGAGCAGCGCGCCGCCGCTCGATCCCCGGGTTATGGGGGCGTCCGTCTGGAGGAGGCCGTAGAGGATCGTGTCCGCCGTCACCTGCAATGACCGGCCCTTCGCCGACAGGATCCCCGACGTCACCGAGGGCCCGCCGATCAGGCCGAGCGGGTTTCCGACCGCCACCGTGCGCTCCCCGATGACGAGGTCCGCCTCGCTGCCCAGACGGATCGGGGTGAGGTCGGTCCGGTCGGTGTGGAGGACGGCGATGTCGGTGAGCGGGTCGGAGCCGACCACCTCGGCATCGAAGGCGATTCCGTCGGAGAAGATCACCCGCAGATCGGTGGCGTTCTCGATGACGTGGTGGTTGGTGAGGAGGTGACCGTCCTCGGAGTACACGACTCCCGAGCCGCCGCTGGGAAGACCGTCGATCAGGGAAGTCACCGCCACGATCGAGGGGATGGCCGTCTCCGCCACCTGGGTGATGGAGGCAGTGGCGCCTTCGGGCAGGTCGGGCGGGGCGGTTGTCGTGGGCGCGGCCGCCAGCGTCGTGCGGGGTACCCGGACCACGTTCCCGTCGAGGAGGCCGAGGACGGCGAGCACGCCCAGGGTGACGCCCGTGCCGAGGAGCACGCCGGCGAGCAGCGACACGACGAGAGTTCGGCGCGTCGAGCGGCGCTCCGCCTCCTCGTCCTCTTCCTGAGACCGGAACGGTTCCGTGGGAGGGCCGATCGGTCCGGCCGGCCACTCGGTGGAAGGCCACGCCGGATCGGGCAAGTCACCGCCACCGGCGAGCCTGTGCGGTGGGGGGCCGAGATCCATAGACTGCAGATTCTATGGACAGTCCCACCCAATCCGTCCGCATCGCCGTCGTCGACCGGCCACTCGACCCGGCCGCGGCGATACAGGAGGTGGGACGGAGCGCCGCCGGGGCGATCGCCTGCTTCGTGGGCACCGTCCGCGACCACTCCGACGGACGGGAGGGCGTCACCCACCTCGAATACGAAGCGTTCGAGGAGAGGGTCGAAGACGTGATCCGGGTCATCGTGGAGGAAGCCGCCTCCAAGTGGCCGATCCTGGCCGCCGTCGTCGAGCACCGCGTCGGACGGGTCGGCCTGGGCGAGCCGGCAGTCGTGGTGGCGGTGTCCACCGCCCACCGCGACGACGCCTTCGGAGCGGCCCGCTACCTGATCGACGAGCTCAAGGCCCGTGCCCCGCTCTGGAAGAAGGAGCATTGGCCGGGCGGGGCCGAGTGGGTGGAAGGCGCCTAGGAGCCCTTCGAGACAGCCGGTCGGATCTCGGGGGAAAATTCCGTCGCATACCGGCGAAATCGTTCTCCATCCTCTATTGTGCCGCCACGTCCCCCCACGGGGGGCGGAGGGCAGAAGGAGAGAGAGCGATGACCAGCACGGCAGAGCTGACCGAATCGCCTCCGGTCGACTCCGGGTTCCCCACGGTCGCGGCCATGGCCAGGTCCTGGGCCGAGAAGACTCCCGACGCCGTAGCCATGCGCGAAAAGGACCTCGGCATCTGGCAGGAGATCACCTGGGCCGAGTTGTGGGAGACGATCCGGCTGGCCGCCCATGGCTTGCTCGCCCTCGGCGTTCAGCCCGGCGACCGGGTCTCCATCCACTCCGAGGACCGCCCCGAGTGGATCATCCTCGACTTCGCCACCGTGGCGATCCGGGCCATCACCGTCGGCCTGTATCCCACCAACCCCGCCGCCGAGGTCGAATACATCCTCTCCGACTGCGGCTCGGTGGTCCACCTCGCCGAGGACCAGGAGCAGGCGGACAAGGTGATGGAGGTCATCCACAACCTCCCCGACCTGCGCAAGATCATCCACGTCGAGCCGAGGGGCTTTCGCGCCTACCGCGACGACGACCGGTTCATCTTCTGGGACGACTTCATCGAACTGGGTCGCCAGCACGCCGAGGCCAACCCGGGAGCGGTGGAGAGGCTGATGGCCGAGGCGAAGCCCGACGACGTGATGACGCTCGTGTACACGTCGGGCACCACGGGGCCGCCCAAGGGGGCGATGCTCACCAACGACAACTTCGCCTTCTGCGTGGACCAGATCATCAACGTCGACGGGCGTCTTCCCGGCAACCGCAAAGCCGGCCCCGACGACCAGATCCTCACCTACCTCCCGCTGTGCCACGTCGCCGAACGGATCTTCTCGGCGTGGCACCTCGCCTCACGAGGCACCGTCCTCAACTTCGCCGAGTCGATCGACACCGTCCAGCAGAACCTGCGGGAGATACAGCCGACGCTGTTCTTCGCCGTTCCCCGCATCTGGGAGAAGATCCACGCCACGATCTTCATCAAGGGCCGGGACGCCACCTTCTTCAAGCGGGTCTGGTTCGGCCTGGCCATGAAGGCGGCTTCGATCATCGGGCGGGAGCGCTGCGACAACGGCGGCCTCGACACCCCGCTGTCGAGGGTCCTGAACTGGATCTTCTACCCGCTGGTGTTCCGGGCGCTGAAAGAGCGGATCGGCTTGCGCCGGGTCCGCTGGGCCGGCACCGGGGCGGCGGCCATCGCCCCGGAGGTGATCCGGGACTTCATCGGCATCGGGGTTCCCATCCACGAGCTGTACGGCATGACCGAGAACTCGGCCGTCGCCACCCACAACTTCTGGGGACGCAACAAGGTCGGCACGGTGGGCGAGCCGTATCCCGGCATCGGCTTCCGCATCGATCCGGAGACCGGCGAGATCCAGACGAAGCACCGCGGCAACTTCAAGGGCTACTGGAACCGCCCGGAAGCCACCGCCGAGATGTTCACCGAGGACGGGTGGCTGAAGACCGGCGATGTCGGCGAGTGGGTCGACGGCACCCACGTCAAGATCGTCGACCGGATCAAGCACATCATCATCACGTCCGGGGGAAAGAACATCTCCCCGTCGGAGATCGAGAACAGCCTCAAGACGTCCCCGTACGTCAAGGAGGCGATGGTCATCGGCGACGGCCGCAACTATCTGACCGCCCTGATCGGGATCGAGTTCGACACCGTCGGCGACTGGGCGACGCGACACGGGATCCCGTACACCACGTATCGCGACCTGTCCGAGAAGCCGGAGGTGATCGAGCTCATCCAGAAAGTCGTGGACGAGACGAACAAGAAGTTCGCCCGGGTGGAGAACATCCGGAAGTTCCGCTTGCTCCCCAAGGAGCTCGACCACGAAGACGGTGAGCTGACCGCCACCCAGAAGGTCAAGCGGAACGCCATCGAGCAGATGTTCTCCGATCTGATCAACGAGATGTACTCGTCGTGATCGAGGCGGTCGTTTTCGCCCAAGCGGGGACCTCACCCGCCGGTCGGCTGCTGGTCGACTTCCTGTCGTTGGGGTCGATCTATGCGCTGCTGGCGATGGGCTTCGTGATCATCTTCAAGGCGACCCAGGTCCTCAACTTCGCCCACGGCGCCCTGGCCGCCCTGGGGGCGTTCCTCGTCGCCTCGTTCGCCACCGTCCTGCAGGTGCCGGGCAGGTGGATGCCCGGCGCGCCGTTGTGGCTGCGGTGGACGCTGTCGGTGCTGGCCGCCCTGGCGCTGGCCACGATCATCGGCATGGTCCTCGAGCGGATCGTCATCCGGCCGATGCTGGGCGAGGAGCTGTTCGCCGTCGCCATCGTCACGCTCGGGCTCGACATCATCATCCGCACGATCACCAACGACTTCATCGGGACCCAGGCGCGCCCTTTGGGCGACCCGTTCGGGACCAACGTGTGGGCGATCGAAGGCTTCACGTTGATCCCCTGGACGATCATCGCCCAGGTCGCCACCACGATCGTCCTCGTCGCCCTCGTCGCCTTGTTCTTCCGCAGCCGCCTCGGCATCGCCATGCGCGCCACCGCCTTCGACCAGGAGGCCGCCCGCGCCCAGGGCATCGACGTCGGCCGAGTCTTCTCGATCTCGTGGGGGATAGGTGCCTTCCTCGCCGGCGTGGCCGGGATATTCCTGTCCCTGTTCCCGAGGCGGGCGGCGGGCGTCGACCAGTCGACGGCGTTTTTCGCCTTCGCCGCCTTCCCCGCCATCATCCTCGGCGGCCTCGACTCCGTCGTCGGGGCGGTGGTCGGCGGGTTCGCGGTCGGCCTCGCCCAGGCGCTGGCGACGGAGTTCCTGACCGGGATCTCGTTCCTCGGAGTGGGCTTCGCCGGGGTCGTCCCCTACCTGCTGATGCTGGCCGTCCTGCTCATCCGGCCCTACGGCCTGTTCGGCTCCGAGGAGATCCGCCGGGTATGACCACCGTGCAGCGTCCAGCGGAGACGGGAGTGCCCGAGCAGAAGCCACCCAGGCCCCGCCGCAGAGGCCCGATGCTGGGACGTCCCCTCCTGCGGACGTCCTACGAAGCCGACATGGCCCTCTTCCCGTCCGTCACCCAGCGGGTCGTCTTCGCTCTCTTCCTGCTGTTCCTCGTCGCCATCCCCTTCTTCGCCCCCGGGACGATCGGAGAATCCGGCTCGCTTCCCGGACCGACCTTCCTCGGGACGAGCGACTGGCTCCGCCTGCTGGTCACCCTGGGGATCTACGCCATCGGCGCCCTCGGGCTCAACATCCTCACCGGCCTGGCCGGACAGGTGTCGTTGGGCCACGCCTTCTTCATGGCGGTCGGCGCCTACACCGCCGCAGTCTTCGGCTCGCCGCAGGGGCCGCTCTGGGGCTTGGGGCTGCCCATCTGGATCTGGCTGCCGATGGCGGGGATCGTCCCCGCCATCCTCGGGACGCTCATCGCCCCGGCGGCGGTGCGGGTCAGGGGCCTTTACCTGGCGGTGGTGACGCTCGGTCTCGTCTTCATCGGCGAGTACCTGTGGCGCAACCTCGACTTCATCACCGGCGGGTCCCAGTCGGGTCGCACCTTCCCCGCCCTCGAGTTCCGCTTCTGGCAGGAAGAGGAAGCGGTCCTGTCGATGACCGAGCCGGCGACCTGGTTCGGGGTGCTGAACATGTCGCCGACGGCCAAGACCTACCTGTTCGTGCTGGTGCTGACCGCGGTCATGGCGCTCGTGGCCAAGAACCTGCAACGCACCCGCACCGGCCGGGCGTTCATGGCCATCCGGGACCGCGACGTCGCCGCCGAGGTGATGGGCGTCGACGAGTTCCGGACGAAGACGCTCGCCTTCGCCATCTCGTCGTTCTATGCCGGCATCGCCGGGGCGTTGCTCGCCACCTTCATCGGCCGGACCATCCCCGAGCAGTGGAACCTCAACATGTCGGTGGAGTTCATCGCCATCATCCTCATCGGCGGCATCGGCACGGTCACGGGCACCCTCTTGGGGTCGGCGTTCGTGATCATCCTCCCCCGCCTCGTGGCGGACCTGACCCAGCTGGGGGAGCGGCTGGTCCGAGAAGGGGGAACGTGGGCGACCATCCTCGATCCGCTCGTGTCCACCGGCAGCGGGGACTGGGGTCTGGTCAACACGTCGGCGGGCGTCGCCCCGGGGCTTTCCGTCGACCAGCTCAACCTGGTCATCTATGGCGTCCTGATCATCGGGTTCCTGATCTTCGAGCCGCTCGGCCTGTACGGCATCTGGCTGCGGATCCGCAACTACTGGAAGGGCTGGCCATTCACGTACTGACGTGCCCGGGAGGCTTCGAGTCGTTGGACCGATGGGTCCGGCGGGCTCCGCTCCGGCGGGGTCTGATGGAAGAGAGAGGAGGACATGAAGGATGAGAGGACGAAACAGACTCTGGGTGCTGTTCGTCGTCTTCGCCATGCTGGCGGCGGCCTGCGGTGGCGGAGGCGGCGACGGCGCCGAGGAGACGGCTGACACGGAGCCGGCCGCCGAGGAGACGACCCCCGACACCGGCGGCGACATCAGCGAGGACACCACGGCCGACACAACCGACGCCGACGAGGGCGGCGCCCCCGGCGACATCGCCACCGATGTGGGCGTGGACCTGGAGGCCGGGGTCATCCGGATCGGCCTGCTGTCGGACCTGTCCGGCCCGTTCTCGCCGCTCGTGCAGCAGATCGTCACCGCCCACGAGGTGTACTGGGAGGACGTCAACCGCAACGGCGGCATCAACGGGCTCCAGGTCGAGCTCGTGATCGAGGACAACGCCTACGACGTGCCGACCCACCTCCAGAAGTACGAGGAGATCCGCGACGAGGTGGCGGTGATCGGTCATTCGACCGGCTCCCCGCACACGGTGGCGGCACTTCCCGCCTACCAGGAGGACGACATCCTGGCGGTTCCGCTCACCTGGTACTCGGGCTGGGTCGACCCCCAGTACAACTCCAACCTGATGCACCACGGGGCGCCGTACTGCATCGAGATCCAGAACGCCATCAGCTACATCTCCGACGACATCGGCGGCGCTTCGACCATCGCCATCGCCTCCGTTCCCGGCGACTTCGGCCTGGACGGCGCCGCCGGCGCCCAGATCGCGGCCGAGGCCCTCGGGCTCGAGGTGGTCTACGACGGGGCGGGCAAGGTCAACCCGACCGACGAGGCCAGCTTGACCGAGGTCGCCAACGGCATCGCCGCGTCCGGCGCCGACATCGTCGTGCTGGTGGCGACACCGGGGGCGTTCGCCTCGATCTACGGCCAGGCGGTCGCCCAGGGCTTCGAGGCCAAGTGGACCGGCACCTCCCCGTCGTGGTCGCCGGCGTTCGTGGCGCCCGACTCGCAGATCCGGGAAGCGGTCGCCCGGGACGTGTACATCACCGTCCCCTTCGACGCCTGGGACGGCGAGTCGGAGGGCGCCCAGCGGTTCACCGCGCTGATGCAGGAGCTGCGGCCCGACAACCCGCCCTTCGACGCCTACAACGAAGGCTACGTGGAGGCCAGGATCGTCCACGAGGCCCTGCTCCGGGCGTACGAGAACGGCGACATGACCCGAGCCGGGATCCTCGCCGCCGCCAAGTCGCTCGACAACGTCGAGTTCGACGGGCTGGCGTTCCCGGAGCGGTACACGGGCGAGCCCAACGACATGGTCCAGCGCCACAGCTTCGTCTACCGGCCCGACCTGGAGTCGGCCACCGGTGCAGTCGTGGTGGAGCGGGACTACATGGCACCCATCGTCGAGGACTTCGTCTTCGAGGGCGCCTGCTACGAGCTCGAGAGCTGAACCCGGCCGCGGTGGTGGGCGGATCTCCCGCCCACCACCGCCTCCGGTGCCCCGAGTCGTGGCCTCCGGCGGAGGCCAGGGCCCGAGTCACGGGAGCGGCGATGCTCAGAGTCGAGAATCTGGAAGTCGTATACAACGACGTGGTGCTGGTCCTGCGGGGCGTCTCTCTCGAGGTGCCCGACGGGAAGATCGTCGCGCTCCTCGGAGCGAACGGCGCCGGCAAGACGACGACGCTGCGGGCGATCACCGGCCTCCTCGACATCCACGAGGGCGAGATCACCAAGGGGTCGATCCATTTCGACGGCGACGAGATAACCCATCTCGATCCCGCCGTGCGGGTAAAGAAAGGCATCAGCCAGGTGATGGAGGGGCGGCGCGTCTTCGCCGAGATGACCGTCGACGAGAACCTCAAGGCCGGTGCCTACGTGAACTCCGGCTCCGACGCCGTGGAGGCCGCCTACGAGCGGGTGATGGACCTCTTCCCCCGGCTCAAGGAGCGCAGGAAGGCGGTGGCGGGCTACCTGTCGGGCGGCGAGCAGCAGATGCTGGCCATCGGCCGGGCGCTGATGCAGCAGCCCAAGCTGCTCATACTCGACGAGCCCTCTCTCGGGCTCGCCCCTCTGCTCGTGCAGCAGGTGCGGGACGTGATCGTCGAGATCAACGAACAGGGCACGTCGGTGCTGCTGATCGAACAGAACGCCAACATGGCCCTCTCCATCGCCCACCACGGCTACATCATGGAGACCGGGAAGATGGTGATGGACGGGCCCGCCGAGAAGCTCCTGCGTGACGAGGACGTCCAGGAGTTCTATCTGGGCCTGCGGGGAGAGGGCGAGCGCAAGTCGTTCCGGGACGTCAAGCACTACAAGCGGCGCAAGAGGTGGCTGTCGTGACTCCACAGGCGGAAGGCGGCAAGGACATGTCGGCGATGAACGGGAGAGGCCAGGGCTCGCCGCTGCTCGAAGTGAAAGACATTCGCCTGTCGTTCAAGGGGGTGAAGGCGATCGACGGCGTCTCCTTCGAGGTGTACCCGGGGGAGCTGTTCGCCATCATCGGCCCCAACGGCGCCGGCAAGACGTCGATCTTCAACTGCCTGAACCAGGTCTACCGTCCCCAAGAGGGGGACATCCTCTGGAAGGGCCAGTCGATCATGGGCCTCAAGCCCAACCGCACCGCCGAGCTCGGCATCGCCCGCACGTTCCAGAACATCGCCCTCTACCCCCACATGACGGTGGTGGAGAACATCCTCACCGGCCGCCACATCCGGATGGACACCGGCTGGCTGTCCAACGCCCTGTGGCTGGGCCGGGCCAGGCGGGCGGAGGTGGAGCATCGCCTCCGGGTGGAAGAGATCATCGACTTCCTCGAGATCGAGCAGTGGCGCAAGCACCCCGTCGGGCTGCTGCCCTACGGCGTGCAGAAGCGAGTCGAGCTGGGACGCGCCCTGGCGATGGACCCCGAGCTCCTGCTGCTGGACGAGCCGGTGGCGGGGATGAACCTCGAAGAGACCGAGGACATGGCCCGATTCATCCTCGACATCCAGGACGAGTTGGGCATCGCCATGATCCTGGTCGAACACGACATGGGCCTGGTCATGGACATCGCCGACCGCGTCATGGTGGTGGACTTCGGACGGCGGATCGCGATCGGCCCGCCCGCCGAGGTGCAGCGCAACCCGGACGTGATCAAGGCCTACCTGGGCGAGGAGACGGGCGCCGCCTCCGACCGGGCCCAGCCCGTCGGCTGAGATCAGTCGCCGGCGAGGCGCCAAGCCCCGGGGAGCAGGACCCCGGCGATGGCAGCCTTGATGGCGTCGCCGACCAGGAACGGCAGCACCCCGACCCGCACCGCCTCGGCGAAGTCGATCCCGAGGACCAGTCGGAGGCCGACCACGCCGCCCGCGTAGATCACGCCGCTGCCGACGAGGAACGCGCCCGCCATCGTCCAGAAGCGCCGGTCGTGGCGGGCTTCGGCGAGACGGCCCACCAGCGCCGCCGCCACCGGGAACGCCAGCAGGTAGCCGGAGGTGGTCGCCGCCGGGCCGAAGAGCACGTCGACGCCTCCCGACCATTCGGAGAACACCGGAAGGCCCAGCGAGCCTGCCACCAGGTACAGGAGCTGGGCGGCGGCCCCCGCCTTCCAGCCCAGCGCCGCCCCGCCCAACAGCACGACGAGGGTCTGTCCGGTGACGGGAACCGGCCACATCGGGACGTACCACTGAGCGGCCAGGGCCGTCAGTGCCGCCACCCCGGCCACGAGGACGGCGGTGGCCAGGCGAGACCGGGAGGTGGCGCGGGCGGTGATCACAGAGGCGTACGACATGGGGGCGATTCTACGGAAACCGTTGCCTGGACCGTTGGATACGATCCTGATCGTGACCGACCGCGCTCGCACCAGGGCACTCACCGCCGCCATCGGCCTGTTCTTCCTCGTCGGCGCGGTCGTGCTCGCCTGGAACATCCCGCTGCCGCTCGTCGCCTACTCACCGGGGCCGGTGACCGACGCCACCGACTCGATCACGGTCGAGGGCGCCACCACCTACGACACCGACGGGGAGCTGGTGATGCTGACCGTCGCCGGCCAGGACATCAACGCCTTCGAGGCGCTGGTCGCCGCCGTCGACCCCACGGTCGACGTCCTCGCCCGCCAGGTGGTGAGGCGACCCGACGAGAGCGACGAGGACTATCGCCGGCGCAACCTCGAGCTGATGGACCAGTCCGTGCAGGCGGCGATCACGGTCGCGCTGAGCCGGGTGGACCGGCCCGAGGGACAGTCGGCCGTGTACGTCACCGGCTACGCCGCCGACACCCCGGCCGGCGAGGTCCTCGAGATCGGGGACCGGATCGTGGCGCTCGGCGGGCAGCGTATAGAGGCGGCAGAGGCGCTCGCCACGGTGGTGCAGAGCAACTCTCCGGGTGACCGGGTTCCGCTCGAGGTCGAACGCGACGGGCAGGTCCTGTCGTACGAGGTGGAGCTGGTGGCTCGGGAGGACGACCCCGACTCCCCGATGATCGGCATCTACGTGAGGCAGCTGCCGTTCTGGATCGACATCGACACCGGCATCGTCGGCGGGCCGTCGGCGGGCATGATGTACACCCTGGCCATCATCGACGTGCTGACCCCGGGGAGCCTCACCGGCGGCCACGTGGTGGCCGGGACCGGCACCATCGACCTGGAAGGCAACGTCGGCGAGGTGGGGGGAGTGCGCCAGAAGGTCGTCGCCGCGGAAGCCGCCGGAGCCGAGTACATGCTCGTTCCCGCCGGGAACCTGGCGGCGGCGGAGTCGGCGCCGCGAGGAGACATGGAGCTGGTGGCGGTGGAGACCATCGACGACGCGCTGGCGTTCCTCGACGGACTGGCATCCGACTGACCCAAACGTCGGGGTTCGGAAGGGCCGACGGGTATCTTGGATACACGGATGACGGATCACCCCACACCCGACGAGATTCGCCGCGCCACTTTCCGGGTGGCATTCAGAGGTTTCGACCAGGCCGAAGTCACGGCCCGGCTCGAGGAGTTGGCCGATCTCGTCGCCTCCCTCGCCGAGGAACGCGACCGCCTCCGTGCCCGGCTGGGCGAGTTCGCCGACCGCGACCTGAAGAGCGAGTTCGAGGCGATCGGCCGGGAGGTGACCGCCGTCCTCGAGGCTGCCCGCGAAGCCGCCCAGTCGATGAGGGAGCGGGCCGCCGCCGACGCCGCCCGCTGGCGGTCGGAGGCCATGGCCGAGGCAGAGGCCACGCTCAAGCAGGCGCGCGCCGACGCCGAGGCGATGCGCAGCGACGCCTGGACGACCGGCACCCAGCTCCTCGAAGAGGTGCAACGAGAGGTGCAGCGCCAGCGCGAGGAGCTGGAGCGCAACTCGCTGGCGGTCATGGGCGAAGCCGAGAGGGAAGCCCACCGGCTCACCGCATCCGCCCGCCGAGAGGCAGAAGACGTGCTCCGCGCCGCCAAGATGGAAGCGGAGAGGCTGGTCGCCCAGGCCCGGGCGGACCACGACGAGATCATCGCCTCCGCCCATCGCCAAGCCCAGGCCGCCCAGGAGCGGGCCCGGGCCCTGGAGGAGCGGCGGGCGGAGCTGATGGAAGAGATCGAGTCGATCAGGGCCACCCTCGCCGAGCTGGAAGACGAGCTGGAGGAGAAGCGGCTCGGGATCGGGCTGTCCGAGCCGACCGAGCTCACCGGGAAGATGGTGATCCTCGACGAAGAAGGCGAGGAGATGGAAGGCTGGGAGGAGGGCCACACGGTCCGGGTGATCCGCCCCAACCGCCAGCCGGAGCCGCCACCGGAGCCGGAGCCGGCCGAGAAAGAGCCCGAGCCGGAGCCGATCGAGCCCGAGTTCCCGCCTCCGGTCTTCGACGACGAGGACACCGCGGTGACCGTGGTGCCTTCCTCCCGCGTCGGACAGGTGGGCGACGACGAGGAGCGGGCGGAGGACGTCACCGAGGAGCCGCCGGCACCCGTCGAAGACGAGCCCTCGGTCGAAGAGCCGGTCGATGAGCCAGCAGACGAGCGCACCTCTCCCGGAACTGACGAAGAGGAGCCCGAAGAGGACCAGCCGGCCGAAGAGGAGCCGGTGGTCGCGGGGGAAGCCGCCGCCCCGCCAGCCCCGGAGCCCGAGTCGGTGGCCGTCGGCTCCAACGGCGCCGACGACGTCTTCGACCTGTTCAGGCGGCTGCGGGAGCCCCAGCCGACAGAGGCCGCCGACGCCGAGGAACCGGCCGAAGAGCCGGTCGCGTCCGGGGAGGAGCCGGAACCGGAGGTGTCGCCGGCCGCTCCCCACCTCCCCGAAGGGGTGGACCCGTTCGAGACCCGGGAGCGGCTGTTGCTCCCGATCACCAACGCGGCGTTGCGGGCGATAAAGAGGGCATTGACCGAGGCCCAGAACGAGGCACTGGAACAGATCCGGGTCTCCGGCGGTCAGTGGGCCCCCGACCCGGAGATGCTCGAGTCGGCTTTCGCCGACGAGCTCGACACCCTGGGGGACCAGGCCAGTCAGGCTGGGATCGAAGCCGCCGTCGAGATGGGCATCGCCGGGGTGACCGCAGTCGACCCCGCTCCGCCTCCTCCCGACAAGGTCGGGGTGGAGCTGGCCGAAGCCCTCGTCGCCGCCTTGGAGAGCGCCGGCAGCGGCTCCCGGGAACGGCAAGCGGCGGCGTCTCGGGTGTTCCGCGGGTGGCGTACCGACGAGGCCGAGCGCCGTGTCCGCGCCTATGCCCTCGCTTCCTACCACCACGCCCTCCGCCAGGCGCTCGAACAACAGGAGCGAGCCTGGCAATGGCTGCCCGCCGGGCGGCTGTGCCCGGCCTGCCGCCGGGCCGCCGAGGAAGGCGGGTCGGTTCCGCCCGCCCACCGGGACTGCAGTTGCACGATCGTGCCCGTCTGACCCTCCCCGTGAGGGTTGGCGTGTCTTGTCCTTACAATCGCCGAAATGTTCTCTCGGACACCCCCCACGCGTAGCGAGCCCACGCAGCGACGCCGCGGGCTCGGCTATCTGCTCGGGGGTGCCCTCGCCGTCTACCTCGCCCTCACCGCCCTCGGGACCCTGTGGACCGACTACCTGTGGTTCGACTCCCTCGGGTTCTCGTCGGTGTGGGTCAAACGCTGGTCCGTCGGGCTCGGCCTCGGTGCCGCCGGCAGCCTCGTCGCATTCGTCGTCTTCTGGCTCACGCTCTACCTGTCGGAGCGGTTTGCTCCCCGCTTCTTTCCCACCGACATCGGCGACGAAGAGGAGATCGTCGCCCGATTCCGCTACTGGGTACAGGGCCGCACCCGCCGCCTGCGTCTGATCCTCTCGCTGCTGCTGGCTCTCTTCGTGGGGGTGGGGGTGGCGACCTGGCGGGACGACGTCTTCTTGTTCTCCTCCCGGCAAGACTTCGCCCTCGAAGACCCCATCTTCGGGCTCGACGTCGGCTTCTACGTTTTCCAGTTCCCGCTGCTCGACGTCGCCCTCCGCTGGCTCTTCAACGTCCTCGCCACCGCCGCCGTCGTCGCCGTGGTCGCCCACTACCTCCAGGGCGGCATCCGGATTCGCCGGGGGTCGATGCCCACGTTCAACAGCGGCGCCAAGATCCACGTGTCGGTTCTCCTGGCGCTGATGGCCCTGGTGAGGGCGGCGATCTACCGCATGGACGCGCTGGCGTTGCTCTACTCCAACCGGCAGTCGAACTTCTTCGGTCCCGGCTACACCGACATCACCGCCCGGCTGCCCGCCTTGCGGCTGCTGATGGCGATCGCCGTCGTCGCCGCCATCCTGTTCATCGTCAACATCTGGAGGCGCGGCTGGACCCTGGCCCTCATGGTGGTCGGCGGCTGGATCCTCGTGTCGATCGCCGCCCTCCTGGTGTATCCCGCCGTCGTGGAACGGCTCCAGGTCGTGCCCGAGCAGCTCCGCCTGGAGTCCGAGTTCATCGCCCACAACATCCAGTTCACCCGCACCGCCTACGGACTGGACGAAGTAGAGGTGCGGCCGTTCCGCGCCTCAGGTGACCTGACCGCCGATGACATCGAGGCGAACCGGATAACCATCGACAACCTCCGCCTGTGGGACACCGCCGTCCTGCCCCGCACCTACCAGAACCTCCAGGAGATCCGCCCCTACTACAGCCTGGAGCTGGTCGACACCGACCGCTACGAGTTCGACGGCCAGCCGACGCAGGTGATGATCTCGGTCCGCGAGCTCGACGAGGACGCCGTCGGCAACAACAACTGGCAGAACACCCGCCTCATCTACACCCACGGCATCGGGGCGGTGGCCAGCCAGGCCAACCGGGTCGAGCGCGACGGCCAGCCCCAGTTCCTGCTCCGCGACCTGCCACCGCAGGCGACGGAGGAAGCGCTGGAGCTCGAGGAGCCCCGGATCTACTTCGGGGAGACGTACACCCCCGGCCGCCCCGTCATCGTGAAGACCGGTGCCGCCCCCCAGGAAGTCGACATGCCGGTGGAAGGGGAGCGGATCCTCTTCAACGAGTACGAAGGCGAGGCGGGAGTCAACGTCGGCAGCCTGTGGCGACGGATCGCGTTCGCCTTCCGCTACCGCGATCTCAACCTCCTGATCTCCGGCCAGATCAGATCCGACTCCCGGGTCCTGGTGCAACGCAACATCCGGGCGATCGTCAGCGATCTGGCTCCCTTCCTGACGGTCGACTCGGATCCGTACCCGGTGGTGCACGACGGCCGGATCATCTGGATGCTCGACCTCTACACGTCCTCGAACCACTTCCCCTACTCGCAGCCCATCACCCCGGCTGCCATGCGCCGCCTGGCGAGGTCCAGCGACCTCGAGCCGGGGATGAACTACCTCTCCAACTCGGTCAAGGCGACCGTCGACGCCTTCGACGGCACGGTCACCTTCTACGTCGTCGACGATTCGGACCCGGTCATCCGGGCCTGGCGCGAGGTGTTCCCGGAGATGTTCACGGACGGGGCGGAGATGCCCGAGGGCCTGGGCGCCCACCTCCGCTATCCACAGGACCTGTTCCGTATCCAGGGCGAGATCTACCTCGACTACCACGTCGACGACCCGTCGGAGTTCTTCACCCGCAACGACGCCTGGTCGATTCCCCCCGACCCCGCCACGATCCGCCGCGGGCTCTTCCCCGGGGCCGAGCTGCTCAACGGTGACATCGTCCAGCCGAGCGGCCAGGTCGAGCACCTGCGGGAGCTGCTGCCCTACTACCTGATGGCCCAGCTGCCCGGCGAGAACGAGCTCTCCTACCTGCTGCTCCAGCCGTTCAACCCGAGGCAGCGCCCCAACATGTCGGCGTTCCTCGTCGCCGACGCCCCCACCCCCGAGGAGCCGGCCCGCCTGATCGACTTCCGCATGCCCCAGGGATCGCTGGTCGGAGGAACCGGCCAGGTGGGGGACCGGATCCAGCAGAACGACGAGATCGCCGAGCAGTTCACGCTGTGGAGCCAGCAGGGCTCGACGGTGATCCGCGGCGACATCCTCGTCGTCCCGATCGAGGAATCGATCATGTACATCCAGCCGATATACCTCCAGGCCCAAGAGCAGGGCGGGTTCCCCGAGTTCCGGCGGGTGGTGGTCGTGTTCGGTGACTCGATCGAGTGGGCGCCGAGCCTCGACGAGGCCCTGGCGATGGTCTTCGGCGGCGACGGCGCCGAAACCACGCCGTCCGACGAGGGGCCCGCCGACGACGAGACGCCCGGCGACAGCGTTCCGCCTTCGATACAAGAGCTGCTCGACCAGGCGGCGACGCTGCTCGAGCAGGCCGACGAAGCGCTGCGGGCCGGAGACCTCGGCGGCTACCAGGATCTCGTCGACCAGGCCAGGGACCTGATCGAAAAGGCCCGCCAATCCGGCACCGAAGCCGCCGCCGGCCGGTTCGCCGGCGCCGTTCTCCCCGGCTGACCCTCCGGAAGGCAGCGGAGCGGCATCGGGCACGCCTCCAGTCCCCGGCTCGTCAGGTCGGTCGGTCCAGGCTGATCTCTTCGTCGATCAGGGCCTCGGCGAAGCGGTCGTCGTGGGTGACGAGCACCAATGCCCCTTCGTAGGCGGCCAGGGCGTCCTCCAGGCGTTCGGTCGAGGGGAGGTCGAAGTGGTTGGTGGGCTCGTCCAGCACCGCCACCCACACGCCCCGTCCCAACCCGGCCGCCAGCTGCAGCTTGCGCGCCTCGCCCGGGGAGGGCAGCTCCGAATCGAGCACCCGGCCCGGATCCAGCCCCAGGCGGGCGGCGATCGCCATCACGTTCCCGCGTTCGCCCGCCGGGAGCCGTCGCACCCCGTCCGTGAGCGACCTTCGCTGGCCGGCGGTCAGCTCCTGGGGCAGCCACAGGATCCGGTCGGCGGGGATCGGGGCGTTGCCGACGAGGCTGGTCAGCAGCGTCGACTTCCCCGACCCGTTGGCGCCGCGGATGCGCAACCGGGTGGTGCGCTCGATCGTCACCGCCACACCCGGATGGACGACCCGGCCGCCTGCCACGATCGGTCCGTCGTGGGACAGCAACACGGGCCTCCGGGCGGTTTCGGCGTCGATCCGGATCGGGCCGCCGCGTCGTCGCTCGATCCGTTTGCGGGACAGCTCGCGCTCGAGGCGCTCGACGCGCCGGGCCTCGACTCCGACCCGGCGCGCCTCGGCCCGGGCGGCGAACTCCTGGCGTCCCTTCGCCAGCATGCTGCGAGCGTCGGAGTCCGCCTGGTCGGCGCGCCGGCGCTCGCTGCGATCACGCTGCTGCCGCTCCTCGAGTCGCCGCCGGCGCTCCGCCATCCTCCGCCGCACCCGGTCCCGCTCGGACTTCAAGCGCTCCACCTCACCGAGGAGCTCCTGGTCGGCTCTCTCCCACTCCTCCGATGCCACCGAATACGGGCCGTGCCAGACCTCCACCTCACCGCCCCGCATCCGAAGGGTGGTGGTGGTCAGGCGGTCGAGCAGGTCCCGGTCGTGGGAGACGATCACCCCCACCCCGTCGAACGCCGCCAGCTCGGCGATCAGCTGCTCGCTGGCTCCGGTGTCGAGGTGGTTGGTCGGCTCGTCGACGAGCATCACGTCGGGTCGACGGGCGATGGCGGTCGCCAACTGCCACCTCCGGCGCTCCCCGGGGGAGAGGGTCTCCCAGCGCTCCAGGTCGGTCGGGTCGAGCTGGAGCCGGGAGCGCAGAGCGGCGTCCGCCGCCTCCCACGACGTCGCCCATTCCTCGACCTCGGGGGTGAGCTGGTCCACCACCTGCGGGCAATGGGCGACCAACGCCCCGGACGGCTCGATCGACACGCGGCCCGAGCTCGGAGCGAGGTCGCCTCGGATCAACCCGAGGAGTGTCGACTTGCCGGCGCCGTTCTCGCCGACGAGCCCATGCCAGCCCGGGCCGAGATCGAACGAGACGTCACGGATGACTTCGACGGCGGATGTGTAGGCGAACGAGACGGAATCGAGATGCAGTGCGGGCACGGTGGACCTCCGTGGTCGGAGACGGGGGGTGCGATGTCACCGTGCGCTGCGCAATGCCTTCCTCTGGGTCGCGTATCAGACAAGTTAGGCGGCGATCTGATCGGAGGGCGAGGGAATTGATTCGATCGACTTTCTGGAACGTGTCCCACCCTCAGTGCATCTTGTAGGTGTGGCGATCGGCCCAACCCGATGAGTGCATGGAAACGAGAGAGGAAGTGGTGGTGAGCCCATGGAAGCAGTGATGAACGCCGTGATGGTCGGGGCGGCGGTGGTGGCGGGCTGTGTGCTCCTCGCCGTGGGCGTCTTTTCGATCGCGTCACTCCTCGTCGGCGATCTCCTCGAACGAGGCGAGCCCGCCGAGAGGACCTTCTCCCGGGCCATCTGACCCCTCCGTTTCGGGTCTCCTCTCCCGGGCCACCTGGCCCTACGCAGGACCACGCCCGGGACTAGGTTCGCAAGGAGGAGCGAACAACGGAGGTTTTATGGTTCGCGTGGCAATCAACGGGTTCGGCCGCATCGGACGCTGCACGTTCAAGCAGTTCTTGGAAGACGACCGTTTCGAGGTGGTGGGGATCAACGATCTCTCCGACCTCGACGATCTCGCCTACCTGCTGAAGTACGACTCGGTCCACGGCTGGTACCCGCGCAAGGTATCGACCGACGGGTCCACCCTGGTAGTCGACGGGCACAAGATCCCGTTCAGCCAGGAGCGCGACCCTTCGAGGCTCCCGTGGGCGGACCTCGGTGTCGACGTGGTGGTCGAGGCCACCGGGGCCATGCGCTCCCGTGAGGACGCCGCAGGCCACATCGAGGCCGGCGCCAGGAAAGTCGTGATCTCCGCTCCTTCCGACGACGCCGACGCCACCTTCGTGGTGGGGGTCAACGAGGACACCTACGACCCGGACAACCACCACGTAGTCAGCAACGCCTCGTGCACCACCAACTGCCTGGCGCCCGTAGCCAAGGTCCTCTCCGACCGCTTCGGCATAGAGCACCTGATGCTCTCCACCATCCACGCCTACACGTCGAGCCAGTCGCTCATGGACCTGCCGACTCGCAAGCGGCGGCGGGGAAGGGCCGCGGCCCTGTCGATCATCCCCACCACCACCGGCGCCACCAAGGCCACCGAGAAGGTGATCCCCGAACTGGCGGGCAAGATGACCGGGATGGCCTACCGGGTGCCGGTCGAGGACGGGTCCGTCTCCGACATCACCGCCACACTCAGCCGCGAAGTGACCATCGAAGAGGTCCACGAAGCGCTGGCCGAGGCGGCCGAAGGGCGGATGAAAGGTGTCTTGCGTCTCACCGAGGAGGAGCTGGTCTCCCGTGACATCATCGGCGACCCGCATTCGTCGATCGTCGACACCCCCTCGACCCTGCTCCTCAACGGCAACGTGATCAAGCTCGTGGCCTGGTACGACAACGAGTGGGGTTACTCGGCCCGGATGGTCGACATCAGCGCCATCGTGGCCGGGGAAGCCTGACGCGCCCCCACCCCACCTGCACATTCCCCGCCGAGGCTCCTCGGCGGGGAATATGTTGTGCGGATCGGGAGTTGCGTCGAGTTGACGCATCAACCATCCTATCGATGAGGAGCAAATGGACCGGAAGCCAGTCACCGTCGCCGTCGTCACCGCCGGGTTGCGGCAGCCCTCTTCGACACGCAGGCTCGCCGAGCAGCTGGCCGAAGCGGCCGCGGCGGCTCTCGCCCGGCGTGGCGTGGAGGCGACGGTCGAGATGGTCGAACTGCGCGACATCGCCCACGACATGATCGACCATCTCCTCGAAGGGCAGACATCGCCGGAGCTGCGAAAGGCCATCGACGAGGTGACCCGAGCCGACGGGATCATCGCCGTCACCCCGATCTTCAGCGCCTCCTACAACGGGCTCTTCAAGAACTTCTTCGACGTTCTCGACCCCGACTCCCTCGCCGGGAAGCCGGTCCTGATCGGCGCCACGGCCGGAACGCCCCGCCACTCGTTGGCGTTGGAGCACGCCATCCGCCCCCTGTTCACGTTCCTGCGCGCCGTGGTGGCACCGACGGCGGTCTTCGCCGCCTCTGAAGACTGGGACGAGGACCGCCAGCCGATGATCTCAGAGCGGATCAGACGCGCCGCAGACGAGTTCGCCCATTTCGTCTTCGCCCGCGCCTCGGCCGAAGCCGCCGTCACCCGGAACTGAAAAGCGCCCTTCGAGGAATCTCGAAGGGCGCTCGACGGAGGGGCGGAGCGCCGCCCGCGACGAGACGGAACCAGACCCGGGTAAAGACGGCGGTGGGACCGTCCTTCCACGGTAGGAAAACGGCGGCGCTCCACGCTCCAGGATGCCGGGCGGCCCCCTCCACAGACAGGGGCGAAGGTCCCTATTCCCCCCGATCGAAGGTCCATCGACCCTGGTGCGGCGGCGGTGGGGCTGCTGCACTGGGGGAAGGAGGTGTCGAGATGCGTGGCGCATGGACGGGAGCCGGGCTGTCGGTTGGTGCCGCCTTGGGGCTGCTCTTCGGGATGTTGATCTCGCCCTTCTGGTGGGGCCCGTTGGCCGGCGCCTCCCTCGGCCTGATCGTCGGGGCGATCATCGACGCCCAGGCGGCGCGTCGGCGTCCTGGCCGCTGACCGCACGACACTCGTGACGACGTGCTGACATACTGACGCCGTGCGACACCTGTCGATCGTCGGAGCGGGAGCCGTCGGCACCGCGGTGGCCTTCGCCGCCTTGAACCGCGGCATCGCCGACCACATCTCCCTGTACGACCTGGACTCGAAGAAGGTCCGGGCCGAGGCTCTGGACCTGAGCCACGGACTGGAGTTCGTCGGCCCTGCCACGATCGTGGGCAGCTCCGACATCTCCGTCTGCGAGGGCGCCGACGTCATCGTGATAACCGCCGGTGCCAAGCAGCGGCCGGGCGAGACCCGCCTCGAGCTCACCGCTCGCAACGCCGGGATCTTCCGGGACATGATCCCCAAGCTCGCGGCCGTCGCGCCCGATGCCATCCTCCTCGTCGTCACCAACCCCGTCGATGTCCTCACCCAGCTCTCCATCCGGCTCACCGGCCGCGACGACGGGACCGTGCTGGGTTCGGGCACCGTCCTCGACTCTTCCCGCCTCCGACACCTGCTCGCCCTCCGCTTCGCCATCGCCGAACGGCACGTCCACGCCCACGTGGTGGGAGAGCACGGCGACTCCGAGACGGTGCTGTGGTCGTCGGCGACCATCGGAGGGGCGCCCTTGGTGGAGCTGCGCACGGCCGACGGCCATCGGCTCGAAGCCGCCGACCGTGAAGAGATCCTCGCCGAGGTACGCAACTCCGCCTACGAGATCATCGAGGGCAAGGGCTCCACGAGCTGGGCCATATCGCTGGCGGTCACCCAGATCCTCGACGCCCTCGACCGCGACAGTCACTCGGCGGTGCTCCCGGTGACGGCACCCGTCGGGTCGGTGTTCGACCTGGGTGACGTGTGCATCTCCCTTCCCCGCCTGGTCGACGCCGGCGGCGCCGGCGAGATCGTGCCGTTCAGCGCCACCGAGAAGGAGATCGAAGAGATCCGCGCCTCGGCGCAGGCCGTGCGCCGGGCGCTCGCCGCGATCGACTAGGCGACGGGACATCCGGCCGGGCTTTCCGGGTACTTCGTCCCTACCGGTGGGAGGGCGCGTCCCGTATCACTCGGGTGTCAGTCGAGGAGCGACATGGGCCTGAGGGACTGGACACGCCTTCCGCGTTTCGGACATTCGACGACCGAGTCGGCATCTCCCGACTCACCGGTGGCGACTCTCGTTCGACGTCCCACCGTCGAGATCGAAGGAGCCGCATCGATCGCAGAGGCAGCGCGGCTCATGCGCGTGGAAGGCGTGTCCGCCCTCGTCGTCGATCACGGCCGCGCCGTGGTCACCGAGCGCGACATCTCCCGGGGAATCGGGGCGGGGGCCGACCCGGAGGAGCCGGTGGGCACCGTCGCAACGCCGGGCCCGATCATCGTCGATGGCTCGATGTCGGTGGCGATGGTCGCCGGGGTGTTGCTCAACGAGCAGTTGCGTCACGTCCTGGTGGCGATGCCCGACGGCGGCCTCGGCGTGGTGTCCCTGCGGGACGTGTCGGCCGTGTTGCTCCGCCACGTCGACCCCGCCGTCTTCGCTCCCCCCACCGAGGCCTTTTCGGAGCTCTGGCTGGGCTGACCTCCGTTCCCGGAAAACCCCTGGTTCATCCGGCGCGGTCGGAGGGTCCCCGTGTATGTTGGGTCGCCGAGGTCTACACGAGGAGGGGTGATGACCTACGATCCGCGCGAGTTCACGGGACTCAGACGGCGGGATTTCCTCCGTTATCTCGTGATGGCAGGTCTCGCAGCCTGTGGGGGACGCGCCGGAGTCGACACCACCGGCGGCCCCGGCACCACCGCGGGGTCGGGACCGTCGACCACGATCGGCGCTCCGGACATCAAGTTCGAAGAGCCGACCGTGCCGCTCTCGGGTGAGCTCCGGATTCTCCTCTGGAGCCATTTCGTCCCCGCTCACGACGAATGGTTCGACCCGTTCGTGCAGCAGTGGGGACAGGAGGTGGGCGTCGACGTCACGGTCGATCACATCACCGTGGCGGAGATCCCGGCCCGGATCTCGGCGGAGATCTCGGCGGGAGAGGGGCACGACCTGATCCAGTACATCGCCCCGCTGTCGCAGTTCGAGCCCAGCGTCGTCGACATGAAGGACGTGACGGAGGAGGCGTCCCGGCGCTGGGGCGAGCAGGTGGCCATCTGCCAGCGCTCGAGCTACAACCCCAACACGGACAAGTACTACGCCTACTGTCCGGGCTGGGTGCCCGACCCGGGCAACTACCGGCGCAGCCTGTGGGAGACCGCCGGGCTGCCCGACGGCCCCACCACCTGGGACGAGCTGCTCGAGTACGGCTCGAAGATCTACTCGGAGCAGGGCGTGCAGATGGGCATCGGGATGTCCCAGGAGATCGACTCCAACATGGCCGGCCGGGCCCTGTTGTGGTCGTTCGGGGCCTCCATCCAGGACGAGAACGAGAACGTCGTCATCAACTCCGAGGAGACGATCCGCGCCGTCGAGTACATGCGGGACCTCTTCGAAGGGGCCATGACCGACGAGGTGTTCGCCTGGGAGGCGGCCTCCAACAACGAGGGCCTGATCGCCGGTCAGTTGTCCTACATCCTCAACTCGATCTCGGCATACCGCACCTCCCAGGAGGCAAACCCCGAAGTCGCCGCCGACACGTTCTTCAGCGCCGCCCTGGAAGGGCCCGCCGACCGGATGGTCGCCACCCATGTCATGTACAACTGGATCATCCCCAACCACGCCCAGAACGTGGACGCCGCCAAGGAGTTCCTGCTCCACTACACGCTGAACTACGAGGCGGCGTGCTGGCACTCCCAGTTGTACGACTTCCCCGCCTGGGACTCACTGGTGCCCAAGCTGGGTGACTGGGTGGCGGACGACCCGTTCGGGTCGCAGCCGTCGGACAAGCTGGCGGTGCTGAGCGACGCCATCAACTGGAGCACCAACGTCGGGCACCCCGGCCCCGCCAACCCCGCCACCGGCCAGATCTTCGGCGAGTCGATCATCCCGGTGATGTTCGCCGAGGCCGCCCGGGGCGAGAAGACCCCCGAACAGGCTGTCGCCGACGCCGAGGCGAAGATCCAGGCGATCTACGCCGACTGGCGACAGAGGGGTCTGGTCGGCGGCGACTCCTGAGAAGGGGGGGACTCACGTGTCGGTGGTCGAGGTTCGCGGCCTCACCAAGGAGTTCGGCGACATGGTCGCAGTGGACCACGTCGACCTCGCCTCCCGCGAGGGGGAGTTCCTGGTCCTGTTGGGCCCTTCCGGCTGTGGCAAGACCACGCTGCTGCGGATGATCGCCGGGTTGGAGGAGCCGACCTCCGGGGAGATCTACATCGGCGGCGAGAAGATGAACGGTCTCCCTCCCCGCATCCGCAAGGTGGCGATGGTGTTCCAGAGCTACGCCCTGTACCCGCACATGACCGTGGCGCGCAACATCGCCTTCCCGCTGCGGGCAGAGGGCGTCGACAAGGCCGAGCAGGACAAGCGGGTGAGATGGGCCGCCGAGCTCTTGGGTATCGACCGCTACCTCGATCGCCGACCCCGCCAGTTGTCGGGAGGCGAGCGCCAGCGCGTGGCGCTCGCCCGGGCGCTGGTGCGGGAGCCGAACGTGTTCCTGTTGGACGAGCCCTTGTCCAACCTCGACGCCAAGCTGCGCGCCGCCGCCCGCGACGACCTCCTGGAGTTCCAGCGCCGCGTGGGGATCACGACCATCTACGTCACCCACGACCAGGTCGAGGCGATGGGCATGGGGGACCGCATCGCGGTCATGCGGGACGGGAAGATCCGCCAGTTCGGCACCCCCGAGGAGATCTACTCCGACCCGGCCGACACGTTCGTGGCGACGTTCATCGGCTCCCCGCCGATGAACCTGCTGGAGGGTGAGCACCGCGTCGTCGGCTTCCGTCCCGAGAACTTCAAACCCATCGGCGAGTTCACCGAACGGGACGTGCCGTCGACGTTTCGCTTCCACGTCAACCGCAGCGAGTACCTGGGCTCGGACCGGTTCCTCTACGGCGTGGTGGAGGGCTACGACGAGAACACGAAGGTGATCGCCCGGGTGCCGGTCGGCTCGACGATCGCCGAGGGCGCCACCTACGAGTTCGGCGTCGCCGCCGCCGACCTGTGCTACTTCGACCCGCGCACCGGCAAGCGGCTGAGGGGGGACGCATGAGCGACGAGGCGCTGGCGGCAGGGGTGGCATCCCGCCGGCCCCGGCGCAGCCTCCTCGACTCCGAGCGCTTGCTGGCGGTGGGAGGCCTCACCCCGGCGGTGGTCTACATCGTCGCCCTGGTCGGGTTTCCGTTCGTCCTGGCCGTGCTGATGGCGTTCAGCGACGTCACCGTCGGTGACCCGAGCCTCGACTTCGTCGGGCTCGAGACACTGCGCCAGGTGTTGGAGGATCCGGTGTTCTGGCGCGCACTGCGCAACACCCTGTTCTTCACGGTCGTCTCCAACGCCCTGGTCGTGATCCTCGCCACGGCCCTGGCGCTGATCCTCACCAAGGACTTCAAATTCAAGTGGCTGATCCGCCTCCTCGTCCTGCTGCCGTGGACGACCCCGGTGTCGCTGGCGACGATCAGCTGGCTGTGGACCCTCGACACGATCTTCAGCCCCATCGACTGGGTACTCCGCCAACTGGGGCTGCTGGAGGGCAACATGATCTGGCTGGGCCAACCGCGCCTGGCTCTCGCCTCGGTGATCATCGTCCACACCTGGCGGATCGTGCCGCTGGCGGCCGTCATCGTCATGGCGGGGATGCTGGCGATCCCCACCGAGATCCGCGACGCCTCCGACATCGACGGCGCCGGTTTCTGGCGCCGGACGTTCGAGATCGAGATCCCCCTGATGGCGCCGATCATCGGCGTGGCCGTCCTCTTCGGGGTGATCCTCAGCGTCACCGACATGACCGTCGTCCACGTCCTCACCCGCGGCGGTCCCACCAACTACACCCAGGTGCTCGCCTCGTGGGCGTTCTACAAGGGGATCGAGGGCGGTGACCTGGCCCAGGGGGCCGGCACGGCCCTGTTCCTGCTGCCGGTGCTGGTGGCGGTGGCGGCGCTCATCCTGCGCTTCGCCCGTCGCACGGAGGTGTTGTGATGGCTGCGACCACCCTCGAAGCCCAGCGGCGCCGGGCCGAGCTGAAACGCGTCTGGGGGCGGGTGAGCCTCTACGTCCTGGCGATCACCGCCGCGCTGTTGGCCGCGTTCCCGTTCCTGTGGTCCACCATCACGATGTTCAAGCAGGACCAGGACCTCTACAACCGGGACAACAACCCGTTCTGGTTCACCCTGCCGCCCACCCTCGAACACATCCGTTACCTGTTCGAGAACACCGCCTTCCTGACGTTCGTTCGCAACACGATGGTGGTGGGGCTGGCGGTGGTGGCGATCACCCTGCTGATCAGCCTCCCGGCGGCCTACAGCCTGGCCCGGCTGGCGGGACGGTGGGGCGAGCGAATGGGCATCGCCATCTTCCTCGTCTACCTGATCCCGCCGACGCTGCTGTTCCTGCCCATGTCCCGGGTGGTCGCCTCGCTCGGGCTGCTGGAGTCGCTGTGGTCGCTGATCCTCGTCTACCCGACGATCACGATCCCGATCTCGGTGTGGCTTTTGATGGGCTTCTTCAAGGGGATCCCCCGTGACATCGAAGAGCAGGCGATGGTCGACGGTTACACCCGCGCCGGGGCGGTGATGAGGACGGTTCTGCCGCTCGTGTTCCCCGGGATCGTGGCGGTGATCGTCTTCTCTTTCACCCTGTCGGCGCACGAGTTCATCTACGCCCTGTCGTTCATCTCTTCGACCGCCAACAAGACGATCAGCGTCGGCGTGCCCACCGCCTTGGTGCGGGGCGACGTGTTCTTCTGGCAGTCGCTGCAGGCGGCGGCGGTGTTCGTGGCGCTCCCCATCGCCATCGTGTTCAACCTGTTCCTCGACCGGTTCATCGCCGGCTTCACGATGGGCGCGGTGAAGGGGTGAGCGGCCCCGGCCCCCGGCTGTTCCACATCGCCGACCGGGCCTGCTGGGAGGAGGCCCAGCAGGCGGGGGAGTACCGCTGGTCGACGAGGGGTGCCCGGCTGGAGGAGGTCGGTTTCATCCACTGCTCGGCCACACCCGACCAGGTGAGGCGGGTGGCAGAGGCCATCTACCGCGACTGCGGCTCTCCGCTCGTGGTGCTCGAGATCGATGCCGACGCGGCCCGCCGGGCGGGAGCCGAGGTCCGGATGGAGGACGGTGGAGACGGGGAACTGTTCCCTCACCTCTACGGGCCGCTCCAAACCGATTGGGTCGTCGTCGCCCGGTACGCCCGGTTCGGCGACCGCGGGTTGGAGTGGTAGTCGGCCGGCGGCTGATCAGTCGAAGTCGATGCGCATCACGAGCCGCCGTTTGCCGGGACGGGTGACCTCGGTCATCCCGGCGGCGGCGAAGATGCTCTCGACTCCGACGTGGATCTCGTCCCAGCTCACGTAACCGGTCTCGGCGCGCATCGGATAGGCCTCGAGGGCGCGGGCGCCGTTGCGGCGGGCGTGGTCGACGGCGGCCTCTGCCAGGGCGTAGGCGACCCCGCGTTTGCGATGCCCGGCCCGGACGAGGACGCAGGTGACCGCCCAGATGTCGGGATCGTTCCTGTCTTCGTCACGTCCTTCCCAGGGCAGCCGGTACACCCGCAGCAGGCCGAAGAAGGCGGGGCGGGGCTCCACTGCACACCAGCCGACCGGCTCGTCTCCCAGGTAGGCGACGAGGCCGCTGGTCCGGGTCGCTTGCGGGTTCCCGCAGTTCGTCTGGGCGCGGAGCCTCTCGGCCCGTTCCTGGCGGGGAAACTTCGAGAACGCCTCGCCCGGCGCCAGGCTGTAGCGCTGGCAGTAGCACCCGGCGGCCGGCCCTCGCTGGCCGAACACCGCCATCAGGTCGCGACAGCTCACTTCGTTGGCGGGGACGACCCGGATCTCCGCAGCCATCGTCGGAGGCTAACGCGGGGACCTGCGGCTGTCAGCCCTTGTAGCCCGAGGCGCGGGCGGCACGGCCCTGACGCTCGGCCCTCTTCTTGGCGTTCTCCCGACTGGTCTTGTCTCCGGCCTGGTAGTGGTACTTCTTGCCGGAATCGCCCCACTGGTAGTAGGGGCCTTTCGAGTCCTGGCCGCGGTGCACGGGCATACCGACCTCCTTCCGGGCTCCGGTTACCCGCCGGGTACTCTCGGAAACGGCGAGTGGGTCAACTCCCGGCGGGAGTGAGCTCGGCCATCCGCTCGAGCAGATGCCACCGGTCCCGGACGTCCTGTTCCGCCTGGGCGAGCAGCTCCTCTGCTTCGGCCGGGTTGACCCGGGCCAGCATTCCGAAGCGGCCCTCCTCGGCGAGGAACTCCTCGAACGGAACGGTGGGCTCCCGGCTGTCGAGGACGAGGGCCGGCTTGCCTTCCTCCGCCCGCCTCGGATCGAAGCGATACAGCGGCCAGAACCCCGACTCGGCGGCCTTCTTCTGGTGGGTCATCTGGGTGCTCATCTCGATGCCGTGGGCGATGCAGGGGCTGTAGGCGATGATCAGCGACACGCCCGGATAGGCAGCCGCCTCGGTGAACGCCCGCACCGTCTGGGTCATGTTGGCGCCCATCGCCACCTGGGCCACGTACACGTTGCCGTAGCTCATGGCCATCAGGCCGAGGTCCTTGCGGGCGGTGGGCTTGCCACCCGAGGCGAACTTCGCCACCGCCGCCCGTGGGGTCGCCTTCGACGCCTGACCACCCGTGTTGGAGTACACCTGGCTGTCGAGCACCAGGATGTTCACGTTTCGGCCCGAGGCGAGGACGTGGTCGAGGCCTCCGTAGCCGATGTCGTAGGCCCAGCCGTCGCCGCCGACGATCCACACGTCGGTCTTGACGAGCCCGTCGATCACCGACTCCAGCCGCCGGGCGAGGACGTCGTCCATCCCGGCCAGGCGCTCCTTCAGCTCCTTCACCCGCTCGCGCTGGGCGGCGATCCCGGCCGGGTCGGACTGGTCGGCGTCGAGGATGTCTATGGCCAGTTGGCCGAGCTCCGGCAGGAGAGCCAGCACCAGCAGCCGGGCCTCCTCTTCCATGTGGTCGAGGGCGAGGCGCATGCCGAGGCCGAACTCGGCGTTGTCCTCGAACAGGGAGTTCGCCCACGCCGGGCCCCGGCCCTCCTCGTCGACGGTCCAGGGGGTGGTGGGGAGGTTGCCGCCGTAGATCGACGAGCACCCGGTGGCGTTGGCGACGATGATCTGGTCGCCGAACAGCTGGCTCATCAACTTCAGGTACGGCGTCTCCCCACACCCCGCGCAAGCTCCCGAGAACTCGAAGAGAGGCTCGATCAACTGGCTGCCCTTCACCGAAGCCAGCTTCACCTCGGTCCGGCCCATCGGCGGGATCTTCTCGAAGAACTCCCAGTTGGCCCGCTCCCGCTCCCTGTGCTCGAGCACGTCCCGCAGGTCGAGGGCCTTGTGGCCGTCGGCTGTCTGGGCGGGGCACACGTCGACGCACACGCCGCAGCCGGTGCAGTCGTCGGGGGACACCTGGACGGTGAGCAGCCGTCCCGACAGGTCGCGTCCGGCCGCCTCCTTGTACTTGAAGCCCTCGGGTGCGCCCCCCAGGGCGTCGGGCAGGTACGCCTTGAGGCGGATGGCGGCGTGCGGGCAGGCGAGGGCGCAGCGGGCGCAGTCGGTGCAGATTTCCGGGTCCCAGATCGGGATCTCGGTGGCGAGCGCCCTCTTCTCGTACCGGGTCGTACCGGTGGGGAAGGTCCCGTCCACCGGCAGGGCCGACACGGGCAGCAGGTCACCCTTTCCTTCCATCATCACCGCCGTCACCCGCCGGACGAAGTCGGGGGCGTCTTCGAATGCCGACGGCGGGGTGGTCTCGACCGGAGGCGGCGCCACCTCCGGCACCTTGACCTGCTCGAGGGCTGCCAGCGCCCGTTCGATGGCGGCATAGTTCTGCTCCACCACCTTCGGGCCCCGCTTCCCGTACGTGGCGGAGATCTCTTCTTTCATCGCCGCGATCGCCACGTCCAGCGGCAGGAGGTCCTGGTTGAGCATGAAGAAGCAGGTCTGGAGGACAGTGTTGACCCGGTTCCCCAGCCCCACTTCCATGGCGATGCTGCCGGCGTCGACCACCCACAGTTCGAGGTGACGGTCGACGATGGTGCGCTGCACGTCCCGCGGCAGGTACTGCCACGTCTCGTCGGCGGGGTAGGGGCTGTTGAGCAGGAACTTCGACCCGGGCACGGTGTGGTGCAGCAGGTCGGCCCGCCCCAACATCCCGAACTGGTGGACGGCGATGAAGGTGGGCTCGGTGATCAGGTAGGTGGACGAGATCGGCCGGGGCGAGAAGCGCAGGTGGGAGACCGTCTGGGAGCCCGACTTCTTCGAGTCGTAGACGAAGTAGCCCTGAGCGTACAGGTCGGTGTGCTCCCCGATGATTCGTACGGAGTTCTTGTTCGCCCCGACCGTCCCGTCGGAACCGAGCCCGTAGAACACGGCCCGGACGACGTCGTCCGGTTCGTGCCAGTCGTAGGGGTTGTAGCGGACGCTGGTGTGGGTGACGTCGTCGACGATGCCGACCGTGAAATGCTCCCTCGGCGGCCGGTCGTCGGCGAGGACGCCGAGGGCCATCGCCGGGGTGAACTCCTTCGACGACAGCCCATAGCGTCCGCCGGTCACCTTCGGCAACTCGCCGTCCCATTCCTCGGCGAGAGCGGCGACCACGTCCATGTACAGCGGCTCGCCCGGAGCGCCCGGCTCCTTGGTGCGGTCCAGCACCACGACCGAGCGCACCGACGGTGGCAGGGCCCGGCAGAAGGCGGCCTTGTCGAACGGCCGGTACAGCCGAACTACCACCAGTCCGACCCTTTCACCGCGGGCGACGGCTGCTTCGACCGCTTCGCTGGCCGCCCCCACCGCCGAGCCCATCACCACCATCACCCGTTCCGCATCCGGCGCCCCCCGGTACTCGAAGATCGAATACCGGCGGCCGGTCAGCTCGGCGAAACGGTCCATCTCCTCGGTGACGATGCCGGGCACCGCCAGATAGAAGGGGTTGGCCGCTTCCCTCGCCTGGAAGAAGACGTCGGGATTCTGCGCCGTGCCCCGGATGACGGGGCTCTCCGGGCTGAGAGCCCGCGCCCGGTGCTCCATCACCGCCTTCTCGTCGATCAACTCCTTCAGGTCATCGAAAGAGAGCGTCTCGACGGGGGTGATCTCGTGCGACGTGCGGAACCCGTCGAAGAAGTGCAGGAAGGGGACCCGGGAGCGGAGGGTGGAGGCGTGGGCGATCGCCGCCATGTCCTGTGCCTCCTGAGCCGAGTTGGACACCAGCATCGCCCAGCCGGTCTGGCGGGCCGCCATCACGTCGGAGTGGTCGCCGAAGATGGAGAGAGCGTGGGTGGCGACCGTGCGGGCGGCGACGTGGATCACCGCCGGCGTGAGCTCGCCGGCGATCTTGTACATGTTGGGGATCATCAACAGGAGCCCCTGGGACGCCGTGAAGGTGGTGGCGAGGGCACCCGCCTGCAACGCACCGTGGACGGCGCCGGCGGCTCCGCCCTCGCTCTGCATCTCGATGACCTCGGGAACGACGCCCCAGATGTTCGTCTTGCCCTTCTGGGACCAGGCGTCGGCGAACTCTCCCATCGGTGAGGCAGGGGTGATGGGGTAGATGGCGATGACCTCGCTCAGAGCGTGTGCTACTCGAGCGGCCGCCTCGTTGCCGTCGAGCATCTCCCGGTTCCTCATACGCCCTCAAGGTAAGGAGGCCGTCTCCGGGCGGGCAGGGGAGAAGGGCCTAACCGGCGGGGGGAATTGGTCGGGAATCAGCCGGCGTGGACCGTGAGGGCGGGGTAGCCGGACAGTTCGTAGAAGACGGTGATGCCCGAGGCGAGCGAAACCGGCGGGACGATCGCTCCGGTGATGATCACGTCCCCGGACCGGACCCGTTCGCCCGTCGAGGCGACGAGGCGGGCCAGGTGGGCGACGACGTCGGGGATGCGGCCGGTGAGCGACTCCAGGTCGTCGGGTACCTCGATGGGCTCGCCGTTCCGGGTCACGCGGGCTGTCAGATCCTCGACGTGGCCGCCCGCCCGCCGCTCGTCACGTTCGCCGAGGAGCACGCCCCGGTGGTACACGTTTCCGGCGAGGGCTTCTTCGACGTCTTCGGGCGGGGGATAGACGTCGGCCAACTCGATGGCGGGGGCGAGGGCGGCGATCGATGCCCGGACGTCGTGCTCGGTCGGGTCGGCGGGGATGTCGGCGCCGACCCACACGGCGATCTCGGGCTCGGCGACCGGGTTGGACCAGCCGGATACGTCGACGGTGGCGCCGTCGCCGAGGAGCGAGCCGTCGGTCATGTAACCGACGAGGGGCCCGTCGAGGCGGAACTTCTCGAGGGTGGCGGGAGCCCCGAACCCGGCTTTCCAGCCGATCGGCCGGCGCCCGTCGGCCAGTTCGGCTGCTCGGCGCTCCATCTGGCGGCGCAGGCCCCTGGAAACCCGGTCGTCGATCATGGACGGCGAGTCTATCCCTCACCGCCTGCGAGCGGTTTCGGGTCCCGCCCCTTCCGGGGCGGGACCCGGGGGATCAGTCGCGTGTGACCACGACCTTCAAGGCGCCGGTTTCGCCGGCCCGGGAGAACGTGTCGTACGCCTCCATGAACTCGCTCATCTTGAACCGATGGGTGACGAACTTGGCGGCGTCGAGCTTTCCGGCCTCGATCAGACGCAGCAGCGTCGGGGTCGAGTACGTGTCCACCAGGCCGGTGGTGACGGTGACGTTCCGGATCCACAGATCCTCGAGATGGAACGTCGCCGGCTCGCCGTGCACGCCTACGTTCGCCACGCGGCCGCCGGGGCGGATGAGGCGGGTGCACAGCTCGAAGGTGGCGGGGATGCCCACCGCTTCGATGGCGACGTCGACTCCCAGGCCATCGGTCAGCTCCTGGATGCGGGGCAGGGGGTCGGTGTCGCTGTTGTTGATGACCTCGGTGGCCCCGAACTGCTTGGCGGCTTCCAGGCGGCTGTCGGCCAGGTCGATGGCGATGATGTGCTGGGGGGAGAAGAGCTGGGCGCCGAGTATCACCGACAGGCCGATGGGGCCGGCGCCGACCACGGCGACGGTGTCGCCCGGCTGCACCTTCCCGTTGAGCACACCCACCTCGTATCCCGTCGGGAGGATGTCCGACAGCATGAGCAGCGCCTCGTCGGGCACGCCCTCGGGGACCTTGTAGGTGGAGGTGTCGGCGTAGGGGAGCCGCACGTACTCGGCCTGGGTGCCGTCGATCAGGTGCCCGAGGATCCAGCCTCCTTCGTTTCGGCACTGACCGTAGGCGCCCACCCGGCAGTAGCGGCAGCGGCCGCACGCCGAGATGCAGGAGATGAGCACCCGGTCTCCGGGCTGGATCGTGGACACCCCCGAGCCGACCTCCTCCACCGTGCCGACGCCCTCGTGCCCGAGGATCCGGCCGTCGGTCACGGCGGGAACGTCCCCCTTCAGGATGTGCAGGTCGGTCCCGCAGATGGTGGTGGTGTCGACCCTGACGATGGCGTCACCGGGTTCGACGATCTTGGGCTCGGGAACCTCCTCCCAAGCCTTCTCTCCGGGTCCATGGAAGACCACGGCCTTCATGATCCGTCCCTCCTTCCGATTCGGATCCTTCAGGTGACCGTTGGGCCACGCAGAGCCCAGAGGACGTCCTTGATCGACACGATGCCGGCGATGTTCCCGTCGTCGTCGACGAGCGGCAGGTGGCGGATGTCGTATTCGACCATCACGTCGGCGGCACGTTCGATCGTCCAATCCGGAGTGGCCACGTGCGGGTAGTCGGACATCCAGTCGCCCACCGTCGCCTCGTCGAGGTCGACGCGGTGAGCCGCCGCCCGGGTCAGGTCGTGCTCGGTGAAGATGCCCTTCACCCGCCCTTCCCGGGTGATGAGCAACGACCCCACCCCCCTCGACACCATCCAGCGAGCGGCCTCCGCCAGGGGAGTGGAGGCGTCGACCTTCTCCACGTAGCCGGCGGTGAGATCTGCCAGCTTCATCGTGTCTCTCCTTTTCCTCAGGCTCCGCCCTCCGAAACCTACGGTGCCGGTCGTGGCGGCCGAAAGGGCCATTGGTCCCCCGACGGGACCTTCGGCACTTTCCGCCGACCTCTCTGTGCCGGATGATCCAGGGGAAAGGAGGTCCCCATGACCGACATCGAAGCCCGGCCCCCTCCGACGGAAGAGGTAGAGGAGATCCGTCGGCTGCGCCGGAGCCGTGACGACAGGATCATCGCCGGGGTCTGCGGCGGGATGGGCGCCTATTTCGGGGTGGATCCGATCTGGTTCCGTCTCGCGTTCGTGGTGCTGGCGATCGGAGGAGGAGCCGGCGTCCTGGTCTACCTCATCTCCTGGCTCATCATCCCCGAGCAGAAGGAAGGGGAAGCGCTCGCCGCCCGGGAGGGTGGCAGCAGGACCGACGGGGCGGTGGTCGCCGGGGCGATCCTCGTCGCCGCCGGTCTCCTGTTCTTCTTCAACACCTTGTTCCCGTGGTTCGACCGGGTCGTGTGGCCGCTGGCGGTCATCGCCGTCGGCGCGGGGCTGATCTACGCGGGGAGGCGCCGTGACCGTTGACACCGAGATCGAAACGTCGACCCAGCCGCCAACCCGACCCAGGCCGAACTACGCCGCCTGGGTGATCGGCGGTCTGATGGTGGTGGCGGGGACGGTCTGGTTGCTCGACGTGGCGGGAGTGCTGACCCTCAGGGCGAGCATCGTGCTCCCGTCACTCCTCGCCGTGATCGGCCTGGCCCTCATAGCCGGGGCTCGAGACGGGCCCCACACGGGATTGGTCGTCCTGGGGCTGCTCCTCACCGTCGCCGTGGCGGCGGTGGCCGTCACCCCCACCGATGCCTTCCGTGGAGGGGTGGGTGACAGGGCGTTCGTCGTCGAATCCCAAGACGAGCTGGCGACCCGCTACGAGATCGGCATGGGTGATCTGAGGCTCGTTCTCGGAGACCTCGTGTTGGTGGAGTCCGCCGAGGTCGAGGTGGCCGTCGGGGCCGGAGAGTTGGTCCTGATCGTGCCCGAGGCGGTGCCCGTGTCGATCGAAGCGACCGTGGGTGCCGGAGAGATCGAGATGTTCGGAGAGACCGTCGACGGGTTCTCCGTCGTCGAGCGACATGTCAGCCCAGGCTTCGACGAGGCACCTGCCACTCTGACGCTGGACCTCGACGTCGCTGCCGGGCGAATCGAGGTGAGGCGATGAAGCTGCACACGGGGACCCTGATCGCCGGAGTCGTCTATCTGGTGGTGGGGATCGCGTTCGTTTTCGAGGCGCTCGACTATTGGACGTTGCGTCTCTCCGATCTCCGCTACATCGGTCCGCTGGCGCTGGTGGTCATAGGGGTGACCGTCCTCGTCGGGGCGCTCACTCGCCGCTCGCCCGAGACCTGAACGGAGGGTCTGGTCGGATCCTCCGCCGACCGGACCTGATTGCGTAGGGTCGGGGTGGATGGACCACATGCGACTCGAGATGCGGGTGAGTGTCATCACCCTGGCGGTGCCCGACGTCACCGCCGCTGTCCGCTTCTACCGCCAGGCCTTCGGCTGGGAGCCGGATTTCGTCGCCGAAGGAGAGGTCGCCTTCTACGACATGGGCGGGATCGTCCTGTCTCTGTGGTCGGGGTTGGCCCGCGAGCTCGGCCGGGAGCTTCCGCCTCCGGGAGCCGTGACCCTGGCCTACAACACCCGCTCACCCCAGGAAGTCGATGCCGTGTTCGCTCAGGCGCTGGCCGCCGGGGCCACCGTCGCCTCACCCGCCCGCACCCAGGAGTGGGGCGGATACTCGGGCCACATCGCCGATCCCCACGGTCACCTGTGGGAGATCGCCTACAACCCCGACTGGCCACTGGACGAAGAGGGCCGCGTCCGACCCGAGTGGTGACTAGAAAGGACGTGGTGGACGAGGGAGGAGTGTGTCGCAGCGGAGAACCGGGCTAATCCGCTGGCTCTGGGCCCTGGGGGCCGCCTTCTGCGTAGCCGCCTGCGGGACAGTGCCCGGCGAGAGCCCGGAGGAGGCCTTCACTCGATGCATGGCGGCTCGGGGATTCGAGGTGAAGGACGTCGACTTCACCGAAACCGAGCGGGGCTGGGAGCCGAAGTACTCCATCGATTTCCAACCCGGTCCCGGATTCCAGCAGGTTGTGGTCCAATGCGTCGACCAGGCCCTGCCCGACGACGCGATCGTGGTCGGAGGCTGAGCACCCGCTGGGGTGCGGCGGAGGCTCTCCTCGTCGTCCGCGTGCGGGGGACGGCTGCCGGGCGAATCGCCGGAGGCGCTCTTCACCCGCAGCATGGCCGCCAGGGGTCTCGAGGTGTCGGACGTCGAGGTCAGCGTCGGCGAGCAGCCAGAGGGTCTCGTACTCGATCGGCGACCAGAGGGGCCCCGGGTTCGATCGAGCAGCGGCGGAGTGTGTCGTTCGTGCGTCGCCCGACTTCCCTACGACGACCAGACCGGAGGGCGGTTAGGCCCCTGCTGTCGAGTCCGATCCCGCCCGAGGGATCTCGCTGGGCTAGTCCCCTCCACCCAGGTCGGACATGAACGCCTCGTAGACGAGGTGGTCGCCGAGCCGATGGTGCTCGACGATCCGGTCGCAGATGCTGTCCGCTTCGTCCAACAGCCGGCGCATTCGGGCGATCAGATCGTCGAGTTGCTCGGGCAGGACCACGTGGTCCTCGGCCAGACGGGCCACCTCCGATGTCAGCCTCGGGTCTTGTTCGACGATGTCGTCGAGGAGGCGCGAGGCGTGGTGCTGGGTGGAATGGGCCCTCATCAGCCGGGCGAGGCGGATCAGAGCGTCCAGGATCTGCAGGCCTTCGTGAGCGAAGGCGACGCGCACCTCGACGATGGCGTCCTCCATGGCGGATCGATTCGCATCGGCCAGGGTCCCGGCAACGGGCATCGGCATCGGCACCTCCTAGGTCCGTTGCCCGATCCTGGCCCCGGTGTGCCCGCCGGCGCCAGGGCCGATGGTCACTGCAGGGGGAATCCCTCCGTCGGGAGTTCGGTGAAGCGGACGGGGTCGGCGAGCGGGCCGTCGGTGGTGGCCGGCCGCATCCGTACGCGGACGGCGACGGTCATGCCACCGCAGAGCACCGGCGCTCAGAAGGTGAGGGAGATCAAAAGCACCAACCCGATGATGTTGGCGGCGACCAGGAAGATCGCCGTCCGCATCCGGTGGTCGTCGTGAGCGACAGCGATGCGTTCGATCTCGTTCACCCGACGCTCCCCGTCCATCGGTCGATGGAATTGGTAGTCCGTGGACATCATGTCGGTCCCTCCTGCCTCCCGTTGTCGTCGTACCCAGTCCGCCCGCTCGGAAACGCAGAACCCAGGCATCCCGTTCCCTCAAATGAGGGATGGATGGGCCACGTGATACGTCGGACGATCGGCGGCCATGACTCACACATCGCCGTCCACGAACAGACCAGACCTGACACTGCCCAGGTTCGACCACCTGTGGGATGCGGCCGTGCCGCGGACGTTGAGCAGCCTGAATCTGCGTCCCGGAGCGAACTGCCTGGCGTTGGGCAGTGGCCTCGCCGGGGTGGCTCGCTGGCTGGGGGCGAGAGGGGCGTCGGTGACGAGCATCCCTTCCAACGCCGTCCACGAGCGACTCAACGGGCACCGTTACGACCTGGTCTACGTCCGGCACCATCTCGCCCGCGATCCCCACCGCTACCGCACCCTGAAGGAGCTGGTGGGGTCACTGCGGCCGGGAGGTTGGCTGGTCGTCGAGGAATGCGACATGCGGCCACTCACCCTCCTCGAGCCCTTCTCTCCCGCCTGGACGGCCGTCACCTACTCCACCTTCGCTCTCCTCGAAGAGCGAGGCGCCGATCCGTTCGTCGGGAGCCGCCTGTACCGCTGGATGCTGTCCCTCGGCCTCGAGAGAGTCGAGGCGGTGGGCCGCAGCGAGACCTTGCCGGCACCGGAGATCGAGGACGAGGTGCGCCGGCTCGTCGAGAGCGTCGCCGAGGATCTGGTGGGGAAGCTGCTGGTGACGGTCGACGAGTACCACGAGGCCGTGTGCCGTCTGCAGCGAGGAGACGACCCACCCACCACGTCCACCCCGGCGATGATCACCGCCCGCGGTCGCAAACCGCCGGCTCAGTCGTCGTAGAGGACGATGTCCCGCTCCATGGCGACCTGTCGGGCCAGGGACTTCGGCACCACCATCCTCCAGGCGTGGAAGACGATGTCGGCCATCTCGTCGAGGTCGATGGCGGCGAGACGGACGACGGCCCAGTGGTACCGCATGTCGGCGGGCTTGGGGAGCATGAACTTGTGCGGCTCCGCCTCGACCAACGCCTCCCGCTCCTCCTTCGGGAAGGCGAATCCGAGCAGCGTCTGGTCGCGGGACGCCGCCAGGTAGACGATCCTCCCCACCCGGAACTTCACCCTTCCCCGCACCAGCGCCTCATAGCTGCGGGGAAGGGAAAGCGCCACGCCACGGACGTCGTCGAGGGTCACGCCGAGGCTCATGCCGACGAGCCTACGCTCCGCATCGGAGCGCGCCGCGGGGATAACGTCATGAGGATGCCGTCCATCGTCGCGCTCCCGCCCCCGCCGTCGCCCAACGGCAAGGAAGTGCTGGTGCCGCCGACGCGGGCGGCCTGGCGGGCGTGGCTGGAATCCCACCCCGAGCGCACCGAGGGGATCTGGGTGGTGTTCCGCAAGCCCACCTCGTCGCTCGAGGGGCCGGTCTACGACGAGCTCGTCGAGGAGGCGTTGTGCTTCGGCTGGATCGACAGCCTCACCAAGCGGGTCGACGACGACCGCACCATCCAGTGGTACTCGCCGCGGCGGAAGGGCGGGATCTGGTCGGCGCTCAACAAGGAGCGCATCGAACGGCTCACCGCGGCCGGCCTGATGCACGAACGGGGTCTGGCGGTGATCGAGGCTGCCAAAGCCGACGGCTCCTGGTCCAGGTACGACGCGGTCGAAGCCCTCATCGTCCCGCCCGAGCTCGAGGAGGCGTTCGCTGCCAATCCGGCTGCCCGCGCCGCCTACGAGGCGCTACCGCCATCCCACAAGAAGCAGCACCTGTGGGAGATCTACAGCGCCAAGCGGCCCGAGACACGGGCCAAGCGCATCGAACGGACGGTCGAACGGCTGGCAGGGCCGAGTGGAGGGCCCGTTTCGGATTGACCGACCCACCCGTTAAGATTGGTGTCACAACCGACGCGGGGTGGAGCAGTCTGGTAGCTCGTCGGGCTCATAACCCGAAGGTCGGAGGTTCAAATCCTCCCCCCGCTACCAAGGACCCGTCCGAGATCACTCGGACGGGTCTTTCGCGTTCAGGGGAGTGTGGAGGGCGTCGAGCTGAATGGTGTACGGCGGGTCGTGCTAGAGGCGACGAAACACCCATACGAGCCGAGAAGGGCGCGGCTCAGCCTCCTCGATGAGATGGCCGGTGAGGATCGATCGGAGGAGGGCTGGTTCCTCGCCGGGTTGGCGGCCACGCTCTTTCTCGGGAGCTCGTTCCAATCGAAGTCCAGCGGAACGAGGCTCGCGACGCCATGGTGCTAGCCCCGAACCAAGGCAACGTCGCGGCGACCGTGCTTGCGCCGTCGGAGGGGTCGGCGAGCCCCTAAGAATTTCGCCAACTTTTTCTGAGAATCAGTTGACAGCCGGTCTTATGCACCACTAGTCCTATAGAAGACCATACGACTAGAACATCGGCGGACAAAGCATGAGACCTGACTGGCGAAGGGGAATCGACTTATCCGTAGAGCCGTCCGTCGTGCCGAAGTACGTCCAGATTCGAGAGCGTCTCGCCGAAGCGATCCTTTCCGGCCAGCTGCCTTATGGCGAACAGCTGCCCTCCCAGCAGGAGATGTGCCGGCAGTACGGCGTCGCGCTCGGCACGGTGCGTCAAGCGCTCAGCGAACTGGAGGCGGAGGGTCTGATAAAGACCGATCAAGGCCGCGGCACGTTCGTCTCCTACCGGCCCCGTTCTTCATGGTTGCTTCAAGCCAGCGAGGGCTTCCATCAACAGGAAGTCGGCGCCTACGGCAGGGAAGTGAGCTCTCAGGTGCTGGCAGTGGAGACGGGAGTGTTGCCCGGTTGGGTGACCCGGGCACTTCGGCTGCCGCCCGGAGCGCGGGGCGTGACCATCGAACGTGTGCGGCTGTTGGATGGTGAGCCAGTCCTGCACGTGCTCAACCACCTTCCCGAGCGGTTCGCCGAATTCGTTGAAGTCTCCGAGTTGGACCGCGGTTCGTTGTACGCCCAAATAGAGAAAGCAACGGGCTTACGAATCGAAGAAGGTCGACGGAGCATTCGGGCGGTGCCTGCTGGCGAGCACGCCCGTCATCTCGACTGCGATCCCGACACGCCCCTTCTTTATGTGGAGTCAGTTTCT
>PKRG01000029.1 GCA_017577575.1 Acidimicrobiia bacterium | reverse complement strand
CACTCCGGATTGGCGTCTGATCGTCCCCGCCGCCGCCCTCGGCGGGATCCTGGTCACCTGGGCGACGGCCCGGTTGAGCCCCGACCGCCAGGTCGCCATCCACCTCATCGCCCTGGCGGTGCTGGTGCTGCGAATCACGGCCTCCGACACGTTGCGGTTCGGCATCGTGCCCACGTCGGAGACGTTGCCGGCCCTCGCCGAGCGGATGGCCTACGCCGCCGAGATCGTGCGCTTCGGGGCGCCGCCGGTGCTGGCGGTGATCGGCCTGGTGGCGTTGGCGGCGGTGGGCCTGTGGTCGATCGGCGCGGTGTGGGCGTGGTCGGTGACCTCCGGCCGGACCTGGGCGGGGATCGCGGCGCCCCTCGGCTTCTACCTGTACCTGGCCGTGGTCGACCGGGACCCGTCGACGTTCGGATGGCACGTCGCCTTCGCGGTGCTCGCCGCCCTGGGCCTGGTCGCCACCTCCAATGCGGTACCGGCGGGAGCCGGCCATCTCCGCGCCGCCGACGAGCGGGCGCTTCCCCGCTGGGAGCCGGCCCCGGCAGGGCGGATCGCCTCGGTGGCGGCGGTAGCCGGGGTCGTCGGCGTGCTGGTCTTCGGAGGCTTCGTCCCCGAGGGCGGGGCCCTCGAGTGGCGGGCGCCCGGCGGGGAAGGGCTCGGGGCCGGCGGAGGCTTCGCCGCCAGCCGGTTCGTGGGCCTCCGCCAGAGCCTCGTCTCCCTCTCCGACGACCCCGTTTTCGTGGCCACGGTGGAGCCGGAGCGTCCCGAGGGGACGGCGGGTTATTGGCGGCTGCTCACGCTGGACCAGTACACGGGCCAGGAGTGGGTGGCCCGCGAGCAGTCCTTCTCCGCTCCGGGCCGGGACATCGACGTGCCGACCGCCGAGACCCGGACGGTGGTCCAGACGGTCCGCATCGAGTCGCTCCGCGACGATCGCCTGCCCTCCCTCTATCTCCCCCAGAGCGTCGCCGGGACGCACTCGGTGATCCGCTCGGGGACCGACATGGCGGCCGACGGGAGCCTGCGGGTCAACGCCATCACCTTCAGCGGCCTCTCCTACCGGGTCGAATCGACCGTCCCCGTCCTCGACCTCGACGTTTTGGCCTCGGCCGGCGGCGAGCTCACGCCCCTCTTCGCCGAAGCCGTCGAGGAGGGGATCCTCGACGTGGAGCCGGCCGACGTGGAGCCGCCTACCCGGCCCGCGGAGATCGACTCGTACCTGGCGCTGCCTCCCCTCGACCCGGCCATCACCCAGCTGGCGGCCGAGGTGACGGCAGGAGCGCAGTCGCCGTTCGAGCGGGCGCTGCTGCTGGAGGAGTTCTTCCACACGTTCAACTACAGCACCGACGTCTCAACCGGCCACTCCGCCCTCGACCTGGCGGCCTGGCTGACCGACCCCGAGAGCCCCAACTACCGCACCGGCTACTGCGAGCAGTTCGCGGCGGCGATGGCGGTGATGGGACGGGTGGTGTCGCTGCCCACCCGGGTCGTGATCGGGTTCACGGGCGGCGAGGTGGTGGACACCCCCGACGGCCCGCTCACGATCGTCAGGGAGCGCAACGCCCACGCCTGGGTGGAGGTGTGGCTGGACGGCCAGGGCTGGGTCGGCTTCGACCCGACGCCGCGTTCGGACGGGGCGACCACTCCCCTGGCCCGGACGGTGGGGATCGACTTCGACCGGCTGTCCGAGGAAGTCCGCATCGGCGAGGCCGACCTCGGGGGGAACGTCCCCGACTTCGTCCAGGACCCGGGGACGGTGGGAGTGGATCTCCGCGAGAGAGGGGCCGGCGGGGCCGGCGGGGTGCAGACGCCCGTGCTGGCCGCGATGGTGGCGGTGCTGGTGGCGGTGGCGGCGCTGCCGGGGATCAAGGCGTGGCGCACGAGCCGGCGCCTGCGCCGAGCCCGCCAGGGCGACATCGCCGCGGTGTGGGACGAGATCGTCGACCGCCTCACCGACCTGGGGCACGGCCCGTCACCGAACCAGACACCGATCGAGTACGCCACCTCCACGGCCCCGGAGCTGGTGCCGCTGGCCGAGGCGTACTCGACGGCCGTCTATGGCGGCCGCCAGCCCGACGACGTGGACGAGTACCTCTACGCCGCCGGGCAGTGGCTGGACGAGGCGTTCGAGCGATCCGAGCGGACCCGGGCGGTGTTCTCGCTCAGGTCGCTCCGGCGCTGACGGACCGCCTCACTGCGCCTCTTCGCGGACGTCGTCTTCGACCCGGCGCAACACCTCGAGGAACTGTTCCCGGTCGAGCTCGAAACGGGTTACGTCCTCTTCGACGTCGCGGGCGATCTCGTCGATGGCGACGAAGAACGCCAGCTGGCCGTTGCGGAGGGCGTCGAGCAGCTCGCCGTCGTTGCTGGCCACGCTGAAGATCGACTTGCCGTCGGTGACCAGCTTCACCGAGGCGAGGTGGTCGTCGAAGTCGGCGTGACGCCGCAGGTAGTCCCAGGCGCGGCGCACCCGCTGCAGCGACATCCCGTTGTCGAGAAGCCCTTTCACGACCCGGAGGGCGACGAGATCCCGAAAGGAGTAGAGACGCCGCACACCGGGTCGTCCCCCGGTGCCCTGGATCGACGGCTTCACCAACCCGACCCGGTCCCAGTACCTCAACTGATGTGGCGTGCAGCCTGTCAACCTGGATGCCTGGTCGGCAGTGAATGCCTGTTCCGACAATGCTTCTCCCAACGTCTCCTGCGCCGGCGAGGAACTGACCGGCGATTGCTTCCTCACACCTGCTTCCGCCTCGAGACGACGGAAGGATCGGTCACTCTAGCCGACCCGGTTCAGCGACGTCCGAAGGGCCTCCTGGGCCAGATCGAACGGTCCTCCGAACCGGACTCGGGGTCACCGAGTGACCAACCGCGCCGATGGATTTCGTGGGCGAGCGCGGTGGCCGAGACCACCATCAAGGTGAATCCGGCCAGGGCGACGAGGGTCTGGCTGGTGAAGAACGCCACGACAATGGCGAGCCCACCGATGAGCCCCACCAGCGGGAGACGGATGCCGATTCCGCGTGACCGGTCGATGTTCTTGACGGCCTGAACGAGGTCGGGATCGTCCTCGTAGAACTGCCTTTCGATCTCCGCCAGAATCCGTTGCTCTCGATCGTCGAGCGGCATCCTTCTCGTCCTCGCGATGGGGGTCCCCTGCGACCCCGTCTTGGCGCCCAGTATACGAACACGGGACGCAATGCGACATGGCCGGGACGCACGATTTTGCGCCGGATCCCCGGCTTCCGGCTTGGGGGGCCGACTCACTACCCTCGCGGATCGATGGCGGCCCGCGTTCACCTCGTCCGACACGGCGAGGTCCACAACCCCGACCACCTGGTCTACGCCTCCCTGCCCGGCTTCACCCTGTCCGAGAGGGGCGAGGCCCAGGCGCGGGCGGTGGCGCGTTATCTCGGCCGCCAGCCCATCGTCGGCGTGTGGTCGTCGCCGCTGGAGCGGGCGCTGCGCACCGCCGAGCCGCTCGCCCAACGGGTGGGCCTCCCGGTTCGGATCGACCAGGGCCTGGCGGAGTGGCAGCTGATGAGCCGCTGGGCGGGAATCTCCTGGGAGGACATCCCCAAGAAGTTCCCCGGTGAATTGGAGGCGTTCCTCCGGGACCCGACCCGTCTCGACTTCTCGCCCGAGTCGCTCTCCGATCTCGCCCGCCGCGTCGCCGACGTGGTGCGGCGCCTCCACGAGTCCCACCCCCACGGGGACATCGTGGCCTTCTCCCACTCCGCCCCGATCCGGGCAGCCGTGCTCCATCTCACCGGCGGGGAGCTGACCGACTTCTGGGACGACGAGCCGGGACATGGCGCCGTCACGACGCTGCGGCCGGGCGCACCGTGGACCGTGGAGGCGGTATGGGTGCCGGAGACGGAATGAGGCGCCTCACGTTCGTCTCGCTGGCGCTGCTGGTCTCCACGGCGGCCTGGACGGTCCAACTGGCGATCGGCGCCGAGGGCTACTCGGGCGTCTCGGTGGTGCTGATGGCCGTCTCGATGTGGGTGTCGACGGTCGTCTCCCTCACCGGCATGCTGGTGGCGCGGGCTCGCTGGGCCCGCCGGTTGGGGCTGGCGGTGGCCGCCGCCCAGGGCGTGCTGGCGGTGGCGACCCCACCCGGCGCGGTGTGGGCGACGGCGCTGGCGGCCACCGCCTTCACCGCAGTGAGTGTCGCCGGGCCGTGGCTGGACGGGATCGTGCGGGGCCGGCCGTCGGCGTCGGGGCCGCCCGAACGGGTAGTGCTGATAGCCCTCCTGCTCCTCGGTGTCCCCTTCGCATTCGGGGTGACCAAGGGGGCGGACACGCCGGCGCTGATCGTGGGGCTGTCCGCCCTCGTGACGTGCTTCTGGTTCGTGCGGACACTCCCCGGGGCTCTGCTCGCGGTCCGCATCGTGTGGCCGCTCCTCGCCATCGGCCTGGCCTATCCGATGGGCTTTCCGGCGACGACGGTGGCCGTGTTCGCCGGCATCGCCGTCGGCACCCTCGCCTGGCATTCGAGCGTCCGCAACTCGGTCCACCCGCTGGTCGAGTCGGGCTCGCGGGTGCCGATACCGCCCGAGCTCGCTCCCCGGGAGGTGCTCGACGCGGCCGAGATCGACGACCGGGGGCGGCCGCTGTGAAACGCCGGCCCAACCCGTGGATCGTCGTGCCGTCGCTCATCGCCGCGGCCGTCGCCGCCTGGCTGGGCGGGACCGTCGCCGCCCTGTCGTGCCGCTACGGCGAGGTCGGCGGCACGCTGGTCACCTTGTGCGAGGTGGGCGGGTCGAACCTGGCGTGGACCGTGACGGTGGCCATCCTGTCGTTCCTCGTCGTCGGCATCGGCATGGCCGTGGTGCTGGTCCTGGTGTTCCGCTCCATCGCCGAGTGGCGGGAGCTGCAGGAGCGCTCGGACGCCGCCGGGCAGCAGCCGCAGCGCTCAAGCGCGGCTGAAGACCAGTGACACGTTGTGCCCGCCGAACCCGAACGAGTTCGAGACGGCGTGGACGACCTCCGCTTCTCGGGCCTCGTTCGGCACGTAGTCGAGGTCGCATTCGGGGTCGGGCGTCTCGTAGTTGATCGTCGGGGGCAGCACCCCGTGGCGAATCGCCTGTATGCAGGCGATCGCCTCCACCGCCCCGGCCCCGCCGAGGACGTGCCCGGTCATCGACTTGGTCGACGAGACCGGCACCGCCGCGGCCGCCTCGCCGAAGGCGATGTGGATGGCGGCGGTCTCGGTGGCGTCGTTGGCCGGCGTCGAGGTGCCGTGGGCGTTGATGTAGCTCACTTCGTCGGGTGAGATCCGGGCGTCCTGGAGCGCCAGGGTCATGGCCCGGGCCGCTCCCTGCCCTCCGGGCCGGGGCAGGGTGATGTGGTAGGCGTCGGCCGACATCCCGTAGCCGGTGACCTCGGCGAGGATCTCCGCGCCCCGGGCCTGGGCGTGCTCCAGCGACTCGAGCACCAGGGCACCGCCTCCCTCCCCCATCAGGAACCCGTCCCGGTCCTTGTCGAACGGCCGGGAGGCCCGCTCGGGCTCGTCGTTGCGGGTGGTCATCGCCCGGGCCTGGGCGAAACCGGCCATGGCGTAGTCGGTGATGCCCGCCTCCGCCCCGCCGGCCACCATCACGTCGGCGGCCCCGCGGCGGATCAGCTCGGCGGCGTCGCCGATGGCGTTCGCCGACGCCGAGCAGGCGGTGACGACACACGTCACCGGCCCGAGCAGGTGGTGTTCGATCGAGGCGATACCGGCGGCGATGTTGGGGATGATCTTGGGGATGCCGGTGGGGCTCACCCGGTCCGGCCCCCGCTGGCGCAGCGTGTCGATCTCATCGATGAACGACTGCATCCCCCCGAAGCCGGCGCCGGCGATCACACCGGCCCGGGCGGCGGCCGGGTCATCCTCCTCGAACGAGAGCCCCGCCTGGGAGAGAGCCTCCCGCACGGCGACGAGGAAGAACTGGGTGTAGCGGTCGAGTCGGCGCAGCTCCCTCGTGTCGAAGTACTCGGTCGGGTCGTAGTCCGAGACCTCGGCGGCGATGCGGGTCCGGTGCTGGGAGGCGTCGAAGAGGGTGACGGGACCGGCGCCGGACCGCCCGGCCACGAGGCTGTCCCAGAACGGGCCGACGCCGATTCCGATGGGGGTGATCGCCCCCATCCCGGTGACGACCACCCGCCGCCTGTCGGATGACACGATCAGAGCTTGGAGTGGACCAGATCGACGGCCTGGCCGACCGTGTGGATGTTCTCGGCCTCTTCGTCGGGGATCTTCACACCGAACTCGTCTTCGAGCGCCATGAGCAGCTCTACTACACCGAGCGAGTCGACTTCGAGGTCCTCCTCGAACGAGGCGTCGTCGGTGATCTTGTCGGCGTCCAAGCCGAGCTCCGACACCAGCACTTCCTTGAGACGCTCCGCAACCTCGGCGCGATCCATCTCCTGTTCCTTTCTCTCTCTAGTGGGTGACCCAAAGTCTCCAACGGGCCGGAATCGAGTTCGGCAATCTACCTAGATGGCGAGCCCTCCGTCGACCATCACGACCTGTCCCGTTATGTACGAGGCTTCCTCGGAGGCGAGGAAGCCGGCCAGGGCGGCGACTTCCTCGGGCCGGCCGAAGCGGCCGAGTGCCACGGCCTGGAGGCTGGCCGCCTTGACATCGTCGCTCAGGGCGTCGGTCATGTCGGTCTCGATGAAGCCGGGGGCGATCACGTTGACGGTGATGCCCCGGGAACCGACCTCCTTGGCGACGGTCTTGGCGAACCCGATGAGGCCCGCCTTGGAGGCGGCGTAGTTGGCCTGGCCCGGGTTGCCGGCCACTCCCGCCACCGACGCCATGCAGATGACCCGCCCCCATCTGGCCCGCAGCATCGACCGCAGAGCCGCCTTGGTGCACAGGTACGCCGACCGCAGGTTGGTGGCGATGACGGCGTCGAAGTCCTCGGTCGGCATCCGCAGCAGCAGGTTGTCGCGGTTGATGCCGGCGTTGTTGACGAGGACGGCCACCTGGCCGAGGCCCTCTGCGACGGCGTCGAACATCTCGGTGACCTGGTCCTCGTCGGCGACATCGGCGCCGACGGCCATCGCCTTGCCGCCCATCTCCTCGATCTCGGCGACGACCTCCTCGGCGGCGTCGGCCCGGGTGGCGTAGTTGACCGCCACCGGATGGCCGCGGCGGGCGAGCTCGAGGCAGACGGCCCGGCCGATGCCCCTCGATCCGCCGGTGACCAGTGCTACGCGGCTGGTGGCGTCCGGATCGCTCACTCGTCCCTCGGAAGCTCGGGCCGTCCGTAGTACTCGAGGTTGGGCTCGAGCAACGCGAATGCGTCCTTGTCGGTGGGCGGCAGGTCGGCGTCGCTGGTGCCCAGCGGGGTGACGCGATCGCCCCAGCGCAGGACCGCCGCCGCCCACGAGAGCCCCGCCCCGAAGGCGGCGAACACGATCACGTCGCCGGGCGAGACGCGGCCTTCCTCCAACGCCTCGGTCAATGCGACGGCGATGGTGGCCGCCGACGTGTTCCCGTAGGAGCCGATGTTGATGAAGACCTTCGACTCCGGAAGCCCGAGACGTTTGGCGGCGGCGTCGATGATGCGCACGTTGGCCTGGTGGGGGATGAAAAGGTCGACGTCGTCGAGCTGGAGACCGGCGCCTTCGATGGTCCGCACCGCCGCCTCGCTCATCGTCGTCACGGCACGGCGGAACACCTCGGGCCCGTTCATGCGGATGCCGCCCTCTTCGGGGAGCCTTGGCCCGGGGTCGCCGACGTTGCCGTCCTTGGGCACACGCAGGATGTCCCACACCGAGCCGTCCATGCCCAGTTCGGAGTTGAGGAGCCCGACCGGCTCCTCGGTGGCCTCCAGCACCACTGCCCCGGCGGCGTCGCCGAAGAGGACTGCCGTGGAGCGGTCGGTGAAGTCGAGGTGGTAGTGGAGCTTCTCGGAGCCGACCACCAGGACGGTGCGGTGGGTTCCGGCCCGGATCATGTTCGAGGCGACCACCAGCGCATAGATGAAGCCCGAGCAGGCGGCGTTGAGGTCGAAGGCGGCGGCGTTGTAGGCACCGAGCTTGTCCTGGAGGATCGCCGCCGTCGAGGGGATGATCGAGTCCCCGGTGCAGGTGGCGAGGACGATCAGGTCCACGTCCGACGGCTCCTTGCCGGCGGCGGCCAGGGCGCGGCGGCTCGCCACCTCCGCCATGTCGGAGACCTCGACGTGGGAGATGCGCCGTTCCTTGATCCCGGTGCGAGTGGTGATCCACTCGTCACTCGTGTCGGTCAGTTTCTCCAGGTCGTGGTTGGACAGGACCGCGGGTGGCAGGCACTTGCCCCAACCGGTTATCTCGGCATTCGGCACGTTCAACTCCTCGGGCTCAACTGATGCTACCCAGGGCCTCGACCGCAACCCCGACATCGTCGAGCGACGACACGGTGACGACGTTGGATCCCTTCACCGTTCGACGGGCCAGCCCGGCAGTCACGTCCCCGGGCCCGACGTGGACGAACGTGTCGATGCCCGCCGCCGCCATCCTCTCGAGCGTCTCCGCGAACCGGACCGGGGAGACCACCTGGTCGACGAGGGTGGGGACCAGTTCGCCGGAGCCGATCGGGCTCGCCGTGACGTTGGAGTAGACCGGGAAACGGGGCTCGGAGATCTCGACGCCTTCCAGGGCCGCGGCGAGACGGTCGGAGGCGGGTTGCATGAGCGGCGAGTGGAAGGCACCGGCGACCGCCAGGCCCATCACCCGGCGCAGGCCGAGCTCGGAGGCGTTCTCCTCCAGCCAGGCGATGTCGTCTCGGCCGCCGGCGACGACCACCTGGCCGGGGGCGTTGATGTTCGCCACCCACAGGCTCCCGCCCTCGGAGCGGCGGGCGGAGCAGGCGGATTCGACCGTCTCGAGGTCGGCGCCGATCACCGCCGCCATGGACGAGGGGTTGGCGTCGGCGGCGGCTGCCATGGCCCGGCCCCGCTCTGCGACCACGGCGAGGGCGTCTCGGTACGAGAACACGCCGGCGGCGGCGAGCGCCGTGTACTCCCCCAGCGAGTGCCCGGCGGCGGCTGCGGGGAGCGGCACCTTCGAGGCGAGCTCCTCCCACAGGGCGTACGACAGGGCGAACAGCGCCGGCTGGGCGTGCTCGGTGCGGGTGAGCCGCTCCTCGGGCCCTTCCAGGCACACCTCACGGAGCGAGAAGCCGAGCACCTCGTCGGCGGCATCGCCCAACAGGTCCGGACGCGCCTCGAACAGGTCGGCGCCCATGCCCACGAACTGACTCCCCTGACCGGGGAACAACACGGCAAAGGTCATCGGATCGTTTGGACTCGGAGGCACCGGCGGAGGTTACCTGGAGCGTCGGGAGCCGATGCCTGCCGCACACGTCGTGCAGCGGGCTGGAAGATGCTCTCACCCCACGAGGAGGTAGGCGAGACCGGCGGTGGCGAGCCCTCCGGCCAGGGTCGCGGCGACATTGAGGACTGCTCTGGGCGAGGGCAGGCCCAGTCGCAGCGTCTCGACCATCCACGTGGAGAAGGTCGTGAATCCTCCGAGGAACCCGACTGCCACAACCGACCACCCGCGCCCGGAGGAGGAAGCGACGATCAGCCCCATAGCGAACGAGCCGGCGAGGTTCACTACGAGAGTTCCGACGGGAAACTCCCAGCCAACGCGAGATTGCATCAGGCCACCGATGAGGTAGCGGCACACGGCTCCCAGTGCCCCGGCGGCGGCGACGACGAGGCTCACCTCCGGTCTCCGAGCCTCAGGCCGGTGCGCGTGGAGAAGAGCCCTCCGATCACCGAGGCGGCCACGTACCCAGCCGCGGCTGGGAGGCGTCCAGTGCGCATCAAATCGAGGGCGGCGACGCTGAACCCGGAGAAGGTCGTGAACGAGCCCAAGACCCCTATTCCCCAGAAGGAGATGGCCAGCCCCGTCGCGGAGTGGCGTTCCCGCCGGGCCACCAGCCAGCCGAGGAAGAAGGATCCGATCAGGTTCGCCGTGAGGTTGGCGACCGGAAAAGGCGAGGGCGGCAGAAGCGACACGACGACCTCGCGGAGACTCGAGCCGAGGAGGCCACCGGCGAGGACCAATGGAACGGATCTCCGGAGGCGGGAAAGGGCGAGCTGCGAATGGTGGCGATCGTCGGTAGATGGCATGGCTGCGCTGGATGTCCGGTTCGGTTCCAGGAGCCATCAGCCCAGACGGGCGGTTACGGCGAGCCCCATCGCCACCGCAAGGATAGACATACCCGTGCCTCGCCAGCGCCGCTCCCGTCCGATCGACCACTCCCGCAACGCGGAGACGGGCTCTCGCGTGGGAGTCGAGCCCCGAATCTGTCCCAGCCGTCTCGTATGGTCGGGGCATGTCGGGGGAATCACAGGGGACCATCCGCCAGGCATCGTCGGGACCGATCGAGAGCCTCGCGCCCGGAGAGGAACTGGCGGGTCTCCTCGAGCGCATCGACCCCTCCGACCTCAACGGCCACCAGCTCGTCACCTACCTCCAGGCCATATGGCGCCAGCGCGCCCACCTGGACTCCCTCGCCTACCGCGCCATCTTCGAGCTGGCCCACACTCCGCCATGCGACCCCGACGACCCTCCCGAGAGGACCCAAGTCCCCGACGAGTTCGTCGCCGACGAGCTGGCAGCAGCCCTGCGCCTCACCAACCGGGCCTCCCACCTGCACCTGAACCTGGCGTTCTCCCTGGCCCGGTTGCCGGCGGTGATGGCCGCGCTCCTCGCTGGCCGGATCGACGCCGCCCGCGCCAGGGTCATCTGCGACGAGACCGTCGAGCTCGACGACGACGCCGCCCGTGAGATGGCGGGCTGGATCCTCGGCCCGGCGCCGGAGCTCACCACCTCCCAGATCGGGCGAAGGCTGCGCCACCGGATCATGTCAGAGTTCCCGGACGCGGCCCGCAAGCGGCATCGTCGGGGCCTGGAGGAACGCAAGGTCGAAGCTCGTCCCAACCCCGACGGAACCGCCGATCTCCTCGGGCGGCAGCTGCCGCTGGAGCGTGTCGGCCGGATCATGGACCGAATCGAAGAGATCTCCCGCCGGCTGAAGCGCTCGGGCGACCACCGGCCCATCGACCAGATCCGGGCCGACGTCTACTGCGACCTCCTCGAGGGCCGCCACCTCCACTCGTCCCGGCGATCGGGGGGCGTGAAGATCACGGTGGATCTCGTCACGCTCGTCGGTCTCGCCGACGAGCCCGGGGAGTTGGACGGCTGGGGCCCGGTGATCGCCGATCTCGCCCGCTACGTAGCCCGCCAGAACTCCGACGGCACCTGGGAGTTCGACATCACCGACCCGGCCACCGGCCTCCCCGTCGTCACCGGCGTCACCCGGCGGCGGCCCACCACGGGTCAACGTCGCCATGTCGAAGCCCGGGACCGCACCTGCTCGTTCCCGACCTGTCCCGTGCCAGCCCATCGCTGCCACCTCGACCACACCATCGACCACCGTCTCGGCGGGCCCACCGAGGTCGACAACCTGGGGCCGCTGTGCCCCCGCCACCACCTGCGGACCAAGCACGGGGCCGGATGGGACCTCGAGCAGCCCTCCCCGGGGACGTTCGTGTGGACGAGCCCGAGGGGCCACCGGTACGTGCTCCGGGCGCCGCCCGGCTGAGCCCCTCCCCCGGCTCAGTCCGCGGCGATGCCCGCCACCAGCCGATCGACGTCCGCCCGGTCGACGTCCCGGTGAGTGACCAGCCGCCACCACCCCGCCGCCGGCGCTCCCGTGAGGATCCCGTCTTCTGCCAGCCGTTGCCTGATGGCTCCGATGTCCCCGGGCAGCGCGGCGACGTCCACCCGCACCATGTTCGTCTCGACGGTCTCGGGGTCGGCTGTCCCCGGCCAGCGCTCGGCCAGCCGCTCCGCCAGGTACCGGGCGAGATGGTGGTCTTCGACGAGCCGCTCCCGGTCGCGGAGGGCGATGCGCGCCGCGGCGGCGATGACCCCCACCTGGCGCATGCCCCCGCCGAGGCGCTTGCGCAGGTAGCGGACCTCGTCCATCAAGTCTTTCGGCCCGCACACGATCGACCCGATCGGCGCCCCGAGGCCCTTGGAGAAGCAGAACTGGATCGTGTCGGCGGTGGCGGCGAACTCGGACGCCTTGGTGCCGGTGGCCGCCTCGGCGTTGAAGATGCGGGCGCCGTCGATGTGCACCCGGAGGCCGTGGCGGCGGGCACGGGCCGAGGTCTCGGCCATCACGTCGAGGGGGACGACGCGCCCGCCGTGGAGGTTGTGGGTGTTCTCCCAGGCGAGGAGCGTCACCCGGGGGAACATGGAACCGGCCAGCTCCATCACCTCGTCCACCTGCCCGGGGGTGATCCGGCCGCCGTCGGTCGCCACCGTGCGCCACCCGATCCCGGCGTGAGCGGGGCCCCAGCCCCGCTCGACGTTGCGGATGTGGGACAGCTCGTCGACGAGGACCTCGTCGCCGGGTCGGGTCTGGGCCATCACCGCCAGCTGATTGCCCATCGTCCCGGTGGGGACGAACACCGCCGCTTCCTTCCCGACCACCGCCGCGGCCTCCTCCTCGAGGGCGTTGGCGGTCGGGTCGTCGGCGTAGACGTCGTCGCCCACCGCCGCCTCGGCCATCGCCCGGCGCATCTCCTCGGTCGGGCGGGTGACGGTGTCGGAGCGGAAGTCGGCGGTTCCGTCGGGGAAGGCCATGGCGCCGCTCAGAGGTCGCTGAGGGCGCGACGGATGTTGCGGGTGGCCTGGCCGATCCGATGCTCGTTCTCGACCAGGGCGAAACGGACGAAGCCTTCCCCGGCGTCGCCGAAGCCGATGCCCGGCGACACCGCCACCTTGGCGTGCTCGAGGAGGTGGAACGAGAACTCGAGCGACCCCATGTGGGCGTATGGATCGGGAATCGGCGCCCACACGAACATCGTGCCCTTGGGCGGCTCCACCTTCCAGCCGGCCCGGTCCAGGCCCTCCATCAGGGTGTCGCGCCGGCGCCGGTAGATCTCGTTGACCTCGGTGACGTACTCGTCCTCTTCGTTGAGGGCGATGATCGAGGCGATCTGGATGGGCTGGAAGGTGCCGTAGTCGAGGTAGGACTTGAGCTTGCCCAGGGCCGCCACCGCCTCGGCGTTGCCGACGACGAAGCCGACGCGCCATCCCGCCATCGAGTGGCCCTTGGTCAGGGTGTACAGCTCGACGGCGACCTCCTTCGCCCCCGGAACCTGCAGGATCGATGGGGGGACGTACCCGTCGAAGGACACGTCGGCGTAGGCGAAGTCGTGGACCAGGAACACCTCGTTCTCGCGGGCGAAATCCACCAGGCGCTGGAAGAACGCCAGGTCGACGCACACCGTGGTCGGGTTGTGGGGGAACGAGACGATCATCACCCGTGGCCGCGGCCACGAGTTGCGGAATATGTCCTCGACGACCTCGAAGTAGTCCTCTTCCGGCGTGACGGGGGCTTTGCGGATGTCCGCCCCGGCCAGCACCGGCGCGTAGATGTGGATGGGATATGAAGGGTCAGGGACGATGGCGGCGTCGCCCGGCTGCACCAGGGTCCACATCAGGTGGGCGAGCCCTTCCTTGGCCCCGATCGTGTTGATGACCTCGGTCTCCGGGTCGAGCTCCACCCCGAACCGGCGCATGTATCGGTCCGCCACTGCCTTGCGGAGGTTGGGGAGGCCCCGGGAGGCCGAGTAACGGTGGTTGCGCGGGTTGCGGGCCGCTTCGATCAGCTTCTCGACCACCCTCGGCGGAGAGGGGATGTCCGGGTTTCCGAAACCCAGGTCGACGATGTCGTCACCCGCCCGTCGAGCCGCGAGCTTCCGATCGTTCACCAGCCCGAAGACGTACGGCGGCAGGTGTTCGATCCGGCGGAACTCCATCTGCTCCAGAGTAGAACTTTCAGCTGGATAGACGTTCCACCCAACGCCGCACGGGCGCCGGGACCAGCTGGGCGGTGGCGTCGATGACCGTCCGTACCATCTGGAGCAAGTCGGCGGGGCCGTCCCAGTGGCTCATCACGACGTCCTCTCCCGCCTTGTCGAACAAATGGTCGACGGCGAGCGCCAGCAGGAGGATGTCATCGACCTTGCCGAGCCCGGGGACGAAGTCGGGGACCACGTCCACGGGTGAGACGAGATACGCCAGCATCGCCCCGACCAGCAGCTTCGAACGACGCGGCACCCGCGGGTCCCGGACCAAGCGGCCGAGCAGCTTGATCAGGTTGGGAACGAGCAGTGCGATGTCGGTGACGAGCGTCCGCAGCTGCAGGCTGCCGCCGCCCTCCGGGGGGATCACTTCGTCGGGACGAACCGAATCCGTCATCGTGCCTCCTCCAGTGCCGCCACCGCCGCCCCCACGGCGCCGGCCTCCGGACCGAGCACGCTGGGGACGACCTTGGCGAGCGGGCGATGTCCTGCACCTTCTGTCTCCGACAGTCGGCGGCGCACCGGGTCGAGGAGGAGGTCCCCTGCACCGGCCGCCGCCCCGCCGATGACGATCACGTCGGGGTCGAACACCAGGACCAGCGTCTCGAGGCCGACCGCCAGCCATTCGCCGGCGTCGTTGATCGCCTCCCGGGCTTCCTCGTTGCCTTCGAGCGCCGCCTGGACCAGGTCCTCGGCTCTGGCGTCGGGGCCGAGGATGGAGCGGGCGTCGTTTCCGAAACGGGTGCCGGACACCTTCGTCTCCCAGCAGCCCTTCCGCCCGCACGCACAGGCGTCCCCGTTGGTGTCGATGGTGATGTGGCCGACCTCCCCGGCGTGGCCCCGTCCCCGGTAGATCTGGCCGCCGAGGATCGCTCCCATGCCGATGCCGGTGCCGAGGGTGATCATCAGCATGTGGTCGGACCCCTGCCCCGCGCCCAGCCGGTGCTCGGCCAGAGCCGCCATGTTGGCGTCGTTGTCGACCACGACCGGCACGCCGAGCCGTTCGGCCAGGGGGGTGCGGAAGTCCACGGAGGTCCCGGGCAGATGCGGCGCCCACACGAGCTGGCCGGCGTCGTGGTCGACCAGGCCCGCCAGGCCCAGCCCGAGAGGCAGGCCGGGACCGAGCTCGGCGGCCACCTCCTCCACGACGTCGATGATCTCCGAGGGCGCCTCGGGTGTGGGCCGGCGCGTCCGCGCCACCACTTCGCGGCCCGAGCCGAGGCGCACGGCCTTGACGAAGGTCCCTCCGACGTCGACGCCCACCGCGCTCATTCGATCTCGATCCGTTCCCGGCGCGGGGCGCCGTTGTCGCTGGGCTCGTCGGAGGGGTGACGCAGGCTGGACAACTCGTCGATGACCGCCTCGAGCGCTTTCACGCTCTCGATGCCTGCCTTGAGCAGGTGGATCAGCGCCCGCTGGGCGGCTCGCCTCAAGGCTTCGAGGGTCTCGGTCTCGGTCATGTCACCTCCCCGAACCGGATGGACAGGACACCGTCGGCGAGCTTGGCTCCCGCCACCTGGCGGCGGTGGAGGCTGTCGGGCAGCAGGAACGAGCGCCGGTAGGGGCCGACCTGGATGAAGAGCTCGTTGCCGTGACGGTAGACGTCGAGGTCGCCCTTGTCTGCGAACGGCACGGCCATCTCCAGGACCACCTCGCCGTCGCGGTCTTCCACCCGGAACGGGTTGCGAGCCCTGAAGTCGAGAACCGGGTCGGCGTCGCCGTAGAGCTCTTCGGCCATGGTCCGCAGCCGCCCGACTCCCACCATCTCCTCGTCGAACAGGCGGAGCCGCAGCCGGGGCACGTCGGCGAACGCGGCGTCGACGGTGTCGAGGTGGGATTTCTGGATGGTGCGCCACCGCGAGAAGTAGGGGTCGGAGACCTGCTCGGGAAGCACGCGGTTGACGACGACGCCGTCGACGCCGTAGCCGAAGAGGGACAGGTAGGTGTACGTGCGGCGCGCCTCGTCGATGACCATCTTCTCGGGGTTGACGACCAACCGGGCGGAGGTTACCTCGGGATCGGCGAGCAGCTCCTTCACCTGTTCGATGCCGCTGAACACGGTGGTGGCAGCGTCGAACACCCCTTCTTCGGGCACGGGCAGATCCGTCACCCGGGTGAGGAGCGGCCGGGCGGCGCGGAGGATGCGCCGTTCGGTGGGGAGGATCCGCTCGAAGTACCAGGAGAGGACCTCGGGCAGGGAGAGCAGCCTGAGGGTCTCGGCGGTGGGGGCGCAGTCCACGACGATGGCGTCGTAAGCGCCCGACCGGGCGTGCCGGTTGACCTCGAGGAGGGCGAACAGCTCGTCCATGCCGGGGAACACCAGGAACTCCTCGGCTTCGAGGCCCGACACCCCGCCCCAGTCGAGGACGTTCATGAGCTGGTCGCGGATCGTCCCCCAATACCTGTCGAGCTGCCGTTGGGTGTCGATCTGCTGGCCAAAGAGGCCCGGGGCGATCTCGGTGGGGTCGTCGGCCAGCTCCACGTCGAAGGCGTCGGCGAGCGAATGGGCCGGGTCGGTGGACGAGACGAGCGTGCGGTGGCCGGCATCGGCGGAGGCGAGGGCGGTGGCGGCGGCGACGGTGGTCTTTCCCACCCCGCCTTTGCCCGTCACCAGGACGATGCGCACGGCCATCGTCAGGTGACGCGCTCTTGCACCCGTCTGCGCAGTCCTCGCAGGGCGGTCGTGACGATCTGCTTCTCGGCCTGGCGCCGGACGAAACCGGGGAGGTTGAACGAGGGGATGACCGAAAGGGCGTAGACGACCTCGGTGGCGCCTTCCTCGGTCTCGTTGAACGTGTAGGAGCCCTCGAGCATGGCGATGTCGGGGCTGGGGTCGGCCCTCCACGACATCCGGTGCGGGGGGTCGTAGTCGTAGGTGAGCTCGTAGGAGATCTCCTTGACGAAGCCTTCGAGCACGAAAGCCGCCCGCAGCGGCCGGCCCTCGGAGTCCTCCTCGAGGACCTCCACCTGCTTGACGCCCGCCGCCCACTCCGGGTAGGACTCGACGTCGGCCGCGACCTCGAAACAGGCGGCGGCGGGGGCGTCGATCTCGATCGAATGGACTGTGCTCTCTGCCATCGCCGGTTTCATCCCTCCTAATCGTACTCGCTGCTCGCGATTTGCTAACGCCTGTGTGCGCTGCGCAAACGGACGGTCAGCTAGCGATGGCAGCCGCCGGATCGAAGCGAAACGCCCGTCGCGTAGCCCGAAAGTAGCCGACGTTCTGACAGAGGGTCGAGCCGACCCGCCACCGGGTGGCCTGGGGCTGGTGGATGTCGCCGAACAGGTGGAATCTCGGCTGGTACTCGAGGATGTACTCGAGGATCGGCCGCGAGGAGCGCTCCAGCCGGCCGGTGATCACGTCGTAGTGGAGGGGCCGGACGGCCGGCGAGAGGTGGGTGCACAGGACGTCGACCGGGCCCATCTTCTCCAGCTTCTCGGCCATCGCCTCCTCGGTCACCTCTCCCCTGCCCCGGCCGGGGGTGGCGATGCCCCCTCCGGCGAAGCCGAACGTGAGCCCGTCGATCTCCACCACCTCGCCGTCGACGAAGCGCATCCCTTCCGGCAGGTACTCGGCCAGCAGCTCGGGGGTGTCGACGTTGCCGTAGGTGACGTAGCCGACCGCGCCGGCGACGGCTTCCCGGAAGGCGGCGTACTGTTTCCTGACCCCCTCGGCCATCGCCGCCCGCAGCTCCTCGGCCCGTCCGGCCATCCCCTCGGCCCACAGGGCCCGCATCGCCTCGTAGTCGGAGTCGCCCCGGTGCTGGGACACCCGACGGCCGAACTCCTCGCCCATGACGTCGGAGATGATCCCCTCGCCGGTGCGGTAGTCGATGAGGTTCACGACGTCGCCGAGGACCAGGAGGGTCTCGCCGGTCGCCGCCAGACGGGCGAGAGCCTCGAATTCGCCGTGCACGTCGGAGACGACGAGCACGCCTAGCCGATCTCCGTTTCGGGGGACGCCGGGTCGTCGCGGCCGGCCCACCCGGCGTACCAGACGGCGGCGGCCGCCCCCAGCAGCGCCAGCGCCAGGGCCAGCGGCCAGGGGATGCCGAGGGGCGAGAACTCGGCGGACATCCCGGCCATCCCGAAGCCGACCATGGCCGCCACCACCCGGCGGCCGCGGACCCCGAATCTCTCCTCCGGGTCGATCGAGGGCCGTTCGATGTTGACGGCGAACGCCCGGGCGATCACCCAGGCGAACAGGGCGACCACCCCGACGACCAGCACCACCGCGTAGACCTTGACCACGTTCTGAGATTAGGGCCGGCCTGCGCCGGAGCCTCGACTCAGCTGGTCACGGCGCCGTGCTCGGCAGAGCCGACGAGGCGGGCGTACTTGGCCAGCACCCCCGACGTGTAGCGGGGCTCGTGGGGCTTCCAGTCGGCCCGCCGCTCCGCCAGCGTCTCCTCGTCCACCATCAGGTCGAGAGTGCGGGTGGAGAGGCGCACCCGGATGGTGTCGCCGTCCTGGACGAGGCCGATCGGGCCACCCACCTCCGATTCGGGGGCGACGTGGCCGATGCACAGGCCGGTGGTGCCGCCGGAGAATCGCCCGTCGGTGACCAACAGGACGTCTTTTCCGAGGCCGGCGCCCTTGATGGCGGCGGTGATCTGGAGCATCTCCCGCATGCCCGGCCCGCCCTTGGGGCCTTCGGTGCGGATCACCACCACGTCACCGGGGCGGATCTGGTGGTTGAACAGGGCCTCGAGGGCGGCCTGCTCGCCGTCGAAGACACGGGCCGGCCCTTCGAACTCGTCCAACTCGATGCCCGCCACCTTCACCACCGCGCCCTGGGGGGCGAGCGTGCCGCGGAGGACGGCGATGCCGCCTTCGGAGGCGATCGGGTTCGAAGGCGGATAGATGACGTCCTGGTCGGCGGGGAACTCGACGTCGGCCACGTTCTCGGCCAGGGTCTTGCCGGTGACGGTGAGCACGTCGCCGTGGAGCAGGCCCTCGTCGAGCAGCGCCTTCAGCACCACCGGCACCCCACCGATCCGGTCGAGATCGACCATGTGGTAGCGGCCGAAAGGCTTCAGGTCGCCGATGTGGGGGGTGCGGCGGCTGATCCGGTCGAAGTCCTCGAGCTCCAGCTCCACGCCTGCCTCGTGGGCGATGGCCATCAGGTGCAAGACGGCGTTGGTGGAGCCCCCGAGCGCCATCACCGTGGTGATGGCGTTCTCGAACGCCGGGCGGGTCATGATCTGGCGGGGCCGGATGTTCTCCTCGAGCAGGCGCATGGCAGCCTCGCCGGACCGGCGGGCGTATTCCCGCAGGCGCGGGTCGACTGCCGGCACCGACGCCGAGCCGGGAAGCGACATGCCGATCGCCTCCCCCACCGACGCCATCGTGTTGGCGGTGAACATGCCGGCGCACGAGCCGGCGCCGGGACAGGCGCTCCGCTCCAGCTCGAGCAGGTCGGACTCTTCGATCCGCCCCTCGGACAGGGCGCCGATGCCCTCGAACACGTCGACGATCGAGATGTCGCGGCCCCGGTAGCGACCGGGGAGGCTGGAGCCTCCGTAGAGGAACACCGCCGGCAGGTTGAGGCGGGCGGCCGCCATCAGCATCCCCGGCAGCGACTTGTCGCAGCCGGCGATGGTCACCATGGCGTCGAACCGCTCGGCGTGCATCACCAGCTCGACCGAGTCGGCGATGACCTCCCGGGACACGAGCGATGCGCGCATCCCCTCGTGACCCATCGAGATGCCGTCGGACACGGCGATGGTGGCGAACGTCAGACCCACTCCCCCGGCGGCGATGACGCCCTCTTTGGCCGCCGCGGCCAGCTCGGGGCCGCTCAGGTTGCAGGGAGTCACCTCGTTGCCGGCCGACACCACTCCCACCTGCGGTTTGGAGAAGTCCTCCTCGCTGAGGCCGACCGCCCGCAGCATCGCTCGGGCCGCGGCCTTGGCGGGACCTTCGGTCACATCCTGGGAGTGGATCTTGTGGGTCATGGTGGTGATGATATGGTGCCAGGACCGACACGGGTCACCGCGACCCTATTCTCGGAACTCCCGACCATCGAGCGCCTCTCTTGCTGTCCCGTATCCCTGTGATCAACCACGTCGAGTTCCCCGTGCCCCGGTCCTTCGACCGGGTGGTCGACATCGCCCACAACCTCTGGTGGACGTGGCACGACACCGGTCGCGCCCTGTGGTCGGCGATCGACCCAGACCAGTGGGAGGCGACCCACAACCCGATCGACATCCTCCACCGCACCGAACGGCACCGCTGGACCGAGCTGGAGTCCCGGGAGAACGTCCAGGAGCGGTACCGGGAGGCGGTCCGGCGATTCGACGAGTACCTGGGCGCCGAGGACACCTGGTACACCCGCCACGGCGGCGACCTCGAGGCGCCGGTGGCCTACCTGTGCACCGAGTTCGGCGTCCACAACACGATCCCCCTCTACTCGGGGGGCCTGGGGATCCTCGCCGGCGACCACCTGAAGTCGGCTTCCGACCTGGGCATCCCCCTCGTCGGTGTCGGCCTCTTCTACCGCCGGGGCTACTTCCGCCAGGAGATCGACGCCGACGGCGACCAGCAGCACATCTCACCGGTGCTCGACGAGCATCGGCTCCCCATCAACCCGGTGGCGGCGCCCGGCGGTGGCCAGCTCCACGTCGAGGTCGAGCTCCCGGGGCGGTCGGTCGCCGTGGCCGCGTGGCGCCTGGCGGTGGGACGGGTTCCGCTCATCCTCTTGGACACCGACCTCCCCGAGAACGACCCGGCCGACCGGCCGATCACCCATACGCTGTACGTCCGGGGCCGGGAGATGCGGTTCCTCCAGGAGCTGGTGCTCGGTGTCGGCGCCGTCCGGGTCCTCGACGCCCTCGGGATCGAGCCGGCGGTGTGGCACGCCAACGAGGGCCACGCCGCCCTGTCCGTCATCGAGCGCGCCGCCCGCCTCGTGGAGGCCGGGTCGACGCTGGAAGAGGCCCGGGAGGCGATCCGCCGCCGCACCGTCTTCACCTTGCACACGCCCGTTCCCGCCGGCAACGAGACGTTCGAGCGGGCCATCCCCGACAAGTACCTTCCGCCGTGGGCCGCCCGCCTGGGAGTCGACATGGCCGGCCTGGGCGAGCTGGCCCGGGCGCACGACCCGAACCTGTTCGACATGGGTGCCCTCGCCATCCGCTTCTCGTCGTTCGTCAACGGCGTCTCCCAGCGGCACGGCGAGGTGGTGACCCGCGACTGGTCGTGGCTGATCGGCCACGAGGCGGAAGCGATCACCAACGGCGTCCATCCGCCGACGTGGGTGGGCCGGGGAGCGTCGCGGCTGTTGCGGAGCCGCTTCGGCAGCGGCTGGTCCGTGCACCTGCTGGAGCACCCCGAGGACCTGGAACAGGTCGACGCCCTCTCGGACGAAGAGCTGTGGAACCTCCACCAGGTGCGCAAGGAGGTGCTGGTCACGTTCGTCCGCGGCCGGCTCCAACGCCAGATCGCCCGTCACGGCGGCAGCCCCGACGACCTGCGAGCCGTGGACCGTCTCTTGTCACCGGACGTCCTCACCCTGGGTTTCGCCCGCCGGTTCGCCACCTACAAACGGGCGACTCTGATGTTCCGGGACGTCGATCGCCTCGTCTCGATAGCCGCCAGCGAGGCACGGCCCATCCAGCTGATCTTCGCCGGCAAGGCCCACCCCGCCGACGAGCACGGCCAGGCGCTCATCCGCCACCTCGTCGAGCTCTCCCGCACCCCCGGCCTGGCGGGGCGGCTGTTCGTGGTCGAGGACTACGACGCCCGGATGGCCCGCTTCCTCGTCCAGGGAAGCGACGTGTGGGTCAACAACCCCCGTCCGCCGATGGAGGCCTCGGGGACGTCGGGCATGAAAGCGGCGATGAACGGGGTGTTGAACCTGTCGGTGCTGGACGGGTGGTGGGCGGAAGGCTACGACGGCGAAAACGGGTGGGCCTTCGGCCACGCCGAGCCATTCGACGACTACGAGGCCGCCGACCGCCACGACGCCGACGACTTCTACCGGGTGCTCGCCGACGAGGTGGCGCCGCTCTACTACGACCGGGGCGACGACGGCATCCCCAAGGCGTGGGTGGAGAAGATGCGCCGCTCGATCACTTCGTCCCTGGTCCGGTTCTCGTCCGACCGCATGGTCGCCGAGTATCTGCAGCGCGCCTACCTGCCGCTCGCCCGCGGCTGAGAGTTTCTGTCCCAGCGGTTCCGTACGTTGGCGGCATGCTCATCGACTGTGAGACGTGCTGCATGCGCGGCACCGACGCCTGCGACGACTGCGTCGTGTCGGTGATCCTCGGGTCGACCCCGGTCGAGATCGACGACAGCGAGCGCGCAGCCCTCGACAACCTGGCGGCCCAGGGTCTGTGCCCGCCGCTGCGGCTGGTGCCGAAGGCGGGTTGAGCGTTCGGCTCGGCCCGGGGGACGGCATACGCTGGGGTGGTGGACCTGCGGGCACGTGCCTTCCAGGCGGGCCTCGCCGCCGGCCTCGACCGCATCGGCGTGGCGACCGCCGAGCCGTTCGACGACGTCCGCCGGGCGATGGACCAGCGCCTCGCCGAGGGACGAACCGGCCGGCTCCGTTTCACCTTCAAGGACCCGGCGACGGCCACGGACGTGCACAGGAGCTTTCCGTGGGCGCGGCGGCTGGTGGTGGGGATCCGCTCCTACCTCCCCGAGGCGGGAACTCCCCCGCGGCGGCCCGGCCACGGGCGGATAGCCCGCTTCGCCGTCGACGACCCCTACCCGCCCCTGCGCCGGGGCCTGGAAGCGGTGGCCGAGGTGCTCCGCGCCGCGGGGGCCAGGGCCGAGGTGCTGGCCGACGACGACCGCCCGGTCGACGGGCGGTCTCTTAACAACATCAGACGCTCCCGACGACCTACCCGTTGGAGAGCTGGGGGGACGCCGCATAATTAAAAAAAAAAAAACAGATCATGAAGGGAGAGAGAAGGTCCTAAACTA
>PKRG01000028.1 GCA_017577575.1 Acidimicrobiia bacterium | reverse complement strand
GTCGTCACCTGGCTCAGGGTCCAGCCCGCCTGCAGCCGAGCGGTGCGGAACAGGTTCGTGGCGAAGTCCATGTCGCCGATCCGGAACCACGTGTCGATGGGGAACCGGTCGAGGGCCGTCATCACCGCCACCGTGTCGTCGCGCACCCCCCAGCCGGCGAGGCCCTCCTGGCCCGCGAGCGTGTAGATCACGGTGTCGATGTCGGGGGAGACGTGCAGCCCGTAGATGACGTCGTCATCGCCGACGTTCACGATCGCGGTGAGCTCGACGTCTTCGAGCGCGGCGAAGCCTCGTAGCATTCGGGCACCGCCTACCCCTCCCGACAACGCCGTGACCTTGACGCCCATTACCCAGCGCGACCTCCGCCTCGTCCAGGACCACACCCGCCCACCGATCCCCCTTCGCTCGCGGTGGGAAGAGATTGCCATATTCGGCGATTGCGTTCCACAATGACGCACCGCATGACTGCAGTCCCCTCGGACAACACCGAGGTCACCGAAGATCTCGACGCCGACGTCCCGCGCCGGACCCACACCTCGACCGTGGTGGCGGTCGTCAGCGTCGTGGCAGGCGTCGACCCCCAGCCGACGCTGGACGCGGTCGCCCGCCAGGACCACCCCATCGAAGAGATCCGCCTCATCGGCTCCGAGACCGAAGGCGTCCCTTCCGGGGTGGTGATGAGCCAGGACCTGGCGGAGGTGGTAGCCGGCCTCGACTCCTCGGTCGAATACGTCTGGCTGCTGCATGGTGACGCCCGCCCCCGGCCGGACGCCCTCAAAGCGCTGGTGACGGAAGCGAACCGCTTCGAGGCCTCTCTCGCCGGCTCCAAGCTGCTGGTGGGAGGGACTTCCGACACCCTCGAGAGCGTGGGATCGGCCACCGACGTGTTCGGCGAGCCGTACACGGGCCTCGACGAAGGCGAAGTGGACCTCGAGCAGTACGACGTCGTCCGAGACGTGGCGTTCGTGTCGTCGGTGTCGATGCTCGTGCGGCGCGACCTCATGCGGGGTCTCGGCGGCATCGACCAGAAGCTCGCCCCCGTCGCCGCCGGCCTCGACCTCAGCCAGCGGGTGCGGATCGCCGGCGGCCGGGTGATCGTGGTCCCGTCGTCGGAGGTGTTCCACGACCGCCGATGCGGCCGCGGCGACGGCGGTTGGCGGGAGCAGTCGGGCCGCATGCGGGCGATGCTCAAGGCGTACACGCCCATCACCCTCGTCTGGATGGTCCCCCTCGCCTTCCTCACGGGGATCGCCGACTCGCTGATGAGCCTCCTCCTCGGTCGCTGGAGGCTGGGTCCTCGTTATGTCCTGGCGTGGGCGTGGAACCTCGCCAACCTGCCATCGACCATCGCCGCCCGGCGCAACATCTCGCGGGTCCGCCAGGTCGGTGACGAAGAGCTGTTCCGCTACCAGGTCCGCGGCTCCGTCCGCCTGCGGCTCGTCGGTTCCGAGCTCTCCGACCGCCTCCTGCGGATGTTCGACGACGACAGCGCCGTCACGAGACGGGCGGTCGAGATCTGGAGCTCTTCTTCCACCTGGGCGATCCTCGGGGTGTTCTTCCTGTTGCTGGTCGGGCTGCGGGCAGTGTTCCTGTCCGGCCTGCCGGTGGTCGGATACGCCCTGCCCTTCGGTGACGCTTCGACGGCGCTCAGCCGCTTCGTCGGAGGGTGGAACGCCTCGGGCCTGGGGTCGGCGGCTCCCGTCCATCCCGTCACCGGGCCCACCGGAATCGCGACGCTGCTCACCTTCGGCAACGAGGAGGTGGCGCGTTCGCTGCTCACCTTCGTCGCGTTCGCCTCGGGGGTCTTCGGCATCGGCCGTCTCGCCAGACGCCTCGGCGTGGGCGGGCCCGGGGCCTACCTGGGCGGAGCCGCCGCCTTGTTCGGGCTTCCCGCCTCCATACTCGGAGGCGGCGGCCGCTGGGCGGCGCTGGTGGCGATCGGGTTCCTTCCTTGGGCTCTGGCATCCGTCGTCGGCCCCGCGGCGACCGGGCGGAGGCAATGGCTGGGGCAGGTCGGCTCGGCTGCGTTCCTCACGGGCCTGGTCGCCTGCTTCGTCCCGGCGCTGGGCATCGCCCCGCTGTTGTTCGCGTTGGCCATCCGGGCGACGGGCCGTTTCCGTTCCCGGCTGCTGGTGGCTCTCGTCGCCACCCCGGCGGCCCTGGTCGGCGTCCCCTATCTCGTCTCTCGGGGCGACCTTCTGCTGGATGGGGTCCCGATCCGCACCGCGGCGCACCCCGTGGTGGTCGGGCTCATAGCCGTCACGGTGATCCTGGCGATGATCGCCCGCTCGTGGCGGGCCGGAGCCGTCGCCGGAGTCCTCACTTTCGGAGGCCTGGCGGCATCCCGCTTCTTCGGTCCCGACGTTCAGGAAGCCCTCCTGGCGCTGGCGGCGGTGGGGCTGGGTCTGGTGGTGGCCGTGGCCTTGAGGCGCGGTGAACGCAACGTGATGGCCTGGGCCGGCCTCGTCGGTGGAGTAGTGGTGCTGATCGTCTCCCTGGCCGGCCTCGCCGGAGGGCGCGCCGGCCTTCCCCCGGATGCCTGGGGCGACCGCATATCTTTCGTCACGCTCGGCGCCACCGGTGTGGAGCGGGCTCTCCTCATCGCTCCGGACCCCCACGGCTTGCCCGGCGATTCCCGGCCGGGGCCTGGGTTCTGGTACCGGCTGATCGACTCGCGCGGCCCGACGCTGGACCAGGCGGCGCTTCCGGCGCGTGGCGAAGGCGACGAGGCGCTGGCCGCAGCCATCGACCTCATCGTCTCCGGCGCCACGCTGCGCCCCGGCGCCGAGTTGTCCGAGTTCGGGGTCCGCTGGCTGGTGGGGACTGCCGAGACTTCCGAGCTGATCGGGCCCGCGCTCCAGGCTCAGGTGGACATGAACACCTTCCCGTTCGCCGAGGGGCTGGTCGTATTCGAGAACACCGCGGTGCGCCCGGTGGCGGTCACCGAGTCGGGCGTTCCGTGGGAGGCCTCGGGCTCCGGGTTCGTAGGGGAGCCGACCGAGGAGCGGGTGCGGCTGGCATTCAACGCCGACCCGGGGTGGGGCCCCGACTGGCAGCCGGAAGGTTGGGCCGGAAGCGTGTCCGGGCGCGACGGCGAAGCGGTCTACCGCAAGATCGGGGTCGAGGCGGTCCTGGTCTGGCTGGGGACGGCTCTGTCGCTGCTGGGCCTCGGCCTGGGGATCTGGGGGAGGAGGACGCGATGAGGATCGCCGCACTGATCGCAGTCGCCGCCCTGGCGGTCGCTTCCATCGTGCTGCCGGCGCCCCGGGAGCCCGTGCCCCTTCCCCCCAGTCCACAGTCCGCCGCGCCGTACACGGTGTGCCCCCTGGGCGAGGCCGCCCGGCGCACGACCGCGCTGACTTTCGTGCAGGCGGGACCGGAGACGACCGTGGCGGTCTTCTCCGCCGGCGAGGTCCCCGTCGAGCAGGCGGTGGAGGTGTCCGAGAGCGGAACCGCAGCCGTGGTGTTGGACGACATCACGGGCCTGGCCCGCGCCCCGGTCCTCGTCCCGCAGGGGACGCCGCCTGCCGCCGTCGAGACGATCCTGCAGGGTGGCGGGGCGGCTGCCGCGCCGTGCCAGCCCGGCTCGCCCGACCCCCAGGTCCTCCTCGGCGGCTCCACCGCCGAGGGGCACACCTACACGATCTCCCTTGCCAACCCCTTTGCCGGCTCGGCGACAGTCGACATCGCCGCCGCCAGCGAGGTCGGCGTCGAATCCGAGCCCGCGCTGGCGGGGATCGTGGTGCCGCCGCGCTCCGTGATCGCCGTCGACCTCCACTCGATCCTCCCCGGCCGGCAGGCCATATCCGCCGCCGTCGTCACCCGCCAGGGCCGAGTGGTGGCCGGGGCGGTGCACGACTCCGGCGCCGACATCTCCGCCACCGGCGGCTTGGTGGCCGGGCTCGACTGGTACCTGCCTGCCCCTGCCCCCGAGGGGTTGAGCCGGAGCCTGGTGCTCTTCGCCCCCGGGACGTCCGAGGCCGCGTTCCAGATCGACGTGTACGGCCCCGACGGGGTGGTGGAGGCGGCATACGAAGACGTGATCCCCGCCCAGAGCCAGGTGACCATCCCCTTGGGTGACATCCTCGAGGGGCCGGGAGCTATCCGGGTGCTGTCGGCCAACCCGGTGGCGGCGGCCCTTCGGTTCAGCGGAGAGGGCGCCAACGCCGTGGTCCCCGGGGTGGCGACTCCCTCGCCGTCGTGGCGGCTCTCCGGAGCCGGCAGGCTCGGGGACTCCGTCGTGCACGTCTTCAACCCCGGTGACGTCGAGGTCACCGTCGAACTGCAGGCAGGCACGGGTGACCCGTTGACGTCGGTGGCAGTGCCTCCCGAGACCGCCGTGGACATCCCGATCTCGGCTCGGAGCATCGGCGGGAAGCTCGAAGCCGACGGCGACGTGGTGGTCACCTGGACGACCGCATCGGAAGAGGGCTTCGCCGGTGATGCCGGCGACCCCCTGGCGCCGGGATGATCGACCGCCTGATCGTCGTCGCCGCCGTAACCGCCCTCGTCGTCGGCATCGTCCTGTTGCTGCGTCGCCGGCCCCCCGTGTCGGCGCGGCGGATCCCCGTCACCGGGCTGGCGGCCGGGGTGTACCTCCTGACGTCGGACGACTGCAACACCTGTGTCCGCGCCCGCAACGAGCTGGTGCGACGTGGCGTGCCCCACACCGAGCTCAGCTGGCAGAAGAACCCCGACGTCTTCGAGAGTCTCAATATCGACGCCGTCCCCTCGGTGATCGAAGTCGGCGGAGACGGGTCGGCCACCTGGTGGAGGGGCGGGGTGCCCCGGCGGCTTCCCCGTTCCGGCTGAGGCGTCAATGCCAGGGACCGGCCCCGTGGTCGGTTACGCTTCCGGCCATGGTTTCCAGATGCGCCCGTTGCGGCAATCCCGCCGCCACCTTCATGTCGTACGACTACGCCGAGCGGGCGGTGTGGCTCGAGGATCTGACCAGGGCGACCGCCGAGGCCGGCCACCCGTTGTGTGTCGATCATGCAGATCGGCTCACACCGCCCATGGGCTGGACCCTCACCGACCGCCGTTCCGTCACGCCGCTCTTCGCGTTCGACGTAGCCTGAACCGCCGGTCATGGGTCTGGACCGGGATCTCATCGACGCCGTCAGAGACCTCGACGACCACGAACTCCGGCGCCTCCTGATCCTCGCCCGAGCGCGTCTGGAGAGGTCCGGAGCCCTTCCCCCCGACAGCCAGATATCGGTCAGCCTCAGGCAGCAGGCCGTTCGTTGCGGCAAGGCGTCCTGCACCCGCTGCCCCCATGGCCCCTACTGGTACGCCTACTGGACCGAGAACGGTCGCCGTCGGAGCCGCTACATCGGTAGGTTGCTGGAAGAGGAGTGAGCCGCCCGGCTCCTGTGGAAAACCCTTGCGAGACCGTTAGACTCCGGCCCCTCCGTTCCAACCAAGGCTTGCAATGGACTGCCCGCAGTGTCACGCGCAGGACGTGATCGAAATCAGACACCGGCTGCCCGACGGCTCCGAGGTGCACTTCTTCTCTTGCCACAAGTGCGAAGAGAAGTGGTGGGACCGCGACGGAACGCAGATCGACCTGAGCCAGGTCTTGGAAATCGTCCGTAACTCCCCCAGGTGACCCCCAGCGCCACGGTGCGGGGGCGATGGTGGGTCCCGGCGTTCCTGCTCGCCGGGATGTCTCTCGTCGTCCTCGCCGTACTCAACCCCCACCTGATCCTCCAGGCCAACACACCGACGGGCGGCGACATGGGCGCCCACGTCCTCGGGCCGGCCTATCTGCGCGATGTGCTGCTCCCCCAGGGCCGGGTGCTCGGCTGGTCGCAACTCTGGTTCGCCGGGTTCCCGGCGTTCTACTTCTACTTCCCGTTGCCTTCGCTGGTCATCGTCGCCTTGGACCTGGTCCTGCCATACGGCGTCGCGTTCAAGATCGTCACCGTGCTCGGCCTGATCGGCACCCCGCCTGCGGCCTACTACCTGGCCCGCTCGCTGAGGCTGGGACGCACGATCTCGGTCGTGGCCGCCGCAGCCGGCGTCGTGTTCGTGTTCATGGAGAGCTTCACGATCTACGGGGCGAACATCGCCTCGACCCTGGCGGGCGAGTTCTCCTTCTCCTGGTCTTTCGCCTTCTCGCTCCTCTACCTGGGGAACCTGATCCGGGGGTTGCGCGAAGACCGTCGGTACCTGGTCTGGGCGGCCGTGTTCTTGGGCCTCACCGCCCTCTGCCACATCATCACGACGATCGTCGTCGTGTTCGCGTCTGTGCCCGTTCTGTTCTGGAAGCGCGGCTGGAAGACGATCTTGGTGTGGGCGGGCGGGTTCGCTCTCGCAGGTTTCTGGGCCCTGCCGTTGCTGATGCGGATCGGATACACGTCGGACATGGCGTGGACCCCCCTGTCCAAGCTGGAGGAGATCCTTCCCGCCGAGATCTGGCTCCTCCTGCCTCTGGCGGTCGCCGGCGCCGTGATCCTCGCCCGCAGATCCTCCCGGGTGATCCCGGTCGCCACCTTCACGCTGCTGCCTGTCATCTACTTCCCGCTGCCGAGGCTGCTCCACGAGACGTTCCCCGACGTGTTCACCGAAGCGCGATGGAAGCTATGGAACGGGCGGCTCCTGCCCTATTGGTACTTCGGCGTCGCCTTCCTGGCGGCCATCGCCGTCGGGTTCGTCGCCCGTTGGATCGTCCGCCGCCTGCCCGAGAAAGCGTCGATGTGGTGGGGGAGAGCGATGCTCGCCGTCATGGGCGTGGTCGCCGTCTCCCTAGCCTTCTCGAACCCCGATGCCCCCCGCTGGCTGCCGTGGGTGATCGCCGCCATCGCGGTGGCTTTGGCCGCCCTGTCGTTCCTGTACGCCGGGCCCGTGCGCGTCCGGTCGCTGATCGCCACCGCCGCCTGCGGCGTGCTGGCCCTCGGCGCGCTCGCCGGTGTGTCGTTCGTCGACGGCTGGGCCAAGTGGAACTACGAGGGCTACGAGGCGAAGGAGCCCTGGCCCGAGTACCGGGGGCTGATGGAGACCATCGCCACCCTTCCTCCGGGGCGAGTCGTGTGGGAGCCGGACAGCGGAGACGACGGCCTCAACAAATACGGGACTCCGATGTCGCCGATGCTCATCCCCTATTGGACCCGCGGCACGCACCCGTCGATGGAAGGCCTCTACTTCGAGTCGAGCCTCACGACGCCTTTCCATTTCATCCTCGCCGGCGAGATGGCGATCAACCCGTCCAACCCGGTTCCCGGGCTCACCTATCACAACTTCGCCATGGACCGCGGCGTCCGCCACATGGAGCTCTACGGGATCCGCTACTACGTCGCCTACAACGAGGAGTCGGCCGAGAAGGCCCGCGGCATGCCCGAGCTGCGATACGTGACGGAGTCGCCTCCGTTCACCATCTTCGAGATGGCCGAGCCGCCGGCGCTGGTGGAACCCGCCCGCTACCAGCCGGCGGTGTACGAAGCCCCCGACGGCGGGATCGCCGACAAGGTCCTGGGGCTGGTCGGCGCCGGGGCACCGGGTCCCACCTTCAACGACATCGCCTTGGAGTGGTTCGACGACCTCGACCTCCTCGACCATTGGGTCACGGCCGACGGGCCCGAGGACTGGCCCCGCATCGACGACCTTTCCGAGCTGCCGCGGACGCCCCTGCTCGAGGCCGGCGACGGCGCGGTCACCGACGTCGAGATCGAAGACCATCGGATCAGCTTCACCACTACTGCGGTCGGCGTGCCGCACCTGGTGAAGGTCTCGTACTTCCCGAACTGGGTGGCGGAAGGTGCCGAAGGGCCCTTCCACGCCGCCCCGTCGCTCATGGTGGTGGTGCCGACGCAGGAGAACGTGGTGCTGGAGTTCCACAACCAGTGGCCCGAGTACGTCGGCTGGTTCCTGACCGTGATCGCGCTGGGAGGGTTGGTCGGCCTCGCCGTCACGAAGAGGATCCGAGGATCCGTCGAATCCGCCACAGGCCGCGCAGAGTCCGGGGAACCCGCTTTATGAGGGAGCGGGCGGGCCGGGACTCTTCGACGATCACCGGCACCTCCACGATGCGGTAGCCCTTCCGCTCCGCCCGCAGCACCAGCTCGGTGTCGAAGAGGTCCTCGCGGCTGACCACCTTCTCCACCAGGTCCGCGACCAGCTCGCGGCGGAAGGCCTTCATTCCGTGGGTGTCGCTGACCGACGAGCCGAACAGGCGGCGGAGAAGGAAGTTGAACACCGCAGTGGCGAGGCGTCGCAGCCACGGGCGACGGTCCTCGGACTCCGGGTCCCGCTTCGAGGCGATCACTAGATCGGCTTCGTCGGCCAGCTCCAGCACGGACTGGAGGAACGACGCCGAGAAGTAGTCGATGTCGAAGTTGACGACCCAGTCGCCGTCGGCTCGCCGGAAGCCCTCGTACATGGCCGCCCCGTAGTCGGCAACCGGGAGCGAATGCACCTCCACGGGGGCGTCGCCCGCCACCGACTTCGCCACCGCGGCGCTGCCGTCGGTCGAGCCGTTCTCCATGATCAGAACGCGGTAGTCGAGGCCTGCCGCCTCCAGCTCGCCGAGCAGGCGGGGCAGGCCGACCGGGATGTAGCGCGCTTCGTTGTAGACAGGGATGACGATCGAGAAGGTGGGCACCGGGCGCCAGTGTATGGGGGTGTGTCCGGTGTCCGTTCAGCGTCAGGTCACGCAGAACTCGTTGCCTTCGGGGTCGGCCATGGTCACCCACCTGAACGGCCCCTGTTGGCCGTCCCAGAGGCGCTCGGCGCCGGCGGCGATCAGCTCTTCGACTCTGGCCTCCCGGTGCTCGTCGCCGACGCGGACATCGAGGTGGACCCGGTTCTTCGTCGTCTTGGGCTCTGGGACCAGCTGGAAGAGGATCCGCGGGCGCCGGCCCTCGGGGTCACGGAGTGCTGCCCCCTCCTTCCAGGCCCTGCGGCCGTCGATGGTGACGGTGTCCTCTTCCTCGGCCTGGCCGGCCTCGAGCATGGCCACGACCTGGTCGTGGTGATCTTCGATCTCCATGCCCAACGCCTGGGCCCAGAAGCGGACGATGCGATGAGGGTCGTTCGAGTCGATCACGATCTGAAAGTCCATCGGGCCTCCTCCATGGGTCCGTCGCGGAGTCTGCCGACGCTACCCCTGGATCCAGGACAGGAACCGTCCGCATCATCACCGCGCTGGGGGCCCCGCCGGGTCATAGAATCCTGCCATGGCCGACTTCAGTTCCATCTTCAAGGCCTACGACGTCCGGGGCCGTACCGAGCCGGGAGGCCTGACCGAAGAAGCTGCCCGCGCCATCGGCGCCGGCTTCGCCGAGTTCGTGCAAGCCCCGACCGTGGCAGTGGGGCGTGACTGCCGCCTCTCTTCTCCGGGGCTGGCCGCCGCTTTCATCGACGGCGCCACGTCGCGGGGCGTCGACGTCCTCGATCTCGGAGAGGTCGCAACCGACATCGTCTACTACGTCTCCGGAGCGCGCCAGGTGCCGGGGGCGATGATCACCGCCTCCCACAATCCGCCCGAGTACAACGGGATCAAGATGTGCCGCCAGGGCGCGGCCCCGATCGGCGCCGAATCCGGGCTCGTGGAGATCCGCCGCCTCGCCGAGTCATCGCTGCCGGCGGCCGACCGTCGGGGAATCGTCACCGCATTCGACCCGATACCCGGCTACGTCGACCATCTCCTCTCGATCGTCGAGCCCGAGGTCTTCCGCCCGCTCCGGGTGGGAGTCGACGCCGGCAACGGCATGGCCGGGGTCGTGATCGAACGGATCTTCGAGCGCATCCCGCCGACCCTAACGGGCCTCTACCTGGAGCCCGACGGCACCTTCCCCAACCATCCCGCCGACCCGCTCGATCCCGCCAACCTCGTCGACCTGATCGACCTGGTGCGTCGCGAGAAGCTGGATCTGGGGGTCGCCTTCGACGGAGACGCCGACCGGGCGTTCTTCGTCGACGACCAGGCCCAGGCGCTGTCCGGCTCCACAGTCACCGCCCTGGTGGCCAGATGGTTCCTCGCCCGCAACCCCGGGGCAGCCATCGTCCACAACCTCATCACCTCCCGCGCCGTGCCCGAGACGATCATCGCCCACGGAGGGCGCCCGATCCGCACCCGGGTGGGGCACTCTTTCATCAAGCAGGTGATGGCCGAGACCGGCGCCGTCTTCGGCGGCGAGCATTCGGGGCACTACTACTTCGCCGACAACTTCCGTGCCGACTCGGGAATGCTCGCCATGCTCGTCCTCCTCCAGGTGGTCTCCGAGGACGGCCGGCCGTTGTCGCAGATCCGCACCGAAGTGGAGCCCTACGTGGCGTCCGGCGAGATCAACTTCCGGGTCGAGGACCAAGCCGCGGCCATCGAGGCCGTGGCGTCCCACTTCTCCGACGCCGACCAGGATCGCCTCGACGGCCTCACCGTCTCCTGGCCCGACCGGTGGTTCAACCTCCGGCCCTCCAACACCGAGCCGCTGCTGCGGCTCAACGTCGAGGCACCGGACGCGGCGTCGGTCGACGAGCTGGTGTCCGAGGTCCGCGACGTGATCGAAGGTCGGGCGTGATCGATCCCGAGCTCCTCGACCTCCTCGTCTGTCCCGTCGACCACGGCGACGTCGGCCTCGACGCAGACCGGGTGGTGTGCGCGGAGTGCGGACGCGCCTACCCGATCGTCGACGGGATCCCGGTGATGCTGGCGGAGAGGGCCGGCGGATCGGTCTGACGGCCGGAGTCGGCCTCAGGGCTCGTTGGTGCCCTCCCGGCCGTAGTCGTCTTGCAGCCGGATGACGTCCATCAACTGCGGGGTGGACACCTCGACCAGCTCGGTGTCCTCGTCCAGGGCTTCGAAACGGTGGACGAGCCCGGGCGGGATGTGAGCGGACTCACCCGGCTCGAGCACCCGGGAGGTCACGTTGTCGGCGTCGGGGCCGGTGTGCAGACGGAGCCTGCCCTTCGTCACCAGGATCGCCTCGTCCTTCTCTTCGTGGAGCTGGAGAGAGAGGCGCTTGCCGGCGTCGATCTTGATCACCTTCCCGACGTAGTGATCGGTCTCCGCCCAGATCGTCTCCGAGCCCCACGGTTTCGGCACGGTTCTGACGGAGTTCGTCACCTTCACCTCTTTCCGCAATGATTGGACACACTGAAGCATAGGACCCCTCCTCACACACCCGAGAGGCGGTGACCGCACGCGATTCCGAAAGGATTGCCATGAACTACGACATCGCAGACCCGTCGCTCGCCGAGGCCGGCGCCCGCAGGATCGCTTGGGCCGGCCGCCGGATGGAGGTTCTCGCCACGGTTCGTGAACGGTTCCGCAAGGAGCGGCCGCTCGAAGGCCACGTGGTCGCCGCCTGCCTGCATGTCACCGCCGAGACGGCGAACCTGATGCTGGCTCTCCGCGACGGCGGCGCCGAGCCCGTCCTCTGCGCATCCAACCCCTTGTCCACCCAGGACGACGTGGCGGCGGCTCTCGTCGCCGAGGGGATCTCGGTGTTCGCCATCCGCGGTGAGGACTCCGACACCTACTACAAGCACATCCACGCCGCCCTCGACCACGCTCCGGCGGTGACGATGGACGACGGCGCCGACCTGGCCACCATCCTCCACACCGAGCGCCGTGACCTCGAGGTGATCGGATCGACCGAAGAGACCACCACCGGGGTGATCCGCCTCCGGGCGATGGCGGCCGACGGGACTCTCCGCGTCCCGGTGGTGGCCGTGAACGACTCCGCCACCAAGCACCTCTTCGACAACCACTTCGGCACCGGCCAGTCGTCGCTCGACGGCATCATCCGGGCTTCCAACATCCTTCTCGCCGGCCAGACCGTCGTGGTGGTGGGATACGGCGACTGCGGCCGGGGAGTCGCAGCCCGCGCCGACGGCATGGGCGCCAAGGTGGTGGTCGTCGAGGTCGATCCCATCCGGGCGCTGGAAGCGGCCATGACCGGCTACCAGGTGATGACCGCCGACGACGCTGCCGCCGTCGGCGACGTGTTCATCACCGTCACCGGCAACAAGCACGTCCTCCGGCGCCGCCACTTCGAGCGGATGAAGGACGGGGTGATACTCGCCAACGCCGGCCACTTCGACATCGAGATCGAGCTCGACGCGCTGCGCCAGATGGCCGTCGAGCGGCGTCTCGTCCGGGACAACCTCGAGGAGTTCGAGCTGGAGGACGGGCGCCGCATCCTCGTGGCCGCCGAGGGGCGTCTAGTGAACCTCGGGGCGGCGGAAGGGCATCCCGCCGACGTGATGGACATGTCGTTCACGAACCAGGCGCTCGCCGCCGAGTGGCTGGTCAAGAACCGCAACGACCTCGAGCCGCGCATCTACACGCTGCCGGAGGAGATCGACCGGGAAGTCGCTTCGATCAAACTCGCCCGCCTGGGCGGCGGCCTCGAGCAGTTGACCGACGAGCAGCGCGCCTACCTGGCCAGCTGGCAGGAGGGAACGTCCTGAGCGGCCCGCCGCGGCCCGGCGTGTCGGTGGCGCCGGGTACGTTGCGGGTGTGATCTGTCTCACGTGCCGTCGCCTGGGAGAGGGGCAGCTCTGCGAGCGCTGCCGCGCCGACCTGTGGCCGGCACCCGAGCAGTACCTGCCCGAGCTCGGGGTCATCTCGCCCGCATACCGGCATCGGGGCACAGCCCGCGCCCTGGTCCACCACCTCAAGTACCGAGGGGTGGCAGCGGCTGCCGACGTGCTGGCCGAGGAGATGGCGGGCTCGGTCCGAAGCGACGTGGTCCTGGTGCCGGTCCCCCGCGTGGGGTGGCGGCGCCTCCGCTACGGCGTGGACCCGGCTCTGGAGCTCGCTTTTTCGCTGGCCCGCCTCACGGGCGGTCCGCTGGTGCGGGCCTTGTGGGCGCCCCCTTGGGGGAGGAGGCGAGCGGGCCGCTCTCACGGGTTCGCCCCCACGTTTCGTCTCCGCCGACCGGTGGCGGACCCGGTGGTGCTCGTCGACGACGTCGTCACCACGGGCGCGACCCTGGCGGCGGCGGCGCGCCTGTTCCCGCAGGTCGTGGGAGCGGTCACCGCCACCACCTCGATGAGGGCCGGAATTGGGCCTCGAGGCCGGGGTGTCCGAGCAGGAGAACGACCCCTGGAGTGACTAGTGTCCGCAGTGCGCGGGACAATTGCCACTTCAAAGGCTGTCAGGACCGGCCGATGATTGAGCGATCCTTCACCCCGCCCGCCAACAACGAACAGATGTCACTACCCAACCGCTTGGAGAACGCTTCCCGCCGCGTGAACAGGTGGGACCCCAGGGGGAATACGCCATGAGCACGGTCCTCATCGTCGACGACGCCGAGTTGTTCCGTGCCGCGCTCGCCGCGGCCGTCAAAGAAGAAGGATTCGAGGTGATCGCCACTGCCGCCGACGCCATGTCGGCGATTTCCCTCGCCAAGGAGCATCAGCCCGACATCGTCCTCCTCGACGTCCTCATGCCGGGGATGTCGGGGCTCGAGGTGGTGGCGGCCATCAACCAGGAGTCGCCCAAGTCGGCCGTGGTGCTGCTCACCTCCTCCGAGTCCAGCGAGGACCTGTTGGCGGCGATCAAGGCCGGCGCCCGCGGCTACTACACGAAAGACACCCCGCTCGAGCGGCTCGTGTCGGCGCTGCGCGACATCGAGGCCGGGGGAGCCGGGACATCGCCGGAGATGGCGGCCAAGCTCTTCGAGATCGTGGCCCGCATGCTCCGCACCCGCGACGTGGCGGTGACCCGCCAGCCGACACTGACCGGACGGGAGATCGAGATCCTCAAGGAAGTCGCCGAGGGCCTGACGTCGAAGGAGATCTCCGAGAAGCTCTTCATCTCGGAGAACACCGTCAAGAACCACATCCGCAACATCCTCGACAAGACGGGTCTGGGCTCCCGCCACGACGCCGTGCTGTTCGCGATCAGGGAAGGCCTCATCGACGCGTAGCCGGCCGCCCGCGTCGGCGTCGGCTCCCGCCACTTCCCCTCTAGGGCTATGAGGGGCCGTCCGGTAGACTGATCTTTCGATGTCCCTCTTCTCGAAGCTCCTCAACATGGGCGAGGGGCGGAGCCTCAAGACCTTCCAGGGGATCGTCGACGCCGTAAACGCCCTCGAACCCGAGTTCGAAGCTCTCGACGACGACGCTCTCGCCAAGAAGACGGTCGAGTTCCGTGAGCGCCTCGCCAATGGCGCCACGCTCGACGACATCCAGGTCGAGGCGTTCGCCACCGTCCGCGAAGCGGCCAAGCGCGTCCTCGGCCAGCGGCCCTTCGACGTCCAGATCATCGGCGCCGCCGCCCTCCACGCCGGCATGGTCGCCGAGATGAAGACCGGTGAGGGCAAGACGCTGGTGTCGACGATGCCCGCCTACCTCAACGCCCTCGAGGGCAAAGGCGTCCACATCGTCACCGTCAACGACTACCTCGCTTCCCGTGACGCCGAGTGGATGGGCTCCATCCACCGATTCCTCGGGCTCACGGTGGGGCTCATCCAGTCCGGGATGTCCTCGGCCGAACGCCGTCCCGCCTACGCCGCCGACATCACCTACGGCACCAACAACGAGTTCGGCTTCGACTACCTCCGCGACAACATGGCCATGCGCAAAGAGGACATGGTCCAGCGCGGCCACCACTTCGCCATCATCGACGAGGTCGACTCGATCCTCATCGACGAGGCGCGGACCCCCCTGATCATCTCCGGACGGGTCACCGACTCGGCCAAGTGGTACAAGGAGTTCGCCCGGATCGCCGCCCGCCTCCAGAAGGACATCCACTACGAGGTGGACGAGAAGAAGCGCCAGGTGCTGGTCACCGAGGAGGGGGTGGCCGCAGTCGAGCGGGCACTCGGCGTCGAGAACCTGTACGACCACGCCTCCGTCGACCTGGTGCACCACCTCGAGTCGGCGCTGAAGGCCAAGGAGCTGTACCACCGGGACGTCGAGTACATCGTCGACCACGGTGAGGTGAAGATCGTCGACGAGTTCACCGGCCGCATCCTCGAGGGTCGGCGGTACTCGGAGGGCCTCCACCAGGCCATCGAGGCCAAAGAGGGGGTGCCGATCAAGTCGGAGAACCAGACGCTCGCCACCATCACCCTCCAGAACTTCTTCCGGCTCTACGACAAGCTGGCGGGCATGACCGGCACCGCCGAGACCGAGGCGGCCGAGCTGGCCCAGATCTACGGGCTCGAGGTGCTGGTGGTGCCGACCAACCGGCCGGTGGCCCGCATCGACCAGCCCGACCTCGTCTACAAGACCGAGGAGGCGAAGTTCGCCGCGGTCGTCGAGGACGTCGCCGAGCGTCACGCCAAGGGCCAGCCGGTGCTGTTGGGCACCGTCTCGATCGAGAAGTCGGAGCTGTTGTCGCGGTTGCTCACCAAGCGGGGCATCCCCCACGAGGTCCTCAACGCCAAGCACCACGCCCGGGAGGCAGAGATCATCGCCCAGGCGGGGCGGCCCGGTGCAGTGACGGTGGCCACCAACATGGCCGGGCGCGGCGTCGACATCATGCTCGGCGGCAACCCCGAGGGTCTCGCCAAGGCCGAGCTGAAGAAGCAGGGGATCGGCCCCGACGACCCCGAGTACGAGTCCCGCCTGGCGGAGCTGACCGAGAAGTACGCCGCCGAGATCGAGCCCGACCGTCAGAAGGTCCTCGAGGCGGGCGGGCTCTACGTCATCGGCACCGAACGCCACGAGTCCCGGCGCATCGACAACCAGCTTCGAGGTCGTTCGGGCCGTCAGGGCGACCCCGGCGAGTCACGCTTCTACCTGTCCCTCCGTGACGATCTGATGCGGCGGTTCCAGGGGGAGCGGGTCGAGATGATCATGAACCGGCTCCGCATCCCCGACGACATGCCCATCGAGCACAAGTGGGTCACCAACGCCGTGGAGCGGGCCCAGCGCCAGGTCGAGTCCCAGAACTTCGAGATCAGAAAGAACGTCCTCAAGTACGACGAGGTGATGAACCGCCAGCGCGAGGTCGTCTACGACTGGCGGCGCTCCATCCTGGAAGGGACCATCGACCAGGACTTCGTCCAGGACTGGATCGAGTACGCGGTGTCGGAGACGGTCGCCGAAGTGATCGGCGACGGCGACAACCGAGACTGGGACTGGGACGACCTCCAAAAGGAGCTGTCGAAGCTCTACCCGACGGAGCTCGGGCCGGAGTCGTTCGATCGGCAGCCCACGGCCGCCGAGCTCGCCGACGCCGCCGTCGAGGAGGCGCTTTCCCTCTACGAGCAGCGCGAGAAGGAGTTCGGCTCCGACGTCCTCCGCCAGGTGGAGAAGGCGGTCCTCCTGTCCGTGATCGACAACAAGTGGCGCGATCACCTCGCCGACATGGACTACCTCCGGGCCGGGATCGGGCTCCGGGCGATGGGTCAGCGCGACCCGCTCGCCGAGTACCAGCGGGAGGCGTACGACATGTTCCAGGGCATGGTCGACGCCGTGAAGCGGGACGCAGTGCGTTACCTGTTCCACGTCCAGCCCGCCCAGCAGGCCGACCCGGTCACCGCCACCACCACGACGTCCTCCGGTCCGCCGAAGGCCGCCGTGCCCGCCTCCGTTCCGCAGCGCCGGGAGCCCGTGACCACCGAGAAGATCGGGCGCAACGACCCCTGCCCCTGCGGCAGCGGCAAGAAGTACAAGAAGTGCCACGGCGCCGTAGCCTGAGCTCCTCCCATGGCTGAACTCACCGTCCCCACCGCAGAGTCGTTGCGTGAGCGCCTCGCCGCGGCACGCAAGTTCTTGGACCTCGAGCACAAGGAAGTGGAGCTGCAGGACCTGCGCGCCCAGGCGGCATCGCCCGGCCTGTGGGACGACCCCGACACCGCCCGCCAGGTCACCCAGAAGCTCGCCAACTACGAGGACCTGTTCGAGCGCGTCAACGCCCTCGAACAGGCGATCGAAGACGCCGAGGTCCTCGCCGAGCTCGCTGCCGAAGCCGGTGACGAAGACAGCCGCGCCGAGGCGGAGGAGGAGTTCCGGCGGGTGTCGGCGGAGCTGGACCGCCTCGAGCTGGAGTCGCTGTTCTTCGGCGAGTACGACGAAGAGAACGCCATCCTCTCCGTCCACGCCGGCTCGGGAGGGGTGGACGCCCAGGACTGGGCGGAGATGCTGGTGCGCATGTACCAGCGGTTCCTCGCCGATCAGGGAATGGACGTGACCGTGGAGGAGTGGACGGAAGGCGAGGAGGCCGGGATCAAGTCGGCCACCCTCACCGTCCGCGGCCACCGCGCATACGGGTTGCTGGAGGGGGAGCGGGGAGTCCACCGCCTGGTGAGGATCAGCCCCTTCGACTCCAACGCCCGTCGGCACACGTCCTTCGCCGCTGTCGACGTGATTCCCGAGCTGGAGAACGACACCGAAATCGAGATCCGCGACGAGGACCTGAGGATCGACACCTACCGGGCCCAAGGGGCGGGCGGCCAGCACGTCAACAAGACCGACTCCGCCGTCCGCATCACCCACCTGCCCACGGGAATCGTCGTCCAGTGCCAGAACGAGCGGTCACAGCTCCAGAACAAGAACCGGGCGATGGCCATCCTCAAGGCCCGACTGGCCGAGCTGGCTCGTCAGGAGCACCAACAGCACATCGACTCCATCCGCGGTGAGCAGGGCGAGGCGGCGTGGGGACGGCAGATCCGCTCCTACGTGCTCCAGCCGTATCAGATGGTGAAGGACCTGCGCACCGACCTGGAGGTGGGCAACGTCCAGGCGGTGCTCGACGGCGAGCTCATGCCGTTCGTGGAGGCGTACCTGCGGTGGCGGCGTGCCACCGCCGAGCAGAACTGAGATCGGCCGGGCGCGGCCTCCGCTCCGGGACCACTCCAAAGCGAGAGAGGGGCTTCTCCTCAGGGGAGAAGCCCCTCTTTGACTGTCATGGGGTCAGTTCGTCTCGGCCGTGGCGTCGGCGAACTCCCGCTTCGAGGTGACCCGAGTCTTGATCAGGTAGGCGAAGGCGATCGCCACGACGGCGAGGATGGCGATGCCGACCCACTCCATGCGGCCCAGCCACACGATGAGACCCGACAGCGGGTTGCCGCCGTCCACCAGCGAGGAGATCTGGGCCGCTTCGGTGGCCGCCTCGAACCCGACCGATGCGGCCACGTCGGTGACCATCGGCGCCATCGCGGTGGCGATCAGCAGCGTGGCCGCCATGGCGATGGTGCCTCCGATCAGCGACCGGATCAGGTTCCCTTTGAAGATCGGGACCGTCATGCAGACGATGAACGGGATCGTCGCCAGGTCGACCAGCGGCAGCACCCGGTTGCCGGGGATGATCACCGCCAGCGCCAGTGTGATCGGCACCAGGAGCAGCGACACGGCGATCACGGCGGGGGAGCCGATGGCGATGGCCGAGTCGAGGCCGATGTAGACGCTGCGGCCGGGGAAGCGGCGACGGACCATCTCCTGGGCGCCCTCCGAGATCGGGATCAGCGCCTCCATGAGGATCGCCACCATCTTCGGCAGCAGGTACATGGCGGCCGCCAGGTTGATGGCGAGCCCGAGGATGGCGATCGAGTCGCCCCGGGGGTCGTCGAACCCGTAGCCGAGCAAGCCGATGACGATGCCCAGCACCGCGCCCAGCACTGTGGATTCGCCGAGGACGCCGAAGCGCTGCTGGATCGTGTCGGGGTCGGCCTTCCAGTCCCGCAGCCCCGGGATCCTCTCGAACAGGCCGTTGAGCGGGATGGCGAACAGCACGTACGGGGCGGAGGTCCCGTGGGGAAGCGAGATGTTGTCGAAGCCGTAGTAGTCCTCGATCAGCGGCTGCGACCAGTCGGCCATCGCCAGCAGGATCACCATGTGGATAGCGGCCGCTGCCACGCCGAGGGCGAGGCTGTCGGTGACCACCGCCACCAGCGCTCCCGAGAAGGCGATGTGCCAGTAGTTCCACAGGTCGATGTCGAGGGTGCGGGTGAGCCCGATGGCCAGCATGATCACGTTGACGGCCAGGCCAACCGGGATCGCCAGCGCCCCGACCTGGGTGCCGAAGGCGATGGCCGCGCTCGCCGGCCAGCCGACGTCGACGACCGTCAGGTCGATGCCGAAGTTCTCGGCCATCGCCTGGGCGGCGGGGCCCACGGCGTTGCTCAGCAACCCGATCACCAGGTTGATGCCGACGAAACCGATGCCGATCAGCAAGCCGGCGCGCAGGGCATCGCCCGCCTTCTGGCCCAAGACCATGGCGAAGACGAAGATGATGAACGGCAAGACGACTGCCGCGCCGAGATCGGTGATGTAACTGGTTATCGCTTCCACAGCGTCTCCTTCCTCCTCATCCCCCTCCTCTCTCCAGCCGCGGTTCTCCTCCTCTGCTCAGTCCTTGAGGTGCTGGACGATCTCGTCGAGGACCTTGTCGACTCCCACCCCCGTGAGGAACGGCAAACCGTTCACCACGGGACACTCGACGGTCTTCGGAACGTTCGTCGTCGCCACGATCAGGTCGTAGCCCTTCGCTCCTCGGTGCAGTTCGGCGACCTTGGTCTGGTCCACCTTCGCTTCGATGCCGTTCGCCTGTAGGTGCTTCTTCACCTTGTCGGCCACGACGGTGGAGGTGGCGATCCCGGTTCCGCACGCAATGAGGACTTTCTTCATCAGGGGTTCCTCCTCAACAGTCGCTTCACTTCTTGGGGAGTCGTCGCCGCCATCAGCCCCGCCATGCGCTCGGGATCCTGGACGATCTCGATCACCTTGGCCAGGGCCTCGACGTGCGTTTCGCCGCCGGCCACCGCCAGCAGGAAGACGAGCCGGGCCGGGACCGTTCCCTCGTCGGCCATGGCCCCGAACTCCACGGGGGCGGTCGGCCTGGCGATGGCGATCCCCATCCGCTCGCCTTCCCGGGGGTCGGCGTGGGGGAGGGCGATGCAGCCTCCGGTCGTCTCCAGACCCGTGGGGAACTCTCGTTCGCGCTGGATGCAGCGGTCGGCGTAATCGGGGTCGACGAGGCCGGCGGAATGGAGCGCATCCGACATCGCCCGGATCAAGGCATCGCGGTCGGCGGCGTCGAGGTCGAGGAGGATCGCCTGGTCTGGCACCAGTTCGGCGAGATCTGTCAAACTCTCTCCGACCGTCATACAGGCGGGGAGTATTGCACGCCGAGGGTCACGCGTGACCGCTTTGGGTGAACGTATGTGAACAGACGTTGCCGTCGCGGGCTAGGGATATGCGGGGCCGAGTAGTACCGTTCCGTAATCCCCCGCCGTGCCAGGGCGTTCTGGCAGACTGAGGTTTCCCGCCATGATCCGACTCGAGGACGTAACCAAGGTTTACGAGGGTGGAACCGTCGCAGTCCGCGACGTCTCCCTCGACATCCCCAAGGGAGAGTTCGTCTTCCTCGTGGGGCCGTCCGGTTCGGGCAAATCCACCCTGATCCGGCTGATGCTCCGCGAGGAGGCGGTCACCCGCGGCACCATCTATGTGGCCGGGAAGGACATCACCGCCTTGCCGGCGTGGAAGGTGCCCTATCTCCGCCGCTCGATCGGCACCGTCTTCCAGGACTTCAAGCTCCTGCCCAACAAGACGGTCTTCGAGAACGTCGCGTTCGCCCTCGAGGTGCTGGGCCGTCCCCGTTCGGTGATCGGCCCGCAGGTCGAGCAGGTTCTGGAGCTGGTGGGGCTCGCCGACAAGGCCGAGCGGTATCCCCGTCAGCTGTCGGGTGGTGAGCAGCAGCGGGTTTCGATCGCCCGGGCTTTCGTCAACCGGCCTCCGATCATGCTCTGCGACGAGCCGACCGGGAACCTCGACCCGGCCACATCGGTGGGGATCATGAAGCTCTTGGACCGGATCAACCGCACCGGGACGACCATCGTGATGGCCACCCACGACCACGCCATCGTCGACGCCATGCAGCGGCGGGTCGTGCAGCTGTCCAATGGTGTGGTGATCCGCGACGAGGTCGCAGGACGTTACGAGACGGTGGGGGAGCAGTGAGCCGCGTCGCCTTCATGCTCCGTGAGGCGCTCGTCAACCTGCGCCGCAACATCCTGGTGGTCACGGGTGCGGTGCTCGCTGTCTTCATCTCGCTGGGGTTGGCGTTCAGCGCTCTCGCCGTGAACGAGCTGGTGCGGATCAACACCATCGCCTGGCAGCAGGGCGTCCACTTGATCGTCTGGCTCAACGACGCCGGCCGCGACGGTGTCCCCGCCGACGCCCACGAGAACCTCCTCAACGAGGTCCTCACCTGGGAAGAGGTCGCCAACGCCTACTACGTCGACAAGACCGCCGCCTACGAGGAGTTCCTCGACCTCTTCGGCGACAACCCCGAGATGGTGGAGGCGCTCCAGAACCCGTCGGCCCTGCCGACGTCCATCCGCATCGAGCTGGCCGACATCGAGCTGTACCAGCAGGTGGAGTTCCGTCTCCAGCAGTACCCGCAGCTGATCCAGCGGATCTCCTCGGCCGCTCAGGAGATCGAGCAGATCTCGGCGGTGTCGCGGGTGCTCAACCTGTTGGGCATCGGGTTGTCGATCGTCTTGGGGGTGTCGGCGATGATCCTGATCGCCAACACGATCCGCCTCGCCATCTACGCCCGCCGAGACGAGGTCTCGATCATGAAGCTGGTCGGGGCCTCCAACTGGTTCATCCGCGTGCCGTTCCTGTTGGAGGGCCTGATCGAGGGCCTCGTCGGGGCGGCTCTGGCGGTCTTCGCCGTGTGGGTCGCCGGCCGCAACCTGGCCGGGGCGGCCGAAGGAATCCAACTCGTCAACCTGCAAGTACCGAACGCGTTCTTCCTGCGCTGGGGAGTCGTGTTCTTGCTGTTCGGGGCGGCTGCCGGAGTGCTCGGATCCCTGCTGGGATTGAGCCGTTACCTCCGTGAAGCCGACGGCGGCGGACGCCCCGCCGGAGTGAGGCGGGCGCTCGAACCGGTGTGAGCATGCGCCGACTTCTGGGGTTCGGCGCAGTTTTCCTCTCGCTGGTCCTGTTCGCCGGCGCAGCTTCGGGGGCTAGCCAGGCCGAGCTCGACGAGCTGCGGCGCGAGATCAACCGCCTCAGCGAGCAGATCGAAGCGGCCCAGTCGGCCCGCACCCAGGCCGCAGAGGATGTCCTGGCCGCCAAGGCGCGGCTCGACGCCGTCACCGCCGAGCTGCGGGAGGCGGAGGGCGTGCTCGCCTCGATCAACGCCGAGATCGCCGCCGGTGAGGAGGAGCTGGCGGCGGTGACCCGGATGCTCGACCACTTCGAGTCCATGCTCGCCACCACCCGCCTCAAGGCCGAGGACACGCGCAACGCCCTGTCGAGGCACGTCATCGAGATGTACATGGAGGCGTCGACCGCGCCGGTCCGGGTGCTCGGCTTCTCCGGGGTCGAAGAGGCGACCATCGGCCTCGCCTACGTGGACGGGGCCCGGGGGGACTCGACCCAGCTGCTGCGGCAGCTGGACGTGCTCGAGGCCGAGGAGCAGCGCCAACAGGACATCCTCGACCAACAGCGGGAAGAACAGGAGCGGCTCCTCGCCGAGCTCGCCGAGCAGCGGGAGGCACAGGAGGCCGAGGTGGCCCGTGTGGAGAGTCTCCGGGCTCAGTACGCCGCCGAGGCGGAGGCGGCCGAGGCCCTGGTCGCCTCCCTCAACGCCGAGATAGCCAAGTTCGAGGAGCACAAGGAAGGGCTCGAGGCGGACGCCGCCGCCCTCGAGAAGGAGCTGGCGGCGCTGGGGACCACGAGCGCCGGGTCGGGCGGTCCTCTCGTCAGGCCCGTCCCCGGCGGGGTGAGCTCCGGGTTCGGCTACCGGGTCCATCCGATCTTCGGGACCCGCCGGATGCACACCGGCTGGGACATGAGCGCCCGCGCCGGCGACCCGATCCATGCCGCCGGCGACGGAGTGGTGGTGTCGGCCGGCGTCAGAGGGGGCTACGGCAACGCCGTCGTCATCGACCACGGAGGCGGCATCGCCACCTTGTACGCCCACCAGTCCTCCATGGCGGTGTCGGCGGGCCAGAAGGTGTCCCAGGGACAGGTGATCGGCTACGTCGGCTGCACCGGCTACTGCACCGGCCCCCACCTCCACTTCGAGGTGCGGGTGAACGGCAGACCGGTCGACCCCGGCGGCTACGTGGGAGGCTGAGCCGTGAGCGACATCAAGGTCGTCGCCACCAACCGCCGGGCGCGACACGACTACGAGATCATCGACGACTTCGAGGCCGGGATCGTCCTCACCGGGTCGGAGGTGAAGAGCCTCCGGGCCGGCAAGGCGAACCTCAAGGACAGTTTCGCCCACGTCCGCGACGGGGAGGTGTGGCTGGTCGGGGCCTACATCGCCCCGTACTCCTTCTCCCGCGAAGGCGGCCACGACCCCGAGAGGACCCGCAAGCTGCTCCTGCATCGCCGTGAGATCGACCGGATCGCCGGGACGCTGGCGGAGAAGGGCCTGACCCTCGTGCCGATGCGCCTCTACTTCAAAGACGGCAAGGCGAAGGTCCAGATCGGGTTGGCCCGGGGCAAGCGAACCGTCGACAAGCGCGCCGACATCAAAAAGCGCGAGCACGAGCGGGAGATGGAGCGGGCGCGCCGCCGATTCCGCTGACGGCACCGCACGTCCTCCGCCGTGGGTGGTCCTGCGGCCTTTCGGGGGAATAGGGGAGCGGGTAGGCTGGTTGGGACAACTGAATACGAGGGGGTGACCAGGTTTCGACGTTGAGTGTTGAAGCGTCGGAAGCGAGCCGGGGACGCCGGATGCCCCGTCATCAAGCCGGTACCAACAACAAGTGCCGAAGACAACTTCGCACTGGCTGCCTGATTAACACCCAGTAGCAGCCCGTCCGCCCGGCGGGTTCCCGCACCGTCGGAGTCGGGCGTCGCCAAGCGGGATGCGCCTGTCGGGGTCCGGGACCGGCAGGCAAAGATCGATTCCGGATAGGCCGAAGGGGTCTGTGCCATCAGCTTCCCTTCGGCTGAAAGCTCGCTGATGGCTGCGCTCGGAGATGCCGACGCGGATGGCTCAGCGGACCGGGGTTCGACTCCCCGCACCTCCACCCACGAGTGCTAACGAAAAAGTGGCACTCGAGCTGACGAAATACCCGCCTCAGCGGCCCGGAAGGGCTGGGAGGCGGGTTTTCTGTTGCTCTGACGTCGAAAGCGGTCCGTCGTGGCGTGTGGGTGGCGCCTTTGGACGCGAGAAAGCCCCGAACGTGGGAGTTCGGGGCAGGTGTGGTCGGGCCCGTCCGGGCTTCGGGTCAGGTTCAGGCGGCGGGTTTGGCGGGTGGCGGGTCCGTGCTGGTGTGGCGGTCCGTGTAGGGGACGGCTCGCCGCCGGCGTGGCTTGCGGGGGATGTATTGCCGATCTGGGTTGGCTTCACGTTCGAGCCGGCGTTCGAAGGCGTCGAGGAGCCGGAAGTTGGCTGCTGCCGCCCAGAAGGCGACCAGGATGGAGGTCTTGGCGATTCCCATCATCTTGATGCGTCCCCGGTCCATGTGTTCTTTGCCGGGGTCGGTGAGCATCGAGAAGAACGACTCGACGGCGGGGCGGCACCGTTGGTAGATGTCGTACCACTCCGGTGTCCCCCAGCTCGGCGTTTGGCGTGTGTTCGACTGGATCTCCACCGGCACGGACATGGTTGTTTGCGAGCAGCAGGTGGGTGGTTCGGCGAGGAGGTCTTGGCCTGGATAGACGGTGGGTTTGTCGTATGGGAGGTTCATTGAGTCTGGTTTGAGGGGGCAGCGGACGTAGCCGGCTGCGGCCGGGCAGCGGAAGCGGCGGGGGCGTCCGGGTTTCTCCTTGCCGTGCGGCTTCATCGCATAGATCTGGCGTCGTTGGATCTCGGCGAAGAACTGGTGTCGTTGTTCGACCGAGGCGAAGTGGTCGAGCCGTTCGATGTCATGAAGGTTGTGGGGCATCGCCGGGCAGTAGAGGTCGCCGTCGATCTGGAGCGCACCTCCGTAGGTGCCTTTCACTCCTCGTTGGTTGGGGTGGAGATCCATGGAGATCTGAATGCCTAGTTGACGTAGATGGGCGGACCAGCGGTCGGCGGTCGCCATCGTGTATCCACGGTCCGCGAGCAGGCGCTGGATCCGTCCTTCGGCTTTGAGGCTTTCGATGAGGGGCAGGACGGCTGCTTGGGGGTTCGTTGCTGCGGGCGCCAAGGTGATCCGCTCACAGAGGTAAGGCGTAGGTTCTTGTCCGGGGGCACGGGTGCGGACGACGGCGTGGACGGCGTACCCGTAGATGTTGTATTTGGGGCCGGTCTTGGCTTTGTTTTCGTAGCGGATGTGGTTGGCGTCGGGGTCTGGGGATGGTTGGCCGGCACGGCGTAGGCGTGCCCATGAGGGCATGTAGGTCCAGTCGACGGCGTAGGTGGAGGTGGTTCGGTCGTCGAGGGACGCTTCGAGGATGCGGTCGAGAACCGCTTGAAGCATCTGGCGGCGTTCGGGGTCGAAGCCGTTGGCGTCCTTGTCGAGATGTGGTGAGAAGTGGGGGGATGGGTCGACGGTGGCGACGATGCGGCACCACAGGTATGAGATCTGCCGATCTGTGACTCGGGCGAGCTGGGCGCCTTCAGTGTCGGGGATCCTCAGCGTTTTCCGTTGCTTCCAGGTGAGGTTGTTGAGGATCTGGCGGACCCGCACCAGGTGGAGCTCTCGGTTGTCCAACGCCGCCAGCGCGAGACCGATCAGCAGCGTCCGGACTGACAGGAGCCGGGGGCGCCCTCTTCTCTCCTGGCGTCCTGGGTGCCCGGACGATGCGAGTTGGGCATCGAACCACTCAGCCAGCCCAGACCGGTCGATGAGGTCAGCGGCCCGGCGCAGCTGGGTGACGCTCAAAGCCACTTGGGCCTCCACGCGTTGCGGACCGCTTCTGCCGCGTGGTCAGTGTCAGCCTCGGGGGCGAAGTGCTTGCAGTACGGGAGGAGGTCTTCGAGCACTTTGATCGTTTTCACCCCTGCGAGTCGGGTGATCTCCGACAGCGGCACCCAGGCGGCCATCAGGCACGCCATCCAGGTGGAGCGCAGACGTGACACGTGAAGTGGAGGGAGGTCCTCTCCACCGGCGAGGTTCCGGGTTAGGGCGGAGATGGCGTTCTTTCCGTCCTCGGGTGCCACTACCAGCGGACCGTCGACCTTCTTCGCCACGTCGACAAGTTCTTTGTCGAATCCGGCTAGGACAGGCACCCGCCGGGGGTTGGGCCCTCCGATCTCCACCCATGTCGGCCCTTCAGGGTCGTCTACGACAGAAGCGTTCGTCACATGGCGGAGGTCTGTGGATGAGCAGCCTGCTCCAGCGCTGAGGGCGATCAGCGCCCTGAGGCGGTTTCGGCGCAACTCGGAGGGCTGGTTGCACGCGAGACGCCACAGGCCGGCGAGCTCGGATGGTGTGTAGGGCGGCCGCACGGATCTCCGGTTGATCTCCCGGATTCGGTCCGAAGCTTTGTCGGGGACGAGTCGCCGGAGCCGACACCGAATCGTTGCCCGGCTCCCGTCGGTGCCGTCCATCTGGCGGACATACCGCTCAACGGTTTCTTCAGAGAAGACCGCCTCGTGTGGGATCCCCTGACAGTGAGCCCACGCCGCCATATGCGCCGCAGGCGTGAGGAGACGAAGCGACATCTCTTTCGATGTCGGCTGG
>PKRG01000027.1 GCA_017577575.1 Acidimicrobiia bacterium | reverse complement strand
TCCACGTCCCGGCCGATGGTGATCGTCACCTCTTCGGGACCGGCGGATCGCAGGTCGACCGTGACCCCGGGAACGAGGTCGCTGATGGTGTTCGAGGAGCGGGTGATGGTGAGGGCGCCCATGGTGAGTTGGGCGTCCTGGCCGGCGCGGATCACTTCGGTGGAGGCCAGGCCCGCCTGGTCGCCGTAGGCGGTGAAGACGGCGGCTTCGCCGGTGTCTTTGGAGACCAGGCGCAGCTTGGCGGTGGATCCGTCCACGTAGAAGACGGATGCGGTGACGCCGACGCCGAGCTCGTTGATGCGAGTGGCGAGCTGGGCGAGGGTGGTCTCGGTGTCCGTGGTGACGCTGTGGGTCTGGCCGCCGATCTCGATCGTGAAGGTGCCGGCGCCCACCAGCGCGTCGTCCGAGGCGAATCCACCGGTGGAGATGATCTCGTGGCGGGTGGCGAGCTGGTCGATGGTGAAGGAGAGGGTCTGGGGGAGGGCGTTTCCGGTGACGGTGGCGACGGCCCGTTGCTCGTTGGACGACGAGGCGGTGATGTATCGGTCGAGGTCCGAGGCCGAGGCGAGGGCGTCGAGAGAGGTGCGGAGGCTCGAGAGGCGGGTGGCGATGTCCCGCCAGGCATCGTCTTTGGCTACCAGCTTCTGACGGTTGGACTGGAGGTTGAGGATGGGAAGCCTCTCCACCTCCATCAACTGCTTGATCATCGAGGCGGTGTCGAGCCCTGAGGCGAGACCCCCGATGTAGCTGGTCACCTATCTACCTCTCTTCTTCGGAGTCGTGGATGGGGGCGGGTCTCCCCGCCCCCATCCGGCTTGCGGGTGGATCAGCCCAGCAGACGGAGGACCGACTGCGGGACGACGTTGGCCTGGGCGAGCATGGCGGTGCCGGCCTGGGCCATGATCTGGTGACGGGTGAACGCCACCATCTCTTCGGCCATGTCGGTGTCCCGGATGCGGGACTCGGAAGCGGAGAGGTTCTCCACGGCCACCGACAGGTTGGCGATCGTGTGCTCGAGGCGGTTCTGCTTCGCACCGAGCTCGGAGCGAACGCTCGAAACTGCATCGATCGCGAGATCCAAGGCTCTGATCGCAGCATCGGCGCCTTTCGCAGGATCGGCGCCGTCGGCTGTGGTCAGGTCGAGAGCGTCGAGGTTGACGTTGACAGCCGGGGTACCGGGATCGCCATCGTCGTCGATGCCAAAGAAGATGCCGGCGTTGCCCGTCACGTCGATCGTGAGGTCGAGCTCCACCGTCAGCTTGTTGTCGGCTCCCGACCCAGCCCCCACGTGGAACGTGAGAGCGGTTCCGCCAGAGCCGCTGTCGTAGTTGCTGAAGACAGCCTTCCCGGCGAAGGTGGTGCGCTTGCCGATGGCATCCAGCTCCTCGACGAGCTGGTCGAACTCGGCCTGCTGCTCAGCACCGCCGGTGGTCGCCGTGTTGGCGGCGTCGACAGCCAGCTGACGCATGCGCTGGAGGATCGAGTGGACTTCCTGCAGAGCACCTTCGGCGGTCTGCACCCAGCTCACGCCGTCCTGGGCGTTGCGGATTGCCTGCTGCGTGCCCCGGATCTCCGCCCGCAGGCTCTCCGACTTGGCCAGGCCGGCGGCGTCGTCGGCGGCCCGGTTGATCCGGTAGCCCGAGGACAGCTTCTCCAGCGACTTGCCCAACTGGGTGTTGGTCGTCTGGATGTTCCGATAGGCGTTGAACGCCATGATGTTCTGGTTGATGCGCATTCGTACCTCCTTGTCTGTGGCGCATCGCCGGACCTTCCGGCTGACCGACATCCGTGTCGGCTGCCATGTCGGTCGGCCACCCGGGGAGCCGGTTAAGGAGGTCGAGCGAAAAATCTTCCGGGTGGATCGAAGGGACTATTTCGCGAATAGCCCTTTAGGGACCCTGGGGTCGCGTGCCGATGACCACGGGCGTTGCATTCCAAAGTGACTAGTCAGGAGCACCCGATGGTTACGACACACGACAAGGGAGGGGACGAGGCCGCCAACGACCTCGTGCTCGAGAACCTCGAGCTCGTGGGTCAGTTGGTGCAGCAGATGGCGGCTCGCTATCCCCGCCACGTCGACCGGGGCGAACTGTGGAGTGCCGGCGTCCTCGGCCTGGTCGAGGCGTCGCGGCGGTTCGACCCGGCGATGGGCATTCCCTTCCCTCGTTATGCGGCCATCCGGATCCGCGGCGCCATCATCGATTCGACCCGCTCCCGCGACTGGGCGTCCCGTCGGGTCCGCCGTCAGGTGCGGGAGATGGAAGCCACCGAGGCGTCGATGCGGGCCGGCGGCGCGGCTCCTTCCGAGGAAGAGCTGGCGGCGATGGTGGGGTGCAGCGCCGAACGCATCCGTGAGCTGCGTGCCCGGGCCCAGTCCGCTGCTCTCCTGTCGCTCGAGTGGTCGGCCGACGAGGAAGGCGAGTCCCTCGCCAACCGGATCGAAGAGACCGACACCGAGCTCCTCCCCGAGGAGCGGCTCGAGGACGAGGAGCTGTTGGGCACCCTCGAGACGGCGATCCAGCATCTGCCGCCCGTCCAGCGGGAAGTCGTCGAGCGCTACTACCTGAAAGAAGAGATGCTCGCCGACATCGCCGCCGACCTGGGAGTGACGGTCGCCCGCACCTCCCAGATCCGCAGCGAAGCCATCAACGCCATCCGGGCGTACCTCTCGGGTCTGTACCAGGGCGTGCCGGAGGTGGCTCCCAACGCCCCCGGCCACCAGATGCGGTCCCAGTACCTGGCCGACCTGGCTGCCCACAGCACGTGGCGCAGCCGTCTCGAGGCGGGATCCCGCCGACTGCGCGCCATCTCCTGAAGCGTTCTCGGCGGCAACTCCGCCGAGAACGCTTATCCAGGCTGGCCAGCGGCCGACGGATCCCGGTGATGGAGAGCATCGCCGTCGCCGTGACGAGGGTCGCCGAGATCCGCGACCGCATCACGCCTGTCGTTCCGAACGGCACGTTCGCCGCTCACCTCCAGCGGCAGATGGAGGCCCAACCCGCCACTATGGTGCCGACCGTGGAGCGGCAGGTCGTGTCCTCCATCGTCCCGCCCACCGCTCCGGCCTCCACTCCGTCGGCGAAGCCGACGTCGGGCAAGTACTCCCCCGAGCTCGAGGCCTTCCTCCAGACCCACGACGTCAAGAACCGCAACGGGCGCCTCCAGGGCACCGGCCTCCTCGTCGAAGTGTCGGGGGCCTGGAACGGGACGGGCTACCTGCTCGCCCCCGCCGCCAGAGCCTGGGAGGAGATGCGGGCGGCAGCCGCCGCCGACGGCATCGATCTGCGAGCCATCGACATGTACCGCAGCTACGAGCAGCAGGCGGCCGGCTACCAGGCGTATCTGTCGGGCCAGAAGAAGGCGAACGTGCTCCCGCCCGGAAAGAGCGAGCACGGAAACGGCCTCGCCGTCGACATCACCAACGGGTCGCTGGTCGGCCCCGGCGACCCCGAATGGCATTGGCTCCAGGAGAACGCCCACCGCTTCGGCTGGTACCCGATCAGCAACGAGTCCTGGCACTGGGAGTACCGGGGCTGACGCACCCCGCGGCCTTATCGGCCCGCGTCTGCGGCCGACAGGGAAAAGGCCATGCCTGCTGGCCTTCGAAGACTCCTCGGGTTCGTGACGATCGTCCTCGCAGTGCCCGTCGCCGCCGCATGGTCGGCGTCGGATGACGTCCCGCCCCACGAGTCGCTGTTCGAGGACGACGCGCTGGCGCTGCTCGCCGAGGACCCGGCCTACGCCGCGGTCGTCGCCGACCCGCGGGTCGTGTGCCTGCCCGACGCCGGCGACCCGAACGCCCCGCTGGTCGAGTTCGTCTTCGTGACCTCGAATCCCAAGGCCCGGCTGCCGGAGAAGGAGATGGTGGCGACCGCGGCCTGGGTGGACCACATCTTCGCCGAATCGGCCGCCACCCACTCCCCCGGATCGTTCCGGGCCGTTCGCTGGGCCCAGAAGCAGGTCGGGCCCGACCGCTGCGTGCCGGCGGTGCGGAAGGTGGTGGTCGACGATCCCGGCTTCGCCCAGTGGGCCAAGCCGAACGGATCCTGGTCCCGGTTCCGGCGTTCGATCCTCGAGGCGGTCGGCTCCCAGCCGTCGGCGCCCCGCCGGTATCTGGTCTGGGTCGACTTCCACAAGCCCGGCTACTGCGGCCACGGGGAGATGCCGGCCGACACCCGGCCCGACCCGGAGGTGAACCACGCCAACCGGTCGACCCAGATCGCCGTGGTCTACTCCGGCTGCCACGGACGAATCAACGCCACCGAGGCGCACGAGCTGGTCCACACGTTCGGTGCGGTGCTGCCGGTGGCGCCTCACGCCGACGACGCCCACTGCGGGGACCACTACGACCGCATGTGCGTCGGAGCGGCGAAACGGGCGGTGTGCGGGGAGGACGTGTGGAGGAGGCTGCTCGATTGCGGCGGCGACGACTACTTCAACCCCGGGCGCCCCCTCGTCGGCAAGAACGGCAAGCGCTATTGGAACACCGCCGACTCGGTGTTCCTCACCTCCGAACGCCCCTCGTGGTGGCCCGCCGTCGACAACGAGGCGCAGTCGAAACCGAAAAAGACAGGGCAGGTGCCTCCGGCGAAGCAGCCGAAGGCGCAGCCCGAGCAGAAGAAGCGGACGACCGGCGCATCCATCGAGACGTTCTCCGACAGCGTCGGCCACGTGTTCGCAGGCGAGATCGCCCAGCTGACGGCGGCGGGCATCACCCGCGGCTGCGGCCCCGACCGCTTCTGCCCCGACCAACCCGTCACCCGCGGCCAAATGGCCGCCTTCCTCGTACGCGCCCTCGACCTTCCCCCCGCCGACACCACCTTCGCCGACACCAAAGGCCACACCTTCGCCGCCGACATCGCCGCCCTCGCCCGATCCGGCATCACCCGCGGCTGCGGCCCCGACCGCTTCTGCCCCGACCAACCCGTCACCCGCGGCCAAATGGCCGCCTTCCTGGTACGGGCTCTCCGCCTCGACGGCTGACGGTCAGGCGACGTACGCCTCGGGACCGGCCGAGACCCAGCCGGCGTCTTCGGCTCTGACGGCCACATCGACGAGGGTCGACGGCTCGGCGAAGGCGCCGAAGTTGGGGAACGAGAGGCCGAACCGCATGCGCCGGATCGTACGAGACGCCCGGAACACACCGATGGGAAGACACCGTCTCGAACGTCGATACCTACATGGACAACACGACCACCGACCTGCGGATCGTCGACCGTGGCGCCCAGCCGTACGCGGCGATCCCGGTGCAAGCGAGCCTCAGCGAATGGGGCAAGGTGACGGTCCTCGTCGGCGAGGTGCTGGGCTGGGTGGCCCAACGCGGGTTGGAGATCGCCGGGCCTCCGTTCTTCCGATACTGGACGATCGGCGATCACACGAGACCGTTCCGCTTGGCGGTGGGGGTCCCGCTGCTGCGGGCGGTGCCGTGCGAGGGGCGCATGGTCTCCGGCGCCATCCCCGCCGGAAGGTACGCAACCGCCGTCCATCGCGGGCATCCCGACGCGCTGATGCGGACGATCCGAACCCTGGACGAATGGATGGAGAGAAACGGCCTCCGGCCCCGGCAGGAGCACAGCGACGGCACGACGACTTGGTCGGGACGTTTCGAGTTCTACAGGACGGACCCGAAGGTCGAACCCGACCTCGAGCGCTGGGAGATCGAGCTGGCTTACCTGCTGGACGAGGGGTCAGAGTGACTGAGCGGCGTTAGGGCCGGTGACGGCCCCTGAGGATCCAGAGGACCCAGGCGCCGACGAGGAGGAGCCCAGAAACGATCAGTGTCATCCGAGCCGACCCTACCGGCGCCGGATCCGTACGCCCAGGGACTTTCTCCTCGGTTCCGGCTCTCACGGGGAATCGACAGACCCAGGGCGACGCAACCTGCCACGACCCAGGGAACGATCGGCTCCTCGGTCGGCGCGCCATATCCCTGGCGGACCGAGTTGAGACCGACCCCGAAGCTGAACAGTTCGGCGAGAGCCCGACAACCCAAGCCGTCACATGCCTCCAGCATGTCGAGGCGGAATGTCTGGTCGATGACCCTGCGCAACTCCGGTGACGGGTGGTGCCCGTTCCTCTCCATGAAACGGAGAAGGTCGTAGCCGAAGTCGTGGGCCCGGCACGGGAACTCGAACTCGGGCGGAGAGACGAGCGAGGAGCATTCGCCGTCTGGCTTCACCAGTCGGCCCCGCTCCACGACCGGCGCATAGCCCATCACCGACGTGAAGCCCTCGGGGACTTCCACCACGTCACCTGCGACCACGCCCTCCACCCAGCGGTTCCAGGAGCCGTCGGGGGAAGGGGGCAGGGCCAGGGAGTGGCCGATCCCGCTGAGGCAGAGCCCGAGGACGGTTATCGCCACGAATCGGACGAGAAACGAGCCGAACATGTCCGGCGAACGTACGGACGAGCCACCACGGCCACATCCGGCCGCGGAGCGGTCCTGCCGCTCCCCCGTCAGAGGTACGGGCCGGATTCCCTTAGGACTCGAGGGGTATCGGGGACCCGGATCGCCGGTCGAAGTGGCTACGCCCCGCGCAGTCGGGTCACCCGGCTAGTACCAGGGGGCGACGACCCAATCACTCTCGAGAGGGACGTATCGACGACCGTCCCCCCGTACCATCGACGCAGGTGACACGAGCAACCGTTGAACACCCCGATTCCACCCTGGACGCGCTGCTCCCCTCGGTCGTGGACGCGTTCGTGAGGCTGGGAGTCCGGCCGATAGTCGACTGGAACCTGACGCCGCGCCGGCCCCGGATCCTCGGGCGAATCCTGCGGCACCCCGCGGTGCGGGTCGTGGTGATGATCGCCCTCTTCGCCCTCGTGCCGTCGGCCCGACGAGAGCGAAAGGAGCTCTTGATGAAGGTTCTCGTCGCATTCGCCAGCCGACACGGCTCCACCCGCGGAATCGCCGAACGGATCACCGAAGGTCTGCGCAAGGCGGGCCTCGAAGCGGACGTCGCGGACGTGCAGGAAAAGCCCGATCCCGAACCGTACGAAGCATTCGTCATCGGCAGCGCCGCCTACATGTTCCATTGGATGAAGGAGGCGACCGCCTTCGTCCACCGCCACCGCGACCTGCTGGCTTCCCGGCCGGTGTGGCTGTTCAGTTCCGGGCCGCTGGGAACGGACAGGGTGGATGACAAAGGAAACGACCTCCTCGAGGGGTCCCGACCCAAGGAGTTCGACGAGTACGGCCCGGCGCTCCATGCGAGGGGCGAGAGGGTGTTCTTCGGGGCGTGGGATCCGAACGCACCCGCCATCGGCTTGGTGGAGAAGCTGATGAAGAAGCTGCCTTCCGGAGCCACAGACGCCATGCCCAGCGGAGACTTCCGGGACTGGCCGGCGATAGACGCGTGGGCAGCCGAGATCGCCGCCCAGCTCACCGAAGTCGAAACCGCGAGGTAGCCGCACTCAGGAAGGGACTTCGGGGGCCCTGCCTTCGCTCGTCCCGAAGCGGCTGATGCCGCCGTTGGCGCGCGCGAGCCCGTCAGTTGCGTCCCATCCCGAGGGTGGTCAGCAGGTCCTCGTGGAGCTGGAACCAGATCGTGTGGTACGAGTCGACCTGGTCGGTGAAATAGCTGTGGTCGCCGGCCATCACCCGTTCCAGGGCGGTGGTGAGCCTCCCCTGATAGGTGGCGAACCGGGACAGGACGGCCGCCAGTGAGGTCAACACCGACTGGGCCGACTCGTCGATACGGCTCAACCGGTCGAGCACCCGGGCGTCGTAATCAGGATCCCGATGGTCGTTGGGGACGGCGGCGTCGCCGACCGTCCTCATCTGCCAGGCAGAGCACGCCGCCAGGAGCTCGGTGTTGAGAGGCAGGAACGCCTCGTAGCAGTCGCGCACCACCTCCCGGGCACCGACCGCATCCACCTCCGAAGCCAGCCACTCGTCGTCCCGCGCCCGGCCCCGGTCGGTGATCCCCCATCCGCCGAAGGGCCCGAACTCCTCCGTCACCAGGCCCCGTTCGACGAGATCGGAGAGCGCCGGCATGACGTCTCCGACCGGCAGACCGGCGGCCGCCGCGATCCGGCGCGCATTCGTGAAGCCGACACATCGCAGTGTGTGCAACACGCGGGCTGCACGATCGGACGACGGATCCATGTGGCGATGGTAGGCGACCCGCCTCAGGCGGCCGCTGGGCCGTCGGCCGCACGGCCAGGATCCCGATGACGAGGTCGGCGAGGGCCCCGACTTGGGCCGGGGTCATCCGGTCTCCGTAGAGCCGACCCTGGTCGGGAGCCGACGCCGATGCCTCATTGGGACGTCGGCCGACCAACATTGACGGTACGCCCGCGAGGGCGTTCCGTTCGAATTTCCGCCCTATCGCTGAAGGGGGTTGTCTGACATGAGTGACATCCGAACGCGCCGAGCGGTTCTCAGAGCCGCCGCTCTCTTCGCCGTCATGGCCCTCCTGGCCGCGTGTAGCGACTCGTCGCCGACCACATCCGTCGACGACACCGAGGCGACCACTGCACCGACCACGGCTCCGTCGGAGACGACGGTGACCACGGAGGCCCCGACCACCACGGAGGGCACCACCGAGACGACCACCGGGACCACTGACACCACGGTCGCCGACGAGGGCGCCGAGATGATTCCCGTGGAGCCGGAGGAGGGTCTCGCCCGGACGTTTCCCGTCTCGGCGGGCTGGATCGTCGACTCGGGAGACAACTCGGTGACCGTCGGCATGTCCGTCGGCCCGATGGAGTGCTACGGCCTGGCTTCTGCCGAGGTCGAAGAGACCGCCGAAGAGGTGCTCGTCACCCTCACCGCCGGGTTTCGGGAGGACGCCACGTCCTGCGGCGACGCCGCACCGTTCTGGACGTACGAGTTCGAGCTCTCCGAGCCGCTGGGCGACCGCCCGGTGGTCGACTCCCACACCGGCCTGGAGCTGGGCACCGAACGCCCCGACCCCGACGCCTGACGTCGGCCACATCGAAGCAGAACCGGCGGCCGGCCTCCCCTCCGTGGTGGGCCGGCCGCCTCGCGTCCACGTAGCCGATGACGACCACGACGCCGTTGATTGTGCTTGTGCGCATCCCCGGCTCCAGCCCACCGGCCCGCCCAGGCAACGCCGCCCGCCATCCGGGCTCACCGAAGGCGAGTGAGCACCTGCTCTTCGGCGACTCCCTTCAGTTTCTGCGGGTTGCGGACGGCGTAGATGCTCACGATCAATTCGTCTGCCACCACGAGGCTCACCGCCGTGTCGAGCTGGCCGTCGCGGTCGATGCGCACCGCGGCAGCCCCGTTCAGCCAAACGGTCGACACTGCAAAAGACTCGGGTACGTCCGCGAACCGGGTGAGTAGGGTCGCCACCTTCTCCGCTCCTTCGACCGGGAGCCGGACCGCCGGGACCAGTCCGCCACTGTCGGTGACCATCACCACGTCGGGGGCCAGCACTTCCATCAATCCATAGAGATCGCCCGATTTCGCCGCCGTGATGAATCTCTCGACCACCCGGCGTTGCTCGTTGTGTCGGACCTCGATTCGGGGCCGACGGGCCCCGACGTGACGTCGTGCCCGGTGGGCGATCTGACGGACGGCGTCGGGACTCTTCTCGATAGCCGCCGCGATTTCGTCGTAGGGCACGTCGAACACCTCTCGCAGCACAAACACCGCCCGTTCGGTGGGATTCAGTGTCTCGAGGACCGTCAGCATCGCCATCGACACACTCTCGGCGAGCACTACGTCTTCGGCGACATCGGGGCTGGTCAACACCGGTTCCGGCAGCCACTCGCCGACGTACTCCTCCCGCCGCCGCGCTCGCGACCGGAGCCGATTCAGAGCCTGCCGGGTGACCACCTGCACCAGATAGGCTCTGGGATCACGCACCTCGTCTTGATCCACATCCGACCAGCGCAGCCAGGTCTCTTGGACAACGTCTTCTGCATCCGAGACAGACCCGAGGATCTCGTACGCCACCGTGAACAGAAGGCGCCGATGGGTCACGAACGGGTCTTCGGTCATGTCGACGAGGCTACGTTCCCCGATGGGCTAGCCAGCGGTGGCAGTCCACACGAGGCTGCGAACCCCTGCGACTGGATGCCGAGGGCCACGTTCATCCTCGTGGTCACATTGGTGAGGCCGATGAAGGCGGTCAGCTCGATCAGCGCCGCCTCGCCGATCGCCTCACTGAGCCGCTCGACCAGGGCGTCTGTGACCGTGGGAGGGGTGTGCGACATCGCCTCGGCGTAGGTGAGAACATCGCGCTCCAGAGGCGTATAGACATCGGATTCCCGCCACTTCGGCACCTCCCGAACTTTGGCTTCGTCCAGGCCCGAGTTGTGGGCCATCAAGTAGCCGAAGTCGAGGCACCAACTGCAACCGACCACTGATGAGACGGCCATGTGGGCAAGGGACTTCAGGTTTTCGTCGCACTCATGCCACTTCTGGGACTTTCGGCCGAGTCCCATGAAGAACCGAAGGATCTTGGGGTTGTGCCAGTAGACGCCCACCTGCTCGGGCATGTGGCCCAACAGGCGCTCGCTGAACCGCCGGATAACCATCCCGTACAGGCCGGTGACCTCTGTGGACGGGATACGCGTATTGCTCGACACGATGACCTCCTGTCGTTTCGCTTACGACATGGAGACACCGCCCGGAGCGACTTTGTGACATCTCCGTGACGAAGGGTGCGCGCCTCACACCTTCCGGCGTGGAACATCGGCGGCTTTCAGCACCGCCCCGTCGGCGTCGAGGATGCCGGCCTTCGACCCGATGGAGAGGGTGTTGGCTGCAAACAGCTCGTCGCGGTTGATGACGACCCACCGATATGGGTGACGATCACGTCGGTGTCAGGCGGAATCTGATGCACGGGAACGTGGATGACCTGCACATCCAGGTTCGCCTTTTCACCAACTTCTTGAGCTGATTGGCGCCCATCGGGCTGCTGCCTATGCCCGCCTCACAGGCGAAGACGATCAGACTTCACGTCCTCGTCGGACGCGGGCATCCTCGGCTCCTCCTCTGCGAGCGGCGTCCCTCTCCGCCATCCTGACAGGAGGAGTCAGCGCGTCACTTGGACTACGCGGACGTCCCCGGCACGCGGCCGGGGACGTCACTGATCCGGCGATCCGTGGGGGTCAGCGCAGGAGGAGGACTCGCCGCGGCGAGGGATGGACGCCGCCGGTCGTGCCGATACCCAGCTGTCCCAGCATGTTGTCGCCCCAGCAGCTCACTTCCCCGTCGACCGACACGGCGCAGCCGTTGTTGTAGGCCACGTCGAGCAGCGCCACACGGTCGAGGAGAGTCTTCTTCGGGACGAGGACGTCTTCGCCTCGCGACCCGATGGCGAGCGTGCCGTTCCTGTTGGTTCCCCAGCAGTACACGTCCGCCTCGGCGTTGAGGGCACAGGACATGTAGTGGCCGGCGTACACGTCGAGGACAGCCCCCATCCCGGATACCGTCCTCGGCCGGTCGCTTACTGCCCTGTCGCCCAACCCGAGCTGCCCGGCTTGGTTGTAGCCCCAGCAGCGCAGGCCGCCTTCCAAGACCAGTGCACAGGTGTGCCGGGTGCCGGCTTCAGCCTTGAAGACGGAAGCCAGGTCGACCTTCACCGGTCTCGAGGAGACTCCCGTGCCGGCGGTCCCGTTGCCGAAACGGCCCGTGTCGCCCCAACACCATGCCTCCTCGAATTCGTCCGTGATACACGCGTGGCTGTAGCCGACGCTCAGGGTGACCGCGTCCGTGATACCGGTCACCTGAACGGGTGTGTTGCTCGAGGCATTGCTCCCGTGGCCGAGGCGTCCGTTCTCTCCGAATCCCCAGCAATACACCCTGCCGTTGTCCCTCAGGGCGCAGGTGGAGTTCTCACCCGCCTCGACGGCGACGACGTTCGTGAGCCCGACGACCCGCTTCGGGGTCGAGGTCGATTCGTTGCTTCCGGTACCGAGGCGGCCGTTGGCCCCTTGGCCCCAGCAGTAGGCCTGCCCCGATTCGGTGGTGGCACAGGTGTGGCTGCCGCCCGCCGAGACACCGATCACGTTCGCCAGCCCTGGTACCTGGAGGGGAACGGAAGAGGAAGAGGTCTCGGGCACACCGAGTTGACCATCGCGGTTCGAGCCCCAGCAGTAGACCCGTCCCTCTTCGGAGACGGCACAGGCGTGGAAGTGGCCGACACTCACGTCGATCGCCCTGGTCGTAGCGGTCAGCGCCCGGTGGAGGAATGCTGCCATTTGGCCTCGGGTCACGAGTTCCTCGGGGCAGAACCGGTCGTTGGTCGGCGGGTTGCAGCCCCGAGTGATCCCCGCAGCCGCCAAAGAATCGATATCCGCCTTGAACGTCCCCCCAGAATCCCGAAAATCCTGATCCGGGGCCGGCGGCAAACCCAACGCCCTCACCAGAAACGCCGCCATCTGACCCCGAGTCACGTAGTCATCCGGACAGAACCGGGTGTTTGGTCGGCGGGTTGCAACCCCGAGTGATCCCCTTATCGGCTAGCCATTCGATGTCTTCGGCGAAGGTGTGGCCGGGCGGGACGTCCTCGAACCCTTCCGCTCCCATACTCGGAGCTGCGATCGACCCGACGAGGACCGACATGACCACGAGGACCGTCCAACGACGGTCTGTACCAACGAGCTGATCGGCATGCAGGCATACCCCCCTTGTGCGGTTTAGCCGCTGTCAGACCGTAGCACCGAGTTGCGCTTTGTGAACCCTTCTATCGCAGAAGACCGACACAGAGGCTCTTGTCACGCCGTCGACCGCGCGAGCGCGGCACACGCACTCGGGTTGTGGTCGAATGGGGAATGACGCGGAATGCCAGGGGTTGAATCGACTGTGAAACGCATTGGATTTCTCTCGTTCGGGCACTGGGGCGACGTCCCCGGTTCCCACACCCGCACTGCAAGAGACGCCCTGCTCCAGTCGATCGAACTGGCCGAGGCCGCCGAAGAGATCGGCATCGACGGCGCCTACTTCCGGGTGCACCACTTCGCCCGCCAGCTGGCGTCGCCGTTCCCGTTGCTCGCCGCCATCGGCGCCCGCACGTCGCGTATCGAGATCGGCACCGCTGTCATCGATATGCGCTACGAGAACCCCTACTACATGGTGGAGGACGCCGGGGCGGCGGACCTCATCTCCGGCGGCCGGCTCCAGCTGGGGATCAGCCGCGGCTCTCCCGAGCAGGTCATCGACGGCTTCCGCTACTTCGGGTACAACCCGCCTGAGGGACAGACCGACGCCGACATGGCCCGGGAGCGCACCAAGGTGTTCCTCGAGCTGCTGAAGGGCGAGGGATTCGCCGAGCCGAACCCCCGGCCCATGTTCCCCAACCCTCCCGGGCTGCTCCGCCTCGAGCCCCACTCCGAGGGGCTGCGGGACCGGATCTGGTGGGGGTCCGGCTCCAACGAGACCGCCCGCTGGGCGGCCCAGCTGGGAATGAACCTGCAGAGCTCCACGCTGAAGTGGGACGAGTCGGGTGAGCCCCTCCACATCCAGCAGGCGAAACAGATCGCCATCTTCCGGGAGGCGTGGGCCGAAGCCGGCCACGCTCGGGAGCCGAGGGTGTCGGTGAGCCGCAGCATCTTCCCGCTGGTCGACGAACGGGACTGGGCCTACTTCGGAGTCGGGCGCCAGGACCGGGACCAGATCGGCTACATCGATGAGAACACCCGGGCGGTCTTCGGCCGCACATACGCCGCCGAGCCCGACAAACTGGTCGAGGAGCTGAAGAAGGACGAGGCGATCGCCGCCGCCGACACGCTCCTCCTGACGATCCCGAACCAGCTTGGGGTCGAATACAACGCCCACGTGCTGGAGGGCATCGTCAAATACGTCGCCCCCGAGCTCGGCTGGCGGTGATCGCTGGCCTCCCCGGCATATCATCGTGCCGGTGACGCAAGATCACGTCGAGGAAGCGACCCGCCACCGGATCCGTTCGTTGCGACTCGCCAGAGGTTGGTCACTCGAGGAGCTGGCGAGGCGCTCCCACATCAGCGCGTCCACGATCAGCCGAATCGAGACCGGGCGGAGACGACTGGCGCTGGATCACCTGGTCGCCCTGGCCCGGGCGCTCGAGACCACGGTGGACGAGCTCTTGATCGACGACGAGGCCGAAGACGTCGTCATCCGCCCGACGAAGGATTCGGTTCAGGGATCCACCTACTGGATGCTCACCCGGCCCGACGACCCGTCCGGCCGGACGGTGGCGAAGATCCGCCTACCGGCGCGAAAGAAGCCGCCGGAGCCGAAGGTGCATCCCGGCCGCGACTGGTTCTATGTGATCGAAGGCGCCGTTCTGCTTCGTTTGGGAGGAAAGGACCACATCGTGCGCGCCGGCCAGGCTGCCGAGTTCGACACGATGACGCCGCATTCGATGGCCGGGTTCGAGGGTCCTGCCGAGATCATCACGATCTTCGACCACCACGGAGAGCGCACGCATCTCCGCGAGTGATCGCTTTGCCGATTCGGCAATACCTCTTGCTGAGGCGGCGATCAAGCCCTACGTTCGACGGCATGAACGAACAGCGAAACCCCGACGTCGTGATAGTGGGCGGCGGTGCGGCCGGCTCGTCCGCCGCCCTGGTCCTCGGCCGCGCCCGCGCCGACGTGACCCTGATAGATGCGGGGAGGCCTTCCAACTCCCCATCCACCGGCATCGGCGGGTTGCTCGGCAACGACGGCACCGAGCCAGCCGACTTCTACCGCAGAGCCACCGAAGAGTTGGCGGCCTATCCCACCATCACACGAAGGAGGGCCACCGTCGAGGCGATCCACTCCGAAGGCTCTCCCCGATGGCGTCTCGAGCTCGACGACGGCGACACAGTCCTCACCGACCGGTTGCTCTTGGCGACGGGGATGGCCTACACCCTTCCGTCGATCGACGGACTCGAGGAGCGCTGGGGAGCCAGTGTGTTCCATTGCCCGTTCTGTCACGGGTGGGAGCACCGGGACCAGCCGCTGGGAATGCTGGGAGGCCCTGCCGAGAGGGCGCTCCTCCTCCGCCGCTGGACCAACGACCTGACCCTGATCACCCATGGGACAGACCTCACCGATGAGGAGGTCGAGCGACTCGAAGCACGCGGGATTCGGATCGTCGATGGCGAAGTCGTGTCCTTGGATGGGCCCGGGAGAGACATCGCCTACGTGACTCTCGCCGACGACACCCGGCTGCCGCTCCGAGGACTGATGGTTGCGGCTCCCCACAGATTCCGTCAGCCGCAGCTCTTCTCGTCGCTCGACCTGGCGATCACGCCGTCGGGCCACATCCGTGTCGACGAGGTAGGCGCGACCAGTGTCGCCGGAGTCTGGGCGGTGGGCGACCTGACGAGCCCCATGGCGAGCGTCGCGCGTGCGATCGCCGCCGGATCGACGGCCGCGGCCGCCATCACCCACGACCTCGTCGCCGCATCCTGAGAACTCACGACAAGAGCTTTCCGATCCGTGCGATCTCCTCGGGGTTCGTGGAGAGGGTCCGCCAGGGCAACCCGATGGCGTCCCTGTCGGTGTCGTCGGCGTAGCGGGGGATGACGTGGACGTGGAAGTGGAACACGCTCTGCCACGCCGCCTCTCCCGTGCAATTGAGGAGGTTGATGCCATCCGCCCCTAGCCGCTCGGTGGCTCGCCGGGCGACCTCCCGCGCCAGCTCGACGCACGCCGCCAGGTCTTCTCCGTCGACATCGAGCAGGTCGGTGGAATGTGCCCGGGGGACGGCCAGAGCGTGACCCGGCGTCACCGGGTTGATGTCCATGAACGCTATAGCCCTGTCGTTCTCGGCGATGGTGGTCGAAGGCAGCTCGCCGGCGACGATGGCACAGAAGACGCAGTCTGTCCCGGAACGCTCGCGGCCGCCGCCCGTCATGGCGGCGAGTCTACGACCGGGGGGCGTGATGGACGACTCGCCGGGGCACGGCTAAGCACCAGGGCGATCCGTCAGGTGCCTCTCGTCAGGCACTGTCTCAGCGCTTCGGTCAGCTCCTTCGCGCGGGCGTCGCCGTATCCGCCCATCTGGTTGCTGAGGTAGGCGAAGCCCACCCGGTGAGAGGCGTCGCCGAAGGCGAGCTGACCCCCCGCCCCCGCATGCCCGAAGCTGGCCGGGCCCAGCATCGGACAGGTCGGAGGAGAGGCGAGCTGGAATCCGGTGCCCCAACGTGTCCCGTCATCCGGCGCCCCCGTCAGTTGGGGGCCAGCGGACTGGACCCGGATGGCGTCGTCTATGGACTCGGGTCGCAAGAGAGGCGAGCCGTCCACCGGCGACACACAGGCGGCGTACAGACGCGCCAGCGAGCAGGCACTGCTGATCCCGTTGGCGCCGGGCACCTGGGCGGCCTGGATCTCCGGGGAGTTGAAGGTGACGTATCCGTCTTCGGCGGGAAAGGCGAACGCCCCACCCATGGTCAGGCTCCGATCGACGACGGGGTTCGTCTCGCGCACCCACGCCGCCTGACGGGCCGGCTCGGAGTCCTCGTCGGGAAGGGGCGGCTCCATCCAGGCGACCGAGCTCCCCTCCGTGGCGGGCAAGCCGATCCACGTGCGCAGCCCCAGCCGGTCCCCGATGGCGTGTCGGAAATACTCGCCGGGGAGCATCCCCGTGACCCGGCGGATGATCTCGCCGACGATCCAGCCGTAGGTGAAGGCGTGGTACACGTGGCCCGCCCCGGGCGGGTGGTGCGGACGCTGCTCCTCGATCGCCCGAATCACCGGCTCCCAGGCGAGGACCTCACCCAACGTGAAGTCCGGGTCGAGGCTGGCCAGCCCGGCGCGATGGCTCATCGCCGTCCGAACCGTGACCTCGTCCTTTCCCTGCCGGCCGAACTCGGGCCAGTAGTCGGCGACCGGGGCGTCGAGGGAGATGCGTCCTTCCTGGACCAGCATGTACACACAGATGGCCAGGACCCCTTTCGTGCACGAGAAGATCACCGCGCCGGTGTCGTGGTCCCACGGCCGGCCCGACCGCGAGTCGGCCACTCCGCCCCACAGGTCCACGACGGGGGCACCGTCGACGTAGACGGCGCACGCCGCGCCCAGGTCGTGGCGGCGGTGGAAGTTCTCGACGAACGTCTCCAACACGGGCTCGAAGCCCTCGGCCACCGTCCCTTGGACGACTCTGCCGTCGCGCAGCTCGATACGGCGCGAACCCGGGCCCTCATGCGGATGCATACATCAACCTCCTCTCAGCCCTTCACCGAGCCTTGGAGCAGGGCCGTCACGAGCTGCCTTTGGAGCACGACGAATATCACGAAGGTGGGGAGCAGGATCACGATCGTGCCTGCACACAGCAGGGGGATGTCGGTGGCGTAGTGGCCCTGGAACGCGCCCAGGGCTCCCGCCATCGTCCGCTGCGTCGGATCCTCCACCAACACCAACGCCAGAAGGAACTGATTCCACGTCCAGATCGACAGCAAGATCGCCAGCGAGGCGATCGGGCCTCGTGCCAGGGGGAGGTGTATCCGCCGGAACAGGTCCCACGTAGACGCCCCGTCGACACGAGCGCTCTCGGTGATCTCGTTCGGCATGTTGGCGAAGTGGGCGCGCATCCAGAAGACGCCGAACGGCATGAACAGGCCGATCAAAGGCAGCACTATGGCGAGGCGGGTGTTGAGGATCCCGATCTCGCGGGCGAGGTAGTAGAGCGGGATCACGATCCCCTCGAAGGGAAGGGTCAGCCCGAAGATGAACAGGAGGAGGAGCCAACGGGCGCCGGGGATACGGAGGAGCCCGATGGCGAAGCCCGCCATGGTCGAGAAGGCGAGCGACACGGGAACCACCCCGATGACGATCAGGGAGCTGGAGACGACGAGCTCTCCCATCTCCGCCACCCGAAACGCCTCCACGAAGTTGCCCCATTGGGGCTCGTCGGGCCATTCGAGGCCGCTCGGCAGCGACCCGGACGGGTGGAGGGCCGTGAAGAAGATGCTCACGAAAGGCAGGACCGTGAAGAGCATCAGGGCGGCCAGGAACAGGTGGCCGATGTACTTCTCGGTCCGTGTGGCGATCACGTCTGGTCCTCGCGGGTGAGTCGTTGGACGGGCAGGATCACGGCGAGCACGAGGACGACGAGCGCCACGGCCAGGGCCGATGCGAGACCCACCCTCCGCTGGAGGAACGCCTCGATGTAGATCTTGATCCCCGGCACCTGGGTCGAGCGCCCCGGCCCGCCCCCGGTCGACACGTACACGATGTCGAAGGCAGCGAGGGCGGCGATGGCGGTGACGGTGAGGCAGACTCCGATCTCGTACTTGATGCCGGGCAGGGTCACCGCCCGCAGCTCCGCCCACCATCCCGCCCCGTCGAGACGGGCCGCCTCGTACAGCTCGGGGTTGATCTTGGCCATCCCGGTCTGCAGCAGGACGGTGCAGAACCCCAGCAACACCCAGATGCCGATCATGCCGACGGCAGGCAGGGCCGTTCCGAAGTCACCCAGCCATGCCCGGGCGATGCCTCCGAGACCGATCGTTTCGAGGATCTGGTTGACCACCCCCGGCCGGGCCAGGAGCCATCCCCAGATGATCCCGGAGGCGACCAGCGGGATCACCTGCGGGAGGAAGATCACTGTCGTCGCCACCGAGCCGAACCGTGTCGAGGCGATCCGGTGGATGAGGCTGGCGGTGACGACCCCCAGCGTGACCGGGATGACGCTGAAGAAGATCAGGAGCCGAAACGAGTTGAAGATCGGCCCCAACAGATCGGGGTCCGTGAACACCCGGACGTAGTTGTCCAAGCCCACCCACTCCCCCGGGCCCACCCCGTCCCAGTCGTAGAACGAGTACTGGATCGTGAGGAAGAGCGGCTGGAGGACGAACAGCCCGTACATGACGAGGGCCGGCACCACGAACGCCCATCCGGCCAATCTCGAGCCTTCTAGCCGGCGACGGCCGACCCTCCGGCGGGGGAGGGTCGGCCGGTCGCTGCTAGCCGGTTCGGTTGGCGGCTGTGAGTCGGGCCTCATCCCGGGACAGTTTGTCCTCGGAGTCCAGGGTCAGCGTCCGAGCTGGTTCTCGTACTCCGCTTGGACCGCCTCGAGGAGGCCGGCGGCGTCCTGGAGGCCACCGACCATCTCCTGGAGCTCGGGAGTCCATCCCTCGGCGAAGATGGCGCCGGTGGCGTTGGCGATGAAGTCCATCTGGCCGTTCGCCTTGGCCACCTCGGCGCCCGCCGCCAGGGTCTCGTTGGTGATGGGCGCGGCCGCCGGCGGGATGGGCAGATCGGCCGGGCCGCCGGGGTTCGAGCCGCCGACGTCCACGTTGATCTGCCGCGCCACCTCGTTGGTGGCCACCCAGTTGAAGAAGAAGGCGGCGCAGTCGGCGTTCGGCGCGTTCGTGGCGATCCCGAAGGTCAGGGGCGCCGACATCGCGGCGACCTGTCCGCCTTCCTCGAGCGGCGGGAACAGGAAGAACCCGACGTTGTCGCCCATCTCGCTGTCGTAGACCGCGTTCTCCCAGTCGCCGTTGAAGATGAACACACCCTCGCCGGCCCGGAAGCGGGCGTTGGCGTCGGTGTATTCGATGGCGTTGACGTCCTCGGGGAAGTAGCCGGCTTCGATCCACCGCTGCAGGTGCTCGGCGGCGGCGAGGTTCGACTCGGTGTTGATGTTCGCCCCAGGCTTCTGGAAGATCCATTCGTTGATCGGCTCGATGGGCCCGTAGGCGGCCATCAGGTGCTGGAGCGGGAAGGCGAGACCGCCACCGCTCGCCGTGGCGTTCCACGCCATGATCGGCTGCAGGCCTTGCTCCTTGGCGGCGGCGAGCAGGGCATCGAATTCCTCGACCGTGGCGGGCGGCTCGGTCATGCCGACCTGGGCGGCCAGCTCCTTGTTGTAGAACACGCCGGTGAGGCTGTGGTTGAGGCCCATCGCGTACAGCGAGCCGGAGCCCCGGGTGCCGTCCTCGGCGACGCGGTTCTGGAGCAGCTGCGACTGCGGCCACTCGTCCCAGCCGAACGCGGTTGCGTAGTCGTCCAGGTTCTTCAACAGCCCGTCGTGGACGAGCGAGACCATGGACGGCAGCCGGATGAGGTCCGGCGGGTTGTCGCCCGAGAGGAGCCTCGGCGTCGCGTTCATCAGGTTCGTGAACTGGTCCTGCTTGATGTCCCAGGTCACGTTCGGGAACTGGTTGCTGAACTCCTCAGCCAGCTCGAACGGCAGGTCGAAACCCGTCTCGAAGTAGGCGTTGAGCACCACTTCGTCGGTGCCGCAGCTGGGGCCCTCAGCCAGGACCTCGGTCGTCGACGACGACGAGTCCTGAGAGGTGGTCTCCGTGGCATCCGACACGGTGGTCGGGGTCTCTTCGGGCTCGTCGGGCTCGGCCGTCGTGGTCGACTGTGCGCCGGGACCGGCACACGCGGCCGCGAGAACGGCCACCAATGCCAGAGCCCCCCATCTGCGAAAAGCGCCCCGCCATTCGAGGCGCCCATTGCCCCTAGGCATCTTCATCCTCCTCGTCCTATCGCTTCGATCGAAGCACTTCGATAACTATGCTTGACGGCTCACAGCGTGTCAAGAAGTCTTTGAACGTGGCCCCGACGATCTACGACGTCGCCGTCAAGGCGGGAGTGAGCATCTCGACCGTCTCACTCGCGTTCAACGCCCCGGAACGGGTCAGCGAAGAGACCCTCAAGCGGATCATGGCGACCGTCGACGAGCTGGGTTACGTCCCCAAGACCGAAGCCGTGATCCGTGCCCGTCGGGGGGTGGGGCGGATCGGCGTGATCGCCCCCTTCACTTCCTTCCCCGAGCCGTTCGCCCTGCGGCTCAAGGGAGTGTTGAATGGCGCGGCCGGCCACAGCCACGAGATCGTCGTGTTCGACCAAGCCTCGGCGGCCACCTCGAAGCTCGTGAGCCTGCCGCTGACGAGACGGGTCGATGGCTTGATCATCATGTCGGTCCCGATCGACGAGGAGATCGCCCACCGGCTCACCGACCAGGAGATCCCGACGGTGATGGTGGAGATCCCCCACGAGGGGTTCACCAACGTGTTGATCGACCACGTCGGCGGCGGGCGGATGGTCGCCAGGCACCTGTTGGAACGGGGGCACCAGCGTTTCGCCTACGTGGGGCACCGCCAGGAGCACGACTACCCGTCCCAGTCCCTCTTGCAGCTCGAAGGGTTTCGGTCGGCCCTGCCCACACCGCCAGAGGTGCGAAACATCCCCTACAGCTTCGACGCCGCGGTGGACGAAGGCCTCGACCTCCTGGAGGGCCCCGATCGGCCGACAGCCGTCTTCGCTCACGACGACCTGCTCGCCAGCGGGATCCTCAGGGCGGCGCGGGAGCTGGGGATCGAGGTCCCCCAAGAGCTGGCGATCGTCGGGTTCAACAACTCCGATCTGGCGAAGGCGATCGGCTTGACGACCGTGGAGCAGCCTTTCGAGGAGTCGGGGCTGGTGGCGATCCAGCTCCTCCTCGAGCGCCTGTCCGATCCGTCGGCGACGAGGCGTGACGTCTCGCTGGGCGTGTCGCTCGTCGCCCGGGAGACCTCTTGACCCGGCCGCGCCGACTTCACAACCCGAGATAGATCGCCCGGGCTGCCTCGAGTGGCGGGCGCATCTCCTCGGGGAGCCGCTCGATCGCCCACCGCGCCGCCGCGTCCTTGCTGGTCACCCGTCCCGTCTCGACGGTGTGCCACATGCGGGCCAGGGTGAGGAGGACGTTGACCGTGTCCTCTTCGCGGTCGGCGAGCAACGCGGGAAGCGACTCCAGCATGGCCGTCACGAGTTCCGCGTGGGTCGGCGGGTCGATCACCGAGGACAGTGGCGGGCCCACGAGCGGCTCCGAGGCGGTGAAGGCGGTGGCGATCACCGCGGCGAGGTCGTAGTCGGCGCCCGGCCGGGGAACGAAGCCCTCCTCGTAATCGCCTCTCATCCACTCCCCGAACTGGAACTCCCTCTCCGGCGGCCAGGCCCACGGGCGCAGCTTCGGAGCCTGGACGACCGTGAGCTCGACCGGCCGGCCGGCCCCCTGGGTGCCGGGCGGTGCGGACAGCTCCATGCAGGCGTCGCGGAGCGCCCTCCTCTGGCCGGAGGTGGTCGGCCGGTCGACGATGGCCAGGAGGTCGAGGTCGCTGTGGGGCCGGAGCTCGCTCAGGACGGCCGACCCGTACAGGTACACGCCGACGAGCGCTTCCTCGAGGACTCGAACCACCTGCTCGGTGACGGCATCCGCCTGACGACGGTCGGCAGGGCCCATGCCGCCATCCAAACACACCGGCGTCTCTTCGTTGCGAGGGCACAGCGCGACGGGTATCACTCGCTGGGCATGGAGGTCGGCGAGATCGAAACGCAGATGGACGTCGACGGGCTCGACGTCGCCGTGTGCATCCGCCTCCCGGCGACTGCCACGGCCTCGAACCCGGTGCCGGGCGTCGTGTTCGTCGACGGATCCGGGCCGTCCCACCGCCACGATTTCGGACCTCAGCCTCCCTGGTTCCTCGACGCCGGCTTCGCCGTCCTCACCTACGACAAGCCCGGCTGCGGCGACACCGCAGGCGACTGGCGGAGCCAGACGATCCCCGACCGAGCGCGCCACGCAGCCGCGGCGTTGGAGAAGCTGCGACGCCAGAACGGCGTCGACCCCCGGAGAGTGGGGCTGTGGGGAGCCAGCCAAGGGGGCTGGGTCGTGCCGCTGGCCGCCGGCCAGGATCCGTCCGTGGCATTCGCGATGCTGGTGTCGTCGGCAGGCGTGAGCCCTTTCGAGCAGGAGGCGGTGAGCCTGCAGCAGCGGATGCGAATGGCCGGCGAGCCGCAGGAGGCGATCGAGCGGGCCACCGCCGCCTACTGGAGCTTGGTCGAGCGGCTGCGACGCGGAGACCCGCCGGCGGGCATCGCCGCCGACCTCGCGGTGGACGATCCGCGTTACCGGTACTTCCACGAGGAGTTGCTCACGGACCCGGAGTTGCTGTCGTTCTTCGCCCTCATCGGAGACCACGATCCCCTCCCGGCCGTAGAGTCGATGCGGTGCCCCACTCTTCTGATCTGGGGCGAGAACGACCCCCTGGTCCCGGTCGCGCAGAGTGAGCGGGTGTTCCGGGAAGGACTGGCCGCAGCCGGGAACCGCGACGTCACCGTCGTCGTGTTCCCGGCCGCGGACCACTGGATCATGGTCGAGGGCCCAGGCGGCGAAAGGGAGTGGGCGCCGGGCTACATCGACACCATGACCGCCTGGGCCCTGGCACGGAGCGGCTGACCTCAGGCCTCTTCGGGAAGGGTCCAAGCCAGGTGCCAGTACGGCACGAGGATGGCGAGGAACCACAACAGGAAGCCGGCCATCAGGCCGCGGGGTGCGTCGCCCATCCATGCGGCGACGTACACGGCCACCACCGCGCCCAGCGTCAGGAACGTGGCCGGCCAGCGAACGGCGATGTAGGACTCGTCGCGGAGCCGCCGCTGGTGCTCGTCGATGGTCGAGCCGCTGCGGTCGTACAGGCCGCGGATGCCCAGGTTGAGGAGCCCGTGGAGGGGGACGAACCCCAAAAGGGCGACGGTCCACGGCCAACCCAGCCAGCCCCGCTCGGCACCGACCGCGGCGGCGGCGAAAGTGACCACGACGAGAGCCGTCACCAGGACCGCCTCCGCCACCACGAGGCGGCGCCGAACGCGCCTCGTCCTCGTCCAGGCGAAGCGGTCGTCGTCGTACCTCCGGGCCAGATAGCTCCTCTCCATGTCTCGTGTTGCGGAACGATCAGTCATCCGGTCCTCCCATACACGGTCTCGCTCAACGGCGGCAGGGGTTCCAGAGAGAACACAGCCTCGACCGGAAGGCCGAAGAAGCGGGCGATGCGCAGCGCCAAGGCGAGCGACGGGCTGTACTCGCCGCGCTCGATGTAGCCGATCGTCTGCGGGTGGACGCCGACCTCATCGGCCAGGTCCTTGCGGGTGACGTCGCGCTCGGCCCGCAACACGGCGATCCGGTTGTAGACGATGTCAGCTTCACTACGTGGCCGCCTACTCATGCCACAGATCGTAGTATTAATGCTACGTTCTGCAACCCGTTCACCAGCCGCAGAGCCGACCCTGGCGAGGAAGTCAGAGCCTGAACGACGCCGGCTCGGCGCCCCTACCCGTCTGGACCGCGCTCAACGTGCTCGGCGTCGACGCGGCCGAAGCTCGGCGGGCCCGCGGGCTCGTACTCCAGGTGCAGCAGTCCGCTGCGGTACACCTTCGACTCCGCCAGGTGCATGACGGTCGGCACGACACCTTCGGCGAACACCCACTTTCCGGCGCCGAGCACGATCGGGTACTGCCATAGATTCAGCCGGTCGACCAATCCGTGCCCCAGCAGCGACTGCAGGAGATTCAGGCTCCCGATCACATGCACTTCCTCGTAGCGATCCTTCAGGTCGCGGACGGCGCCCGAGAGCTCGCCGGAGATCAGGTGAGAGTTCGTCCACTCGAGCGGCTGGCGAAGAGTCCTGCTCGCCACGTACTTCGGAACCCGGTTGAGCAATCCGGTGAAAGGGATCTCGTCAGGCGCGAACGGCCAATAGGCGGCGAAGATCTCGTAGGTCTTGCGTCCGAGCAGGAGGGCGTCCATGGTCGACGCTTCCTCGAAGACGACATTGCCACCGGACTCCGGGGTCTCGAGCGGCGCCTGCCACCCTCCGTAGGGAAACCCTCCTTCCCGATCCTCGTCGGGGGCGCCAGGGGCTTGAGCCACGCCGTCGAGGGTCATGAGCTCGGTCACGATCAGCTTGCCCATTGCGCCTCCTGTATCGCGTGCTTTCCGGTGATGACACCGAACGGAGCGGGAAATCATCGGGCCTTGTCGCTGGCACCATCTTTATGCGGCATCATCGGGCGATGGCCAACGATGCTCGAGCCTGGCTCGACCGTTACTTCGAAGCGTGGCGCACGAACGATCCCGGTCTGGTGGCGGCTCTGTTCGCGGAGGACGCCCTCTACGCGGTGGATCCGTTCGCTCCTCCATGGAAGGGACGACGCGAGATCGTGGAGCGGTGGACGGCGGGGGCAGGACAACTGGTGGGTCACCGATTCCAGATCCTGTCGATGGACTTCCCCACCGTCGCTCATTGGTGGGTGGAGGTCGGCGAGGTGGACGGAACCACGATCGAGATGGACGGGATCCTGGTGCTCGAGTTCAACGACTCCGGTGAGTGCACCTCCCACCGGGAGTGGTACTCGATCCACCGGAATCCCCAACCGTCGGACGAGTGACCCAGCCGCGTCGAACATAACATCGCCTCCCCGCGGATGTACCCATAGAGCCATGAGCATGGATTCGGACATCGGCCGCAACCGGCGGGTTGTCACGTGGCCAGCGGTCGTCGCCATCGCCGCGATGCTGGCGTGGTTCGCTGTCACCAACCACGTCGACCTGTTCCCGCTCAACGACCTGGAACTCGCCGGCGATCAGACCACCAGTACGCTTTCGGGAGCCGTCCCCTTCGGGCTGGCAATGGTCACGGTGCTCGTGTTCCCGAGGTGGTACGTGGCGGCGTTCTGGGCCGTTTACTCCTATGTGTGGCTGGCGCTGCAGCTCCAGACTTGGTGGGTGCCGTACCTGTTCGGCGGGGCCCGGGATCATTGGGCGAGGTACCAGCGCACCATCCATGTGTTGCCGGAGATCGGAGGACGCATGGGGCCCGACCTCCAGCATCTCGTGCTCGAAGCGTTGAGCCTGATCGCGGCGGTCACGCTGACCCGGCTCGCCTTGACGCGCCTCAGGGCATCGCAGGCCGGAGTTCTCGACGACGACACCTCGCGAGAGGTTGGCGCCTAGCGACGACCTCGTCGGGACTCACGACAAGAGCTCGCCGATCCGTGCGGTCTCTTCGGGGGTGGTGGCGAGCGTTCTCCACGGCAGCCCAATGGCGTCCTTCCCGGGATCGTCGGCGTAGCGCGGGATGACGTGGATGTGGAAGTGGAACACGCTCTGCCAGGCCGCCTCTCCCGTGCAGTTGAGGAGGTTGATGCCATCCGCCCCGAGCCGATCCTTGGCCCGTCGGGCAACCTCTCGAGCGAGCTCGACGCACGCAGCCAGGTCCTCGCTTTCGACGTCGAGCAGGTCGGTGGCGTGTGACCGCGGGACGACCAGAGCGTGACCCGCCGTCACCGGGTTGATGTCCATGAAGGCGACCGTACGCTCGGTCTCGGCGATGGTGGTCGAAGGCAGGGCCCCGCGGACGATCCCGCAGAAGACGCAATCCGACTCGATGCGCTTGCGGGTTCGGTCCGTCATGACGGCGAGTGTACGACCGAGGCGCAAAGGCACCGCGCCCAGCCAGGCGACTGGACCTCGAGTGCGCCTTGCCAGACCACCCCGGAGGCGGCCGTGAGCTCTCGAGAGCGACCGTCGGATGGCTCCCATCTGATTGCCCAGAGAGACGAAAACCCACCCGGCTGAAAGCATCCTCGAAGGCGACCTGACCATGGGGGATCGCCGTCCTGGAGAACGGCCCTGACCCCCACACTCGTCGTGAACCACCAAGCCACAGGCTTCCGATCGGAGATTCGAGGCTCGGGTCACTGGGCGATGGTGATGGCTTGCCCGAACGTGTCGGGCCGGCCGACGATCCGGAGCATGTAGCCGGCCAGGTCGGCCCGGCTGATCCGGAAAACACCTTTCGGCTTCTGTCCTACTGCGGTTTGGTAGGCACCGGTCGGCGGGCGGTCGTTCAAGAGTGCGGGACGGACGATCGTCCAGTCCAACCCGCTCTCGCGAACCGCATCTTCCATGAGGCCGAGATCGGCGTACTGCTTGCGGAGGATGCGCCGTGCCGGGGGACCGATCACATACCGCAGGAGGAATCCCTCACCCGGGTCGTGTTTGGGAGGGCGGGGTCTCCCGGGGGACGGAATCGTCGTCATCGACTCGGAACTCACAACGATCAGGCGCCGGGAGCCCGTCGCCTGCATGGCGGCGATGATCGCCCGGGTGCCGGTGGAGGCAACACCTGCTTCGGCGTTGCCTCTCGGTCCCAGCGCCGAGAGCACGGCATCGGTTCCCTCGACTGCAGTCTTCAAAGCAACGGGATCGGGTTCAGTCAGGTCGACTCGGAAGCTCGGGACGTCCTCAGCGAGGCGGTCGGGGTTACGCACCACGACGCTGACGTCGTGGCCTGCAGCCAGTGCCTGAGACAGCAGGTGTTGGCCGGTACCTCCAGTGGCGGCCACGATGGTCAGCTTCAGCGGCCTGGGTTCGAGGTTCTTCGTGGGTGCGGGTCGATAGCTGGTCATGGAGGTGACTCCTGTCGTCGTACACCCTCGAAGACCGAACAGAGGGGCTCGCTGTGACACCTCGCCGGCCGCTGACCGGCTCGAAGCCTGAGGCTGGCAGGACGGTCTCGCCCAGTCTCGGCGCGCTCCAGTGCGCGCCGAGGGTCAGCTTCTCGATGGCCCAGGGATTGGCCTCCAATGGTCTACGCGACCTCGTCGGCATCCACCGACGAACACTCAACCCGATGACTGCTCGGCAGGCTTGGTGGCGTTGATGATGGCCGAGTCCATCCCGTCTGTGGCCTGGTGGGTGGCTTGGATGGTGATGTCGACGAACCCGGCTTCTTCGAGCAGGTGGCGGTACTCGGAGTATGAGAGCGCCCCGGCGATGCATCCGACCCAGGAGCCTCGTTCGGCGCGTTCTTCGGGGGTGAGGGAGTCGGCGGCGACGACGTCGGAGATCCCGATGCGGCCGCCTGGCTTGAGGACTCTGGCGATCTCTGAGATCACAGCGGGCTTGTCGGCGGACAGGTTGATGACGCAGTTGGAGATGACGACGTCGACGGTGGCGTCGTCGAGGGGGATGTCTTCGATGTATCCCTTGATGAACTCGACGTTGGTGACTCCGGCGTCGGTGGCGTTGCGGCGGGCGGCTTCGAGCATCTCGTCGGTCATGTCCACTCCGTAGACGAAGCCGGTCGGCCCTACCCGCCGAGCGGAGAGGAGAACGTCGATGCCGCCTCCCGACCCCAAATCGAGGACCACTTCCCCTTCTCTCAGGTCGGCGACCGCAGTCGGGTTGCCGCATCCCAGGCTGACTTCCTTGGCGCCGTCCGGCAGGGTCTCGAGTTCGAGGGCCGAGTACCCGCCGGCAGTCAGGTCCACGTCGAGGCTCGCGTCGACTGGTCCACAGTCAGCGCCGGCGCAACACGACCCGGAGGTGGCAGCCACGGCGTAGCGCTGGCGCACCTTCTCCCGGATGTCGGTCGATTCGCTCATTCCGGTCCTCTCATATCGACGGTCATCGAAGCATACGCAATACATCGATGCGCGTCAATGTGTAGAATCGAGTGGGTGAAAACGCCTTCGTGCTGCACACCCATCACCGACCAGGCGCTCTCACCTCCAGAAGCCGAGGAGTTGGCCGGCGACTTCAAGGTGCTGGCCGACCCCATACGGCTGCGGCTGCTGAGCATCATCGCTTCGGTGCCGGAAGGTGAGATCTGCGCTTGTGATTTGATCGACCCGCTGGACCGCAGCCAAGCCACAGTGAGCCACCATCTGTCGGTCCTGACCAAAGCGGGTCTCATCACCCGGGAACAGCGGGGCAAGTGGGCGTGGTTCTCGATCGCCCCCGAACGCGCCGAGTTCGTCCGCACCGTCTTGGGCCGCCAACCGGCACCCACCCTCAGCTGACTTCGTTCCGCAGCAAGTCTGCCAGCAGCGCGGTGACCCGGCGTTCGATCTCGTCTCGGATCGCCCGCACCTTCTCGATCGGCTGGCCGGCGGGATCGTCGATCTCCCAATCGATGTATCGCTTCCCCGGCAGGACCGGGCAAGCATCCCCGCAACCCATCGTCACGATCACATCGGCGGCAGCGAGCGTCTCGATCGTCCACGGTCGGGGCCGCTCAGCACCGACGTCGATCCCCCTCTCCGCCATCACAGCGACCGCCAACGGATTCACCTCGTCGGTCGGCTCCGAACCACCCGAGAACACGTCGACCCGCCCCCGAGCCAGCTGTCGCATCAAACCGGCCGCCATCTGCGACCGACCCGCATTTTGGACGCAGAGGAACACAACGGTCGGTCTCGAAGAACCGCTCCGATTCAACACTGCTGCTTCGTCCAGGTCGGAAGCCCGGCGTTCGGCTCGATCTCGAGAAGCGTCATGGTTCGTTGGCACGGTAGACACGGACATTTACCTCTCCATGGAGGCCGTCACCGATAATGGCGTCGAATTGGGC
>PKRG01000026.1 GCA_017577575.1 Acidimicrobiia bacterium | reverse complement strand
GGTGGGGGAGTGGGACCCCGATTACCTGCTCGGTGGCGACCTGTGGGGGACGACGCTCGGCATCGTCGGAATGGGCCGTATCGGCCGGGCCATAGCCAGGCGTGTTGCGTTCGGCTTCGACATGCGGGTCCTCTACACATCCCGGGGCCCGAAGGAGCTTCCGTTCCCCGCCGAGAAGGTGTCCCTCCCGGAGCTGTTGGCCCGGGCCGACCACGTCGTGTTGGCCGCGGCGCTCACTCCCGACACCCGCCACATGATCGACGCCGGCGCCCTGGCGCGGATGCGGGACGGCGCCACCCTCGTCAACATCGCCCGGGGCGGGCTCATCGACCACGACGCCCTCACCGAAGAGGCGCGCCGGGGGAGACTGCGGATCGCCCTGGACGTGACCGAGCCGGAGCCTCTGCCTGCCGATCACCCGTTGCTGCACCTGCCCAACGTCCTCGTCGTGCCGCACCTCGGGTCTGCCAGCGTGTCGACGCGCCGGGCGATGGCCCAGATGGCGATCGAAAACCTCGAGGCGGCGCTCGCCGGGCGGCCTATGCCGGCTTGCGCAAATCCCGAAGTGTTCACCTGAGCGGCGAGCCGTCGGCGGGAGCGAAGATCGCCCACTCGTACCGGCCCCTGCCAGCCCACCGGCGGCAGCCGTATACCATCGGCGCACTTGGAGAGGAGAAGTGGCTTGACCGATGTGTTTGCCGCCAGGTCCGTAGCCGAGAACCCGTCGGCCGAAGAGCTCCGGCAGTGGGCGCTCGAGCTGATGCCCCGGGTCAGCGTCACCGAGTTCGACAACATCAACTACCAGTCGGAGGTGACGAGCCGGCTCAACCCCTCGACGTTCTTCGTGTCGGACGTCGACATCGAGAAGAACCGGATCAGCCGGGAAGAGGCCGCCGAGTGGGCCCGCCGCCAGAACGAGTACCTGGCCGACAAGGACGTGATCGTGATCGAGGGCTATATCGGCCCCGACCCCCAGTTCCGCACCGGGTGCCGCCTCGTCATAGAGAAGACCCAGGCGAACATCGCCGCCATGCAGAGCCACCTCTATTTCCCGCCCGACGACGAGTGGCGGCCCGAGTTCACGGTCGTCTACACCCCCGGGCTGCCCGCACCCGGCAAGCCCAACGACCGCCTGATCATCGTCGACCTCGACAACTGGGTGACCCGGGTGTTCGGATCAGACTACTTCGGGGAGTCGAAGATGGGCGGCCTGAGGATGTGGAACCGCCTCGTCTACGACCGAGGGGGCCTGGCGCTCCATGCCGGGCTCAAGACCTTCCCCGCCGAGAACACCCCCGACGGCAAAGAGCACTCGATGCTCATCATCGGGCTGTCGGGCACCGGCAAGACGACGACCACGTTCCGTCGCCAGCTCGGTTCGCTGCCGGTCCAGGACGACTTCGTCGCCCTCATGCCGGGAGGGAAGATCTACACGACCGAGAACGGGTGCTTCGCCAAGACGTTCGGGCTCGACCCCGACGACGAGCCGACCATCTACGCCGGAGCCACCCACCGCGACGCCTGGCTGGAGAACGTGGCGGTGGGCCCCGACGGCAAGGTCGACTTCTTCGACGACAGCTACACCGCCAACGGGCGCTGCACGTTCCCCCTGTCACACATCGAGCATCGCAGCCCGCTCGACGTGCCCCCCGCCCGGTACCTGCTGATCCTCAACCGCTCCGACCACATCATCCCCGCCGTGGCGCGGCTCAGCCGGGACCAGGCGGCCGCCTACTTCATGCTGGGCGAGACCAAGGGCACCTCTGCCGGCGGCGCCGCCGAGGCGGGCAAGAGCCTGCGCGTGCCGGGCACCAACCCGTTCTTCTTCAACGACGACGCCTGGCAGGGCAACCGCCTCCTGGAGCTGCTCGACACCATGCCCGACCTCGAGGTGTACTTGATGAACACCGGCCAGGTCGGGGCGGCCGGCGACGGCGACGACCGGGCCAAGAAGGTGCGGATCTCCGACTCGTCGGCGATCGTCAGCGCCATCGTGTCCGGTGCCATCGAGTGGGAGACCGACCCCGACTTCGGGTACGAGGTGGCCGCCTCCGTGCCGGGCGTCGACGACATCGAGCTGCTGCAGCCCCGGCGGCTCTACGAGCGGCAGGGGAGAGGGCTGGAGTACGAGAGCCTCGTCGAGCGCCTGACCACCGAGCGGCGCCAGTACCTCGCCTCCTACACCGACCTCGACCCCGCCATCCCCGCCGGCCTGTAGATCACGCCACGTCGGGCTGCACCGCCAGAAGCAGCCCGCTGCGCAACTGCACGGTCGCCACGGGGGCGGTGAACACGTTGGAGACGCCCCACGTCGACCCGGGGTGGATGGTGGCGTCGTCCAGATTCCAACGCAGCCCGGTGGTCGTCACCCCGACCGCCGGGCCGTGGACCGCCAGCAAGGTGAGGAGCGAGCCGACCGTCCCGTGCAGCGTCACGCCGGCGCGGATGACCCGGACCCGGCCGCGGGCGGCGACCCACTCCAGATCCACGCCCGCCCACCGATCGGAGGTGAGCAAGAGAATCGTCCCCAGCAGGTGGTCGAAGCGGCCTCCCTGGCCCCCGATGACCACGATCCGGTCGGGGTCGCGCCGCAACGCCGCGGTCAACGCCAGGTCGAGATCCGTCGAGTCCTTGTCGGGGGAATGGCTCTCGATCTCGGCCTTGGTGGCCGCCAGTCCCTCCGGGCTCACCGAGTCCAGGTCCCCCACCACCAGGTCCACGTCGAGGCCCCACGACAACGCCGTGTCCAAGCCGGAGTCGGCGGCGATCAGGTAGGCGTCGTCGGGTATCTCCCCCGCCAGGGAGGAGGGGAGAGGCTCGCCACCGGAGAAGATCACCACCGTCATGAATGACAAAATCGTCTTACGCGCACATCTGCGCGTAAGACCTCGACCTCAACTCGAACTCGAGGGTTCAGAGCCATCGCTCCAGCCATCCCAGCACCTCGGCGTACCAGCGGATCGAGTTGGATCGGCGCAGAACCCAGTGGTTCTCGTCGGGGTAGGACACCAACCGGGCGGGAACCCCCTTGGCGGCCAGGATCCCGTACAACTCCAGACCCTGGTCCACCGGCACCCGGGCGTCGCGGTCGCCGTGGATCACCAACGTCGGCGTGGAGAACCCCTTGGCGTGGGCGATGGGGCTGAACCGGTTGACGGTGTCGATGTCGTCCCAGGGCACCGATCCGAATGCCCGTTCGAGGCTCCGCACGATGTCGCTGGCGTACATGGCCGGAAGGTCGGTCACGGCTGCATGGGCGACGACACAGGCGTAGCGGTCCGTCTGTGACGTGATCCAGGCGACCAGGTAGCCGCCGTAGGAGCCGCCGGTCACGGCCATCCGCTCCGGGTCGGCCAGCCCGGCGGCGACGAGATGGTCGGTGGCGGCTTCGATGTCCCGGTAGGGGAGATCGCCCCAGGCACCGTGGATGGAGCGGGCGAAGGAGTCGCCCCAGCCGGTCGACCCGTGGAAGTTCACCAACGCCACGCGATAGCCCGACGCGGCCACCACCTGGGAGTTCCATCGCCAATGCCAGGCGTCACCGAAGGAGCCGTGGGGCCCGCCGTGGATCATGTGCACGAGGGGAAGCGCCTCAGACGGGTCCGCACCCGGCGGGTCCACGAGGAACATCTGGACCGGGTCTCCGTCGGCGCCTTCGAAATGGATCTCGCGCACCTCGCCCATCTGCAGGTCCCGACATGCCTCGGCGGTGAACGACGTCACCGGTGAGGCCGAATCCCCGATGCGGTGGACTTCCGGAGGGGAGGTGAGGGAGTGGGAGAGGGCGTAGACCGTCCCATCCGAGGTCTGGACCGGATCGGTCACCCACCCGTCCGAGGTCAACGCGTCGGGCCCGTCTGCGCCCTCGGGAAGGCGCCACAGCCGGCAGCGGGCCCGATCCTCGGCGACGAAGAGGAGGGACCCGTCGGCGGCGAAAGTCCATCCTTCCGGCGAGCGGTCCCAGCCGGCCAGGAGCTGGCGCTCCTCCCCGGTCTCCAGGTCGTGGCGGAACAGGAGCATCGGGCTGGCGTAGTAATCGGGCTCTTCCTGGTACCCGTAGACCAGGGCCTTCCCGTCGGGGGTGAAACGGGGCCGATGGCTGTTGCCCACCCGCCCCGCGTCGATTCGCCTCGGCTCCGTCCCGTCGGGCCGCACCAGGAAGATCGACCAGCTGACGTCCCGGTGGGGCGGCTCCGAGTCGTCCATGCACAGAGCGATCAACGAGCCGTCGGGGGAGACGTCGATGTCGTCGATCGGCTGGAAGCTGTTGGGCCACCGCCAGAACCGAGTGGATCCCGGGGTGAGATCGACCACATCACCGGAGTCGGGGTCGATCACCACCGGGTGGTAGACGTGATCGAGCCACGAGTCCCAGTAGCGGTAGACGACGTTCTCGGTGGCCCGGGCGGTCACCCTCTCGTCCTTCTCGTGGGCCCGGGTGGCATCGAGGTCGGGATGGTCCGCCCACAGGGTGGCGAGAGCTATGAGGCGGCCATCGGGCATCCATCGCACACCGACCGCCCCGAGCGGGAGCTCGGTGACCATCTCGGGCTCGCCTCCGTCGAGCCGCTGGACGTGCACCTGGTCGTGGCTGCCCACCTTCTTGAGGAAGGCGATGCGGGATCCGTCGTGGGAGGCCGCCACCGACGACAGCCGGCCCGAGGCGTAGCGGCGGAGCTCGCCCGCGCCGGGGTCCACCCGATAGAGGGTCGTGGTCGGGTCGTCGGTGTCGGGGTCGTATTCGGTGACGGGCACGATCAGCGTGTGGTCGCCGACCGCCACTGGGGCGCCCACACGGGGAATCGACCACATCTTCTCCGCCGTGAGGTACTGCATGGGACCGATGTTGGCACACGCCCGTGCCCGCCCGGACGACCGGTTTTGTGTGAGTTGCCAGGTGGGGTACTTTCGCTCAAGTCCGCCCGCCGGGATGGCGATCTAGGAAGTCGACTCTCCTTCGTCCGAGACGTCCGTTCCGGGCCCCTCGGTCACCGCGGCCGGTGAGAGGGCCGACATGGGCCGAGTCCGACCGCCCGTCCTCAGAGCAATCCGAGTTCCCAGCATGTCCACCACCATCTCCTCCTGCAAACGGTTCCCGACGGCGAGGGACCGCCATGGGTGAGTCCCGGCTCCGTCGCCTCGTGGCGTTCCTGCGCCGCCGCCCCTGGCTCCTGGTCGTCGCCGCCGGGATCGTGGTCGTCTCGGTAGTCGCCGTCTTCGCCTCGAGGGAGCGAACCGTGACGTTCACCGAGACCGAGTTCATGGCCGCCCTGTCCAGCGGCGCCGTGGAAGAGGTGAACATCAGCCCCAACACCCGGACGGTGTGGGGGACCGGCCACGACGAAGAGGGCGCCTTCACCTACCGCTACCGGTACCTCGAGGCCGCCGAGGAGTCTCTCCTGGCTCAGCTGCGGGTCCACGCCCCGGACTTCCGGGTGCAGCCGCCGCAGTCTTCGGCGGCCGACATCGCCGCCACCCTGGTGCCGCTGGCGCTGCTCGCCTTCGTCGCCTGGTTCGTCGTCACCCGGGCCCGTTCGGGCGGGGTGGCGGTCTCGGCTCGCGCCACCCGGCCGGCGGACGTCCCCGACTTCGGGTTCGAGCGCCTGGGCGGTCTCGACGAGGCGATCGTCGAGGTGTCGGAAGTCGTCGACTTCCTGTCGGATCCGGAGCGGTTCGAGCGCCTGGGCGCCAAACCCCCGCGCGGGGTGCTGCTCGAAGGGCCCCCCGGGACCGGGAAGACCGCGCTGGCCCGCGCCGCCGCCGCCGAGGCGAAGGTTCCGTTCTTCGCCGTCTCGGCCTCGGAGTTCGTGGAGATGTTCGTCGGGGTCGGGGCCAAGCGCGTGCGCGACCTGTTCGAGCGGGCCGCCAAGGCGGCACCGGCGGTGATCTTCATCGACGAGATCGACGCGGTGGGGCGGCGTCGCGGCGCCGCCGTCGGGAACGGCAACGAAGAGAGGGAGAGCACGCTCAACCAGCTCCTCACCGAGATCGACGGCTTCCGCAGCAACCGGCAGCCGATCGTGGTCATGGCGGCGACCAATCGCTCCGACGTGCTCGACCCGGCCCTGCTGCGCCGGTTCACGCGTCACATCCACGTGGGGCTGCCCGACCGGGCCGGACGCCAGCGGATCCTCGAGATCCATCTCCAGAACGTGAAAGCCGCCCCCGGCATCGACGTCGCGTCGCTCGCCGCCCGCACGGTGGGGTTCTCCGGGTCCGATCTCGAGCGCCTCGTCAACGAGGCAGCGGTGTTCGCCGCCCGCACGGCCGACAGCCAGGTCACCGACGACCACCTGGAGGCGGCCTTCGACCGCATCGTGTTGGGCCTGGAGCGTCGCTCCGCCGTGCCCACCGAGCGCGATCGCCGCATCGTCGCCTATCACGAGGCGGGTCACACCATCTGCGCTTACGTCCAGCCCGACGCCGACCGGCCCCACAAAGTGTCGGTCGTCCCCCGCGGTCAGGCGGGAGGCGTGACCCACTTCACCCCTCCCGAGGGCTCTTTCATGACGCGCCGACGGGCCCTGGCGTCGCTGCGGGCGATGATGGGTGGGCGGGCGGCCGAAGAGATCCTCCTCGGCGACGACATCACCTCCGGCGCCGCCCACGACTTCGCCTCCGCCAGCCAGCTGGCCCGTGAGATGGTCACCAACTACGGCATGGGGAGCCTGGGGCCGATCTTCATCCACGACCAGGCCCAGCCCCTGGCGCCGGAGACTGCCCGCAGGATCGAAGAGGACGTCGCCCGCCTGCTGTCCGAGGCGCTGGAAGACGCCCGTCGGATCGTCACCGAGCACCGCGACGCCCTGGAACGGCTCGTCGCCGCCCTCCTCGAGGAAGAGACACTCGACGAAGAGCGGATCGCCGAGGTCATCGGCGACGCCGCCGCCTGATCACCGATCGGGTCTCGGGGCGGTACCCTGGTTACGTGGCCATCGGAGTACTGACGAGCGGAGGAGATGCCCCCGGCATGAACGCCGCGATCCGGGCGGTGGCCAAGGTCGCCGCGGCCCGGGATACGCCGGTGTGGGGCATCATCAACGGATTCGACGGGCTGATCGACGGTCGCTTCCGGCCGCTGACCCGCCGGGCCGGCAAGGGGGCGGCGCTCAGCCCGATGCCCGACGTCGAGTACGCCGGTGGGCTGGGTGGAACCGTCCTCGGCACGGCCCGCTCGCCCCGGTTCATGACCCGGGAGGGCCGGTCCCAAGCCGCCGCCACCTACGAGGAGTACTCGCTCGAGGGCCTGATCGTGATCGGCGGCAACGGCACCATGGAGGGCGCCCACCACCTGTACCTCGAGCACGGCGTCAGGGTGGTCGGCATCCCCGCGTCGATCGACAACGACATCGGCCTCACCCGCGAGTCGATCGGGGTGGACACCGCCCTCAACACCATCGTCGAGGCCTGCGACCGGATCTCCGACACCGCGGCTTCCCATCACCGAGCGTTCATCGTGGAGGTGATGGGGCGCAACTCGGGCTACCTGGCGATGGCCGCCGCCGTGGCCACCGCCGCCGACGCCGTCCTGCTCCCCGAGCAAGGGCGGGGCCCCGACGAGATCGTCAAAGCCGTGGTCGACGTCCTCCACCAGAGCTTCGATGCCTCCCGGGAGAAGCGGCGGGTGCTGATCCTCAAGGCGGAAGGCGTGCAGATCCCCACCGAGGAGCTGGTGGACCGGGTCCGCCAGGAGATGGGATCCGACGAGATCGAGATCCGGGGGACCATCCTCGGCCACATCGTCCGGGGCGGCAACCCCTCTTTCCGGGACCGGCTCATCGCCGGCCGGTTCGGCCTCGTTGCCGTCAACGCCGTTCTCGACGGCCACACCGACGTGATGGCCGGATGGAACATCGAGGAGCAGAACGGGATCCCGACCAGCGACACCTGGATCAAGCTGTTCCCCATCCCCGACGTGATCGCCGAGACCGAAGCCCTCCTCGACGGCTCGAGCCACGTGACGATCGACCGGGTGCGGAGGATGGAGGAGATCCACGGGGTCCTCTCGATCTGACCCAGATTTCCAACACGGCGCTGTGTGAAATACCCGGGGGCCGGTACACTGGGCTGACCGATGAGCGAATCCACCACCACCCACGCCAGCACCGATACGGCCACCCGCGTCATGAGCATCGCCCCGGACGCGCTCGAGATGATCATCACACTGCGCGATCAGGAGCCGGGGGACGAGGAGTACGCCCTGCGGATCGCCATCCGGGGGGTGATGGGGCTCCAGTTCAACTACGACCTCGCCTTCGTGCCCGTCGCCGACCGGGCCGAGGACGAGCGTCTCGAGTACCACGGTGACCTGGCGGTCATCATCCCGGAAGCCGACGTTCCCAACCTGCAGGGGGCGGCTCTGGAGTTGTCGCCCCAGGGGCTGACGATGAACAACCCCAACACCCCGGCGCCGCCTCCGATGGCGGCCCCCAAGGGCGACCTCACCGGCCCCCTCGCCGAGAAGGTCCAGCAGGTCCTCACCAACCAGGTCAACCCGGCGATCGCCGCTCACGGCGGCGCCGCCGAGCTCGTGTCGGTCGACGGCGACACCGCCTACCTGCGGATGCTGGGCGGGTGCCAGGGCTGCGGACTGGCGGCGGCCACCCTGCGCCAGGGCATCGAGCGGATCCTCAAGGAAGCCATCCCCGAGCTCGGCCAGGTGGTCGACGTCACCGACCACACCGCCGGCACCAACCCCTACTACTCCTGAGCCGCACCGCGCCCGGGCATCGGGCGGGGTATCGCTAGACCACGGCGAGGGAACCTGCGAGTCTTTCCGGACGTCTCATGCCCGTGGTCAGAATCTTTCTCGTGGCAGCGCTCGTCGTGGTGCCTGCCTTGGCTTCACATACCCAATCGACCGATGCCCTGTCGACGAGGCCGGGCCACCCGGCGGTGGCTGCCCAGACCAGCCAGGCGCCGTCCGGCCCGGACCTCTCGGTCGAAGTCGGCCTCGGTGGGTACAGCCCTCCCGACCAGCCGACCCAGATATCGGTCACGATCTCCAGCCCGCTGCTGATCAGCGGCCGGATGCGCGTCAGCGGGGCGGGCATCTCCGTCTCGCGGCCCATCGAGGTCCCGGCCGGCTCGGAGCATCGCTACGACCTCACGATCCCGGCGCTCGCCGACGGGTCGCGGCTGCAGCTCGAGGTCCTGGCCGGAGACGGCGAGCGCATCGCCCGGGAGCAGGTCGCCATCCGCCACCCCGGCCAATCCGAGCTCGTGGTGGGCGTGGTCGGCGCTCCGGAGCTGGTCGACACCCTCAGCAGGGTCCGCGGCGTGGTCACGGGGCGTCCGGTGGTGGCGTTCGCCGTCTCCGACGACATCACGCCTTCCCAACTCGCAGTCGTCGACTACCTCGTGATAGGCAGAGGAGGCGAAGCGGCGCTGGAGGCGGCGCTGGAGTGGGCGGACGGCGGGGGAGCGGTCGTCGTCGATGCCTCGCTGGCGCCCTCGATCGGCCCCACCGTGCCGATGGGGCCGGACGGCGTGAGCCGGCGGGCCGAGGGGAACGGAGCTGTGATCGTCGTGGAGTCGCTGGCCTCACGCAGCGACTCCGACTGGTCTGCCATCCTCCGGCCGGTCCCCCTCGACCTCGCCACGATGCCCGGCTGGCAGTTCAACGACCCGACGGCCCTGTTGCGGTCGGCATCGGAGGCGGGGTCGCGTCAGGTGCCGGAGATCCCGTGGCTGCTGGGCGCCATCCTGGCTTTCGCCGTCGTGGTCGGGCCCGTGAACTTCTTCGTCCTGTCCCGTATCGGGAAGCGGGATTGGGCGTGGGTCACGATCCCCGCCCTGTCGGTGATCGCCGTCGCCGGCTTCTGGGTGGCGGGCCGCCAGCGGATCGCCGGCACCAACCTCACCCATGCCTCGGTCGTCGTCGACGACGGCGGGGTGGTCGCCGAGTCGGCGGTCATGGTGGCCGCCGGTGTCGCCGGCGAGAGGCGCCTGACCTTCGATGGCGGGACCGTGTTCCCCGAGCCGTCCCTGTTCGGGTCGGCGGCGACGGAACTGCGTCTGGAAGGAGAGGGAACAGCCACCCTCGAACTGGACCAGCTCGGGTTCACGGGGGTGGGGATCCTCCGCTCCGACCCGGGGATCCCCCTCCCCGTCGTCACGGTGGTCGACGGCCAGCTGACGGTCGAGAACCGGTCGCCGTTCGATTTCTGGGCGTGGGGCGCCATCCACGGGAGCTCTTCGACGCTCGGAAGCGGGGAGCTGGCTGCCGGCTCCTCGGCATCCGTGGCGGTCCCACGGGCAGGAGGTGATTTCGGCATGACCTTCGTGGACGCCCTGATGAACCGCGACCGGATCTGGGAGGATCCCGCCCTGGCCAACAGCCTCTGGCCCTTGAGCGAGGTGCTGTGGACGAAGACCAATGACGACTCCATCTATTTCGTGGGCATCACCGGCGATTTCCAGCCGGGGGTGTCGGTCGCGGACGGGCCCACCGAGATCCCCGGCCAGACACTGGTGCTGTTGGAGGCGGGGGACGCCGAATCGGGCTCGTCCTCGTCGGCGCCGGCCAGCGTGGTCGGGGTCGGGTTCATCAACTGGCTCGACTGGGGGTTCCAGAAGGTGGTGTCGACCGACGAGATGACCGTGCGGTTCCGGTTACCCGACCCGGCGCTGGAGGTGCGTCTGGCGGCCGAGCACCGCTTCGGGGTGGCCCCGGCGGGGTACGAAGTCTGGAACTGGGAGACGGAGGCGTTCGAGCCGTTCGAGGTCGCCGACCCCTTGCCGCCCCAGGCCGTCTCCCCCGACGGGGAGGTGTACGTGCGATTGATCGGCGAGAACCAGTTCGGGGACAACCCGATGAGCCCCGCCGACCTGTCCCTCGTGTGGGAGGCGTCGTGATCGAGCTGCGGTCCGTGGAGAAGCGTTACGGGAGCGTGATGGCCCTGCGGGGCCTCGACCTGACCGTTCCGGAGGGCAGCGTCTTCGGCTTGATCGGGCCCAACGGCGCCGGGAAGACCACCGCCATGCTGATCCTCAGCTCGCTGTTGGCCCGCGACGGCGGGTCGGTGCAGGTGGCGGGCGCCGACCCCCAGAGAGACCCAAAGACGGTGCGCCGTCACCTCGGCTACATGCCCGACTTCTTCGGGTTCTACGAGAGCCTCAATGCCTACGAGTACCTGGAGTTCTTCGCCGCCGTCCAGGGGGTGCCGCCCGCCCGACGCCGGGGCGTGGTGCTCGATCTCCTCGCCCTGGTCGACCTGTCGCACAAGGCCGACGCCGACGTCAACACCCTGTCCCGGGGGATGAAACAGCGCCTGTCCCTCGCCCGTGCCCTCATCCACGACCCCCAGCTCCTCGTGCTCGACGAGCCGGCGTCCGGGCTGGATCCCCGGGCGAGGGTGCAGCTCCGGGAGCTGATCGCCGAGCTCCATCGGATGGGCAAGACCATCCTCATCAGCTCCCACATCCTGTCCGAGCTGGAGGGAATCTGCACCCACATGGGGGTCATCGACGAGGGCGTCGTCAAGGCCCAAGGCGACATGGAAGCGATCCGCGGGGCGTTCACCGGGTCGCGCCGGGTCCGGGTGCGGCTGGCCGACGGCGACGTGGACCGAGCCCTCGACCTGCTCGGCGCCCATCCCGAGGTGGCGGAGGCCTCGGTCGAGCGCCAGCGCCTCGACTTCGTCCTCGCCGGCGACGACGACACGTCGGCGGGCCTCTTGTCCGAGTTGGTCGGCGCCGGGCTGACCGTCTACGAGTGGAGGGTGGAAGCCGCAGGGCTGGAGGAGCTGTTCCTGCAGCTCACCCAGGAGGAGGAGGCGGAGTGAGCTTCTCGTTGAATCCCGTCCTCGCCCGCGAGGTGCGTGAGCGGTTCCGGGGCCGCCGCGCCCCCCTCTTCGTCACCCTCTGGGTGCTGGGGGTGGGCCTCATCGGATACCTCGTGTACGTGATCGCCCAGTACGCCGCACAGGACGCCTTCGGCCTCGGCCAGGCAGTCGCCGGCGGCTACATGGGCAGGTTCATCTACGAGGGAATGCTGTTCCTGCTCATGACCGGGGTGGTGATGATCGTCCCGGGCCTCACCTCGTTGTCGATCATCGGGGAGCGAGAGCGCCAGACGTTCCATCTGCTCCAGGTCACCCAGCTGTCGGCGCTCCAGATAGTGCTCGGCAAGCTGTGGTCGTCGATGTCGTATTTCCTGCTGCTGCTGGTGGCGGTGGCGCCGGTGGTGGCCGTCCCGCTCCTCTTCGGCGGGGTGAGGATCACCGACCTCCTCGCCGGGCTGGGGATGGTGCTGCTCACCGCCGTCATGCTCGGAAGCGTCGGCATCTGGGCGTCGTCTCGGGCCCGCTCCTCGCGGGGCGCCGTAGCCGCCGCCTACACCTGGTCGTTCGTGCTGGCCTTCATCACATTGGCCGCCATGGCCGGCGAGCTGCTCCTCGTCCACGACGGCACGGGATTCCCCGCCCAGGGGCGGGAGATCGTGTCAGTCCTGCCCAACCCCTACGTGGGGATGGTCTCGGCGGCGGTCCACCCCCTCGGCACCGACGGCGTCAGCGGCACCCCCTTCGACATCGTGGAAGTGCTGCTGCTGCAGCGACAGGGCTACGACGCCTTCGGCTTCGGCGTCGACCTCGGTCCCGACGCCGCCCGCGCCCTGCCCCTGCGGCGCCCGCCCGTGTGGATGTTCACCGTGGGGATATACCTGGTGATAGTGGTGGGCGCGCTGTGGGGGGCGACCCGTCGGGTGACGGCGCCGGCGTCGCGTATCCGTCCCCTGCGGAGGGCGAATGGCACCTGAGCCGATCCGCCGGATCGTGGCGGCCGCCAGACGGCGGCTCGTCGCCGCCGGCCTCACCCGGCGCATGGCCGGCTGGGTCGGCGCCGCCGCCGCCCTCGGCGCGGCCCTCGCCGCGGTCGCCCGCCACTGGGTCGTGGAATGGGCCGACCCGGTGGCGCTGGGGCTCACCGGCGTGGCGCTGGTGGCGGCGGTGGTGTGGTCGCTCCTGCGTCGCCCCAGCGCCCAGCGCGCCGCCATCGCCGTGGACCGCCGCCTGGGTGGCTACGACCGGGTCACCACCGCCCTGGAGCTGGCAGAGCGCTCCGATGCGGGCCCCCTGGTCGAGCGGCAGATCTCCCAGGCGGCGGCATGGGCGGAGGCCCGGGATGTGCGCGGGATCGCCACCCTGGTCCCCGACCGGCGGGTCCTGTCCCTGTCGGGGCTCGCGGTCGTCGCCTTGGTCGCCCTGGTGTTCACTCCGGCGCCTGCCGACGTGGCGCTCGCCGAACGCCGCGCCGCCCGGGAGGCGATCGCCCAGGAGGCCGACCGGGCGGAGGAGCTGGCGGAGGAGGTCCCCGAAACTGTCTCCGACACGCTCGAAGAGCTCGTCGCCGACCTCCGCCAGGCCGAAGACATCGAAGCGGCCCTCGAGGCGCTGGGGGAGGCCCGACAGGAGCTGACCGAGGCGCTGGACCCCGCGGCGCTGGCCAAGCGGACCGGGCTGGCGGGGTTGGAGGCGTCGTTCCGCCAGCAGCCCATCGGGGAAGGCGAGACGGCAGCCTCCCAGATGCGGGATCTGGCGTCCCGGCTCGAGGCGGGAGACCAGCCCGACCTGGCGGACGCCATCGCCCAGCTCGAGGCGCGGGCCGAGGACTTCGCCGGTGTCGATCCCGAGCTCTCCCAGGCTCTGGGAGATGCAGCCGACTCGCTCCGACGGCTGGCCACCGGCCAGGGAGACCGCGCCGCGGCCGCCGAAGCCCTGGAGAGGGCGGCGGAGGTCACCGAACGGGCCCATCAGGCCGCTGCCGACCAGGAGGCGCTCGCCCGAGCCGCGGGCGAGCTCGGCGACGCCCAGCGCCGTCTCGCCGGAGAGGGCGAAGGCGAGGGCCGAGGAGAGGGCCAGGGCCAGGGCCGAGGTGAGGGACAGGGACAGGGTCAGGGCCAAGGTGAGGGTCAGGGCCAGGGACAGGGTCAAGGCCAGGGCCAGGGACAGGGCCAAGGCGGAGGAGGGGGAGGAGGCAGCCAGGGAGCCGGCGGCCAGCAGGGCGGACAGCAGGGGAGCGGGACCGGAAGCGGAGGTATGTCTTCCGGCGGGTCGGGTGACGACGATCCCGAGGTGGCACCCGACCGGGCGGGGGTCTTCGATCCGATCGGGGACGCCCTCGGGGAACGGGAGCGGGTGGAGCTCGGAGGCGGCGACGACTCCGGCGAAGTCCAGGGCCTCACAGATGGGAGAGGCGGGGTGCAGAACCTGCCGCTCGTCCCGTACACGGACAGGTTCGCCGATTACCAGGAGCGGGCTCTGCAGTCCCTCGATTCGCTGGTGGTGCCGCCAGCGGTGCGGGACGTGGTCCGCGACTACTTCACCAATCTCCAACCATGAGGAGCCCATGAACGACGAAATCACGCCCCAACAGTTCGCCGAGTCCATCGCCGCAGTGCGCGCCGAGGTGGGAAAGATCATCGTCGGCCAGCGCGATCTCGTCGACACCGTCCTCATCGGCGCGTTGTGCGAGGGCCACGTCCTCCTCGAGGGCGTTCCGGGCCTCGGCAAGACCAAGCTCCTCGCCACGCTCGGCAAGGTCCTCGACGTCGAGTTCGGCCGGATCCAGTTCACTCCCGACCTGATGCCCGCCGACATCCTCGGCACCAACGTGCTCCAGCGCGACGAGTTCGTGTTCCACGAGGGTCCGGTCTTCGCCAACCTGCTCCTCGCCGACGAGATCAACCGAGCCACTCCCAAGACCCAGTCGGCGCTGCTCGAGGCGATGCAGGAGCGGTCCGTCACCCTGGGCGGCGACAGCCACCCCCTGCCCCGGCCGTTCTTGGTCATGGCCACCCAGAACCCCATCGAACAGGAAGGCACCTACCCGCTGCCGGAGGCACAGCTCGACCGGTTCCTCTTCAAGGCCATCGTCGCCTTCCCGCCCGCCGACGACCTCGTCGAGATCCTCCGGCGGACCACTGCCGGCGACGAGCCCGAGCCACAGCCGGTCCTCGACGGGAACACGCTCCTGCGGATGGCCCGCCTCGTCAGGCAGCTCCCCGCCGGCAACCATCTCCTCCGCTACGCCGCCACCCTCGTCGAGGCCACCCACCCCCAGAGCCCCATCGCCCCCGAGATGGTCAAGACGTACGTCCGCAACGGCGCCAGCCCCCGCGGCGCCCAGGCGCTGGTGCTGGGGGGAAAGGCGAGGGCACTCATGGAGGGGCGACCCAACCTGGCCACGGAGGACATCTGGGCCCTCGCCCCGATGGCCCTCCGTCACCGGCTCGTCCTCGGCTACGACGCCCTCGCCGACGGCGTGTCCCCCGACGACATCGTCGAGGCGGTGGTAGCCGCCCATCCCGAGCCGGTGGAATCCTCCGACCAGCCGGCGTCCGCTGCCGCCCACTGATGCTCCTCGATCCCCGTCTCCGCGCCCAGCTCGAGCGGTTGGCGCTCGGCGTCCGGGGAAGAGTCACGGCCCAGTGGGCCGGCCGCCACAGCTCCACCCGCCTCGGCGAGAGCCTCGACTTCGCCGACTACCGCCCCTACCAGCCGGGCGACGACTACCGCCGCATCGACCACAACCTCCGCGCCCGCTTGGGGATCGTGATGGTCCGCCAGTTCGAGGCCGAGCAGGAGCTGCCCCTGGACATCGTCGTGGACCTGTCCGGGTCGATGGAGATGCACGACAAGGCCACTAGCGCCCGCACCCTGGCGGCGATGGTCGCCTACATGGGGCTCGCCTCCGGGGACAGGGTGCGTCTGTGGGCGGTGCCCGGGGACGGCGTCCGCACCGAGATCCAGGGGCCCGCCGGCCGCCACCTGGCGGCGTGGCCCCTGCTCGAGAGCTGGCTCGAGTCGCGCCCGGCCGGCGGGGGCGCCAGCCTCCGCCCACTGGGACGACGGCTGGCGGCCTCCGGAGGGGCGGTGGTCTTGGTCAGCGACCTGCTGGTGGAGGAATGGCGGGGGGTGCTCGACGGGCTCGCTCCGACCGCCGGCGGGCTGGTGCTCCACGTCCTCTCCCGCCAGGAGCTGTACCCGCCGCTGGCCGGCGACCTCGACCTGGTCGACTCCGAGACCGGGACCAGGCTCGCCGTCTCCATGAGCGAGGAGGCCGTCCGCAACTACCAGAAGGCCGTCGAGGACTTCGCCCTGGAGGCGTCGCGGCGGTCCCGGCGCGCCGGGCTCGACTACCTGCTGGTCGAGGCGGGGCCGGACGCCGCCGAACGCGCCCTGGAGGGTTTGGCGCGCCGGGAGGTCGTCCGGTGAGGTTCCTCGTCCCCGCCGCTCTGGGCCTGGCCTCTCTGGCCGGGCCTCTGATCGTCCTCTACATGCTCCGCTCGAAGCGCCGGCCCGAGCGGGTGCCTTCGACGATGCTGTGGCAGGAGATAGGGGAGCCCGTGTCGTCGGCGGTTCCCTGGCGACCGCTCAAGCTCACGTGGCTGCTCGTCCTCCAGCTGGTGGTCCTCGCCCTCTTCGTCCTCTCGCTGGCGCGGCCCTTCATCGCCGAAGCCACCGTCCTCGGCCCGCACACCGTGTTCGTCATCGACACCTCCGGCTCGATGGCGATGGCCGGCCGGTTCGAGCAGGCCCAGGCCGCCGCCCTCGACCTCGCCGAGGACGTCTCCGAAGCGAACCTGGCGAGCGTCGTCGAAGCCGGCCCGCACCCCTCGGTCAGGATCGCCTTCTCCTCCGACCCCGAGGCCGTCGCCGAGGCGATCCGCTCCCTCCGGCCGGGAGGTGGTGCCGAGGACCTGTCCACCGCCCTGCGGCTGGCCCGCGGGCTCGCCGCTCCCGACCGGGAGACGTCGGTGGTGATCTTCTCCGACGGCGGCGCCGCGCCGCTCCCCGAGGAGCCCGTGGTGGGCGCCACCCACCTCGTCTTCGACGACCACGCCTCCAACCTCGCCATCTCGGGGTTCGACGCCGAGCCCTCCACCGAAGGGACGATCCGCGTGTTCGTCCAGGTCGAGAACCACGGCGCCGACCGCCGCACCGTGGAAGTGGCGATCGACATCGACGGGCTGCCGGCGGGCAGCACCGAGATCACCGTGGATGGGCTGTCGGCCGCCCAGCGGGTGCTCCCGGTGCCGGCGACCCCGGGGAGCGTCGTGACGGCGCGGCTCGTCGGGGCCGACGACGCACTGGCCCTGGACGATCGCGCCGACCTGGTCGTGGGCGGAGGCGCCGACCGGGGGGTGGCGGTGGTGGGAGCCGGCTCGCCGTTCCTCACCGCCCTCCTCCAGTCGACACCCGGGGTGTCGATCGCCGACGCCGACGAAGCCGACCTGCTGATCGTCGACGGCGGCCCGCTGCCGGAGATCGACCGCCCCACCTGGCTCATCCGCACCGAAACCACACCCGAGGGCATCGACCTGGTCGGCCTGGAGAGGAACCTGGCGGTGACCTTCGCCCGGCCGGGCGACCCGGTGCTCGACGGGGTGGACTTGTCGGAGACGGTCGTGGCCGAGGCCCAGCACACCGAGACGCTCACCTGGCTGCCGCTGGTGTCCTCGGGGGAGACGCCCCTGGTGCTCCTCGGTGAGGTGAACGGCCACCGCGTCGTCTACACGACCTTCGACCTCACCCACTCGAACCTCCCCGTCCAGGTCGCCTTCCCGATCCTCGGGGCGAACCTGCTCCAATGGCTGGGAGGAGGCGACGCCGTGTCGGTGTCCACCGAGCCGGCCGGGACTCCCATCGCCCTCCTCACTCCCGTCGGGCACCGCGCCCGGGTCACGCTGCCTTCCGGGGACACACAGGACGTCGCTCCCGATGCCGCCACCTTCTTCGACACCGACGAGCCCGGCGTGTACCGCATCGACTACGTCGACGCCGAGGGAGACGTCACCTCATCGGACGTGGCGGTACGGCGGTTCGTGCCCTCGGAGTCGTCGGGCCCCAGCCGGGAGATCGTCGGCGCCCCTGCCCCCGGGGCGTCGGCCGACGAGGGGTTCCTGGTTCGCGAGTGGTCCCCGTGGATCGTGGCCGCCGCCCTGGCGCTCATGGCTCTCGAATGGTGGGTCGGCCACCAACGGCCCCGCTTCCGCCGCAGGGAGGTGACGGCATGAGGTTCGACCGCCCGTGGGCCCTCGCCGCCATCCCGCTCGTCGTAGCCGCCGTCTGGTTCATCGCCGTCAGCGGCAAGCGCACCGTCCCGTCCCGCCAGCACCGGGTGGCGGTCATCGCCCGCATCCTCGCCGTGATCCTGGCGGTGGCAGCCGCCGCAGGCCCGCAGCTGGAGCGCTCCGTGGCGACGAAATCGGTGCTGTTCATGGTCGACCGTTCCGAATCGATCGGCGCCGACGCCCGGGCCGCCCAAGAGGACTTCCTGCGGGCCGCCCTGGCCGACATCCAGCCTCCCGCCCGGGCGGGCATCGCGGTGTTCGGCAGCGAAGTGCTCCTCGACCGGGCGGTGGGGCCGGTGCGGCCCTTCGACGGCATCCGCACCGAAGTGGACGGCAGCGCCACCGACCTGACCACCGCGCTGAGTGCGGCGGCGTCGCTGCTGCCGTCGGAAGGCTCCCGGCGGGTAGTGGTGCTCACCGACGCCGTGCCCACCTCCCGGGGCCTGGCGGCAGCGGCCGAGCAGCTCGCCGCCGAAGGCATCGCCGTGGACTTCGTGATCTCGGACACGGCCCGCTCCGCCGACGTCATGATCGAGACGGTGCGGGTCCCGGCGACGGCGAGGGTGGGGGACACCGCCGAGGTGACCGCCGTCCTCCGCTCCAACGTCGCCACCGAGGCGACCGTCCGGTTCGCCTCCCGCTCTGGCGAGGAGCACACCGAGACGGTCCGCCTGGAGCCCGGCACGACGGAGGTCTCGGTCGACGTAGCCAACCCGGAGGCGGGTTTCCAGATCGTCGACGTGACGGTCGAAGCCGCTTCCGACACCCGGCCGGAGAACGACGTCTCCGCCGGCGTCTACCGGGTGATCGGTCCCGCCCGCGTGGCGGTGATCGAAGGCGTCGAAGGCGACGGGGACGAGCTGGCCCGCGTCCTCGAGGCGAGCGGACTCGGGGTCGACCTCCGATCCTCCGTCCCCGACGAGGAGGAGCTCCTCTCGTACGACGCCGTCGTCCTCGTCAACTACCCCCGCCCCTCCGACGCCGAGGGGACGGCGCTGGCCGCCTACGTGGAGGACCTGGGGAGGGGCCTGGTGGTGGTGGGAGGAGACCGCGCCTTCGGGATGAGCGACTACCACCAGAGCCCCATCGAGGCGGTGCTCCCGGTCTCGTCCAACCCCGACGACCTCGTCCGCCGCCAGCCCGTCGCCGAAGTGCTGGTGATCGACTCCTCGGGGTCCATGGGAGCCTGCCACTGCCGGGACGGGACGTTCTCCGAGGGCGGGGTCGTGAAGACCGACATCGCCAAGGCGGGAGCCGCCGCCGCGATCGAGGCACTGTCGCCCGAGGACAGCGTCGGGGTGGTGGCGGTGGCCGGAGGCGCCGAATGGCTGCTCCCGCTCCAGCGGAGACCCGACCCGGACACGGTCGAGGAGGCACTCGCCCCGATCGCCGCCGACGGTGACACCGAGCTCGCCCGGGGCCTGAGCGCCGCCCTCGAGGAGCTGCAGGGCGTGGACGGCGCCCTCCGCCACATCGTCCTGTTCACCGACGGGTGGGATCCCAACGAAGCCAACCTCGTTCCGCTCGCCCGCCAGATCGCCGACGCCGGCATCACCCTGTCGGTCCTCGGAACCGGCGAAGGGCCCGGCTCGACCCTGAGGCGCATGGCCGAGGTGGGAGGAGGACGGTTCTATTCGGGCGCCGACCTCGAGTCGGTGCCGGAGATCTTCGTGGAGGAGACGCTGACCGCCGCCCGGGGCTTGATCAACGAGGGCACGTTCGTGCCCGCCCTCGGTGCCCCATCGCCCGTCACCGCCGAGCTCACCGAGGCGCCGCCCCTCCTCGGATACGTCGCCACCCGGGCCAAGCCGACGGCGACGGTCGCCCTCCAGATCGGCCCCGGCGACCCGCTGCTCGCCACGTGGCAACGCGGCCTGGGCCGGGCCACCGCCTGGACCTCCGACGCCACCTCCCGCTGGTCGTCGGGGTGGGTGACATGGGACGGGTTCGTGGAGTTCTGGGGCACCCTGGTGCGGGAGGTGCTCCCCGCCGGCCGGGACGTACCGCCCGAGGTGAGGATCGAAGAAGGCACCCTGGCGGTCGAGCTGGATGCCGGAGAGCCGGTGCTGGGCGCCGCCGCGGTCGCCCGGGTGCGCATGCCCGACGGCGAGACACAGGTGATACCCCTCACCCAGACCGGGGAGTCGACATTCGCCGGCACCGCCGCTGCCACCCAGCCGGGCCCGTACTGGGTGGCCGTGACGCTGGAACGCCCCGACGGGTCCGGGTTCACGTCCTCCGCGGGAGCGGTCTCGGGATACGCCGAGGAATACGCCTTCCGCCAGCCCGACCTGGCGACGATCAACGCCGTCGCCGCCACCACCGGAGGTCGGGTCGGCGTCACTCCGGAGCAGGCGTTCGACGAGGCGCCGACCCGGGGAGCGGCGCTGCTGCCCATGGCGGGGTGGCTGACCGCCGCCGCTCTCGCCCTGTTCCTGGTCGACGTGGCCCTCCGGCGGCTGGCGTTCACCACCGACGACGTCGCCGACTGGCGTCAGGGCCTGCAGACGGAACGGCGCCGGGAGCGCCGTCGAGTGGACCAGGCGCTGGCCGAAGCGGAGCGAACTGCCGCCCCGCCGCCCATGGTGTCCGGCTCGGAGACGCTGGAGCGGCTCATGCGGCGGAAGAGGGGCAAGCCGACACGACAGTAGACGATCGGAAACGCCGGTTTAGGATGACCGGCCGTGGACACCGAAACCGTCTCCGTGGAGGAGGCACGACGTCCGCGGACCTCCACGGGGTTCGTCCTCACATCGGCTTTCGCCTCCGGCGTCGGCGTGGTGATCGCCGTGGTCATCTACCACCTGGGCCTGGCCGTCGCCGGGGCGATCGCGGGCCGCGCCCCCGTCCTGTACCACAACGAAGTCCTGTTCCGGGCGGGAGGCTCCGACCTGGCACTGGCCGGCGGAGCGGCGGCGTCACTGATCGCAGGGGCGATCTTCCTCACCCTGTATCCGGCCTCGCGACGCTACGACGCCGCCCGCCTCACCGTCTTGTGGACGGTGCTCCACTGCTTCCGGCAAGGGTTCACGCCGCTGGCGGTGCTCCCCTTCACCGACGACTCGCCCCTCTCACGGGCCTGGTCCACGCTGGGCCTGCCCGCCGGAGTCGAATGGGTGGTCTCCGCCGCCGGGACAGTGGGCTTGCTGTCGGTGGCGCTGGCCTCCGCACCCGCTTTCCTGGCGTACGCCTCCCGTCAGTCGCTGATCTCCACGCCTTCCGGCCGGGCTCGCTTCACCGCCGAGATCGCTCTCGTACCCGGAGTGGTGGGCCCGCTTTTGGCCGTGCCCGTGTTCCTGCCCGACGGGGGCACCGGGCTGGTCCCGTCCCTGCCCCTCTTCGGAGCGTTCACGATCGCCACCGTGCTAGCCGCCCTCGGCACCCGCACGGTGCGGATAGGCGACCACCGCGAGGCGCTGGGCTGGTCGTGGCTGCCGCTCGCCTGGTTGGTCTTCTTCGCCCTGGTGTCGCAGTTCCTGTTCCGGCGCGGCGTCCTGATACCCCCGTCACTGCGGGCCCCGTTCGTGGATTCCATGTAAGGTCCGCCTCGATGGCTGACTGGAGTGCCCACGTCGTCACGGTCTCCGATGGCGTCTACCACGGATCCCGCGCCGACGACTCCGGCGACGCCTTGGCCGAGATGCTCGTCGGAGCGGGCGCAACCTCGGTGACCCGCAGCGTCGTCCCCGACGAGGAGGACCGGATCCGGGACGCCATCCTCGCCGCCGCCGAAGAGTCCGACCTCGTGGTCACCACCGGCGGCACCGGGCTCGGGCCCCGAGACCTCACCCCCGAGGCGACCGCCGAGGTGATCGACCGCCCGGCGCCCGGCCTCGTACACCTCATCCTGGCGGCGGGTCTCGAATCCACGCCCATGGCCGCCTTGTCGAGGCCGGTCGCCGGGGTGGTGGGCTCGGCGCTGGTGGTCAACCTGCCCGGCTCCCCCAGAGGCGCCACGGAGTCGCTGGCCGCCATCCTGCCGGTCCTCGACCACGCCCTCCAGCTGCTGGCCGGAGACACGGAGCACCGGCGATGAACGACGAGCTGGACCGGATCCTCGACGCCGCCCAGGACTGGCTGGCCAGGGACCTGGACTTCGCTCTGGCGACGGTGGTCGGGGTCCGCGGCTCCACCTACCGGGGCCTCGCCGCCCGCCAACTCGTCGGCGCCGACGGCCAGAGCGTGGGGACGGTCTCGGGGGGCTGCCTGGACCAGGACCTGCAGCGGGAGGCGGCGGAGGTGATCCGCCTCGACCGTCCCCGCGTCGTCGAATTCGACCTGACGGCAGACGACGAGGCGGTGTGGGGGTGGGGTATCGGCTGCAACGGGGCGACGCGCCTGGTGGTGGAGCCACCGTCGTCGGTGGCGCGCCTCGTGGAGCAGGTCCGCCGCACCCCACGCCCCTTCGTCCTGGTCCACCACCTCGAGGGCGACCGCCTGGGCGAGCGCACAGTGGTGCGTCCCGGGGAGGAAGGCCCGTACGCCGAGATCGCCGAACAGGCGATCAACGAGGGCTGGCACCGGGTGACCGAAGCCGCCGGCGAGCAGGTGATGGTGGAGGTGGTCGGGGCTCCCCGACGCCTGGTCGTGTGCGGCGCCGGCCACGACGCCGCTCCCGTGGTCAGGTTCGGCGCCGAGCTCGGCTACGAGGTGTGGGTGGTGGACGATCGCCGCCCGTTCCTTTCGGAGCAGAGGTTCCCCGAAGCGGCCCAGCTGGTACAGGTGCGGCCCGCGGAGCTGTCGCGGGCGGTCGATCTGTCGCCGGCCACCTCCGTCGTCATCATGACCCACAACTACCTGCGGGACCTCGACTACCTCGACCAGTGCCTGGGCCGCCGCCTCGCCTACATCGGGGTGCTGGGCCCCGGGGAGCGGCTCGAGCGGCTCCTCTCCGACCTGGCCGAGCGGGGGCGCCACCCCGACGACCACGACCGCGCCGTCCTCCACGGCCCCGCCGGCCTGGACATCGGTGCAGAAGGGCCGGTGGAGATCGCCTGGTCGATCATGAGCGAGATCCTCGCCGTGCGGCGGGGCAAGCAAGGCGGGTTCCTGCGTAACCGCAAGGGCCCGGCGGGCCTCCGCGGTTACGATCCGACGACGAGTCGAGCCACCGGAGAGCTGAGCACATGAAGATCCAACACGAGTTCACGGTCGAACGCCCCATCGCCGACGTCTGGGAGTTCTTCCAGGACGTGCCGGCGGTGGCCGACTGTCTGCCCGGTGCCGAGCTGAAAGAGGACAAGGGCGACAACGTCTACGCCGGGGTCGTCACCGTGAAGCTCGGCCCGATGACGGCCAGCTTCGAAGGGGAGGCGACCATCGTCCCCGACCCCGCCTCGCGCTCGGCCACCATCACCGGAAAGGGCGTCGACCGCCGGGGCGGAAGCCGCGGCCAGGTGACGGTCGAATACGCCCTCACCGATGCCGAGGGCGGCGCCACGGCCGTCAGGATCGACGCCGACGTGATGCTCTCCGGGCCGGCCGCCCAGTTCGGCCGCACCGGCCTCGTCAACGAGATCTCCAAGCGGCTGATCGGCGAGTTCGTCGAGTGCCTGGAGGCGAAGCTGGCGGCCACCACCGTGGCCGAAGCGCAGGCGGTGAAGGCGGACACGCAGGTGAAGGGCCTGTCGTTGTTCTTCGCCTCCCTGTGGTCGTGGATCAAGAGGCTGTTCGGTCGCTCGTCGGCATGAGGCGGCGTGGTCTGATCCTGGCGCTGGTAGCGTCGGCTCTGGCCGCGGCATGCTCCGGTGAGCCCGAGGGCGTCGTGGTGGAGATGTTCGACAACCGTTACTCGCCCGCCGAGCTCACCATCGAAGCGGGAACCGAGGTGGTCTTCCGCGGCGCCGGCCGCAACCCCCACAACGCCGTCGCCTCCGACGGCTCCTGGTCCACCGAGACCGTCTTCGGGAGCCTCGATCAGTACGACGGCGACGACGCCGTCCTCCGCTTCGACACCCCCGGCACGTACGACTTCTTCTGCACGTACCACGGCACCGCCGAAGGTCAGGGTATGGCGGGCACGATCGTGGTGGAGGAGCCGGCATGACCGCCCGTGCCACGAGATCGATCTCCGCCGCCCTGCTGGTGCTGCTCGCCGCCTGTGCGCCTCCGATGCAAGGGGAGCCGGACCCCGCCGCGGTGGGCGACCCCGCCACGGAGGCTCCGTCCGAATGGACCGGCGTGACCCGTCACGTCCCCGCCGAGTACCCCACCATCCAGGCGGCGGTGGACGCGGCCGACCCCGGTGACTTGATCCTCGTCGCCCCCGGCGTGTACCGCGAGGAGGTGCAGGTGTCGGTGCCGGGCGTCACCATCCGGGGCGAGGACCGCAACGAGGTGATCATCGACGGGGAGTTCGTGCGCGCCAACGGGATCCGCATCTTCGCCGACGGGGTGGCGGTGGAGAACCTCACCGTCCGCAACGCCACCGAGAATGGAGTCTTCTGGACCGGCGTCCGGGGATACCGCGGCTCGTACCTGACGTCGGTCGACAACCAGGTCTACGGGATCTACGCCTTCGACTCCGGGGACGGCCTCATCGAGCACTCGTACGCCTCGGGGTCGGCCGATGCCGGCTTCTACATCGGCCAGTGCGACCCGTGCCAGGCCGTGATCACCGACGTCGTGGCGGAATGGAACGGCCTGGGGTACTCGGGTACCAACTCGTCGGGCGAGATCTACATCGTCGACTCGGTGTGGCGCTACAACGTCGCCGGGATCGTCCCCAACACCCTCGACACGGAGCTGCTGCCGCCGTTCCACGACGTGACCATCGCCGGCAACCTCGTCCACGACAACGGCAATCCCCGGGCCCCATCGTTCACCTCCGAATGGGCCGGCTACGGGAACGGGATCATCCTGGCGGGGGGCAACGACTCACTCGTGTTCCGCAACCGGGTCGTCAACCACCCCGCCAACGGAATCGCCATCACCCCCAACCTGTCGAGGAACTTCTGGATGTCGGCCGGCAACCGGGTGGCGGAGAACGTCGTCGAGGGCTCCGGCCGCGCCGACATCGCCCTCGCCGGCCCGGCGGCCTCCGGCAACTGCTTCGCCGGCAACGAGGCGGCGTTCACGCTCCCGGTCGGCCTCGAGGTATTCCAGTCCTGCGACGGCCTGCGCCTCCCCTGGTTGTTCGAGCTCGCCGGCAGCACCGAGCAGCTGGGCCGCATCGCCGAGAGCGAGCTGGGCTGGAAGGAGACCATCACCCCCGAGATGGTCCCCAAGCCGGGGCCGCAAGAGAACATGCCCGTCGACGCCCCGGTGCGCCCGGCCGTCGACGTGTTCGCCGCCGCCCGCCCCGACCTCGAGTCGATCAGCGTTCCGGATCTGCCACCTGATGTGACCGTGCACCAGACGAGAGGAGTGACCTTGTTCGGAGTCCTGTTCGCATCCGCCGCCGGAGTCTTCTTCGGCCTCTACGCCTACCTGCTGCCTTTCGTCCTGTATGCCGCCTGGGTCGGCATCGCCTTGTGGGACCTCGCCCGCCGCGACGACGTCGGCAAGGGGAAGGTGATCGCCTGGACGGCGGTGATCCTCCTGATCCCGTTCGTCGGCGTGATCGCCTACCACCTGTTCTCCGCCTCGCCGATCCCGCGGTGGCAGCGCCTCACGTACGTCCTCGGCGGCCTCGCCGCCTATCTGGTGATCTTCGGTCTCGGGGCGGTCATCGGCGGCATCATCTGACCATGACCGAACCGACCGGACCGGCCGACCCGTCCCGGCGGCGGCTGCTCGCCACCGGGGGCGCGGCACTCGTCGGGGGGACGATCCTCGGCCGATTCGGCTCGGTCCAGGCCGCGGAAGCGGAGACCTCCGACCACGGCTACCAGGGGCTGGGGCACTCTTCGGTGCACGCCTCCGCCTCCACTGCCTACGGGCACGCCCACGAGCCTCCTGCCTGGGTCGGGCCCGAAACCCTGGACCACATCACCGTGCCGCCGCCTCCCCGCCGTGGCACCCAGGAGATCGAGATGGTCGTCGTGGAACAGCACATCGAAGTGGGCGCCGGGGTCCACTTCGAGGCCTGGACCTACGGGGGCACGGTGCCGGGGCCCACGATCCGGGCCACCGAAGGCGACCTGCTGCGGATCCGGCTGCGGAACCTGACCGACCATCCCCACAACCTCCACTTCCACGGCGCCCATCGCCCGGAGATGGACGGCTGGGAGCCGATCCCGGCGGGAGAGGAGTTCGTCTACGAGATCGAAGCCGGGCCGGCGGGGCTCCACCCTTACCACTGCCACACCCCGCCACTCGCCGAGCACATCTCCCGGGGCCTCTACGGGGTGCTCATCGTCGACCCGCCCGGGGGCCGGCCTCCCGCCCACGAGGTCGTGCTGGTGCTCAGCGGGTTCGAGCACGAGGGGGTGCCCAACGCGGTGACGGCCTGGAACGGCATCGCCGGCTACTACGCCCGGTACCCGATCAAGGTGCCCGCCGGCGAGCCGGTGCGGGCGTACGTGGTGAACATGACCGAGTACGAGCCGATCGGCTCCTTCCACCTGCACGCCGAGACGTTCGACGTCTATCCGGCGGGGATGGGGGACCGGCCCGCCTTCCGCACCGACACCCTGGCCATGGGGCAGGCCGAGCGCGCCATCCTCGAGTTCAGCCTTCCCCGGCGTGGGCGCTACATGTTCCACCCCCATCAACACCACCTCGCCGACCGGGGGGCGATGGGGTGGTTCTCGGCCGTCTAGGCGAGGATCGGGACCTCTGCGGGCTCTCCGCCCCGGATCCGCCAGGCCCTGACCGCCGGTTCGGGCACGAAGCCCACCACGACGTGGATCCAGTCCGGGTCGTGGGGCTGGGCCAGGTCCACTTCCGACAGCTCCGGCGGGCCCTTCGGGTGGGAGTGGAACACCCCGCCGATCTCCCAGCCGTGCCGCTCGGCGTGGCGCAGGGCGGCGAAATGCTCCTCGGGGGCGATGGTGAAGGTCGTCGGCGACGGGTCGGCGTTGGTGAGCGGATACACGAACCTGATCCGCCCGACCGCGTCGACGGCGAGCAGGCCGCAGCATTCGTCGGGCAGGCACGCCTCGGCGTGGCGGATCACGGCCTCTTTCACCCCCTCCCGCAGGCGCACGATCTCTCCTATGCGGTCGAGCGGGGTCGGGGAGCGCAGGTGGGGTCGTAGTCGACCAGCTCTGGCGGGGAGTCCGGGTCGGCGCAGGCCGGGCAGTCGGGATTGCGGCGGACCTTCACGGTCTGGAAATCTTGCTCCAGGGCGTCGTAGACCAACAGTTTGCCGGCCAGCGAGTCGCCGATGCCCAGCACCAGCTTGATCGCCTCCAGAGCCTGGATGGAGCCGATGATGCCCGGCAGGACCCCGAGCACGCCGGCCTCGGCGCAGTTGGGCGCCAGCTCCGGGGGAGGGGGCTGCGGGAAGATGCAGCGGTAACAGGGCCCCTCGTAGGGGAGGAACACCGATGCCTGGCCCTCGAACCTGAAGATCGACCCGTGCACCAACGGCACCCGCAGGTGGAGGGCGGCGTCGTTGACCAGGTAGCGGGTCGGGAAGTTGTCGCCTCCATCGACGACGACGTCGTAGCCCTGCATGATCTCGAGGGCGTTGTCGGCGGAGAGGCGCTCCTTGTAGGTGACGATCCTCACGTCCGGGTTGAGAGCAGTCAGGGTCTCCCGCGCCGACTCCACCTTGGGCAGACCGACCCGGTCCATCCCGTGCAGGATCTGGCGCTGCAGGTTCGAGGGGTCCACCGAGTCGTAGTCGACGATGCCCAGGGTCCCCACGCCGGCCGCCGCCAGGTACAGGGCGGCAGGGGAGCCGAGCCCGCCGGCCCCGACGAGCAGAACCGACGACTCCAGCAGCTTCGCCTGTCCCTCCTCGCCGACCTCCGGCAGCAGGATGTGGCGGTTGTAGCGGAGACGCTGGTCGGCGGTGAGGGCCTTGGGCAACACCCACGGACGGCCCTCGTCCTTCCAGCGGTTGAACCCGCCGGCCATGGAGGCGACGTTCGTGTAGCCCATCGCCTTGAGTGAGGCGGCAGCGAGCACGCTGCGGGACCCGCCGGCGCAGAACAACACCACCGGCTGGCTCCGGTCGGGCACCTGGGCCTCGATCGTGCTCTCGAGCACGCCCCGGGGGATGTGGCGCGCCCCGGCGAGCGTCCCGGCCTGGTACTCGTCGGGCTCCCGTACGTCGATGATCGTCACGCGCCCGAGACGTTCCTCCACCTCGGAGGGCTCGAGCTCGACCACGTCCCGGCGAGCGGCTGCGACCAAGTCGGCATACGACGTCATTTCCTCCCCCAACGATAACGGGGCGCGGCCACCAGCCCGAGGCGGGTCGGGGAGAGGCGGTCAGGGCTCCACGACGACCGCCACCTCGGCGTCGGCGCACAGCCCCCCACCGTCACACACCCGGTAGGTGAACCGGTCTTCTCCCGAGAAGCCGGAGGCGGGCTGGTAGGTGACCTTCGAGCGGTCGGAGGTGACGCGGCCGTGGCCGGGCTGGGTGATCGACGAGATCCTGAGGGTGTCGCCGTCGGGGTCGGCGTCGTTGCGGAGCACCTCGATCCGCACCGGCGTGTCGATGGAGGTGCGGGCCGTGTCGGCAGTGGCCACCGGCGCGTGGTTCTCGCCCTCGACTCGCACCGTGACCACGGCGACGTCGCATGCCCCGCCGTCGGTGCAGGCGCGGTACTCGAACCGGTCGGTGCCGGAGAACCCAGCCGCCGGCGAGTAGCGGACCTCGGTGGAGCCGACCACTTCCGCCCGCCCGGATGCCGGAGGGGACACGACGGCGTCGACGGTCATCCCGACGGGGGCGTCGTTGGCCGTGACGTCCAGCGTCACCGCGGTCTCCTCGGTGGTGGTCGCCGAGTCGTCGTAGGCGATGACGCGGGCAGGGCCCGAGGCAGCCGCCGCTTCCACCGCCGGGCCCGGAGCCTCCGGCGTCGGCGTGGGGGAGGCGCCGGGGTCGGGGGAGGGGGCGGCCTCTCGGGTCACGGCGGCCTCCGCCGGCGCCATCGATAGGGGGAGGCCGACCAGGCCGCCGAGCATCGACACTGCGGTCAGGGCGGCCGCGCTCGTCACCGTGACGAAGTCCCGCCCCAACCGGTCGAGGAAGAAGGGGATCTGTCCCAGCCAAGCCACCGGCCCCATCGACCAGCGGAGACGGCCCAGCGACACGTTCATCAGGGCTCGGGCCACAGCCGGGTCGAACTGCTTGCCGGCCATCCGGGCGATCTCCCGGCGCGCCTCCTCGGGGCTCTTCGCCGCCTGGTAGGGGCGTCCGGTGGTCATGACGTCGAAGGCGTCGGCGACGGCCACGATGCGGGCTCCCAGGCTGATCTGCTCCCCGCGGAGGCCCCGCGGGTACCCGGAGCCGTCCCACCACTCGTGGTGGTGCTCGATGGTCTCGGCCCACTCGCCCAGCCACGGCAGCAGCGGTGCCGCCACCTTCATCCCCAACAGCGGGTGCAGCTTCACCAGTTCCTTCTCCTCCGGGGAGAGCGGGCCCGGCTTGTTCAGGACCTCGAGGGGCAGCTCGATCTTGCCGACGTCGTGGAGGAGCGCCGCCCACCGGAGACGGTCCCGGCCCTCCTGGGGGACACCCAGCTCGGCGGCGAGCACGTCGGCGTACGCTCGGGTCCTCTCGCTGTGGCCCCGGAGCCGGCGGTCGTACTGGTTGATGGCGTTGGCGAGCGAGATGATCAGGCCTGCCGCCTCGCTCAGGTCGGTGTCGCCGGTGCGGGCTTCGGCGACCCGGCGGCGGAGCTGGGCGACGTTGGAAGACCGCAGGGCGACCCGGAAGCGCGACGGCGCCCGGTCCGGGAACACCATCGTCATCTGCAGCATGGCGGTGAGGGGGAGGAGGCGGCGGGCCAGCCGGTCGACCGCCAGCGCCACGCCGGCCGATGCCGACACCAGGATCAGCCACCATGCCACGATCTGGAGGGCGCCGCGGGGCGCGAAGAGACGCGGCGCCAGCCACAGCGACGACCCGACGGCGGCGCCGAGCGGCGCCAGGAATATCAGCCCGCGCAGCAGCCAGGCGGCGATGGGGTGGGATCGCCACCGGCCGTCACGCGGCTTGCGGTCGTCTCGGGGTGTGGCCACCGACCATCCAGTCGGCCCACACCCCGACGGTTCAAGTGACGATCACCAGATGGAGGCCGGGTTGGGGGCCTCGGGGTCGAGGTCGTAGCGCTGGATGGCGTCGGACACGACGCTCGGATCCAACTTCCCGGCCCGCACCAGCGACGAGAGGGTGGCGAACACCACGTGGCCGGTGTCGGTCTCGAAGAAGCGGCGCAGCGCCTTGCGGCTGTCGGAGCGGCCGAACCCGTCGGTGCCCAGCACCACGAACTCCCTCGGGATCCACCGGCCGACCTGGTCGGGCACCGCCTTCATGAAGTCGGTGACCGCCACCACCGGGCCCTCCCCGTCCTGGAGGGTGCGGGTGACGAGGGGCACTCGGGGCTCGGCGGTGGGGTGGAGACGGTTCCAGCGCTCCACCTCGAGCGCCTCCTCCCGCAGCCGCTTGTAGGACGTGACCGACCACAGGTCGGCGGCGACGCCGTAGTGCTCGTACAGCTCCTTCTGGGCCTCCCGGGCGGCGAGGTTGGCGGTTCCCGAGAACAGGATCGACGCCCGGGCGCGTCCGCCCTCGGGCGCCTCCTGGAACCGGTAGATGCCGTCGATGATCCCCTGTTCGACGCCCTCCGGCCGCGGCGGCTGGACGTAGTTCTCGTTGTAGAGGGTGATGTAGTAGTAGATGTCCTCGGGATTGCTCCCGTACATCCGCCGGATGCCGTCCTCGATGATCGTGCCGACCTCGTAGGCGAACGCCGGATCGTAGGCCTGGCACACCGGCACCACCGAGAAGAGCAGGTGGCTGTGGCCGTCCTGGTGCTGGAGGCCCTCACCCTGCAATGTCGTGCGGCCCGCCGTGCCTCCCAGCAGGAACCCGCGGGCCCGGGCGTCGGCGGCTGCCCAGAACAGGTCGCCGGTCCGCTGGAACCCGAACATCGAGTAGAAGATGTAGAACGGGACCATCGGGATGCCTCGGGTGGCGTAGGACGTCGCGGCCGCGATCCACGACGCCGCCGAGCCTGCCTCGGTGATGCCCTCCTCCAGGATCTGGCCGTCCTTCGACTCGTGGTAGGAGAGCAACATGGCGTGGTCGACCGGCTCGTACAGCTGGCCTTGCGAGGCGTAGATGCCCAGCTCCCGGAACAGGGAGTCCATCCCGAAGGTGCGGGCCTCGTCGGGGACGATGGGGACCACCCGCGGCCCGAACTCCTCGTGGCGTGCGAGATTGCGCAGCAGCCTCACGAAGGCGGTGGTCGTCGATGCCTCCACCTTGCCCGACCCGGCGTAGATCTCCTGGAACGGCTCGGGGCCGGGGAGGGTGAGCTTGGAACGCACCTGGGTCGAGCGCGAAGGGAGGAAGCCGCCGAGCTGGCGGCGCCGCTCCATCAGGTACTCGTATTCGGGTGAGCCCGGCTCGGGTCGGTAGTAGGGCGGCACGCTGTCGCCCTGCAGTGACTCCTCGGGGATCACGTCCTCGAGGTGGAGGCGGCTGCGCAGCAGCATCAGCTGCTTGTTGGTCAGCTCCTTGATCTGGTGGGTGGCGTTGCGTCCCTCGACGTCGGGCCCGAGAGTCCAGCCCTTGATGGTCTTGGCGAGGATCACAGTCGGGCGACCGGTCATCTCGGTGGCCGCCTTGTAGGCGGCGTAGATCTTGCGGTAGTCGAGGCCGCCCCGGCGCAGCGCCCAGATCTCCTCGTCGGTCCAGTCCTCCACGAGGGCTGCCGCCCGCGGGTCCTTGCCGAAGAAGTGCTTTCGGACGTAGGCGCCGTCCTCGGCCTTGTAGCGCTGGTATTCGCCGTCGACGGTCTCGTTCATCACATTGAGGAGGGCGCCGTCCACGTCCTTCGCCAGGAGGGCGTCCCACCCCGAGCCCCAGATGACCTTGATGACGTTCCAGCCGGCGCCGCGGAAGACCGCCTCCAGCTCCTGGATGATCTTGCTGTTGCCCCGCACGGGCCCGTCGAGGCGCTGCAGGTTGCAGTTGACGACCCAGATCAGGTTGTCGAGGTTCTCCCGGGCCGCCAGAGAGATCGCTCCCAGCGTCTCCGGCTCGTCGACCTCGCCGTCGCCGACGAAGCACCAGACCTTCGAGTCGGTGACGTTGTCGATGCCCCGATGCTCGAGATAGCGGAGGAATCGGGCGTGGTAGATCGAGCAGATCGGGCCGAGCCCCATCGAGACGGTGGGGAACTCCCAGAAGTCCGGCATGAGACGGGGGTGCGGGTACGAGGAGAGGCCCCCGCCCACCTCGAAGCGGAATCGGTCGAGGTCCTTCTCGTCGAGACGCCGCTCCAGGAACGCCCGGGCATACATGCCGGGAGCGGCATGGCCCTGGAAGTAGACGTGGTCCCCGGGGTGGTTCTCGGTCCGTCCCCGGAAGAAGTGGTTGTAGCCCACCTCGTAGAGAGTCGCCGACGAGGCGAAGGTGGAGAGATGGCCGCCGATCCCCTTCTCGACGTGATTGGCCTTCACCACCATCACCGCCGCGTTCCACCGCACGAGTCGGCGGATGCGGCGCTCGAGGTCGCCGTCACCGGGGTACTCGGGCTCGTCCTCGACCGGGATCGTGTTGATATAGGGAGTCGTGATCGGGGAGGGGACTCCCAGGTCGAGCTCGTGCGCCCGCTCGAGCAGCTTGGCGACGAGGAACCGCGCCCGGCCCGCCCCGCGTTCGGCGGCGACGGCGTCGAGCGACTCCTGCCACTCCCGAGTCTCTTCGGGGTCCAGGTCGGGGAGTTGATGGACGAATTCGTCGGCGAGAGTGCGCGCCAGGTCGGGGGGGAGTGCCATACATCTGAGCCTACCGCCTGGGCCACGCAACGGCACCCGCCGACGCGGGCCGACTTGCGCTGCAAAGTACTTTACAGGACAAAGTGACTGCCGTATGCTGGCCCCGCATGGACACGACCTCCCTGCGTCCCGAGGACGCCCGGCTGTTGCTCTCCGAGGTCGAACGTGCGCGTCGCGCCACGCGTTTTCGGATCGGCGAGCACAGCTGGATCTCGTTCGCGATCTGGGCGGCGGTCTTCGCCGGCGCCGCGATCGCCGGCCCTCGGGCCCTGTGGTACTGGGTGGCCGCCGTGCCGGTGGCCATGGCCCTGACCGCCATCTCCGATGTGCGCCTGTCGGGGGCGCGTCTCGCCCGCCGGTCCGACTGGCGCTACTGGGCGATCGGCTCCGCCATCGGGATCGCCAGCTTCGGCGGAGGAGCAGTCTTTTCCCACGGTTTCCTGGCGGGCTGGACCTGGTTCGTCCTCGGGATGGGATTCGCCGGGTTCGCCTGGCTCGACCACCATCGCCGGGCGGCCCTAGTCCAGGCGGCCCTCGCCGGCCTGGCCCTCGCGGCCCTCGCCCTGCCCGTCGAGCCAGAGGCGCTGTACCGGGGCCTGGGCGGGATGTTGGCCATCGGGACCGCCGCCAACGCATGGTGGATGAAGCCATGACCGCCCGGTCCGGCCATCCGATCCTGCAACTCGACGAGGTCGTCCACCAGCGGGTCCGCCTCGGGATCCTGGCGGTGCTAGCCGAGGCGGAGAAGGTCGACTTCACCCATCTCCGGGACGTGCTCGGCGTCACCGACGGGAACCTCAGCCGGCATCTGTCTGTCCTCCACGAGGCGGGGTACGTCGAGACCCACAAGACCTTCGAAGGACGGCGGCCCCGGACTTGGATAGTCGCCACCAAGCTCGGCCGCCGAGCGCTGGCCGACCACCTGGCGGCGCTGAGAGAGCTGATCGCACAGGTAGGTGAGCCATGACCGATGTCCTAGTGGTCGAAGACCTCGCTCGAGCTTTCGGCGAGCTGAAGGCCGTCGACGGCGTCTCGTTCAGCATCCGCCAAGGCGAGACGTACGGGTTGTTGGGGCCGAACGGCGCCGGAAAGACGACGACGATCTCGATGATCGCCGGGCTGCTGCGCCCTGACCGGGGCCGGATCGAGGTGCTCGGCAGGCCCATGGGGGCGGGGGCGCTCGAGGCGAAAGCCCTGGTGGGGCTCGTCCCCCAGGACATCGCCATATACCCGGACCTCACCGCCGAGGAGAACCTGCGGTTCTTCGGCCGCCTGTACGGGATGGGCGGCTCGGAGCTGTCCGAGCGCATCGACGAGGTCCTCGAAACGGTGGGCCTGGAGACGCGGCGAGGCGACAAGACGTCCGAGTACTCCGGCGGCATGAAGCGGCGGCTGAACATCGCCATCGGCCTGCTCCACCGCCCCCAGCTGTTGATACTGGACGAGCCGACCGTGGGGGTTGACCCCCAGTCCCGCAACTCGATCCTCGAGTCGGTCGAAAGGCTCGCCGACGAGGGGATGTCGGTGCTCTACACCACCCATTACATGGAGGAGGCGGAGCGCCTCTGTGACCGAGTCGGGATCATCGACGAAGGGCGCATCGTCGCCGAGGGGACGCGCCGGGAGCTCGTAGCCCAGGTTGGCCAGATGGACCGCATCGAGCTGCGGGGCAGGGACGGGATCGAAGCGGCCGCCACCGCCATCCGCTCCGTGGAAGGAGTCAGCGAGGCCGCGGTCGGCGACGGCACCCTCAGCGTCCTGGCCCGCGACGCCTCGTCGGTGCTGCCCTCCTTGCTCGCGGCCGCCGGCGCTTCGGGAATGACCGTGACCGGCGTCGAGATCCAGGAGCCGGACCTGGAGGCGGTGTTCCTCCACCTCACCGGGAAGGCGTTGCGCGACTGATGAGAGCTGCCTGGCGGATCACGGCCAAAGACCTGCGGCTGCGCCTGCGGGATCGCTCGGCGTTCATCCTCGGCGTCGTCGCCCCGCTGGTGCTGGCCTACATCTTCAGCATCGTCTTCGGCGGGGCGTTCGGGAACGACTCGATCGCCACGATCGGCTTCGTCGACGAGGACGGCGGCGAAGTCGCCGCAGGGTTCGGCGAAGCGATGGAGGCGCTGTCGGCAGATGGCATCATCGAGGTCGAGCGGCTCGACGACGCCGACTCCCTCCGTGCTCGGGTGGCCGACGGCGACCTGGGGGCCGGGATAGTCGTGCCGGAAGGATTCAGCGCCCGTGTGTTCGCCGGCGAGCCCGCCACCGTAGACGTCATCGGCTCCGTCGACGCGCCCACGGTCACCGACATCGCCGAGAGCATCGCCACCGCCTTCGCCACCGGCGTCTCCGACACCCAGCGGGCGGTGGGAGCGGTGCTGGCCGGCGGGGGTGGGGGCCCCGACGTGATCGAGCGGGTGACGGCTGCGGCCGCCGAGGTCGAGCCGTTGGTCACGGTCGGCCCCGTGGAGGCCGCCACCCGGGTGCTCGACTCCGCCACCTTCTTCTCGGTGTCGATGGCGGTCTTCTTCCTCTTCTTCCTCGTCCAGTTCGGGGTACTGGAGCTCCTAGAGGAAGAACAGGGCGGGACCCTCGCCCGGCTGGAGGCGGCGCCCATCCCTCGATGGGCGATTCCCCTCGGCAAGGCCCAGACCAGCTTCGTCCTCGCCGTCATCGCCCTGACGATCCTGGCGGTGGCGACCACCCTCCTCATGGGCGCCAACTGGGGACCCCCTCTCGCCCTGGGCGCCCTCTTCGTGGCCGTGGCGCTGGCCGCCACCTCCCTGGTGGGTGTCGTGACGGCCTTCGCCCGCACCGTCGACGCCGCCGGCAACCTCGTTTCGATCATCGCCGTGGTGATGGGTCTGGTGGGTGGCAGCTTCTTTCCCGTCACCGGTGGCAACCGGGCGCTCGAGATCGCCTCCTTGGCCACCCCGCATGCCTGGTTCATGCGGGGGATCGGCGAGCTCCAGGCCGGCGGCGGCCTGGCGTCGATCACCCCTTCCCTGGCGGCCCTGGCCGTCTTCGCCGTGGTGGGCGGCCTGGGGGCGATCGCGGCCTTGAGGAGGCGGTTCGGATGAAAGTGGTCCAAATCGGCCTCGTCGGGCTGCGGCGCATGTTGCGCGACCGCTCGAACATCTTCTTCGTCTTCATCTTCCCCCTGGTGATCATCCTCCTGGTCGGCGCCCAGTTCGGTTCGGGGAGCGGCCCTTCGGTCGTGGTCAGCCACGACGGAGGGCCCCTCGTCGAGGCGATAGTGGAGCGGATGGCCGACTCGGTCGTGTTTCGGGAAGTCGAATCCGAATCCGAGGTGGTCGACGCCGTCGAGAGGGGAGCGGCGTCGGCAGGGATCGTCTTCCCCGACGGGTTCGACGATGCCATCTCGGAGGGGCGGGCGTCCCAGATCGGGTTCGTCCGCCGCCCCGACGAACCGGGTGCCCTCCAGCCGATCCTCGAGGCGGCCGTGGCAGAGGTGACCGCCGACCACCGCGTGGCCGCGATCGTCGCCCGGAGCACAGGCGCCGAGTTCACGGAGGCGCTGGAGGACGTGGCGCCGGTCCGGGCGGCCGGTGTAGAGGTGCAGACGGAGAGGGTCGGCGAGGAGCTGTTCCCCGACGCCGGCCAGTTCGACGTCGGCGCGGCGGGGATGCTCGTGATGTTCGTCTTCCTCACCGCCCTGACCGGCTCGGCGGTGCTGATCCAGAACCGCCAGCTCGGCATCACCCACCGGATGCTGTCGACTCCCACCCCGACCGCCACGGTCATCGCCGGCGAGGGAATGGCGCGCTTTCTCGTCGGCCTCTTCCAGGGCGTCTACATAGTCGTCTTCAGCCTGATCCTGTTCAGGGTCGACTGGGGCGACCCGCTGGGATGGATCCTCGTCCTCGTCCCTCTCGCCGCCGTCGGCGCCGGGGCGGCGATGCTCCTCGGGACGCTGTTCCGCAACCCCGAGCAGGCGGCGGGGATATCGGTGATCTCCAGCATCGGCCTCGCCGCGCTGGGGGGCTGCATGCTGCCTCTGGAGCTTTTCTCCCCTGGCCTTCGCACGATCGCTCACGTGACGCCGCACGCGTGGGCGCTCGACGGGTTCGCCGACCTCACCTACCGGGGCGGCTCGGTGGCCGACGTGCTGCCCGAGGTGGGTGTGCTCTGCCTCTACGCCGGCGGGCTGATCCTCCTCGCCAGCTGGCGGCTCCGCGCCGTGATCAGGGCCTGAGCGAGGGCCTTTCGGCCGGCTCGAAGGCGCCCGTCGCCGACCGCAGCCGCTCCACCTCGCGGGCGAACTCCTCCCTCCGTTCGGTCACGCCGTCCGAGTCCTCCCACAAGCCCCGGTTGCGGGCGAGCAGCACCACGCCCTCGTACAGGGCCTGTGACACGCTCTCGTCGCAGAGGATCCGCCTCTCCAGGCGATAGAGCGTTCCCCGGTCCAGGCATGCGGCGAGGAACTGCTTCTGGTCGGGCGTCCCCTCGGTCGCCACCAATTGGTCGGCGACCACCTGATAGGCCTCGAGGAACGGCAGGATGGCGAAGTCGGCGACCGACGGCGACAGCTGGACGGGCTTTCCGGTGCCGATCCTCTCTCTCCAGTCCGCCACCTCGGCGTCGAGCTCGTCGACTATGGCCTTCTCGAACTCCTCCCGGGCGGCGAAGTAGAACTCGAACTTCAAGAGGTCCCGCAGAGCCCACACGTCGGCCCAGAACCCGTCGAGGTCGCGGGCGCGGAGCGCCACCTCGGCGATCCCGCGGGGCACGAAGTAGTGCATCACGGTGTTGGCGTAGTAGGAGGACCGGAGCGTCTGCTCGGGATTCATCCAGAAGACGACCCGCCTTCCCACCTGGAGCCGCGTCACGAGCTTGTGGTCGACCATCAGATCCAGCGTCGATGCCACTTCGGGCTCGGTGCTGGGGAGGGAGGGAACCGTCGTCGGCAGGTCGCGTCCTTCGATGTAGCGGGCGAGCTGGCGGCAGTCGCCGGCGATGCTCGGCAGGTCCCGGGCTGCGCCACGGGAAGCGAGCATCACGGTGGCGACGAGCGCGGTGGGGGTCACCGGGGTGGCCATGCTGATCCGATACATCACCTCGAACGCCAGCTTCTGGACGTCGAGCTCGTCTCCGGAGCCGATCGATTGGGCCACCGACAGCGGCTCGGCGAAGCGGATGTGGATGTCTCCGTAGCGGCGGCGCAGGCTCCGGTAGAACTTGAGGGCCCACCCGAAGCTCTCCTTCTCCTTCGTGCTTCCCGTCACCTCGGCCACGTAGGCGCCGACCTCGTGGATGTGGTCGTAGGCGATCGACACCGGGATCAGGTACACGTCGTCGGCCTTCCGCCGCTTGAACGCGTCGACGACCCATGAGAGGAGGCCGTAGCGGGGCGGCCGCAGTTTGCCGGTGCGGGAGCGTCCCCCCTCCATGTACCACTCGAGCGGGAAGCGGCGCTCCACCAGGTAGTCGATGTACGAGGTGAGCACGTGTTTGTAGAGGTCGTTGCCTTTGAACGTGCGGCGGATGAAGAAGACGCCCGTGCGGCGGACGAGCGGCCCGACGGGGAAGAAGTTCATGTTGATGCCGCCGGCGGTGTGGTTCGGGGGCAGGTCGTTCTCCCACAGGATGAACTGCAGAGACAGACGGTCGAAGTTCGACTTGTGCGACGGCAGGAAAACGAGGGGATGGTCACGTCCCAGCTTGGCGATCTGGCGGATCGACGCCGGGTCGTAGTGGATGGCGCCGTACCCCTTGCGGATCACCCAGTGGATCAGGTTGGCGATCAGGTCGATCAGGAACGGGCTGTGGGTGGCGGCGATCTCCGACAGGTAGTAACGGGCCCGGGAGAGGGAGCGGCGGGGCGACAGCCCTCGGCGGGCACCCAACTCGACCGCCTTCCCCTGGAAGGTGGGGTCGCCGAGGATGTCTTCGGCGAGGAAGCGGGGGATCTTGTAGCGGTCGCCGCGTTCGGCTCGCTCGGAGCGGTCGAGGGCGAGCCAGGCTCGGCGAGTCACGAAGCCGTCCAGGGGGCGATGGTCGCCGGCGTGGTCGGCGACGAGAGAGGCGCCGGACGCTCCCTCGCCCACCACGATGCGCACGCGGTCGGGGAAGAGGAGGAGGATCAAGTAGTCGCGGAGCCAACGAGGGTCCCGGGGGTCTCCCAACTTGAGGAGGTCGACCCAGGACACGGTGCGGCGACCCTGGCGCTCCGCCGGCAGCCACACGACCCGGAGGGGAACGAACCAGGCATCGGCGCCGTCACGCACCACAGTGGCGAGCCTCGGGTCGGTGCGGCGTCGGCGGCGTATCCGGGACGACTCGACGTGGAGGATTTCGGCGTCGGGGCCGGCGACCCGCCTGGCCCATCCGGTGAGGAGCTGCGTCTCCAGTTCGGTGGAGGCGTCGAGCAGGAAGACGAGGCGGTGTCCCGGCGGTGCCTCGGGAGCGGGCGGCTCGGCGGGAAGCCTGACACGCGAGATCCCGAGCGCATCCGCCAACAGCCGCATCCCGGTGATCGTACCGACCGGGCGGCGGATGAGGAGGCGCGACGTAACATCGGGCGGGATGCGTGCAGTCGTTCAGCGGGCTTCCCGCGGAGAGGTGCGGGTCGACGGCCAGGTGGTCGGATCCATCGGCACCGGCCTGGTTGTGCTCGTCGGCGTGACGCTGACCGATTCGGAAGCCGACGCCCGAGCGCTAGCCGACAAGATCGCCGGCCTCCGCATATTCCCCGACGAGCACGGAGCCATGAACCTGTCGGTGGCGGATGTCGGCGGGTCGGTGCTCGTAGTCAGCCAGTTCACCCTGTATGCCGATGCCCGCAAGGGACGGAGGCCGTCGTTCACCTCCGCCGCGCCACCGGAGATGGCCCGGCGCCTGATCGACGTGTTCGTGGCGCGGCTGGAGGACGACGGGCTGGTGGTGGCCACGGGCGAGTTCGGCGCCCTCATGGACGTCGAGCTCACCAACCACGGGCCGGTGACGATCATCCTCGAGGCACAGCACGGCCGGCTCGTCTGAAAGTGTCGGCCAGGTGCTTGGGCGCCATCAGCGCCGATTGGCCGACCGCCATCGCCATCAGCCATCCGGGCTCGTCGACCAAGCCGCCACCCAGGGGGCCCCACGCCGCCAGCGCCACGTAACCCGCCAGCGTCAGGAGAGCGGCCGGCCCCGAACGGCGCAGGAGGGCCACACCGAGGCCGATCACCGCGACGAGGACCAGGAGGGCCGACGGCCAGGCGACGGCGAGGGTGCCCCCGGTTATCGCCAGGCCCTTGCCTCCCCGGAGGCGGAACCAAGGGTTGTAGACGTTGGCGGCGGTGGCTGCCGTCGCCGCCAGGGCCGCCCCGGCGGCACCCCCCAGGTAGTGGCCGGCCCATACCGCCGCCGCCCCCTTGGCCAGCTCGACGACGAGCACGGCGGCCGCCAGGCGCGGGCCTCCGGTGCGCAGGGCGTTGTTGGTCCCGGGGTTGCCGCTTCCGGTCGAACGCAGGTCGATGCCGCGGCGGCGGGCCAGCCAGTCGGCGGTGGGGGCGCTGCCGACCAGGTACCCGACCACCAGGGCCGCCGCGATCACGCCTGCTCCTCCAGCCACGCCGCGCCGGCCGGGCAGAACCGGACGAACTCGCAGGAGCGGCAGGCGGCCGAAGGACGGGGATCGAACTGGCCCGACGCGATCCCGGCGGCCATCGACTCTATCGAGGCCGCGGCCGCCGACAGCCAGGCTTCGTCGACGGGGTGGCGGACTGCCTCCCACCCGTCTCCGAGGTAGACGAAGGTGACCGTCAGGTCCTCGGGCGGCGCCAAACCGAAGTCCACTCTGCGGGCGGCCACGGCGTACGCCTGCAGCTGGACGACCAGCCACGGTTCCTCACGGGGGCGCCCGGTCTTGAAATCCACGATCTCCCACCCGCCGTCTTCGGCGTAGACGGCGTCGATCCGGCCCCGCACCGTCACCCCGGCGCCGGTTTCGAACTGGAACGGGACTTCGACGAGCGCCGGCCGGCGTTGGGCGTACGGTGAGGCGAGGTAGGCCGAGTAGGGGTCGGAACCGGGAGATCGCTGCGGTTCCTCGGGGATGTCGTAGGCGTCGACGTCCAGCTCCCGGATCGGCACGTGACCGAGCCCGTGGAGCTCGATGCGGCGATGGACCTCCACCCCCTTGCGGGCCGCCGGGGAGGGCCGGCGGGGGAGCCGGTCGACCTCGGTCCAGTAGTGGCGCCGGGGGCAGGCGGCGTAGACCACCAGGCCGGTCACCGACGTGGTGTTCCTCTCCGGAGCGGCGGGATCAGCCGGCACGTCGCTCAACTCGAAGAGGCGCTGCTGGAACTCTCGGGCGCGGCGGGCGAACTCCTTTTCCAGCCCCGCCTCACGTGCGATCTCGGTCAGAGCCTCGGGATCTTCGAGGGCGCGCCGGAGGGAAGCCGCCCACCCGTCGGGGAACAGGGGGTCGGGCGCTGGAACCCGGTCGGGGGCGCGGAGGACCTCGGGGCGAGGCGGCGCGGGGTCGTGTCCGAGGTCCGTGACGCCGTCGGTGGAGGACACCAGTTCGAAGAGGGCCGAGGG